>JAVHXV010000001.1:0-545015 GCA_031119475.1 Pedobacter sp. | reverse complement strand
GACTGGAACAAAAAATGCCGCCCTATTGGGCAGCATTTGCTTGCGGAGAGTGAGGATTAC
This sequence comes from Pedobacter sp., assembly GCA_031119475.1. Lineage (GTDB taxonomy): Bacteria > Bacteroidota > Bacteroidia > Sphingobacteriales > Sphingobacteriaceae > Pedobacter. Next base: position 544,955 of record JAVHXV010000001.1, on the reverse strand, counting down.
CCCCGGTGATCCCGAAGGGGGGGTCGTCCAAGCAAATGCTTAGTCGCTGCGCTCGATCGGCATTTATGTTAGTCTTCGCTCAAGCATGCTCAGCTCGACTGGAACAAAAAATGCCGCCCTATTGGGCAGCATTTGCTTGCGGAGAGTGAGGGATTCGAACCCCCGGACCTGTTACAGTCAACAGTTTTCAAGACTGCCGCATTCGACCACTCTGCCAACTCTCCGGCGCAAAGGTACGAATGCTGATTAATTCTGCAAAACCTGACTTCTTTTTTTTTGAAAATAGCACTTAACCCATTAAAACAGAGGTTAAAAAACTTTTGGTACCGCATTTATTTTAACGATTTCTATAGCCATGCCTATTATTTGTATATACATTAATACATTTATAAATGCTAAATTAGCATTAACCAAAAAACCAGATCATGAAAAAATCTTTATCGCTCCCATTCTTATTTTTATTTCTCCTCAGCTCAGCTTTTGCACAGACAGGGAAAATCTACGACAACGTAAGTTTTCCCAGCAAGATCCTAAAAATGGAACGGAAATTCGCCATTTATCTGCCTCCAGATTATGAAACTTCAAACCGCAGTTATCCCGTACTCTACCTTTTGCATGGTGCAGGCGATAGCCAAAGTGGATGGACCCAATTTGGGGAGCTGAATACGATCGCTACGAAAGCCATTCTTTCCGGTAGTGCCACGCCCATGATCATCGTTACACCAGATGCCGGCGGAGCCAAGCAGGGCTATTACAATCAGCCCGATTGGAGCTATGAAGAATTTTTCTTCAAGGAATTGATTCCATACATTGAGAAAAACTACCGTGTTAAGGCCGATAAACGTTTTAGGGCGGTAGCCGGACTATCAATGGGCGGTGGAGGTTCTTTCTATTATGCCCTCAAGCATCCGGATATGTTTTCTTCTGCCTGCCCATTAAGTGCCTCGGTAGGTACCACAAGCCTCGAAAATTATAAGTCCATGTTTAAGAACAGTCCAAATATTGCCGATTCCCTGATCCTCAAAACTTTTAATGAACAGACCATCATGGGGATGATCAGCAGCATGCCAGACAAGCAGAAAAATCAGGTGCGCTGGTATATCGATTGTGGCGATGATGATTTCTTATATGAAGGCAATGAAATGGTGCACATCATGATGCGCAAAAAGAACATTCCGCACGAATACCGGGTGCGTGATGGCGGCCATACCTGGACCTACTGGCGTTCTGCCCTGCCCCTGGTCCTAGAGTTTGTTTCAACGGCCTTCCATTATGAATAAGCTTTAACGTTATTGATATTGATCCGGGGTTGTTGACCTTCAAGAGCTCAGACTGATAACCCCCAGATCTTTAGCTATCCATGTAACTTTAACAGATTGAGTTTTTGAATAAAAATTTTTTATTTCAAATAAATAAACGTTAATTAGACATTTATTAATCTGTATGAACGAAGCAAACTATGTAATCGGCGTAGACTATGGAACGGACTCTGTGCGTTCGGTTTTGGTTGATGCCGCTAATGGCAATGAAATCTCCTCCGCCGTATTCCTTTATCCCCGATGGCAGAAAGGCCTTTACTGCAACCCGGCAAAGAATCAATTCAGGCAGCATCCCTTAGATTATATAGAAGGATTAATCCATACGATCAAAGCCTGCCTTCAAAAATCAGGTGATCCGGCCATTGCCCAAAAAATCAGGAGCATTTCGGTCGATACAACAGGCTCTACCCCAATCGCTGTTGATGGGCATGGCGTTCCGCTATCGCTTAAACCAGGTTTTGAAGAAAATCCAAATGCCATGTTTGTGCTTTGGAAAGACCATACGGCAATTAAGGAAGCAAATGAAATCAATGCGCACGCCGAAAAATTTGAAACCGACTATCTCCAATATTCTGGTGGCATCTACTCCTCTGAATGGTTCTGGTCAAAACTTTTACATGTACTGCGCGAAGACAGGGCAGTGAGGAATGGCATCTACTCCTGGGCCGAACAGTGCGATTGGCTTCCTTTCCTGCTTTGTGGCGAAACCGATGTCAAACAGATGAAAAGAAGCAGGTGCGCAGCCGGACATAAAGCCCTGTGGGCGGAGGAATTTGGAGGCCTGCCTCCTGAGGAATTCTTTGCCAGTCTTGATCCATTATTGAAAGGATTTAGGGCCAGGTTATTCGATGAAACCTATACTTCAGCTGTTGCTGCCGGAAAATTGAGCGCTGAATGGGCCGAAAAGTTAGGCTTAACTACAGATGTATGGGTAGGCGTAGGTGCTTTCGATGCCCACATGGGTGCCGTAGGCGGGCAGATCAAACCTTATTTCGTAAGCAAGGTGATCGGCACCAGTACGTGCGACATGGTAGTCATCCCTAAAGCAGAAATGGAAGGCAAACTGGTCAAAGGTATCTGTGGACAGGTAGATGGATCGATTATCCCTGACCTGATTGGACTTGAAGCCGGACAATCTGCCTTTGGCGATGTATATGCCTGGTTTAAAAACCTGATCAGCTGGCCGCTGAACAATTTATTGGCACAGAGCACATTGATCGACCCTGCTACTGCTCAGGCACTGAAAGAAGAATTGGAAAGCAAGATCATCTCCACTTTAAGTGAGCAGGCAGCTGCTTTGGGCGATGGAGATTACCACGAAATAGCGGTCGACTGGCTCAATGGCCGTAGAACCCCCATCCAAAACCAGGAACTCAAAGGCGCCATTACCGGACTGAACTTGGGCACAGATGCCCCTAGCCTATTTAGGGCACTGGCAGAAGCTACCTGCTTTGGCGCAAAAAGCATCATCGAATGCTATAAGGAACAAGATATTCCGGTGCATGGCATTATCGGCATTGGTGGAGTGGCAAAAAAATCGCCCTATGTGATGCAAATGATGGCCGATATTCTCGAAATGCCAATCCTGATCCATCGCTTTGAACACACCTGCGCACTGGGTGCCGCCATGTTTGCCGCAGTTATAGCAGGCGTTTACCCTAACGTGGAAGCCGCAATGGATGCCATGGGAACGGGATTTGAAAAGGAATACCAGCCCAACCGTAAAAAACAGAAAATGTACCGTGAACATTACCAACAATACCTGGCACTCGGAAGGTACATCGAAAAATACAACAAAAAGGACGTAAAACCTTACCTATCATGAGTTATCAAGATCTAAAGGAACAAGCCTATCACGCCAATATGCAGCTGCCAAAGCTCAACCTGGTATTGTTTACATTTGGCAATGTGAGTGCGGCCGACCAAAAGCAGGGCTTATTTGCCATTAAGCCGAGCGGTGTGCCCTATGCGGAACTTACACCAGATCACATGGTCATTGTCGATTTCGACGGACAAACAGTCGAAGGAAAGCTCCGCCCCTCATCAGACACGAAAACACATGCCGTACTGTACAAGAATTGGGCTGACATAGCCGGAATCGTACATACACATTCTACCTATGCTACCGCTTGGGCACAGGCCCAGATGCCCATCCCGATCTATGGAACGACCCATGCCGATCATTTAACCGTGGATATTCCCTGCGCGCCACCTATGGAAGATGAAATGATCAAAGGCAACTATGAACATGAAACCGGATTTCAGATCATCAACCATTTTAACAAATTAGGCTTAAACCATCAGGAAGTTGAAATGATCCTTGTTGGTAACCATGCGCCATTTACTTGGGGCAAAACCGCAGAAAAAGCAGTCTATAACAGCGCCGTACTGGAAGCAGTTGCCCAGATGGCCATTTTAACCCAACAAATCAGCCTGCAGGCACCACGATTAAAAGATTCCCTGATCAAAAAGCATTTCGAACGCAAACATGGTTCAGATGCGTATTATGGCCAGAAGTGATTTAGTTCACAGTTCATAGTTACCTGCAGTTACGCTAATGTGCTGCAAGGCAATTAACCAGTTAAACAATTAAACAATTAACCAGTCAAAAATTTAACCAGTGATCAATCTAAAGACATTCGAAGTTTGGTTCATTACCGGAACACAACATTTATATGGCGAAGAAACCTTGAAACAAGTGGCTTCCCATGCACAGCAAGTGGCTGATTTCTTCAACAAGCACGACAAAATACCAGTGGCGGTGGTATACAAGCCTATCGTTAAAACTCCTGAAGAGATTTTTGAGACCTTATTACAGGCCAATACCGCTAAAAATTGTATTGGGGTCATTACCTGGATGCATACTTTTTCTCCGGCCAAGATGTGGATCAGGGGATTAAATATCCTACAAAAGCCCTTATTGCATCTCCATACCCAATTTAATAGGGACATTCCATGGAATGACATCGATATGGATTTCATGAACCTGAACCAGAGCGCCCATGGCGACCGTGAGTTCGGCTTCATAGTGACCAGGATGCGCAAGGACCGGAAAGTGGCGGTGGGCCATTGGCAGGATGAAGGTGTCATTGACCAGATCAATACCTGGTGCCGTGCTGCCGCAGGATGGAACGATTGGCAAGGAGCCAAGTTTGCCCGGTTTGGTGATAACATGCGATATGTAGCTGTTACTGAGGGCGACAAAGTAGAAGCTGAAATGAAGTTTGGCTTTTCTGTAAACACCTACGGCATTGGCGATCTGGTAGACATCATTAACAGTAGCAGCGATCAGGCCGTTAAGGAATTGATCGCGGAATATGAAGAAAGCTATGATATGGCTGCCGAACTTAGGACAGGCGGTGCAAAACATCAGGCCGTTTATGATGCCGCAAAAATTGAAATCGGTCTCCACCGCTTTTTAAAAGATGGGAATTTTAAAGGATTCTCAGACACATTCGAAGACCTGCATGGGATGGTCCAGCTGCCAGGCATTGCCGCCCAAAGATTAATGGCCGCCGGCTATGGTTTTGCTGGCGAAGGCGATTGGAAAACTGCAGCCTTGGTGCGCGCCTGTAAGGTCATGGGCGCTGGCCTTGATGGTGGTAATGCCTTTATGGAAGACTATACCTATCATTTCGATCCGACCAACGAGATGGTATTGGGATCGCATATGCTTGAAATTGATGCCTCCTTGGCCAAGGGAAGGCCAAAATTGGAAGTCCACCCATTGGGCATTGGCGGCAAGGCTGATCCGGCACGTCTGGTCTTCAATGTTGCCGGAGGCGATGCACTGAACGCTTCATTGATCGATATGGGCAATAGATTTAGGCTGTTGGTAAATGAAGTTAAAGCAGTAGAAGCTAAACATGACCTGCCTAAACTACCAGTTGCAAGGGTATTATGGAAGCCACTACCGGATATGAAGACAGGTTGTGCGGCCTGGATTTATGCCGGTGGGGCACACCATACCGCGTATAGCCAAAATTTGACTACCGCACACCTGCTTGATTTTGCCAATATTGCAGATGTTGAGTTCGTAAGTATTGGGGAAGACACAAAAATTGATCAATTTAGAAATGAATTGCACTGGAATGAAGTATATTACAAATAATTAACCAAAAATAAACCACCCGGGACATGCCTGGGCAAATTGAACCACTATGAACAAGTTGACCGCGGTTGATTTTACCGTATTTATCATCTACTTTATCCTGATTGCCTTTTATGGCTATTGGATCTATAGCCGCAAAAAAAACAAGGCGGTTTCAGGCAGCCATGATTTCTTTTTGGCAGAAGGCTCATTGACCTGGTGGGCAATCGGCGCATCGCTTATTGCTTCCAATATCTCTGCCGAGCAATTTATTGGTATGAGTGGACAGGGATTTACGGTAGGTATCGCGGTAGCGGCCTATGAATGGATCGCTGCAATTGCCCTGATCATCGTAGCGGTCTGGTTCATTCCCATCTACCTGAAGAACAAGATTTTTACGATGCCGCAATTTTTGCAGACCAGGTACAATGAAACGGTCAGCTTGATCATGGCTATATTCTGGCTGTTCCTCTATATTTTTGTTAACCTGACCTCTATCCTTTACCTTGGGGCAATTGCCATCAGTGGTATCATCAATCCAGCATATTTCGGCTATGTGATGATCGGATTGGCCATTTTTGCCCTCATCATTACCTTGGGCGGAATGAAGGTGATCGGTTTTACAGATGTGATCCAGGTCATCGTACTGATTGTTGGCGGATTGGCAACAACCTATATCGCCCTAACCTTGGTAAGTGAACACTTTGGACTTGGTAAGGATGCCATTGCAGGCTTTAAGGTCTTAATGAACGATTCGCCAGACCATTTCAAAATGATTTTGGAAAAACCAAATGCCAACTCGTCACAAGAGTACATTAACAAATACCTATCACTTCCAGGTATTGCCATGTATTTTGCCGGACAATGGATTGTGAACCTAAATTATTGGGGATGTAACCAATACATCACACAAAGGGCATTGGGTGCTGACCTGAAGACAGCAAGAAAGGGAATTCTATTTGCCGGGTTCTTAAAATTGGGTATGCCTGTTATTGTCATGCTCCCTGGAATAGCGGCTTACGTGCTGCACAGAAATGGCGCATTACAGGCAGAAATGGCCCCTACGGGCAAAGTAGTTGCGGATAATGCCTACTCGGCCATCCTCACCTTCCTCCCTACTGGCCTCAAAGGATTGTCACTGGCTGCCCTAACAGCCGCCATTGTTGCCTCCCTTGCCGGAAAGGCAAACAGCATCTCTACCATTTTCACCCTTGATATCTATAAAAAATACATCAACAAAGAAGCAGAAGAAAAGAAAATGGTCCGCGTAGGCCGCATCACGATTTTGTTGGCCATTGTGATTTCGATATTGCTGACCTGGAAAGATCTTCTTGGCATTGGCGGAGAAGGCGGATTTACCTTTATCCAGAAATATACCGGGTTTATTAGTCCGGGTGTATTTGCCATGTTCATCTTGGGCATGTTCTGGAAAAGGACAACGGGCACAGCTGCCGTAGTGGGGCTCTTAACGGGGATCGTGATGTCCATCTTCTTCAATAGCTTTGCCACAAGTTGGTTTGGACATGAAACTTGGCTCTATACGGCTTACCTGAACAGCAATGGTGTCTATGAAATTCCGTTCCTGATCTGGATGGGCTGGGCATTTGCCTTTACCATGTTGGTGATGATCGTATTAAGCTTGGCCGGGCCTAAAATCAATCCAAAGGCTTTTGAAATTGATAAGAGCATGTTCAAGGTCTCCCCAAGCATCTTGGCCATGATCGTCATTACCTTATTGATTTTAACGATGTTATATGTGAGGTTCTGGTAGTTAGAATGGTTAATCGGTTAATTCTTTGGCATATTAAGTTAACTTCTGCAAATGAAAAAAATAGAACATTTTATGGAGGGGCGAACTGTTAGATTCAATGTTCATTTAAAAAAAATCGACATGAAAGGATTCATTGATGTCACTGCGTCTAACGTCGCTATGTTTTAATAGCGGTATCCTCTATCTCATTTGTAGAAAAGAAACAACCTTGACTATGGCCAGAATATGCCTAAAAGAAAAGGTAGAATTAGACAGAGATGTTAACGCAGTGCTCATTTCAAAAGGGTCGTACCCAACGGTGCGTATTCTAATTGAGCAAGCCTTAAAGAGTAGCTAACTTTTTGTAATCGCTTAAAATATTGTTGATAGCGTTAAACTGTAATTTAGGAGGGGGGTAATAGGTATTTTACATACAAAGCTACCAAGTAGGTTAGCAATTATCTTTAACCCACTGCCAAAATTCAGACTTATCGACTTTCATTGATTCTAGGTTTCTATCAATATGAAATGGGGGGATATCTTTATCTTTTTCCCTATGAATAATTGACCTGGTACAACCTGGGCATTTGTATTTGTCATGTGAGGCTTCTGTAGACTTGTAAGTGCAACCCTTGCTTTTGAGAAAGGCAACCCAACACTTTATCTTGACAGGCCGATATCCAGACATAGGCTAAACAGTTACTAGCCTTTCTATTATTTCAGTGTGTTCAGATACATTCAAATCCTTAAGTAGTCCTTGCTTATCAACATAAGCAGTTTTGCTGAGCTCTTTTTTAAAGAATGGACTTTGACTCCATCCTAATTCTTTTAAATCTGAAATAATCTTTTCAAAAGATTGGTGCATTAATGTATCACAGAAATCTTTTAGAACAATATCTTTCATCATTGCGTGTGCTTCTTCTTGTGAGTCGCCATACGCGCTGAGGTTAAGCGAGGGGATAAAAACAATGTGGGAGCCATGGTCTTTAAATTCAATTGAATTAAGTTGACCTTGGAGCGATTGGTCAACAGCAGTATGCTTTACTTTAATCCAATCTTGTTTTTGTTGTCCTTTCATAGAGGGTAAGACAAAATTTATCTTCGGAATGTTTGACGTTAATTAGAAACAATAAAAAATCACGTTACAATAATAACTGAAAAAACACACAAATCACACAAGCAAAGAAAAAATTGATAAAAAACATACAAATAAAAAAATCAGAAACTTTTGTTGAAAACGTGGTATTGACTTCATGCAAATGGTATTGGTAATTTTATCCCCATGAAAGGAACATATATAGAGCACCTTAGGCACCATGATACGCAAAGGGGCGATTTTACAAGCATAGGCCCCAATTGTTTAATTGGTTAATATGTTAGCCCTGCAGTACACTAGCGTGACTACAGGGCAATCAACTAAAAACTATGAACTACTAACTATCAACTACCAACCATCGTACACCTTTCGAGAACTGTTCGAGTCTTGTTCGGGGTTTGTTCGTAAAACCATCGTTTAAACGAAGCTTTCCCGAAGGAATCTCTGTTTCTTCGTACATCCTCCGAACACTAGGTTCAGTTATAAGGAAATCATGGCCTTGATGACCCCATTTTTGGGATCTAGCCAACTTTCGAACTGCTCGGCAACATGTTCAAAGCTGACTTGGTGCGTAATGTAGTTTGTGGGGCTAACCAGTCCGGCTTTCATAGCAGAGATGACATGCTCAAAGTCTACTTTTGTGGCATTTCTACTGCTCATTAAAGTACCTTCCCGTTTGTGGAATTCTGGATGGCTAAATGAAATGTCTCCTTTTTGCAGACCGATGAGCACAAACCTGGCGCCATGGGCCATGTATTGAAAGGCATTGTTAATGGCCTTTTGACTTCCAGTTGCATCGATTACCACCGTTGGCATGTCGCCCCCAGTAATTTGGGCCAGCCGTTCCGATACATTTTCGGTGCCGGCATTGATGGTATGCTGCACCTGGAGGTTCGACTGACAGAAGGCCAATCTCGAATCGTTAATGTCCAGGGCAATGACCTGAGCTCCGGCAATCCTTGCAAATTCCATGGTACCCAAGCCGATGGGCCCTGCACCAATAACCAATACAAACTCACCTGGTTGTACATCTGCCCTCCTCACGCCATGCGCACCAATGGCCAGCGGTTCTACCAATGCCAGTTCATCATAGCTTAGCCCATCACCATGCAGCAAAGTCCATTCTGGAACACTTAAGTATTCCCTCATTCCCCCATCTACATGCACTCCGCAGACCTGCATCTTCACGCAGCAGTTTGGCTTATTGGAGCGGCAGGCAATGCAGTTGCCGCAGTTGAAGTAGGGAATAAAGGTTACGGCTTCGCCTATTTTAAATGATGTTTGATCATTTATGGCCACCAATTCTCCAGAAAGCTCATGTCCCAATATCCTGGGATAGCTAAAATACGGCTGTGTACCCTCATACGCATGAAGATCGGTGCCACAAATGCCAATTCTTTTGATCTTGATGATTGCCTGCCCCGATACTAAAGTGGGCTGCGCAGCTTCCGCATAATCAAATTGGCCCGGAGTTGTACAGATTAGAGATTTCATTAAATGGTTAATTGTTGAATTGGTTAATTGGTTAACTGCCCTGCAGTACACTAGCGTGACTACAGGGACTAGTACTAGGGGTTTTAAACTGTGAACTTACGCCACAGGCGTTACTTCGGGATAAACTGAAAACTATAAACTGATAACTATAAACTATGAACTGAAAACTGATAACTATCAAGCATTCGCCAATGCCCGATCCAGGTGCACATAGCCTCCATCTACATGGATGATTTGTCCTGTGGTATGGCTAGATTTGTCGGACATGAGAAAGGCAGCCATATTTGCGATTTCGGTTGCAGTGGTCATCCTATTCTCCAATGGGATTTTAGCCGTAATTTCTTTTAACTTTTCTTCAGCATCGGCAAGTGTTTCAATCCAGGTTTCGTAGGCCGGTGTCCAACATTCGGCTACGACTACGGCATTGACACGGATCCCGTATTTCAACAGTTCAACGGCCCATTCACGGGTCAGGGCGTTACGTCCGCCATTGGCCGCAGCATAGGCTGATGTATTGCCCTGTCCGGTTTCGGCTGTTTTGGAGGTGATGTTTACAATTGCACCTTTCGATTGGATCAAAGCTGGCAAAGCATAATGCGCCAATAGGTAATAATGAACTACATTTCGGTGCAGTGAAGCCATGAAATCCTCATAGTTGCCATTTTCTAGTCCTACGCCATCATTTACCCCTGCATTGTTCACCAGGCCATCTATCCTTCCAAACTTGTCCAGAATGCTTTTAATGACTGTTTCACAGGCCTTCGGATCGGCAAGTTCAGCTTCAAACTGGCAGGCCTTGCCGTTTTGGCGATTGATTTCGGCCACTACTTTTTCATTGTCGACCGCTTTTCTTCCAATAATCACGGCTGTAGCGCCTTCTTGTGCGAATACTTCGGCCATGGCACGGCCGATGCCCTTTGCGCCTCCCGTTACCACGATGATTTTATTGTCTAAGTTTAAGTTCATGCTTTCTGTTTGATTACCATATCACCACATCCTTCCTTCTGCTTTCTGGCGATATTTTCAATTCTTCTATTTTTCCGTTTTTGAACGTACATTCTATAGTAGTCTGTTGCGGTGCGTGCAATTTAAAATGAACGTCCCATGCTTTGGGCCAGGATGGCAGCAATAAAATTTTCTCCCCATCGCATTGCATCAACATTTCCTGGAGCCCGATCATGCCCGAGCCTCCCCAGTTGTGGTCTGGCACCCAATCAAATCCCGGGCCCCAAAAAGCGGGATACCTTCTCCCGGAATCTTTCATCTTCAGCTTCACCAATCTTGCGGCCTCATCGGTAAGGCCCAATCTGGCGGCAAAGATCAGGTCTTGTTTCCATCCCACATGGCTCCTGAATTTCAGGACGTCCGCATCATATTGATAGGTATTGATGGCCGTATCCAGACCAGGTTTTCCAAGTCCGAACATCCCCCATGGGAATACCGGATAAAGTTGTGGGCTTTCGGTATTGTTGATCCGTGCCCAGGCCTTTGCCGGAGCAATGGTTACATGGCCACCAAATTCACGGTAGCTGATGGGCGGGATCATGGCCAGCATTTCCTGCCAGCCCTTTTTCTTTTCGGGGGTAATGGATGGTGAAGCCATCAAGCTGTTCAGTACTGTTTTTAGGGCCGCAATCGTCGATGTCGAATTATAGGCCATCTTATAGGTTTCTGCCGCCGAGCCGGGATAAAGTACCAAGTGCCCATCTGAATCCAATACCTTTGCTCCCCTTTGCTTGGCCAAATAGGTATAATGTTCCTTAAAAAAAGTCAGACAGCTTTCAATCAATGGGATGTACTTTTTAATGTCGTTTCCATTGTAGCGTTCCGTCTCCAGAATCATCTGACAGAATTCCAAAACCGTATCCCACTGGTATTCGAGCCAGGCATTGTATTCGAGCCCAGGATCAAAACCTGCTGGCCGCTTCCAGCCATATTCAGCGGCATTGGGCAGTCCAAAATTTTCCAGCTGCTCGGTAAAGCTCGCCCCAGCATGCTGCCAATAGACTTGGCTTCTGTGTTCGGCCGTTTTGAGCAGGGAAAGATAAAACTCAAATTGCGGCTTCATTAGGTCATAATCACCGCTTTTAAGCATAGGCCAGTAAACCAGCCGTTGATTTTGTGCGGTAAAAATACCTCCGCCCCAATTCCGGAAATCGGGTGTAAAAGGATAGGTCGTATCTACCAGTACCGGATCGTATGTAAACAGCCCGCCATTAAATTTGGTAGGCCATACTCCCATCGCATTGCATCCCAAAAGGTAACGGAACAACTGGTAATTGTGGCCAACCTGATTGGCTTCTTCATCGTTTGCAGTGATATAAACAAAGCTCCTGTCCCAATAGGCATTCCACCATAATTTAGTTTCTGTCCATGAACGGGCATGTTTTGACTGCTCTTGTTCAGTACCTTGTGCAAATAAAGATGCTGTCAGTTGATGCGTACGCGAAGGTTCCTTGCTCTTTAATTTCCAGGCCTTAAAAGGTGTCTGCTGATAGCTGCCTTCATCAATTCCAGCAGCTACCATATTTGTTCCTTTTAAAGTACCGCCAAAAACGACGTTTTTTAAGGGATTGGTGAGGCTATCTTTCCACTGACTTAACTTTTGTTGTGCTAAGGTTACATCGACAACAGTTTCGGCCGCATTTTTATGGACAAATGAAATCTCGTTGTTATTGAACTTTATTTCATCGTGTTTGGTCTTTACCACGCCCTGTGGCGCCCACTTATAAGAATTCTGGTTATTTTCCCTTCCTTTAGTAACGCGGTCTGCAAAACGCCAGGATTCAAAGCTTGCAGTGACCTCAACTTTTTGATTGGCTCTAACGTCAAAGTGAATTTCTGGACTAAATACATCTACCCATACGTTGATGGTAGTAGTCAGGTTACCATTTGAACCTGAAATCTGCACATATCCATCCTTCAGGATTAACTCCTGCTTAAAATTTTTAGGACCAAAAGGATTGGGCGAAATTTTTAGTTTAATCCTCCCCAACTTTAACAACGTATTGTTTTCGTCAAACGCATTGCTCCGGGCAACATAGGCATACACCTCATTGTTTTCAACCCATACGTTAAGCCCCACATCACCACCTCCACAGGGCATTGACTCGCTTGCATTCTTACTTTGCGTATACCAGATTAAATTGTTGTTGGCTAGCTTATTATTTTGAGAAAAAGCTCGAAATGGACAAGCAATGATGAGCAAAATCACTCCGTTAAGAAAGTTGATTTTTAGCTTATACACAGCTGCTATGCTCTTGCTCATGATCATTTGTTCTTCTATACGTCATCAAAGACACCTTATTGGACTTTTTATGCCCTGCAGGCTTTTTCACTTTTAACTTTTAACTTTTCATTACCAATTGTCGGTTCTAAACGACGAGACCGGAAGTCCCTCGTTGCCGAACAGGTCGCCAATCACGAAATCCTTGAACGCATAGCGCACCGCAACAGGATTTTTGACATCTGTTGACGTGACCGTAATGCTGCTTCCATTGATCACAGCTTTTGCCGGATAGAATTTCTGATCGCTTCCTGCAATTTCAAAAAGAGACAGTTCTTTTCCGAAAGATGTTAATCCGTTGGGCACATTTGCAAACTTGACCACTGCTTTATCCTTATCGATGGTGATCGATTCATACGTCGGACTCACGCCTACCAGACCTTTGAGGCCATACGTCTGCGTCAATGCCAAATAAGCTAAACGTGTACCTCCTTCCTTTTTGTGTGATGGATGGATCATTTTCTCTTCGCCAATATCCATGATCACTGCCATACCGGCATTTGGGATCTTGGGCAAGGCCTTACGCTGTGCATCTCTGAGATAGGCAGAATTGGCCTTAGGGTCTGGTTTTGGTACCGCATTGTACCTGAAGGGGGCAATCTGAACATAATAGAATGGAAAATTGCCATTATCCCAATATTGGCGCCAGTTGGCTACCATCGCGGGAAGCAGGTCTTCGTAGCGGTCTGAACGCTCGTAATTTGATTCGCCCTGGTACCAGATCGCACCACGGATCCCGTAGCCAATTACGGCATGCAGCATACCGTTGTATAATGTAGTCGGCGTACGCACCACATCTTTTATCGTATCGGTTGGAAGCGGGACCTTTACTTCTGGAAAAGCTTTCAGGTCGTAGGCCGACATCCAGGCTTCGATTGATGACCCACCATAGCTGTCATGCAGTAGCCCGATGGGTACGTCCAGCATCTCATTTAGCAATTGCCCAAAGTAATAAGCTGTTGCGCTAAACCCGGCAACATTTTCAGGGTTCGCCAATTTCCATTCGGATGGCTTCGTGTCTTCTTGCACAGTGGTAATTGACCAGTGCGGTACGGTATATAACCTGATCTTGGGATTGGCAGATTTTAAAATGGCCTCATTTGATCCGATTATTGGCTGTGATTTAAAACCTTTCATCGGCATTTCCATATTCGACTGCCCGCCGCAGAACCAGACTTCCCCGATCAGGATATCCGTCAATTTTAGGGCTTCACCATCATTAAATGTAATTTCAAAGGGTCCGCCGGCTTTTGGGGTGGACACCTTGATTTTCCACTTTCCGTTTGACTCTGCTGTGGCCAGGTATTCTTTTTTATTCCATGAGGTAACAAGCTTGATTTTGGCGTTTGGCCTGGCCCATCCCCAAATGGCTACATTGCTCTGTTGCTGCAAAACCATGTGGTCGGTAAAAATAGCGGCCAGTTTCACTTTCGCAGTGGCCGATTGTACCAGAAGAAACAAAAGTGCTATGAGGGTTTGACTGACCTTGACTATGTTTTTATTTTTCATGTTGAGTTTAGAATTGCTTATGCAGATAAACTTATTCATTTTATTCCACTCTGTGGATCAGATTGGACTAATTTTTCATTTTCTTCTTCACTTAAAGCCTGCTTTCGCCAATAGTTCGCCAGAATAGAGCCTGATATGTTCATCCAAGGACTGAAAACTGCTGCCGCGAGACCTACAGTGCCCAGTTTGCCCATTGATCCTGCCAGTCCGGACGCCATGCCTCCATTCTGTAGGCCAACCTCAAAAGCTACCGTCCTCGATGAACGTTTGTCGAGCCCAAAGAACCGGCTCAGCACATAGCCGAAAAAGTAGCCTGCACCGTTGTGGATAACCGAGGCCAAAAACAGCATAAAACCAACCTTTAATAGGTTATCCCGCCCTGCGGCAGTAGTTACTGTTGTAAAATAAATGATGCCAAACATGGAAAAATAGGGCATAATGCCATCCAATTTCGTAATTTTTAAAGTGAGCAGGTGATACCCTATCCCTACCAATAGCGCACCCGCAAAGAAGCTGAAGATTTCTAGGGATGCCAGTACATGTTCATCAAGACGGCCCTGGAACCAATGCCAAAGTCCCATCGGCAGAGCGACCAGCCAAACCATGGCTATCCATCCTATCCTATTTACTGTACGAAAGCCTTTTGGATCTGCTCTTTTCAGGTAATCGTGTACCAGTGCTGCTCCGATCGGAACGATGACGATCTTGATGATTTCCATCATCATGTTAAAAAATTTGACCTCAATAAATGTTCCCGCCAATAACTTCATCAGCAAGGGCGTCATTAATGGTGCAATCAGTGTAGCCATTGCGGTTACAGCGACAGACAAGACCAAATTGGCCCTTGCAATATAAACCATTACATTGGATGCCAGTCCGCTTGAGCAAGATCCGATCAGGATTATTCCTGCGGCGATTTCAGTTTCAAAATGAAAGACCTTTACCAACAGCAATCCCATTAAGGGCATGATCGAAAAATGGCAGAGCAGTCCGATCAACACCCCTTTTCCTGTCTGCGCCAATCCTGAAAAATCCTTTAGGCTCATTTGAATGCCCATGCCAAACATCACTAATTGCACCACAAACAAGATCAGCCATTTATTTCGCAGGTCAATTGTGCCCAATTTTAGAAAGGCTGTTGGGTAGATCATTCCGGCGACAACGGCTACCACGATCCATGCGGTATACTGGTAATTTTTAAGTGGGGATAATGCGCCGATTCCAATGGCGAAGCTGACCGCAAAAGTTACGGCAGCAGCCTGCCATAGGCCCTGATGGGCAATCACTAACCCCACAATGAGCAGTAAGCCAGCGATTGAAGCGATCCCGAGACAAAACTTTCTGAGTTTCTCCATTGTAATATGGTTTAAACGCCAAATAAAGCTGCCACCTGCTGAATGGCTAAGGTAGGGCTGGCCAAAATAGGAACGGTTTTTTGTTCAGCGGACAATCCATCGGCTACACGGGCCATCGAAGCTTGCGCCAATACAATCACATCTACCTCTTGCGCTAATGAAAGCAAGGCGGTAGACACCATTTCATCATGTTTGGTCGCATCTCCACTCATCAAAGCTTCAAAAGCCCCGTTGCACAATTTGGTGTTCAACGTGATTTCCCGGTTGGCCAATGTGGCACGGCGCTGCACCAGATCGCTGGTGGGTGCCAAAGTTGTGGGCAAAGTGGCGATTACACCGATCCGCTTGCCCATTTGTACCGCTTGGTCGGCCATGGCCTGGTCAACCCGCAAAACTGGCACATCGATCAGTTCAGCTGCCATTTCTATCGCCGAGCCGATCGACGAGCAGGTAACCAGGATCAGATCGGCGCCAGCGCCAGCAGCCGCTGCTACATGGTCTACTACTCTTTTGGCCGTTGCCTTGGTCAATTCATTTTTGCGGATCACGTCTTTGATCAAACTGTCGTCTACGATGTTAAACGTATCGATACCTGGCAAATGGGCAGCACATAGGCTTTGAAAAACTGGAACTAAAGTGGCTGAAGTATGGATCAGTCCTAATGTTTTATTATTCATCTTTACTTGATATAAAATAAGTTAAAATACTAATTATCAATTATGATATCCTTTGCGGCAGTGATAAAAAAGTCTGGCTTTCCAACCTGGCCACCTTTAAAAACGACCTGCAAACGATCAACCGGAGAGTGGGGTGCAATGGCCAAACAGATGGGCGCTCCTGGAGATAACGGAGCCAACATTTCTACCGCCTCAATGCCCATAGCCCTGGCCGCATAGCTGGATGTGTCTCCACCAGCCACCACAATCCTCGAGAGCGATGTGCCCGCCGCCACAAGTTTGGCGATCTGTCCGAGCAGTGTCCCATAAAACTTTGCCGTATCGGTACTTGACAGCCCCTTTTCTTTAAAAATGCGATCAGTAGCTGTCACACGGGGATCATCTGCACTGATGCTGGTATGGACAATTACCTGTTTGCCTTGTTTGATCAACGGCATCACTTGTTCAGCATATTGAAATGCAGTCCTATTGATGGCATCTGAATCTTTTCTGTGCTCGCCGGTCAGGTTTTCTGCCAAAGCGATGGTATCGATGGCTAGGCTGACAAATCCGTTGTCGATGGCAGTTTTGATCTGGTTAGCGGTGGTTAATGAACAGCTTCCAGAGACTACTAAAATGGCTCCGCCAACAATGGCAGCTTTCCAGTTTACAGCGGCAGTAGGTTTTTTCTTGGCCCAATAAGATCCGAGCGCCATCCCAACTCCAGATGAGCCCACTATAAACTGGGAAGCATCTTCTGCCATCGAATCGATGATTTCGCCAATGGTGTTCAGGTCTTCATTTTCTAGGGCATCGAAAAGCAGTATTTCATCATTTGGGTCAAGCTTAGGTTGATTTTCCCTGATGGAGAGGAGGTCGACCAGGCCAATTTTCTTTTTGGTCTGTTTGCCCAGGTGAAGCCTAAGGTCACTTTCATCTGCTGGCGTAACCGGATGCCTACTCATAGAAGGGTGTCGATCCAATCGAAAGATTGTTCCTTCGCTCCCGATGCCCATACGGGCGAAAAGGTTTCCGAACAAGCAATATCTGCCCAATGGAGGTACGGCAACCAATAACGGCACCACAGGTGTTTTAAAGACTTCAGTGCCAATATCTATCGCTTTGCCTATACTTCCTATACTTGGCGAAGAATCGAATGTAGAGCAGATTTTATAGTGTACATGCTTGGGATGGAGTTTGGCCAATGCTACAAATGCAGGCCGCAAGTGGTCTTCCATCTCGGCCGGGCTGAAAGTCCTGCTCATTCCGGCAATACCGATGGCGTCTAAGTCTTTATATTTTTTAAGTTTTTCGGCAACAGGAACATCAATAAACAACATGGTCTTAAGGCCATAATTGGTGAGTGATTCCAGCGCATCTGTAGATCCGGTAAAATCATCGCCATAAAAGGCAATCTTCAAACGATGTCCAGTATTCAATTCCATCTTATTTGCCAAATATTTTAACTGACTGTCCAAATTCAGGATATTGAATAGCTGCTTCCTCAACAGTAAGCCCGGCTACTGCGGCTTCCCAAGCTTGGTTTAGGGCCTTTACACCACCTGCAGGACCATTGGGATGGGCCATAATTCCACCGCCCGCCATGTAAAGCAGGTCTACGGTTTTCGTACGCCGATAAGTTTCAGGTGCCTGCCCGCCCCATTGCCCCGACGAAACGACTGGAAGAATGGGATACCCGCCCAATAAAGGTGTTAAACAGGCTTTGATCGAACTGACTACAGAATCGTCGGATTCCCAGAACTTGTTCTGGATTCCATTGACGTGGATCTGGTCTACACCACACAACCGCCAGATTTTTTGGTAGGCCGTAAATTCGATGCCCAGCAAAGGATGGCGATTGAGCATACCCCAGCCATTGCGGTGGCCATGAATAGCCAGGGCACCTAGGTCAGCGATTTTTTTGGTTGCCGATAAGCCTACACTATTAAGGCTGACCATCGCTGCCGTACCCCCGCTGTTGACAATCTTTTCGTAATTGCGCTGCATCTGGTCAATTTCTGCGCTGATGTTGAAGGCATACATCACTTTTTTGCCTGTACGATCGGCATGGGCATTAATGACTTTCATAATGGCATCTACCCTTTTGTCGAACGGAGAATTTGCCGAAGCGCCCAAAAGTTCATCATCTTTGATAAAATCGATGCCTGCATGGGCCAATTCTGTGACCAAAGCTGCCGTTTGATCAGGATCCATGCCGATACTGGGCTTAATGATGGTTCCGATCAAGGGCCGATCATAGACCTGGGTCAATTCCCGGCAACCAGAAATGCCAAATTTCGGACCTGCAAATGCATTGGCAAATGAGCTTGGGAAAGTAATGTCCATTAATTTTAATCCCGTAAATTGGGTCAATTCGTACAGGTTACCCTGTAAAGTAGAGATCATGACCGGTAGGTTATGGCCGAAATTTTCGATCGACCAGGAAACTTCGATCATTGCCCGTTGATAATTTCCACCAACTAATTTATCGCTCGGGATAGCAGGAACATGGGCAGAGTCCATTTTTACGATCGATTCGACCCTAGCCGCAAAACGCTGTTTCAGTTCGGCTGTTTCGCCGGGTAAGGCAATAAAAGTTCCCGATGACTGTTCGCCAGCGAGTATGTTTGCCGCTTTCTCTAGGTCGAGCGGTGTTTCGATGTAATATTGTGCGGTAATTCTTTCCATATTAACGGCTTAAAGGCAACCAAACTGACATTTCTGTGTGCCCCCTGTTTCCCCAAGCAAAATATGGGATCAATTTTAAGGGCTGCGGACTACTTGCGGCTGTAACTGGCCTATAAAGGGTCTGGTTCCAGTTTTGTGGACTGGTCGTTTTGGCTACACCCTCAAGCGCCATCATGGTTGCCCCATCAATAGTAATGGCCTTTGGTGTAAGTTTGATAGCTGATGGAATAAATGTATCGAATATGCGCTTGCCGGGCTGATCTACAGATTCAAGGCAATAAACGATCGGACCTCTTTTAATGGCCACCTGATTTCTATTTTCCTCTACCAAAGGATTGGCTTCTATCAGGGTAGCTTCCATGGGCAGGACCAGTTTAACCACATCCCCTTTTTTCCAAGTACGTTTAATGGCCGCATAGGTTCCGGGTTTTGTGCTGATGGATAAGGGTTTGCCATTTACGCTGATCGTTGCGTTTTTTGTCCATCCGGGTATGCGAAAGAACAAACTGTACATTTTAGTGGCACTGTCGTTAATGGTTACATTAATTGTACCATCCCATGGGTAATTGGTTGCCTGTAAAAGGTTGATCTTGGTGCCATCTGGGAGCTGCGTATGTACTTCATTTCCACCATATAGGTTAAAATATAAGCCTTCATTGGAAATACTATAGGCATAATCGCTCACTTCGGCAATTGTTCTCACCACGTTAGGCGGACAGCAGTTGGATAGCGAAATGTAGGGCACCCGATCTTTTGACCAGCGTTGTTTGAAAGGCAGGTCATCACTCTGTGCCAGCGGATTGGTGTACAGGAAATTCTTTCCGTTAAGGCTAATTCCAGAAAGTACACTGTTGTGCAACGCCAATTCCATTACATCTGCATATTTGGCATCGCCGGTCAGCTGCAACATCCGCCAGTTAAAAAGGACGTTACCGATGTTGGCACAGGTTTCGTTGTGCGCCGTAAAGTTGGGCAGCTGGAAATCACGTCCAAAAGCCTGGTGTATTTTCTGTACTTCATTGGGGTTGTAAGACGTGCCATCGGGCGATGTGCCATCATATAATGAGCCACAGCCCCCTGTGATGTACATTTTATGTGCCTGTATGTCGTCCCACATCAGGTTTAAGGTATGGAGCAGGGAGTCGTTTCCGGTTTCGGCATACAGATCGGCCACGCCAGCATAGAGGTAATTGGCGCGGACAGCATGGCCCATGGCCTTTGTCTGCAATAAAAATGGAATGCGATCCTGGTTATCATCGGTACCATCTTCAATTTTGCCCTTAATGGCGATCAGGTGTTTGGCCAGTTCGAGATACCTCGGGTCTTTTATGGTGCGGTACATTTCGATTACACCCATGTAGTGCGATGGGCAGATGGCATTTCTGGCCAAGGTGGGCGATGCTTTTTTGTAAAAACCGTACAAATAGTCTGTGGCTTTTTTGGCGATGTTGAGCAAGGTTGTTTTCCCGGTTGCGCGGTAATGTACGCAGGCAGCCGTCATCAAATGGCCAATGTTATAGGATTCGAAGCTTAGGCGGTCCTGAAACTGATTTTTGTTTCCAGTTTTCCGCTGTTCGATCATGGCTTTCGTATAGATGTAGCCATCTTCGCGTTGCGATTTGGCAATTACCGCAATCGCCTTGTCCATTTGCTCGTCAATGGTTCTGTCGTGCGTGGAGGCATACAGGCTGGCCATCGCTTCCAAGGTTTTGTAGTAATCGCCATCATGGAATGAAGGGCCTTTATGGTTCCCTGTATCGAGGCCCGCTGCTATTTCAAAATTTTTGAAGGCATGGCTGATGTTGGCGTCATTATAGATTTTCCACATATTGGGCACCATGGCCTCTTTTGCGACCTTGAAACGATCTGCCCAAAATCCTTTTGTCCAGTGTACATCCTGCATGTCCAGGCTTTTCAGCTTTACAAATCTGCTGGCCGAAGTGTTGGTCAGCGCCCTATCCTGTGCCTTAACCTGAATAACAAGAGCGAATAACAACAGTACAGGGATACAGCTGTACAAAAGTTGGCGATTGATATTGATTGTAATTTTCATCATTGTTCTTCCATTTGAAGGGTTATGGGTCCAAGTAGTCCTGCTTCATTCAGCGGTTTTCCTTCTAAACGAAAAGGTGCGGTAGTCTTGGTCAAACGTTTGTCTTCTTGAAGTTTATGGTCGCCAATCAATCGATTGGCCCAGGTATTGGTCACTTCGATCTCAATGGTGTTTTCGCCCTGGCGGATGGCCTTGCTGATATCCGTCCTGAAAGGCGGCGTCCACAAGATTGCGCAGGAGACACCGTTGACTTTTACTTCGGCAATATTCGAAAACCTGCCCAGATCGAGCCATAGCCCATGATCTGAAAGCCTTCCGGTATAACTGAATTTTTTGGTATAGGTAGCCGTACCTGAATAATATTTGACCTTGTCGTTATCAATTTTTGTCCAATCGATTAGCCCTTGCAGGGCAACAGGTGCCGATGGCCCACCAAAAGCAGGATCAAATTGCACCAGCCAATTGGAGGAGAGGTCTTGGAAGGTATTCAAGATTGGCCAATTTTTTCCTTTATCCTGTGTTAAGGAATCAATATGGGCAACCGGCTTTTCAAAAGTGACAAAAATGGATTGATTGGGCGCCAATTTCAGGATGACTAGAGTCCGATGACCATCCATATACCAAGATCTGATGTCGATCTGTTGATCAGTTAAAGGATCATATAGCGTGGGCAATAATCCACTGATCTGGAAATCAAAGTTTAACGTTCTGGTTTCATTTTCCTGGTTGGCGATAAAATAGATGTGCTTTTTTCCATTTATGCGATGTGCATAGGCGATGTTTTTGGCCAGCACCACCTCATTGCTGCGCGGTTGCACCGTGGGCGT
The DNA here is from genome assembly GCA_031119475.1 of Pedobacter sp. Lineage (GTDB taxonomy): Bacteria > Bacteroidota > Bacteroidia > Sphingobacteriales > Sphingobacteriaceae > Pedobacter. The sequence continues at coordinate 522,832 of JAVHXV010000001.1, read as the reverse complement.
AATGGTCAGATCAGGATTGATGCCAAGCTGAGCAAAATTTTCACCTATATAGGGTGCCTTGATTACCTTGCCCAAGCCGACCTTTTTAACAAGGATTGATTTTCCATCATTTTTGATGGCCTGAAATGATCCGCCCCAAATTTCATTGACGACCTTGTCGAACTCAAGCTTGCTTTTTTGTTTCAGGCCCATCTGATAGGCTGGTCTTTCTGCTACGATTACCTTTGCTCCAGCTTTCACTAAATCCAATAATTTCTTCACTGTTTGGTAGCTTAGGTATTGAAAATTGGGGTTCATTGCTGTTTTTCCGGGGATCACCAACAATTGATAGGATGTTCCACTCGCAAAAACTACCCGCTTATTTCTTACCCTTGCCGATGCCAGTACATCTGGATTGAAGGAATCATAAGCATAGCCATGGAGTGGATTTACCCAATTTGCCGGGTCTGTCATATTTGCCGAGTGGCTTACACCTGATGGGATTGAGGTCATGGGTACGCCTACATTTAACAATCTTTTTTGTTCGGCCATTACCACATCCTTTCCAAAGAGACCTGGCAGTACGGGTACCAGACGATCTGGCAATACTGACCTCCGGGGTAGTTCTTCGCCGGTGAACACGGCTACATTTACCACTGGTTTGCCTTCCTGCAACAATCGTTGTACCCTTGTGGCATAGTCGACCCAAGCCTTGCCCTGTTTCCACCAGGTCTGGTCACGCTGGAAATAAAGTCCAACACCATCTAGGGTCATGCCCGGCTTTTGGTCCATCCATGGGTTATGTGCAAAGACATGGAACACCATTTTATTGATCCCCAATGCAAAATTCCGGTCCATTAAGGTTTTCATATTGCCCGGATGCTCATTCCAGTCCATCCTTACGGTGGTAAATGCTTCAGCCTGGACAATGTTCTTTCCATAGATGTGCGCTCCAGAAATGGCGTCGAGCATATCGTTTGGCTTATCATGTGTCGGGCTATTTAGCCAAAACTCTCCCATAGGCACATCCACGGTCTTGTAATGCAACAATCCGTCGCTCAACATGGTCGGTGCGATGCTTTCTGCCGTAAAGGTTACGCCCTTTTCTTTGGCCAGTGCAGCTAGCGTAGTGTAAAATTGATCGACAACGAGCTCTGAAATGGTCTTTCTTACATCGTAGAGAAAATTTTCGGATGTCGCGGCACTGGTAATCGGCAGGCCGGTCATAATGGGCAGGTAAGGCCGTAACGAATACCCCCTTCTTTTTAAGAATTCTGCTTCGAAATTTGTAGACCAGTTTTGGCTGCCACATTCCCAACTATCGACATGGAAAGTATGGAGGACTGAATTGGCCATTTCTGGACCGGCGACTTTTAGGGCTGCGCCATACCAATGCTCAAACTGCAGTTTTACGGCTGTAGGGCTAAATTTATCGCATTCCAGTCCCATGCCTCCCCCTCCCGTAGCATTGGTATGTCCGGTGCTCGTGTGGCCAATCCGCAAAATGGTCCAATTTCCTGGTGGCGGGGTCCAATCCAGTTGGCCATCAGCTCTTAATTTAGCACTTAGGTTGATGATTTTATTTAGCGGAATGCAGTCTTGATCACTGATCTGTTGAGCTGTTGTTCTTGCACTGATCCGCCAAACCGATCCATTTTTACCTTGGTACTGATGTATTTTTGGCTCACCTGAAAGTTCGATGCCCAGTAGTTTTAAGCTTGGTTTCCACTTTGCGGCATCCAGGTCTTCTGCGCCAGGTTCAGAACCTTCCTTATCATAGATAAAACGAAAGTATTTGGCGGTAACAGGTTTAATGGTATAGGTGAAATCTTCATCGGTATCTTGCCAACCGTGCCTTGGTGCCTCTAATTTTTCTGCTGCGCGGAAATGCTTACCATCGCTGCTTACTTCGACTTTAAGGCGTTGGGCCTGATAATTATTGCCACCTGTCCTCATGTTGATGCTGCGACAGGTGAAAGGCTGGTCGAATGTGTATTGGATCCAACATGGCTCTGCTGCCGTAAAATTTGTTTGATTATGGGCATCAAGGAGCTGTGAAGCAGCCGTGCCATTGCTGGTGCTCACCTTGGGCCTTGTGGTCTGCGATGATATTCCAGTGCCAACAGCCGATGGATAGGCATAAACCGCAATGTCTTTATAATATCCCTGATTGGTTTCTGGCTGGGGAAGGATGATCTTTTTGCTTTTTTGGCCGACAAGCACTTTTGAGTAAACCACTTTTTGCATCGAAAGCTCCGGCGTGATCCAAGGTCCACCCGCCAGTGCAAAGCCATCGCTCACATGCATTCCAAGCCTGATATTTAATCTTTTGGCTTCTTCCGTCGCAAATTTTATCATTTCCCACCACTGTGGCGTTAGCTGATTGATGGCTGGCTGATAGGGTGCCTTATCGCTGGCGCCTTTGATCGTCATGAGATATGCACCGCCGATACCCGATTCATGCATGGCCTGTAGATCGGCCGTAATACCCGATTTGGATATACCTCCCTGCATCCAATACCAGAAAACCCATGGTTTGGCAGAGTCAGTAGGCTGCTGTGCATGCCCAAAAAGGGCAGCTGATAAAAAAAGGAATAAGATGCAGCACTTCAATTTCATCGGGTTTAGTCTTTAATGGTTTGATGCTGGATTTTATAGCCAATGAGGCCGAAATAGAGAATAAACACAAAACAGATCAGTGGAATATAGTAGCCTATTTGGACCTGATCGTTAAAATGATCGATCAGCGCTCCCATGATTACGGGTATGATGGCTCCGCCCACAATAGACATGATGAGCCATGACGAGCCTGGCTTGGTATCGTCGCCAATGCCCTCTATACCGAGTCCAAATATGGTGGGGAACATAATCGACATGAAGAATCCCAGTCCGCCAAGCGCATACACCATGATCGGTCCAGTGCCGTATACGGCAACAAAACAAAGTAAGATGGCGATGATCGCATATATGGCCAACAATTTTTGGGCTGAAATGAACCTTAGCAATGCAGTACCCGCAAAACGGCCAATCGTGAACAGAAAACCATATAAGATCAGGTAATCTCCAGCTTTTGCCTCGGTGTAGCCTGCTCCCTGCTGCGCAGCCCTAATGAATGAGCTGGTTACGCAAACCTGGGCACCCACATAAAAGAACTGTGCAACCACGGCCCAACGCAGGTGCTTGTGTTTCAGCGCACTTAGAAAACTTCCACTTGCTTTGCCATCAATGCTCTTGGTCTTGACTTCAGGGAAATAGATGAAGCAAAAGATTACCGCAATGACCACGAGAAACCCGCCCAAGATCAAATAGGGCATTTTTACTGATGATGCTTCTTCCATGAAATAGGCATTTCTGTCGAATGCGTTCATGGCGGCTAATTCTACCTGAGAAAAAGATTTTCCTGATAAGATAAATCTGGTACCTATATAGGCAGCCACCATCGCCGCAAGGCCATTAAATGATGCCGCAAGATTAAGCCTGAAAGTAGCTTTGGCAGGATCACCGAGTACAGCAGCATACGGATTTGCCGTCGTTTCCAAGATGGTCAGTCCACAGCCGATGATAAAAAGCGCAATCAAAAAAGTGGCATAGGAAAGTTGGTTGGCGGCCGGAATGAACAAAAATGCCCCTGCGGCAAATACAAAAAGGCCCAAGATCATGCTTTTTTTGTAGCCCAGTTTCTTTAAGATCATGCCGGCGGGTATGGCCATTAAAAAATAAGCCATAAATACCGAGGTATCGATAAACATCGATTGGACATTATTGAGGTTACACGCTTTTTTTAGGTGTGGTATTAAACTCGAATCGAGGTTATGGGCCATCCCCCATAAGAAAAACAAACTGATGACGAAGATAAATGGCAAGAGAAACTTCTTTCCGTTGGCCTTACCGTCTACAATCATTTCTGGTTGGTCGCTGTGGTTCATATTTTTGGTTGTTTGGTTGTTTGGTTGTTTGGTTGTTTGGTTGTTTAGGTCATTTGGACATTATTGTAATTAAGTCATTGGATCATTAGGTCATATTGTGCCTCAGCTCTAGTGGCCCATATCTCCTATCTTTTGTCTTTTATCTTTTATCCTTCTTCTCTACCCAACCCTTTTCTTCACCACGAGCAGGTGGTCGCAGACCAGTACAATTTCTCCGTGCTGGTTAATGATTTCGACATGTTCGGTAACATTGCCCAACTCAGGCTTTTTGCCATCGCTTTTAGTTGAAATGGTAATTTCGGAATGGATGGTGTCTCCAATAAAAACAGGTTTGATAAATCTTAAGCGGTCATATCCTTTAGACATGGCTTCTGGATTGATTTCTGAGGCCGTGAGCCCGATACCGATACTAAATACCATTGTACCATGTGCTATCCGTTGTTTAAATGGCTGTATCTTGCACCATTCCGCATCCATGTGGTGCGGAAAAAAATCGCCCGTATGGCCAGCATGAACCACAAAATCAGTTTCTGTGATTGTTCTGCCGAGGGTTACCCGCTTATCATTAATTTGGTAATCTTCAAAAAATATCGATTTAAAATACATATGGTTAGGTTTGACTTTGACAATCTTTAAAGATTGTCAAAGTGGTTGATGTTTTCTGGTTTAATTCCCCCTTGGTCACTTGATTGATAGGCTGCTTCTACTGTAGCCATGGTGTCGATCACATCTTCCACGCTGGTGTACAATTGATTGGTTGATCCTTCGTTAAAGCACATCAGGTTGGCCATGGTACCGATAAAAGCTTCCGGAAACCAGGAGCCTTCCAATTTTTCGCTGTGCCAAACTGGCTTTTCCCCTTGTCTTAAGAGGCAATATTCAAATTGATCGGGCACGCCCTGTGGATAATCCATCAAGAGGCCCATTTTTGCCTTGATCGCTCCCTTAGTTCCCTCCCACTTGATGAAACTCTCTTGGTGGTTGGCACCAAATTCGTGATCGTGGTTGGTATTGATGACTGCATGCAGGCTATCGCCATAATCGAATAAAATGGTAGACCTGGACGATGACAGCTTTTTGGCTGGATGTTCCAGGGTTTTGGCCATTACCGAATTGGGATTGCCCAAAAAAGAACGGATAAGGTCTACATAATGGATGCTATGGTACTGGATCTCGAGTCTGGGATGAACAATCACATGTGGGAAAATCTCCCAAGGCGTCTGGATGGTGACCCTTACCTCCATGTCGTAAAGTTCACCAATGAGACCTGAATTGATCATTGCCCTGGCCGCACTCACAAAAGGTGCAAAACGCAATTGAAAATTGATGGCGGCTTTGAGATTTTTTTTTCTACATAAGGCCAGGATAGCTTTTGCTTCCTCAAAATCATCGCCCATAGGCTTTTGGATCAGCACTGCAGCACCATCAGGCAATTGTTCAAGGGTTTCGAGGTATTGGGCCGGCATAATGGTCAGGTCATATACCGAATGATCTGGTGCACTGGCAACGGCCTCGGCAACAGTTTCGTAAACATGTGGGATACCGAAGGTCTCAGCAAGTTTTTCTGCGCGAGACTTCGTTCTATTAACAATCCCATGAACTTCAAAGCCTGCAATTTGGTAAGCGGGCAGGTGTGCATCGGCTACAATCCCGCCGGCACCAATGATGATGATGGACTGCTTCGTTTTTGGAAGTTGTGGTTTATAGGTAAAATCCATGTTTACAGGCGAATTGAGTTGATTTTTTCTTGCGCATTGGTCAAAATATCATTTAGATTATGCTGCATATGCATTACTTTTTGCATCATTTCATCAATGATGGCAACGATACTTGCCCAGTTTTTTCGTTGGGGAAGCATCTTTGCTACCTGATGCAGCATTTCAAGCTTATGGTAAAAAGGAATAAGCTGATTGATTTCCCGATCTTTCCAGGTAGATAACCTACAGCCAATTCCCCCTTCGAGGGTCAGCAATTTATCATTTATCGCTGTGGTTACAAATTGCAGGAACTGATAGGCGATGTCTTTGTATTGGCTACCACTACCGATGGTGTAGAGCCAATAGACATTTAATGAAGCCGATTTTTGGTCCTCAGCACTTGGTAATAGGGCTACACCTACTTGATCTTTCACTTTGGAATTTGCATCGATCTGGCACATAGCGGCAAAACCGAACCAATTAACCATTAGCGCAGCCTCTCCTTGGCTAAAGGCAATTCCGGCAGCAACCGAATCGAATTCGGCAGACTTTGGATGTACCGCTTCGGGATCATTAAAAATTATCCTATAAAAGGTTAATGCAGCCAAGGCAGCTGGCGTATCGATATTGATGTCTCCATGCTGGTCCAATAGATCGCCCCCTCTTGTCCACAGCTGCAAACAAAAATCGAATACGGCATTATGTCCATCGGGAAAGCCCGCAAAAATACTTCCATACAAATTGGCGTCTGGACGATGGAAGAATTTAGCAATCTGATGAAACTCTTCCCACGTTTGTGGTACGCCAAGCGGTTGGCCATATTGTTCGGCATAGGCTTTTTGTTCAGATTTATCATCGAACAGATCTTTCCGATACATGAGGCATTCCGGACCATCATGAAAGGGCAGCCCGACCACTGCTCCCTCAAATTCCTGAAGTTTTAATAGCGAATTGCTCCAACCCTGCGGGTAATCTGCTGGCGGATGTTTTTCGATATAGGGATTGAGCACTTCAAAAGCTTGTTGTACATGTCCTTCCAAGATCCAATCGGTATTGATGTGCGCCACGTCGAAAGTGCCGTCTTTTAATCCATTTTCGCTTAACGTGCGCTGATAGAGTTCATGGAGATCCATGATTTCCAGCTTCAGTTTGAGCGTACATCCACTTTGTGCGCAGAATGCTGTCCAGAACTTTTGCATGGCAGATTCAAAAGGGCCGAACTTCCGTACAGCAATCGTAAAAGTATTTGGATCAGACATTTGCCGTGGTTTTAAGGTGGATAAATTCGTTCAGGATTGCCTGATTATCTTGTCCTAGCTTTGGCGATCCTTTACTTGAAGTTAATAATTCTCCATCAATACGGATCGGACAGCGCGTGGTCTGATAGGTATAGCCATCTTTCATTTCCACTTCCTGTACTATATCCAAGACCTTAAATCCTTCGTTCGCCATCAGTTCGTGCCAGTTGAGCACATTGGCACACCAGATATCTGCAGGCTCAAGTATGGAGAGCCATTTTTCCGTCGTATCTGTCAATAAATGTTCGGCAATGATGGATTTGATTTCTTCGCGCTGCGTAAATGCCTGTGCGCTTTCTGGATAAGCCATTAGCGGTGAGCATTGCAATAGCTGGCCCAAAACCGGAATAGAGCCCATGGCCAAGGCCAGGTAGCCATTTTTAGTTTGATAAATACCATAAGGTGCGCCCAGATAGGCATTTGCATTGTTCTTCTCGGTCCTTTCAGGCAGACAATTACCGTCGTTCATAAAGGTGGTGATGGTTTCGAACTGAAAGTCGTATGCCGATTCCATCATACTGATCTGTACCAATGCCCCCTCTTGATGGATGACTTTCCGATAGAGACAGGCCAGGATTCCCTGCGCCAAGTGTGCTCCGGCCAGCATGTCGACAATGGAAAGCCCCATGGCCACCGGTCCGCTTGTTGCGTTGCCTGTTAATGAGGTCAGGCCGGTGAGCGATTGCAGCAATAAATCCTGTCCAGGCTTTGTCTTCCATTGGCCTACATCGCCATAACCAGAAATTTCGCCATAAATAATGCCTGGATTAATCTTTTTTACAGTATCGTAATCAAACCCCAATCGCTCCATTACCCCGGGCCTAAAATTATGGATCATGATATCGGCCTTTTTTAGCAGTTCACTTACGATCTCTGAATCTTCTTCTTTCTTCAGGTCAACAGCTAAGCTTTCCTTATTGCGGTTGATGGCATGAAAGACAGACGATTCGCCATTCATTTTCAGGTTAGAGGTGTAAAGAGTCCTGCAGATATCGCCTACCCCAGCCCGTTCGATCTTGATTACCCGTGCTCCCATGTCTGCCAACCTTAGGCTTGCAGATGGACCCGAAAGAAACTGGCTAAAATCTATGACTAAATAATCTTCAAGTGCTTGCATATTTATTTCAATTCGAACGCCAGATTAATTTTTTCGTTATCGGCACCCAATCTGGGCGCTGCCTTTTTTGCGGTTAATTTTTGCCGATCGATCCTGATCGGACTAACTGTAGTTTTGAGCGTTTGTCCATTTCCGAGTTCCAGATCTTGTTCGATTTCTAGGTGTTGGTAAGCACTTAGTGCCGTCGCTTCTTGATAATCGAGCACTGCTGCACTCCAAATGCCTCTGGCCTCTAATGCTTTAAGCCAATGATCAGTTGGTGCCGTTTGGAAAGTTTGGCCCAACCAGGCGATGATTTCGTCACGTTTGTCAAATCCGTCGCTTTCGCAGGCATAAAATGATGAAATATCACTTTGGATCACTTCGGCAATCAATTTTAAATCGCCCATGGCCAATGAAATGTAGCCATCCTGTGTGCGATAAATTGCATACGGTGCACTCAGATAGGCATGAGCACTTCCATCAATCTGACTTCTTTCAGGGAGTTTTCCCCCATCGTTCAAATAGGTAGTCAGTACTTCAAACTGCACATCGAGCAGCGATTCGAGCAGGCTTACCTCCACCAATACGCTTTTTTGTGTTTTTGCCCTCTTGATCAGTGCAGCCAAAATTCCCTGAACCAAGTGGTTACCGCACATGATGTCGGATACCGAAAGTCCGAAGGGAACCGGGCCATCCGTACTTTTTCCAGAAAGGTAGGTCAGGCCCGACATGGCCTGCACCAACAGGTCCTGTCCGGGCTTGTTTGCCCAAGGGCCTTTATTTCCATAACCGGTTACCATGCCATAAATGATTTTGGGATTGATCAGTTGGGCCTGTTGGTAATCCAATCCAATTTTTTCCATTACACCGGGCCTAAAATTATGGATCATGACATCGGCTTTGGCGATCAGTTTTTTAAGGCAGTTGAGGTCTTCCTTATTTTTGAGGTCTGCCGCATAAGATTCCTTATTGCGATTGATGGTGTGGAAAAGCAGGCTGTCTTCATCAACGAATAGGTTTTTAATGGACAATTGCCTGCAGGCATCTCCACCATCTGGACGCTCTATTTTGATCACCCTTGCCCCAAGGTCGGCCAATTTTAATCCGGCAGATGGGCCGGCCAAAAATTGGCAGAACTCCAAAACCAATACGCCTGTTAACGGTCTATTCATGGCAACAAGGTTTTAGATTTACGAAATAAATTATTCATATCGTTCAATACTTTTTCTTCACTTCCACCGTCCATTAAATAATTGCGGACGATATCGCCTGCGTGATCCTGAAAGAACATCGCACCATGATAGCGAGGACGAAGGAAGGCGCGCTGTAAAGCTGGTAGGGTCTGCTTAAAATATTGGGCGCTTTGGCGATTGACTTCTTCATTTTCCCAGGCGGTACGATGCCCAGGCTGGCCGCCATTCTGAAAATATAAGGTCTGCTGACAAGCAGGAGAAGCTACGAATTCGGCATAGCCCATGGCTACGTCAATGTGCTGGCAATTGGACGATACCGCCAATCCGGTGCCCCCGAGTGTACTCCTCAGGTTTGTTTTGCCATCTAAGCTGATCATATCATGAAAATGGAGCAGTTTACGGGCATAACCTGGCCTCGAGTAATTGGCATAACCATAGGCGAAAGGACAATAGGCAATTTCATCCGTTAAGGTCATCGCTTCATATACCTGGATTGGATTTCTATCGAAATTGGCCCGATCAATTTTTACGGCCAACTCCCGGTACATTTTCAGGGCTTCTACCCCAATTTTAGAAGAAACCACTTCCTCATGCTGACATGGATCTTCGCCCAGCGAACAGCAAAAAGTGTAAAAGTTCATCAGCACATCGATAGGAATACCTGCAAAGGCCACCAATCGCTGATTAGCCAAATCGAGCAGCTGATCAAAGTTCTGGGGCAGCTGAAGATTTCTTTCTTCAAGCAGGTCTGGCCTACTTGAGGCGACCGGGGTAGCCGCGTCGATCGGGAGCGCCCACTGATGGCCGTCGTAGTGATAGCTTTCGTAAGAAGCACCTACGCTATTGGCTTGCTGATCATTTAAATAAGCTGCAGGCAAATATTGGTTAAATGGAAGGATAGATTTTGTTTTGGCTGCAAAGCCTGCCCAGGGATGGTCTATGACCAACAGGTCGAAATGCATGGCCAGTTCCTCAATGGAGAAATCGGCAAATTCCTGCAGGCTCCTTTTTTGCCATGTAATGGAAACATGTGGATGCAGCTCGGCAAACCGTTGTGCAGTGGCCACCATCGGCGTAAAGCCACGGCTATGGTTCCAGGTCATTCCTTTTAGATTAATAGATTTCACTCTTTGTTCTTTGTTCTTTATTCTTTATTCCTTGCTCTTTGTTATTTCTTTGCTCTCACTTCCTTCGGGATGACAATTCAATGCTCTTACTCGCCAATCCTTCTGCTTTTGCGGTCAGTTTAATCTTGCCGGGATTTTCGGTAGATTGGATGATGGCTAGGCATAAACCATGGTAAGCTTTTCTATAATTTGCCTTGAATGGCTCTAAACTTGCCTGAAATCCATTGTCGACTCCAGCAATCTTTCCGTTACCTTCCACTTCAAAGTGAACGAGATCCGTGGCATCGGGAACGAGGTTTCCATCGGCGTCCAAAATCCTTACCGTTACAAATGAAAGATCCTTGCCATCCGCTGTGATGATCTTACGATCGGCATTCAGTTCAATTTTAGCCGGTCGGCCTGCTGTTTTTATCGTTTTAGTTAAGATTACCTTGCCATTCTTTCTTGAGATTGCTGTGAGCGTGCCTGGTTGATAATCTACTTTCCACATGACATGGAGCTCCTCGCCCTGTTTGCTTCGTTTGCCCAATGATTTTCCATTTAAGAAAAGTTCGACCTCATCTGCCTGGTTGTAATAGGCCCAGACCTCAATGGGCTCGCCCTTATTTTTCCAGTTCCAATGTGGGAAGATGTGCAATACGGGCTTATTGGTCCATTCGCTCTGATAGAGGTAATACACATCCTTTGGAAAACCCGCCAGGTCAACAATTCCAAAATAGGAACTGCGTGCAGGCCATGGATACGGAAGGGGTTCACCCAAATAATCGAAGCCTGTCCACACAAATAAGCCAGATACGTGGGCATATTTCTTCGCTTCTTTCCAGGTCTCTTCATGTGTTGAGCCCCAATAGGCCGAAACATTATCATAAGCTGCCGCGGCCCAATCTTTATTGCCTTCTGTAAATTTGGTCTTTCCGTCCTTTGGCCAACGGCGGATGGTATCAGACTGATCGTAATATCCTCTTGTAGCCAAGGCCGATGTGGTTTCTGTAGCCAAAAATTTCTGGTCAGGATAATTGATCGGAAAATCTTTGTATAACTTATGGTTATAGTTTAACCCATAGATATCTAAAGCTCCTGACTGATAGATGAAATTCTTTTTGGGATCGGTTTCTGTTAATGCTGAGGTAACTGGCCTGGTCTGGTCCAGATTTTTAACAATACCGACCAGTTCTTTGGTGAGCGCCACGCCCGTGCTATCAAACTGTTCCCTAATCTCATTACCGATGCTCCATAAGATAATGGACGGATGGTTTTGATCGCGCCTCACCATCGCCTCCAGGTCGCGCTGATGCCATTCTGGAAAGTCGAGGTGATAGTCTTTCGAATTCTTCTTCTTATTCCACATGTCAAATGCCTCATCCATTACCAAAAACCCCATTTGATCGCATAGGTCAAGAAATTCTGGAGCTGGCGGATTATGTGCTGTCCGTATGGCATTACAGCCCATATCTTTCAAAATTTCCAATTGGCGCTGCATGGCCCTAATGTTAATGGCTGCACCTAATGCCCCTAGGTCGTGATGGAGGCAAACGCCCAAGATTTTTGTCGATCTGCCATTTAAAAAGAACCCTTTTTGCGCATCAAAATGGAATGAGCGGAATCCAAATCGGGTTTCTTTTTGGTCAACGACCTTACCATTTTGTAAAACCTGCGAAACCAGCCTGTATTGCTTCGGCGATTTCAAGTCCCACAATACCGGATTTTTCACTGAAATGGCAACAGTTACATCTGTACTGGATTGCCCTGTCTGAAAAACTGCAAGCTTTTCTTGCTTGACCAACTTCCCAGCCGGATCATAAACCAGGTGCCTGATGCTTGCTTGCTGATCAGAAGAAAATTGATTCTCGATCCGAGAGACGACTTTTAAGCGGCCAAGATTTCCACTGGAAACACTTTGATCTGATCGAACATTTTCAACTGTAGGATTTACGGCTATCCCCCATTGGGCAATGGCCAATTTTGAGGTGGTTACCAGCCATACATTTCTATAAATTCCAGATCCACTGTACCAACGCGAGTCCGGCTGTGCCGAATTATCGACCTTTACCGCAACTACATTTCGGCCAGGCTTAAGATATTTGCTGATTTCGTATGCAAAGGAAATGTATCCGTAAGGCCGTTTTCCGACCAGTTGGCCATTCACCCAGACCTCGCTATTTTTGTAAACGCCATCAAATACAAGCGTTACCGCTCTTTGTACCAGATTTGTTGGAGCGATAAATGATTTCCGATACCAGGCAATACCAGTTGGCAGACCTCCACCTTCAGGCTTTGCCGGATTTTTGGCATCAAATTGTCCTTCTATGCTCCAATCGTGTGGAAGGGTCAAGGTTCTCCAATTTTTATCATTGAAAGTGGACTGCCTTGCATTGGGCTCATCGCCCAAAAGGAACTTCCAGTCTTTATTGAAACTGGCAGTCATCCGCTGTTGCGCAAAAAGACCTGTGCCCATCAACAGCAAGCCTGCTAAAAATCCTATGCCCAGCTTAATTTTTTGCATGTTTTTCTCCTTGTGCCACAAAGTTTAGTTTACTTTTCCCCAGATCCGCTGAGGTCGCAACGGCAATGCCGCGCTGATCAAGTTTATTTACTGCGCAATAAAAATGATAGACCACGCCTTTGTACTTCATTACAAATGATTTATGGGCATACAGTTCATCGAATGCTTCAGATGATTCGATCAGATTGTCACCTGTCCAGTCCGTCCAGTTGACCAAATCTTTAGAGGCCGCAAAGCGGTTGAATGCGCCCTTGCGATCGCTCCAAAATGCCCCAAAATAGAACATAACGTAAGTATCGCCCATTTTTTGGATCATCGGATCGCCAGTGATCCCAACAGGATGGTGTACGACCGGGTCTTTGCCCCATCGTTGCCAATGCTCCATATCATTGGAAACCGCCATGCCTATCCTTTCATACCATCTCGTTTTTTTATTGTTGGCAAGCGAATCGCCTACGGCATTGTAGTACATCACGAAGTTATGGCCCGTTAAATGCTGCTTATCTTCGATTACGGTACTTTTAAAGAGTTTGTTCCTGTTTTCCCACCAGCGTACATCTGCATCGTTTGCAGTTAATACGGGCTGCGCCAATCTTTTCCACTCCTGCAAAGTAGCGGGATGTTTTTCGGTATAGGCCATCCCGATCGACAAAGGTTCTGGTTCGTATCCTTTTTCCTTTCCGCCAAAATAGGAAAGCCAGTACTTGCCCTGGTATCGATTTACCTGGTATCTCCCCCCCCATTTCGTATCGAGCAAAGCATTGTAGCCCGCCTTTTGGTTTCCATCCCACTTTGTGCTATCAGAAAAGGAAAGGATTCGTCCTAGTTGTTTCCAATTTAGCAGGTCCTTGCTTTCGGCCAGCCAAGTTTCATATCCCCTTCCTCCATAGACCAAAAAGGTCATGTACCACTTCCGTCCCTTTTTAAAAATCGTTGGACAGTCCATTTTATGCTCCGTGTCGCTCGGCACCAGCACCAAGCCATATTTATAGGGAGTTTTTACGGACTGATAGATCTTTTCCATCTCAGTTGCATCAACCTTGTTGGGCTGTTGTGCCCGTGAAGCAAAGGCAATGGCAGCAAAAAATAAAAGTGATATGACCTGCTTCATCTATTCGCTCTTAAACTGATAATTACCTGAACCTATTTTAATCTTTGTCCTACCATTTTCATAGCCCAGAAGCTGATATGGAGCTTTATTCAAGCTCTTGACCGGCTGATTTGGCTTGGCTGGGAAATAAACCGTAGCCGTTGTATTTGGTGGAATACTAACAGCTAACCGAAGACCAGATCCCTCCTTTTGCCAGTTTGTTGCAATCAGGCCATAAGGAGATTCGTAGGATGCTGTTGTCTGGTTAAGGTCGCCCACTACTTCTGGATAGATTTTGATGTCCTTAAATGCAATTGAATTATTTTCCTGCCTAATGCCTCCCAAACCACTATAAAACCACTCCATTAAATGGCCCAACATAAAATGGTTATTGGAAACCGTTGGTAAGGCTGCCCACGATTCTGTCAACGCTGTTGCACCTTTAGCCAGCTGCATGCCATAACCTGGCACATCTGAGCGGCTGTTCATGTCAAAAATCACATCAGATCTGCCCGCATCTTCCAATACGCGCAACACGTAACGATAACCAATATCTCCGGCGGTTAAACTGTTGTTTCTGTTCCTGATATCTTGGATCAGGTTGTCCAATACTGCAGCCTGATCAAACTTTGGCACCAGCCCCATATACAAGGCCATGGCATTTGCAGACTGACTGCCTGAGCCATATTGTTTTGTTGTAGAATTATAGAATTTGCTGTTAAATGCTTCATTTACTGCTGAAGCAAGTTTTTGATAGTTTAATGCTTCATCATTTTTCCCCAACACATTTGAGATCTGGGCCATAACCTTCAGGTCTCCATAATAAATAGCAGTGGCCGTAATGCCCATTGGGGTAAGTTGCGATACGCCGGGAGGTTTTGGGCCCAGATCATACCAATCGCCCAGTCCCTGGCTCAAGATATGATTTTCTGCCTTGGTGGCGAGATATCCGATGTAACGCTCCATCATGGGATAATAGGTAGACAAAACTTCTTGATCGCCATACCATTGATAAAGATACCATGGCATCAGAATACTGCTGCTTCCCCATTCTGGGGAGTCGCGGAACATGTCGCCGCCCCATTCAAACTTTACATATTCGGGTGCAATTTCGGGAACAAGACCTGTAGTGGTCTGCGAATTTTTCATATCGGCCAAGCTTTTTCGAAACAAAGGCGCAACATCAAAATTATAGCGGACAGCGCTGCCCATGAGGTGCAATTCTTCCAGCCACCCTAATTTTTCGCGATGCGGGCAGTCGGTAAACAAACTGACCATATTGCTCTTAATGGCCCAGTTGATCAGGTCGAAAGTTTGGTTAAACAATGTATCCGAACTTGAAAATGTACCAGCTTGGGCAGCTGAATTTCTGATGTGCAGTCCTTGCAACTGAAGTATGACAGGTTTGTTCAACAGATTTTCCTTTCCTACGGGCGTAGCATTTTTAACCTGTAAATAACGGAAACCATAATAGGTAAATCTTGGCCTCCAAGTCTCAATACCATTTCCCTTTAGTATGTAGGTGAAGTACATCGGACTGCCAGCAGGCTTTTGGTTGATACTGCCATCTACCCTGAGCAATTCTGATGGGGTAACACGTATGGTATCTCCCTTTTTTCCTTTTACCTGTAAAGCGATAATCCCTGATGCATTCTGCCCCAAGTCGTAAACCCACTCGCCGTTGACGGTAGCCGTAATTTTTTTGGGCGAAAAAGTACGCATCACCTTAACAGGCTCTTCCAATTGTGACCTTAATTCTGGGCCATCTACCAGCAAAACTGGTTTCCAACCTTTGTCTGTAAACCCAGGTTTGTCCCAACCTGGCTGTTCAAGGTTGGCATTGTAGTCTTCGCCACCATAGATACTTGAAAAAATAATGGGAGAAGGCGCTGTTTTCCAGTGCTCGTTGCTTACGATATCATTTGTGGTGCCATCCTGATATTCGATCAACAGTCTGCTGATCATTTTTGGATAGCCAAAAGCCACTTTTAATTTTCGGTAACGCTCTTTTACCGGAGGGACGTAATAAAATCCGTTCCCTAACATGACTCCAAGTGCATTTTTACCTATTTGGAGCTGCTTAGTGAGATCGAAAGTCACGTAATGGGCTTCCTTATCGTATTTTGTCCATCCAGGATCCAAAAAATGATCTCCAATTTTGGTTCCATTTAAACTGGCCTCAAAATGGCCTAATCCGGCAATGAACAAAATCGCTTTTCTGATCGGTTTATCGACAATAAAATCTGTACGGAATAAGGGGAGCACATTATTTTCGTTGTACTTATCTTTTTTTCCATCCGTTGGAAGGATGTTTACATTGGAGTCGGGCAATTTTTGAAAGGCAATCCATTTGGCTCCCATCCAATCGGCTTTGTTGAGCAAACCCATTTGCCAGGAGGCAATTTTGCTCCAATACGCCTGTTTCTTATTGTCCCAAATTTTAACTTTCCAGTAATATGTTTTCCCTGACCTTAACTGGGCACCTGCATAGCTGACCCTGATCGACTGTGAGGAAACCACTTTGTTGGAGTTCCAAATGGTACCCTTGTCCTTCAACAGATCTTCAAATTTTTCGGCAACCAAAACCTGATAAGCCACTTGCACTACCTGATAGGCTGAACTCTTTATCTTCCAGCTCAGCGCGGGATGTTGAGCTTCAATTCCTAAGGGATTATTCCTATATTCACAGGTCAATGCATCAACTTTGTTGTATTGGGCAACAGCAGGAACTATTGGAAAAATAAGCCATAAAATGCAGATCAGTCTGTTCATTGCACCAAGATTAGCTTTGATTAAGGCTAATGTTATATTGTGGTTAGCTAAATTTATAAATGGTTGTACCTTAAAATCATATCCTAAAGTACTAATTCAAATATAAATGTTTTTTTTAAATATGAAAATTATTAACTTCAAAAAATTAGCTGCTTGCTAAATTAATTTTAGAAAGCATTTTGTATGTTTGAATCAGATAACGCTTGAACAAAACCGCATGACGAACGAAAAAGAATCAAAATATCAGGCTCCCGCCCTTGACAAAGGGCTTGACATTTTAGAATACCTTGCTGCACAGTCTGTTCCACTTTCCCAATCGGAAATTGCCTTGGGGATTGACAAAACGCCGAATGAGATTTATAGGATGTTAATGAGTTTAGAGGGCAGAGGCTATATTTTACGCGACGAGGTTTCGGGCAAATATCGGCTATCGCTGAAATTATTTTATCTTTCCCATCGTCATTCGCCGGTAGATGAACTACGCAAGGCAGCTCAGTTTCCGTTAGAAGAACTTGCGGATTCGGTCAGGCAGTCGTGCCATCTGAGCATCCTTTACATGAACCAGGTCATGGTCATTATCCATGCTAAAAGTCCGGGACCGATTGCCCTATCGATTGAGGAAGGAAACCTCTTTCCACTGCCGTTAACTGCCTCTGGCAAGGTCTTATTGGCCTATCTTCCTACCACAGAGCGTGATGCCATTTTAAGGAACGACCAAATCTATAAAAAATATCCGAAGCCAAAGAAAGATGAATTTCTTGCCTCATTGGCGCACATCCAGCAAACTGGTGCCTATTTTAAACCCAGCGACCTTGCAGAAGGCGTCAACGACATCTCCATCCCCATTGGCAAGGCGAATAAAGACGGACTTATTGCCTGCCTGACGATTTCGATGTTGAGCACATTGAACGCCAATAAACCGATCAATAGCGATGAAATATTGGCGGAAGCTAACAAGTGCGTAAAGAAAATAGAGAATAGGATCGGCGTTTAGCGGTATTACAAGGCCTGATAGCTGATCAAGTATTCCTTTCCTTTCTCAATCTTTACTTCATAATTGCCTTTTTTAACAGGTAAAAGTACACCATTTAGGGTGGGCTGGGTTTTACTGCTGAAAGTCAGTTTACCTGTACCTACATCGGCCTTCACTTTAATTTGTGTCTTACTGCAGGTTACCTTAATATCGCCGTTTGGTGTAGGAACCGTTCCTTCCATCCATTCCAGGCCACCCAAAACTGGATTGACCACATATGTTCCATAACCAGCAGTTAATGGTTTAACCCCTAAGTAATATTTGCCCAACAGATAAATTGGGCTCGCTCCCCAGGCATGGCATAAGCTTTTTCCAAATGGCCTTCCATACATGGCCAAATGTTCTGTACCCTTTTTATCGGGATTATATTCCTCCCAGAATGAAGTGGCGCCTAATTTGAGCATGCCGCCCCAATAGCTTTTCATTTCTTTGAGCACGTAATCCTGTTCGCCCATGGCACAAAGGGCTTCAAGCTCGTAAAAGCGCATGTAGGGTGTGGTAATTTTGTTGATCTTATCGTTCAGGAGCACATTTTTCTTTACAGCTAATTTTTGTTCTGGTGTAAAATAATCGAAAAAGATGCCGAACATATTTGCATAACGGGTTACATTTTCAGTCTGTTTTCCATTGATCCGGCTGTGCACCAAGGCCTGTTTGGCCGGATTCCAATAAAGTGCAAATATTTTCTGCCGAAGTGCTTTGGCCAGGCCGTCGTACAGCTTCGCATCTGATTGTTGGTTGGCCAATTTTGCACACAATGCCATGGTTTCCAAGCTTCTTGCATAGAGCAATTGCTCGAAACTTACCTCACCATCCTTGCTCAATTTGTCTGCCCAATCAATAAAAATCCAATCGCCTGGCATCCATTCCAATAATCCGTTCTTGTTTCTTCTGTTGTCGATGTAGTTCATCAGGCTCTTCATCCTTGGATAAACTTCCTGCACAAATTGCTGGTCGCCAGTAAATTTATAATAGTCGTAAATCCCTAAGAACCAATAAAATGAATAATCCATAATGGTATTGATGTGTGCCGTTACCGGATCCTTACCTCGCTGGGCCAATAGGGTCCGTTTTACGGTTGCTGCATCAAAAAAAGAATAATAGTTCATCAGGTAGCTTTGGTAGGCATCACCGCTCCATACCCATCGGTCGCGCTTGATGCCATCGATAAAAAATTCCCTGGTATTCAGATGGAAAGTATATTTGGCCACTTCATAAATTTTATTCAGTTCGGGATCAGAACTGGTAAAACTGCCCCGCTCCGAAACGGGCGAATATTCGTACAGCATGGAAACCGAATCTGCAGAAACACCGTCCTCAAACTGGCAATTTACATACCTAAATGCCTTGGAAAGCACCATGACAGAATCTTTCTTTTTATTTAAATCTACCGACAACAGATCCAGTGTTTCACATTTATCTGTTGATAGTGCTTCTTCTTTCGATTCGCCATAATAGATCATCACTTTTCCCTTGCCTTTAAGCGCATGTAGTTTAACAAATCCAAAGGTCTCCTTTCCAAAATCCGCAACGAATCCTTTCCCTTGGCGTTCAATTTTCGTGGCATTTATAGGTAAAACTGGCAGTTTAAATTGAGAAGGTGGCGTGAGCGGATCGGCCAGGTGCCATGTTCCCGCATTAACGAAGGTTGTTCCCGATTTATCTGAAGTTTTACCACTTGCGTCTATCCATTCCTTATCTTCAAAAGTAGTTAGCCAGCTTTCATCTGAAAAAACGGTTGTCCCTTGTACGAATATAGCAGGCACTTTATCCTGTCCATACACTTTTAAGCTTAACTTATGTTTTCCTGCCGGGACGGTAATCGATTTAGGAAAACCCAATTGTGCCTGTCCATCGATTTTAACGTTATACGTACCCTCTACATACAATTTTACTTCTTCTGGCTTTGCCAAATTAAATTCCTTATGAAAATCGACCAGTACATAATGGCTATCCATTTTCCAGAATGGTGGAAAAAAAGAGCCTCGCTCGGTTCGCCTATTTTGCATCACATTGCTCATGTAGATGTCAAAGTCACCCGGATACCAGATCCAACTTGCTTTTTGGGCCTGTACAGTAGTTAAGCCCAATAGCATAGCAAAAAGGGCCATAAAAAATTTTAGGTTTATTGATTTACGTAATTTCATATGAAGAGAATTAATGTCCGTTAAAGAAAATATACAATCCGATCATGATCAGTGCGAGCGCAATCCAGGAAGCCCATACTTTACGGCTCGGCTGTTGGATATTGGCTTCATGCATTTCATTTTTTTCATAGAATGATGGATTAGTATCAACTAAAGATATCAGGATGGCCAGCAGCAGCAATCCTACAAAGATGAGAAACGAAAGCACTAGGTAATGCGGCCAAAAGCTGTTTTCGGCAGCAGGCCAGATCCAAAGGTAACAGACTCCTACGCCCAAACTGAGTGCTGACCCAATAGAAAGCGTAAAATTCACGGCTTTTCTGGTGGTTTTCTTCCAGCATACTGTTAAGAGGAACACGACCGATAATGGAGGTGCAATGAAGCCCAATACGGCCTGGAAAACATCAAATAGATTTAGTCCCTTGATGCCATCAATTGCCAATACCATCAGAACAGCAAAAATGCAGCCTGCAATGACAGTTAACCTGCCTACGGCGATCATCTGTTTGTTTGTTGCTTGTGGATTTATTTTTTTAACATACACATCCATTGTGAAAACCGTGCTCAATGAATTTAGTGATGAGCCGATTGTTCCAACCAATACTGCGATGAGCACAACGATCACGAGTCCGTTCATGCCAGGCGGAAAAAGATTGGTGACCATGGTCATGTAGGCTTCATTTGGGTCTTTAAGGCCTGGAAACAACACATAACATAGAACTCCAGTTAAAATAAATAAAGGAAGCGATAATATTTTTAACCATCCAATAAAACTTACACCAAGTTGGCCCTGTTCCAAATTTTTGGCTCCAAGAACAGATTGCACCATAGATTGGTCGGTACAGAAAAAGGCAACCGCGGCAACCGGATAACCTAATAAAATGGCGTACCATGGATATTGTGGATCACTGGCAGGCTGCACCAAATTCCAAAAGTGTCCCGGGGTGGCATGGTAGAGTGTACCTATCCCTCCCACTTTATACAATCCAAGAATAGTCAGTGAAAGCGAAACACCGATCAGCAAGATCATCTGAAAAACATTTACCTTGGCTATTGCTTTTAATCCACCAAAAAAAGTGAACAATCCGGCGAAGGCGACCAGAACCGTGACCGATTGCCACATGGGGATGCCTAAAATCTGTCGCACCAAAAATCCGCCCGCAAAAAGACCTAGAGAAAGCCAAGAAATCAAAATTTTAATCAGGGCATACCAAGCTAAAATGTTCTGTGTAGAGTCGCCATATCGGTTTCCCATAAATTCGGGCATGGTGCTCACCTTTGCCGCCAAATATTTAGGTGCAAAAACAATGGCCAAAAGAAAAAGGAAAATAAAGGCATACCAATCAAAATTTACGGCAACAATGCCTGTGGTATAACCGATACTCGCGAAAGCCAGCAGCATGGATGGACCTACATTGGTGCCCCACATGTTAAAACCAATGCTGGCCCAGCCCAATGATTTATTGGCCAGGAACAAGGTTTCGTCCTTGCCTGAGCGCTTTGAAAAACTGGCCCGATAGCCAATGATCACCAAGATGACCAGATAAAGCCCTACAATGAAGTAGTCTAGAGGTGTTAAACGTTCGATGATACCCATGTGGTTGGTTAGTTGATTGGTTGGTTAGTTGTTTGGTTTTCTATCCCTGTAGTACCAGCGAGCGTGATTACAGGAGGTCGAATTCTGATAAAATTTGATCTATTTTAACTGGTTTTCCGGTTTCTAATGATCGGTCCATGGCTTGTAAAAGGGCAACCGTGCCGATGCCTTCCTTTAGATCGGGATAGGCAGTTTTCTGTTGCTCAATGCACTCAGCAAAGTAATCAAGATAGTTCTGATATTCTCCGGCATGGTGGCTTTGTCCTTCGAAACGGAAATAATGTTTTAATGTGCTATCGCCCCAGACAATCATTTTTTCTTCTCCAGTCCGATCGGTCACAGCGTACCTCAATTCATGGTAATCGGCTTGGCTGGCGCCGTGCGAACACCTTAAGATCGTGCTCATGCCGCTATCCCGAATTGCGGGAGGTGTGGGACCTGTGTAGGCACCGCTCACCCGTGCAATGCGGCCATCTTTTGCTTTAAAAATAAAATGCATGGTATCGTGGTTTTTGAGCCCTGCGGTCGAACCATTGTTGCTCAACATCCCATAGCCCATTACCTCTTCAATATCGGGCAGGTACCACCTGATGAAATCTGTAGGATGGCTTAAGCCACCATATAACCATTTAAAAGCCTGTTTTAAAGACCAGCCTTTTTCAAGGAACCAACGGTGGTCGGCATGGTATTGGGCTTCAATAGTGATCAGCTCTCCCAATAATCCTGCTTCAAAATCTTTACGCTGACGCATGGCAGGCTCAAAAAACCGTGAGCTCTGACCTACGAAAACTTTTTTTCCAGATTTATCCTGAATGGCTAACAGTTCCTTGGCATCGGCCAAGTTATCAATAAATGGTTTTGTGCAGATGACGTGCTTTCCATGTAGCAAGGCCGATTTTACGTGTCCAGCATGGAGATGATCAGGCGTATAGATGGCAATCACATCGATTGATGGATGATCTAACAAATCTCGATAGTTGGTCGTGAAATGGGGAAAATTAAACTCATTTGCCCGCTGTTGGCATACCGCCAAGTCTACATCACAGATTTGGACCAATTCATATTTCGAGCTCGACAGCGCCGCAGAAATAGTGCTCCGTCCTTCACCCAAACCTAAAATTCCCAGTTTTAACTTCATCTTTTCTAAACCTTATTTATTTTACTTCTTTATTTTATCAAAAAATACCCAAACTTCACCTGGCTTGGTTCCTTCAATGCCTACCTGATATTTTTTCATCAATGCATTCCACTCGTCTACCCGCGGGTTATCTTGTGTTGTTTTTGGATTAAGTTCATCCAAGCTTTTCCCTTTGGGAATGCTGATGATCAACATCAATTGTCGCCCGTTCCTATAAATTACCAATTGCTGGAATTCAGCATTGCAAAAACCCTTGGAAAGTTCAGGCCATTTGTTGAACTGCTCTGCATGATAGGTCAGGTATTCCTGTTGTAGTTTTTCGTCGTTGACCAAATTGGCCGATAAGATGACATGGTCCCACTCCTTGGCCGGTGTGAGCGAACAATTCCTTTGACGATTAAAGTCATAGAAAATATTGTCATACAACTTCACCTGTACATTGAATTGTGTGGCCAATTGATTGCGGAAGAATTCGGCTCTTTGAGTGGTCGTATAGATAACCACATGGTTTTTCCAAGCATAAAGTGCATCAGGCGGAAGCTGGTTGTCCTTACAAAAATCTCTGATCTTTTGAATAGGAATTTCATTTTCTGTTGGAAAAATCAATTCAAAGACGATCTTTTGATTGGCCAAGTTGATGGGCTGTGCAGCTTGTGGTCTTGCCCTATATTTTAACAGGTATTGATATGGCTTTTCCAGCCCAGCATTGCCTTTGATGGTTTGGCTTACCTGATTTCCATTGTCTCTCCAAACATTGCCCGGCCCATTGGCATTTTGCAGGTACTTTTGTGCAGGAGTCCAATTTTGTTTGATTGTTACTCCAGCAGTACCCTCGTCTGTATAGATATAAAACCAATGATCGGGCAAATGGGCATACTTCGCTTGGTAAATGCTATCGACCACATTTTCTTCAATTATTGAACCTGGTTGTGCAGAAAGGGTATAAATGCCTGCTACATCATACATCCTTTTGCCATAATGATGGATTTTATTTTTGGATACCACATTATTTTTCATGGCATTTATCGTACTTGTCCATCCCCAACCTAAACTGATCCCTGTATATGAAACCTCATTGATATCGTTATGCATGATTTTTATCTCCCGTACATAACCTGCACCTATGCCCACAGCACCCCAATCTTCATCGGTCACTGCTGTAACCAGGTTGTTCTCGATTTTGATGTCAGTGGCTATTTCCCTTTCATCTAAGGGCTGATAAGGTAGGTGGGCTTCCGTGTTTTCATTTGAAAACTCACCAATCAAAATTCCAGAACCGCCAATGTCCCTAAATAGGTTTCCTTTAATCAAGCTATTTTGCGTACCCCTTTCATAGTCCAGGCCTGTGGATGACAGGTGTTCAAAAACACAGCCTTCAAAATTGATGGATTTAGCATATTTTACGGATACGGCCGCGCTTGGTCTGCCCACCCAGGCCTGGTTTTCAAGCAGGCTTTTATCCGGGGTACCTGGAGTTTCCAACTTATAGGCATCTAAGAGGTACATTCCGGCCTGTAAAGGTACATGGCCCAATTTACTAGGCCTCAACCAGGAACTGTGGCTAAAACTGATGCCTTTAAAATCAATATACGTGACCGGATTATCGATTGTACCACCTATTTTTAACAGTGTTTCCAGATTGGGAACAAGCACTTCAACTTGATTGGGCTGTTCGCCTGCCCTTGGCCAATAATAGATTTTATGCTGGACCAAATCTTCATACCACTCACCTGGCTCATCTAAAAACTGGATTGAATTTAAAAGATTAAAAGCCGAATTGCCGGTTTCGGCAGAAAGCCAAGGCGATGGCCAAGGATGCTCGGACTGGATACGGCTTTCTGGCTGCAGGAATGAAATTTCTACCGCATTTCCTTTAACTATAGCTTTGTCTATCCGCAAGTTGGCAATGGCCCACCATTGGTGGATCATTAATTCGGCACCTTTTAGCCTGCCATAGTTTATATTTTTTGAGAAAGGGATTTGGCAAGTCTGTTTGTTAAAATCCCATGCCAAGATCCGTCCAAGCTGATTTTCATTTTTTTCCTGGGCACGGACAGCCTTATTGCCATTAACCCACATCTGCCTAAAGGTTAGCTGTTGATCTCCAATTGTAGGGACATCAGCAACCCACACTTTCCCTGAGGCTTTGCTTGGAAGTCCAGCTAAACTCCCTTCCAATTTTTTCCAATTGTAGACCCTGACTCCCCCACTAAATACTACATTTCCATTGTTTAGGGCAATAATTTGCGTCGGACTGTCTTTTGTTCCCGAGTCTTCCGGATGTATCAGAATCGGCTCCGCTAATTGGTAGTGGCCTGGAAAGATGAAGATGCGGATACCGCCGTGGATAGCTGGATCGTTCAATCTTCGCCATTCCCTAGCCTTGCGCAAAGCGGCGTGCAAACTTGCCAAGGGCTTTTCGCGTGTGCCGCTACTGCCATCCTTACCTTTTGTAGAAACATAGATATCGGCAGCTTCAGCAGTAAAAACCGTTATGTTAACGATTATCAGCAATGACAAATAAAAAAAGGTCTTTCTCATTTAACTCGATTGAAATATTCTTTTTAAATAGGCAGTATTGGCACTAAAATTCCGCTTTACATCCTTTGTGTTGTTGGCATCCCTTGATCTTTCGATTACCAGCCACCCGCTCCAGCCTATGTCGTCCAATGTTTGTTTGACTTTGACCAGGTCAATTTTCGGATCGTTCTGTAGCCAGACGCCATCTTCATTGGTACTGTGGATTTGGATGATATTCTTTTTACCCAAGATGCGCAGTTCCTGGTGCAGGTCTCTTCCATTTTTTATGGCATTTGAAAAATTAAAGTAGCTTTTGATGTGTTTTGAGCCAATGTCTTCCAACAGTTTCAATTCGCCTTGGGCATCCAAGGAACTTTCAATCCCAATCACCACATCAGCTTTGGCTGCCATTTTACCTACAACTTTCAGCCTTTCTACGATCTGCGGCCTAAGTTCAGGGTTTTTAACAAGGTCTCCCTGGATACCAAGTGGCAAAAAGCCAATCTTAACATCCATTGCTTTCATGGTATCGATACAATCCTGTACCATTTTTTTGTAGGTTGGCCTGGTGGCGAAAGATTGGGCATAGAAACCGGTCATCGCCAGAGCGCAGATTTCTAGGTTAAGTTCTTTTGCTTTGGCCAAAAAAGTGGCCCGGATTGTTGGATCTGCCAACTGGCTATCAAAAGTTTCTCGGTCCCCAAGTCCGCCCATGTCTACCTCAAGTCCATCTGCTCCAATTTCTTTCGTTAACTGGAAAGCGCTCAACTTTTGACGCTTTAGGATCATCAAATCGATCACGGCAATCTTGTACCTGCTTTTTTTCGAAAATGATAGGGCTATCAGTTCCTTTGGCATCAATAATCCACCTGTTAAAAGTGTCAATCCTGAAATAAATGCGCGTCGGCTTTGGATGGCTGTTCTCTTCATCATTTAAATAACTTTTCAAGGTTTTCAAATCCGATGATTGCATTTTTTGGCAGGCGTTCACCTTTATCGCCAAAAACATATAAAGCTTGTTCGGACTCTATGGTGATTTTACTTTCATTGTATTTTCCGGTTTGATCTCTAAATAAAGCTGCATTTAAATGAAAATGCTTGGCCAGGAAATCGTAGAGTGCAAAACGTTTATTCGGTCCAAAATCATGTTTTTCTGTTGGAAGGTGTAAGTTTTCTACATTACCTTCCAAGCCATAATAGGCATACATCTTTTGCAGGTATGGAAAATCGTGCAATGGTGTTTCGGCGGTCCAATCACTGCCATCAGAAACAATCAGCATTGGATTTGGGGCCGTCATTGCTGCAATCTCTACATTATCTGTGCCTCCAGCGCAAGCATGGATCGGCATTCCGCTTTCGCAAGGGCAGCCTCCATAAAAATAAGATGACATGGCGACCACTGGGGCGCTCAATTTGATGCGTTCATCCAATGCGGCCATCAAAAGCGTATGGCTTCCACCACCAGAGCCACCACTAATGCCCACCCTTTTGGTATCAGCCTCTGGCAGCGACAACAGATAGTCCAAAATCCGGATACCGCCCAAGGTTTGGACAGTTTGCGCCAGGCTTCTGCGGTGGTCTTCATATTTGAATTGTAATTGCGATTCTCCCCAAGCGAAAAGATCATAGCTTATGGCTATCGCGCCCATTTTGGCCAACATGGCACAACGGATCTGACAATCTGCTCGATAGCGCTGTTTTTCCCAATGCCCATCAGGACTTAACACCACGGGGACTTTACCCTTAGCATGCAAAGGTTTATAAATTGAGCCGTTTACATACAGTCCGGGCATAATTTCAATGGCAATATTCTCTACGGTATAACCATCAAACGTACGTTTAGCAGTTATGATGGGTTTTGAATTGGGCTTTGGCGGTAAAGGTGATAGCTGCAATGCTTCATAAAGCTGGGGCCTGAGCATTGCTTTTCGTTTTTCCCAACTTTGTTGATCATGATATTGTTGCGCCAACTGATCCAAGTATGCCCAGCCATCTTTTACCTCCCAGCGATAGTATTCATATTCTTTTAACTTATATACTTTTTCGCCTTCCTTATTCACTTTTAAATCTAGTGGAGTAAGCACATTGCTCAATGTTTCATCAGCCGTTGTCCTAAATCGCCAGTTGGCATAATTCACCCAACGGTCTTTGACCTGTGCCGGCGAATATTTGATCTTTATCCCAAATTTTGCTTCGATGGACTGGAGCACATCCAACAACGGCCTTCTGTATTGATGGTCGGTATCCTGTACCTGGGCAGAAAGCTTAAAGCTGACGGCAAAAAGCAAAACGAAGCACAACTTATGGCATTTTTTCATTTTATCCTTCCTCGTTTTTGGTTTCCTTGATTTCTGGCGCAGCATAACCTTTGAGCGCTGGCCAAACTCCTTTTTTTATTTTCTTCAGTTTTAATTTGGCAGGATCGACCACCACATGCTTGATCTTCTCCCTTCTCCAGGTATATATGAAATGGAGCAGGCCGTCAGAAGTCTGGATTACTGCAGGATAGGAATATTGGCTGATGGGCGAATCTTCCAAAATCAGGGCGGCCGACCAGTGCTCGCCATCTTTGGATATGGCTACATTTAGCGGTGTCCTAGGGCCTTTTGCTAAATCGCCTGGTGGCAGAACATGGTTATAGATTAGTAAATGACGGCCATCTTTCATGGTAAGTGCATCAGTGCCCGAATTGTTGTTTGGCAGGGTGGTTTTGGTGAGCGGGGTCCAGGTTTCTCCATTATCTATTGACCAAGCTTGCGCGATGGCCCGGTTTTGGGTGCGAGCCAATAGCTGCAGTTTTCCATTTCCGTGTTGAAGGATACTCGGCTGTATGGCATTGATGCCATTTCCATCTAATGGACCGATCATTCTCCAAGTCTTACCAAAATCATTGCTGATTTCGAAATGAAGCTTCCATCCATTTCCTTCCTTGCTCGAAGGTGCCAATAGATTTCCATTGCTCAATAAAATAGGCTTATTTTTAACCGGACCAATGTAGCCTTCAGGAAGTTTTATGGCTGGAGACCAAGTTTTTCCACCATCTTTAGACGTTTTCATCATTCCCCACCATTCAGAAGGCTTGGGGCCGATTTTGTAAAAAAGCAGCAGTTCCCCGTTGGGTACTTGATATAAGACCGGATTCCAGGTAGGCAGGCGTTTTGCATTGGCCTGTACGCCATCTGCTACGGACACCGGTGGCAGCCATTTACCATCTACCATTCGGCTGACATAAATTTCTACATCAGGATCACGTTCTTTCGTGCCGCCAAAATAGGCAGCTACCAATCCTGATTGCGTTTCTGCCAATGTTGCTGAATGGCATGATGGAAAAGGGGCTTTTTCGTACAAAAATTCCTGTGATACGATCCCTTTCTGCCATTTTTCTACCTGCGCAATTGCAGCATAAGAAGTTAGCAATAAGATAAAGATGCATTGTATTTTTTTCATGGTGATGTTTGATATCCTGACGCTATTGTTTTTTCTGCTGTGCTGCTTTTTCTTCCTTGATTTTCTTGGTGTAGGCACTGTACAAAGCTCTCCAGCTGCGCCCATTCCCATTCAGGAACTGCTCTGATTTTGTTTTATAGATTTCAAAAATCGCAGAAATCTGTTTCATGTTCTTATAATCTACCGCCTGCTCCCTTGCCTGTTTCAAAAAGGAAAGAATTTTTGCTTCTTCGTCTGCAGTGAGATCTGGAACAATGGCTTTGTAGCCCTTCATTGTAAAAGCGACCTTGCCAATGGTATATTGGTCTAAAACAGTTTCCACCTGTTCGGCCGTGAGTTCTTTGCTTAGTCCGTCCATTAGATTTTGATGTACTGTAGCCGGCATAGCCGAGTCTGCGATAATCGAACGTTCCAGCTCGTTCAATTTATTGCCCGTAACCGGATTGATACCTTCTGGAACAGTGGATGGCAGATGTTCATTGTGCCAATTCCTGATGGTATTCAGGTGTGTAGCGATGACAGTCTTCACCCTTGCTTCCTTTGCTGCATCATTTAGGTTCAATGCTGCAGTAAACTCTCCTGCCCTTTTTTCAATTTCAGGATCCATTACATTTGTTTGTGCCTGGGCCATCAGGGCACTACAAAAAATTAGCATGATAGCTAAACCTACTTTTTTCTTGATCATCTTATTTCATTTTAACGATAAACGAATAGTCTCCAGAGCCAATTTCATAAACCAACCTTCCTTTTTCTGTAGCAATATATTTCATGTCCCTATTCTGGCTAAGTTGTTCCGACACTTGCTCCGGTTTTTGTGCCGGAAGGTAAATTTTCGCAGTTACATTAGGCGGCACAGTAATTTTCCAGGTCAATTGTTCCTTGTTTTTGTTCCAATTGCTTTTGACCAGGCCATATGGCGATTGGAAGGAAGCATTGACCCTATCCAGTCCCGAAATCATTTCTGGCTTCATTTCCAGTTTTTTAAACCCAGGTTCTGCTGCCTTTATGCCAGCCAAATTCTCATAGAACCAGATCAATAGATCGCCCAACATCATGACATGGTTTTGCGAATTCATATTGGGAGCAGCGGTATTGCCATTCCATAGCTCCCATATTGTTGTAGCCCCGTTTTCGATCATGTATCCCCAGCTTGGATAGGTTTTTTGGGTAGCAATGGTATAGGCCAAGTCTGGTCTTCCATAATCGTTCAGGCAACGCATCAGCCACTGTACGCCAACCAATCCGTTGCTGAGGTGTCCATTATTGGTCACTTCAACTGTGTAAACCACATTTTTGAATACCCGATCTACCTCTTGTTTAGGGACAAGTCCGAAATACAGGGGAATAATATTTTCTGTTAAACTGTTGCCGCCATAGTATCCTTCGGCATGATAATATTTTTGATGGAATGCCTGTTTGATCTTTAGCAAAAGTGCTGCGAATTCCTGATGATCTTCTCCCTTATCCAGTACTTTGGCAAACTGAATCATCAATTCCAAAAAATGCGCATAATAGGCAGTAGAAATCAATTCTGATGGATATTTCTTATCGGCACTTTTACCTCTCCCCGCTTCAATACTGATCGGTGGCATGCACCAATCGCCATAGCTGTCTTTAGTTAAAATATAATCTTGCATGTACCTGTCTTTCATGTAGCCTAGCCACTTCTTAATTGCAGGATAATTATCACAAAGCACGGAAGTATCGCCAGTTTGTTTGTAGACCATTTCCGAAATCAGTACAATGGTACCAGGCCAGCTCATGTTGTCGCTATAATAACGCCAGAACGCTGGAGCAACATCTGGAATAGCCCCATCTTCTTTTTGTGCATTTCTGATGTCCTGAAGCCATTTGGTGTACAATCGGCCATTATCAAAAACGAAGCTTTCACCGTGCGCAACGGCACCGCGATCGCCCAGCCAGGGCTGCCGTTCATTGCGCTGCGGACAATCAAGCGGCATGCCCTTGTAATTTCCAGCGATGCCCCACCATGCATTTTTAAAAATCTGGTTTACCAAAGCGTTTGACGTTTCAAATGTCCCGATTGTATTCATCGAATCATAGATCATTTTACCTGTAAAATCTTCTTTTGCAGGCATATAAGTGTAGCCACTAATCTCAACAAACCGAAAGCCCCGATAAACGAATGTGGGCTCCCAGGTTTCTGTTTCACCACCTTTTAAGGTATATATATCCGTATTTTTGGCATCACGGAGGTTGGCCGTAAACAATTCGCCATTTTCCTGAAGCGACTCGGCAAAACGGAGTTTGATCTGCTGACCTTTTTGCCCTTTAACTTTAAGGTGAAGCCAGCCAACCATGTTCTGTCCCATGTCGAGGATCAACCGGCCACCAGTGATTTTGGTAATGGATACCGGCTTCAACATCTGCATGACCTTCATATTTTCATTCATTTGTGCTTCATAGGTCCCGATCGGTTCCTGCACAAATTCTGCTTTCAGCCATTTGCTGTCATTGTAACCAGCTTCGTTCCAGCCAATCATTGCCTTGTTGGCATCATATTCTTCGCCATCATATTCGTTATTGGCACGGATGGGCCCATCTGCTGTACCTTTCCAACTGTCGTCCGTATCAATGTTACTTGTTGTACCATCAGCATAAACGAGGTGGATGTTCATCAGCATTTTTGGAAACCCAAATGTTTTGATCTTATAGGGCTTGCTGTGCTGGCGCATGGCGAAAAATCGGCCATTTCCCAAAATCGCTCCAACAGCATTTTTTCCATTTTTTAGATAAGAAGTGACGTCAAACGTGTTATACTTTACGTTTTTGGTATAATCTGTAGGCGTTGGTGCCAGTACCTCATCTCCCACCTTTTTTCCGTTGATATATAGCTCATAAAGGCCCAATCCGATGATGGTAGCCGTGGCAGACCTGATTTCTTTTGTGGCCTGGAACTCCTTTCTGAAATACCGCGCCGACAAACGTGAATTATCTTTGATGTTGTCCCAAGGAAATGCCCGATCAAATCCAATCCACCCTTTTGGCCAATCTTTGTAATAGAGCAGCCCCATCGTAAAATAATTCCCGTCTGACCAGCTTGACTCACCATCATTTGTCCATACCTTAACTTTCCAGAAGCAACGCATGCGACTGGTCAGTGCCTTGCCATGATAGCGAACAAATAAAGAGGAAGAAGCATTAACCTTGCCCGAGTTCCAAAGGTCACCATCGTTTGCGGCGAGTTTTTCGGCAGTAGAGGCCACCAAAACCTGATAGGCGGTCTGTTGTACATTTCTTCCATTAGCCACAAGCTGCCAGCCAAACCTAGGGCTGACCACATCAATACCAAGGGGATTCATCAACATTTCACACGTTGTATGCCTTAATCCTAGCTGTGCTATTACCTGCTGAAAGGGCAACACCACCAATAGGGCCAAAAATGTGAGATATTGTTTTAAGTTCATCTTTTCGTGTTGTAACGTTATAATGGTTGACCTATTTGCCCGAAAAATCAAAATACAATGTCATGTTCAACGCCCTTGTTGGATCTTTGTCAAAATCATAAAATACATGTTTCATACCCATCGGCCCTGTTGTTTCTGGTTTTTGGGTCTTTGTTCCAATTGCTGATATACCGTTCATAAATGAAATGTCTCCACTTGGAAATGTCGGGCTCAAGTTATCATATTCCGTGTCTTTCGATTTCTTGGGCGTGAACAAACGGAGGAAAACATCTTCACGATCGGTATAAATCTTAAACGATTGCGTCTTTCCTATAAATTTACACCAATATAAGTTGGAATAATAGCCTTTAAATTCGGGATAGTTAAAATCTGGTTCACCAGTGGCCGAATTGTTATAGCTTTTTGCCCAAACTCCAAACTGATTGCCTTTCATTCTATTTTTCCAAACACGGTAAGGTCCATTCCCCATATAGGTTACACCTTTCATTTCTGCTTCCGGATAAGAAAAATTGAGTCCCACAAGGGTGGTAAAGTAGTCAGATGGAAAATAATTAACCTTAAGTTTAACTATACCAGAACGATAAATGGTCCATTGTATCGTGTTAAAACTTTCTTTTTTGTTAAATGTGGAGGTGACGACAACAGCGGTATCCAGATTTTGATAGACGATCCCTTTAAAATTGTTCTCACCCTCCTGTAAAATCGGTCCGTTGCTCAATGGAATAGTCCCTTTCTCATTTTGTGCCTTGATCAATAAACCATTGGTTAAATTGAAGTTCAAAAGGATGCCGTTTGCCCTCACTTCCAAAATCTGGTTATGTTCTTTGGTAAGTACAACTGAGGAAGCCATTTTAGCTACTTCCTTTGCTACTACATCTTTGGGTAAGGTAATCGGAAAGCTCCAGGTAAAGAGTTCATTTCCATCTGGTCCTTTGGCCGTAAGATAAAGCGCATCATAATCTTTCCATTTTTTGGGCAATTCAACCCGCAGGAAGCCCTTTTCAAAAGGTTTGATGGTTGGCGACTTCACATTCCCCATCAAACTATCGATACTTTTTGAATTAAATTTTTTTAATTTCCACAGAAAGGTGCATTGGTTGATATTGGTAAAGGCAAATCGATTTTCGACCTTAAACTGACCATCAAAAGCAGCGGTAATTTCTTTTCTTTCGAAAAAAATTGGACTCCAAACTTCTTTGATCGTATAAAAGCTGCCTTCTTTTTGGTGGTAGGGACCAACAATCCCGTCTGGGGCATGATTGCCATCGGTATCAATCATTCCATTCTTATCTGTTCTTACTACACCCTGGTCTGTAAAATCCCATAAGAACCCTCCCGCCGATAAGGGATTATTCCACATTGCATTCCAATAATCTTCAAGGCCTGCGCCATGTCCACCATCAAACATGCCGTGCAGAAATTCCGTCGGCATCAAGATCTGATGGCCATGGTCATAATTGCCAATCCCATAATTAAATTCACGGTAATGTGTGGTCTCAAATCCACCAAACACTTCCCAGGGATGAATAATTGGTCTTTTTTGCAGATCTTCTTCCTTAAAAAGCGGATCAAGTTCGCGGTTATGGCCGCCTTCATTGCCATTGGCCCAAAAAATAACCGATGGATGGTTTTCATCACTGGCAAACATTTCCTTGAGCAATTTCGTGCCTGTTGGCGTGTCATAATATCCATGCCATCCCGCAAGTTCATCCATTACAAAAAGGCCCAAGGAATCGCAGACATCTAAGAAATGGCCATCAGGAGGGTAATGCGACATCCTGACGGCATTCATGTTCATCTCCTTTATTAATTTTACATCCGCAATGCTGATCTGTTTGCTGGTGGTACGGCCTGATGAAGGATAAAAAGAATGCCTATTGACGCCTTTAAATTTCATTTTAACGCCATTGATGTAAACGCCATCACGTTCGCGCACGCTGATGGTCCTGAAACCTATTCTTTTGTTCAGTGTATGAACCAACTGTTTGCCTTTGTACAAGCTAAATTTTACGGTATACAGATTGGGAAATTCTGATGACCATAAGGCCGGGGAGGAAAATTGATGCCTGACAAAAGTCTGGTCACTGCTGAAAGAAGCTGAAAAAGGCTTCCCATAGGGTTCACCATCTAAGGAATACAATTGTGCAACCAAATGATCTGCCTGGCCAGTTTTGACCACCTTTGCCTCAAAAAGTCCACTAGCAGCTGCGTTAACTTGTACCCTTTCAATATGCGTTTTAGGCAGGCCTTCTAAGTACACTGGTCTAAAAATTCCACCAAAAATCCAGAAATCTGCTTTTCTTTCTGCCTCATTTACCGATTTATTGGCCGAATGTTTATCAACCCTTACTTCTAGCAGGTTGCTATCATCATATTTGAGCAACGCTGAAATATCATAGCGGAATACATAAAAAGAGCCCTGATGCACAACTCCGGCCGATTGTCCATTGACC
Organism: Pedobacter sp.; assembly: GCA_031119475.1. Lineage (GTDB taxonomy): Bacteria > Bacteroidota > Bacteroidia > Sphingobacteriales > Sphingobacteriaceae > Pedobacter. The sequence goes on along the minus strand of JAVHXV010000001.1, from coordinate 488,385 downwards.
TTCACTTCGGCATCGGTCATTACGCCTTCAAAAACAAGGTTGATCTGCTTTCCTTGCCAATTTTTAGGTACAGGGAATTGGTATTTGTACAGACCATATTCTTTTCCGCGTGTGCTATCTTTAGCAAAACCATAATCATATTTGCCAAAACCTTGCAGTTCCCAATTGGAAGGAACGGGTATCTTGGTCCATTTACCTCCATTTGCACCTGCCGAGCAATAGAAATCCCAATTTACGGTATGGTCATTGCCAGTACCTGATAGATAGATTTTTTGCGTCTGTTGTGCCCGTAGCGCAAAAACAGAGAGCAGGGTTAAAAGCGATATGAGGAATGATCTTATCATGTTAGTTGATCTTAAACTGGGCGTGCAACGGATTATCTGTCCGGAAAGGCAAGGCAAGCCATCCCTCCGTATTGGCCAATGTTCCCTTAGGTGTTTCCGTCCAGTTGTATCGGGCACAGATCGGATTTTTAACCATAGGTGAATTTAACACGACAGTATTACCTATAAGTTTAGCTGTTGCATCGTAGAACTTTCCATCAGCACCTGCAATTTCAAATCCTGTAGCCAGATTAGGCTGCTGAAATTCCAATCCGCTTGCCTCCCCAAATTTCAGGATAAGCGAATTGTCCTTTTGCAATAGACTACTGAATACAGGTCCCGAATACCTGGTTTTATTTCCATAAGTCTTTGCCAAACTCAACATGGCCAACCTTTTGCCCACCACCCATTTATAGGTCGGATGGAGGTCTTCGCCATTATCATTCAGATCTGTAGTTGCAATCATTCCAGTTTGTGGCATCCTTAACAGTTCAGCCTGCGCTTCCCAAAAAGTTGGTTCCGTATTTTCGTCCAGCGCAACTTGCCCTGAATGTTTTGAATAATTATAGGGTGCGATCTGCACGTAATAAAATGGCGCATTCTGGTCCTGCCAGGCGGTTCTCCAAAGCTTGATCAGGGTTTTCATTTTATAGGCATAGCTGATGGTTTCGTTCAGGAAGCAATTGGTCTCGCCCTGATACCATAAAAACCCTCGGATCTTGAATTTTGACATCGGTTCTACCATCGTATCATAAAATTTTCCTGGATCGTTGCTTAATTTTTTGTCCTTAAAATAATCTTCGGTCAATAGTGCATCTTTGGCAATCCAAGGTTCAATTGCGCTGCCGCTTACCGCGGTTTCGATCATTCCGATCGGGATGCCCAATTTTTCCTGCAGCGTTTTGGCATAGAAATAGCCTACCGCAGAAAATGCTTTTAATGCCGATTCTCTCGCCACGCTCCAACTTTGGTGCAGCGAATCTGGTTTGGCCAATGTTTTGCGGTTGACCAGGAAAATCCTGATGTTGGGATTTTTGGCTTGTGCCACCTCATCTTTCGGAAATCCAAGCTTTTCATTTAAGGGCTTGGGTATTTTGGCCAGCTTTCTCATCGCATATTCCATGTTCGATTGCCCTGAACATACCCATACTTCGCCTATAAGAATATTGGTAAGCTCAATCTTGTTGGAGCCACTAATGAACATACTTTGCGGAACGGACGAAGTTTTCAAGGGATCCAAAGTAACTTCCCAAGTACCAGCCGGAGTGGTTGTGGTATTTTTTGTTTGTCCGGCAAAACGGACATTGACTTTTTCACCAGGTGCAGCATAGCCCCAGATCACCACAGCTTTATTGCGCTGTAGGACCATATTGCTGGACAAAATCTGAGGAAGCAATATTTTTGCAGACAATTGCGTGCTGACCATCAGCAGCATTAAAAAACCGATCAACTTTGTAGCCCACTTCATTAAAATCCTCCTGTTTTAACGTATCCGATTTCATAGGCTGCCTCTTTTGTAGTTGCTCCACCATTTGGCAAATCGTATACCTGATCTGCAGGAGTATCTATCGTTGGGAACCGACGAACACTGCCTGTGCGGAAAACCAGGCGCGATACCGTGGCGACCGGAACAAATGAAAGGCCTGTAAATTCCTTACCATTCACTGTAAGCGTATAAAAACGGGTCCATGTATTCAATTTGATCTGGATTTCATATTTTTCGCCCGGTTTGTAGGTCATGAAATTTTTATATCTCGCTCCGGCCTTTGTGCTCAGCGTTCCTGTCGAATCAAAGGTAAGCCGAACAGCAGCCGTTCCCTTTTCGTCCTGTAATTCGATTTCCATCGTTCCAAAATCGGCCTGCTTTGGTGTTATGCTAAAAGCCACCATGGCTTTTGCACTTGCCGGAAATAATCTTTCCGCCTTTGCGTAATCAAATGGATCTTGATCCCTTAAACTCAAAACGCGGTTACCAGTAGTATTGGCCACCTTAACAGGAGCCCAAAGCGGACTATAAATGTTCCATTGTTCAAGTTCCTTTCCTGCCGTTAACTGATTGAAATTATCGTTTACATCTGATTTGGCTTGTGCACTCACCGGCAGGGGAATGGACGAAATCCAGATGTCTTCCTTGTTCATGCTATAGGTTACCCATAATTTGCCATCTGGCGGATAGCCATTTCCCTCTACTATGCCACGAACATATTGTGGGCCATAGGATTTATAGTTTCCGCCATAGCGCATGGGCGGGATTTCACCATTGACCAAGAATAGATTTGTATAATCAAGCCCATTTTGGCTTGTGGAAATAGCCAGGGGCCAGCGGTATTCCGAAGGGTTATAAATAGTAGCAAACTTTCCATCGGCGGTTTTTTGCCCCCAGATTTTAGCATTGCTATTGACAAATCCAGGTGCACGTGACGCATTTTCTGGCCATGTTTTGCCATTATCGGTACTAATGGCGGTGAGCGCATTTTTCCATAGCCCTACCACTCTTCCATCTGGAAGGTGATAATAGCTAAAGGCCTTGTATTGCTTCTGGAGGGTAATCAGTGGATCTTTGCGATCAGATTCTTCATTCCATTGCTGGGTCATCAATCTATTGGCCAACAATTCATTGCAGGCGGCTACAAAAGCTTTGTTTTTGCTTGTGGTATAAAATGGATAGGACGTATTAGCGGCAGACCATTTCGGATTATAGTGGATGAAATAGATTGGTCCCAACTTTCCATCGGCAAGCACTTCACGCACTACCCTTCCGATACCATTTCCATCATTCGGATCATCTTTGGCATCGAAACTGATCCCATAAAAGCCCAAAACCAGAAATATCTTATTTGTTGCCACATAAAATCCCATTCTTTGGTGCATCACCGCATCGAGGTTTTTGGCCACTCCAGGGTGTCCTTCTTTGGTGGTCCCATCAGGAATGCGATATACCGGAAAAACGACAACAGGCTTGGTCCAAGTGTATCCGTCGTCAGAACTTTGGAGTAGGGTCTGGCCTGGAGCAATGCTTTCTCCCAATTTATTGCTCAGATATTCGATGTAGTACCTGTTGTTCCAATACGCCAACATAGGTGCATGGTTGTAGGTCCACCCAAAACCTTCGGCCAATTCTGGACGTTCGCGGTTGGCCCTAAAAGTCTGGATGCTGTGAACGCCCATCACTGGAGAAAGCTGTCCATGGTGATAATCTGCATTGACCAATGTTTTTCCGATATAACGTACCGTATCCTGTGCTTCTGCCGAACCCAAATTCAGTAATATACTCAGCAAACAAATTTTAAACCACTTCATTATTTATATCTTATTATTTATAAATGATTTAATATATTTTTAATGATGTTTTTCTTTACCTTAATTACCGTCCCATGTTTATGGGCTTCTGGAATGGATGTCGCTGCGCTGATATCTTCATAGGTCTTAAAATCATAGGTTTTAAGTGTTGTATATTTTTTATCGCCATAAGCATCAAAATAAATTAGGTAGTAATTATTTTTCTTGATTACTGTCGGTCCTTCAGTCAGCTTGGGCGTAAAAGAGGCAGATGGTTTTGAATATGGGCCCAGGGCAGCTGAAGCGAAAGCGACCTGAAGGTTCCGATTGGGACGGGTATTATCTTTAAGCACCATGACATAGTCATTGTAGCCTCGCTTAGTCAATACGGCATCGATTACGCTGTATCCAGGATCATAAAACAACATTGATGGGCTGAAAGCAACGAAATCTTTTGTAGTTATGGCATATAGCCGATGGTTGTTTTCCTCTTCTTCCATCCCTTTGGTAAAACGAAACGGGATGGTTGATGCCCAAACGATGATAAATTGTGCGGTCTCTCTATCATAATAAAGTTCTGGCGCCCATACATTTACTGTGGTGAGTTCGTTTTGTAATACGGGAATAAAGCGCTGTGGGCTCCAATGAATGAGGTCTTTTGAGCTGGCATAGCCAAAACCACGATCACCTTTCCAGCTACATGTCCATACCAAGTGGAAAGTTCCATCAGGTCCCTGAGCTATAGACGGGTCTCTCATCACCCGCTGTGTTCCGATGGTCGGCTTTAAAAAAATACTGTCCAGGTCTTTCCAGTGCAGGGCATCAGTCGAATAGAGCAGTCGCAACCCTTCGTTTGCCGGTTCTCGGAACGAGGTAAAAATATAGGCATCGTGGGAGCACGCGCTTAACATCGCCATTGCACTAAATAGCACAATAAGCTGCAAAACAAGACATGGACCCCTTTTTTTCATCAGTTGATTTTATCTAAGATCAATACCCAATCATTCCCGTCTTTTGGTTCTCCAGGAGGATCAAATAATCGAACACCGGCATTTGGAACCTGTCCCATGGCAGTTTCATGCCCAGTTCTCGGGTCGTACCAGGTTGCATTGACATTCTTACCCTCAATTTTCCCCATGTTCAGCTCAAAGTTCCTTCCCGTAAAAGTGTAGACCATGGCATAATCTTTTCCCCTAGTGGCAACCAGATGCTCATACTTTTCGCCATTCTGACCAGCGATGATCGACTGATCGGGCACGCGATCTAAATAACTACGCGACAGCATCAGTTTTTTAAGATAGATCATCTGCTTCGCTCCTTCGGCATTTAGTGCTACCTTCCATTCATCACGTGGCCCATATGCCGGATTTTTATCGGTTTTTTTGTAGATCTGCATGACTGAATTGTGTCCATAGGTATAGCCAAAAGCGCCAGCAAATACCGACCAATACCCATACCTACGTACATCAGCGGCTGTCCAACGCGGCTCTTTTGGGTCATGAAGGCCCTGCGGAATGTCTTCGTACGAGGGCTCACCATCAATTGTGGGCTTAATGGGTTGGAGTTTGTAATCTACCTCGATATATCTCCAATTGTCGGGACCAAAATGATTTTTCTCTTTTTTGATGGTATCCTGATTATATCGCCTATGCCCCGACTGCACCATGTTAAAATCAAGCCATTTTGCGTTATGGAACCAATCTGAAGAAGCTGTACGCCCCCGCGGGTGGAAGGTAATCAAGTGGTTCGGATCGTACTTGCGCAAAGTCTCGCCAATGGCCTTCCAAATCTTATTTTCTACACTTCCCTGGATATCGCCACCATTGAGCCAAATGATGTTCCATTGGTCTTTGTATCTTTTGCCCAAAAACTCGGCATATTTTTTTGCGGATTCAAGTTTTACCTTTTTATCCTTCACGTTTGTTCCCCAAACCGGTACCAAAGCCATGTAGATGTTTTTTTCAGCTGCTTTTTTAATCATAAAATCTACATGGTCCCAATAGTCGTATGCTACAGAGTCCTTAAAATCATTGCCAGGAGTTACCATGGGCTGGCCAACATCTGCTCTTACCACGGAGGAGTCACGGTAGATATTTCTAGAAGGCACATCATGCAATAACATGGCCTGGACCACATTAAACCCTTTTTTCCTCCGATCTTCGAAATAAATCTCGGCTTCTTCCCTTGTTAGCCGATTAAACAACCAACCTGTATCGCCCAGCCAAAAAAATGGCTTTCCATCTCCTGTAACCAAAAATCGCCTATTTTCAGAAATCTGAAGGCTTCTTGGATCGGTAGAAACCTTACGTTCTGTTGCAGGTTCATTTCTTTCTGTACAGCTGAATAGCGCTACAGTAATTGATAAGGCTAACAAGATGCTTTTGATACTGCGATACATAGACCTATAATTTATTTAGAATGAGTAATTCGTCACCATTTGAAACTTTATTGATCTTTACCATACTGCCTCCAGTGATCTTGATGGTCTGCAGCACCTGACCAGTTTTCGGATCAAGTGTCCGTACCGTATAGTTTCCGGCCGAATGCCGTAGATCGAAGCTAAAAGCATCTGCTGAAGCATTATACAGGATTGCGGCTGTTGGACCAGCCAGTGCGTATTGCTTTTTCTCTACAGACAATATCGGCTTTAGGGTTGGGGCCAAATTAACTACCTCTTGACTAAGATTAGGCAAACTTGGCAATGAACCACCTGCCATCAAAATTGCGTAGGGAAAGCTATCGTAACTATCTCCATTGTAAAGAACCGCCTTTTGTGGGTACTTACTTTTATATTGGGCTACGGCATGATAAACTTCTTCGAAAGATGATTTCTTCGGTTTCAACAATCGGGCGTGTTGTCGGGGAGCCAGGTTCTGTCCGCCCTGTGGCGCATAAACTTTGCCATCTGCTTCATAATGCCAATACCTGATATCAATCAGGTCGATCACTGCGGCACGTTTAGGATCGGCCAAAATCGCATCCTGCACATCTTTGGTTACACTCAGTCCAATAAGGGGATGATTGCCTGTTTCCTTTTCCCATTCTCTGATCGTGTCGATCCAAAACTGTACGAAGTGGAGAGGTCCGGTAAACTCTGCGCCAATAAGCTGGATTACTCCACTATTGTCCTTAAAATTCGCAAGGCATTGGCGGATGTAAGCTGTATGGATCTTTCTCCTTACGGGATCATTAATGTCGTAAAATTGTTCGGCCATGAATATTCGCTTGTCGCCAGCATAGGGAACGGGCTCCGGAAATCCAGTCTGGTTAATGTTATTGGCTGTTCTCCACGGGAAATCTGCGTAATGGGCACCTGCTTCGATGATGTTGTGCTGGAAATAATTTTGGTGGATCAATACCAATCCCTTTTGGTCGGCCAGATCTGCAAATTGCTTTAAACGGTCCCAATACCAAAGGTTATATTTGGTCAGGTCGTATTTGCTCAGTCCGTCCCATGCTTTTTCCTGTCCGCTGCGTGCGAATGGCAGTTCATAGAATGGTGCCCAAACTTCGCCATCCATTCTTCTGATCCTTTCATGGTCATCTCTTCTACGATCGTACCAGAGCCCGTAATTGTGGTCTAAAATTTTGATTGGGCCTTTGGCCATTTCATCCGTTATTGAATCGAGATCATCTGTCAGGCCATTTCCTGCACGACCAGGGACAAATCTGGTGACATGGAACTTTGTGTTTTTAAGACCATAAGGCCTTGCACTGCCATTCCACCAGGGCACTTCCTGACGGTAGCCTACAACCAATTTATTGCCCCTAACCAACCAGCCATTGCTGATGGTCAAAGCAGTCGCATTTTGCGCTTTTGATGGTGTTTTAGCCGGATATGTCTGGTTTATAGGTTTTAAATCGCTGGTTGTTGGCAATGGATTTCGTTTTGCGGCCTGATCAATAAATGTAGCCAACGTTTGTGCAGGCTGATAGGCCAGTTTGGTTAATTTCTGCGCCACATCTACAGGAGGACTGCTTGATGCTTCTGTTTCTACCGGCAATAATTGTGTCCGTTGCAGTACGGATTCTCCAATCCGATCTTTGAGCTGTGCATAATATAGGCTTCGTGGCTGGATCTGCTCATTTGACATGTCCCAATAACCATTGCCAGAAAATTGTGCCCACGTTCCAAAAGCCCAGTTTTGAGCTGTCGGAGGGCGATCATTATCTACCCTAGATGCGCTACACTGCCAAAAAACGCTATTGGCGGCGGTCCAGCCTGCCCCCTGTCCGTCCTGACCGCGATTGGAAAAGCTCAAGGCCTGTCCATCTACGTTTACGATATCGAACAATACACCAGAGGCCCAACTATCGATGGTACCACTAAAGCTATACGGAAGTTCTGATTGGCATTGCACAAAAGCATTTGGACCTGCAGCACAATAGCCAACTGCATAATCGTGGTAGCCCTGTGAGGCATATAGGCGCTGAAAAAGCGTTTGTTGCCCAGTAGTTAAAAATGTATTTCTTCTTTCTCCACCAATTTCTGAAATGGGATTGAGCGATTTACAATCTTCTACCGTAATCTTTTTTGCAGTTTCTGCGATATTTACAGCCGATCCGGCAAAATGTTCAAAAGTAATCTGTCTCACCCAGGCGTCCTGTACATTCTCCATGGAAATCGCATTCCAGCGGTGATATTCATCTTTTGGATTAGCTTTATGATAGGTAGATTGGATTTTTAGGTTTTCTATACCAACTTGGCTGATCCGCCCGTTCCAAGTATAGGAAGAAATGAAACCGCCCCCATACTCTTTTTCCATTGCTGTTGTAATGGGCGCATCTATGGTAATCTGCTGTCCATCAACCTTGGTAATTTTGCGGTCCCAATACAATTCCCTTTGTCCAGGTTTCCAGCCGAGGGAAGTAATCCCTCCACCAAAATGATCTGTTTGCAGAGCATCTATCCAGGTTTTCGAAGATGGGCGGTGGATGATAATGTCATCTCCAACATGAAATTGTTTCCCATCTGCGATCGACAATTGTGTGGCATTTACAGGAGCATCTTTTACGAGTGCGATTTCCTGGTTCTGGATGCGATCTGGTTGCCCCAAAATCCTGACGACACCAATCCGGTCCAATCCGTCAGCAATAATGAGCGTACCGTTACTTCCCATCCCACTTCCACGAAGTATTACACCCGAAGCCTTAATGTTCAACGTGCCTGAAACCAGGTATGTCCCTTTACCCAACAGCACAGCTCCCCTCAATCCATCTTTGCCCATAGGCATTGCAGCAACATGATCAAGTGCCGCCTGGATACGTAGGGTTGCATCTCCCTCTCTGACCGGAACTACCGCTTTGATTGGAGCATTTGGAATAGCCTGTTCTCCAGCCCTATATCCGCAGTAAGAAAAATCTGGGATACGATTGCCTTTCTCATCCGGAGTATATTGCAACTTTCCAGACTTATCAAAAAAAATGGGCTTAGGCGGTTCTTCCTTTTTATTTTGGGCAAAAGATGGCCAAGCAAAGCTGAGCAATAGGATCAGAATCTTTACCCGCTTGTACCCAAAGCCTACCAAAGCCCTTTTAAAGGGATGACTGTTCTGATAACGTTTATTGTTCAAAGCATATGTTGTTTAGGTCTTAATTGGTAGTTTCTAGTTCAAAGCCCATGATAGTCGATGGTCAATGTCTAACATCTTTGCTCTTTAATCTTTGCTCTTTAATCTTTAATCTTTGCTCTTTATTCTTTGCTCTTTATTCTTTGTTCTCTTGTCGCTAAGGTCTAACCTGATCAATTCCGACCAGGCTATTGAGATAGTTTTCAATGTTGGCATATCCATTTCCCGAAATCTTGGCAGCATCTGTGGAATCTTTTGGATTTAAGCCATGTTTGCTTTCCCACACATCAGGAATCCCATCATGGTCTTTATCAAGATAAGGTTTTCCGCTGTAAGTTGGATAGCCTCCTACCTGACTAATATCAGAAATTATTCCTTTTTTGTATGAATCTTCAGGCAGGCGGCGCTTAATGTAGGATTTTCCCAATCCAGTTTTACCACCATCAATGTATTTGATCTGGCCTGTTTTTACCTGTTCGGTCACCCGTTTGTCTACCTCATCTCTAACAGGCAAGGTACTGCCTGCATTGGCCAATACATAGGCATAGGCACTTTTTGCATCGATTTGGCTAATTTTGGCCATCGGCAATGGTTTGTCTGTACGGATCGAGTCGATCAATTTTTGGAGATCGCCCTTTGTCTCTGGCTGTATGCCGCCATCCCAATTGTTTTTGGTGACGCGCTCATTTCCTTCAATGATATTTCCGGTTACGTAGGCTTTGCCAAATACATGCGCAAATTTCTTATCGCGGCCCGATTCTGGCTTTAGGATTCGATAAGATATCGGTTCCCCCGGTGGAGTTATCGGGCCTGGTTTGTAATAGTTGTTGATGAAGCTATAGAAAGAGGCATTATCTCCCCCATCGGCACTGCGGTTCCACCAGTTGAAAACAACATTGTTCACAAAACCGAAATCGCCGTACATGCCAACAGATGGATTACGACTAATGTTCGATGCCCATAGATTACGCATGAATGTGCTGTTCAGTCCGCCAATTGTGCTTCCAAACGCATGGTTATAGGTATCAAGTGCTTCCGAGAAAATTGAATTCTGGATGGTGACATTAACTGTAGGCAATTTTTCAGGTTTGGATCCATCTTTTGGATCATAGACGTGGCGATAAATCGACATGTTTTCATCTAGTCCCCAGCTCGCAGAGACATGGTCGATCATGATATTGCCTACTGGATTACCTCCAATGGCATCATCTCTCCGGGTTACATCAGTTTCCCCTCTCCTAAACCGCATAAACCTGATGACTACATCGTGGGTATTGATCCATACCGACTCGCCGGCTATGCAAACGCCATCGCCAGGTGCACTTTGTCCGGCAATAGTGATATAGGGTGCCCTAATGATCAATGGGGTCTTCAGCCTAATGATCCCGGCCACATTGAAAACTACAATCCTTGCACCACCCTCTTCACAGGCTGCACGAAGGCTTCCAGGGCCAGAATCAGCCAAGCTGGTCACAACGATCACTTTTCCACCCCTGCCTCCAAATGCATAGGCACCACCACCTTCGGCACCCGGAAAAGCCAATAGTTTTGCCTGCGGCAGGTCACTCGGCTTTGCGGCCCAAGGAATATAAGGTTTGCCATTTTTGGCATCCAGGTTAACCTTGTCCTTTACTTTTTCGAATTGAAGTTCAGAGCGTTTTTCGATTTCCTTTAAGATTGAATCCGCCTTTTTTTCCATGGCCTCAGGAATAACCGGATATTGTGCATGTGCTGCAGACGCAAAAATTCCAGCGGCAGCTAATGTAAAAAGCAATCTTCTCATTTTAATTAGGCTTAACAGTACTGATTGGAACTACGCTATTCAGGTAATTCTCAATATTGGTGTATAGATTTTTTGCAACTTTTGTAGCATCCGATGCATCTTTGGGATTAAGGCCATTTTTGATTTCGTAAGTATCAGGCATGCCATCATTATCTGTATCTACGTACGGGGTGCCCTTGTACTCCGGATAGCCGCCAATCTGGTTGATATCGGTAATAATTCCCATTTTATACGAATCCTTTGGCAAACGACGGTGTTCGAAGTCTTTTTCTGGCAGCGGTACGCCATCTATGTATTTGATCTTGCCCGTTTTAACCTGTTCAAGCACCCTGGTATCTACTGCATCACGCCTAGGTAGTGTTGCACCAACATTGGCCAATACATATTTGTGTGCCTGCAAAGTAGGTAAAATGGTAATCTTTGCCATTGGAAAGGCCTGATCGGCGCGCATGGCGGCAAAATAAGGTTTGGCCTGCTCAAAAGTCATGAGTTCTCCCTTTTTATCTTCCAGTTGGACACCTCCGTTCCAATTGTCTTTGGTTACCTTTTCGTTTCCTTCAATAATATTTCCCTTCACATAGGCACGACCGAAAACAACATATGGCAGCTTGCTCCTGCCCGATTCTGGTTTTAGGATGCGATAGCTGATGGGATCTTTAAGATTGGTAACCGGACCTGGCTTGTAGTAGTTATTGATGATGTTGTAAAGAGCGGTATAATCTCCGCCATCAGTAGAGCGGTTATTCCAGTTGAAGATTACATTATTGGCGAAGTTAAATACCCCATTCCATCCTATCGAAGGGTTTCTTGCCCCGTTATCTGCCCATAGATTTCTCATAAAGGTACAATTCTCGCCGCCCAAGGTACTGCCAAATGCATGGTTCCAGGTATCAAGCGCTTCGGAGAAGATCGAATTCTGGATGGTGATATTTACGGTAGGAAATTTATCTTCGATTTTTCCAGTGCTATCGTTGTACATGTGGCGATACATGGACATGTTCTCATCAAGTCCCCAGCTAGCGGAAACATGGTCGATCATGATGTTGCCGACAGGATTGCCGCCAATGGCATCGTCCCTTCGACCAACATAAGTCTCCCCTCTTCTAAAACGCATAAAGCGGACAATCACATCATGCGTATTGATCCAGACCGACTCTCCTGCCACGCAGATGCCATCGCCAGGTGCGGTTTGGCCTGCAATAGTGATGTAAGGGGCACGGATGATCAAAGGGGTCTTTAGCCTGATGATGCCTGCCACATTGAATACAATCGTTCTGGCCCCACCTTGCTCACAGGCCTCGCGGAGAGAGCCAGGACCACTATCGTTCAGGTTTTTGACCACAATTACCTTTCCACCGCGGCCACCAAAACTATAGGCGCCACCACCTTCTGCGCCCGGAAAGGCCAATAACGAAGATTGCGGAAGATCTGTCGGGCGGTGCGCCCACGGCACGTAAGGCTTTCCCTGTTTTGCCTCTTTTTCAATGATCAGTTTTGCTTTTTCCCATGCAATGTCCGATTGCCGGGTTGCCTCCTTCATCATGTCGTCAGAAGCTTTCTTGATATCGGCCGGAATATTAGGATACTGTGCAAAAGCGAAGTTTGTGGCTGCCACCATCAGGATGCAGCAGAATAAGCTTGAAAATTTCTTTTTCATTTGGTCAGTTCAAAATGGAAATGCAATACTCAAGGAGCCAAAAGACTTGGGTCCAATACTCGCCATTTCCTGTTCATTTACTTTGGTCAGAAGGGTTTGAATATCAAAATTAAAATGAACAGCCAAGGTTTTTGTCTATCATTTTTTCTAATGACTATACCATTTTATCATCGGTATGCAGCCTGGGAAATACATTTTATTTCTTTGATAATGCAAGATAAACAATTAATTGGATTTCATTCATATATAAATGTAACATTTCCCAATAAAAAAGGGGCACATCCATGCCCCTTTAACCAAATATACTAAAACGCATACCAGTATTGCTACCGTATGAAGCTTTTTAGCTTTACTGTAATGGATCGAATGTTCCGCCCCATGTATTGTTCTGCAATAAATTCAAGTTGTTGTTGATTGCTGCAGTTGGAATGCCATAGAAATAATTTCCGGTCTGGAAATTGATGTTCTGGGTATCTAAAGCTTTTAAGCTGACGTTGAAACTCGCTGCATAAAGTGCATCCAATGAACTTGCCGCTGATGCTTCCCTTGTTAACAGGATATAGTCATTCGACGTTGCCGTATTTTTCAACTGGATCACAATGGCATTACGCTTGGTACCGTTCAGGGTTTCCAATAACTTCCTTCTTCTCAGGTCAAAAAATCTTTTTCCTTCGAATGCCAATTCGATATGTCTTTCCAACATGACCGCATCAATCAATGCCGCACGTCCCATGCCTGCTGTCAATCCATATAGGTTATCTGCACCGGCAGTAATTCCTGCTCTTTTTCTAACAGCGATCAAACCAGCATATGCCTCATCCGTAACCAAGGTCTTGTTCAATTCTGCCGCACATTCTGCAAGGTTTAACAAAACTTCCGCATAACGGATTTCGATCCAATCTGTTGGCACCAAGGTAACCGGAGAACCTTTGGTTTCATCTACACCTTTGCGCAGATAGAAGCCAGTGTTACTTGCGGTAGATTCGGTAGATTTATTGGTCGTACCACCAGCATTGGTATAATAGTAGTAAGTCCATAACCTTGAACCGTTCATTACGTTGCCCCAAGTACCACCATTATAAGCAATGGTTGCATAAAATCTTGGATCCCTGTTTTTATAAAAAGTGGCCAAAGTATAACCGTTGGCTGCAGTTGCAGGCTTTCCATCAGCCATTGGATAGGCCAAGCTCATCTCATAGCTCGGATTGTACGAACCACCACCGCTAACCGATTTTGGTCTAGCGCCATTGTCGTATGTATTGTTGTTGGCGCCGTTATCAGAACTTGCATTGTTGTATTCTGTTGCCAAAACAGCTTCAGGATTTTTAGGAATGCCGCCTTCGTTTGCTCCGTCGGTAGTCCACATGGTATAGTCATATTTATTATACAGACCATAACCGTTTGCCGTAAGCAAGGTTACTGCCAATTTATTTACATCATAAGCATCTTGCCATCTTTGGGCTATTGCCGCAGGATTAAATTCTGGACTGGCATAGGTCAACAGCACACGTCCTTTGAAGGCGGCGGCGGCTCCTGAAGTGATCCTTCCATAATCTGCTGCTTTAGGCCATCTGCCAGGCAGGTATTTGATGCACGAATCCAAATCGCTCTTGATCTGCGCGAACACATCGCTTGTTTTCGCCCTTGGCATCAAGGCAGCCTGTTTGGCTTCGTCGCCAACTGCATCTAATGGAGTTAGCACCAATGGTACACCACCGTACAATTTAACGAGTTCGAAATAACGGAAAGCTCTCCAGAAATAAGCCTGTGCAGCAAATCTGCGCTTAATGGCCTGATCAAGCGTTCCGGCATTGATATCCCTGATGAATGTATTGATAACACGAATTTTGCCATAGGCCGAATTGGTGGTGTTGGAGGTACCGATATCGGTTACACTTTCTTTTGTAGCCGTTCCCAGCACAAAAACATTACTTCCCTGGCTCTCTTCGGTCAGGTTATACGTTCCTGCAGAGTGGATCGAACCACCTGTAGATCCGAACCATCCCGGTTGGTTCTGGCTATACACGTAATCGATGTTCAGTTTTGCGGTAGTCGAATCGTTAAAGACCTGCCCCGCCGTAAATGAACTGATATCTTGTTTCTCTAAAACTTTCTTACAGTTACTTAGGGCAAAAACACCTACGCAAGCTGCTGATATGATAAATATTTTTTTCATGATTGCTTACTGTTAAAATCCTACGTTAAGACCAAATGACCAAGTTTTCAGCGTTGGATATGTATATAAAGAGGTTTGAAGATCCCTATACCCTTCTGGGAAAGGATTGATGAATTGGATTGGGTTGGTTGCCACGGCATAAATCCTTGCACTCGACATGCCCAATCTCCTGATCACATTTCCAGGGATATTGTAGCTCAAGTTTAAGCTGGTGATGTTGAAACTTCTTGCGCTAACCAACCAAAAATCAGAAGTAACCTCAAAGTTTGACCTGAAGAAAGGATTTGGATATTTTGCACCAGTATTCTCTTTGGTCCAGTGGTCTGTCCAATAGATCGGCCTGTTATCATAGATCGAAGCTCCAGTTCCGGCACTCGATTGGTTGGCAGGTTTCAATCCGTCGATGGAAGTCCAACCGCCCCAAGACATGCCAGTAATTACGTTCAGGTTAAATCCTTTGTATCCAACACTGAAGTTCAGGCCCAAGCTATTGTGGTTGCCCTGTCTGTCTTTGATGTAATATTGGTCCAAGTTATCGGTACTGATTACACCATCGCCATTTACATCCTCATAATTGATCATACCTGGCTGTAAAGGCTGGCCTAAGATCTTCACATTATTGGCACCTCCTGCTGCAGTAGCACGCTGTGCGATGATTGCATTCGCTTCTTCCTGTGTCCTGATTAGGCCTAAGGATTTATAACCAAAAACTCCTTTATCGGTAGATCCTCCGGTTACATCCTGAATGGTACCTACGATTGCCGCAGCCTGGTCAACTTTAAGTGCTTTGTTATCCATCCAAGTATAGAACGGAGTAAAGCTATAGTTAAAGTCGCCTACACGGTCTTTCCATGTCAATGCCAGTTCGTATCCGAAAGTGTTTACGTCGTTAAAGTTCTCGGTTGGCGTTGTGGCACCAATTGTTGCCGGAACCGAAGAGTTAAGGGTGGTCAGGATATTTCTTCCAAAGTTTTTATAATAATCGGCAGAGAACATCAAACGGTTTTTCAAGAAAGCCATTTCCACACCATAATTGGTTTTAAGCTCTTCGTTCCACTTCACGTCCCTGTTAGGAATGGCCAAGTTTGGCTTGATCGCAATGCTTCTGTCGCCCTCACCAAAAACAGCACCACCAGAACTACCTGTACCTAGATTGTAGTTGGCCAGGTATTGGTATGCTTTTGTATTGTCAACACCCGAAAGGCCGATAGAGAAACGGAATTTTAACTGGTCCATCCATTTCACATGGTTGGCGAAGAAGTTTTCTCTCGACGCTACCCATGCTACCGAAGCTGCTGGGAAATAGCCCCAGTTATTTCCTGGCGCAAACCTTGAGCTTCCATCAGCGCGGAAGATCAATTGGGCAATATATTTACCATCATAATCGTAGTTCACGCGATTGATGAAGGCCTGGTAACCTGCCTGCGACAATTGTCCCGATTGGTTAGAGCTGTTGGTCGATGTGGTAAACGTCTGATAGTCCAGCGCACCCACTACCACACCTGTGGCTTCTGCGGCTACGCCTTCGCTATATGATTCGCGCTGCTCAAATAGGGCAATCGCAGAAACGTTGTGTTTTCCGAAACTACGGCTATAATTTAAACCACCATCAAATTGATATGAATCGGCAAAGGTTGGTACCAAACGCACCTTATCACCATTGAGTACCGTAAAAGTACCTGCTAGTGTTCCTCCTGGAATGTGGTTGTTCGCACCAAGGCCATTGTATTTATAGTACACAAACGATGTACCGAACTGCTTGTTGTTTGCACCATTCAGGTTTTTATTCATTGACGCCGTAGCGCTCAAGCCAGGAATACCAGGAATCTCATAAGTGATCTTACCTAAGATGTTGGTTGATGTACTGGTACCACCGGTGTAGTTGTTAGATTTTTGGATCTGGAAGAAGTTGATGTTGTCGTTACCTCCATTGTTGCTACCACCGATTACCACAGGGTTTCCGTTGATGAAATATTCTTGCCAAGGCTGAACGTTCTGCAATGAGGCCGCATCATTGTCCAAGTTTTCAGAAGTACTGGTCAATTTATACCAATAACTTCTTGAATAACCGATGTTGGTATTCAGCGCCAACGAAGCGGTCAATCCTTTTGCCGGTTTAGCTTCCACAGAAGCACGTAGGCCATATTTATAGGAATTTATGCCTTCAAAGTTCGAATCCTGATTTACATAATCTCCTCCAATGAAATAGGTCACTTTATCTGTACCACCGCTAATGTTTAACGCTGTACGCCAAACGTGTGCGTTGTTAAAGGCCTCACCAAAATAATCATGGCTGTTATTGGCAAAATATGCCAGCTCATCAGGCGTAAACCAGGCCGCATTTCT
The DNA here is from genome assembly GCA_031119475.1 of Pedobacter sp. Classification (GTDB taxonomy): domain Bacteria; phylum Bacteroidota; class Bacteroidia; order Sphingobacteriales; family Sphingobacteriaceae; genus Pedobacter. The sequence goes on along the minus strand of JAVHXV010000001.1, from coordinate 471,251 downwards.
TGTTGAGGCAGGAACGCCGGCAGTAACCAGGTAACCTTCTGCGTTATAGAATTTATCTACTGGAGTGCCTGGAACCGTTTGGATATAGGCCGAGGCATTGGTATAATCGTTATTAAAAGTAGCCAACTGAGTAGAATTCATCATTTTTGGCATTGTTGTGGCCGATGAGATACCCAAAGAGCTGCTCAGGCTAAACCTAGGCGCACCAGGTCTTCCTTTTTTGGTGCGCACCAAGATGACACCATTCGCACCCTGAACACCAAAAATAGCTGCCTCCGCATCTTTTACAATCGTAACACTTTCCACTTCGCTGATATCCAATTGATCAAAATCTGCCTGTGTCCTGATGATGTCATCAATAACGAACAAAGGATTGGTACCCTGACCGCCATCTTTAGCATAGGCGACGGGATTTCTGATCGTGATCGTTGTACCTTGCCCCGGACGTTGGGAACCTCCCGAAACGCTCAAACCAGGTACGGTACCTTTTAGAGCGGTTGTAATGTTCAAAGCAGGAATATCTTCTACCAATTTCAGGTCTGGCTGCGAAATTGCTCCAGTTAGTGAAGTTTTCTTTTGCGTACCATATCCCACCACTACTACATCGTTCAGGGTATTGCTCTCCGAAGACATGCTCACGTTGATGGTAGAGCGATTTCCTACTGGGATTTGTTGTCTCACATAACCAATGTAAGAAAATACCAGCACATCAGCATCAGAATTAACCTGGATGGTGTAAACCCCTTCAGCATTTGTCGATACATTGCTAGGCACACCTTTGAGACTTACGTTAACGCCAGGAATAGGCGAACCGTCGACCTCGGTAACCTTTCCGGTTACCTTTCGCACCTGGGCAAATAAAGTCGTACCCGCCAGCAGCATCAGCAGCAGGGACAACGAAAATTTGTGTAAAAGTTTTGATTTCATATTTATTTTTGGTTAGTTTTTTGAATGTTGATCAGCTGATGCAGCTTCTTTTCTTCTTTTTTCCCACTCTGCCCCCTCTTTTTTAAGGTCATAGCCTTGGGCCGACAGGTAATTATTGATCCTACCCTTGTATTTTCCAAACCAGGCATGCTTTTTTTCCGACGATTCTGCATCCATGGCTTTTTCCCGAGCTTCGGTAAGCCAAACAAGTATCTGTTTCTTTTGCCCTTCGTTCAAAGTCAGGATCTGTTCCTGATAAGCTTTATAGGTTAAAGGCAGCACGCCATAGGTCATCCCATCTTTTACCTGTTCCACTTGTGATGGATTCAGTTGGGCATTTAATTTTCTGAGGTATTTGGCATGGAGTTGGGTTAACTGTAAGTCTGTTGCGCGATTCAATCTCGCCATGGCAGTATCTTTTAGTGCCTTGTCATCAGTGTTGGACTTAATTTCCTTAGACTTCGAATCCCTCACCATATAAATGTCATTCAGATCGCTATATTGATCCCTTACCACGTTGCGAATCTTTTCAAGCTTGGCTGCATCCGTAATGCCCAGCACGGCAACAATCTTATCTGCACGTTGCGTAATGGTCTTTTGATAGGCCTCCTTATCTGTTGCGGCATTTTGCGCAAACGTCATTGTAACGTTTATTAATAAGAGCAATAGGACACCTGAAAATCGCATTTTCATTTTTTTCAATTTCTTTCGTTTAACGTTTAAAATTAGTCGCGCTTGTTAACTGCCAATGCCATTTGTCTGTAACCAAATTTTCGGTCTAAACAGTTAGGCAAAGCTGTCGCCAAAATCGACATCATTCTAAGATCAGTAAGGGAGTAAGTAAGGGCTAATAGTGGACTTAAAAAATCACATATTTTTGCAGCGAGATTTGCTACATTTTTTTGCAGGTCCGCAAGCTCAGAACCGAGCGTAGATAGGGCTTGTTTTCTCCAGCATTTTTGAGCTGAAGAAAGCAAGAAATCATGCTTTAAATCGAACGATTTTTGTTCAAGTACACCCTGCTTCATAATTCATTAATGAACAAACAATTTATATAAAAAGAGTTTGTCGGTTTATATTTTGGTTACCACTTAGGTGGGTATATACAAAACTCAACAATCAAAAACGTTAATTTGTGTAAGTTTTTATCTTATTACTATAGGATATTATCATAAAATAGCCTATCTTTAGCCTAGTCAGTCTTTTTGATTCGCCAAGATACCGCTGGTCAAAATTTTAAACTTTTTAAAAATTTAGCATGAAACCTCATTTTCATAAAGTCCCGATCATGCTGCAAAGTTCGTTCAGTATCAGGCACGATATCAAACCCGATTTTGGCAATGTTTGGCACTATCATCCCGAGTTGGAATTACACTACAATATCAAAGGTGAGGGCGTACGTTTTGTGGGCGACAACATCAGCAATTTTGAGGCCGACGAGATGATCTTATTGGGCGAAAATCTGCCCCATACCTGGCGATGCAAAGAAGAGTATTTTCAGCAGCATCCTGAACTTAATGTAGAGGCCTTGGTTGTCCATTTTTTACCAGACTGTTTAGGAAAGTACCTGCTCAACCTGCCAGAGGCCTACCTGATCCCAAAGCTGTTCGAAAAAGCTAAAAGCGGAATGGTCATTTATGGGGAAACGAAAGAAAAGATAGCCATGCTGATGAGGGACGCCCTGCAGGCCGTTAACCTCGAGAAGATTATCATCTTGCTCAATATTTTAAAGACGTTGGCGGAAACTGACGAATATAAACTGATTACCAACAAAAATACGTTCTACCAATCCAATGAGTCAGAAACCATCAGGATCAATAAAATCTACAATTATACGCTGGCCAATTACAAAAAAGATATTGGACTGGAAGAAGTAGCTTCACTGAGTAACCTCAGCATTACCTCATTTTGCAGGTATTTCAAATTGATGACCAAAAAAACCTACTACGACTTTCTTATCGAGATTAGGGTCAGCCATGCTTGCCGCTTCCTGATCGAAAATAAATTGCCAACAGAAATGATCTGTTTCAATTGCGGGTTCAACAACGTTTCGAATTTTTATCGCCACTTTAAAAAGGTGACCGGAATGACGCCGCTAGATTATAAACGGAAGTATTTGAATAATTGATGTTGTTGGTTGGTTAGTTGTTTGGTTGGTTAGAGACCAAAGTCCAAGAGTCCAAATACACGCACAGTTTCCAACGCCGCGATTCTGGGAGTTAGTGCACATGTCTTTTGTCTATTATCTATTGTCTTTCATCTTTGATCTTTTGTCTTTAATCTTTTATCTTGATACTCGATACCTGATACTCGATACCTGATACTCGATACCTAATCACTCATCAAGAGCTATTTCGCAAAGCTCAGCTTGAATAATAGTCTTTAATCCTTCTTCTTTTATCTTTTATCTTTTATCCTTTATCCCATCAGGGCGTGGCCTTCCCTTTATGGTCCCAATGGTCTTTAATGATCTGTCCAGATTGATCTCTAACTAATCTTCTGGCGTAGCGCTCACCTCTGATATGGCCATTGGACTGCATTTGTCCTAAAAAAAGTAATATGGGATTTCCTTCCGTATCCGTCTTGAAAACAAGGTCGTATTTCTTGAATGTTGTCTGTACGACTTGATCTGGAGGATAATTTTTATTTAAAATCTGTAAAATAGGCGCTTTCAACTCCATCCTTAACCTTCGCGATTTTGATCATCCGATGAAGGAGCTTGACCCACTTCATGTATGTTACCAGTTCCATCATTTACCGTTAGGGGTGGAACATAGGTAGTTTGTGCCCCACCATCCTGCTGTTTGGCATTTTCCTGCAGCTTTTCTAACTGGTCGGTCTGCCTAGCTCCAGAAATGATATCTGCAGTACTTTTCCTCACCGGAGTTAACGACTCCTGTTCTTGTTCTTGATTTTCCATAGTTAAAATTTTAGCTCGATTTGTAGAGTCGAAAAGTCCAAAAGTCCAAGAGTCCATATTCCATAGTTCATAGTTTATAGCTAATCGTTGATAGTCCTAGATCCCTAGCTCTGTTCAGGACCACAACTCTTCTACAGTCTTTGTTCTTTGCTCTTTGCTCCTTACTCTTTGTTCCTTGCTCCTTGCTCTTCTATCTCTCAGAGTCCCCTATTCCCCATCCTATCTTCATCATCCATCGCATTTTCGATGTCATCTGGCCGTGAAGCCAGTGGTTTTGCCCCTGCGTCCATTTCTTTATTTTGCGCCGTAGCTTCTGCCAGGCTCGTACCGACTTGGCCATTGGCCTGTTGGTCATCACTTTGTTGGATGTCCTTTAATTCATGACCTTTATTCCCTTGATTTTCCATAGTTATATCATTAAGATGTATCCTTTATAAGTGTTTTTATCATGAAAAGTTTCGATCATTTTAAAAAAAATTTAGGCCTACTTCTTTTGGGAATATTCAGCTTTTTGAGCGAAAACAACTAAACATTTTGATAAAGTGGTTGTTTATAACCAGAACAAGAAAATATATCATGTAACCACCATGATTTTAAATCACTTAAACAAAAAAAGATGAAAAAACTAAGTTACCTTACCATGATTGTACTTGCGGCCTTCGCATTTCAAGGTTGCAGCAATGAAGCAAAGGATTCAAAAGAAACTGCCGACAGCCTAAATGAGGCGAAGGATACCACAGCAAATACAGCATCTGCTGGGATGGTAGACAAAATGGATGCCGATTTCTCAACTGAAGCAGCCGTGGGTGGCATGGCGGAAGTAGAATTGGGCAAAATGGCACTCGCTAAATCGAGCCATGCAAAAGTGAAAGAGTTTGCCAACATGATGGTAAATGACCATGGAAAAGCCAATGAAGAGCTGAAAATGATTGCCGCCAACAAACAGATTGCCCTTCCAATGGCACTCGATGAAAAACATCAGAAAATGGCCGATGATCTGAACGCCCTATCTGGCAGGGATTTCGACAAAAAATATGTGGACGATATGGTAGATGGCCACAAGAAAACATTGGACCTTATGGAAAAAGAAGCGAAAGATGGGAAAGATGCTGAACTCAAAGCATTTGCAGCCAAAACTGCACCAATCGTGAAGGCCCATTTAGACATGATCCAAAAAATTCAGGATAGCATGAAATAAGGATTGTTAAAACAATGAAAAGCCCAATGTTTCACACTGGGCTTTTTTTTCGCAATAACTTGTCAGGTTTTTCCAACCAATGCATCCGCAATTTTCTTTCCTGCCATCGTGCTAAAGTCCAGCCCAGAATAATCTGGATTAAAACCACCGATATAAGGTACGGCCATCATATAGATGCGCTTATTTGGCCTTTCCTGCTGGTCAATGAACTGAAACTGATCGTTGATGGCAATCCCAGGTACAGTAAGGTGATAGTCCCCATCTGGCGATAGCGCTACTTTCTGATTTCCTTCCTTCATTTCTGTTTTCGCCATTTCTGGATCGCGGAATTTTAATTTTGCCGGCGCAATCGCTTGCTGATCAATCAAGCTCTTGAACAAAAATTGGTCAAAGGAAAAGTGCAACTGGCCTATGCAATCGATAAATGTTGGGAAATGATTAAAATGTTCAACGCCACTATCGGTAGCATAGGTATAATTCACACCACCTGTTTTTAGGGGTTCAACATTCCGATCATGGCCAACAGCTACAATTTCTAGCACATTGGCTTCATGAAGGGCAAACATCTCTTCACAAGAGCTTTGTGGCACAAAAGCGATGACAACGCTGATCAATGGCATCAATATTTTTTTAAGCCGCAGCATATCTTCGGCAGAAAGATATTTTGCAGGGTAGTTTAATGAAGCGCTCAACATGGCCAATGCTTCTTTCCAATAAACAGATTTTCTTTCCTCAATAGACTTTTCAGCCTCCAGATATTCAGTTTTCATCAAGGTAAACGGATCAATCTTTTCCCGAAAATCCAGCATCGCTCCTACAAACTGCTCCAGATTGAAGTGCTTGATCTTTTCATAAAAAGCCAAATCCTTCTTCTTGATTATTTTTTTAAAATCCTTTTCAAACAGATAGTCTAAAGACACAAATCCGTCGTGTTTTTGCCGATAATGTTGGATTTCCTCTTCAGATAGCAAGGAGGGGTTAGTAAGATGTGAATTGTCCAAATGGAACCTTACTCCAGGCAACAATCCACTTCGCGACAGCATGACCAATCTAAATTGCTCACATCCCTTGTTCAACTGATAAGCAAGCCTACCATCCTTTCCCATTATAAATGCGCCGTTTGCCCGTGCCAAAGTGCGCATGGCATCAATAGCCGTTAGTGATGAGCCCTTTAGGCCAACCTGATGGTTCAACTTGAGCTTAAGCTTATCTGGTGGATATGGCGAATCGAAATATCCTGGAATTATACCTTCATTTCGCTTTGGCCAATAGTGTCCGGTACAAATGACAATCCTATCGAATGTAAAAATACCTTTGCTGGTCATGACCTCTACCTTATTTTCGGTAGGATGGTCTTGCACGTCCAGCACTTTGCAGGATAGGTAGATGCTGGTCTTGATTCCTTGTTCTCTGCCCTTTTCGATCAACAGATTGAACTGTTCAGTCAGATAGGCTCCAAAAAACAATCTGGGCAACACTTTAAAGGTATTGAAGTTTTCAGCCGTGATCCCGAACTGGTCTAATATTTTTCTCGGCGCAACTTTTACCCATTCCTCAATTGACATCACCAATTCTGGTATTTCATTGTCAGACACATTGGTAATGTGTTCTACATTTGCGCCATTGGCACTATAGGGCATTCCCGCACCAAGTTTATTCTGACTTTCAAATAGGGTAATGTCAATGGATGTTGGCTTGGAATCGAGAAGCGATTTATAGAGAAACATTGCACTTGGGCCGCCGCCAAGTATGGCAAGAGAGGTAGAGCGTTTAGAAATGGACATGTATATTCAGCTATATCTACCATAAACGATTGAAAACCGCAAATGGTTTTAAGGTTGGCAGAAGCAATAAAAAAAGCCCTGATTAGCAATCAGGGCTTTTCTTAAAGACATATCCGTCTTTTTAAACGGCTTCATTGACCTGTGCCATCGCAATATCCGTCAATAACAGATCTGTTTCCTTTTCTTCTGCAAGTGTTTCGGCCAGTAATTCTGCAGCCTCGGTATGCTCCATCAGTTTGGCATAGGTTACCACACAGCCATAACTTGCAATTTCATAATGTTCAACTTTTTGAGCAGCGGTGATCAAGGCTGCATCCAACACTTCTGGTTCTTCTACAAAGCTTTCGATAATTTCATCAGCTTCGCCTAGCAGCCCTTCCATTGCTTTACATTTTTTTGCCCTTGCAGTCAATCCGATCGATTGGAATACTTGTTTCAAACGCTCAATCTGACCTTCTGTTTGTGCGTAATGGTCTGTAAAGGCTTTCTTGAGCGACTCATTGATTGCACTCTCGCTCATTTTTTTCAAGCCCTTAAGTAATTGTTTTTCTGCGCCAAGAATGTCTCTTAGCTCGTCTACAAATAATTCATGAAGATGCGCATTGGGCATGTCCTGATTTTTTTGAGTTGCCATAGTTGATATGTTTTTTATAGGTTAATATTTTTTTCTGAGAACAGTCGACTTTTCAAAAGGTTTGATAGAAATGTATTTTACTTTCTTTTGGATGGTGAATGGCTGACGGAGCCATTCACTCTTATGATCCAAAACTCATAGGTAAATGAGCAGTCTTTGTACTATTTCTTTTTTCCCTTGATATATTTTTCAATGTCTTCTCTTTTGTTAGATCCAGTGGCGCGTTTGGCTCCACCAATGGCCTGGCTGCTTACGCCAAGCTTCTTTGCTAAATAAGCTACTTCATAATCTTGTGAAGAGTTTACTTCACCTCTTTCTAGTTTTGCTCCTCTTGTTGCCATAATTTCATAGGTTTTAATGATCGTCGTTTAACAAAGAAAAATCCACAAGGTTTGAAATAATTTAATTGCTTTGTGGATCTTCCTTCACAATAAGCGAGTCGCCATTATCAACCGGGCGGTTGCTTCCGGTACCATCTGTTTTTGGTAACGGCTCGTTTTGCTGATCGCTATCTTTAAGTGATTGGATGTGATCTTGCTGTGTAGTTGGATTCACATCTTCCTGATTTTGTGGCCTGGTCCTATTGCCATGCCCATCAGATTGGATCGAACTGCCATAGCCTACAGGTTTGCTTTCGTTTTCGGCGGTAGGACCTTTGATTTCACCTTTGTCCGTTTCATGTTGATTTTCCATAGTTGTTGATTTTTTGATCTGTTGATGGAACAATCGGTGCGGACATAAGTTTGCCGGAAAAGAAAGATCGATACAACTTTTGGAACAAAAAAGGTGCAGAAACAAAAATGGAACCCATTGCTGGGTTCCATTTTATCGAGTACTTCTCAAACCTTAGTTTTGCAGATCTAGGAACTGTGTGAGCCGCATTTTATCAATCACGCCTGTCAACAACCAGTCTTCCAGATCAAAGATGACCCAGATTTCAAATTCCTGATAATCCGCATAAAAGGATTCAGAACTGATGTCGTTGGCATAGTTGTACATCAGTTTGGCAATCCCGATTTCTTTTAAAGGTGTGATGAGGAGTTTGGAAATTGTTTTTCCTCTATACGTTGTTCCCAGCAAGGGATAATGTTCGGCGACGATCTTCTCCGCTTCTTCGTAATTCATTTTTTATTCTGTTAATTGGCTGCAATTTAGAGAAGCAGAAAAAATCAGTCAGCGTATAAATACCTGAAATCAGCTACGTTAAATACGGATATTTCAAATGAACAAAAATCCACCTAAAGAAAAATTGGTCGATCGAGCTTGATGGCTATCCGGTAGGCTGCGTTCATCAGTCCAACATGGCTATAGGCCTGCGGAAAATTTCCCCATTGGCTGCCCGATTTCGCATCTACATCTTCACTAAAAAGCAATAAGTGGTTGCAATATTTAATGATGTTTTCGAATTCCTTAATGGCCTCTTCCATCCTACCTACACAGGCCAAGGCCTCTACATACCAAAAGGCACAGATGAGGAAAGTAGTCTTGGGCTTTCCAAAGTCGTCCTCATGCAGGTACCGATAAAAAAGTCCATCTTCAGTTTTGAGCTCCTTTTCCAACCCGATCAAATGGTCTTTTGCTTTTTGCGATGCGGGATCAAGGTAATTCATCACAATCAGCTGCAAGGTACTGGCATCTAAGTGCTTACTCCCTACTGCATTGGTATACACTTTCCTTACCGGATCGTAACAGGCCTCGATGTGTGCAGCGGCCTTATCGATCAGCACCTTTGCCCGCTGTTCAAATACTTCGTTGCCTATGGTACGCGCCATCTTAAGTGCCGCATGGGCACCTGCCCATTGGAAAAGATTAGAATAACAATGTGTATTGGCGATGTTCCTGAATTCCCAGATTCCTGCGTCTTTTTCATCGATCGTACTCTCGATCTTTGATAGGACATGGTCTATCCATTTTAGCGAATCACTTCTTTCTGAGAACACAAAGCGGTGATCGGTATACAGTGGCAACATGGCGATCAATACCTGCCCATAGATGTCGTTTTGGATGTGCTCATAAGCCTGGTTGCCTATCCTGATGGGTTTTTCGCCCATGTATCCATCCAAATGATCCAAACATTCTTCTGTAATCTTCCGCTCTCCGGCCAGGCCATACAAGGGCTGATAGCGCTTATCTTCTGCAAAAGATATATCCGACAGGTAATTAAAATACCGTTCCATTTCTTCGAAATGCCCGATATGGTTGAGGGAGGTCAGTACATAAAAGGAATCACGGAGCCAGCAATAGCGATAGTCCCAATTCCTGGTGCTGCCTGGAAATTCTGGCAGACTGGTTGTGCTTGCGGCAATAATTGCGCCCGTATCTTCATATTGGTGGATTTTTAAGACCAAGGCCGACCTGATCACATAGGGCTGATAGAAGCCGGCAATGGAAGAGTGCTTGATCCACAATCGCCAATACCCTATCGTTTCCCTTAAAAAATTTTCTACAGTGCTTACCAATGGCTGATCAAGGATGTGTCCATAAGTTAACACCAAATATTTGGTATCATTTAATACGAAATATTGGTCGTCGAGAATATAGTTTAAAGAAACATTGGTGCTCAGCTGCATGCACTCATCGCCGCCCACGTAATCAATGTGGTTGCTGCCAATGGTGGCCTGCATTTCTTTTTTACCATATTCATATACCGGCGAACACTTTACCTTAATCCTTGGATTTCCTTCCAAGGGCTCAATTTTCCTGATGAGCATCAAAGGTTTAAAATAGCGTTCATTGACATTGAACCTAGGCGCAAAATCAGTGATCCGATATTTGCCATCACTTGCCGTAATCTCGGTCCTGAGCACATTGGTATTGTCAATATAGTATTGATTGGTTGTATAGGCCTCTTTTGGCAAAATGGTAAATTCACCTCCTTTCTGTTGATCGAGGAGGCTTCCAAATACAAAAGAACTATCAAACCTGGGCCAGCAAAGCCAGGAAATATTTGTATTCAGGTTTACATGGGCCAAAAAAGCGCAGTTCCCAATAATTCCTGTCCGGTAAAGATGTTGTTCGGGCATAGTCAATAAATTCTGTCTAGATTAACCGAAAGGTGGGCTAAATTGTTTGATTGGTGGTTTATTGGTTATAGTTTGTCCCGAAGGGACGCTCCGCAGGAGCTCCTGTGGAGCCTGCGCCGCAGTTCGTAGTTATTATGTTAGAGATTCCTACTGCGTTTGGATTCGATAGTTATCGGATGACAAATTTACTATGGGCTGCGCCATGCTCTATGCGCCATGCTCCTTAATCACTGCGTTCGAATTCCGATAGTGATCGGATGACAATCTGAGCGCAAATTTTCGCTATTCGCTGTGCGCAAGGCTCTTTTCTCCTTGCTCTTTGCTCTTTGCTCCCTACCCTAAATCACCGTCCCATCGGCAATAACCACATCTTTTTTAATGACCACAATACCATCTTTAACGGCATAGGAGCCAAAATCGCCATCGGCCAAGTGGTCGCCGCCATTGATGCTGACATCATTCCCTATCCTGCAGTTTTTATCGATAATGGCATTATTGATCACACAGCGATCGCCAATTCCGATCAGGGGATTTCCCGCAGTGGTTTCATTCTCTATTTCTTCCAGCGTCTGATAGCGATCTGTACCCATGATATATGCATTGGTAATGACAGTTTCTTTACCAATCCTAGATCTGATGCCCAGCACCGCATGCGAGATTTTGCTGGCATGGATAATGCAACCTTCGGCGATGATGGTTTTTTCGAGTATGGTATTTGAAATTTTTGATGGGGGCAACATGCGCGGACGGGTATATATCGTATGCATGCTATCAAACATGTTAAACTTTGGCAGGTCATCTGTCAGTCCCAGATTTGCTTCAAAAAAGGAACTGATGTTACCAATATCTGTCCAATAACCTTCATATTGATAACTGAGTACCCTGCTTGAGGCAATTGCCCTAGGCAAGATCTCTTTGCCAAAATCTTTTTCTTCTGGATTACTATCTAAGATATTGATCAAGAAATCGCGGTTAAACACGTAAATACCCATAGAAGCAAGGTAATTCCTGCCTTCGGCCTGCATTTCGGCTCCGGTATCAGAAATCCAATTTTCGAGCCCGGTTTTAGGCTTTTCTGTAAATGAGGTAATGATGTGGTCATCGTCAGATTTTAAAATCCCGAAGTCTGTAGCCTCCTTTGCGGTGACCGGGATGGTCGCAATCGAAACCTCGGCACGTTTTTCAATGTGTGCCGTAATCATTTCCTTAAAATCCATCTGATAGAGCTGGTCGCCAGAAAGGATCAGGATATAATCGAACTCATGGCTTACAATGTGGTGCATGCATTGGCGTACCGCATCGGCCGTGCCCTGAAACCAACCGGCATTGTGCACAGTTTGTTCTGCCGCCAGGATATCAACAAATGCCGCACTAAAATGGCTAAAGTGATAGGTATTTTTAATGTGCCGATTTAAAGATGCAGAATTGAACTGCGTAAGCACAAACATGCGGTGGATCCCTGAATTTAAGCAGTTGGAGATGGGAATATCTACCAAGCGGTATTTCCCTGCAATCGGAACGGCTGGTTTGGAACGGGTTTGGGTCAATGGTGCAAGTCTAGATCCTTGGCCACCACCAAGAATTACTCCAAGTACTTTTTCGGTCATAGTCGATAATAAGCTATTAAGGTGCGTTAAATTTAAAACCCATAACATCAATCAAAGTTTTTTGTTTGCCCTAAATTGTTACATGGATATTATTTTTTAAAAAAGTTAAAACCAAAGTGAAGCTTCGATGTTAAGGGTGTAAAATCATCACCTATGATCAATCAATATAGCTGGATTAGCCCTGACACAGAATTAATAGATATTTCCGACGAAAAAGAAAGAAGCATCTGGGCATCAAGGCTTGGAGTCAGCATTGAAAAGCTAAAAACAGCTGTTCGTGCTACGCATAGTCTTGACGTAGAAAAATTAAGCATATACCTACATCATAGGCCTGATCAAAAAACTTATAATTATAAAACCCATGTTAAAAACTAAAGACGGATTACTTGCACTTGACCAAAAATTTAACAAATTGATCCTTTCGTCTGCCAAGCAACATGTAGACGACAGAAATGATAAGCTTGAAAAAGCGCTAGCCGAAGGAAAGCCAATAAAGTACAGCTACCCAAAAAATGGACTTTACGGTCTCCTTTAAAACAAGAAAAAGCCAATTGCAAAACAATTGGCTTTTTTTTTTACGCGCGGTTAAACATTTCCGTCTGCCGTGCCAACCAACTACTTACCTCCACGGTCATATCTGTTTTACGCAATCGCCAGCGCCAATTGTCGATTGTAGTCGCTGGCCTGTTCATACGTGCCCGTTCATCGAGCCCGAGCAGGTCTTGCATGGGAAAAATAACCAACTCGGCTATCGAAGATAGGGCCAATTGGATCAATGCCCTGTTCACCTCTTTTTCGTTCACCTTCTTCCCTACGTATAGCTTCAAGCGTTTTTTGCCTTTTTCGTCCAATTCTGAACTGAACCATCCTTTTGTAGTATTGTTATCGTGTGTACCGGTGTACACTACATAATTTTGGTGTTCATAGTTATGCGGCAAGTGAGGACTATTGGGCAGGTCTGCGCCAAAACCAAATTGGAGCACTTTCATCCCGGGAAGTTTTATTTTTTCCCTGAGCTTGATCGGTCCTTCCATGTTTCCTCCCAAATCTTCTGCAATAAATGGCATTTGCGCTAATTGTGAATGTACTTCCTTAAAAAAGGCCAATCCTGGTCCGTCGATCCATATCCCATTCTTCGCCGTTTCTTCATCCACTTTAATCTCCCAAAACGAATGAAAAGCCCTGAAATGATCGAGCCGGAGCAGATCAAAGTTGTCCAAATTCTTTTGAAGCCGTTTGATCCACCACGCATAACCTTCAGCGGCCAACACCTGCCAATTGTAAATGGGCATTCCCCAGATCTGCCCGTCTGCATTAAAAGCGTCTGGCGGCACACCCGCTACCACTTTTCTGTTCAACTGTTGGTCTAACTTAAAATATTGCGGATTGGCCCAGACATCGGCGGAATCATACGCTGCATAAAAAGGTAGGTCCCCGATGAGTTTTATATTTTTCGACTTTGCATAGGCTTTTAATCTTTTCCATTGAAGCGAAAAAATAAATTGCTGCCATTTAATTTCTCTGATTTCCCGAGCAAAATCGGAACCGAAACCATCCAGTGCTTTCTGCTGACGGAATTTATAATCTTCCGGCCATTCGCTCCACGGCATAAATTGATGGTGCTTCCGCAAGCAAGTAAATAGCGCAAAATCATGAAGCCATGTATCTTCGCTTTCACAAAAGCTTTCAAATTTAGCTGTAATTTCAATTTCACTTTTTTCTTCAAACCTTAAAAAAGCCAAATGCAGGCACTCTTCCTTGATCTCTGTGGCCAGCTTATAATTAATGGTGTCATCGTCCCCAAACCGATGTGATTTTAATTCTTCAGGATCTAGAAATCCCTGGTCGGCCAAATGATCCAGACTGATGAGCACCGGATTTCCAGCCATTGTACTGTATGCACTGTAGGGCGAATAGGATTCCAATGCAGAAGTCGGGTTCAATGGGAGCAGCTGCCAATGGTCTTGTTTGCTTCGCGCAAGAAAATCTACAAACTCCCGGGCATTTGGTCCAAGGTCTCCTATCCCAAATCCAGAAGGAAGGGAAGCAATGGGCATCAATATCCCTGAACTCCGTTTATCTGCCGGATGTTCGAGGTTGAGGATGGCCAATGGCAACTGGTCAAAGATGTCGTTTACCTTTAGGCCTTGATCGAGCACATCTTTTTGTCCAACGGCATGCGTCAGTCTATTCTTCCAGGCAGTTGGGATCTCTTGCGGCAATATGATGGTGGTATCTTTCCAATCGAAAGGTTGGCTTTTAAACTGCTTCGCCAATTTGACCATTCCGAGAGGAACGGCGACAAGTAGGATTTCCTGACCATGCTTCCGCAAAAATGCAAGGATATGCTTTTTAAAAGTTCCTTCAATTTCAAGCGGAATATATGCCCCTTCATCAAAAAGCAGCTGGTTGGTAGAACGGAGATCAAATAAGAACTTCGTCAGCCACAATTTAACCTGACCATTTCTGCGATTGCCCCGTAGTGTATCGATATCTGGCTGACCTTTTAACGCCTTGATCAATGAATTTCTCAACTTATAATCTACCGGACGACGATTATCTGGATCGACCAAGCTTAGGTCCCACAATTCCGTACCCTGGTAAACATCGGGAATTCCGGGACAGGTGAACTTAAGCAGCAGTTGAACCAATGAATTGATGATACTGCAATCAGCTATTTGATCTAGAAAAGAAGTAATCTGGGCATAGGCCGGATGCTCCTTATCCAGCAATGACAGCATAAACCGTTTGGCCGAATCTTCATAATCTTCGTTCGGCGTTGCCCAATCCGAACGTTTCTTGGCTTCACGCAGCGCTTTTTCAAGGTAGAGATGAAGCCGTTCAGACATTTCTTCCGCCTTCATATTTTCGAATGGCATAACGCCCAATAAACTTTGAAAAATGAGGTACTTATCGTTCTGGTGCAGTTCACCCTTTACTTTAACAGGGTTTTTCTGCAGTTTCATGACCAGCTTTTCCCAATCTTCTGGGATGTCGCTCAGTACATTTAGCCTTGCTCTCACGTCTTCTCCCCGTTTGGTATCGTGCGTGGCGGTAGCATTCATCGTATGGGGCCAATTTGCTAGGCGCAGCTCCATTTTTTGATGAAATGATGCAACAGAGAGCCCAAATGCATCCGGCGCATCGCCCACTTCGGCATGGCCGATAAAGCGGTTATAGGTATACATTAGGGTATCTTCCACACCTTTTGCCATCAGCGGACCGCTAAACTGCATGCAGCGCCTAAAAAATGTAAGTAGCGCATCATTTTCCGTGTGTCGGTTTGATAAAAAAACATCAGCCAATAGATCTGTAGCTGGACCTGATGCTAGTTTTTCGAAGATGGCCTTAACGATTTTTCGGTCACCATCCTGCAGGGGAAATTGTTCGGGATAAGATCTGTAGACCGGAAAATGGACCAAAAAATCTGCCAAAGCTAATTTTAGCGCATCTTTTGGTAAGGATTTTAAATCCTTTTTGTCGACAAGATGCAGCGATCCAAACAAGGTAACCAGGTGATCGAGCTCACCTTGCATGTGCTGGTCCAAAATTGCTCTTTTCTTAAGGATCACCTGTTCTTTGGCCTTGATCTTCTTTTGTGTGATTTCGCGATAGAGCTGATTGAATTTTTTCTCGGCATCACGGTTGGTCAACAGGTTGTTTACGATGTAAAGAAAATCATAGCCTGTAGTTCCTTCAACAGGCCAATTTTGTGGTAACTGTTCATCTGAGGCCAAAATTTTTTCGACCACGATGTAGGTTGAAGACCCTACTTCTGACCGGAGACGTTCCAGGTAACCTTGTGGATCGGCCAGCCCATCAATATGATCTACTCGTAATCCCTGAAAAATACCCCGTCTAACCAGGTCGAATATATATTGATGATAGGTCTCGAAAGCAACCTCATGCTGGATATTTAAGCAAATTAGTCCATTTACGGTAAAAAACCGACGGTAATTCAGCTGGCTATCGGTTTCTTGCCATTGGCAGAGCCGATAATACTGTGCATCGGCCAGATCATGTATTAATTGTGGATTTTGATTGATTGCAGGAAGCTTTGCACGGATTTTCTCCGCTCCCAGATCATTACCAATGAGCTGCAAAGAATTTTGATTTAATGGCCAAAAACTTTCTCCATAGAGAAAACAGCATTTTTCGTTCTTTATGCCAAGTTGCAGCTTTTGTTGGTCAATGGCTTCGGTAAGGTCTTCGCCCAAAAAGGGAACCATCAACCTTTTATCGGTAGACTGCGTTGGAAAATTGAGGTCGAAAAAATTAAAATAAGGAGATTGGTCCCATTTTTCCAGCACATCCATCAGCCATGCGTTGTGGCTGTGAAAGGCCATGTGATTGGGAACAATGTCCTGAAGCCATGAAATGCCCTTTTGCTTCAGCACTTTGCTCAGGGCAATCAACTCGGCCTCGGTACCGATTTCTGGATTGATCTGATTCGGATCGACCACATCATATCCATGTGTACTTCCCGGAGCAGCGGCAAAAATTGGTGAGGCATATATCGTTTTCACGCCCAGTTCCTCCAAGTAAGGAAGAATTTGGACTAAATTTTTAAAGGTAAATCCTTTGTGGAATTGGATACGGTATGTAGCTGTGGGCTTAAACATGGTGATTGGTGCAGATTAAAATCGATTCGGGTTGGAGCAACAAGATATCTTCATCAGCTGCCTTGATCCGTGAAACATTTTTGCCGCCATATTGCGGATCGGCCGAATCAAGGCTGAGCTGCCAATGGCGATGGTCGCTAAATTGAACTTCGGCCAGGTCTCTGGAGAAGTTGAGGAAGCACAATATTTTATGACCGCCCTGCCAACGATAGAGCAGCAATACATTCTGTTCAGTAAGCTCTTCTACTTTAAGCTGATGGCGCTCCAAACTCTGTAAGACTGGATTGGATTTACGGAAATGGATCATATCCTTATAAAAGCGGAATACCTGTTCATGTTGCTGCTGCTGTAACAGCTCCCACTGTAACTTGGATTGCAAGAAAGTAACTTCATCAGCCGGATCAGGTATGGTTCCCGAAAATTGGAATGCGGCAAATTCCTCAGCCCTGCCCTTTCTGATCGCTTCAATCAGATCTGGGTCACTGTGGTCTACAAAATATAGGAACGGATTGGTTTCGCCCCATTCTTCGCCCATAAACAACAAGGGAACAAAAGGCGAAACCATAACTGCTCCGAGCAAGAGTTTCTGCATACTTTGACTATACAATGTACCAGATCGCTCGCCGAGCATCCGGTTTCCGATCTGGTCATGGTTTTGTGAAAACACCACAAATTGTGAACCTGGATGGCCGGTTGCCTTTTTTCCAAATGTTTTTTTACGCTCCTCAGAATAACCTCCATCATACACATATGCATCACAGTAAGCTTTGGCCAGATGGGAAAGTCCATTGAAATCAGCGTAGTACCCACTCCTTTCCTGGCCAGCAGCTACTCGCAGGGCATGATGGAATTCGTCGGTCCATTGTGCATCCATTCCAAAACCGTTATCCTCGATCGGAGCAATAAATTTAGGGTCGTTGAGATCGCATTCTATGATCAGATAGTGTTGCTGTGCTTGCCGTTTGTTCAATAACTGCACCTGTTGGCTGAGTTCGGTCAGCACATGCTGCGCACTTAAGTCCTTAATGGCATGTACTGCATCCAACCTTAGGGCATCTACATGAAAATCTCTCAGCCACATTAACGCATTTTCCATAAAAAAATGTCTTACACCATCCGAATAGGCATCATCAAAGTTGATTGCCTTTCCCCAGGGAGTCTGATATTTTGTGGTAAAATAAGGGCCATAGTCTTCGAAATAATTTCCTTCTGGGCCTAAGTGATTATAAACGACATCCAAAATCACACTTAACCCTTTTTGGTGGCAGGCATCGACCAATTTTTGCAGGGCAAGCGGACCTCCATATCCAGACTGAACAGAAAAAGGAAAAACCCCATCGTAGCCCCAGTTTCGCTCGCCCGGAAAGGTTGCTACAGGCATAATTTCAATAGCGGTAATCCCCAATTCAAGGAGGTGGTCTAATTTATTGATGATGGCCGATAAATCACCCGCTGTAGTAAACGTGCCGACATGAAGTTCATAAATAATATAGGAAGAGATTGGAATTCCCAGCCACTCCTGATCCGTAAACGAAAATTGGGCCAGGTCTACAGCTGCAGATGGACCATGTACGCCCCTGGGCTGTTTCAGCGATGCAGGATCTGGACGATATACAATTTCATCGTCCTTGGTGAGCTCAAACCAATACTGGTGTCCCGGTTGGAGCAGATCGGTCTGTAATGACCAATACCCATACGGCTCTCTTACAAGGTCAATATGGAGGACCAATTCTTGGATCTTGAGCCGAACTTGATCAACCATCGGTGCCCAGAGCAAAATATCGGCCTTGCCCCGTCTGAAATTCACACCTATTGTTCTTTGTGAAACATCGATTGCTCTAACCATAGTGCTTGATATTGATGATTGCAAAATTTGCAATCATCACTTTTCTTTACATTTTGTTATACTTATAATTTAGGATGATCATGCAAACGTCCAGCATCGCCGCGAAGGCATTGGTACAGATAATTGGCCAATCTGTGAGCAGTGTGCCATAGTAAGTCCAGCCTAAATTTCCCGCCAACAATACAAAAAACATGACCGGAGAAATGGCCTGGGCCTTTTTATCCCGAATTACTTTTACGATCTGGGGAACAGACGATATGGAGGTCAAGATTCCCGCAAGTGTACCCACGATAATTTTGATGTCCATACCTAATTGCCCAACAATTCTGCTGCAGTTTCGTTGCCCTGTTGCGTTGCGAAATCAAGTGCCCGCATGCCTTTGGCATCACAAATGGTAGGGTCAGCATTTTGTAGGAGGAGTAGTTTAACAATGTTGTTATGTCCTATCATGATGGCCAACATTAAGGCAGTCAATCCATTTTCATGTTGTGCATTGACATCTGCGCCATATTCGATCAACAATTCCGCGGTGGCAATGTGATTGTTCTTCGCAGCCAACATCAAGGCAGTATAACCTTGCTCGTCGCTAACATTTACATTGGCCTCTCCTTTGATCAGTTCACCCAGTACGGCATTATCTCCAGTTCTGGCTGCATGTAAAATCAATTCTTTTTCTATTTCCATAGTTATGGTCTGTAATTACTACTGAAACAGCGAAATTGCACGATGGTTTTAAGAAGTTGAGGAGAATTTGGGCGATGGCCAGTGGAAAAACGGGAGCAAAAAAAAGCGAGGACAACACATCCGCGTTTGCCCCCGCTATTTACTTAACCCTTATTTACTAGACGGCATTTCTTTTTAAATATTGCACATGCCTGTCGATAATTGTTAATCGTAAAGGTTGTAAGGTTGATACTTCCTTTTAATGATCAAGACGCATATGCAAAGTCTCAATGGCTTTTAGCGCATTTAGAATTCCATCACGCTGACTTTTAAGTAGATAGATATGATCTGCATGGGTAGCATAATCTTCCATTGCCTTTTCATATTTTTCGAGTGCGGCATTTTCGCCTGTTTCGATTGCGGCCAAAATGGCTTCATCCTCTTTGCTGCTCAGGGCCTGTTTGATATCGATCCAGGTGCGGTGGATGGCACCAAGGATACCCCCACTGTCATTTGTCGAAGTTCCACCATGTTTGGCGATGTGTGCCTTCAGTTCTTCTGCATATAATGCACGTTCTGAAGCAAACTTCAGGAACAGGCTTTTGAGCTGTGGATCGTTTGTAATCTCACTTGCCGATTCATAGCCTTCTTTGCCATCGTTGGCAATGTTGATCAGTCCTTTTAAATCGCTGATTATTTGAGCATTGTTTTCCATAGGTAGGTGATTTTTGATTTATGATCTGGACCTATTCGGTATATCTTCCCATCGGTGCGTTCATCCTGGTGGTGAGCTCATCTTTATAGCCTTTTATTTTTTCCACCCATTGCGGTGCCTGATCCTGAATGTCGTCTGCTATCGATCTTCCGGTCAACTCGTCTTTTTTAGTTAGATACTTGTAGGCCCCGTATACTGCGGCACCTATCAATGCTGCTCTTAAAATTCCCATAATATTTCCTTTTTTTATTCGAACACTTGGTTCGTGGTTAAAGTTTTAGATTTAATGATTTCCTTAGTACCGTAGGGAATATCAGCTTCCCATAAGGAGGACTACGCTCCTACCAGGTACTTCCAGTCGATCCTTGGCATTGAGTTGATTGCCTTGATTTAATTCCTCATCTCCCGTTTGCGCAATGACCTGCCAATTCTTGCCATATTTTTCGATCGGCAATTGATAGGCCAACCCTTCATGGTGGGCATTAAAAATCACATAAAAATTCTGGTCTGTAATCTTCTCTCCTTTGGCATCCGCACCCATAACTCCATGCCCACTCAGAAATACCGCCAAAGATTTGGCATAGTCTTCATTCCAGTTGTGGTCTTCCATTTCTGTACCTTCTGGCAGGAACCAATTGATGTCTTCTACTCCTGTACCTTTAATGGGCTTGCCCTGAAACCATTTCCTACGTCCAAAAACAGCGTGCTTTTTCCTGAGTTCGATAATGTACTGTGTAAATTTGATCAGGTCCTGATCGGCATTTTGCCAATTGACCCAAGAAATCTCATTGTCCTGGCAGTAGGCGTTATTATTGCCTTGCTGGGTACGGCCAAGCTCATCGCCCGCCACCAACATGGGCACGCCCTGGGAGAGCATCAGCGTAATGATCATGTTCCGTTTTTGCCGTTTCCTGATGTCCAAAATCCTTGGATCATCAGTTTCTCCTTCTACACCATAATTGTTGGACCGATTGTGTGTTTCACCATCATTATTGTCCTCGCCATTGGCCTCATTGTGCTTTTCGTTATAAGAAACAAGATCGTGCAGCGTAAAGCCATCATGGGCCGTGATGAGATTGATACTCGCACTTGGCGTTCTGTTGTCGTCTTGATAGAGGTCTGGACTGCCTGCAAATCTAGATGCAAACTCACTGAGCATGCTGTTTTCACCTCGCCAATAATCACGGATGCAATCCCGGTACTTTCCATTCCATTCTGCCCATCCCGGAGGGAAATTGCCAACCTGATAGCCGCCTTCTCCAACATCCCATGGTTCAGCAATCAGTTTGACCTGTGAAATGACAGGATCTTGATGGATAATGCTGAAAAACGAACCCAACATGTTTACTTCATCCAGTCCGCGCGCCAAGGTCGAAGCAAGGTCGAAACGGAATCCGTCGACATGCATTTCCAGTACCCAATAACGTAAGCTGTCCATCATGAGCCTCAACACAGTGGGATAGTGGGCGTTTAAGGTATTTCCTGTACCCGTGTAATCCATGTAGTAACGGTTATCATCCGTTAAACGATAATATTCAGAATTGTCAATTCCTTTGAAAGACAAGGTAGGGCCCAAATGGTTACCTTCTGCGGTATGGTTATAGACCACATCTAAGATGACTTCGATCCCTGCTTTGTGCAATGCCTTCACCATATCCTTAAACTCCCTTACCTGTCCGCCAAGAGCGCCGCTTGATGAATATCGGAAGTCCGGCGCGAAAAAGCCGATCGAATTGTATCCCCAATAATTGGACAATCCCTTATCAACCAATCCCCGATCATTTACAAACTGGTGTACGGGCATCAGTTCTATGGCCGTAATGCCCAATTTTTTGAGGTAGTCGATCATGATGGGATGTGCAATTCCCGCGTAGGTACCCCTGATCTCTTCCGGAAATTCAGGATGAAGAATGGTGAGACCTTTAACATGCGCCTCATAGATAATGGTATTGTGATAGGCAATTTGCGGCGCCTTTACGTTTTCCCAATCGTATTGGTGATCAATAACCACGCTCTTGGGCATAAAAGGTCCGCTATCTGTCTCGCTCATGCTCAGGTCATCTTCACCAATCTTGTAGCCAAATATGGAGTCGTGCCAATCGATACCGCCAGAAATGGCCTTGGCATAGGGATCGATGAGCATTTTGTTCGGATTGTAACGGTGGCCTTCATTCGGGTCATAAGGTCCGTGTACACGATAACCATAGCATTGCCCCGGCTTTAAACCTGGGATGTACACGTGCCAGATTTGGCGCGTACGTTCTGCAATAGTGATGGTTTCGGTGGCCGTATCGTTATTTTCTGGGTCAAATAAACAAAGTTCTACTTTGGTGGCGTGGTTGGCATAGAGTGCAAAATTTACTCCTTTCCCATCCCAGGTCGCACCAAGTGGATAAGGTTTTCCTGGATATAAGTTCATGTCTGGTTAAAGGGCATCAATAGTTCTAGTATTTATATTTCCACTCTTAAACTCATAGCTGTGGGTTTTGTTTGCCGAATTTGTTAATTGTATGGGCAGACAGTTTTGAAATTAGCGTTTAACTTATTAACTTTGCAATTCAAAGTACTTTTAACAAAAGATATGGCAAATACTGATTTTGTAAAGTCTGGCTCTATTGTGAGAAAAATCTGGGGAGATCTGGACATGATCTTTTTCATTTTTGCGGGTGCAGCGGCTGAGTTTAGCCTGAACAAGGCTGTAGATTGGTTGTATTTTACAGGTAAGCTCCCGTCTGACCCACTTGGGAGGCTATTTTCTACAGTAGCCTATGCCCGAAAGATCGTATTTTCCAGCGAAGAGGATGCACATTTGGCCATAGACCAGATTGCGGCCATACATAAGCAGGTAGAATTGAAAAGGGCGACACAAATTCCAGATTGGGCATTTAGGGATGTACTGTTCATGCTCATCGGGTATTCGATGCGGGCTTTTGAGGTGTTGGAAAGAAAGCTGACAACGGAAGAAAAGGAGGAGATTTTTGTAACATTCCAGCGTGTTGGACAAAGGATGCAGATCAGTGGACTCCCAGCTACGCTGGTGGAATGGGAAGTGATGCACCAGGCCCAACTATCCCAAAACCTCGTCTACAGTAAATTTTCTGCCAATCTTTTTGTTCAATATAAAAAGAACTTAGGTCCGCTAAGGTACCAGCTGATGCGTCACATACAGGCCATTGTTGTTCCTAAACAGGTCAATTTCTGGTTAAAGCTTGGCTCGGGAAAACAAATTGCCCCAATTTTGGCAATCTATAAACTAACACGTTCCCTTAATTTTAATGCCTATTTACGTAATCTGCTCCTCCCTCTCCAGTACAAGTCGCAGTTATTGGCGTTGGCTGGGTAAGATGAAAGCGGAGGGCGGAAAGCGGAGAGCGGAAAGCGTGGTGCGAAGAGCGTGGTGCAAAGAGCGTGGTGCGAAGAGCGCATGACGAAGAGCAGAAACCGTGAGGGAAGAAATACTTCACAGATTGTGATCCCGAGATCCCTAATTAATAGCTTTAACTATAGGCCTTTCTTCTTTGCTCTTTGCTCTTTACTCTTGATACTCGATACCTGATACCCGATACCTAAACCTCATCTCAGCCAGATTCCAACAACTTCATGTTGTAATCGGCTAGTTAACAAATAGATTACTATATTAGTGGGCCCTAAAGTTTAACCCCTACATGCAAAAAAAGTCAGCAATAACTTTCGACCGCATTGCTTTTGCCAAAAAATCATTTTTAAAAGTAATGAACTTGGTGAGTATAGTCAGCGCTATACTTGCTTTGTTAACTGCTTGTATCGGACATGATTCTCATCCTTATGCCTGGAGCCTGATTGCGTTGGCCGGTATTTTTGTCATTTCACTTGCACTGAACTATAGCGGAAAAATCGTTATCTCTAAATACCTGATCCCTTGGACAACTACGGTCTGGATCACCTACATGTGCCTTGCTTTTGGGAGCCAGCTCGGTATTCAGAATTATTTGGTTATTGCGCTAGTCGCGCTAACGATTTTTGCCCGTAGCAAGGCCTATCGATTGTTCAGTATCCTTACCATCATCGGGCTAACGGTCTGCATCAATATTTATCAGCGCTTTAATCCCCCTATTTTCCCTTTGCCTGCCGCAATAGACTTTTTGTTCGTACTGAACGTGGTTACGCCATTGGGAATTATTACGCTCATTTGCTGGAATGTACTTTCAGACGCCACCAATGCCCAGGCACTGATCGAAAAACAAAAGGAAGAACTTTTGGAATCCAACCATTTTAAGGACAAAGTGCTATCCATTATCGGCCATGATATGCGCGCGCCATTTAACAGTGCCAAAGGCCTGCTGCTGCTTTTGGAAAGGGAGGCGTTGGAAAAAGATGAAAAAGAAAAGATCTTTACCGAAATCCATGCCGATATCGATCTTTCACTCCAAACCTTAGACAACATCCTTAATTGGGCTTCCCAAGGCTATTACGGTACCGTGATGAACGCCAAGATCAACAAGAAACAACTCGACATCTCGAAGTTAGTTGCCAAAACCATCAAATCTTTCAGCCACTTGGCCAAACAGAAGAATGTGGAACTCATCAATGCCATCGAGCCTTCAAATTTGGTATGGGGAGATTTGGAACAGGTTTCTTTTGTACTGCGCAACTTGACCAGCAATGCACTCAAATTTAGCCATACGGGGCAACAGGTTACCTTTGCCATTTCTCATGATTCCTCGGAAAAATTGGTCATTTCCATCAGTGATGAAGGCCAGGGAATGACGCAGGAAATGGTTTCCTCACTATTTAAGATCAATAGCCGTTTCTCAAAAGAGGGCACAGCTAAAGAAAAAGGAAGCGGTTTAGGACTGATTTTTTGCAAGGAATTTGCTTTTAACAACAATGGCGACCTCTGGATCGAAAGTCGGCCCGACCAGGGTACTACAGCCTATTTTGCATTGCAGCGTTAGGTAGATGCAAGAGAAAGAATGAAGGAAGAAAGACCATGACAGCCGAGCTGAGCATTGAACTGGTCACCCTTGTATGCAAATCAGTTGCATTTATCAAGTATCGAGTATCAAGTATCGAGCATCGTATCAAGGTTATTGTTTAAAAAATGGACTTTTGGACTTCTCGACTCCTGGACTAATCCCCATTCGAAACAAATCCATTTGCTGGGCTGTTCTTCTAAAAAAAATTTTGATTATGGAAAATCCAAAAGCTAACGAGGGCGGTGACATGGAACCGTTGAATGAATTTGACCAAAATCATTTTTACGACCATAAACGATTAGATAAAAATGCTTTTGGTGAACAAAATCGATCTGAAGAAGATTTAGGCTATCAGGAAATCAGCGGTACGGCTTCACTGGCTGATCGCTTGGCAGAAGAGGCTCAACTCCAAAAAAAAGAAGTTAATTACCCAAAAGAACACCCCCTACCCAACGAAACTGATGGAGATACCTTAATGAACGTTGGACGGGCTCCCGATTCCTGATCATCTTTCTCCCTTTTTCCTTATCCAATATTCCAGTGCGAAGGTAATTTTTTTTTATAAATTCACTTTGTATCACAAAGTACTTTATTATATTTATACCGTTAATCGTCAGCAAATGGATGTTTAAGCAATTTCATCACTTTTTTTGCAGCTTTCATCACATTTAATTTGGAGATAATAAAATTTAACGTATACTTGTGTATTAATTCACTAATACACTAATTTAACCTTTGGATATGAGAACCTTAATTTTACTTTTTTGCCTTTGCTTTAGCCTAAATGCAATGGGCCAAAACCAACCTCCCCTAACCATTAGCGGAAAAATTATAGACTCGCTAAGCCAGGCTCCAATCAGCTATGCGACTATCTTATTAAAAAATGATAAAAAAGTGCAGGTCAGATCTATTGTGGCAGCAAAGGATGGGTCATTTTTGCTCAATGGATTAGCTACAGGAAAATACTTGATGAGCATTCTCACCGTAGGCTATCAAAATAAAAATATACCTGTAGTATTGGAAAGTACTTCAAAAAATTATGACCGCATATCTCTCAGCCCCACTTCCACGCAGCTAAAAGGGGTAACGGTTATGGCCGATCGCCCATTGGTGAAGCAAGAAATAGACCGCATTGCTTATGATGTGAAAGCAGATCCCGAAAGCAAGGTAAACAATGTGCTGGAAATGATGAGAAAAGTTCCACTCCTCTCTGTAGATGGCGAAGACAATATCCAGCTCCAGGGCAATGCCAATTACAAGATCCTCATCAACGGAAAGCCTTCGGGCATGATGGAGCGCAATCCGAAAGACATCTTAAAAAGCATGCCAGCTTCGAGCATCGAAAAAATTGAGGTCATTACCACTCCACCGGCAAAATATGATGGTGAGGGTCTGGCAGGGATCATCAATATCATCACCTTTAAAAAAGCAGATAATGGTACTAATGGTACCATTAATGCAAGCGGACGTTTTCCTGTGGGCGGCCCGGGCATTGGAGGCTCATTTACCCTTAAAAGCGGGAAATTTGGAATGGCAACAAATGCCGGGGGAAACCTGAGCAGTTCGCCGGTGCTAAATTATGGTACGAGTAGAACGACCTTGGGAACCAATGCAACCAGTCTCTCGCAAGCAGGCACAACCGATTTTTCAGGCAAAAGCGGCTACGCAGGTGTTGAATTAAGCTATGAAATTGACAGCTTGAACCTAATATCTGGACAGTTCAATTACAATGCAAATAGCAATAAGAACTTTGACACACAATTTTCGTCACTGCAAAATTCTGCTTCCCTACTTCAACGCTATGAACTGAATAACAGCGCTGAAAATTATGGCGATGGCATTGATCTGGCCCTGAACTACCAATTGGGATTTAAAAAGAACAAAAACCAGTTCCTTACTTTTTCTTACCGCTATTATCAGTTTAGCAATACACAGTTCAACAATGTTGATGTTTTTAATGCCATCTCCTATGGGGGACCAGACTATCAACAGGACAATACGGGAGGATCAAAGGAACAGACCGTTCAGGTAGATTATGTTTATCCGTTGAAAAAATTAAGCATCGAAGCTGGCGCAAAAGCCATTTTCAGGAACAATACAAGCGATTTCCAGTATTTAAATGCCAATGCATCTGGCGTATTTACGGTTGACCCGCTGCAGAGCAACGCTTTTGACAATCAACAGAATGTATATGCGATCTACAATACCTACCAGTTTAATGTTCAGAAATGGGGCGTCAAAGCTGGTGTCCGTTTGGAACGCACAGAAATAGATGCCGACTTTATGTCTACCGGAACTTTCTTTAGCGACAATTCATTGAACCTGATCCCATCTGTTTCAGTGATGCGCAAGTTCAAGAACATGACCAGCATCAACTTTGGCTTTACGTCGCGCATCCAACGTCCTGGTATCTACCAGCTTAACCCATTTGTTGATCGCTCTAATCCGAATATCGAATCAAGTGGAAATCCAGATTTGAAGCCAATGAAAGGAAACAGCATTGAATTTAGCTTCAGTAGCTTTAAAAAGCTGAGTTTAAATATCAATTCTAGGGCCATGTTCTTTGATAACGTGATCATGCCGCGTGTAACCACCGACCCCGCGACCAACATTACGCGTAACTCTTTTGGCAATACCGGCGATGCAACATTGATCGGACTTGGCATAAATGTAGGCTATCCGATCAATCAAAAATGGAGGGTAAATGCCAATGTAATGGGCAATTATGGCATCGTATCAGGCGAGGTGAACGGTGTGATGTTAAAGAAAAGAGGCTTAATGCGACGTGGATTTGCGACCTTGACCTATCGCCCGACAAAAAATTGGCAGGCTACAGGAAGCATCAACTATAGCGGCCCTGGACTTTCACTGCAACGCACCACCAATTCGATGGTTGCATCTTCATTCAGTGTAAACAAAGATTTCATGAACAATAAGCTTACGCTTTCATTTTCGGCAAACAATGTGTTCAATAAATATAGGAATGCGGTTAATTACACCAACGGAACAAATTTCACACAGGAAACCTTTAACCAGAATTACCAACGCGGTTTTACTGCAAGCCTGAACTATCGTTTTGGCCGCCTAAAAGAAAACATCAAAAAGAACAAAAAAGGCATCGACAACAATGATGTCTCTGGAGGAACGCTTTAGGGTGATTTAAACCACGGATAGGCACAGATCAACACAGATAAGAAATGCAATGCATAAGCTATCCGTGTTCATCCTGCCCATCTGTGGTTATTTATTCTTCACCACGGATGGATACGGATCAACACAGACAACAGGCAGGCTATGCGCTAAGCTATCTGTGCTCATCCTGCCCATCTGTGGTTTATTTGTTCTTCATCAGATTAACGCAGATAACACTCAGGCTATGCGCTAAGCTATCTGTGCTCATCCTGCCTATCTGTGGTTTTTATAACTTGGTAGCTACAAAGAGTAGGTATTTATTGACCATAAAATGGATATCATCTGCCAATTTAAATGGCGCCAAGGCATTTGTGATGGCATCAATCACCACTTCTTCACGGTTGCTGTTCAAGGCAGCAGCCGCTGGGCCCGTACCTATAAAACTCTTTACACCTTCGTTTAAGCTTTTATAGACGAATGGACAGGCTATTACCTGTTTTGTCTCTACATGAAGACCTGCCAATTTACACGCTGCTTCTATCCTCCCATCTTCAGAAAGGGCAAATGGCCCGGGTGTTCCCGGTAACGGAGGTGGCAAGAGTGAGCTGATTGCTTTCAGTACATGTACAGCGTCACTATTTTCTGGCTTGTCCCAAATGGCCAAAGCCAATTTGCCGCCCGGCTTAAGCACACGAACGGCTTCTTCAAGTGCCTTTTCAAAACTTCCGGCATATTGTAGCGAGTTAAATGCAACCACAAAATCAAAACTTGCATCTGCAAAAACAAGACCTTCGAGGTCTTCTTCTAAAAAAATGTGATCAGGATTTCGTTCCCTCGCAATTTCCAATAATCCTGGCGCTGCATCGATCCCAATTACCTGTGCACCATTTTTAATGGCCATGTGACTAAATAATCCTGATCCACAGCCTGCGTCGAGCAGCACGTGGGCATCGTTCAATTTAAATTTTTCCAATACCTCAGTATAAATTGGCAGGAACCAAGGTTCGAAATGATTGGCCCAATCTGTTGGAGCTGTACTCCACAATTGGCCTTGGATGGTTTGTGTACTCATATATGTGTTTTTTATGAGCACAAAACTAGCATGAAGCAAATGGCTGGCATTGCCTAGAACGTCCAAAGAATAGCCCTAAAAGTTCAACTGGCCAGCGGCTGCCTTAAACTACGTGGAATCTGTCCAAAACGAAGTCTAAAGGCCCTACTAAAATGCGACGTACTTTCAAAACCGCTTTCAAAGGCTGCCTCTGCTACTGTCTTTCCTTTTAGGGAGAGCAATTGATGGGCATAGTTCAAGCGTTTTTCGAGCAGCCATTTGCCTGGAGAAATTTGGTAGAGGTATTCAAAATCACGTTTAAAAGCTGATAAACTCCGGTTGCTCAACCTGGCAAACTCGGGTAATTTGAGGTTAAAGCAAAAATTCTCCTCCATCACCTGCTGTAGTGTAATTTTCCTAGGCTGTTGCAACAGGTAACTGAAATAAGCATGAAGGCCATCGTTTGCCACATTATCTGCAAATGTCAAGACCAATTCCTTAAATTTTAAGACCAATAAAGCTTCATCTGGTTCGCGATGGCTACTAAAATAGGGAACCATCGAAATGAAAAAACTCTGTATGGCCGTATCATCAGCTAAGGTAATCACCGAATCAAAGCGCTTGTCGGTCTTTCCCATCGGCCTTGCCTTTGCCTGCAAGGCTTCATAGATGAAATCGTCCGTCATGAAGAAAATGATGAAACAGGAAGTAGTCTCAAAAAACTGTTCAATAATGCAGGCACCTTTTCTGATAAAGACACAATCGCCCTTTTTTAAGTCGTAGGAGCCATCGGCCGTATGCCAGATCTTATGACCCTCTACTACATACACAAAATAATTATACTGGCTCCAGGTATCTTCGTACTTGCTTTCCAACAGGCATTGAAATTGTGTGGTCAGCGAATCCCCACAGCGCAACTGCCTGTAGAAATCTGGATTGTCCTTTATTTTATCGTATAAGTTAAACACTTGACTTTCTTTTACTTGCCAAATGTAATCCAATTTTTATACAATCAAAAATCAGCGTTTTCAGTGTTGATCGATTAAAATAAGTTATGGAGAACCATGATAATTTTAAATTCTAAAAATATATCTATTCTCTTGAAAATCACCAATAACTGATACGATTTTACACCAATGACATGAAATTTTTTCTTTTTTAGGCAAGGCGGATTCAATTGGGCTTAAATTTCTTAACTTCAAGCATTAACCAAATCGAAACCTTATGTTCAAGGGAAAGCGAAATCTCCTTCTCAGCGGATTTATTGTGCTGGCCATTGGCCTATTGGCTTTCTCTTTTTTCGCGGCCGATAAGGAAATCGATTTTAATTCGCAGGTAAAGCCCATCCTCAATAAAAAATGTATTGCCTGCCATGGCGGGGTCAAGCAACAGGGCGGCTTTAGCGTTTTGTTCAGGGAAGAGGCAATGGCGGTTACAAAAAGTGGAAAACCTGCCATCGTTCCAGGCCATCCGGGCGAAAGTGAATTCATCAAGCGGCTCAACTCAAATGATCCCGAAGAAAGGATGCCCTACAAGCATCCACCACTTTCAGGCGATGAAATCGATATCCTTACCGCTTGGGTAAAACAGGGCGCTAAATGGGGCAAGCATTGGGCCTACGTCAGTGTGGCACCAACACCAGTTCCGGAGGTGGCCTCAGATTGGGGCCGAAATGATCTTGATAAATTCATCTTGGCTAAATTGGAAGAAAATAAGCTCAAGCCATCCCCTACTGCTGACCGGTCTACTCTATTGCGCAGGGTTAGCCTCGACCTCATTGGCACCTATCCTTCGGCACAACTGGCCAAATTTTACCTGCAGAGCAAAGACGAACAAAAAGCCTATTCCATTTTGGTCGATAGCTTGTTGGCCTCGCCCAAATATGGAGAGCGCTGGGCAACCATGTGGCTCGACATCGCCCGTTATGCAGACACAAAAGGCTATGAAAGCGATCCAAACCGAAATATCTGGAGCTATCGCGACTGGGTAATCAAAGCCTATAATAACGACATGCCGTATAACCAGTTTGTAACGGACCAGATTGCTGGAGACCTGTTCCCTAACCCTACCGATGCACAATATATCGCTACCGCATTTAGCCGAAATACGCCGACCAACGATGAGGGCGGAACCAACAATGAAGAATTCAGGACAGCTGCCGTACTTGATCGGGTAAATACGACTTGGGAAGGCCTGATGGGTACCACTTTTGCCTGCGTGCAGTGCCACGCACACCCCTATGATCCTTTTAAACATGAAGAATATTATCGGTTCATGTCGTACTTTAACAATACGCGCGATGAAGATGTGGCTGCCGAATATCCGGTATTTAAGAATTTTAACGACAGCTTAAGGCATAACCTGAACCGTTTGACTGATTTTGTAACGCAGGTTTCGGGTAAGTCTAGGGCAAACCAGATGCAGCTGTTCCTAAAAACCGGACAGCCCGCAATCAATTCTACCACTGCAGATGAATTATCCAATTCGGTCATTGGCAACCATAACATTGCCCTGTTCTTTAAAAATCGTTCTTCTGCCAGGTTAAAGGCGGTTGATCTAGAAAATGTTGACGAATTGATAGTCCGTTATCGCTGTACAAAGCCTAATGGTACCATGAGCCTGCATTTGGGTTCGCCCGATGGCCCAATCCTAAAATCATGGAAGACAGAAATAAGCGAAAAACATCAGATCTTTACCATCGATTTTGCAAAGCAACGTGGCATACATGATGTTTACCTCAAATACAGCAATCCGGGGGTTAAAAATCCAGACGAATTTATCGTCTACTTCGATTGGTTCTATTTTACCCAACAATTTCCAGGCAAGGATCATCCGCAATATGCGGCAAACAAAAAATTATTTACGGAGCTGATGAATGCCAGTGTATCTACCACGCCGGTAATGGTCGAAAATCCATCCGCCATGCGCAGAAAAAATTATGTATTTGTAAGGGGGGCATGGACATCAAAGGGCAAGGAAGTAAAAGTAGGCGTTCCCAATTCATTGGCCTTTGCCATGCCTGCCAATGCCCCCAATAACCGTATGGGCCTCGCCATGTGGCTAACTGATAAACGAAATCCATTGGTATCGAGAACTATGGTCAATCGTTTGTGGGAGCAGCTTTATGGAACAGGACTGGTGGAAACCTTGGAGGACATGGGCACGCAGGGCATGGCGCCGACACATCAGGAACTGCTTGATTTTATGGCCTACCAGCTCATGCACAAATACAACTGGAGCATTAAGAAAATGTTGAGGGAAATGGTGATGATGGCTACCTACCGTCAGGACAGCAAACTGACCAATGAACTGAAAGAAAAAGACCTATTTAACAAACTGTATGCAAGGGGATCAAGGGTAAGGCTCAGCGCAGAACAATTACGTGACCAAAGCCTGGCCGTTTGTGGTGTGCTCAGCAACAAGATGTATGGCCCTCCGGTGATGCCGTGGCAGCCCGAAGGCATTTGGTTTTCGCCATACAACGGTGCCAAATGGAAAATGAGCGATGGCGAAGATAAATACCGTAGGGGAATCTACACCTATTGGAAACGAACGGCCCCCTATCCGTCGGCCATTGCTTTTGATGGTGCTTCGAGGGTGGTCTGCAGTCCGCGCCGTATCAGGACCAATACGCCCTTGCAGGCGCTGGTTACCCTAAACGATAGTGTCTATATCGACTTGGCGAGAAAATTAGCACAACGGATGGACAAGATCAATGGCAAGGCCGATGCAAAAATTGCAAAGGGATATGAGATGTTAATGTACAAGCCGATTTCGCCAGTTAAATTAAAAGTATTCGAAAATCTGTATGCCAAAGCACTGTCTGCTTATGGAAAAGATACAAGCAGTGCGGCACTGTTGATGGGAGAAAAAGATAAACACATTAAGCCAGAGGAGGCCGCAATGGTATTGGTGGCGAATGCCCTATTAAATCTCGATGAAGTAATTACCAAAAATTAGCACGATGACGAGGGATGAGTTAAATGCATATCGGTTATTGAAGGAAGCGCAGCAGGCAAATGCCCAACTTCATTCAAGACGGCACTTTTTAAAAGAGAGTGCCATGGGCCTTGGTGCTTTGGCCATGGGCTCGCTATTGGGCGGTTGTGGCAGTTTCTTCTCAGATAAACAAACCAAGATCGCCTATGATCCTGCCCACCCCTTGCTGCCCAAATCGCCTCCATTTTTGGGCAAGGCAAAAAGTGTCATTTATTTGCACATGGCCGGTGCGCCTTCCCAATTGGAACTGTTTGATTTTAAGCCAGAATTGATGAAAATGGATGGACAGGATTGTCCGCCGTCACTCTTGGCAGGAAAAAAGTTTGCATTTATTACTGGCGTACCAAAAATGCTCGGTCCACAGGCTACCTTTGCCAAACATGGGCAATCTGGTGCACTGATCAGTGACAACCTCCCACATTTTTCGACCATGGCCGATGAGGTCAGTTTCCTAAAAGCCGTTAAGACCGATCAGTTTAACCATGCTCCCGCGCAGCTGTTAGTACATACGGGCTCGCCAAGATTGGGCCGTCCCAGCATGGGAAGTTGGGTAACGTATGGCCTCGGCTCAGAAAACCAGAACCTGCCGGGATATGTGGTCCTCACCAGTGGCGGTAGTTTTCCCGATGCCGGAAAAAGTGTTTGGGGCAGCGGATTTTTGCCATCTGTGTACCAGGGCGTCCAATGCCGGAGCGAAGGCGATCCGGTCTTGTTCATCAAGGATCCCGATGGCATGAACAGGGACTTGAGAAAAGCATCCATCGATGCCATTAATCAAGCGAATGAGCAGCAATATCAGGAGTATAATGATCCAGAAATCCTGTCGCGCATTGCACAATATGAAATGGCCTATCGGATGCAGATCTCTGCTCCTGATGTGATGAACATCAATGACGAGCCTGTCTATATCCATGAAATGTATGGTACGCAGCCCGGTAAATCCTGCTTCGCCAATAATGTTCTACTTGCCCGAAAACTTGTCGAAAAAGGTGTACGCTATGTGCAGTTATTTGATTGGGGCTGGGATGCGCATGGCGATAATCCCAACAATAGCCTAAACATTGGACTTAAAAACAAATGCAGGAGTATTGATAGGCCCATTACGGCATTGCTGCTTGACCTGAAACAACGTGGCCTATTGGAAGATACATTGGTGGTATGGGGCGGCGAGTTCGGACGTACACCGATGATGGAAAACCGTAATGGCATACAAAACCCGTTCAAGGGAAGAGACCACCATACAGAGGCCTTTACGATCTGGATGGCAGGCGGCGGCATTAAAAAAGGCTATACCCACGGCGAAACTGATGAAATTGGCTACAGTGCCATTAGCGGAAAGGTAGACGCATTTGATATCCAGGCCACCATCTTGAACCAGTTGGGCTTTGACCATGAAAAATTCACCTATCCATTTCAGGGAAGGCCATTTAGGCTGACCGATGTGGCAGGAAAAGTAATTAAGGAAGTGGTAGCCTAGCGGGAGGCGGGAGGCGTATTGGCGAATTGTCATCCTGAACGAAGTGAGGGATCTCTGGACCAATAATATTGCATAGTTGTCCAGTTGTTGAGGTGCTTATAGGCACCCAACGATCCAATGACCCTATGACTAATAAATTATTGACTTAATGACTTAATGACCCAATGAGTTGTTGGCTTAATGACCCAATTAACAAATGACAAACCCTAAATGAACCAGACCAGAAGAAAATTTTTACAGCAGACCAGTATGATTGCCGCGGCCAGTCTGCTTGCCCCGATTGCCGAAAGCCATGCCAAGGCATTTCAACACACAAAACCTGGATATCAACTGCTGTTTATGCAAACAGACTGGGGCTTTGAGGGCACAAGAGATCAATTCTGTGCGGCTGCTAAAAAAGAAGGCTACGATGGCATTGAGGTTTGGTGGCCTGAAAAACCCGCCGATCAACAGCTCTTGTTCGATGCACTCAAAAAGCATGGGCTGCAGGTCGGTTTTTTATGCGGTGCGGGCGAAACAAACCCAACTGAACACCTGGCACATTTTAAACGCAACCTGGATGCCATCTGTTCAAACACCTCTCAACGACCTGTTTACGTCAATTGCCATTCGGGCAAAGATTATTTCACCTTTGAACAGAACAGGGCATTTATTGAATACACAACTGCCAAAACCAAGGCCACCGGAATTAAAATCCACCATGAAACCCATCGTGGCAGGATGTTGTTTGCGGCTACGGTAACCAAGAATTTTGCAGATCAACAAGCAGGCCTTCGCCTAACGCTGGACATTTCGCACTGGTGTACCGTACACGAGAGTTTATTGGCAGATCAGCAGGAGACGATTAATGACCTGCTCAAGCGTGTAGACCATATCCATTCCAGGATTGGGCATCCCGAAGGGCCACAGGTAAATGATCCAAGGGCCCCAGAATGGGGAAAAGCCGTCAACGCACATTTGGCATGGTGGGACCAAGTGATCGCCTATAAGAAGCAAAAAGGGGAAACGATGACAATCCTGACCGAATTTGGTCCGCCAGACTACATGCCTACCTTGCCCTATACCCGCCAGCCTTTGGCCAATCAATGGGCAATTAATGTATATATGATGAACTTATTAAAGAAACGGTATCACTAATGCTCGAATTCATTGGACGCTTTCATCCGGTATTGGTACACCTACCTATCGGGATCCTTTTGTTGGCCTGTATCTTCATTTTATTATCGTCAAAAACAAAATTCGCTAGCTTTAGGCCAGTTATCCCGCTGACCCTGCTTTTAGGTGCCCTTGGCGCAATTGCTTCTTGTTTAACGGGCTACTTTCTGGCCAATAGTGGCGATTATGAAGGGAAATTAGTCAGCCTGCACCAGTGGATGGGAATTGCCGTCGCCATTATCTCACTGTTCCTGTATGTACTGTATGTAAGGACAAAAGCCAGGGTTGCCCTAAATTGCATCTCAATTTTCCTGATCGTGCTCATATCGATTACAGGGCATCTGGGCGGTTCTTTAACACATGGTGAAGATTATTTGACCGCACCATTAAAATCTGGAGGTGGAAAGAATCAGTCGGCCATCCCTGCCATCCCCAATATCCAGGATGCCGTGGTCTATGAAAGTGCGATCATGCCCTTGTTCAAAAGCCGCTGCTACAGCTGTCACGGGAGCGAAAAACAGAAAGGAAAGTTAAGGTTGGATGAGCAAGATTTTATGTTGAAAGGCGGTAAAAATGGGCCTGCAATCATAGCTGGCAAGGCCGAAGACAGTGAACTGGTCAAGCGCCTACTCCTGCCACTGGACAATGATAAGCACATGGCGCCAAAAGAAAAACCACAGCTTACCGAAAATGAGCTTACCTTAATCCAATGGTGGATCAACCAGGGAGCCGATTTCAAAAAGAAATTCAAGGAGTTGCCACAGCCTGCCAACATGAAAACGGTATTGGCCAATCTGGCAAATGGCAATGCCGGCATCACTGAATCCAAAGTGAGCGAAATTCCGGAAAAGGAAGTTGTCCAAGCCGATGTAGAAGTACTCAAGAAATTAACCAATGCGGGGATTACCATTGTTCCCGTCTCTCAAAATACCAATTACCTTTCGGCCAATTTTATCAATGCCGATTTCGACCAGCCCATTCTGGTCCTCATCCCAAAAGTCGAAAAACAGTTGATATGGGTTAAACTGGACAACAAAAAGGTAAACGACCAGGTTTTGGCAGTATTTGGCAGCTGCAAGAATTTGACCAGGTTAAGTCTCAACAACAGTTCAATCACCGATCGTGGCCTAATGCAGCTCACCAAATTAGACCAATTGCAATACCTGAGCTTGGTCGGAACAAAGGTTTCTATGGGCGGCATAAGGACCATTGCCAAGCTCAAGAAGCTAAAATCACTTTATATCTATCAGACCAACATCAAGCCAACAGATTATGCCAACCTCAAAAAAATGATGCCCAACCTAACTATAGATACCGGAGGCTATTCCATCCCATTTTTGGCGCAAGATACCATTGTGGTCAAAGCTCCGGCAAAGATGTGAGGCAAAGCGCAAGGAGCAGAGGGCATAGCCGCAGAGAGCAGAGATTTTAGACGGATTGTTATCCTGAACGCAGTGAGGAAACGATACGCTCAGCCATGAACTTCAGGTATCAAATACAAACCATTTCAGGACCTTTGTTCGGACGTTGTTCGCAGAAACCACCAGATAATAAGAGCAAGGAGCACAGCGCAAAGAGCTAAGATTTTAGACGAATTGTCATCCTGAACGCAGTGAGGAATCCCTGATTCGACACTGGTAAAGTATCTTGAGCAAGGCGTAAAGAATATACATGTACCTTTCAGAGATATCTCACTACGTTCGATATGACAATCCGCGCTAGAGAGAAATTACTTTCAACCTTCAACTTTAAACTTTAAACAAAAAAAAGCCCCAGCTTTCACTGGGGCTTTTTTTTATTGCCATCCTGGCGTTTCGGTTACCTTGGTTTCCTTGGCGGTGGTCGATGTACCGATCGGGAAATAGAGCAGGTGCGTCTGTGCAGATTTACCGACCAAGCTCGGCACAAGGTCAAACGCCTTTCCAAACCTGATCAAGTCCCACCAGCGCTTGGCTTCGAGCGTAAGCTCAAATAATCTTTCCTGGAGTATGGCATCATAGTTCTGTGTTTGCGAACCATTTACAAATACCGGATAGCCGGCCCCATAAGCACGTTGCCTGATGGTATTCATGTCGCCAGAAGGGTCTTGGAGGAGCGCATTTTTAGCTTCGGCCCTTAACAGGAGCACATCTCCCAATCGATAGAGCACAAAATCACTGGTAAAAAATCTCGTTCCGTTCTCAACTGTTCCGTTATATTTCAGTCCGTAGGTGGTGTAGTATTCACCAGGGTTCGTTCCCTGCAGATCGATGTAGGTCGCTGCTTTTCTCGTATCGCTATTCGAAAACTGCCCCCTTACGTTTGGTGTAATGCGCCAAACATTTCCATTACCTGCCAATGGTGTACCAACAATTGCAATCTGACTTGCCGGCACATAAGCTGGATAACTGGCCTGTGATGAATACATATTCTGGGCCCAGACCTGGTTGCCACCTTCTGTAGTCGAGAATTTTACCGCCATCAGGATTTCCTTGTTGCCCTTGTTGGTGTAGCGGAAAACATCTGCATAATTGGCTTCCAAACCTACGCCAGGTGCAGCTACCGCGTCATTTAGTGCAGCAAGGGCAATCGTTGCGTCGGGTGTACCCCCACCTAAACGTCTGCCCGTCCAGAGATAAACATCACCTTTCAATGCATTTGCAGCAGGTTTAGACCATTTTCCTTTTCCGGTAACGGTATTATTGGTAGAATAAAGACCAATTGCGGCATCAATATCACTTTTGATCGATGCAAACACCTGCGCTTCGGTTGATCTGGCTACCTGGATAGCAACCGGATCGAACCCTTCGGTAGGCTCCAATCGCAACGGAACGCCCCCATAAGTCCTGGCCAATACAAAATAGACGAAAGCACGCATGGTGTAGGCCTGTGCCAATACATCTTTCTTATCGTTGGGATTAACAAAGTTGATGTTTGGAGCATATTTCAGGATCAAATTGGTCTGGTTGATCGTCCGATAGGCATTGTCCCAAGATGGTCCCGGATTATCCTTTGTTAAATTGTTGTTGTAATATTTGGTGTAGCCCAAATCGCCAGCAAAGGAGTTGGTATGGATTTCGCTCCGTCCTTCTCCCCACATAAAGAGATCTACAGAACTGACCATTTCGCGCATCCGATAATACATGCCATTGATGGCAGATTGCGCATCATTTTCGGTCTTAAAAAAGGATTCCTGGGTAATCTGGCTTGTCGGCACCAATGATACGTGCTTTTCGCACCCCATCAGCATAATCGCTAATAAGAGCGGAAGGATATATAATTTTTTCATAATCGATTTCATTTAAAATGTAACATTTAGGCCCAAGGTGAAGGTACGTGCAACTGGATAGTGCCCAATTTCTGGCCCGCCCTCTTCAGGTGATGGTCCGGTGTAATTGGTGAAATAATACAGGTTGCTTCCTGTCAGGTTAAGTCTGGCACTGCTGAGTTTGATTTTTCTGGCCCAATCTGAAGGCAGGTTATAGCCCAGCGAAACCTCTCTGATGCAAAGGAAATCTCCCTTTTCAAAATAGGTAGAGTTCCTGCCCACATTTCCCTGTACCTGATAGATGTATCTTGGCGTATTGGTAATATCGCCCTGCTTTTTCCATGATTTGTCAATGAAATCCTGGGTCGGCATCAAATCTCCCTGTGTCTGTTGATCGGCTACTGACCTTGCATAGTTATAAATGGTGTGCCCGGTCGTAAAATCTGTTCTTACGGCCAAACTGAAGCTTTTATAGTTGAAATAGTTGGAGAAACCACCTGTCCATTTCGGGAAAATATTGCCCACATACACTTGGTCCAGGTTATTGATGATGCCATCTCCATTCACATCTTCCCATTTTACATCACCGCCATATTTTGTGAAAGGTCCATTTCCGACATTTCTACTTCCGCGTTCATCACTTGGCGCCAAGGCTGCTTCCGCATCAGTGGCATAGATCCCGATCTGACGGAACGCATACATGTCCCCAATCCTGCTTCCTTCCATAAAGCTGACCGGCGAACCAAAAAGCGAAGCATCACTGGTCTGTCCACCAGCCACCCAGATAATCGATTTGGTGGTCGGGTCATAGATCTGAAATCCGCCCTGACGGTTGCGGTCATTGCCGTTAAATGGCAGCTCCAATACCTTGGTACTTACTTTTGAGGCATTGAAGTTCAGGTTCCATTTCAACTTGGAATCCGCAGGCAATACACTTGCAGAAAGGTCAAACTCGATACCTTTATTGCCCACACTTCCATTATTGGTTTTTACCGATCCATAGCCAGATGAAGTTGGCAACTGAACGTTGGTCAGTGAAGCTTCGGTAACCCGATCAAAATATTCTACGGTAAGGCCGATCCTGTTGTTGAACAAGCCCAGGTCCAGACCACCATTCAAGGTTCTTGATTTTTCCCATCTTAGGGCCGAATTTGGCAAAACATTGGTCACTACGCCCGCTGCACCATTGTACTGGATGCCGTTTACGTTGTAAAGCCCCTGCCAATCATAATCTCCCAATCCCTGGATGTTACCATTCTCGCCATAGGTTGCACGAAGTTTGAAATTTGAGATCATGGTCGGCATGGTGCTTTTCCAGAAGGTCTCTTTGTGGATATTCCATCCCAAACCTACACCAGGAAAAAATGCGAACTGGTTGTTTGCCCCCAGACTGGAAGCACCATCATAACGGCCGGTCACTTCCAATAGATATCTTTGGCTATAATCATACGTAATCCTTCCAAAAACACCTTCGGTCACCAACTCGTTCTGCTGTGCACTTGCCGCAGTAAAAGTAGATGAAGCGTTCAATGTTTCGATCAGGTCGGTACCGGCACCCTGGCCTGTGGCGCTAAATGGCAAACTGATCCTCTTGTAATAGGAATAACCGGCTTTTCCGGTAAAGTTATGGTTGCCGATCGATTTAACATAGGTCAATAAGGCATCGGCCTGATAGGCTTTTTCCTTATTGGCATAATTTGTGGCTACCCTGGATGTGGTGAAGGTGGTAATACCAGATAAGTAGGCTGGCTGGAACGTACGTCCATTCGCATTTTCCTCATAATAAGATACCAAAGGCTCGAAAGACAAACCGGGTACAATATCCCATTTGGCATTCAGGTTCACATTGATCTTTCCGGCCTCATTCTTAAACTGCTGTGCGTAAGGCCCGATATTATAATAATGAGGGTTACCCGTTGCTGCACCTGTACCTGGGGCAATCGTACCGTCTTCAAATTGGTATTTGGTGGTACTTGGCATCGAAGCATTGCGATAGAACATATTCGAGAGCGCACCAAATTGTGGGTTGGTCTGTGTATTCAAACCACCGGCACCCGTTCCGGGGCCACCAAAATCGGCACTTGAGAAGATTAGCCTGCCATCCACCTTCAGGTTGTCCAAGACCTGGAGGCTACCGTTCAGGTTGGCGCTCAGCCTATTGTAGAATGAGGTAATGGTTGTTCCGTCAGCTAACATATAACCAACGCTGGCGCTATATTTGGCTTTATCTGTACCCCCAGAAGCGGATAGGTAATGGTTTTGGGTAATTGCTTTCTGGATCCTCAAATCCTGAAAATCGGTGCTTTTGTAGATGATCGTCTTGGTCGGGTCGATCGGGTCTGGCATGCTTTCCCATCCCTGGTTCAATTTGTAGGCATTGGCCGCACTTAAATATTGTGTGGTAAAGGCAGTGCTATTGGTAAGGTCGTTGCCCGTTCCCCATCCCGTTTTACCAACTAGCCTATTGTTATAGGTAGTTAGGTCAATTTTATTGCTCTGGTAGGCCATCAGATTGGAAAGCCTTCCATAATAGATGTAATCGTGCGCGCTTACATAATCCAACATCCTCATTTCCTTGGCATCAGAGATATCGTATGAATAGGAGATCTTGGTCGTGCCAGATTTCGCAGATTTGGTAGTAACCAAGACCACACCGTTGGATGCCCTTGCTCCATAAATGGAAGTCGCGGCAGCATCCTTTAAGACCTGCAATGATTCGATATCGTCTGCAGGAATATCATTGAGGTTGGTCCTGATGACCCCATCTACCAAGAAAAGTGGTCGGTTGGCCTCCAATTGGGTACTGTTGTTGATCGAAGTTCCGCCCCTCAGGGTAACCCTTGGTGCTGATCCCGGCTGGCCGCTGATACTCTGCACCCTTACCCCAGGCATACTGCCCTGCATAGCAGATAGCGCATTGCTATAGGGAATGTTTTCAAGGGTCTTGGTATCCAGTTTGGCTATCGACGTGGTTAGGGTCTGCCGGCTCTGGGTTCCGTAGCCCGTAATCACGATCTCTCCCAATTTCGCTACATCCTCCTGCAGCGAGGCATTTACCTGCGATCGGCCATTTACCGCAATTTCCTGCATGAGGTAGCCAACTGAGGTAAAGATCAACGTACCAGAAGTGTTGGGAACATTGATGGAATATTTGCCCTGCGCAGTTGTACTCACGGCTAACGATGTGCCCTTAAGTTTAACGCCCACACCAGGCAGGGGCTCACCTTTAGAGTCGGTAACAGTACCTGTTACTGTGCCCTGGGCAGCAGATTCAATGACAATTGCACAAAAAAATAGTAAAAATCCCATCTTTCTGAACATCGACATCATTGAAGAAACATGCGGAAAGAGTGCGTCTAGCTTCCTCCCTTGTTTAGTAAAGCTTTGTTTCATAATCGATCATTTAAGTTTATTTTGGTTAGAATAACTGCTTTATTATTAGCATCTTACCAAATCTAAATCTTATATAATCGGCTTTCCACTACTATTATCCATAATCATGATATTATCATGCGGTGAAAAGAGTTGAAGGTTCTAGGTTGAAAGTTCAAGGTTCAAAGTTCAAAGTTAAAGGTTGAAAGTTGAAAGGTTGAAAGGTTGAAAGTTGAAAGGTTAAAATTCAAGGTTCAAGGTTCAAGGTCGAACGTAATTTCTCTCTAGCACAAATTGTCATATCGAACGTAGTGAGATATCTCTGAAAAGATACATG
The DNA here is from genome assembly GCA_031119475.1 of Pedobacter sp. GTDB lineage: Bacteria > Bacteroidota > Bacteroidia > Sphingobacteriales > Sphingobacteriaceae > Pedobacter. The sequence continues at coordinate 428,587 of JAVHXV010000001.1, read as the reverse complement.
TATTGTTCTATGCACTATGCTCTTGTTACTACATACTAGATACTTGATACTAGATACTTGATACTTGATACTAGATACTTGCTACTCACAAATCGCTTCGCTCGGAATGACAATTCAATCAAGCTCAAATCTCGATCACCCGGTTCCTAGCCACAGCTTTCCAAGGTTTGCCGATGTGATGGGCAGTGATGGAGATGGCGTAATCGTGCAGTGCACAGGTTGGGCAAACATGATAAGGCAGGCCATACAATACCTCGCCGACCTGATAGGAATGATGATGGGGAGCCGAAACGACCATGTGCTCTTCGCTATGTGAAATGGGCCTGAGTTCTGGTGCATTTAGAAAACGGATGCGGTGGTCAAGCGGGTATTCAGAAGAAATAGACTTATGGCCGATATCGACCGTGAGCATATTTGGCCCAGGCATAGATATGATCCGGCCAAGCACCAGCATTGCGGGGAGAAAATCCTGTTCTGGAAGTCCTTTCAAATAGTTTTCGTCCCAGTATACAAATGTACCTGGACTGCACTCAATGTCATCAAGTTGTGAATAGATCGGAAATGATGGCGATCCGCCCATCACCATTGTTGGCCTTTTGAAACCCATTTTGATCAGGGCATCCCTGAGGGCAGCCACACGGTTATAGATTTCCAGGCATTCTTGGGTCCGTTTCTCCAGGTCGATTTCTTCAATATGTCCGTCGTAGGCATGTAGCCCAACAAGTTTCAGGCCCTTGAGTTCGGCAATTCCCTGCGCCAGCGACACTGCCTTTTCTGGCCAGATCCCAGTTCTGTCCATCCCTACATTCAGGTCAATAAACACGGGTACGATCATTTGATTCTGCATGGCAAGTGATGATAATTCAGTGGCTGTTGCCAGATTATCGAGCAGGCAGGAAAATTGTGTAGCTGGATATTTTTGCTGGAGCGCAAGTAAACGGCTCTGTTTCGTACCAATAGGCTGATAGGCGAGCAATACATCTTTGGCCATACAGATGCCCAGCATTTCTGCTTCTGAAATGGTAGCGCACTTAAATTTATGGATGCCCGCCTCCATTAAGAGCTGCGTAACTTCCATGCTCTTATGGGTCTTAACATGTGGCCTTAACCTCGACGGATCAATTCCCTTGGTCAGTTTCTGGATGTTGGCCTTTACCCGGTCTACATATACCACCAGTGCAGGCGTATCGAGCTGGTCTACCCCATCGATGGTGTACCATGCCATTTCATCATTTTTGATCATTGCCGAAAGCCTTAACGTGTTGTTTGGATGTGCCCAATTTCTCAATGCCAAGTTCGACTACATCGCCTGGCTTTAGGTATTTTGGGGGCTTAAAACCCAATCCCACCCCAGCTGGTGTTCCGGTGGTGATCACATCTCCCGGTAGCAAGGTCATGAACTGGCTCAGGTAGCTCACCAGGTAAGGAATGTCAAAGATCATTTCGCTGGTCGTACTTTCCTGCATCAGTTCGCCGTTTACCTTTAGCCACATGCCAAGTTCCTGTACATTTTCAATATCTTCCTTTAAGACCAGGTATGGGCCTAGCGGTGCAAATGTATCACAGCTTTTTCCTTTCACCCACTGGCCACCGCGTTCCAATTGGAATGCCCGCTCGCTATAATCATTGTGCAACAGGTAACCTGCTACATGCTCCAGTGCATCTTCTTTTTCTATATAGCTTGCCTTTTTCCCGATCACCACCGCAATCTCCACTTCCCAATCTGTTTTTTCACTTCCTTTGGGAATGATCAGGTCATCGTTCGGCCCACAGATCGCTGTAGTCGACTTGAAGAAAACAATCGGCTCGGTTGGGATCTGTGCACCCGACTCAATGGCATGGTCCCTGTAATTTAGGCCAATACAGATGAGCTTTGAAGGCCGGGTAACTGGCGGACCAAAACGCTCACCATCGCCCACAACAGGTAGATTTCCTTCATTTTCGGCCACATATTCTTTTAACCTCGCAATTCCATCATGTTGAAAAAATAATTCTGAATAATCTTCTCCAAAAGCAGAAACATCTAGCTTTTTTCCTTTAAAAATTACACCTGGCCTTTCTTGGTCTTTCTTGCCGAAACGAAATAAATGCATTGGATTGAATTGTTAGATTGATTGATTGTTGAATTGTTTGTTGGTTAACTGGTTAATTGTTGAATTGTTGAATTGGTTAATTGGTTATCCCGATAGCTATCGGGAGTTGAGTTGTTGGTTGTTGAGTTGTTTAGGCTGAGTATAACTAATAACTATAAACTGATAACTATAAACTGCGAACTGAAAACTAATCACTCGTTTATCATCCGAACAACCTGTTCCTGGATCAGGGTGGCGGCCTGCTCTTCGAGATAACTGGTCCTGCTTCTCCAGGTTTCGTAGCCGCCTTTTTCGAATGCTGCAGCTGGTGGCACATAGCCACAGTTGCCATTGGCCATTGAAATGGTAAAATAATGTTGCTGCGTGGTATTTGCCTTCAGCCAAAGTCCGGTCGAAGCAAAAAACTCGCCTCCCAATCCGCCAAAGGCACAATTGCCAATCTTGAAAACCTGCACCGGGAAGCCGATAGCATCAGGATATTCGTTCAGCAAGACCTGCTCTCTCGCGTAGATCTGTTTGAGGCCTTCATCATCGATCTGTAATTCGGCAAAATTGCTTTTGGAAACGATTTCCCTCGCCAGCACGAGTTCCTCAGTTGTTGGTTTTCTGCAAGTGATGTCCAGTTCCTGATAGGCGATGCTGATTTCGGGATTTTCTTCCCAGTTCATTTCTGCCATTGCGCTTTTTACCTTTGAAGCCAGGTCTTTACCGATCAAAGCACTTTTCTCAAAATAAGCGGTCGGGTAATTATTTTTGGGGATGAATTCCCATATATTGATGTCCCCGCTCGTGCCATTGCTCATCACGCCCACAAAATTGTCGTCGGCACCCAGTTCCTTTGCCAGGTGTGCCGAAAACTCGCCAAAATAATCCGCCGAAATCGTTCCATTTTCCCAATCGCCCACATAGTGCAACGAATAATTGGCCACTACGGAAATCCATTTGCCATCCAGCCCTTGTATGCCAAAATAGCTCAATTCTGGATCTGTAACCGTTGCTGCTTTCAGGATGTGTTTTTCTGCGCCAAATGGGTTGGTCTTTACGCCATCTTTACTTCCGTTGACCGGATTCAGGGGCGTATATCCATCATCCATCAGGTATCGCCTCGAACGGACATGCGCCGGAGCATCTACCTTGCCGAAACCAATTTTCGCTGGCCTGAGGTTGGCTTTGGCCTGCCTCACCGATTCAACGATCAAGGCTGGCAATTTTCTGCTATAGCCGAGGTCGATATTGCTCAGGTAGGCTTCGGCAACCGAACCGGCGGCATGGGTATGGGTACTCGAGATCAGGATGTGTGCAAAAGGGATTTCCAATTGGGTTTCGATCGACTCCCTGATCTGGTCTACATAGAATTTAGGCATCACACAGATATCGACCACTACAATCGCCATCCATACGTTCTTTTGATGAACGACTACGGCTTTCGAAAAAAGCGGATCGTGGATAGTATGCGCATAATGTGCCCTAAAATCGCCATTGATGATCGTTCCCAAGGGCGGTGTGATGTCTATCTTGGCTGCACCCGCATGCAATGTTGATGTCAGTTCCATGCCCTTTTTAAAAAGTTTAGCCAATTTTGTGAGAAGATATTGTCGATATCAGAATCCTGATAGCCTCTACGTTTTAAGATGTCTTCAAATTTCTGCAGATCGGCGATCGAATTCATGTCCCACGGCGATTGTTCCGTACCAAAGATCCCATCGAGATCGCTTCCAATGGCAATGTGGTTGGCGTTTCCGGCAATTTGGCAGATGTGGTCCCAATGGTCTACCAGGTGCTCCAGCCTGATGTCCAATTGCCACGGATCAGAGACCGTATCGATAAACCTGACGTCCATTGCCCAGCAATCGAGCATTCCGCCGATCACCGCTCCCCTTTCGATCAATTTTTTGATCTGGTTATCGGTAAGCTGGCGCTGATTGGGCACGATCTTACGTACGTTGTGGTGGCTTGCCCAGAGGTGCCCTCCAAACAGTTCCAAAGCCTGTTCAAATCCTTCATCCGTCAGGTGCGTCACATCCAGGATCATGCCCAGCTTTTCGATTTCTTTGAGCAGTTCCTTTCCCATTGCGGTAATGGGTCCTTCCATTTTTGTGCCCGGGGCATATCGTCCTGGCCCAAAATGCGACAGGCCAATGGCCCTTAGCCCGTAGGCGTGGGCTTTGTGCAGGTAAGAGATATCGACCAGTGAATCAGCCCCTTCCAGGCTTAGGATATAGCCGATCGGTTTTTGTTCATCGGCAATCGCCAGGTTGTTCCAGAGGGCGAGGTGTTTTTCCAGTCCTGCCCAATCCGTAAGCTGTACCATTTCGCCCATCGCTTCCATTTCACGGTACCAGGCCAATTGGGCCTGTGTCATGGCCCAGGCCTGTTGTGGCGAGTTCCAGCCATTCAGCGAACTTCCGGGTGGCGTATAGCGGGCCAATTGGGTAGCCACTACCAGTCCGACCCTTCCTTTTCTCAGTTCGGGCAGGCATACTGTTCCCTTTCCCCGATCTGGCCTATCTTTCATGTGCAGTTCGCGGAGGCGGATCTCATCAAGCGGCCTGCTCAGGTCCCTGTTCCATTCTATGGCATTCATGGCCAGGTCTAAGTGGGCATCTACAATCAAACGTTTGGACATGGCTAATTATCGGTAATGGGTTGTTTGTCGTCGTAATTAAATGGATATTTTTCGATGATCTCCTGGATCTGAAAGCTAAATTTAGTAAATAATCTTTCCCAGTCACTGGTATCGCCATTTTTATAGCTATAAAACCCCTTGTTGTTTTCCATGCCCAATCCCCCGTCGGCTATAATTTCCCTTAACATCTGGGGCGGATGGGAACCTGTTGCCAGATCGGCATTCAGTTTTTTCATCACTTCGGCATAGCTGTGCGTGCCCATCAGGTCCATGTACCTGAAATTGCCGGCAAAGGGAAGGTAGTAGCCCGCATCGTTCCGGCATGCCCGATCAATGTCCTGTACGGTGGCATAGCCATTTTCGATCAGGAAGAAGGCCTCCCTGGCCATGGCACAGAACAGGCGCGACCGCACGCTGATGGCGTCATGCACCACGTACGGGTCTTTGTTCCAGCTAGCTTTGGCTTCCTGTACCAATTTTTCAAGCGCGGTGCTGTTATTTTTTTGGTTCGCTATAATTTCCAGGAAAAAGGTGGTATAGGCAGGTTCGACCCAATTCAGGCCAATGATCCGTTCCGGATTTCGGCTTCCTTCCTGTATCTCGTCCAAAGCAATGCTTTCGGTATTTACGCCAATCCAGGCATCAGCGGGCAGTTGTGCCTCCAGCTGTGCAATGATCGATGTCTTGTCATTCAGTTTTTCGTCGGTAATGGCAATGGCCAAAGCACAGTCTGTTTTTTCGAGCTTGCTCACCACCTGGAGTTTTTCGCCCGCTACACTAACGGCTCCAGTAGTCGATACCACCGCCAACTGCTGTTCAAACTGTTTTTTTACCGTGTCGGCATCCCCTGCCCATAACAGCACTTCATATCCGGCCTGGAGCATGCAGATCGAAATGCTGAGGCTCAGTTTCGACTGGCCAGTAACTACGATCGTTCCCTTTTTCCCTACGTCTTTCATATCGAATGTATTCATGACTAATTATTGTGCTGTGGCCATTTCGGCCAGGACTTTTTCGGCTGCAGCAATCGCGAAATCAATGTCCTCCTGGGTATGTACACTGCTAATGTACCATAGCCCCCTTCCAATGATCCTCACCTTCAGGTCGTGCATGGCCGCAATGAAACGGCCGAGCTTGGCCTTATCGAAAGTCAAGGTATCCCTAAAATCCTTCGCTTTGGCCAGGTCGGTAAAGGCAATCGTAAACATTGGCCCAGGTCCCTGTACCAATAATTTGTGGCCTGTTTTTTCAGCGGCATTCCTTAGTCCGGCCATCAATTGCTGGCCAAGGTCGAACATCCGCCGATAGGGATTTTCCCTTTGCAGCACCTGGATCGTTGCCAGGGCAGCGGCCACGGTCGGATTGCCCGAGTTCATTGTACCCGCATGGATCACCTGTCCGGTTTCCAAGAGGTTGAGCCACTCCCTTTTACCAACAATGGCACTGATCGGGTAGCCACTGCCCATCGCTTTTGCGAAAACGGAAAGATCTGGTGTAATGTTAAAATAGTGTTGGGCACCACCTAGAGATAGGCGGAACCCGGTAATCACTTCATCGAAAATCAGGGCAATGTTGTACTGGTCGCATATGGTCCTCAGACCGGCCAAAAATCCGGCTTCGGGCAAGATGCAGCCACTGTTGCACATGACGGGTTCTGTAATGATCGCAGCTATTTCTGTATGCCTGGCGGCTATGGTCTGTTTTACCAGTTCCAGATCATTCCATGGCAGGGTAATGAAATCGTCTTTCACCAGCTGTGAAAGGCCCTGCGACCAAGGGAAAACCTCGGGCATCTCCCTGCTGCCCAATGCTTCTGCAGATGGCGCCGAAATGGCCCAGCATACATTGTCCATCCAACCGTGGTAATGGCCTTCGAAACGCAGAAATTTCTGTTTCCCGGTCTTTGCCCTGGCAATCCTGAATGCGGTCTGCACGGCTTCAGAACCATCCAGGCAAAAGCGCATCAGCTCTGCAGAAGGGATGATCTCATTGATCTTTTCTGCCAGTTCGATCTCCCTGATGTGCTGCCCCGCAAAAATCTGTCCCTGCTCGCTGTAGGTATTTACGGCGTCCAGTACTTCGGGATGCGAATGCCCCAAGATCAGTGGCCCCTGGCTCAGCGTAAAATCGAGGTAATCGTTGCCGTCTACATCATAGATCCTACTGCCCTTTCCATGGGTATAAAAGATAGCGTGTGGATGGTTATATTTCCTAAACTCAGAAGAAACACCTCCCGCCAATACTTTCTTTGCCCTTTCCAATAACCTGGCCGATTCTTTATAATTGTTTGTCGACATTTTATCTATCTTTAATCAGTTCTCTATTCTGGGCATATTCATCGGCCAAAACGCTGATATCTTTGTTAAAAAGTGAAAATGCCCTATCCCACTCCTTGGCTTCGCCATTTTGGTACGGATACAGCCCTTTTGAGTTCTGTGTGCCCTTTGCATCGATATCGATGATGCGCTGCATGATGGTGGGGATATGGTCCTGGTTGGACAGGCGCGGAAAATTGGCCTTGAAGGTTTCAAAAAAATTCTTCAGTCCCATCATGTCCATCCGCCTAAAAATGCCCATCAAGGTCATCCATGACCCCTCATCGTACCTAAATGCCTTATCGATATCGGCAATGGAAGCTTCGTTGTTTTCTACCATCGATAGTCCCTCGCGGTAAACGGCGTACATCAACCGGTTGGTAATAAAGCCCCTGATGTCCTTTTTGAGCAGGGTCGGCTCCTTGCCCCAGCTGTGTGCCAGTTCGAATGCCCATTCTGCCCTTTCTGCAGCGGTCTTTTCGCCACAGGTAATCTCCAGAAAGCGGGTCGCATAGGCGGGCTCGGCCCAATGGATGCCCATGAAACGTTGCGGGTTGCGCACATAGTTCTGCAGGGTGCTGATCGGGATGGCCGAGGTATTGCTGGCAATCACCACATCCTCGCCTACCACATTTGTAATCTTCTGATAGACCTGCTCCTTGATGTGCTCTTTTTCAATGATGCATTCCAATACCAGTTCGCAGTCCCTTAGCAGGCTGTAATCGGTCGAAATGGTCAATTTGGAAAGGTAATGTGCAATGGGATAGGTCAATAGTCCAGATTTTTCGCAGTGCAGCAACTGGCTGTTGAACTTCTCTGGGGCCTGCTCCATATCTTCGGCCAGGGGCGCAATGCCAATAACCCTGTGTCCAGAAAGCAGTAGGGCCACCACAATGCTGCTTCCCATTAATCCGAGTCCGACCACACCGATGTTAATTTCAGTAGGATGATGCTGGTGAGCCATGGTAATGGATTAAGAGAGTGCAACGATACAGTCAATCTCAACCTTGATGCCTTCTGCCAAAACAGATTGCACGGTTGTTCTCGCTGGTTTGATGTTCGGAAAATAAGTGGCGTAGACCGCATTGTAACGGTCAAAGTCATCGATATTGCTCAGGTGGGCAGTCACTTTCAGTACGTTTTCCATCGATCCACCGCCGGCCTCTACAATGGCCTTGATGTTGTCCAATGTCCTGCTGGTCTCCTCTTCTATCGTTCCGAGTATAAATTTAGAGGTCTTAAAATCTACGGCGGCCTGCCCACTTACAAATAGCAGTCCATTCCAGATCACACCATCTGAATAGGCGCCTGTTACAAAATTCGGATCGCGGTCGGGATGGTTAACTTTTATCTTGTTCATAATTGAGAGTATGGTCAAATCATGTAAAAACTATGTTATCAAAAGTAAAATAGAGTTCTTTGGTTTTCTGTTACTATTAGTTATAATCCTAATACTATTTTTCAAAAATCCCGGAGGCCCATATTTCGGCCAAAATGGAGCATTTAGATAGATTAAAAGCAGCAAATCCTGAAATATAGTATCGCTTTGCCCAAATGGCCTGTCATCGGCACAAATTATAAAAATATCTCTATAATATATTAACAATCAGCCCAATGCGCAACAAAATGAAATAATAAACTGCCATATCTATTCGCCATATTTTTTATTTGATATACTTTTATTTACTTTTATGATACTATTTTACAGGAATTCTTTTTGAGCGTTTCTTACCTGCTATATTTAGTAATAGCTAACCAAACCAAGCCGAAAGATGAACCGCCAATGTCCATTCAGGGAACGCTTCATCTATCGAAAGAACCATAAAATTAACCGATATGAAGCCTGTTGAAATGCGTTTTGCAAAAGACTTCGATAAGTCTTTTATAGTATTTAGGGAAAACTGCAAAAGTTTTCCTTGTCCATGGCATTACCACCCAGAATATGAGATCGTGCTGGTCAACAAAAGTTCCGGCCGCAGGATGGTGGGCGACCATATCGGTTATTTCGACGAAGGCGACCTGGTGATCATGGGGCCCAAGATCCCACATGTATGGATCAACGACGATAAGTACACCAATGGCCTGGCAGAAACAAAGGCAGATGCGATCGTCATCCATTTTTTGGAAGACTTTTTGGGAACCGACTTTTTTGAGGTACCCGAAATGGAAAAGATCAAAAACTTCCTCACCCTGTCCAGCCACGGCATCGTGATCAACGGAAAAGCGAAGGCAAAGATTGCCACCATCATGAACGACATGCTCGAAATGAACAGCATCCAGCGTATTGCCGCCCTCATATCCATCTTCGACCACCTGGCCTCCAACACCGATTACGAACTGTTGGCCAGTCCGGGCTTTGTACAGAACTCACATTTACGCTGCTCCGACCGCTTCAGCAAAGTTACCGAATACATCTTGAGGAACTTCAACAACGAGATTACCCTTCCCGAAATTGCCTCGGTGGCCAACATGGCCGTTACCACTTTCTGTAACTTCTTTAAGGAACAGTACCGCGTTACCTTTATCGAATACCTCAATAAGGTAAGGATCGGCTATGCCTGCAAGCTCCTGTACGAAGACACGCAGAACATTGTAGAAATTGCCTACGAATGTGGCTTCAACAACCTGGCCAACTTTAACAGGCAGTTCAAAAAACTGAAGAACATGACCCCAAGCGAATATCGCCGGGCCCTTGAACTGGGCGCTATCCTCTATCAGGACCGAAGCCCAGAACTGTTGATGAAAACGGCTGTTTAAAGTGAGGGAAGAGGTAAGAGGTAAGAGGTAAGAGGGAAAAAGTTAAGATATTAGTATTTAGTAGAAAGTAGAAAGACGGAATCGCTAGAATAAATCAATCCGCATAATTTAGATATTAGTATTTAGTAGAAAGTAGAAAGACGGAGTCGCTAGAATAAATCAATCTTTGTACTTGATACTTGATACTGACTTCTGGACTATAGCCTTTCAACCTTCAACTTTCAACCTTCAACTCCAACCTCATCCCCTCTGGCATTCAACCTTATAAAAATACCACCAATCTATAAAATTGTAGTAGGTATTGTAGACTTGGGCGGCTAGCTTTGGTTAAATTATAAAAATTGAAATGAGCTATACCAGAATTGCGGCCACCCCGATTACACACATAGGCTGGGGTGCAATAGACCACCTTGTTGCCGAAGTCAAAAACCTAGATTCCTCCAAAATATTGATCGTCTCCGATCCCATCCTCAAGCAGATCGGGATTGTAGACCAGGTAACCAAACCTTTGGAAGCTGCCGGATTTAGCTATGACCTGTATACCGATGTGATCCCGGAGCCCTTATTGGCCACCGGACAAAAACTGGTCGATTATGCGAGGTCAGGGAATTTTACGTTGGTGATCGGTGTAGGTGGCGGCAGCGCATTGGATCTGGCCAAATTGGCCGCTGTATTCCTGACCAACGAAGGCCAGGTGGCCGATTACCTTAACCTGAGCGGATCAAAGACCCTGCAAAAGAAAGGTGTCCCAAAAATCCTCATCCCTACCACTTCCGGTACAGGTGCCGAGGTGACCAATATTTCGGTATTGGCCCTTGAAAATACAAAAGACGTGATCAGCAACGATTTTCTGATTGCCGAATATGCCATTGTAGATCCGCAGCTTACGCTCAGCGTGCCCGCAAAAGTGACGGCCGCTACAGGTGCCGATGCGCTGACACATGCCATTGAGGCCTATATCTCGGTCAATGCCAATTCCTATTCAGACGGACAGGCCCTACAGGCCATCAAGCTCATTTCTTCATCGTTGAGAACAGCCGTTAAGGATGGGAACAACAAACAGGCCAGAACAGATATGGCCTATGGAAGCTACATTGCCGGGCTTTCGTTCTTCAATGCCGGTGTAGGCGCCATCCATGCCCTGGCCTATCCTCTGGGCGGACAGTTCCACATTCCGCATGGCGATTCGAACGCCGTGCTCATCCCCTATGTCATGAAATACATCAGGCCTACCTGTTTTGTAAAAATGGGCAACATCTATGAGGCCATGGGCGGAGACGTAAACGGATTGAGCCCAGAAGAGGCTTCGTTCAAATGCATCGATGCCTTTGTGAGCCTGTTGGCAGATATCGGCATCCCGAATACACTGCAAGGCTTTAACATCCCCGCTTCGGCACTGCAATCGCTCACCACAGACGGCGTGAAACAAAAAAGGCTATTGGGGCGCTGCCCGATGCCATTAACCGAAACAGACATTTACAACATTTACGAATCTGCACATACGGGCAAATTGTAGCAATAATTACGCATGAGCATTACCTCTATCAATCCGACCAACGGAAAGGCGATCAAGACCTATAAGGAAGATACATCGGCACAGGTGCTGAAAAAAATAGAAAAGACACACCAGGCCTGGCTGCAATGGCGCGAGACTGGTTTTGGCGAAAGGGCAAGGCTGGTGCTCAAACTGGCCGAAGTGCTAAAGGGCAGAAAAGAAGAGCTGGCCAGGCTAATGGCCATCGAGATGGGCAAACCGCTAAAAGATGGGATTGCGGAGATCGAAAAATGTGCCTCCGCCTGCGAGTATTACGCCAAGCAGAGCGAAACATTCCTGGCCGACCAGATCGTGGAGACAGATGCTTCCAAAAGTTTTGTGAGCTACCAGCCATTGGGCGTGGTACTGGCCATTATGCCGTGGAATTTCCCGTTCTGGCAGGTGTTCCGCTTTCTTGCCCCGGCTTTAATGGCGGGCAACTGTGGCCTGCTGAAACATGCCTCCAACGTACCGGGCTGTGCCCTGGCCATCGAAGACATGGTCAAGGCCGCTGGCTTCCCGCCACAAGTGTTCCAGACCTTGATGATCGGCAGTGCAGGCGTAAAGGCCGTGATCGAACATCCATTGGTCAAAGCCGTAACCCTGACCGGGAGCACCGAAGCAGGAATGAAAGTGGCCCAACAGGCGGGTGCCGTACTCAAAAAACTGGTGCTCGAACTGGGCGGCAGCGACCCCTATGTAGTATTGGCAGATGCCGATCTCGAACTGGCCGCCACCACCTGCGTAACCAGCAGGCTCATGAACAACGGCCAGAGCTGCGTGGCCGCAAAAAGGTTTATCGTAGATCAAAAAATAGAAAAAGAATTCATCGCGCTCTTTAAACAGAAGATGCAGGAACGGCGCTTCGGCGATCCTTTGGCAGCTGATGCCGATCTGGGCCCCATGGCACGCGCCGACCTCAGGGATGAGCTGCACCAACAGGTAGCAAGCAACATCAAGGCCGGTGCCAAGTGCATTTTGGGCGGAGAAATCCCAACGGCAAAAGGCCAGCACGCATTTTATGCCCCTACCATCCTCACCGGGATCAAGAAAGGGATGCCGGCCTACACCGATGAGATCTTCGGCCCGGTTGCGCTGTTCATTTCGGCAAAAGATACCGCTGATGCCATCCGCATTGCGAACGACACGAACTTTGGCCTGGGTGCCGCCGTATTTACACAGAACGGAAGCCTTGGCGAAGAAATTGCCAAGACCAAGCTCCAGGCGGGCTGCTGCTTTGTAAATGCGTTGGTCAAGTCAGACCCAAGGCTTCCTTTCGGCGGCATTAACCAATCTGGCTATGGCCGAGAGCTTAGCCACCAGGGCATCCATGAGTTTGTGAACATTAAAACGGTTTATATCAGGTAACGGAGGGCGGAGAGCGCTGGGCGTTTGGCGAGAAGTTAAGTTTTGTTTATATTATATTCAGTTGGTTTGGCCGCATGGAAATTTCTGTGCGGCTTTTTGCGGGCGAAGCGACGCAATCTCCCATTGTAAACTTTAAAGGTTAGCTTAAAGCGGAAAGCGCAAAGATTTTTGGCGACCGATGAGACTGTCTTTAGCGAAAAAGCTGCGCAGCCTGGCACAACTTGTCATGTCGAGCGGAGGGAGACATCTTTGAACATATCATAATTTCTGTAGCCTATTTCTCCACCCCCACCAGTGTCAATTTCAGGGTCAGCCTTAGGTCTATATCATTATCAACCTCTTTTTGTCGCCCCAAGTCAAAAGAATAAATTTTACTGATCTGCTTACTTCGCGAAAGCGTATCTGCACGAGGCACCGAACTGGGCAAAAGTCACGCTGCGCTTAAGACTTACACAAGTGAGGGAATTTTAAGTAATTATAATTGCCAGTTGACCCTAATAACACGAGCAAGCTACTGCCAACCTTTTCCATCTTTTTTCAAGGTACGACGGATCAGATTTTTCAACTGCTCAAATGTCTTTGATTTAACAGAGTCTGTCTGACAACTAGCCGAAATAAATAACCCATCCCTAAAGATTGTCCGTCTAAAATAGAGCAGGTCTTTCGTAGTGCCTTCAAACTCACAATAGTCTTTCCCAACGTTACTAGATAAAATTCTCCATGAGGGAAAAACGTTTGAAGCCAGTTCAAGCGCAGATTTGTGATATGCCTCAATGCCTTCCTTATCGATGTCCTGAATAGCATACGCGCGCATTACCTCTCTACCTCCTTGCTCAACGAAGATACGGCCATCACCATTTTCGCTTTCCGGTCGTGGCACAAGATCATGCGGATATTTAACACTGAAGCCATAACGTGCATTGAAGTAAGTAGAAAAAGTCTCAATAGAATCTGGCAGGCGTGACATTTTTTGAATACTATCAGGCTTTTGTTCGCTAATCTTTTTGTCATTTCCATTGCATGCAGACAGTAATATAATTACTGTGTAAAGTATATAGAACGATATCTTTCTCATTTGAAATCTTTTTTTCACTAACTCTATTAGAATTTTTGAAGATATAAGGCTAAGCATTGTGTGAAGCTATGAAATCATAAAGTTTCTTTGCAACGAGCTTCGCCTCCTTAGATAAGCCATTTACATCTGCTATCTCATTTACAGCACGCTTAGCAAACTCTACTTTGTTCTTTACAGTCCCAGACTTATCACCATATTTTCGCGTAAGCTCTGGGACTACAGTGTCAATATAAGTACCTAATGGTTCATCAACATATTTAGTCATGGAGAAATTAGTAAAGTCTAGTTCCTTTCCTTCCCATTGCACAACTACCTGCTTAATCACTGTTGGCACTAATAAGTTTTCTATCTCTCTGCAAGAGAGCCTATAATAATTTTCACCTAAATTTTCCTTGAGCATCAGGTGCCTTGCAGCTTTTTTAGTCCCGTTCTCAACCTTCTCCTCCTCCATCCCACGTTTTTCTCCATCACTATCTGTTATGAGAAATAGGCGGTTGCAAATCCGTTTTACCTGAATGTTGTTATGTTCTGGATCCTCAGAATCCAAAAATGACCAATGGGTAATGTTGTTTCCTCCAAACTCAACGAAGCTATAATGAATATCTTCAGTAAATTGCTGATGGCCATAAGCCTTTTGATAAACATCAATATATTTTCTTAAATAAATCCGATCAGTGATGCCTTCTACCCATATTGTGCAATTAGATAAAAACACAGAGGATTTGCGAACGCCTAGCAAATCTAAAATACTGAGATCATCATTTCTGACATTTTGTATGGTAAAGGTTTCTTCCCGCTCTTTCAATTTCTGTAAGGTATAAATTGAAACATCTGCAATATCCATACTTAAATCTAAGAGGTGATTAGAATGAGTAGTGATGAAATATTGGAAATCTCTAAACTCATATCTATTTAGCGCTTCCAAGAAAATTCTTTGAAATCCTGGATGTAAAAATTGTTCTGGTTCTTCAATATAAAAATGTGTTGTTTTTCCTTGATTAAAAAACATTGGATACATTAAAACTATAATTGACTGTATACCATCGCCTAACTCATAAACCGGATATTCATCATCATCAATGCGGATATGTACGACATGATCATCTACATTTGGGATAATATTGACTTCAGCATTCGAAAAAAATGTTTCACTTAAAAACCTTTCAAAATCTTTCATTTTTTGTCTAGACTCCGTATTGCCCAATAAGAGACGCTTGCAATCATTGTAAAGACCTAAGCCAGAATAGATATTCGCACTAACATTGATTTTTAAATGTTCAAAATAATCTTTAATTGTACGAGCAAGATAAAAATCCTCATTACTAGAATTCAATGAACGAAGCCCTCGTAAAGTGGGTATATACTTATCTTCATTGAAATATCTAAAATTGTCATTAGTAATCAATTCATTTAATTTAGACAACGTATTATTAGCAATTTTTTTTAATCGACTAGAAAATTCATGCGAGGTTGTGGCATTGGATGTTCGGAATGTACCAATGGATGTAAGAATCTTAATTTTATCAATAATATCAATCTTAAAGTCAAAATTACAATCGAAATATTCTGGCATTTCAAGTTTTCCAATCTCATTGACATCTACTGGCCCATAACTTACCATATCGTTTCTAACAAAAAAGATCTGTACCTCTTGAGTAAAGGATGAAATAACTTCAGATAACTTTATCATTTCAATTCCCTCAGGAATAATTTTTTTATTCTTGCTTGAAAACAATGTTCTCAAAAGCTTACTCTTACCAGAGTTGTTTGCACCTACGAAAAAATTAAGCTTGGACAGTTTATCTAATTTTCTTCCTCCTCCTTCTATATTATGTAGCGGAAAATCTTCCGCATCCAATTTTACCGCTCTTATCATCACGCAAAATTCTAATTAATAATTTGTTAATACTTTTTAAAAAATCCGTACGAATTATCTATGCTGAGGAAGTGCAACACAATCTGGCTCAGAAACTAACTTTAAACGCATATTAGCTTTATCCGTAAAATGCCTGGCCAAACTGATGGTCTTATCTTCATAATCATTCGTTCCATCTTCCCTTTCATGATAGATAATTTTCACCTTGGAGATATTCTTGTGCTCAAATATCTGTCTGAACATTGTTCTGTCCGAAAGCCCACAAGAATGACCCACAATAAATACCTCAAAATAATCATCATTTAAGAAACTCATTAAGTTGTGATAATTTGAAGTTTTGAAATAGGCGAATGACTTAATGTGCCTAAAGACCTCATCATTATGTAAGTCTTCAAATTCTAGATAATGCTTGTTATGCTCATCTCCAAATCCAAAAATGACGGGATTATGAGGATTATCTAGCTCTCCATGAATGTGTATCAGCTGATCATCTTCAACAGGACTTGATGTCGTCAATCCTTTTGTAAAGCCTATGTATGGCTTTAATGTATTGGTGTAATTGAAATTGAGAAATAATTTTTTAGGCGTAGTTGTCCCTGATTTTTGAGTTGGTCCAGTAATCCGCTGATTGAAAATAGTGCTGATAAATACATTCGGCTTAAAACTGCCCTCATCTATTTGAATGCCTCGAAGATATTCGGAAAGCTTCTCTTTCAGAAAAGAAAATTGTTTATTTAATCGAATAACTTTTTCCCTATGGAATTCCCCATTAGGTGTTTTTCGATAAGAATTGAGTTCTTCAAAAAAATCATTTTCTAGGTCTACCCAATTTATCTCACCAACTTTCTTAATAGTCTTTTCAAAAAATTCACAGTGGTAGGTTATTATTGCATTAATTCCCTTAGCGTGTAAAGCTTGGAGGACACCTATGACATTTTCGGCTGTAATTTGGAAATAATAGTCAATTGGATTAGGATCATAGGTGTGAAGCCTTTTTATTTCCAATAAGTGCAAATCATCAAAATAGTGATTGGATTTAAATTCATTTAAGGCTTTAGCCAAATAATCGGTAATAAAATCACAGTAAGTTGTAGGAAGACCATGGGCAAGGTCAAAACCATTCCCCACAATAATTAATCTGTTCATGGCGAAATATAGATACTGCAAGATAAGAGTTTAACCGCTCCTAGAAAGCATGTAAAAAGCGAAAAAATGCTCTATTTTTTTACGTTCGATAGGCAAGTTTTATTCAGAACGGTAGCGGTTAATCCGTACCATATGCCATCAGAGATGCCTCGCTTTGCTCAGCATGACAAATCAACTCAATACCAGCAGGCCTACAAATCCTAAAATAGCAGCAAATTGCTCAAACCCAACAAACCCACCCCCTCCTTTGTTAACTATTCATGAAGATCCTCCTTACCGGTGCAACCGGATACATTGGAAAAAGGCTGTTGCCGGTATTGGTAGAAATGGGGCACGAGGTAATCTGTGCGGTACGTGATACGGCCAGGCTCGACCTGCATCAGTACGGGAAAGCTCAGGTAAGGGCCATACAGGCTGACCTTTCTGATCCACGTTCACTCGCCAATTTGCCAACAGCGATCGATGCGGCCTATTACCTGGTGCACTCGATGAGCACGAGCGGCGATTTTTCGAAGACCGAACTGGAGTCGGCAGAACATTTTATCCAATACCTCGACAACACTACGGCCAAGCAGCTGATCTATCTTTCGGGGATCGTAAACGAAAAAGAGCTCAGTACGCATTTAAAAAGCAGAAAAGCAGTAGAGAAAACCTTGGCGAAAGGCAGGACACCCCTTACCACGCTAAGGGCAGGGATCATTATCGGCTCGGGCAGTGCCTCCTTTGAGATCATCAGGGACCTGGTCGAAAAGTTACCGGTTATGGTTGCCCCGAAATGGCTGAAGACCAAATGCCAGCCCATTGCCATCAGGAATGTGATCGAGTTCCTGACCGGGGTACTGGGCAAGGAAGATACCTATCATCAGCATTTCGACATTTATGGGCCAGACCTGCTGACCTACAAACAGATGTTGGAACAGTTTGCCAAAGTGAGGAAGCTCAAGCGAAAGATCATTATTGTTCCGGTGTTTACGCCCAACCTTTCGTCCTATTGGCTGTACTTTGTGACCTCCACCTCCTATGTGCTGGCGAGGAACCTGGTAGAGAGCATGAAGGTTGACGTGATCCCAGAAAAGAACAACCTGGGCGAAAGGCTCGATATTGCACCCATCCCCTACAAAAAGGCCATTGCTATGGCTTTTGAAAAGATTGAGCAGAATTTGGTGCTGTCGAGCTGGAAGGATTCGCCTTCGAACCGGATCTTCCAAAAGGGCATGGCGCAGCACATCGAAGTGCCCAAGTTCGGCGTGCTTACTGACAACCAATCCATGCGTGCGCAGGATCCTAAAAAGGCACTTGACCGGATCTTCTCCATCGGTGGTGCCAACGGATGGTACTATGCCGATTGGCTATGGGATTTCCGTGGTTTCTTGGACCGGCTGTTCGGTGGCGTAGGTTCACGGCGCGGGCGGAGAAATGCCAACGAAACCTCGCCAGGCGAAGCACTGGATTTCTGGCGGGTCATTCTATCTGATAAAGAACAGCAACGCCTGCTGTTGTATGCCGAAATGAAACTCCCCGGCGAAGCCTGGCTGGAATTCTGCATCGACAAAGAGGGCTGTGTGCACCAAACGGCTACTTTTCGCCCATTGGGCCTATCGGGCAGGTTGTACTGGATCGCCATGCTGCCATTCCATTACTTCATTTTTAAGGGCATGCTGAAGAAGATTGTTGGGTGATCTGGCATCTTGATACCTGATACCTGATACTCGATACCTGATACTCGTACAGAGATTCCTCACTGCGTTCGGAATGACAGCCCAACGCCAAACTCCCAACTCACAACCCACAACTCACAACTCACAACTCCTATTGCACATCCAACTGGTCCATATACAGGTTGTTTCCTTCGGTTAGGGCAATGCGCACCTGGTAGCTGCCGGCATTGACCATGGTACCCGTGCTGGTACCCAGGTAGTTCCATTTGCCGGCTTTGGTCGGACTAAAGATGACAGACTCACTACGCATTAGGGTACCATCGGTGGTGAGGAAGTCTATTTTTCCCTTGAGTTCGGTAGCATTGGGGTTATGGTATTTTAGGGTGAGCGAATAGGTATCGGCCACGCCTACCGAAATGGCAAAGCTTAGCTGATCGGTGGAGGGCGATTGGAACACCTGCCGTTCTTTGCCCAAGAAATCTGCTTTTTCAATGTGGCTGCCGGTTGCGGTTGCCGCTGTGGCCTTATAGCTGGTCACCGTTTTCAGGTCGTAGGCCGGTTCCAAAAGGCTCGGCGGAAGCACGGCCAAGAGCTGTACTTTGGACAGGTTGACCTCTGCATTTTTGCTGAACCTTTTGCGGTACACGGGAAATTGTTCGTTCTTGCTATTGGTTACCACCGTTTTCGTGTCCTCAAAATCGGCAGGGAGTTTTTGGTCTTTGGCAATCGCCACAAATACATCAGCCT
The DNA here is from genome assembly GCA_031119475.1 of Pedobacter sp. Classification (GTDB taxonomy): domain Bacteria; phylum Bacteroidota; class Bacteroidia; order Sphingobacteriales; family Sphingobacteriaceae; genus Pedobacter. The sequence continues at coordinate 409,392 of JAVHXV010000001.1, read as the reverse complement.
CGGCGTTGAGCCTAAATTTGTTTGGCTGATCAGTTTTTCTGGCCAGCTGCAGCCATTCGGCACCATAGAGGTTTGCCGGCAAAGAAACCAGTTGGGTGGCCTCATCGCTAAACTGTGCATCGCCAATGTCCAGCCAGCTTTTCAGGGCAGATTTTTGGTCGGTCTGGATCAGGTAATGATGCTGATCGCCCATTTTTTGCTGTGGAGCTAAACTGGCTACGGCAATGGCCGATATGACCGCCTGCCCCACCTTTACCTGTGGAAACGACACCACCAGTTGGCCTTTTTTGCAGAACACCTTCACGGTTCTCTTCAACAGCCGGTTGCTTCCCGCTTCGGCCCAGATGTCGAGGTCTTTGATCACCGTCTGGTTATTGATGGCCACATCGAAAACCCGCATCTTTTCGGCGTTAAATCCGCCGCCTATGCCCAGCCAGGGTTCGATAAAATACAGTTCTACGAGATAGGTCCCATCCTTTTGTATCGGGAATTGGAACTTCAACTGATCCCTGCCGTACCTGAACGATTGGAAAAGCTTCCAATCTGCCGTGCCCGCTACGGGCCCAAAGGTGCGCCGCTGACTGGCAAAAAATGCCGGTACGCCCGGAAAATTGGCCGCCCAGGAGGTTGAACCATATTGTGCAGGAGACTGCAATTGCTGGTCTGCCGCCCAAATGTTGCCATATTGGTCGGTATAATCAGGCCCTCCGCAGTTTAAACGGTATAGGTAATGATAATTTGCAGCGGGCCTGGGCAGGTCTGTAGGGTCAACTAGCGCATTGAAATTTGGGGCCTTGGGCAGGTTGTTGAGCACAATGACGTCTTTGGCCACTGCCCTACCGTTTACATAGCCCACAGCGTACAGAACGTTGTATTGGATGTTGGCCCGATCCCACTGGAAATGTGTACCGATCCCATTTCTGGTCTTTACGCCCAAGGAGTGCTGGCCCATGTCGTTAAAAAGTTCCACCTCATCGCAGTTGGAATACACGATAATGCTGTCCTTTATGCCGGGACTGGTCCAACGGCTCGGCCAAGTGTGCGACACGATATACACCATCGGTTCGGTACCTTTGGGCGCATAATTGCTCCTGAAAAGGTAAAAGGCATCGGTGGGCTCTTCCCAAGGGGTAAACATCCCCTTATAGTTAACGGGCCCTACCCGATCGAGGTCGCGCAGGCCTTCACCGCCCTGTACCCTTCCCGGATTATCGTGAGAACTGTAGAGCCAGAAAAAATGCCCTGCGACCTGATCTTTGACCGATTCGGCCAGCCTGATCTTGGTTTCCATCAGTCCCGTCATCTGGTTTTCTGGATAGCCCTTGGTGCCTGCCTGGTTTTCATGGAGGTCTAGCGTGCGCCAGGCCCCATATTCGCCCACGAGCACCTGCTTTTTCAGGTCTTCGGCATAGGTGAGCGGATTACCGCCATAGGTGCCCGTCCAGTTCTGCGGCACATCCCAATCGGTACCCTGCCCGCCGTTGCAGGTGGTTACCTTTCTCTGTGCCGAAGCCGTAGGATCAAGCTTGCGGATCAGTTCGGTACATTCTTTGGCAAAATCTGCCGGCAAGGTACTCTCGTTCTCCAGCCCCCAGAGTACCACCGACGGACTGTTCCTGCGTTCCTTTACCCAATCGGTAAGCAGGCTTTTAAAGTTTTTGCGAAAGGCCGGCGTATCGTACCAGATGTGGGCGGCCAGCTGCGTCCAGGAAAGGATGCCCATTTGGTCCCAGTATTTCTGGTAGTCGAGGTTATGCGGCTGGTGCGCATCGCGGAAGGCATTGAAGCCCGCAGCCCTGATCTGCCGCACACGGGAATAGATCTGTTCGGCCGTAAAGGCATGGCTGTTGCCGATGAGGTGTTCGTATTCTGCAATCCCGTTGATAAAAACTGGTTCCCCATTGAGCAGGAACTGCTTGCCCTGGCTGTTGCCGATTGGCCAGCTGATGGTACGGATGCCGTAAGGTGTGCTGATCTGGTCGATGATCTTTCCTGCCTGAAGGATGGTGGTATTGACCGTGTAGAGATAGGGCTCTTTCAGCGACCATAAGGTAGGATGGCTGATGCCTCGGAATTGCTGGCTGACCGTAGTTTCCTGCCCGGGCGTGGTATTGACCAGGCTTTTGGTACTGGCTACGATCTTCCCCTCCCGATTGAGGAGCGTATTGACCACTGTCAGTTGCTGTGCTGCTGACCCATAATTTTTGAACGTGGTTTCCAGGTAGAGCTGGGCCGATTCTTTGCTGGCCTCGGCATTGTTCCAGATGTGCACGCCAAAAGGCTGGATGCGCACGGGGCTGGTAACAATGAGGTGCACCGGCCTGAAGATGCCCATCGGCTGCGATCCTTCAGAAAAACCCCGTTCGGTAGAGCAGCCCCCATCAACCCAGGGCAGGTCTTGGATGTTGGCCGGATGGTCTGCCCTAACCGCCAGCACATTGTCCTGGTTAAATTTAATGGCGTGGCTGGCGTCGAGGGTAAAAGTGGTCCTTCCACCTGCATGGCTGCCAATCTCCACACCATTCAGCCAGACCGTGGCATAAGAGCCTACGCCCTCAAAATAGAGGAAATATTTTTTTTGCCCGCCCTGCGCCGCAACCCTAAATTTTTTGCGGTACCAGGCATAGCCATGCTTGTTTCCATGCAGCTTGCGCTGATAGCCATCATATTGGTCCCAATTGTGCGGCACATTCACGTTTTTCCACCCCTTGGGCACATAGCTTATCTTTTCGAAGCCCGCATAGGCGGAACTGTTCTTTTCGTCGGCCATGCTCAGCCAACCGGAATTTAGGGAAATCTCTTGTCTAATGGGATCAGAGTCTGTTTGCGCGACTTTTCTCTCCGTATGGGTTTTTGAATTGGCCACCAATCCGCTCAGTCCAAACAGCACCAAAAATAAAACAGGTTTCAAATTCATGGCTTCAGCTCTCCGTTTAGGTGATAGGTTTTTCCGGCTTCGGTAGCGATGCTCACCACGTTATGCTGATAGCGGATGATGCAGTTGCCGCCAATGGTTGAATGGATGGCCAATGACTCCAATCGGCCATTGTTCCATTTCATGGTGATGTCAAATCCGCCCCTGGCGCGTAGCCCCCTTACTTCGCCCTGTGGCCAGCTTAAGGGCAGTGCGGGCAGGATGTCGATGTATTTTTCATGGCTCTGCACGAGCATTTCTGCAATGCCGGCCGCTCCGCCAAAGTTGCCATCGATCTGGAAAGGCGGATGGGCATCGAACAGGTTCACATACGATCCGGCACCGTTGGCCGTAGCGGGCCTAATGAGCATGTTGATCAGTTTGAGGGCATGTTCGCCATCCCTGAAGCGGGCCCACCAATTGATCTTCCAGGCGAGGCTCCATCCCGTAGCTTCATCGCCACGATAGATCAGCGATTGTTTGGCGGCTTCCATCATTTTTGGATCTTTGTCCCAACTGATGTCGTTGCCGGGGTACACTCCCCACAGGTGCGAAACGTGGCGGTGCTTGTTGGTGGTATCATCCTTATCTTCCAGCCATTCCTGCAGTTGCCCATACCTGCCGATCTGGTTTGGGGCAATCTGGGCTACCTTTTCTTTGAGCAGCTTTCGGAAGGGTTCATCTGTCTTCAATTCTTCGGCTGCCGCAATGCAGTTTAGGAACAGCGAGCGGACCAATTGGTGGTCCATGGTCGGCCCGGCCACTAGGCCCCCGTTTTCGGGAGAATTGGAGGGCGTGCTGATCAGCCAGCCTGTTTTGGGGTCCTTGACCAAAAAATCGACAAAGAACAATGCGGCACCTTTCATTAACGGATAGGCCTCATTGGCCAGAAACTGCCTGTCCCTGCCAAAAAGGTAATGCTCCCAAAGGTGTTGGCCCAGCCAGGCACCACCGCCCACCCAAATGCCATGGTTGGAGGCATTGATCGGTGCCGTACCATTCCACAGGTCGGTATTGTGGTGCAATACCCAGCCACTGGCGTTGTAATAGGTTTTGGCGGTTTCTTGCCCTTTCTTGGCCAAGGCCCTCATCTTGGAGAACAGGGGTTCGTTCAGGCCGGGCAGGTTGAGCACTTCACTTGGCCAATAGTTCATTTCCAGGTTGATGTTGGTGGTATATTTGCTCCCCCATGGTGGCGAAAGCAGTTCGTTCCAGATGCCCTGGAGGTTGGCCGGCTGTGTTCCCGGCCGCGAACTGGAAATGAGCAGGTAGCGGGCATATTGCACATACAGGGCGGCGAAATTGGGATCGTTCTGGCTGGCAAATTTCTCGATACGCTCATCCGTTGGCTGCTGATCGAAGATCGGGCTGCCCAAGCTCAGATCAAATGCATGATAATAGGACTGATATTCTGCAACGTGCGCTGCCTTTACCGCCTCGTAGGTTTTACCTTTGAGCGCTGCCAGTGCCTTGGTGTTGGCCGTGGCCGGATTTCCGTTTACCTCAGAATCATTGATAAAATTGGTGCCAGCAGTTAACCAGAACGTAACCTCGTCGGCGTTGACGATGCTGATCTGATGCCCCACCAGCTTCACCGTTCCGTTTTTGACCACGGCGGTCAGCCTGCTTTCGCCCTTTAAGGCCCCATCTTTTACGTAAAAAGTGATGGAGAGCGTATGTTGGTCTAGGGCCTTGAGCTGCGCATGTAGGTGTGGGCTCGACAGGGATGCATCAACCGTGATCGCATGCCTGCGATTGGCCGTTAGGTGCACGGCAATGGCCTGATGGGGCTGACTGGCAAAATACTCCCTCACATAGTGCGTACCGCTTACGGTGTAGCTCGTGGTGGCGATTGCCGTATTGAGGTCGAGGGTGCGCCTGTAATTGGTATAAGCTGATGAGTGTTTGAAATGAAGTTCCAGATTGCCAAAGGGCTGATAGCTGGCCTGATATTGCGCAACGGCCGGCGGCTCGGTATCCTGTATCTTGTATTTCCATTTTTTGACCAATGAGATGCCGTTGGCCATCGATCCGCCCTGTGGGTAGATGCCAATGGGCCTGCTGGCATCTTTGTAGCCCGCCAGACCACCCTTATCGTAATAGTTGAGCACCTGGATGGAAAGGCTATTTTTGCCCACCCTGATCAGTTTGGCGGGTATTGTATATTTTCTGGGATCCGCGGTGGCCGTATGCCCGACCAAACTGCCGTTCACATAAGTAAAATCCTGGTCGCGGATACGGTTGAGGTCGAGCACGAGGTCTTTCCCCTTCCAATTTTCGGGCACCTCAAAGGTGGTGCGGAACCAGACTGCGCCATCAATATTCTGGAGCCCAACGGCTTCCCAGCCCTCATAGGAGGGTACGGTGATCGTTTTCCAGTTCCGATCGTCGTAATTGGGCAGCGCCGGATTGCCCGTGATCCCCTTGCCTGCCCGCATGGCTTCGTCCCAGACCTTACGGTCGCCTGCCTCGCTCTGCGTGCCCATAAATTGGGCCTGGGCCAACTCTTCGGCTTCTTTTTGTTTTCCGGCCGCCAAGAGCTTTCTGATTTCTGGCAGCGCAGCAGACGCGCCCTCTAGGTTATAATTTCTGGGCCCGCCAGACCATAGGGTCTCTTCGTTAAATTGTAGCCGATCGTGAGCCACTTGGCCAAAGATCATGGCCCCCAGCCTGCCATTGCCGATGGGGAGCGCATCTGTCCATTTTTGGGCAGGCTGTTTGTACCACAGCTGGTAATGGCTCTGTTGGGCAAAACCCGTCGTGCCGACCAGCAATAGAAAAAGAAATGAACGTAGCCTGATCTTCATGGTCATCTGATTTCTGCTAGAGTGGCCGTTACCTCACTTTCCTTTTGCACGGCAGTTTTAACATTCCTAAAATTGTTATTCCCTAAGGTAATATTTTTGGTTTCTTTTCCGCTCAGCTTCAAAAAAGTTGCTGTTGAGGCAATCGGTGAGGAGTTGTAAAGAAAAACATCACTGGTATTCCGGAGATCGATGACAGGCGCATTGGCATGCGGCCTGAAGCTCTTAAATCCATCCAATGTAAGTTCAGATACCTTTGACGCAATCAATGCCGCACCGAGCTCTGTATTCACTTCCACATTGTGGAAAGAAATGCGGTTGGCCTGGCTGATGTTGAACCCGGTCTTTGCTTCAAAGTTAATGTCATTGAAAGAAATATTTTCGATGGGCATTTCTTCCAGTCCGTTCAGGTAGCCGGCCTGGTTGACCTGTCCGGTGATGTTGCTGAAATGGATGTTCCGAAACCTGGGCGTACGTTCTGAAACCGGCTCAGGACTGGTCTTTGCATATTGCATATCGAGCACGATGGCCTGGTCGATGATATTCTTCATGATGATGTTGCTTACCCTGATCTCTTCGACCACGCCGCCCCGCCCCCTGGCGGTCTTGATCCTGATCCCGCGTTCGGTACCATCAAAGATGCAATTGGAAATGGTGATCTTGCGCACATCGCCGCTCATCTCGCTGCCGATGACGACGCCGCCATGTCCAGAAAGCATGGTGCAGTTGGTAATGGTATAGTTTTCTGCAGGGGCCGCCATTTTTCGGCCGGGGGCATCCTTTCCAGATTTAATGGTGATGCAGTCGTCGCCCACGCTGATGTGGCAATCGGAAATGTGCACATTCTTGCACGATTCGGGATTGATGCCATCGGTATTGGGCGAATGCGGGTTTTGGATGGTCACCGCATGGATGGTCACATTTTCGCAGAACTCTGGGTTGACGGTCCAGAATGGCGAGTTGATGATCGTAATGCCTTCGATCTGTACATTTTTGCAGTACATGGGCTGGATGAAAGGCGGACGCAGGAAGCCCCGTTTCATTTGCTTCGGGTCGTCTGGCAAAAGGATATCCTTGTTCAGCTGGTCAAATTGGAGCTGCCATTTGGAACGTGGCTGGCCCTCCCTGTAGCCCTCAACAAAATCCCACCATTTTTTGCCATGTCCATTGATCAGTCCGCGGCCCTTTATGGCAATGTTCTCGGCCTTATAGGCATAGAATAGCGGAGAAAAGCTGGTGACGTCTACCCCTTCATACCGGGATTTGACCATGGGCAGGTAATCGTCGAAATTATCGCTAAAATGCAGTTCGGCACCCGCATCGATCAGGATGGTGATGTTGCTTTTCAGTTCAATTGCCCCGGTCAGGTATTTTCCGGCAGGGAAATAGATGGTGCCGCCACCTTTTTTTACCGCCGCGCCAATGGCATTTCTGATGGCTGGGGTACACAATTTGGAGCTATCGTTTTTTGCCCCATAATCGAGTACATTGAAGTAGGTCTGGGCGTTGACATTGACATACAAAACCACAAAAATTAACATCAAATATATCTTTTTCATATTTTTTAAAAGCTATAATTCACCACTGATGGCACAGATACTTATTTTTTACTATGCCCAGACCTATCCGTGTTCATCTGTGTTATCGGTGTGCAAGTCACCATTGATGGCACAGATAGGCACAGATACTTATTTTTTGCTATACTCCTATCTATCCGTGTTCATCTGTGTTATCGGTGTGCAAGTCACCACAGATAGGCACAGATACTTATTTTTTACTATACTCTTACCTATCCGTGTTCATCTGTGTTATCGGTGGCTTTGTCTTAAAGATTACAATTTAACTAGGACTGGTTTCAATTGCGCTCCCGAGTACAGCCGTTTTCCGTTTGCCCATATTTGGAAGCCTTTGCCAAGTTTATATTTGGTTCCGTTCTTGTCCCAGATCAAAGTAAGCATTTTTCCATGATAGGATACGTTCTTAAGCATGAACCAGTCCCATTTGCCCTTGGGCAGCAGCGGACTGATCTCCAGCACCGAATCCAATCGGGGCTTGATGCCGATCAGGTCGCTGATCACCAGGTCGCAAAAGGTAGAATGGTTATAGAAACTGCTCCTCGGATTGTCTCCCTTTAGCCATTCGCCGGTTTTTTCATCCTGGTATTCGCCAATATAAGGTTTTCCGTTTTTTTGGTGCGATGCCGCATAACGGTGCAATTGTTCATAAAATACGGCCGGGGTCATTTTGCCATGGTGCTGATAGTTGTTCAACAGATTGGAGAGCCCTTTTAAGGTCTGCGAGGTAGCGAAAGGCCATAGCGCGCCGTCCCACTCACAACTGTGCCCCGAACCACGGGTCCTGAAGGTAGGCTCGCGGCGCTCGGCCGTGGTGAGGCCCCAGGGCGCATTAAATCCGGCGGTATCCAACAATTGGTCCCAGGCTGCCGCAGATTGCAGGGCATCGGTAGGCAGGTTAAAATCCCATGGGATAAAGCCGATGGCCTCCCGGGCTTTTGCCAATCCGCCTTTGGCCAACCTGGTCTTAAAAAATTGCGATTGGCCATCCCATAGGCTATCGGATACCATTTTTTTCAACTCCTCCGCTTTAACTTGATAGGCTGCACCCTGCTTTGGATTGCCCAACAGCTTGGCGATGGCAGACAGCGCCAGGGCATTGCCATACATGTAACTGTTGATGGTGGGGCGCATGTTCTGCTCACGCCTCGAACCGCTCACCGATTCCTCCATCCCATCTTTCACATCATGCTGCCAGAACAGGCCGTTTTTTAGTTTGCGCTCAGTTTCCCATTTTTTAAAATCAAGATCTAGTGCCTCCCATATCGACCTGAGGTAGGAAAGATCGGGATTGACCTTGTACTGCTGCAATACCGCATCGTCTACCCAACTGCTGAACTGATGAAAGCGGGGCTTGGTTTCACCAACATCGGCCTTAAAGAGCCAGAAATTAATGTAATCCTTAAGATAGCTCTGCTCTTTTAGCCATCGGCCTTCATACAGGTGATGGCCCAGAGCACAGCTGATGGAATTGTACTTGCCCGCGTGTTTGACCGGCTCGATGAACTCTGTAAAAATAAAGCCATCGGGTGTTTTGACCAGGTGCTTGCGGAACGTCCACCAACGGTAGTAATAATTTTGTTCGATAACCTGATCGGGGCAATCCAAAAGCGGGATATTGGCCGATAGCCATTTTTCGGCGCCTGCATTGGGTACAAAATTCCTGACCGCTTCGGTATCCAGTCCATTGAAATAACTGACGTACCGATGGAGCTTGGACGCTAGGTGTGCATCTTTCTGCTGTGCCCCTGCCATTTGCACGGACAAGCCCAAGATCAGTAGGATGATATATTTTGCTTGCTTCATCATTATTCAAATAACCAATCGATGTCTTTGCCCCTGCCATCAAGACCCGCGTTATAGATCCTGATCTGTTGCCGATCGTCTATAAATCCCAACACCAGACAAGCACCCTTGCCCAAGGTTAAAGTATGCGTACCCGCCTGGAACGAATAGCTGTGCACATTTACGGGAGCAGATCCTTTTACCACGACGGCATTGGAGATCTTGATCTCGGCCTGCCCATAATTGTTTGCACTGGCATCGATTTCAAGCTGTGGCGGCGGCAAATCATGTTTATCTTTTCCGTTAAAAAACCCAACCAATACTTTAACGGGTATACTCGAGCTGAACTTGATCTCCGTACCATTAACCACCTGATTTCCTTTGGCATATTTAAGTCCGTTCAGACCCACCAGTTCTGGCGCAACGGCCACAATCTGGGCAGCCGTATCGGTAAAGACAGTGGCCAATGGCTGTACCTGATAATTGATGCCCAGGTTGGACAAGATCTGTACCGGGGCGTTCTGATAAGGCTTGACTGCGTTTACAGTTCCAGGTTTAATGGCCTTTAGCGAGTCGATGCTCCGTTTAAAATGGTTTAGTTCTTTGGTAAACACGGGCAACATTTCTTTCCAGGTAATAAATGTTCGGTCAACCCCACGCATCGGGATCTTACGCTGTTTGGTCTGCATGCTGTTCGCATAGCGATAGGTGTTTTCGGTAAGCTTAACGAGTTGGGCGTAAAAATCAACGCTTTTTTGCAGTGAGGGCACTGCTTTTTCCAGGTCGGCGATATTGTTCGAATATTTATACCGCAATACCCATAGCGCTGCCTTCACCTTTTCGGCATAAAAATTGGCCATGGCATCATAGCAGTACATGTCGTTCTTTAGGCGATTGAATTCTGCCTTATTTTTGGTTACGGCCGTAACCGTATTGATGGCCGTTAGGGCTTTCTTGCCATGTTCGACCACTTCATTGGCAATCTGTATAGGTGTTTCGCCCACATGTGGTTGTTTGTTCCATTCCTTTTCTGCGTAATCGATGATCATTTCGCCTTCGGGAGCTTCAGATTCGTAGAGCAGCGTAAACAGGCCATATCGATAGGGATTGATCAACTGGGTCATCAGCATCCCCAGCGTTAGGGTCTGCCGGTTGCCATCGGTAATGCCATATCGACGGAGCAGTTTGGGCGAAATCTCCCCCGATTCTTCATAGGCATTCAAAATTGCCTTTCCACTGTTAAGGGAAGTACCATATTTGGCGGCCAGTTCCTTTCCCCAATAGGTAATTTCACCGGCACGGTTGCGATCAGCATTCCAGGCATACCGGGCCCATTCCTGGTACCAGATCCAGTCGCGATCGATCTGCAGCTGCCTGCCTTTCACCTGGTCTGCCGTGTACGGCCAATCCCAATAAGAGGCCTGTGGGTAAAGATGGAGGCCATTGCCGTGCATGATCTGGTGCATGCCCTGTACAGATTTTTGGATAAAATCTGCAGACCCGTACCTAAAGGGCTCGAGGTTGGCCAGGATATGTACGTTTCCGATCTGTACGGTTCCGATATCGGCCAGTTTGCGGTGCAGTTCGGCCCAGCTGCCACGCGGCGCGTAAGTTGTTAAGGCCTCCCCGTTAAATTTGGCCTCCGTATACAGGTTCTTGTACAAGGGCAATGCCGCAGCCATCACCATTGGGGCATCGGTATCGTGTGCCCTCAACACAATGGGCGGTTCATTTTTGATGCCGGCAGCCTTAAGTCCGTCCTGCACACCCGGGATAATGGTTTTTGTAAACCAGTTAACATCATCTTGCCCAACGCCTTCCATTGCCTCACCTAAAGCAACCATCAAACCCACGTTAGGATATTTTTGGACGAAGGCCGCAATCGATTTTCGGGTATAATCGGCAATGATCGGAACAATCGGCCGGTTGCGGTCTTGGGTCTTCAGTCCGTGTTTTTCTGCAAAAGGTTTTGGGATGAGGATGTTGTAGAACATCTGGATGACCCAAATGCCCCGCTTATCGGCCTCATTGGTAATGAAGCGGAAGATCTCCTCGTTTTTTTTGAAGGTTTCTTCGCTCACTTCCAGCGCATAGGGATATTCTTTGAGCTTGACCAAAGATGAAAAAGGATGGCCGTTCCAAAGATACAGGGAGTTATAACGGTTATCGACCATCATGTCCAGGTACCTGATCCACAACTGTTTGTCGTATAGCCACGGGAAAGTCTCGGGCGTATAGGGATACTCGTAGACATCCCTTCCAGGAAGGTAATCGGGCTTTTGAAGGCCAATGCATGTTCCGCGGAGCACCATCTGCGGGCGGTCGGTCAGGTCGATCTTTTTGGGCAGTTGATGCTTGTCCTTTAATTGATCGATCAAGGCCAAACATCCATATAGTGTTCCAGAGGCATCTGCACCAATTACATAGATGGTTCCATTGGGCAGGCTGCTGATTAGAAAACCTTCTTTACCAGCCTTTTTTGCCCGTTCGATAAGGGCAGTGGGAAGTTGTTGGGCCAATACCTGATCGGTAGATTCCAGGACAACAATCTGCCCTAAAGCAGACTTTTTGTAATCGCTTTTGTTCACCACAAGCAACCTGGCCTGATAATGATAGGTGGATAAAGCAGTTTTCAACTTACCTGCACCAAAGTGTACCCGTTTGGAAGCAACGCCAGAAACGACCACTGTTTTGCTTTCTGCCGCAAAAGTGTTTGCTGTTATGAAAACGGAGCAGAGCAAGAAAAAAAGAAAATTCCTCATGTTGTTGGTTCAAAGGTATTTGAACAAGTGTTCAAAAACGATATTTGGTTGGCCTTAAAACAAAGCTAACGAAAAGCAAGCTGTTTTCTTGTAACATTTTTTATTCAACAGTAAATTATTTATTTACTGGTAAAAATATTTAACTTAGTTTTTTTGATTTTTGATTAGACGGAGGAAAGCTTAAATTCACTTATTAAATAATAACATATCAGCATGTTTTCATTACAGGGAAAAAAGGCGGTGGTTACCGGAGGAGGTAGCGGGATTGGCCAGGCCATTGCCATTACATTGGCCAAGCAGGGAGCGGTGGTACACATCATCGAACAGACAGCGGCGCATGCCGAAGCAACGGTTGAGCAGATTTTGGCCAATGGCAACCAATGCTTTAGTTACGGTTGTGATGTAGCTGAGCAAGAAATAGTTATAAAAACATTTTGTCAAATTGGCAGTATCGATATCTTGATCAATAATGCCGGGATTGCCCACATTGGCAAGGCCGATACGACTGCCGAGGCCGACTTTGACCGGGTGATGAAGGTGAACGTAAAAGGTGTTTACAATTGCCTGTTCGCTGCCATTCCGCAACTCCGGTTGGCAGGTGGTGGCGTGATCGTAAACATGGCGTCGATTGCCTCCAACATTGGACTGCCCGATCGCTTTGTGTACAGCGCTGCTAAAGGTGCGGTGAAAGCAATGACCATGAGCGTGGCAAAAGACTACCTCCATGAGCACATCCGTTGCAACTCCATCTCCCCTGCCCGTGTGCATACTCCCTTCGTAGATGGATTTTTGGAGAAGAACTATCCAGACCAGATCCCGGAAATGTTCGAAAAGCTTTCGAAGACCCAGCCCATTGGCCGGATGGGCAAGCCTGAGGAGATCGCCGCACTGGCCCTATTCCTTTGCAGCGATGAGGCGGGATTTATTACCGGCTGTGATTACCCGATCGATGGCGGGTTTACGACTTTGAATAATTAGCGCAAAGCGCATAACGTGTAGCGCGTAGGGCAAAGCGTATTGCGTATGATAAACACTCCTTAAGTACACTGGCGTGACTACAGGCCTAACCAACTAAACAACGAACAACTAACCAACCCTAAATGAAACTAATCAGATTTGGCGAAGCGGGAGCTGAGCAACCGGGCGTAATCATCAATGATCGTTATTATGACGTATCGGCCCTTGTAAATGACTATGATGAAGCATTTTTTGCCGGCAATGGCATCCAGGAGCTTGCGCAGCAATTGGATCCTCAAAGTTTGCCAGAGGTAGACCAACAGGTTAGATTGGGCGCACCTATGGCCAGGCCATCTAAACTGATCTGCATTGGACTGAACTACAGGGACCATGCCGAAGAAACCAATGCACCCATTCCGAAAGAGCCCATTGTTTTCTTTAAGGCCACATCGGCCATTGTGGGCCCGAACGACGATCTGGAAATCCCGAGGAACAGTAAAAAAACCGATTGGGAAGTGGAATTGGCCGTCGTGATCGGCAAGCGCGCCAAATATGTCGATGAGGCCCATGCCATGGACCACGTGGCAGGATATGTACTCCACAACGATTACAGCGAACGCGAATTTCAATTGGAGCGCAACGGACAATGGGTAAAAGGGAAAAGTTGTGATACCTTCGCCCCTTTGGGCCCTTTTATCGCTACGCCCGATGAAATCGGCGATGTACACCAGTTGCGCCTATGGCTAACAGTGAATGGAAAAATGCTCCAGGACGGCAATACTTCCAACCTCATCTTCAATGTACCTTTCCTCATCTCCTACCTCAGCCAATTTATGACGCTGCTTCCGGGGGATGTAATTACCACAGGAACGCCTGCAGGTGTTGGATTGGGACAAAAACCAGAACCATGGTACCTTAAACCTGGCGACATTGTTGAGCTGGGCATCGATGGCCTGGGATCGAGCAGGCAGTTGGTAGTTAGTAGTTAGTAGCTTACAGTTGGCAGGTTGGCAGTTTGTAGTTCTATACTAACTGAGGGGACTTTTTACTTTTTACTTTTAACTTTTAACTTTTAATTTTTGACTTAATCAAATGATCGATACACACGTACATTTCTGGAATTTTGACCCGGTTAGGGATAGCTGGATCAATGCTGACATGGCGGTGATCCAACGGGATTTCTTGCCTGCCGACCTGCAGCGCGCAGACCCTGAACACAAATTGGAAGGATGCATTGCCGTACAGGCCAGCCAGAGCGAAGCAGAAAATGTTTTCCTGTTGGATTTGGCGTCTAAAAATAAGCTGATCAAGGGCATTGTTGGCTGGGTAGACCTTTGCCATCCATTGCTCGGCGAGCATTTAGGCTATTGGAAAAACTTTCCACTGATCAAGGGCTGGCGACATGTGCTCCAGGCAGAAAACGAGGATTTTATACTGGCAAAAAGTTTTATTGACGGGCTACGTCAGCTCCGGGAACATGGGTACAGCTATGACCTGTTGTGCTATCACGACCAGTTGCCGAGCATGATCAGATTGGTAGACCTCGTACCCGGACAATCATTCATATTGGACCATTGTGGCAAGCCCAACATCAAAAGCGGAAATATGGCGGCATGGGCCGATAACATTTCTATTTTAGCCCAAAACCAGAACGTCTGCTGCAAATTATCCGGCCTATTGACCGAAGCAGATTGGCAGAACTGGACAGAAAAGCAGATTTTTGATTGTTTTGATGTGGTTTTTAACCAATTTGGCTTAGATCGGATCTTATTCGCGAGCGACTGGCCCGTGCTTACGCTGAGCAGAAGCTATCAGCAATGGATAGGCTTGGTGAAAAAATACCTCGAACAATTCAGCACAGATGAACAGCATAAGATCTTGCGGGACAATGCCATCCGCTGCTATCGTTTAGATTTAACCACATCGGCATAACAAACTAATCAAACGATGAGAAACTGTGTTCCTAAGTGTTTAAGTAAAACCCATGACACTCCATGACACTTCTTCCAACCGTAACCATTATTTTTGGACTATACCAAATACGAGATGAGCAAAAAAATAACTTTTCCCTATCACCCCCAATATCCTTCTGTAGCCGACCTGAGGCGAAAAGCCAAATCAAGGATACCGAAGTTTGCCTTTGATTACCTGGAAGGCGGATGCAATGAAGGGCTCAATTTAGCACGGAATGAGCATGATTTCGGTGATATCCTTCTTAAGCCCAATTACCTGCGTGTGGGCGGTGAAATCGACATGTCTGTGGAGCTGTTCGGCAAGCGGTATAGTGCGCCCTTTGGCATCTCTCCCATCGGGCTGCAGGGACTGATGTGGCCCAATGCCCCAGAAATTCTGGCCAGGGCGGCAGCTAAACATGATATCCCCTATACGTTGAGCACGGTATCAACCAGCAGCATTGAAAGGATCGCAGAAGTATCTGAAGGGAAAGCCTGGTTCCAATTGTACCATCCGACAGAAAACACGCTTAGGGATGACATCTTAAACCGTCTAAAGGCCGTAGAGTGCCCGGTATTGGTTGTACTGGTCGATGTGCCGGCATTTGGATTAAGGTATAAGGAAATCAAGAGCGGGCTTTCCATTCCGCCAAAGATGTCGATCAACAATATCCTTCAGGCCATGGCGCGTCCGTTGTGGGGCATCAAGACCCTACAACATGGCATCCCATCCTTTGCTACCCTCAAACCCTATATGGAAAAAGGCCTAGATATGGCCCAATTGGGACAATTTATGAACAGGACCTTTACAGGTAAGGTCGACATCGAAAAAGTATCGGCCATTCGGGAACGTTGGAAAGGGCCTTTGGTATTAAAAGGTATCGCTACCGACGAAGACATGCAGGCAGCGATACAGATCGGTGCCGATGGGGTAATCGTTTCCAATCATGGCGGAAGACAGATCGATGCCGGCGAATCGTCCATTCGATCATTGACCAGGTTAGCTGGCAATCCGGCATACCGCTCCAAACTCAAGATCATGATGGATGGCGGCATCCGTTCTGGTGTAGATCTGGCCAGGGCCCATGCGGTCGGCTCAGCATTTAACTTTATGGGCAGGCCCTTCATGTACGGGGTTGGCGCCCTGGGCGATGCAGGCGGAGAACATACCATCAACATGTTCAAGACCCACCTCTACCAGATCATGCAGCAGCTTACCATTGAGCAGGTATCGCAGTTTCCTGAAAGGTTGATAAAGTAGAGCGAAGAGCTGAGGGCGAGTAGCAGGTATCAAGTAGCAGGTATCAAGTAGCAGGTATCAAGTATCAAGTAACAAGTATCAAGTAACAAGTAACAAGTATCAAGTATCAAGTATCAAGTAACAAGTAACAAGTAGAAAGTAGAAAGTAGCAAGACTGGGACTAAAGCGTTAATCCTAGCCATCTTGTCTTACTACTTGATACTAATTACTTGATACTTACAACTTAATATTTCTTCAACTACTTCAAAAACTTATACGTCGTGCTCGAAGTGTAGGTCTGTCCGGGCTTGAGTACGGTAGAGGCAAAGTTTGGATGGTTGGGTGCATCTGGGAAATGTTGTGTTTCCAGGCAGAATGCCGAGCGGTGCGGATAAGACTTTCCGCCCTTTCCATCTTTATCTTCGCCGGTTAAGAAGTTGCCGCAATAAAATTGCAGCCCTGGCTCTGTAGTGTAGATTTCCATCAGGATGCCCGTAACCGGACTTTTGACTGTTGCAACAGGTTTTTTGCCATCATGGGCCACCAATGCAAAATTGTGGTCGTAGCCTTTGCCAAATTTCAACTGTTCATCTTTAGTTTCGATATCACGGCCAATGGCCTTGGCTGTATTGAAATCAAATGGAGTTCCCTTAACGGGCATTAGTTTTCCAGTTGGGATGAGCGTACTGTCTACCGGGGTAATGGCATCAGCAGCAATCATCAGTTCATGGTCTAAAATGGTCGATTTACCTTCGCCGCTCAGGTTAAAATAAGCATGGTTGGTCAGGTTCACGATCGTGGTCTGGTCTGTAGTGGCCACATAATCGATCTGGAGCGCATTGTCATCACGCCAAGTGTAGGTTACCTTGGCGGTCAGTTTGCCGGGATAGCCTGCTTCACCATCATTTGAGGTATAAGTTAATTCCAATTGCTGTCCGTTCTGCTTCGCATCCCATACTTTTCCAAAGAAACCATCTGTTCCGCCATGCAAAGTATTGGTGCCATCGTTCAGCTGCAATTGATAGGTTTTGCCTTCCAGGGTGAATTTGCCCTTGCCGATCCGATTGCCATAGCGGCCAATTAAGGCTCCAAAAAATGGCTCTCCCTTCTTCTGGTACGATTTAAGGCTATCATAGCCCAAAACCACATCCGTTAACTTTCCATTTTGGTCTGGTACCAAAAGCGAAACGACGCGGCCGCCATAGTTGGTGATCGCAACGCTTGCCCCACTCTTGTTCTTTAAGGTATACAACTTCACTTCTTTCCCATCAATGTCAGCGTGATAGGCGGAATCGGGCGCATTGGCGTTTTCTGTGCCCTTTTGAGGCGATTGGCAGGAAGAAATTGCGACACCTAAACAAAGTGCAACAATTGGAAGTTGCTGAAGTATTTTTTTCATGAGATTTAGTATTGGTTAGCCTAATGTAAGAAAATAAATTAACGTCATCATAACGATAATAACAAAATATCTTTAATTTAGTCGCCTATGCAACCAGCGCAGTTCAAACCAAAAGCATTTCTATTCGACCTGAATGGCACCATGATCAACGATATGGGCTATCATACCGAAGCCTGGCATGCCATCCTTACACAGGGATTGGGGGCCCGGCTTTCCTATGACGAGGTAAAAAAAGAAATGTATGGCAAGAATGAAGAACTGCTGGTCAGGGTGTTTGGAAAGGATCATTTTAGTCCTGCAGCATTGGAAGAGATTTCCTTCAAAAAGGAGAAAGCCTACCAACAGGCCTTTCTTCCGCACCTGAAATTGATCGATGGCCTTCATGATTTTCTGGAAAAGGCCGCACAGGCGGGGATCAAGATGGCGATCGGTTCGGCAGCCATTCCATTTAATATCGATTTTGTGCTGGACGGGCTGGATATCCGTCATTATTTTAAAGCGATTGTGAGCGCACATGATGTGGAAGTGAGCAAGCCGAATGCCGAAACTTTCTTGAAAGCTGCAGCCGCATTAGGCGTAAGCCCCGCAGATTGCCTGGTTTTCGAAGATGTGCCCAAGGGCGCCGAGTCTGCCCATCATGCCGGAATGAAATGCATGATCTTGACGACCACCCACCAGACGGAGGAATTTGCACATTTTGACCACATCCTGCGGTTTTTATCTGATTACAATGATCCAATCCTAAACGAACTATTTTGATTATGGCAAAATATTTAAACCAGAAACCCATATTAGTTGCAGTCGATTGTATTATTTTCGGCTATGATGGCGAACACCTGAAGTTATTGGTCATTAAACGGGCTATTGAACCGATCAAGGACCAGTGGAGCTTGATGGGCGGATTTGTGGGCGAAAATGAGGACCTGAATGGCGCAGCCAAAAGGATCTTACTGGAGCTGACGGGATTGCATGATGTTTATCTGGAGCAGTTCTGTGCTTATGGCAATCCTGAACGCGATCCGATCGAACGCACGATCTCGATTGCCTACTTTGCCCTGATCGATATCAACAAATACAGCAAACAGATCAATGACCAGTACCACGCAGAATGGTTTAAGTTGAAAGAAATTCCGGCCCTGATCTTTGACCACGACGAAATGGTAAGGTCAGCATTGGCAAAAATCAGGTATCAGGCGGCACTCCACCCTATCCTGTTCGAACTGCTGCCCAAAAAATTTACGATCCCCCAATTGCAGACCCTTTATGAGCAGGTCTACGATTCGCCAATCGACAACCGCAATTTCATCCGCAAGATCACCGCAAGTGGATTGCTGATCAAACAAACCGAAAAAGATAAATCAAGCTCCAAGAGAGGCGCCTTTTATTTTAAACTGGACCGCCAAAAGCACCGCTCGCAATTTCAATCGTTTTTGAATTTTATTAGGTAGGTGTTAGAGTTGAAGGTTAAAGCTTGAAAGTAAGGATATAGCATGCCCCGCAGGAGAACAAAGAGCAAAAAGCAGGGCTTGTAGACGAATTGTCATCCTGAACGCAGTGAGGGATCTTTGTGTGAGTATTAGGTATCAGGTATCAGGTATCAGGTATCAAGAGCAAAGAGCAAAGAGCAAGGGTTGTAAACGGATTGTCATCCTGAACGCAGTGAGGGATCTTTGTGTGAGTATCAGGTATCAGGTATCAAGAGCAAAGAGCAAAAACAAAAGACAGGGTGCCGAAGACCTCATGTGTTGGGGAGATTAACCCAAAGAAGCTCCTGCGGAGCCTTCGGGATGAACTGCTTCTCTCTAGCATTAAACAACCTTTCAACTTTCAACCTTCAACTTTCCACCTTAACTTTCAACTTCTCTACAAAGACTTCCTAAGCGTCAGGTAAAAAGGCACTTCGATCTTTTCTGTACGGTTGCTGAGGATGAGTTCGGCGGCTTTGACCCCAAGTTCCTTAAAATCTGTCGATATGGTTGTTAGGCCATCTAAAATAATCCTTTTTAAAGGGGTTTCGTTGTAGGAGATGACACCAACATCCTTTCCTATCTTTAACTTTAATGCAATAAGGCGCTCGATCAGGATGACCAGGTCGTCTTCCATGAGGTTGATGTAAACTTCGCCCACACTGATCTCTTCGTCCCTGATGTTATGGATGACCTTATGGTTGAAGGCATATTGCTGGCAGAACCGATAAAATCCGCTCAATATTTCTTTAGGGAAATAGCTGTCGCGGGGAAAAATAATCTTTAAGGTATGGTAGTTGGACAATTTGTTGAGGGCCTGCTCCAGCGCCGCATAGATGTCCTGCGCAAAATTTTCATAGGCAGCAGCATACTCTCCCGTAATGCCCGGCAGCAGTTTATCCAAGATGATCAATTTCTCTTTGGGAATGGTATTGATGACATCATGGGCATTTTCTCCACCTTCTATAAAATGCGGAATGATCACATAATGTGAATATTCATCTTTTTTGCTGATCAATAATTTCTTGAACAGGGCAAAATCATTATTATAGATGTAAAAATCGATGGAGGCCTGATCTCCAATGGCCTTTGTAAAGGAATCGTAAATAATTTTCTTGTGCGTGCTCAGTTTATTAAAGAAGAGGCAGATCTTCAGTTTACGGGCGAAAGCGGTATTGACTACAAAATAACCTTTACCGGGAACAGATTCTACTACGCCCAGTTTCCGGAGATGACGGTACCCTTTCTCGGCCGTATCTCGGGATATTTCCAGCTTAAAGCTCAGTTCATTGATGGAGGGCAAAAGGCTGTTGCGTTTCAGCTTCCCTATTTCTATGGCCGAAAGTATGGCATTGGTCAGCTGCTTATACTTTGGGGTGGAGGAATATTCGTCTACAATGATGTGTGAGATCAGGTCGTCAGGTTTCAATGGATTGGGTATTGGTGATGGTCGAATATAGGAAAAATCGGTGATTAAACACCTAAGGCGCCTATATATGACTGAACAGGTAAGAATTTTCTAAGTTAGGCCATTAGATGTTTTAACATTTTCAGCCGTAAGAAATTAAGGTCATTTAAGACCCTTTCAGTATGTTCATGATTGCCATTATCTTTTAAATGGTTCGCTGGATAGCGGAATAATACTTCAGTTCGATCATATCTGTAGGGATGGCCTGTGTGTTCCAGGCATCATTGATGGCCAGTGCCGTACCAATTGCAGTTGCCTGTGCCACAGAGGAGGCATACACCTCGATATCTGGCAGGGAAATGGCCAAAAGATGCATGTAGATAGCATTCTTGCCAAACCCTCCATCTACAAATATCCGCCTGATCCCAGGATTGAGGATCAACTTTAACGAATAGATCTGTTGTTTGACCAGGTCAAATATCAATTGATGATAGGCTTCCTCGGCAGTCTTGAACAGGCTGAGCTCGCGCGAGCCAAATGCCGAAGCCGTAGAAAATGCTGTCTGTGGAAGATGGTTCTCCGGAATTTTCGCCATCAACTTTAGAAAGAGCGCCGCATTAAACTTCAGGTGTTTAAACAGATACGCAGCCCGATCAAAATGATCCGCAATGCGCTTAAGCTGCTGCTCATGTTCGTAACCCGCAAAAATGCGCGATGCCTTTACCGCCTTGCCCTTAAAATGCATGTAGCAGAGGCAATCTTGCTTCAATTCTTCAGCTGTTAGGGGCTCTTGGTTAAACGGATTGAGACTGATGCACCATGTACCCGTTGAGAGCAGCACAAATGGGCTCGAAAAATTGGCCAGATAGGGTATCAATGCTGCAGAACTATCGTGCAGCCCGACACCGACCTGATAAGATTTTCCTTCATATACGGCATCTAGGCAGGAATCTGAAGGCGTAAATTTACCGAATTTCTCGACCAGTCCCTCTTCCTTTACCCAATGATGGTACTGGTGCTGGTTAAAATCCCACAGGTGTGTATGGCAGCCGATGCTGGTAATATCGGCCACTGCCTGATGGGTAATCAGGTAACTGAGGTACTGCGGCAGGTGGAGCGCATATTTGATCTTTTCAAAAAGTTCAGGCCTTTCTTTCTTTAAACGATAGAATTGAAGACCTGAATTGAGGCTGCCCAAGATGGGTGATGCGGTTTCTAGGGAAAGCTTTTCTTCTCCCCCATATTTCGCATAAAATTCCCTGCTCAATTCTTCTGGATAGGATTTGAGATAGTTATAAAGTGGTGTCAAGGGTTTTCCGGCCTCGTCCAAGTACACAAAACTGGCACCATAGGTAGAAAAGTTGATGGCCTTGATGTCGTACTCGGCCAGCTTTTGGACCTGGCTCAACGAATCATGGACAGAGGAAATCAGGCTCTCCAGGTTTTCGCAGGCGTCGCCATCCTCATCTACCGTTTCTACGAACCTTGCCGCACGTTCATAGACGATACGATAGTTCTCATCGATCAGAAAGAGTTTCTTGTTC
Source organism: Pedobacter sp. (assembly GCA_031119475.1). GTDB lineage: Bacteria > Bacteroidota > Bacteroidia > Sphingobacteriales > Sphingobacteriaceae > Pedobacter. The sequence goes on along the minus strand of JAVHXV010000001.1, from coordinate 387,587 downwards.
GTTTTACCAACGTCAAATATGGCTATAACTGGAATAGACATACCTGACTATAGACCTGTAGCTACTGTACCTTGGCCGCGTTCCTGGACCAAAGTCTTTCTGCAGTTCAGGTTACGATACAAACTCAATGGCGACAATGCCGCTCCCGCCCTTAACCTGGCTTCTGCCACAAGGGCACGAAGATCGCTCCTAAAGGTATGTTGCAGGATTTCCTGGCATTGCACCACATCGTTATTTTGTTGTGCGGCAGTTAAAGCCTTGCGATCTACCAACAGCGCCTGGGCATAAGCAATCATGATGGCTTCTACGGATTGCAGCAAGTCTTCTAGCGGATCTTTCACATTGTGTGAAGCGTCGATCATCCAGCCAAGGCTTGTGGCATGGTCCATATTTTTTGCATCCATGCCTTCTACCAGTTCATTAAAGATAAGGAAAAGCTGATATGGCTTGATGCTACCGGTGGTCAGGTCATCATCACCGTATTTCGAATCATTGAAATGGAAACCGCCAAGCTTTCCTTCCATCAGCAACAGGGAAACGATCTGTTCGATGTTGGCATTTGGCAAATGGTGCCCCAAGTCTACCAAGGTATAGGCTTTCTCTCCCAATTTGCTTGCGTAGAGTAACGATTGGCCCCAGTCTCCAACTGTGGTGGAATAAAAATTAGGCTCAAATGCCTTGTACTCCACGAACATTTTCCAATCTGCTGGCAGGGCAGCATAGATTTCCTGTAGGCTTTCGAGCGTATTTTCGAATGCCTTTCTGAAATTAAGCTGGCCAGGAAAGCAAGACCCATCGGCCAGCCAGACCGTTAGCGATTCTGAACCGAGGGCTACCCCCTGTCTAATGACTTCGATATTGTGTTCGATGGCCATTTTTCGGACGGCTTTGTCTACATGCTGCAATGAACCAAACTTATAGCTCAAAGGCTGTCCAGGTTGATCTTGGAAGGTATTGGAATTGACGGCATCAAACTTCAGGTTGTACTGCGCAGCCAGTTTTTTGATTTCTTCGGGGTTTTGTGGGATATCCCATGGAATGTGCAAAGAGATGGCACCACTGGCATTGTTCAGGGCATGCAATAGGCCTACATCGGCAATCTTTTCTTCAATATTCCTGGGCTCGCCGCCGCTGATAGCAAAGCGGCCAAAACGTGTACCTCCAGTGCCCAATGCCCAGCTGGGGATGGCAATCTGAAAGTCTACCAATTTTTGAATCACTTTCTCGAGATCGATACCATTCCATTCGTTTTTAAGGTTATTTAACCTAACCTGGTGGTTGCTGATCAGCGAATCGTTATGTTGTTGTATTTGGTTTTGATCTAGGTTCATATCTTTTTTGTTTGGCGTGTAGCGATTGGCGATTGGCGTAACCTACGCTTATCGCCAATCGCTGGGCGCTGGTCTTATCTTACAAATGCCATGGCAACACCGCCATCTACATTCAATACATTTCCCGTTGATTTGTTGAGCAGTCCGCCTACAAAGGCAAAACAGGCATTGGCAATGTCATCAGGCAATATAATTTCGTTCAACAATGTTCTTTTTGCGTAATAGGCTGGTAATTCTTCCACTTTGATGCCATAAGCCTTGGCCCTGCCTTCGGCCCATCCGCCGGCCCAAATGTTGCTGTCACTGATCACGGCATCAGGATTGACTACGTTTACCCTGATGTGGTCGGCGCCCAGCTCGGCGGCATTAAGGCGGCTCAGGTGCAATTGTGCGGCCTTGGCACTGCCATAGCCCGCATTGTTCGGTCCGCTCACCAAGGCATTCTTACTCACGATATTGATGATATCTCCTCCGATACCTTGCTTCTGCATCGTCGCTGTGGCTGCCTGGGTAATAAAGAACTGCCCTTTGACGAGCACATCATATAAAAGATCCCAATCTTTATCGGTATGGTCTCCTATCGTTTTTGAAATCGAGAGGCCTGCATTGTTCACCACAATATCGATGCCCCCAAATGCGAGGGCAGCCAGGTCAAATGCCGCCTTGATGTCTTCAGCACTCGTTACGTTTAAGATGGAAGTGCTGTAGGTATCTTTTCCAAACTGTGCCTTAAATTCTTCTCCAGCTGCCTGTAGCCGTTCCTCGTTCATGTCGTTCAAGATGACTACCGCACCTTCTGCCACAAATTTTTTGGCAATAGCCTTGCCGATGCCGCCTGCGCTACCGGTAATGAGCGCAATTTTGCCCGTCAATGGCTTTGGTTTCGGCATCCTTTGCAACTTGGCCTCCTCCAATAACCAATACTCAATATTGAAGGCTTCTTGGTGCGGCAGGGAGGTATAGGATGAAACTGCTTCGGCGCCTTTCATGACGTTGATGGCATTGATATAGAATTCTGCGGCCACCCTTGCGGTCTGCTTGTCTTTGGAGAAAGTAAACATACCGATGCCGGGATACAAGATTACGACCGGATTGGTATCCCTGATGGCAGGACTATTTGGGTGCTTGCATTTTTCGTAATAATCGGTATACATGGCCCGGTAAGCTTCAAAGGCAGGGGTCAGATCGGTCTTTAGCTGGTTGGCATCGCTCAGATCGGCATCAATAGCCAGATCCAATACCAAGGGGCTGATCTTGGTGCGCAAAAAATGGTCTGGACAGCTGGTCCCCATCGGCGCCAAACGATCAAGGTCGTTGGAGTTGATGAATTCCAATACCCTGGCATCATCTGTAAAATGCCCGATCATGTGCTGTTTAGACGAACATAGTCCCCTCAATACCGGAGCGATAGCTGCTGCCTGCTTTTTACGCTGATCGGCCTGGGCACTTTCTATTTTTTGTCCGCCGAAAACCGGCCCTTTTTTGCCATAGTTCTGCGCCAGGTATTCAGAGCAGATCTCGATTACATCCAAGGTATTCACATAGCTTTCGTAAGCGGTATCTCCCCAGGTAAACAGACCGTGGGAGCCCAACATGATGCCCTTGATGCCAGGATTTTCGTCAAGACATTGTTTCAATTGCAGGCCAAGTTCGAAACCTGGCTTTTTCCATTCTACCCATCCAATGGTTCCGTTAAATAACTCTTGGGTTATTTTTTTCCCATCTTTTGCGGCCGCGATGGCGATGGCTGCATCGGGATGAAGATGGTCGATGTGCTTAAATGGTAAAAATCCATGTAGTGGCGTATCGATGGATGGTGCCTTTGAGCTGAGGTCGAAAATGCAATGGTTAAAAAGCTCTACCATTTCATCTTCATGGGCTACACCACGGTAGATATTTTTTAGGCTCCTCAAACGGTCGACGTACAAAGCCGCCAATCCGCTCTTTTTCAGGGTACCCAAATCACCTCCAGAGCCCTTTACCCACATCACTTCAGTTTCTGACCCTGTTAACGGGTCTTTTTCCATGAGCTTGCATGACGTGTTTCCACCACCATAGTTGGTCAGGCGCAGATCTGCACCCAATAGATTGGAACGATAGATCAACAGCGCTACTTCGTCGCCTTCCAATGTAGCCGCAGTCTGATCATCCCACAGATAGCTTACATGTTTATATTCTTTAACAGACATATTGTTGTTTAGTTGTTTTGTTGTTGGTTGTTTAGTTGGTTAACTGGTTAATTGGTTAATTGGTTAACAGGTTAACTGGTTAACTGTTTAGTGTGAATGTTATCTTTCTACTTTCTACTTTGTACTTTCTACTTGATACCTGATCTTGATACTTGATACCTGATACCTGATACCTACTTTAGCGAGTTTCCATAACCTACGATCAATACCGAAGCAATGATGGTTGCGATACCGATCAGTACGGTGGTCAGCGTTCTCTTGGATACCCCTTTCCATTCTTTTAGCAATAGCCCCCATGCATTGGCGATCAGGATAATGAAGGCCATGTGCAGTATCCACGAACTTGCGCCATTTCCCATCTTACTTTCGCCCATGCCATAAAAGAAGAACTGGAGGAACCATGTTGTTCCGGCAAGTGCCGAAAACACATAATTTCTGAGCAGCGGTGCTGATGATCTGGTATAATCGCCAAAGGTTTTATTACGCGCATTTAAGATCATGCACCAGATAAAATTGGTCGTTAAGCCGCCCCATAGCACAACTACATAAGTAACATTATTCTGGAAAAGAAAATTTCCTGTTTCGGCAGGGTTTGCCGCTTTCCAAAGTGCATTTGCTGCATCGGCCATTGGCTTGCCTGCTTCGATACCAAAGTTGAAACAGGCGCTCAGCACACCGGAAACAATGCCAACAAATAAACCCAGGCCAAATTTATATTCGGTTTTGACCTCCATGCCATGTGGGTCGGTTACATCTGCCTTCAGTTCTTTTTCCTTGCGCATTCCCGCCTTTCCGCAGATGACGATCCCCAGCACGCAGACCAATAGTCCCAACAATACGGTACGCCCCCATGTAGTGCTCAGGAACATGCTGAACGTATCTTTTCCTTCCTGAGGGAAGACATCAAAATAGATGGATGGCAGGATGGAGCCCAATACCATGCAAAGCCCCAAAATGATACTGCTGCCCAACGAAACGCCCAGGTAACGCACACCCAATCCGTAGGTTAATCCGCCTATGCCCCACAGTACGCCAAAAAAATAGGTGAGCACCAGAATACTTCCAGAAGTGCTGGCAATAATGGCAGAAAAATTGGGAATGGTCAGGTAGGCGGCCAACGGCGGAACGATCAGCCAGGAAAAAATTCCCCCAACAATCCAATAGCTTTCCCAGGCCCATCCCCTCACCTTTTTATAAGGTATATAGAAACTACCAGAGGCAAAGCCTCCGAAAAAATGAAAAATTACACCTAATAATGCTTGCATAGTTAATTTATATTTGGTTTTCGAAGTTAATTATTGATTAAAATCTAACTGTTATGCACTGTTATGACAATAATTTATATATGAATATACAATTTTTATATGAATATCAATTTTTAATTAATCTTTATGTACAAGGAGTGTAACTGGACCAATCAGTCCAGATGGCAGCAAAGGATCTGTTTTCTTAAATACGATGTTGGTGTTGGTGAGCCGCTGTTCAACTGGCAATGCAGCATCTCCGATCAAGCGGTTTGGCCATTGGTTAATCACCTCAATTTCAAGCAGGTTATCGGTCTGTTTCAAATATTTGGTGAGCTCGACCTGCCAAGGTTTGGTCCAGATGATCCCCAGATCCTTTCCATTCAGCTTTACGCTGGCAATATCCTTCACTACACCAAGGTTTAAAAAGACCTGCTGCTGGGCAGGAAGCGATCCATAATCAAATGTTTTGAGGTATTTTGCTTTGCCCGCATAAAATTTGATGCGTTCATCACCGCTTTTGCTCCAATCTAACAAGGTATCGAAGTTTACCGATGCCGGTCCGCCCCATTTTGGATCAAATTGAACTTCCCAAGGGCCGGTTAAGGTCTTTAATGGAGTTAATGTATCCTTATTTTGGAACAGGAATTCATTTTTGGACAGAACAGTCTTTCCGCTATTTTTAGGAAAAACGACAAATACCGATTGGAAGCCTTCAAAGGCGAGCGCCAGCGATGTTCCCTTAGCCGTTTCCCTGTATTGGGGAGCTTTCATCATACTTCCCGTTACGGCATCCCAGAGTTCTGGCTTTCGGCCCCTGCATCTAAAAGTTGCTGTGGTTTCGACCGTTTCCCTGTGCCTGTTGGTCAGGAAATAGATTTCTGCCCCAGCTGTGGTGCGGTGGATAAAATCGATAAAGTTTTCTTTCCCCGAAAACCTAAAATCTGGCTCAATTCCATCGTTCAAAAGGATATTTCGTGTACTTACGCCCATGAATACCCTCCCCGCTCCATAATGGTTCAGTTTGGTGGCCCTTCCATCGACCTTGCCCCAAAGTTCAGCAGCCAGTTTCCTGATTTCCTGATCGCAGATTGGGTAATTCTTTAATCCACTATCCATGATCGGTCTTGGACCTACAACGGTTGCACCGGATGAGACCAATTGCTTCAATTTTTTGAGGACAGCTACAGGCATTCTTTCGGTATTTGGCAGTACCAAGATGCGATAGCTCATGCCATCTGGTAAGACAATCTTGCCATTTTTTACACTTAACCTGGTCAACAGCACTTCTTCATTGCAGACATCGTAGTCATAGCCGCTTCCGAGGTCGGGATGTATTTTTTTGACATCGACCAGGTTGGGCACATTGTCGCCATTGTAGTAAAGTACGTCTGCATGGAATTTACCCGACCGCAGCAGGTACTGGCAACGGGCAACATAATCGAAAAATGCATTGGATTTTTCCCACCAGGTTACATTGGGATTAAAGTGTGTGCCTGCACCATATTCATAGCCCGGTTTTCCATCACTTGGCCTTGATGCGGTAGAAGTGTGGAGTGCAATGCGGTTGATCCCTTCACAAAATGCGCGATCTAATGCCTGTTTAAGATTTCCAGGGGCATCAGACCAATGTCTGTAACTGGTGAAGGCTTCGGCCGATGCCGTTGCCTTGCCATAGATATGGGATGCAGAGGCAACCATTTTCGTATTGATATTCTGGCCATCGGCACCGCCAACAATGCGTGTGGTACCAAAAGAAAGCTCTTCGCTCAAACCTCCTTCTTTATCGTGGCTGATGCCAAGCCAAAACTCGCCCATCGGAAAATCGCTCCTGCCCAGGTTTTTCAGTCCATCGATGCTTACGGTAGAAGAACGGCTTGGCCCGGCCGATTCATTCTGCATTTTTAGCCCGTTGGCATGGCAGAGGTCTGCAAAATGCTTGTAATGCTGTTCGGCCATACAATCGCCCAATGTTTTCCGGTAGTCGTGCATAAAGCGGTCAGAAATCTCTGCGCTTCCAATGTTGTAGCCCATTAACGCCGGAAGATAGGGTGTAGCATCGTATCCCCGATATTGTTTAAAATAATTAAGGATGTTGGCCGTCCAATTCGGGAAACCATCTTCAAAGCTATCGTCGCAAAAATATTTTGGCTTGTTGCCCACCTTGGCTGCTTCTTCCAGGAATACTTTCCCCAAATTTTTGAATTGGATGTCAACCCCTTTATGGTCGAACCAGTCTACAGAAAGGCCATCGCCCTCTGGCTGCGCTACCATTACCTTGGAGCCCGTCATGCGGTGCCCTGTCCTAACAATGACCCACTTCCCTGCAGGAACCTCCCATGTCAAGTGCCCATTTTTCACTTTATCGCTCAGGTCGATCACTTTTGAAACTGGAATGGGGCGATCTGCCGGTAAATTTTGCCAAGGAAAGATTGTTCCGCCGACAGAATCAGATGCCCTTGACCAACTGGTCGCATCGCGGTGGTTGTTTTTTGCAGGCAGCACATTTGCGCGGCCATCTAATATCTGATTATGCTGTGGATCAGTAAGCTGAAAAGCGACAACTGCGGTATCCTGATAATCCAATTGGTCCAACGGCAGGTCGATATAATCTTTGAAGCCAGGCGGATTGAAAACATGATCGTATCGGTCGCGTGGGTTTGGCAAAGGCAATGCTTCATTTAATTGTTTCGGACCATCCACTTCCAATTTAGATTGCAGGTACCATCGGCTGGCATTTTCGGGCTTGATCCATGGACCGCCCATGCTCCATCCCGAACAAAGATTGATGCCCACTTCAATACCGATCCGCTTCGCTTCTTTCATGGCGAAACGATAAAGTTCTTTCCAGGCATCTGAAAGAAAAGGAACGCCCGCAGGGTAAGGAACGCCGCTCAATCCGCCCGAAGAATTGATCATCACCACTTCCGAAATCCCTTTTTTCCTAAACTCTTCCAGGTCTCTGGTAATCCCTTCATGGTCTACGCGCGCATTGAACCACCACCAGTAACAGGCAGATTTACTGTATTGGGGCGGAGCGTAAAAATTGGTTTCCAAGGTTGAGCTTGCGGCTGATTGATCACCTATTAATACCGCAGCCTTGCCTTCCAATTTGACCAAAGGAAGATTTGCCGCAGCAATAGAGCTGATCTTGATAAATTTTCTTCTCGAAGTTTCCATGGATTATTTGCTGAGGACGTATTCAAAATGATAATTTCCCGATCCTACCTCTACCGCGACATCGTTGTTGCCGTTTTTGGCCGCGTCAATTGCCTTCTGGATATAAGCATCGGCTTTGACCTGTGATTTTGAAGAGGAAGGCAGCACAATGATGGCCTGTGTATTTGCCGGGATTGCAATGTCTAACGTCAATTGGTCTCCCTGCAGGTTCCATTTGCTCTCTACCTTGCCATATAAGGTTTCCAAGCTACCATTGGCATGGGTAAACTTACCGCCCAATTTTGGTTCGATCCTTATTTTTTTGTAGCCTGGCGCTGCTGCATCGTAATTGATCCCAGCAATGGTTTTGTACATCCAATCGCCAATTGCGCCATAGGCATAATGGTTGAACGAATTCATGGAAATGGCCTGGAAACTGCCATCTGCTTTGATGCCATCCCAACGTTCCCAGATGGTGGTCGCTCCTTTCTTAACAGGATAAAGCCAAGATGGGTAGGTATCCTGGAGCAACAGTTTATAGGCCACGTCGGTGTAGCCAAAGCGGCTGAGCACATGGCACAGATATGGTGTACCCAGAAAGCCTGTTGTCAAATGATTTTTGTATAAAGTAATGTTATCAACTAAGCGTTGTGCGGCCTGACTCCTTAGGTTTTCTGGCAACATATCGAACTGAAGGGCAAGCACATAGGCAGTTTGCGAACTTGATGTTAACCTCCCTGAAGCCGTCACATATTCCCTCATAAAGGCCGACTTAATTTCCTTCAACAAAGCTTCATAAGTTGCCACATCGGTCTTATTTCCGAGCACTTTTGCCGCATTGATCACATTTTGGGTAGATGCGGCATAGAATATCTGCGCGATCAGGAATTTATCTGTAATGGCCGATTTGCCATCACGGTCGTCATTTACACTGTAAAAAAGCCAATCTCCATAATGTGGGCCCGAATTCCATAGGTTATCCTTGCTGATGCCCTTGACATAGCCCACCCAGGCTTTCATGCTGTCGTATTGTCTAGCTAGCAAATCTTTATCGCCATAAGCTAAATAATAATTCCATGGTATAATGGTCGACACATCTGCCCAACCTGCCGAGCCTGCATTATTGACCGCCCTGACATCTGGAATAACCACTGGAATATTTCCTGTAGGGTGCTGATCAACCTTTAGGTCGGCCAGCCATTTCGAAAAGAAACCGGCAACATCCATGTTATAGGCCGCAGTACTAAAAAATACCTGGGCATCACCTGTCCAGCCCAACCTTTCATCGCGTTGTGGGCAATCTGTGGGCACATCGACAAAATTTCCTTTTTGTCCCCATTGAATGTTGTGCTGCAATTGGTTGACCAGGTCATTTGATGAGGTAAATGTTCCTGTAGGCTTCATATCAGAATAGATGGCGATGGCCTTTAGGTTATCTTTGGTAATCGTGCCTTTGTAACCGCTGATTTTTACATAACGGAAGCCCTGGAAGGTAAAATGCGGCTCAAAGGTATCTGATGATTTGCCTGTTAGCACATATTTGTTTTCCTGTTTGGCGTTGCGGAGGTTTTCGGTGTAGAAATTACCATCCTTGTCCAGTACTTCGGCATGATTTAAGGTAATGGTATCGCCTTTGGCGCCACCAATCGTCAATTTTACCCATCCAACCAGGTTTTGTCCGAAATCGATTACCGTTTCATTTTTAGGTGTCTTGATGATGTTGATGGCCGTAAACTCTTCATGTTTGGTTACTGGAGGTCCGGCAGGCGCGATCAGGTTTTCCATTGCATAGGTCACCTCTTTAACATTTTCCCATTTTCCCGTGTTTGTGCTTTGGATTGCCTGGGCTAAATTGCCATCAAATGTTTCTCCGTTGTAGATATCAGATTTCTTGACCGGACCGGCCAAGGAGGCTTTCCATGTGCCATCAGAAACCACTGTTTTTATTGACCCATCAGCATACTTAATTTCAAGTTGATATAATAGGGCTACTTCCTTTCCGTACAAGTTCCTTTTGTTGTTAAACTCCAAGTTTCCGCGGTACCAGCCATCGCCAATGGTTACCGAAGTTAGGTTGGCACCAGTTTTTAGCAAGTTGGTTACGTCATAGGTCTGATATTGGAGGCGCTTATGATAGCTGGTCCATCCAGGAGTAAAAAACTCATTCCCAACCCGTTGCCCATTGATATTTGCTTCGTACAAGCCGTGTGACGTGATATAGAGCCTAGCTGATTGAATGTTCTTGCCCAGCTCGAACTGCTTGGCGAATATAGGTGCGGGACCTACTTTTCCTTCAGTAGCAGTTGATAGTTCGATCCATTTGGCCTGCCAATCATTCGGACCGAGCATGGCAGTTTCAAAGAGCTGGATTTTGCTCCATCCGGAATTGGCATTGTGGTTATCGATAACCCTTACCGTCCAATAGTAACGGGTTTTGGCCTTTAACGGCCGGCCAGCATAGTGGATATTTACAGATTGTTGACTTTCGATTTTTCCACTGGTCCAGGTCAGGCTGTTGCCATTGGTAGCCAGGTCACTCTCCTTTTCAGCCACCCTGATTTCATAACTTTTCTGTAAAGTTCCATTTTGGTCTGAACTTAATTTCCAGCTAAATCTCACCAGGCCAGTCTCCATTCCGATTGGATTTGTTTTATAGTTTGTTTTAAGGTCTTCAACCTGTAAGCCCTTGGCGAAGGCCATCGTTACAAACAAGTTGACAAATAATAGGAGCGTGATTTTTTTGAAGGTCATTTGGTTTAATTTAGTCTATAATCGCAACCAAAACAAGCTCTTGCAAATGAAAGCATGGGCATACAAAGAGAAGACTTAGATTTGGTTGCTCTAAAGTTAATATTTGGATCATATTTATCCATCATGTACTGTTATGGCGCGTGATCAGCCAAAGCTAGCAGATGTGTATGGCTTTTATGCCTAATAATGAGGCAAGCTTGATTAATTTTGAACTGATATGGCCTGTGCCCACTGCGCAATGGTGTGCTGGACCCTCTTTGTTCCAGTCTTCTACAAATTTGCGCGCACCGATGCTAAATCGATATCGGCTGTTGGTATTTCCGATTTCTAGGATCGGCCCTGCTACAGATTGCCCTTCAGCGATCAATAGAAAAACCTCTCCTTTATTTTCTACAACCGAAAGCAGCGTTACCGGGCCATGTTTGACCGACATTTCGACCGAAAGCCCACTGCCCACCTTACCATGGTAGACCTTTAGGGGCTTGACCTTGATCTTCCCTTCTGCAATGGCCAAATGCCCGGGACCATCATGCCCCATGAGCACCACATCATCTTTAAAATCCAGGGCATAATATTCTGTGAAAGAGCCTCCTACACCAAAAGAATCCATAATTTTCATGGCCTGGGCATTCTTGATCTCGTATTCTCCTGCTACGGGGATGCCTTTGGCCGTTAACAGGGAGTTGCCCAATATGATCGAGCTCATCGTGTCGGCATTTGCATTTCCAGTGCCCTTATGGTAATAGGCCATCGCACCGAGATCATACCGTTTTACCAATTGGTCTAGTGCCACGGCCGTTTGGGCAGCACGTTCCAATTCGTGTGGTGGACAAGTGGGATCAATGGCAAAAACCGCATTGAACTCAGCTACTTTGGCAGCGGTGTCCTGTGAACTTACCTCTTCCCTGATGGCGGTCAGTTCATCAGGTTCGATGATTTCGACATGGTTCCCAAATGTGGCGCATTGCAGGGCAATGTCTGTGTAGATGTCCAACATGCCACTGTAATAATTCCCCATCAGGCCTAAAGTATGATGGCTCATCGTGTGAGCTACTTTGCCCGCAGCTACCCAATCGCCAATTTCGTCCCAGATTTTTTCATCGTCCAGTACCCCGGTTACCTGATGGAACTGAATGTTAGAACGTTTAAATACGTTCGCAATTTCTGGGACCGGACAGGCAGAGCAGAAAGCCAACCACTCCCCTGTCATTTTCGTCCGGTCGTTCAATTGGTTAAAATTCTGGTAATCGATGGCCTGTTGGGGCGATAGGTTAAGGATGATGACCGGAACTTTTGCCCTCCTGACTACCGGAAGTACGGTTGCCGAAAGCGCATAGGTAGTGACGTATAGAAAAATGACATCCACATCTCCTTTCTTAAAGTCGTGCCCCGCATCTAGGGCTTTTGCGGCAGAATCTACCAGGCCTACATTTAGTACTTCGGCACCAAAACCACTTAATCTGTCTTCCACTTGGCCCAGGTATCCGATCAAACGTTGTTCGAGGCCTTCGAATTGTGGCCAATAGGTATCAAGACCGATCCCAAACAGTCCGATCTTAAATTGATGTTTATCCATTATCTGTTTTTTGTATAAATTCTTTCCGATAAGTTGAAGGCGATTTTGACATTTTGCTCTTAAAGATCCTGGAGAAATAATACTCCGATTCGAAGCCATTTTGAAAGGCGATTTCTGAAATGCTCAATCCGGTTTCATGGAGCATCCTGCAGGCTTTTTGGATTTTCAGGTTCAACTGATATTGACCGGGCGATTGCCCGGTAATCTCTTTAAATGCCTTTCTGAACCAGGCATAGCTTACGTTGTGGTTGGCAGCAAGCTCTTCAGGGGAAATTGCACTGTTCAGGTTTTCGTGGATGCTGTACTTGATGTTGTTGATGAGCTGGGCCTTTCTGTTCTGCGATTGTGCCTTGAGCAATGCCGATGCGTAGACCAGTCCCAATAACTGTATGTTTAAACAAGCTGCCAACTGCCGGCTTCCAGGCCCGCCGAACTTGATCGTGTCGATCAACTGTATAAAGATATTGATGAACTCTGCATTAAATCCCATGTGAAGCAGGGGCTTTTCTGCATTGAAACAATCTTGGTTCATCAGGTGATCAGCATAATGGCCTTCAAAGCCTACCCAATATTCGGCCCATCCCGTAGCCGGATCAGGTTTAAAGCGATGCCATGTGCCTGGGTATAGAAAGAAAAGCGTACCGGGATTGACTTCCACCGAGCCTACGCTCTGTGCTTCAAAAGTTCCTTTTCCAGATGCAATGTAGATCAATTGGTACTCCTTAAGCACACGGCCCTTTTCCCATTCAAAAAAATAATCTTCCGGATGTTGCAGGTCAGGATAGGCTTTACCAGTTGGATGGACGTAATGTCCAACATCCAAGACCGAAACACCCCAATCTGGCTGAGGCTCAGGATGTGGTTCTTCCTTGATATATTTCCTAAAGGTATCCATATTTGGCTGAATAAAACTATCAATTTGACTGATAAAATCAGCAGAATGTGCTAATAAATATCAAAATGTACTATCATTTTCGCAGAATGGACGGAAAGGCTGTTCGAAGCTCCGCAGGGGCGGAGAGCGTTTGGCGTAAGGCGTTTGGCGTTAAGCGCTTTGCCCTTCACGCTATGCGCTATGTTCGTATTATCCTAAAAAAGCGCCAATCTTTAGAATTGGCGCTTTATTGGGATGATTGGCCTAGAAATAGCCTGGATTTTGGGTAAGTGCTGGATTTAAGCCCCTATCGCCTTGCGGGATGGGAAACAAAAGGTCGTGCGAATCGACGACATAGGCATCAGAGGCCAGATAAGGCATCTGGGCCCTTGCGGTAACGCCAAAGGCATTGATTACGCTGATGGCGTTTCCAGACCTGACCAGATCATGCCACCTGTGGTTTTCGAAGGCCAGTTCTACCCTTCTCTCGTGTGCAATGAGCGTACGGAGCACACCTTGATCGGCGCTGTTAGAAGCGGTAAGGCCAGCACGTACCCTTACGGCATTTAGAGCGGTAAGTGGTGCTTTTCCCTGTTCGTTCTGTGCTTCGGCCAATAACAATAAAGCGTCAGCATAGCGATAGATCGGGAAATTGACACTTGATCCCGTATTGATGGTAAAAGTGTTGAGCAGATACTTTTTGATGTATGGGACACCAATCTTACCAGCAGCAGGCACATAACCTACAATACTTTTTACAGCAGAATAGACAAACAGGTCACTTCCATTGTAGGTACCTTCAACAATTCCGATGGACGCATCTAAACGTTTGTCTCCAGCCTCGTACGTATTGATCAGATCTGTAGAAGGTGTATTCCATCCACCTGTGGAGTTGTTGGTTACCGCTACACCGGTGACCAATGCGGTATTGGTTGATGCCCTAGGCAGGAAATGCGTAGGCAGGATGTTAGGCGTAGTTCCGGTAGCGGTTCCTTCTAAAAACTGGACCTCAAAAATTGATTCACGGCTGTTTTTATTTGCAACTGTAAAGGCATCCGTATAGTTTGTATTGAGCTGATAGCCCATGGGTGCCAAAGTGAGCAATAAGTTTTCTACATCTGCCCATTTTTTCTGTGTAGCGTAGACTTCTGCCAACAGCATCGTGGCTGAACCTTTTGTAGCCTCACCTGTCTGTTTATTGCCCGTAAATACTGGCGCCGCCAATTTGTCTATCGCATCTTTTGCGTCGGCAATGATCTGGTTATAGACCTCGGCCTCAGACGAACGGATCAAAAATGCATCCTCGGCTTTAGTTACCTCTTTAAGGAAGAGCGGCACTCCACCATATAAACGCACGAGCTTAAAGTAATTTAATGCCCTTAAGAACTTGGCCTGTCCATCAAGGTTTGCCGTAACAGCAGCTGGTAGATTAGCCGTTTTTAAACGCTCAATGACTATGTTGCACCTTGATATGCCTTTGTAGCTATGTTCCCAGGTCGCCGCCGCATAGGCATTTGTAGAAGTATTCCGAAAATCGGAAATATTTTCACGCTCCAGGTAGGCTGTTCCCCTGTTTGATGGGATGGGCTGGTACACTGTATTGTCAGAGTGCATTTCAGAAGTAAAATAATCGTTCAACAGCACATCGCGGAGCGGGGCGTAAGCAGCCACAACTGCCGATTTGAACTGCGCTTCTGTTTTATAATAGTTTGCATCGGTATATTTATCCTCCGGATTGAGGGTCAGGAAATCTTTTTTGCACGATGACGCCGCAAAAGAGACCAGAACGATAATGATATATATCTTTTTCATTTTCTTAAATTAAATAGATGATTACTTGAACGTCGTTGAAATGCCGATCGAAAAAGTTCTTGGCACGGCATAAGCCTCTTCATTGATCCCTATACCCAAGGTCGGATCTGCTCCCGTAATGTTGATCTCAGGGTTAAGTCCAGAGAAACCAGTAATCACAAAAGCCTGTTGGACCGAAGCATAAACCCTTAGGTTTTTAAGCGCCATGTTGTTTTTGAGGTTGAATTTGTAACCAAGCGAGATATTTTTCGCGGTCAGGTAAGATCCATCTTCCACCCATTGCGAATTTACGCTCCTTCCCAATGCCGTTGTGTTGGTCAACGTTCTTGGGTAGATACCCGAACCTGGATTTTCTTCAGATCTCCAACGGTCTACTACAGCTGCCAATGGCAAGCGCGATCCGTCCATATTGGTCTGATAGGCCCATTTTGCCGCATTTAAGATTTTCCCACCTACAGAAAATGCCATGCTGATGCTGAGGTCGAAGTTCTTATAGCTAAAGCTGTTGGTGATACCCCCTGTAAACTTCGGCGTTGGATCGCCAATAAAGGTACGGTCGTTCACATCATCGATCACACCATCATTGTTGATGTCCTGCACCTTAATGGTACCAATAGCCGATGAACCATTTGGATTGGCAGTGGTGGCAAGGTATTTTGCAGAAGTAGCCAGATCATTCGCATCCTTATAAAGACCTTGGAAAACAAAGCCATAAAATTCGCCAAGATGCCTTCCCTCCTGGTGACGGAAGTAATCTGATGTAACATTGTTCAGCCTACGGATATAGCCCGGGTCGACCAGTTTGTTGATGATATTTCTATCTATAGATACGTTCAGGTTGGTATTCCATTTGAATTTCCCTGTGGTATTGGTCGAACTCACTGTCAGCTCATGTCCCCAAAACTCTATTTCCCCGATGTTGAACAGGATTTGCGAAAACCCTGATGCCTTAGGGATCTGTCTTGGCAAAATCAGGCCATCTGATATTTTGTGGTAATAATCATAGGTAATATTGATCCTATTTTTTAGGATGGAGAGTTCAAAACCAAGGTCGAACTGTTTATTTCTCTCCCAGCGCAACTCGCTGTTAGGCAAAGCATTGATGGTAGAGCCTTGGGTAATGACATTATTGAAATCATAATAGAAATTGCCCACCAGCGCTTGTGCATCATAGTTGCCAAAGGCGTTATTTCCGGTGAGGCCATAGCTGGCACGAAGTTTAAAGAAATCGACAAGTTTCACATTTTTCATGAAGCTTTCATCGCTCACGATCCATCCTGCAGAAACAGACGGAAAATTACCGAACTGCTTATTGGCACCAAATCTCGACGAGCCATCCCTCCTGATTGCAGCAGATAGCAGATATCTTCCTTTAAAGCTATAATTTAGCCTGCCGATGGTAGACAATAAGCGATACGCATTATAATTGCTTGTTCCGGTAATGCTCGTTGCAGCTGATAAATAAGGGATGTCTTCGCTCGCAAAACCCAGACCTGTCAAAGAATTACTTGTTCCGCTATATTCTTGAATGGAATATCCGGCCAGGGCCTCAAAATTATGGTCTTTATAAGATTTATTGTAGGTAAAATAACCCTCTGCGGTATAAGAGCCATTGTCGGCCGATTTACTAGTTCCCGTTGGATTGTTGGCACTCGAAGTGACCTGCCCGGATTGGAAATAATCATTGGTCTCTGCCCCTTTATCTACACCGATATTGGCCTTGAAAGATAGCCCTTTCAAAAACTCATAGTTGAGGTAGGCATTTCCTAAAATCCGGGTGGTTTTATAATCGTCCTTGGTCAGGTTGAAAATAGCCAAGGGGTTGATATAGGCTACCATTCCTGGAGAAGAAACATTTCTGATGTAGTTTCCATCCGCATCATAAGGGGCCACCAATGGACTGGCCTCAAACAAACGCTCGAAGAGACCACCTACGCCATCGGTTGAAAGCCTATTGTTGTGGTCCAGACGGTAGCTCGGCGCCACATTGAATCCAATTTTCAATTTGTTGTTTACCAAGGATATATCTTGGTTAAATCGAAGTGAAAATAACTTCGTTCCTGTATTCAACACTACACCTTGTTGTTCCTGGTAGCCAGCGATCAACGTTGACGAAGAATTTTCCCTAGCGGTTTGGATGGTAAGGTCATAATTTTGGATAGGTGCGGTCCTGGTGAGCAATTTGAACCAATTTGTGCCTTCGCCATACTGGCTTGGGTTACTGTAGGCCGCCGCATAATCTGCTGCAACAGTATAAGCTGGGTTATATCTCAGTCCGTCATCCCAACGCTCTTTCATGAAAGTGGCAAATTCCCTGGCGTTCATTGGTCTAGGTAATTTGTTTTCTGGGATTTTCTGTAGTCCGTAGTTACTGTTAAACTCTATTTTGCTATCGCCGGCCTTTGCATGTTTCGTGGTGATCAATACCACACCATTTGAAGCCCTTGAACCATAGAGTGCCGTTGCAGCGGCATCTTTTAAGATGCTGTAGCTTTCGATTTCTGAAGGGTTGATGTTGTTGATGCTTCCGGTAACCGGCATCCCATCTACCACAAAAAGGGGCTGGTTGCTGGCATTGAAAGATGCGGCGCCACGGATCCTGAATTCTACTCCCCTGCCTGGCTGGCCACTGCTCTGTAGAACCTGGACACCGGCAGCTTTTCCCTGCAATTGCTGGGCAAACTGGTTTACCGGCATATCATCAAGGCCTTGCGAGCTCAGTGTAACAATAGACCCTGTTACTTCGCGCGATTTTTGTTTACCGTAGGTAACAACGACCTCCTTTAGTTGCGTACTGCCTTCCATCTTAAAGTTGACGATGGTTTCCTTTCCGGCAGTTACGATCACATTGTTAGCCACTTGGGTCGTGTAGCCCAGGTAAGTGCTGGTCAGCGTATACGTACCGGGAGCAAGCTTTAACAGATAGTCTCCATTTGCATCAGCAGATATGGCACTCGCAGTACCTGCTACCCTGATCGTTGCCGACGGCAATACGCCAGTTTCATCTGAAACCTTTCCCTTTACCGTACCCTGGTTGCCTTGGGAGAAAGCATGGGACATACCGATAAGAAGGAAAAAAATTAAAGCCAAAGGCTTTCCATACAGTGTTTTGTAAAGGTTTTTTCTCATTTCTATTATATTTGGTTTGCATAAAACTAGGCGGCAGGGCACCAATAGCTGTTATGTACTGTACCGTGCATTTTTGATATTTTTTAGCTAAAAAAGCAGGTCATAGCCATTTTCATTGCTTCCAATCCAGATTAGCAAAGCTTTCGATTGGCTTTCATTCTGTTATCTAATGCTTTTTCTAGCTTTATTTTTTGATTTTTACGATCGGCCTAAATTCTATAGCTAAAATGTATCACTGGTTAAGTTTTGATTAAATTTTTAATGCCGATCAAATTGTTTTGCTAATTTTATTCATGATGATCTACGCCAATAAGAAAGTAAACCAGAAAAAAAATTCAGCAAAGCAAAATGCATTGATCATTGCCAATGTGAAAGAATTGGAGCAGCGGAACATGATCAGAATGGACATCGACACCGTCTATCTTCAGCCCCAGCTCTGGAAGGATAAGGTGACGGCCCTCAATTGGATCAACTGCCTGCACCGTTACTACATGCTCAAGCGGAAGTTAAAGAGCAGCGCTCCCCTCTATTTTAAGGACATGGCAACAAATGAACTCATCGGAAACATCCTGAACAAAAAAGCTAAGGTTTTAATTCTAAATGATTTATCTTAGTTTAGATAAATGCCGCCGATGACAACTACAAACAAAAGGATCTTATCCATTGATATATTAAGGGGATTGGTCATGATCATTATGGCCTTGGACCATACAAGTGATTTTTTTCATTTTGGCGCCATGCAGAGCGATCCTATGAATCCTGATACTGCGTCTATATTCACTTTTTTTACCCGATGGATCACCCATTTCTGTGCACCTACCTTTGTGTTTCTCTCGGGAATTTCGGCTTACCTATCAGCCAAAAATAAGCCGAAAAATAGTGCTGCGAATTTCCTGATCAAACGTGGGCTCTGGCTCATCTTGGTTGAAGTCTTGATCATCACCTTTGGTCTTACCTTTAATCCCTTTTATAACATCATCATTCTTCAGGTGATCTGGGCCATTGGCTGCAGCATGGTTCTTTTGGGACTGGTGAGCAGGTTCTCCCATCGCGCAGTGCTGGTGATTGGCCTACTGCTCTTCTTCGGACATAACCTGACCAATTATCTTCAGCTTCCGGCACAACAAACAGTGGCTGGGCAATTGGTTGCTACGCTAATGACCTCAAGCGTTAGTTTTATTCCCTTGGACAAGGGTCATCTGATTGGTGTTTTTTATGCCATCCTACCCTGGACAGGCGCCATGTTCCTTGGGTTCTGGGTTGGCCGATGGTATACCGGTCTTGCGGCAGCACAGCGAAGAACTTATCTTTTTTATAGCGGATTTTGCCTATTTCTGGCATTTTTAATCTTGCGCTATTTTAATATTTATGGAAATCCTCAGCCTCGGATTGTATATGAAGATGGACTAAAAAGCTTGTTTTCTTTTTTAAATGTGAGCAAATATCCACCATCCCTACAATATTATGGTATGACCCTCGGATTGTCGGTGATGTTGCTGGCGGGGCTTGAAAAAGTAAAAAATCGATTGACCAATATTTTGATGGTCTATGGCAGTGTTCCATTTTTCTATTATGTGATCCACTTCTATGTGCTCCACATTCTCCTTGTCGTTATATTTTTTGCTAAGGGATATGGAACAGCTCAGATTGCATCACCCGGCAATCCATTCTTTTTCCATCCGGGCGACCTAGGTTTTAGCCTGCCAATTGTATATGTAATCTGGTTAGGTGTTGTCGGTTTGCTCTATCGGCCCTGCGCCTGGTTCAAAAAATATAAGGCCTCGCATTCACAATGGTGGCTTAGGTATGTTTGATTGTTCGATTGCTTGATTGTTCGATTGCTTGATTGCTTAATTGCTTGATTGTTAAATTTCTAGGCAATTAAGTGTTCTTTGTAACATTGCAACAATCTAACAATGCAAGAATGTAACAATACAACAATCTAGCAATACAACAATCTAACAATACAACAATCTAACAATACAACAATCTAACAATACAACAATCTAACAATACAACAATAAAATAGATTTTATAAAAAATCCCGCTTCGCTAACTAAATGATTGTATTTTTGTTTATTGATAAATAATCGTTATCAAAGCAAAAAGACACTATGCCGATACAATCAAAAATTCCAAAAGGGAATATCCTTTCCATAGATATTGGCGGGACAAACATCAAGGCCTGCCTGCTCAGCCCGAACGGCAAACTGCTCACTGAATTCAAAAAAACACCTACACCAAAAAAATCATCTCCAGAAGCTGTTCTGGAGGGTATTACAACCCTCGCGGCAGACTTTAAGGATTTTGAAAAAATTTCAATCGGCTTTCCAGGCTATGTAAAACATGGCATAGTCCAGACGGCGCCAAACCTGGCCGAAAACAAGTGGGCAAATGTCGACCTTGCACAGCAGGTCAGCAACCATTTTGGCAAACCGGTAAGGCTCATCAATGATGCTGACCAACAAGGCTTGGGCATAGCGGAAGGCAAGGGCCTGGAGATCATCTTCACTTTGGGAACTGGCTTTGGTACGGCGATTTTGTATGATGGAGAACTTTTGCCACACCTGGAACTTTCCCATCTTCCCGTAACCAAAAAAGAAGACTACGATGATTTTATCGGCGATCGCGGCTTTGAAAAAGTTGGCAAAAAGAAATGGAACAAACGCCTCAAATACATTATTGAAATTTATAAGACCGTATTTAATTACGATCGGCTCTATATTGGAGGAGGGAATTCGAACGAAATCAATTTTACCTTAGATCAGAACATCACCTTGGTATCAAACAAAGATGGAATCAAAGGCGGAGCAAAGCTATGGGCCGCAAAAGAAAAATACCATATCCATACCACTTA
Organism: Pedobacter sp.; assembly: GCA_031119475.1. GTDB lineage: Bacteria > Bacteroidota > Bacteroidia > Sphingobacteriales > Sphingobacteriaceae > Pedobacter. The sequence continues at coordinate 366,665 of JAVHXV010000001.1, read as the reverse complement.
CCCTGATAAATAATGAGCCCCATCAAAATACTTTTTTTGGATATTGGCGGGGTGTTGTTAAGCGATGGATGGAACCACCAGTCCAGATTGGAAGCCATAGCAAAATTCGGACTGGATTCTGTGCAGTTCCAAAAAGATCATGCCGTGGCCTTTCCGCTTTTCGAAAATGGAAAATTGACTTTATCCCAATATCTGGATGCTGTTGTATTTAATGGGGAAAGAAATTTTAGCAAAGCGGATTTTGCCGACTTTATGTTCTCAAAATCCAGTCAACTCCCCGATTTTTTACCTTGGCTGATCGATTGGAAAAAGAAAAATAACATCAAGATCTTTTCCATCAACAACGAGGGAAAGGAATTTAACGATTACCGGATCAAGAAATTTGGCCTACATGCCTGTTTCGATGCCTTCATCTCATCTTGCGAAGTAGGTTTTTCCAAGCCTGATCCTGCCATCTTTAAATTGGCCTTGGGCATTGCACAGGAAGAAGCAGCCAACTGTCTTTATTTCGACGACCGCGCTATCCATGTAGCCATTGCCAAACAATTGGGCATCCAGGCACATGTACACCAGGGCTTCGAACAAAGTAAACTCATCTTAGAAAGTATAAACAGATCATCAAATGAATAATCAAAATAAGGCACGTTACGCTTTTGGAATGGTCGGCCTGGGAACCATGGGCCGCAATCTTCTGCTCAATATGGCAGACAACGGATTTTCTGTAACCGGTTACGACAAAAGCGAAGAAATGTTGAAAATCTTTGAAGAGGAAGGTGCAGCCCATCAGTTAAAAGGTTTTGCAGAGATCGAAGATTTTGTGGAAAGCTTGCAGACACCACGGACGATTATCCTTTTGGTTCCCGCCGGACCAATTGTTGATAGCGTCATCTTAGAACTTGAACCGTTATTGGCCAAAGGCGATATCATTATTGATAGCGGGAATTCCCATTTTACGGACACCAGCAGAAGGGCTTTGGCACTTGCCAAAAAGGACCTTCATTTTTTCGGGATGGGCATTTCAGGCGGCGAAGAGGGCGCAAGATTTGGACCAAGCATGATGCCAGGTGGCGACAAAACAGCATACTCGGTCGTTAAGGACATGCTGGAAGCTGTGTCGGCAAAAGTAAACAATGAGCCTTGCGTAACCTATATCGGCCCGGGAGCTTCGGGCCATTTTGTAAAGATGACCCACAATGGCATCGAATATGCCATTATGCAACTCTTGGCGGAAACCTACGAAATCTTGAAAAATGGATTGGATTATGACAACCATCAGATCCAACAGGTATTCGAAAAATGGAACAATGGCCGGTTAAAATCCTTCTTGATGGAAATTACCAAGGATGTGTTCCTGTTTAAGGATGTTAAGACAGGTAACTTATTGGTCGATGAAATCAAGGATGAGGCCAAATCTAAAGGGACTGGAAAATGGACTTCCCAAGTGGCGATGGATGTTGAAATTCCCATCCCAACAGTAGACGCGGCAGTTTCGACCAGAAATCTATCTAAACTAAAGCAACTTCGTCTCCAATTGGAAAAGCAATATGGTACTTCGACACCTATAAAAGCGCAAGAAAATTTCATCGATGAACTGGAGGCTGCATTTTACTTCGCCATGGCGACCGCTTATGCTCAAGGAATGCATCTTTTGGCACAGGCATCCATCCAATATGAATATAACCTTAACCTTGCCGAAATTGCCAAGATATGGCGTGGTGGCTGTATCATCCGCGCTGCCTTTTTGGAAGATATTTATCAGGCCTATCAGAAACAACCAGACCTGGCACACTTGTTTGCCGATCCAAATGTTGCATCACAGTTAAAGGATTGTAGTTTAGCTACAAGAAATATGGTTAGTGCCGCAATTCAGGCAGGAATTGCAATTCCGGCGTTGGCAGCATCACTTACTTACTTTGACACGCTGAAAACAGGCCGGATGCCATCAAACCTTACACAGGCCCAAAGAGATTTTTTTGGTGCACATACTTTTGAAAGGATCGATAGCGAAGGGATTTTTCACGCAGATTGGAACGAAAAAAAATAATCTATCATGCATTTTGCCATGCGCTTAGCGCCTAGCGGAAAGAAACTTATACAATGAAGAAAAAAAACAACCTCCACCCTACCATATTCGTCATCTTTGGGGGAACAGGAGACCTGAATAAAAGGAAATTAGCGCCAGCATTGTACAACCTGTTCACCGAGGGCTATATGCCGCCAAATTTTGCGATCATCGGTACCGGAAGGACACCTTTTACAGATGCAAAATACCAAGACGTACTTTTGGAAAGCGTAAATGAATTTTCGAGAAACGGAAAAGCGAAAAAAGAAACCTGGAATACTTTTGCCGAACAGGTACATTACTGCTCTACGGATATCAATGAGCCCAAAACTTTTGAGAACCTCAAAGCAGACATCGAAAAGTACCAGAAAAAATTTGGTCCTGAAACACAGGTCATCTACTACCTAGCAGTTGCACCTAACTTTTTCCCGTTGATTGCCGAATCGTTGTGCAAGTATAAACTGACCCAGGATGAAGACAACAGCCGCATCGTTATCGAAAAGCCTTTTGGCAACGACCTCGATAGCGCCAAAGAACTTAACCTATTGTTAAGTGGCATCTTTACAGAAAAACAGATCTATCGGATTGATCACTATCTAGGAAAGGAAACTGTACAAAACATGATGGCCTTCCGATTTGCCAATTCATTGTTTGAACCACTATGGAACAGGACCTACATTGAGCATGTCCAGATTTCCGTTACCGAGCAATTGGGCGTAGGTGATCGTGGTGGCTATTATGAGGACGCTGGAGCGCTAAGGGACATGGTGCAGAACCATTTGTTACAACTCCTTTGTCTCGTAGGCATGGAAGCCCCGATCAATTTTGATGCAGACGAGATACGCGACAGGAAAGTTGAAGTGCTCAAGGCGATGAGACCGTTTAGACCAGAAGAAATCAGTGCCAATACCGTACGCGGACAATATTCCAAAGGATGGGTTGAAGGTAAGGAAGTTCCAGGCTATCGTTCCGAAAAAGGCGTTGATCCAAACTCGAATACCGAAACTTTCGCAGCAGTTAAATTTTTTATCGACAACTGGCGCTGGCAGGGCATTCCTTTCTACCTAAGAACCGGAAAGCGCCTAAACCAGACCTCGTCTATCATTACCATCCAGTTTAAGGATGTGCCCCATCATATCTTTTCATCAGGCGCAGCCGAAAGTTGGCAGCAAAACAGACTGATCATTAGCATACAGCCAGAAATGAGCATCCGTTTACAGGTACAGGCAAAAAGGCCAGGGCTGAAAATGGTGCTCAACCCTGTGGATATGGTTTTTGATTACAAAGGCACCTACGATACCGATACGCCAGAAGCCTACGAAACGCTATTGCTTGATGTGATGACGGGCGACCAGACCCTTTTCATGCGTGGAGACCAAGTTGAGGCCGCATGGGAACTTGTGATGCCAATTATTGATGCCTGGGAAAATAAAAAATCCCTCGGTTTCCCTAATTATCATGCCGATAGCTGGGGACCGGAAAGTGCAGAGGCACTGATTGCCAGAGATGGCTATCATTGGTTTACCTTGCCACTGAAGGATAAGGAATAGTTTTTAGTTAGCAGTTGACAGTTTGTAGTTGGTCATTCATGGTCACTAACCTACCGTATTTGCGGTCCCGACCATAGGACGGGAGAAGCTCCAAAGGCTCCTACGGAGCCTGGGGGCAATCTATCTAAAACATAATGTCTTTGGTACCTAGTCTTTTGTCTTTAATCTTTGCTCTTTAATCTTTGCTCTTTAATCTTTTATCGATAATCTTTTGTCTTTAATCTCTGATCTCAAAAATCTTAACTCATATGAACCTCCACATATTTAATTCCTTAACCGAACTCAATGAGCAACTGGCCCGGTATGTGGTTGATGTTGCAAAAAAAGCCATTTCAGACAAAGGACGGTTCGATTTTGTATTGACTGGCGGAAATTCACCAAAGGAGCTGTACAAAACTCTGGCAACGACCTACAAGAATGAAGTAGACTGGTCGAAGGTCTTTTTCTTTATAGGCGATGAACGAAATGTTCCTGCAGACCACCAAGACTATAATGGCCTGATGGCCAAAACCTTTTTGTTCAACGACCTTCAGGTTGCTGACGACCATGTTTTTCTGGTCAATACCGCTCTCGAACCGATCGAAGCAGCCAAAGACTATAAAAATAAACTAGATGAACATTTTGGGAATGTACCTTTGATCTTCGACCTGATTTTATTGGGCATGGGCGATGATGCGCATACGGCATCGATTTTTCCTTTTACGGACCTGGTCGACAATAATGATGTTGATGTAGCCGCTGTATGGGTGCAGAAACTCAATACCTATCGCATCAGTTTTACCGCACCTTTGATTAATCAGGCCAAAAACATTGTATTTTTGGCTTTTGGCGAAAATAAGGCCAATGCGCTATTCCATGTTGTTGGCAATCCAGAAAAAGACGAGCGCATGTATCCAGCACAGCTGATCAGACCTAAAAACGGAAACCTAGATTGGTTTGTAGACCGTGAAGCAGTGAAGATGCTCAAAGTTGAAGGTTGAAAGTTGAAGGTTGAAAGTTAAAGGTTGTCCGAAGGGATGCTCCAAAGGAGCTCCTGCGGAGCCCTAGGCAAAGGTTGAAAGCATGTCTCTATAAAGGGAGTTGTCATGTCGAACACAGTGAGACAGCTCTGAACGGTTACTGGTATTGTTCTTTTGGCTCTTTGATACTTGATACCTGATACATGATCCTTGATACCTGATACATGATACTTAATACTTGATACATGATACTTGATACTTGATACCTGATACCTGATACCTGATACCTGCGCTATACGCTATGCACCTTATACCCAACATTTACCATGGACCTATTCAACCAATTTAACCCGCAACAAAATCTATTGCCCAGAGATGGCATCGTAAATTACTATGGGCATGTGCTTTCAAAGCAGCGTGCTGACAATTATTTTAGCTGCCTAAGGGATACCATCGCGTGGCAAAATGATGAGGCCATTATTTTTGGCAAGCATATTTTAACCAAAAGGAAAGTAGCATGGTATGGTGAGCATGAATTTGATTATACCTATTCCAATGTGACCAAACAGGCCAAAATCTGGACGCCAGAATTGCTCGATCTTAAAGCGATATGTGAAGAAAAATCTGGGGAAACCTATAATTCCTGCTTATTGAACCTTTATCATAATGGCGATGAAGGCATGGCGTGGCATAGTGACGGTGAAAAAGACTTAAAGAAAAACGGAGCAATCGCTTCGCTGAGCTTTGGTGCCGAAAGAAAATTTTCGTTTAAACACAAGGTGGACAAGGAACGCGTATCCTTGGTACTTGCTCATGGAAGCCTATTGGTCATGAAAGGAACCACCCAAACCCATTGGCTGCACCGCCTTCCTCCTACCAAAACCACAAACCAGGCTAGAATTAACTTAACTTTTAGAACAATAGTAGTTTAAAGTGTGCGTCGGTGTGCAGATTTAGCACAAGTGCACAAATTTGTATCTACAATGCCCATCCATGGCTAAGTCAGCTGACCACCAGGGCACAAAGCACACAGAATCTGTGTTTATCTGTGCTCATCTGTGGTTATTAAACTACAGCATTTTCCTCTATTAAAAGATTGATGATCCCGTCTACCATACCGACCTTTGGGACATAGATCTGCTTTACCCCAGCCCATTTCATTAGCGTTAGGTATATTTCACAGGCTGGAATAATTACATCCGCACGGTCTGGATTAAGCTTCATGACAGTAATCCTTTCTTTCAACGAAAATGAATTGAGTTCATTGTACAATGAATTCAGCTTGTTATAGCTCAAAGGCAGGTCTTCTCTTTCGTTAGACATACGGAAAAGCTTGTTGATGTTCCCTCCCGTTCCTATTCCGGCCAAATGTTTCAGGTCGTGGGTATATTTTTTAACCCAAACCTTCATATCGTCCCAGGTTTCCTGTTTGTCTTGGTTATCCAATATCCTAATCGTGCCAATGTTAAATGATTTGGAGGCCAGGGGTTTCTTGTTTACAAAGACAGAGAGCTCGGTGCTACCCCCACCCACATCAATATAAAGGTAGCTTTTGCGCTGGTCGAGATGCTGTTCAATATGGTTGGCATAAATGATATTCGCCTCACGTTGTCCTTCAATAATCTCTAGGTCTATACCTACGGTTTCTTTAACCAATGCAACAATTTCTTTTCCATTTTTGGCTTCGCGCATGGCCGAGGTCGCACATGCCAGGTATTTGCTCACCTGATATACATCCATCAGGTTTTTAAAAGCGCTCATGGTTTTCAGCAGGTCTTCAATCTTCTTCGCAGAGATCTGTTGGTCTAAAAAGGCATCGTCTCCTAAGCGCAAAGGCACGCGGACCAATGTACTTTTTTTAAAGTCTGCATTTTTTTCGTTTTGTGCAATATCTGCGATCAACAAACGTACCGCATTCGAGCCAATATCTATTGCTGCATATCTCAGCATGTTATTGATGTTTGTTTTTTAAATAGTTATAAGTCTGCACCTGTGCCCTGATCTTTGTTGACAATCTATTCTTATGGTATTTATTGTTATTGTTTTTTGTAATGTCCCTTGCCTTGACATTGTCTTCCAACTGAAAATCAATGATATCGCGGATTTCATTCCTTACGTTCTCATCCAATACAGGGAAGCCCACTTCTACCCGGTGTTCAAAATTTCTGCTCATCAGATCTGCTGATGAGAGGAACATTTCTTCATGTCCATTATTGCCAAAAATAAATACCCTTGCGTGCTCTAAAAACTTGTCGATGATGCTCACTACAGTAATATTTTCACTAAATCCCGGAACGCCAGGTACGAGGCAGCAAATCCCCCTTACGATCAATTTAACCTGAACGCCTGCATTGCTGGCTTCATAAAGTTTGGCCACAATGCCCTCATCGGCCAAGCTATTTACCTTTAAGATCATGTAAGCCGGTTTTTTGGCTTTTGCAAATTTGATCTCCCGTTGGATCAGGGCATAGATCTTATCCCTAGATTCCAATGGAGATACAATCAAATGCTTAAAATCCTTTGCTACCGTTTTCTTGTTCAGTGCCTTGAAAAGATTAATCAGGTCAAGCGTAATTTCCTTCTTGGCGGTAAAAATACTATGATCGCAATAGATTCGCGCTGTTTTTTCGTTAAAGTTACCTGTAGCCAGGTTCGCATAATATTTGGCCCTCCCCTTTTCCATCCGCTTCACCAGGCAGATTTTGGAATGAACCTTATAATTGGTAAGCCCGTAATTTACGTTAACGCCCTCTTCCAAAAGCCGTGTCGTCCAAAAAATATTTGCCTTTTCATCGAACCTTGCCTTCAGTTCCACCACACAATTTACCTTTTTGCCATTTTTTGCCGCATTGATGAGGGTGTTGATGACTTTCGAATTTTCGGCCAATCGATAGAGCGTGATATTGATTTCGGTCACCTTTGGATCAATCGCGGCTTCCCGAAGAAACAAAATGATGTAATCATAAGACTGATAAGGCAAATTGACCAGATAATCCCTTTCCTCGAGCTTGTTGAAAATACTTTCGGTACGGTGTAGTCCATGCACTTTTAGCGGTTCAAGTGGTGCGTATTCCAAACTGCTGGTGCCTACATTTGGAAAGGCGATAAAATCGCCAAAACGGTGGTACCGGTTGCCCGGGATGAGCCCTTCTGCCTCAATCTTAAGCTTGTTGATCAGCACGCCCAACATTTCCAAGGGCATGCCCGTATCATACAAAAGCCGCATGGGCTTACCTTTTTTTCGTTTATCGAGACTACTCTTCAATTCTTCGATAAATTTATCGCTCACATTTTTATCAATATCCAACTCTGCATCCCTTGTTAACTGAATAGAAAATGCTTCGATCTGGTTATAATCAAAAACATAAAAAATATCGTCCAGGCAATACTTTACGATATCTTCCAACAAGATGATAAATTTCAGGTCATTTGTTTCTGGAAGCACTAAGAAACGGGGCAGGTTTTCGGGAAATTCGATCAGTGCATATTTTTCACTTTTCTTTGAACCAGTTTTAACCAATCGCACAAAAAAATAGAGGTAGCGGTCCTTAAGTTCGGGAAACGGCTTATCGTCATCAATCAGTACAGGTACCAGGTTTGATAAAATTTTATCCCTGAAATGTTCCCTGACAAAAACTCCCCTGGCAACGTTAAGCTGTGCGTCGTTGAGAATAAAAATCCTGTTCTGTGCCAATTCGTTGATCAGCGTAGCCTGAAACAGGTTTTCAAATTTCCGCTCCTGCCGAACGACAATATTTTTGATTTCGTTCAATACCTTTTTCGGATTGAACCCTAATAAAAGTTTTGCTTTTTCGTTAAGGTTTACCAAACGGCTCAATGTAGCGACACGTACCCGGTAAAACTCTTCCAGATTGGAAGAAAAGATAGACAAAAACCTGATGCGTTCAATTAATGGAACACTATCATCGGCAGCTTCCTGTAAAACACGTTCATTAAAATATAGCCAACTTAACTCTCTATTTAAAAACGGAAACTTTTTTTTAGCCATATATCAACTAAACTTCTGGAACTGATCGAGAAGTTTTCAAATCTGCATATCTACTGTTAACTTAATGTTAAGTGTAAGCTAAGTTAAAGCTTGCAAATTAACACGGTGCTATTTTTTACCAGTGGTGTTGGTCTTGGTCGGAATGGCTTTCTTAGCCACTTTTTTGACCGGATTGTTGGTTACTGCTTTCACAACTGCCTTTTTAGCATTGTCTGCTGACGCACTTACTTTCTTTTCCATAACTTTTGATTGAGATTTGGCATTTGATACAGTTTTTTCTCCACCTGCAATTCTTGGCACTTTTACACTTGAGGCGATGGGCTTAGGTTTGGCGGCCTTGTCTCCGGCTTTTGCCATAGATGGACTTCCTTTTTTATTCGGTTTCGAAACTTTCGCTGAACCCACTTCTTCTATTTTATGCTCGACTGCTAGCTTAACTTCCTTTAATTTTTTGGAAAATTTTTTGGCCGCAATTTTACTCAATGTTGCAATTTCGCCCGCAATGTCTTCTGCATTATGGCCAAGTCCTACCACAACTTCGATAAATTTAGCTGAAAAGCTTTGTTCAAGATGCTTTTTGGCCACTTTTTTAGCTGATTTCTTTTGAGGTTTAATTTTATTGGCTTTCATATCATGGGATTAAGTGGTGATGATATCATGGTCATACGCTCCATCATTTTATTATTTCAAAAATCATGAGCATTTCATCTATTTTTTTGCGTTTTTTGTATAGCTTAAATGTAATCAATTTCATCTTAAAAAATAAATCATGCCAACTTTCGATATCGTGAGCAAAGTAGATGCACAAACACTTGATAATGCAATCAACAATGCCAAAAAAGAGATTTTGAACCGATACGATTTCAATGGTTCGAACAGTGCGATCGACCTCGACAAGAAAACGAGTACCATCACCGTGCTTACCGAAGATGACATGCGCTTAAAGGCCATCACCGATTCCATCATCTCTCGTATGATGAAACAAAATCTGGACCCAAAAAGTTTGGATTTCGGCAAAGAACATATCGCCTCTGGCAACATGATCAGAAAAGAAATCAAGATCAAGGAAGGAATAGACAAGGAAGCCGCAAAAAAAATCATTGCCAAAATAAAAGACAGCAAACTGAAAGTACAGGCTTCGTTAATGGACGACCAGGTCCGCGTGCAGAGCAAAAGCATTGATGACCTCCAAAGGGTAATTTCGCTCTGTAAAGGAGAGGATTTTGGACAGCCGCTCCAATTTATCAACATGAGGAATTAACTACAATCAAAATTCAATCGGCACAATCGACGAAAATTATTTTCCACACAACAGCACTTCAGACCAAATAAATTACTTCATGGAAATCAAGGAAGGAAATTTTATATTTTCAGACGACAGCCATCTCATCGATGCCACCGCTGTGCACCGTTACCTCAGCGATGAATCTTATTGGGCTAAGGGAATTCCGATCGAAATCGTTAAGCGATCGATTCAAAATTCACTTTGCTTTGGTGTTTATCACAATGGTAAACAGGTAGGCTTTGCCCGTTGGGTAACTGACCGGGCTACTTTTGCCTATTTGTGCGATGTGTATATCGAAAAGGATTTCAGGGGACTTGGTCTTTCCAAAAAATTAATGTCGTTAATGATGTTCCATCCAGATCTGCAAGGATTACGGGCCTATCACTTGGGCACATTGGATGCACATGGCCTTTACGCCCAGTTTGGATTTAAGCCGCTTACAGCACCAGAAAGAAGAATGGAAATTGTAGTACAGGATATTTATTTGAAGGATAAGGTTGATAGTTAACAGTTCATAGTTAACAGTTCATAGTTAATAAGCTATGAACTATACTCGTTAGGCTTAGTTTTTAAGCTTTCAGTTTGTGTCTTTAAGCTTTGACTTTCCACTTCACAACAACTTACTCCGCTCCACGCCTTCCTTGGTGATCTTAACAGGTAGGATAAGTCCATTGGGATCAAACTCCATTTTATCGATGCAGGTAACACGATGATTACCATCGGTTTCACCAAGTGGTCTGCGGTGATAAATGATATACCAACTGTCTTTTTTTTGATCATGGATCACAGAGTGATGTCCTGCTCCTCTGGCTACCTGGGCATCCTGTTCCAAAATCTTACCTATTCTTTTAAAAGGTCCCAATGGGGAATCGCCGATGGCATAAGATACCGAATAATCTGGGCCAGTCCATCCTCCCTCGCTCCACATGAAATAATATTTACCATTTTTAATGAACATATAAGGCCCTTCTACGTAGCCATCGGGAGTAATTTCCTTAAATGTTGTCCCGTCTGGAAATGGAACAAAGCCTGTAAAATCCTTATTCAGTTTGGCGATGTTACAATGCGACCATCCACCATAGATCAGGTAATACTGACCATCTTTATCCTTGAAAACGTATTGGTCGATCGGCTGTGCCTTGTTGTAGAACTTGCCCACCAAAGGTTTACCCAACAGATCGATGTATGGTCCATCGGGCTTTTTGGCCACGGCAACGCCGATACCACCCAGCTCGTCATCATTCTGGATATCATTGGCACCAAAAAAGAGATAATATTTACCATCTTTTTTGGTCATAGAAGGTGCCCACATGGCTTTTTTTGCCCATTTGACATTTGAGGTATCAATTATTTTTTTGTGTTTTTTCCAATTCACCAAATCAGTCGATGAAAAAGCATCCATAAATACCTGTTCGCGGTATTTCGCAGAATAGGTCGGATAGATCCAATAGGTCTTACCGAAAATATGCGCCTCAGGATCAGCATACCAGCCTGGAAATAGCGGATTGCCTGATCTTTGGCCAAAAGCAGCAACTGATACCAGTAATAAAAATGTAATGGAGGTTAGTTTCATCATAAATGGGTTAAAGGGCTGAGCGCAAGGAGCAAAGATTAAAGACAAAGATTAAAGATTAAAGACAAAGATTAAAGACCAATGGGCAAGACTAGATTCTTTTAGGTAAGGTCTTCATGGTGAGACTTTCATGTCGAAATTGTCCTGCAGACTTTCTACCTTCTACTTTATACTTTCTACTTTATACTTTTTACTTTTTACTTTTTACTTCAACTAACCTTAGGCCGGATTTACATCTTCTTCACTGTAATTCCTGATATCGGTAATATAGCCATTAGTCAATAGAAATTCGAACAGGGGCTTGGCATCAGGTGTAACCGGCATATTTTCGGTAGTGATGACCGTATTTGTTTTTTTATCCAGGAAAGGATAGGCAAAAAGTTTAACATTTTTGGTGAACATATCACTCACATAGGCCAACAACTGGCTGGAATAATTTTCTCCAAAATTAGTGGAGTTAAACACAAACTTAAGGTTGCTGATGTTTGTAGAAATACCTACGCTTTTAGGCTTGCAACGGTCTAGATATTTAGCCAACCTATTGTGCCTTGTAAAATTAGAAACAATAACCAAGTTACCGGTTTTGCACATGTCTTCCGCACGTTTGGCTACAGATTCAAGGTCGATGTCATCAGGGGTTTCCTGCTCATCTGTGAGCACATTGGTCAGGAGCACTTCGATCATGACGCTCAAATTGCCAGGCTCTACATGGTTGGTACGTACAAATTGTTCGGTAGCTTTATTGAACAAGTTAAAGTTCGGGTTGGACTTTTGGCCATATTTGGTCCTTAAGATCATAATATCCTTTTTATAGAGCAGGTCTTTGGCCTGTCTGGGATGGGCATCGGTATCGAATATTGCCGCAGCCGAAAAATCCTTCATGATAAGATAAAGGTTGAGCAGGGTATTGTTCACGTCTTTAAATGCTGGGCCCTTAACCGAAATCAGGTCAATTTCTACCGAACCAACCGTAAGGTTATCGGCAAGTGACTCGATCATCAATTTTGGATCATGCTGATAGTAAAAAGCGGCATAAATCAAATTTACACCAATAATTCCCAATACCCGTTGCTGCATGTTCACATCGGTATCAAGCAGCCTGACGTGAAAAAAAATCTCGTTGGGCAATCCACCGGGCTCATGCTGGAAACGGATCCCCACCCATCCGTGGGGTTCATTTGTGCGTTTATAATTCAGTGTAGTTACGGTATCCGCAAAGGCGAAAAAAGTCCGCTTATCATATTTCTCGCCAGATAAGCGTTCAGTAAGCAAGCTAAATTCATGTTCCAACATCCTTAAGAGCCTATTTTGGCTCACATATCTTCCCGAAGCCTCTGCACCATAAATGGCATCGCTAAAAGTCATGTCGTAAGCCGACATGGTCTTGGCTATTGTTCCGGATGCAGCACCAGCGGTAAAAAAATTTCGTGCAACTTCCTGTCCCGCACCAATTTCAGCAAACGTACCATAAATCTGTTCACTTAAATTAATCTTAAGCGCCTTTCGCTTGGTGTCCAGAATTTCTCTATCCATGCCACAAAAATACATATTTCAGTTAACAGTTGCCAGTCTGTGCCAAAGGGATGCTGGCAAAGGATTTTGTCTTTTCATTCAAAATCTGTAGCGAGATCTATAGGTTAAATTTGACCAATAAAAAAGCCCACCTTTCGATGGGCTCTTTGACTCTTTAAGCCACGGGCTCCGCAGAAGTTCCTGTGGAACACCCCTGCAGGGCTCATGACTTTTAACTTTTTAAGATACCGCAATCTCTTTATGAGCAGCCTTGGCATCATCTTTACCAATAGTGATGGCCAAAATTCCATTGGTGTAAGTAGCACTGATTTTATCAGGATTTATACCTTCTGGCATCACAAAAGATCTTGCAAACGAGGTATATTCAAATTCCTTGCGGGTATAATCTTTTTTCACTTCTACATTTTCCTCTTTTTTCTCTACCCAAACCGAAAGATTGTCTTTTTTCAGCTCGATCTTGAAATCTTCCTTTGTTAGTCCAGGCGCAGCCAACTCAATCTGATAATCGTTTTCATTCTCATGGATATTCACATTCGGTACTTTATTGATGCCATAGTTTTTATTTAAGGCATCGCTAAACAAAGAGTCGAATACATTGTTAAAGTAGGGCGCAGTGTTCCTGGTTTTGTTGTTGAATTTTACTAAAGTCATTTTTATATCCTCCGTATTTTTTTGTTAAAAATTATATTTGTCCATCTTCAAACCTCATTCCAAACCAATTTTTTATGTTTTTTAAGTCATTTTGGCGCAAAAAAGAAAAACAGCAAGACAAAAAGTCAGTCATCGTTAGCGATTTGGACAGCTTTAAGTATAAAACACGCATCGAAATGCGCTTCGCAGATTTAGACATGATGGGCCATGTGAACAATGCGGTTTACTTTACCTACATGGAAATAGGCCGCACGAAATACTGGAAACATGCCATTGATTGGAACTGGAAGGAGAATGGCGTCATCATCAGACAGGCCTCAATCGATTACCTCTTACCATTATTCATAGAAGATAAAGTAAGCATGTATGTACGCACCTCGCGGATTGGCAATACCAGTTTCGATTTGGAATACCTCATTGTGAAGGATGTGAATGGGAAAGAAGTGACCTGTAGCCATGGCAAAACAGTCTGTGTGGTGTACGATTACGATAGCAAAATTCCTGTCGCAATCCCAGACAAGGAGCGCCAAAAAATGATCGCATTCGAACAGCTGCCAAACTCTTGATTGGAGCAGGGAGCGAAGAGTAGAGCGCGTAGAGCATAGCGTAAAGAGCAAAGAGTAAAGAGCAAAGAGCTCTACGAACTATGAACTATAAACTATGAACTAATCAGGGCGTAATTTTTCCAGGATTTAAAATGCCTTTAGGGTCGAAGACCTGCTTGATCTGGCGCATCAGGTTCAGGTGGATTTCACCATATTTAATGGGCATATATTGCTTTTGTACAAGGCCGATCCCATGTTCTCCAGAAATGGTGCCTCCCAATGCAGTGGTCAGTTCAAAGATTTCTACAATTCCATCCTTCAGCCTATGCTTCCAATCTTCGTCGCTCATGCCAGCTTTGATGATATTGACATGTAAGTTCCCATCGCCCGCATGGCCATAACAAACGCTTTCAAAGCCATACTTCCCACCTATTTCCTTAATTCCATGGATGAGCTTGGGCAGAGCAGCCCTTGGTACGACCGTATCTTCTTCCTTATAGACCGAATTTGATTTTACGGACTCGGCCATCGTTCTGCGCATCCGCCATAAATCTTCTTTTTGCTGGGCGGTATCGGCAAATAGTACATCTGTGCATCCATATTCCTCGAGTACCATGTTCACCTTTTCGCAGTCCTTAAAAATGGTATCCATGTCATCGCCATCAAATTCGATCATCAAGAAAGCTTCAACGCCCGGCTGAAGGTCAAATTTGATATCGTCGAACTGGATGACCCATTCCACGCCCTTACGTTCCATAAATTCGAGTGCAGAAGGTGTAATCCCCGCCCTAAAAATAGCTGAAACGGCAGCACAGGCCTGCTCATTCGTGGCAAAAGAACCGAGCATCAACACGGTTTGGCTGACAGCAGGAATAAGCTTGGTGACAATCTTCGTAACCACACCTAAAGTACCTTCAGAACCGATCATCAGTTGTGTAAGGTTATAGCCTGATGCATATTTTAAGGTATTGGCACCAGTCCACATCACCTCACCATTTGATAAAACTACTTCCAGGTTCAGGATATATTCCCGTATCGTACCATATTTAACTACCCTTGGACCTCCAGAGCCATGCGCAACGTTACCGCCAATAAAACACGATCCCTTGCTGCTCGGATCAACCGGATACAATAGGCCATGTGCAGCAACGGCGTTCATGAACTCTTCGGTAATTACACCGGGCTCTACCGTGGCCTGTAGATTTTCGGTATCGATGTCAATGATGGCCTTGAATCTTTCCATAGACAACAGTACACCGCCAAATATGGGCAGTGCCGCTCCGCTTAATCCCGTACCTCCACCCCTCGGCGTAACCGGTACGCTAAAATCGTTGCATACTTTCATCAGGGCAGAAACACTAGTCGTGTCTGAGGGCTTTACCACAACTTCAGGGTAAAATCTGAGATCTTCCGTTTCGTCGTGCGCATAGTTTTGAAGCGACTCTTCGTCTACGAATACATTTGATTTGCCTACGGCATTTTCGATTGCAGCTAATATTTCGCTGGTAATTTGATTAAATTCCATCTTGGTTTGGGAAAGTGTAGCTCAGCTGGACAAAAGAATGGCCGATCTCTCCAGGCATTGGAGGATGTAATTTCTTGATGCCCACTGTAGCCGTCCTGATATAAGGATAGGTTTGGATTAATTCTTCAATGATATTTTTAACTACTGTTTCTAACAATTTCTGGACTTGGTTCATGTGCTTGGCCACAATGGTATTCATCACTTCATAGTTAACCGTCTGCTTAAGGTTTTCACTTTCGCCAAAAGGCACAAAATCTACCTCAACATCTACCAAAAAATGGTTTCCTGTGAGCTGTTCTTGAGGATAGAAGCCATGAAATGCGTAAAATTTTACCTCTCTCAAGGCAATCGTCTGTACAAACATTAGGTTTAAATTGTTTAAAGCAACAAATTGCTGCAAAATTAATTTTTTGTACGGTTTTAACTAGTGATTACACGAAATTATTAACTTTGGAACGAGTTATTACAGTCACCAAATATAATGTAAAACATGAACCCTACCTGATTAAAATTAACCAAAATGTTAATAATTTAATCAGAAAGATGCCCACAGGCTACCCTATATAACGCGACATTCAGATGAACAAATCAGCCAAAAAAGACCTTTACGAAGCACCAGATTATTATCTATTAGACGAACTTTTATCAGAAGAGCACCTTTTGATCCGTTCTACAGTAAGAGAATGGGTAAAAAAAGAAGTCAGCCCCATCATTGAGGATTATGCACAGCGTGCTGAATTTCCAAAACAACTGATCAAAGGCCTGGGCGAGATTGGTGCCTTTGGCCCGACCATTCCAGTAGCATATGGCGGCGCAGGATTAGATTATACAGCCTATGGCATTATTATGCAGGAAATTGAACGTGGCGACTCGGGCATTCGCTCAACTGCATCTGTTCAGGGATCGTTGGTGATGTACCCCATCTATACGTATGGTACGGAAGAACAGCGTAAAAAATTTCTTCCCAAACTGGCCACAGGCGAAATGATGGGCTGTTTTGGACTAACGGAGCCTGACCATGGTTCCAATCCGGGCGGTATGGTTACCAACATCAAAGACAAAGGCGATCATTTTCTGTTGAATGGTGCAAAGATGTGGATTTCCAATTCACCTTTTGCAGACCTCGCTGTTGTTTGGGCAAAGGATGAAGAAGGAAAAATTCGCGGGATGATCGTAGAGCGTGGAATGGAAGGTTTTACCACGCCTGAAACCCATAATAAATGGAGCCTTCGGGCTTCTGCTACCGGAGAATTGGTTTTCGACAATGTAAAAGTTCCAAAAGAAAACATGTTCCCTGATATCAGGGGCTTGAAAGGGCCACTCGGCTGTCTGAACCAGGCCCGTTATGGTATTGCATGGGGCGCACTGGGAGCGGCAATGGACTGTTATGATACGGCGTTGCGCTACTCGAAAGAACGCGTGCAATTTGGCAGGCCAATCGGCGGATTTCAGTTGCAGCAGAAAAAATTGGCCGAAATGATTACCGAAATCACCAAAGGCCAATTGTTGGTCTGGAGATTGGGCCAGCTCAAAAGCGAAAATAGGGCAACTCCAGAGCAGATTTCTATGGCAAAAAGGAACAGTGTAGAAATTGCCTTAGATATTGCAAGAAATGCACGCCAGATGCTCGGCGGAATGGGCATTACCGGAGAATATTCCATTATGCGCCATATGATGAACCTGGAGTCTGTAGTCACCTACGAAGGAACACATGATGTACACCTCCTGATCACTGGAATGGATGTGACTGGACTGAATGCGTTTAAGTAAAGTTAAAAGTTAAAAGTTAAAGGTTAAAGGTTGAAAGTTGAAGGTCATGATGATCACATCATCAATCCATTACTAATTTGAACACTTTTTTACTTCTTACTTGATACCTGATACTTGCTACTTACCACCCGATACAAAATGAAAAACTTCAAAAAATACCTTCCCCTGCCTGCACCACCCGATGAGGTGTACTTGGCACTGACCAAAGCACAGAGCATCCAATTATGGACAGGCGCCGAGGTGGAATTTGTGGAAGAACCGGGAACTGAGTTCTCTTTCTGGGATGGGGACATCGTGGGTAAAAACATAGAATTTTTACCGGGAAAGAAAATTGTTCAACAATGGTATTTTGGCGACCAACAGGAACCATCCATTGTTACCATCAAACTCCATGAAGACAAAAAAGGTACTTCTTTGGAGTTCGTTCAGACCAATATCCCTGATGAAGATTTTGACGATTTTACCGCTGGCATTGAAGAATATTTTCTTGGTGGTGTAGCGGATTTCTTCGAAGAAGAGTAATACCAAAAATAAACTAAACCAACCGTTAACCTCTCATGACGAATTTTAAACGTGCCCACCTACTCATTGGGCTTTGCCTCGTAATGGCATCCTGTTCCACGCCATCTTATTTTATTCCTTCAATAAGCGGGAATGACATTACCTATCTGCCGAGACCTATGGCCGCAGATTCAGTAAAACATGGCAATTATCTGAGTGCCAGTGTTGGAGGCTTGGTCATGCCCTTTAATAATTCGTTAACGCTTGGCGCAATCAATTACAACCATGCCTATACGGCCAATGGCCTAACAGCTGCTATTGGTGCATTTGGTTGGGCAGGCAAAACTGAACATATCAGCGCAACTTCTACCAAGGCAACCACTACCCAATTGGAATTTAATGGTAAAGGTTTTTATGGTGGAGGCCTCAGGACCAGCCTTGGCTTCTATCAATCTTCTGGAAGCACTGAGTTCAGGATCCTAAACTGGGAAAGTTCCATCAGTTATGAGAGTGGCTCCTATAGCAGCTTTCGACAGGAAATGTCAGATCTGCATGATCCAAATATCTTCAGTTCTACCAAACAGACCATGTTTACAACGGGCGGCTCCACTGAAATTATCTGGCACCCAAAACGCAATCCAAAAAATAACTTTGGATTTAGGTTGTTTATCGGCTTTACTGATGGACTGAGCGAAAGCTTGAACGCCCAAACGCAATCAGCAGTTAGGGGGCCTGCCAGCGATTTCAGTTTCTATTTCAAGCTTAACAAGCTATTCGGCATCATCAATTCTGGCGCAAACAAAGGCTCGGCAAGCAAGCTCACCCTGGGCTACGCCTTTTAAGAAAGTCAAACTTTCATCCCACTTTAGCTGTTCTATCCTTAAATATTCATTTATGGGCAGAACAATAGGAATCATATTGATCGTACTTGGTGTAGTACTCTTGATATGGACAGGATTTACGTATACTAAAAAGGAAAAAGTAATCGATGCTGGACCTATTCAGGTTTCGGCCGACCGACAAAAAACAGTCAACTGGCCTCCCTATGCCGGAGCCATCGTACTCATTGCCGGAGTTGTCGTATTCGCAACCTCAAAAAAGAATTCGTAGATGTATGTTACTGTAAACTAATAACTGTTAACTGTAAACTAACAACTGTTAATTAATAACTATCACTGGTTACCACCCTTACATCTTCCCTTAGGTTATAGTGGGATGCCATGACCTCACCGTAGGCTCCCGCACTTCTAATGGCAATCAGGTCATTTCTAAATGTTTGGGGAAGAGCGATTTCTTTGCCAAAACAATCGGTACTTTCACAGATCGGGCCTACCACATCGTAATTGATGTGGTCAGCGCTGGTTGCTTGAGGTCTTGAAGCTTGTGAACCGTCAACTGCCAGTCGTGGACTGATATTTTCGATCTGATGATAGGCATGGTATAATGCTGGCCGCATGAGTTCGGTCATACCGGCATCTAAAATGATGAAATTCTTCTTTTTCCCAGTCTTTACATAGAGCACCTTGCTGATCAGTGAAGCACTCTGGCCCACCAATGCTCGGCCCAGCTCAAAATGGACTTCCTGATCTGTACGTACAGTTAAAAATGTTGCAAAAATCTTGAAATAAGATTCAAAATCTGGGATCTGGTTATCAGGATGATGGTAATCTATTCCCAATCCACCACCAACGTTCAGCACGCTCACCTTTAGGCCATGGTCTTCAAACCAATTGGAAAATTCGTTAACTTTAACACACAGATTTTTATAAACATCAAGGTTGGTAATTTGTGAACCGATATGAAAATGGATTCCTACAAAGTCTAGGCTAGTCGATATATTCAGGATTTCTGCACATGCAGGCAGATCCCAGGAATTTACCCCAAATTTATTTTCATCCAGTCCGGTAGTGATGTTGGCATGAGTATAGGCATCTACGTTCGGATTAATCCGGATGGCCACTTTTGCCTTTTTACCTTTCTTTTCAGCGAGTTCATTGATCACTTCCAGTTCCTGTACCGATTCGACATTGAAACAGAAGATATCCAGGTCGAGTGCCTCATTGATTTCTTTATCTGATTTGCCCACTCCAGCAAAAACTACCTTTTTTGGATCAAAACCAATTTCGATTGCTTTTTTCACTTCATTGCCACTTACACAATCGGCGCCAAAACCTAGAGCTTCGATTTTTTTCAGCACTGAAGCATTAAAGTTTGCTTTCATGGCATAGTGCACATGAAAACCATGCGGCGAGGCCGCTGCACGACAAGCACTTAACGTACGCTGGAGCAAATCAAGGTCGTAATAATAAAATGGGGTTTCTAATTTAGAAAAATGTGCTATATCTTTATCGGAGAACATACGCTTTGAAATATCTACTGATCATTTTTGTGGTCTTCATGACCATCGTTTATACTGGTAATTATTTTGATTACAAAAGAGGCAAGATCACACGTAAACAATATGAGCGGAATTTTCGGCTCTCCATTCTACTGATCTTGTTCCTGGCCTTCATCTATTTCATGTTGAGAAAAAGATAATTATTCAAATATCCTGTTATGCAGGCTCCTCAGTGCTTCCGTTTTATTCCCGGTGCCCACCAGGAGCGAAATGTTGTATTCACTCCCACCGTAAGAAATCATCCTTACCGGAATATGTTTAACCGAATCGAGGACTTTTGCGGCATAACCATGTTTTTCTGCGCCAAAATCTCCAACTACACAGATAATCGTCTGATCCTGATCAATTTCTACCGTTCCGAACGCATTGAGTTCCTCTATAATGGCATTCAGGTTATCGGTAAAATCGATGGTAAGCGATACCGCAACTTCCGATGTTGTGATCATATCGATCGGGGTCTTGTATCGCTCGAAAATCTCGAAAATCCTCCTCAGAAAGCCATAAGCCAGTAACATCCGGCTAGATTGGATTTTGATCGCCGTAATGCCATCCTTAGCTGCAATCGATTTGATCTTCCCCTTCTCACTTTCCGTGCTGATGACCGTACCTAAAGCCTTTGGCTCCATGGTATTGAGCAGGCGCACAGGAATCTGATATTTCTGCGCTGGAAATACCGATTGCGGATGCAAGATCTTGGCTCCAAAATAGGCCAACTCTGCTGCTTCATCAAAAGAAAGATGCGAAATAGGCCTAGTTCCTTTCACAATTCTTGGGTCATTGTTATGCATGCCGTCAATGTCCGTCCAGATCTGTACCTCATCGGCCATGATCGCGGCCCCCAATAAAGATGCGGTGTAATCACTTCCCCCACGACGCAGGTTATCTACTTCGCCAAAACTATTCCTACAAATGAAACCCTGGGTAATGAACAATCTGGTTTCAGGATTTTTTTCTAGAAAAGGGGTCAAATGCTGGGTGGTATATGGAATATCGGGTTCATTATCTTCGTCGATTTTCATGAAATCAAGTGCTGGTAACAGTACCGATGGGACATTGATGGACTTGAGATATACATGATATAAAGTTGTTGACAAGAGTTCGCCCTGCGCTAATACTACCTTTTCTTCAATTGGGGTAAATACATCAAGCGTTAGCGACAACAAAAAGTTAAAGTGATAGTCTACTACTTCCTGTCCCTGTTCCCTAAAATCGCCTTCAGGCAAAAGCTCTGCTACAAAAGCGTTGTATTTTTCATGAAGATCTTTGATCAATTCGGTACCCTTCTGTTTGTCCTCGTTTAATAGCTTAGCTGAAATCTCTACCAAACTGTTCGTTGTGCCAGAAACTGCCGATAAGACAACAATCTGTCTTTCAGTCGGATCGATAATATCCAGCAATTTTTTCATCCGCTCCGGGCTGCCTACCGATGTACCACCAAATTTTAAAATCTTCATTATATCATTAAA
The DNA here is from genome assembly GCA_031119475.1 of Pedobacter sp. GTDB lineage: Bacteria > Bacteroidota > Bacteroidia > Sphingobacteriales > Sphingobacteriaceae > Pedobacter. The sequence continues at coordinate 344,838 of JAVHXV010000001.1, read as the reverse complement.
TTGTGTTGTAAGTTGCAGGTTAATTTAGATTGTAAGCATTTGGTCTTTGCTCTTTAATCCTTATTCTTTTTTCCATCCATCTCGCTACCTGATACCTGTTACAAGATACCTGATACTAGATACCTGATACCTGTTACTCGATACCAACTACCTGCTACTTGATACTGTATATTTTTTCTTATTATTGTAATGCGCGCTGAAATTAGCGAAAAGACGGTAAATTTCCATTAAATGGGCAAAATAAAATACTGATATCGTTCCCAAAAATTCATCAGAACAATTTTAATTTTGTTTTGTCTATATAAATATTCAATCTAAATTATTTATGCAATTAGAACAAAGTACTTTAAATACTATAAATCAATGGCTTAACGGCAACTACGACCAAGAGACCAAGCAGACCATAAAAGACTTATTAAACAAGGAATCATTTACCGAACTGACCGACTCTTTTTATCGCGACCTGGAATTTGGTACGGGCGGGTTGCGCGGAATTATGGGTGCTGGTTCCAACCGGATCAATAAATACACGATTGGAACGGCTACCCAGGGCCTATCCAACTACCTGAACAAAAAATATAGTGGCGAAAAGATCAGCGTGGCCATTGCACATGATAGCCGTAACAATTCAGATTATTTTGCAAAAATCACGGCAGATGTATTTTCGGCCAATGGCATCCAGGTGTACTTCTTTTCTGCCTTGCGGCCTACACCAGAACTTTCTTTCGCCATCCGACAATTGGGCTGCAAAAGCGGCGTAATGCTCACCGCATCACATAATCCCAAAGAATACAATGGCTATAAGGCCTATGGCAGTGATGGTGGACAGTTTACTTCGCCAGACGATAAAATGGTGATGGAGGAAGTGGCATCGATCAAGAGCATTGATGAAGTTAAATTCCAACGCGTAGATAGCTTGGTCCAGCTTATCGGCGAAGACATCGATCAGCGCTATCTGGATGAGATTACCAAACTTTCCGTTTCACCAGATGCCATCAAAAACCAGCACGACCTGAAGATCGTATACTCTCCCATTCATGGCACCGGAATTACTTTAGTTCCAAAAGCCTTGGCACAGTTTGGTTTTACCAATGTGACCATTGTCGATGAACAAAGTAAACCCGATGGCAATTTTCCAACGGTGGTATATCCAAATCCGGAAGAAAAGGAGGCCTTGACCTTAGCCCTTAAAAAAGCTGCAGAAATTGATGCCGACCTAGTTTTGGCCACTGACCCAGATGCCGATCGTGTAGGTATCGCCGTAAAGAACAGTGATGGGGAGTTTGTATTGCTCAATGGCAACCAAACCGGGAGCCTATTGATCAACTACATGTTAAGTGCATGGCAAAAAGAGCAGAAACTAACCGGAAATGAGTTTGTGGTTTCGACCATTGTGACTACTCCGCTCATTAAAGCCATCTGCGATGCAAAAGGCGTGGAATATTTTGACACGCTGACAGGCTTTAAATGGATTGGTAAGATCATGACCGAACTACAGGGCAAAAAGACATTCATTGCAGGCGGGGAAGAAAGTTATGGTTATCTGGTCGGCGACCTTGTTCGTGATAAGGATGCGGTAATTTCATGCGCATTTATCGCAGAAATGACCGCATTTTATAAAGATCAGGGAAGCAGTTTATATGAGGCGTTGGTAAACATGTATGTAGATTATGGGCTGTACAAGGAAGACCTTGTGTCTTTGACCAAAAAAGGCAAAACCGGTGCCGAAGAGATCAAGGCCATGATGGAGCAGTTTAGGAGTAATCCTCCAGCTACTTTAGGCGGATCAGAAGTTGTGACCCTGAAAGATTATGAGCTCAAAAAAGAAACTGATATCAGATCAAAAAGTAGTAAGGAACTGGATTTTCCTAAATCTGATGTCCTGCAGTTCATCACTGCCGATGGAAGCATCATTTCGGCAAGGCCTAGCGGAACGGAACCTAAGATTAAGTTCTATTGCAGCGTGAATGCCCCATTGGCCAGCCTAACAGATTTTAAAAACACTGAGGCCAGTTTGAATGAAAAGATCAAAAAGATTATGGAAGATCTGCAGCAATAGGCCTCAACTCTTGACCAAACTTTTACCCTTTTCATTTTACCTTCATTTGTTTTAACGTAAGTTTGCGGAGTAAACTGCATGACATGAATAAACTTTGCCAATCCATTCGCTTTGTTGCGCCCTTTTTATTAGCAATTTGTTGCATTGCCTGCAGCAACGATAAAAAATTGCCTTTTTATGGTCAACGGGAAGCCAGGATCACCAAAGCTGCAGATGGAACCGAAAAGGTTGATACCGTCTATCAGACCATCCCTCCTTTCAGGTTACTGAACCAGGACAGCATTTACATTACCCAGGATGCATTTAAAAATAAGATTTATGTGGCCGATTTCTTCTTCACCTCCTGCAGTACCATCTGCCCTACCATGCACCGCAACCTGAAGACCATTTTTGACGCCTATAAAAATAATCCCGACGTCATGTTTTTATCCCATACCATTGATTTTAAATATGATAAACCATCGGTGCTGAAGAAATATGGACAGAAATTGGGGGTTGATGGTCCGAAATGGCAATTTGTTTACGGTACAAAGGAAGAAATCTATCACATTGCCGAACATGATTATCTGGTAGCCGTACAGGAGGACCAAAGTGCCAAAGATGGATACATCCACCAGGGCTGGCTCGTGCTTGTGGATAAGCATAAAAGGATGCGAGGTGCCTATGATGGGACCAAAAGCGATCAGGTAGCACAGCTCCAGAAAGACATCGCCATCTTATTAAAGGAAGAAAATTGACGTTGATGCGCAAAATTGTTCTGTTTCTGGTTATGTCTACCGTTATAGTTACGTTGATCTATTCGTGCCAAGATGCCGAGCAGCTCGAATACCAGACTTATTACAGCAATGGACAAACACTTTATCAGACTTACTGCCAAAATTGCCATGGCGAAAAAGGTGAAGGCCTAGGGCTGCTTACTCCCCCATTAACCGATAGCTTATTTTTAAAAAATAACCGTACTGTGCTTGCCTGTATCATCAAAAATGGAGCGACAACACCCGTAACCGTTCATGGCAAAACCTATGAGGAAAAAATGCCTGCCTTTCCAAAACTAGCAGACATCGATATTGCACAGATCATTGTTTATGTAACCAATTCATTTGGCAACAAGATGGGCATGTATCCGTATGCGGACATAAATAAAGATCTGAAGAGTTGCGCAACGAGATAAAAGTTGAAGGTTAAAGGTTGAAAGTTAAAAGTTGAAAGTTAAAAGTTGAAAGTTTGATTCTTTGCTAGAGAGAATACTCATCTCAAGTCTCAAACCTCAAGTCTCCTATCTCAAGTCTATAAAGATTTAAAATTTTCATTCCTTCCAACTAAACCAGTGGCCAACTAAACAAGTAACCAACTAAAACCCTATCTTTGCACCAGCAAGCCGTTCTATCGCTCGTTAGCATTTGCTAGTGAGAGGAAAGTCCGGGCAACACAGAGCATCTCGCTTCCTAACGGGAAGGCATTGGGGATTGAAGACCTGAATGACGGAAAGTGCCACAGAAAATAAACCGCCCCTGTAGTACACACATTATGCAGCAATGCAGCAGAATTGTGTTACTACAGGGGCAAGGGTGAAAACGTGGGGTAAGAGCTCACGAGCTTCCCGAGTGATCGGGATTTTGGTAAACCCCGGGAGTTGAAAGACCAAATAGGCTAACATTTCAAGTTCACTTGAAGTTAATGGCTGCTCGCCAAACGTTAGTGGGTAGGTCGTTAGAGATAAATGGCAACATTTATACTAGATTAATGATAGAAATCCCAATGCAAATTGGGATACAGAACCCGGCTTATAGGCTTGCTTTTTTAGGTTGAATTGCGCTTGGCGCATGAAATATGTTGAAAGTTAAAGGTTGAAAGTTTAAAGTTCGAATTCGATGTATCTGAGGAGTTCAGGCTTCCACTTTCTACTTTCTACTTTACACTTTTTACTTTCTACTTTCTACTTTCTACTTTATATGCCGCAGGCACCCCTTTTGGGCTTTTTACTTTTTACTTTCTACTTTATACTTCTATGGACTAATATCCAATCAAACATTTCTCCTCTGTTTTCGTTAATATGTACAATAAACTATACACTTCACAAAAAATGCTATATTAGTAGCCTATTAATATTCAAACCCCACAATGGCCAAACTGCTGATAATTGATGATGAGCGTGCGATCAGAAGCACATTACGTGAAATTTTAGAATACGAAAGTTATGAGGTAGATGATATCGATAATGGTATCGACGGATTGGAACTCATCAAAAAGAACAATTATGATCTTGTTCTTTGCGACATTAAAATGAATAAGATGGATGGCATGGAGGTGCTGGAAAATGCACTTGCCTTAAAACCAGACCTTCCTTTTATCATGATTTCGGGACATGGTACCGTAGAAACTGCCATTGAAGCCAGTAAAAAAGGAGCCTTTGACTTCGTATCTAAACCGCCCGATCTGAATAGGTTACTGATCACCGTCCGCAATGCGCTAGACCGGGGGAATTTGGTTACCGAGACCAAGGTACTCAAACGCAAAGTAAGCAAGACCCGCCACATTTTAGGCGAATCGGAAAGCATCAGCAAGATCAAGGAAACCATTGAACGTGTAGCTCCCACAGAAGCACGCGTATTGATTACCGGTGCGAACGGTAGCGGAAAAGAACTGGTTGCCCGTTGGATCCATGAAAAATCCAATCGCTCTGAGAGCACGTTAATCGAAGTCAACTGTGCGGCCATACCTTCAGAGTTGATCGAAAGTGAATTGTTCGGACACGAAAAGGGTTCGTTCACATCGGCCGTAAAACAGCGCATCGGTAAATTTGAACTGGCCAATGGTGGTACGCTTTTCCTTGATGAGATTGGCGACATGAGCCTTTCTGCACAGGCAAAAGTATTGCGCGCCTTACAAGAACATAAAATAACGCGCGTAGGCGGAGAAAAGGAACTTGAAGTGAATGTACGCGTGTTGGCAGCAACCAATAAAGACCTTTTAAAAGAAATTGAAGCCGGTAATTTTAGGATGGACCTTTACCATAGGTTAAATGTCATCAATATCCATGTGCCCCACCTGACCGAACGTACCGACGACATTCCGGTAATTGCCCAACAGTTTTTGGAGGAAATCTGTGACGATTATGGGATGCCCGTTAAAAAAATAAGTGATGGTGCCATGGAAGCACTTAAAGGGCTCCCTTGGACAGGAAATGTTCGTGAATTGCATAACATGATCGAGCGGCTTATTATTTTGAGCGATAAGGTCATCACCGAGAATGATGTAATCTCCTTTGCCAATCCGACAGGAGGCACAAATATTGGCTCAGGCGTGCCAAGTCCTACACAGAGCGGCCCTGCATTCAACTTTGAAAAATTCTCTAATTTTCAGGATTATAAGGATTATGCTGAGAAGGAATTTATCAAATTCAAACTGGAGAAAAACAATTGGAATGTTTCGAAAACGGCAGATGATATCGAAATCCAGCGCAGCCACCTTTATAGCAAAATTGAAAAATTCGGACTCAAAAGGGCTGAGTAGAGCGTTGTAGATTGAGTTGAGTTGTGGGTTAAAAGTTAGATTGTTGGAAGGTTGCAATGTTGTAAGGTTAAATTAAACGAAATCCTTTTACGCAAACGTTCAACTTTCAACTTTAAACCTTTAACTTTAAACTTTCAACTTTAAACCTTCAACTTTAAACCTTCAACGCTATTATCTTGGTTCTCTTTATGATGAATCTCATGGATATACTGATGTTTTAGCTGATCGTAAAAAGAGTGTCGGCTCAAGAGATTAGCAATCAGGTTTGCAAACAGGGCGGTCAACATGATGTAAAAGATCACGTCATGGGTATCTGTCATTTCCAACACCAAGATAGACGAAGTAAAAGGGCTCCGCGTTACGCTTGTCAAAAATCCGGTCATTCCACAAAGCACAAGCAGATTTGTCGACGTAGCGCTCAAATGCAGCCATCCCGCAACCAGTCCGCCTATACTCGCGCCAGCGGTTAAGGATGGAGCAAACACTCCTCCTGCTCCACCAGTAGTGAAAGAAAGGATGGAGCCAAAAATCTTAAGCAATGGAATATACCACTCTATCTGTTTATGATCGGTAAACAACGCTGCTACCATGATTTCCTTTCCAGACCCAAATGTCCTGGCATCGATAAAAGTTGCAGAAGCTGCAATTAGAAGACCACAAATTGCTACATAGACATATTTATGATAGCTTTTTGGAAAAGCACTTTTCACCTTAAAAATATAGAGGATGGCATTGCACATCCAGGTACCGATCGCACTGGTGGCAACGGCCAATGGAATGATGATAAGGATCAGTCCAAATGAAACTTCGCCCAAATGTGGATAGCCAAGATAAAGATATGGGCCCAAAAAGTTCAGCGCAGTGAGCCCGGCAATGATGACCCCTGTGAGCAGTGCAGATTTAAAAAAACTGAAATGTGTTTTGGTCAACTCTTCTATTGCAAAAACAATTCCGCCCAAAGGCGTATTGAAAGCTGCGGCCAAACCCGCAGCGGCTCCCGTAACCACCATGTTACGCTTCGATATTTTAGGATACCAGGCTGGCAGGTTATCGTTAATTTTTTTAAAGATGGCAGCAGAAATCTGGATGGTAGGCCCTTCCCTACCTATAATTCCACCACTAAAAACCATGATCAAGCTCGAAACGATCTTTACGATGATCATTTTGATGCTCAACAGTGAGCCCACCTTGTAGTGATGCTTCGGATTAGACAGCTCTATCGCCGCGCTAACCTGCGGAATGCCACTGCCTCTTGCATAAGGTGAATATTTGGCAACCATCCATGCGGCCAGCAAAAATCCGACAGGTGTAACCACAAAGAACATCCAATTTGCCCGTTCAAACAAAAAATGGGTACCTTCCTCGGCCAGCGCGAAAAGCTTCGCATAAACCACAGCTACCACTCCCGCAATAAATGCCCCAGACCAGTATGGAAGCGCGTTGAGCAAATCTCTCCTTACTTTACGGTTGGGGATAGAGTCAAATCTCCTTTTAAAAAAAAATCGTACTGTAGTAATGATATTCCGCATGGGCAAAGTAATCTGAAATGAGAGCGGACATCCAAATATATGAATTCTATAGCAGTTATGTGCCCTTTGCTATCCTTTATTCCAATACTTGATACCTGATACTTGATACCTGATACCTGATACCCGATACCTAATACCCGATACCTGATACCCGATGCTTCAGTTTTCCGTTTTCTCCTTTTAGCGCTACGCTTAGATCAAGAATCAAACTTATCTAACAGTTTCAATAAAGTGGCAAAATCTTTTGGATATTCCGCTTCAATCCTGATGTCCTGTTCATCAAGTCCCTTAAAGGTAATTTCTTTAGCATGCAGGGCAAATCTTTTCATGATGGGCTGTTCTTCCTCATTTTTTGATAAGCGATAGCCTTTTTTAATGGATGAAAGAAACACAGGCTTTCCGCGGTACATGTGATCGCCACTGATGGCTGCACGCTGGGTTGCAAGGTGGATCCTGATCTGGTGCATCCTTCCCGTAATGGGCCTGCACTCGACCAAGGTATAGTGTTTATAAAATTTGAGCGATGTGAAATAGGTCTCTGCACGCTTTCCCTCCTGCCTGTCGATAGTGACATTCTTATTCCCATCATTCAGGATGGGCAGATCGACCAAAAGTTCTTCAAAGTGATATTGTCCATCTACAACAGCATGATAAACCTTTTTAACCTTCCGACGCTCAAACTGCATAGAAAGATTCCGATAAGCTTCCGCATTTTTGGCAATGACGAGTGCACCAGAGGTTTCCTTATCCAATCGGTGGCAGACCTGCGCATCTGGCACATATTGTTTGGCCAAACGTAGGATGTTTATTTCTCCAGCAGCACCACGTTCATCAAGCGAAGCTATAAATGGAGGCTTGTTGACAACTACGTAATCATTGTCTTCGTAAATGATGAGGTCTTTAAAACTAGGGTATTTCACCCTGCAAAAGTACGAAATAATTGGCGAACTGGCTAATTTGGCGATTAGCTGAGTTCAAATTTATACCCTACACCTTTAACCGTAGCGACATAATTTTCACCCAATTTTTCCCTTAGTTTACGGATGTGCACATCAATGGTCCGATTGGTAACGACTACCGAATCTTCCCAAATATTTTTAAGGATCGACTCACGCGTATAGACTTTTCCGGGCTTAGCAGCCAAAAGGTACAGTAGTTCAAATTCTTTTTTGGCCAACACTACTTTTTTGCCATTCTGAAAAACAAGATAAGCTTCCCTGTCAATCACCAGGTCTCCAATCTCGACTTTGTTATCTGAAATTTCTTCGCCACTGGCATTTCTCCTTAATATGGCATTGATCCTGCTCACCAAGGCACGCGGCTTGATTGGTTTTGCTATATAATCGTCAGCACCAACATTAAAACCAGCAATTTCAGAATATTCTTCGCTCCGAGCCGTTAAAAACACCATGAATGTATTTTTGAATTCGGGGATGGCACGCATCAGCCTACAAGCCTCAATCCCATCCATCTTAGGCATCATAATGTCTAGGATGATCAAGTCTGGATGAACTTTTTTCGCAACGGTAATGCCTTCCTGACCATTACTAGCCAAAAATACCTGATAACCTTCTTTTTTAAGGTTGTATTCGATCAACTCCAAAATATCAGGTTCATCATCAACAATTAGTATTTTTTGTTTTGCTGTACTCATTACTTGTTTATTTATTACGAAAGTAAGGATGCTAATGTACTCTTTAGTTAAACTGATGTTAAGAAATTGTTAATCGCAACAATAGGCTAACGGTAAATTAAGCTTATGGCAATGTTTTATTTAAAAAAGCATCTAGCTCTTCACCCCTAAGGTCTTTCGCGATAATTTTTCCGTTGGGATCTAGGAGGAATGATGCCGGGATGGCTTCAACCTGATATAACCTGACCGTCGGCCCATTAAAATCAGCCAATTCTCCCGCATGTGCCCATGTCAGTCCATCTTGGGCAATGGCCTGTTGCCAGGCTTCCTTATCTTTATCTAAAGAAATACCAAGGATCGTAAAGCCCCTATCCTTATATTTTTGATAGGCCTTTACCACATTTGGATTTTCATTTCTGCATGGTGCGCACCATGATGCCCAGAAATCGATCAAGGTATACTTTCCTTTAAAATCGCTTAGGTTTATCGTTTTTCCATCGATCGATGTGATACTAAAGGCTGGTGCAGGCTGTCCTACCTGAACGGCCTTTAACTTTCCTACCTTTTCTACAAAATTTTTAACCGCGGCATTCTTTTTCAGTTCATCGCCAACCTTTGCGGCATAGGTCACTAAAGCTTCTTCATTTCCTGTCGGATTTACCAGGCTAATGGCATAAAAACTTACCAATGAACTGGTATTTTCGTTCGCAAATTTAATGATTGCTATATTGAGGTCAGCAATCGCTTTCATATAGGCGGGCGATAATTGCTGCACCAGGGCTTCCCTATTTTCCGGATGAGCAGCTACCTGCTGTTCAAAATCGTTCTTAATGACTTCAATTTTGTCGCCATACTGCTGCTTAAGCTCATTAAATTCAGAGAGTTTTTTGGATTCATCGCCACCACTGATGCTGTAGCTATGTTTTTTATTTGCAAGATCTGCATTCAGCTCAATCTCGTCCCCGTTATGGGCAACTGCCATAAATTCGTTTGCTCCAATATTTATGCGGTAAAAATCGGCTACTGGCGCACTATTTGTAAACTTATATTCACCCTTCTCAGATAGCACAGTCGAATCCAATATTTCCATGGTATTGCTTGACATCCCGTAAAGGAAAACCTTTTTATCATTGCCGAAATTTTCAAACTTACCTGCAATGGTAAATTTGGTCTTGTCTTTGCAGGCAGCCAAGGCAACCATGCACAATAGGATATAGCTAAATCTTTTCATCATTTTAGTTTTTCGATAATTTGATCACTTATTTTTTTGGCATCCGCCTTTCCCTGCACCAACTTCATTACTTCGCCCACAAACAGTCCCAAAACGCCTTTCTTTCCTGCCTTGTAGGCCTGCACTTGTGGTTCGTATTTTTGGAGCACTGCATTGATCTGTTCTTCAAAGGCCTGCTGATCAGCTACGATCAATAGGTCCAATTGGTTTGCCAATTCTAGCACATCGCGTTCCGGTTCATTTTCGAGGGCAGGAATTAAGGTTTGCAGCGCATTATTTTGGCTTATTTTTTTCTTGTCGACCAGGTTGATGATTTCGGCCATTTTGAATGGGGCCACGAAAAATTGATCAATGCCAATTGCTTTATCGCTCAATAAGGCACGTATTGGCCCAATTAGCCAGTTGATTAAACTTTTCGGCCTATCTATCATAGTTTTAGCCGATCCCAAGTAATGCAATAATGTTGGGTCTTCTGCCAAAAGGCTGGCTTCAGCGGCGCTGATTGCGAAGTCCGCCATGAGTTCCTGGGCAATAACATTCGGCAATTTGGGCATTGCAGATCTGATCTGTGCCAACCAATGATCATCGATGTAGATGGGCGGAAGATCGGGATCCGGAAAATACCGATAATCGTTGGCCTCTTCTTTGGTACGCATAGGCGATGTAGTTCCCTTTTCTGCATCGAAGTTCAGGGTACTCTGTATAATTTCACTGCCTTTTTCGATGATCCCAATCTGGCGATCAAATTCAAATTCGATGGCACGACGTACATGTTTCATAGAATTTAGATTTTTTACTTCACATCGTGTGCCATAGTCCGAAGATCCTGCTGGACGAATCGAAATGTTTGCATCGCAGCGCAAGGAGCCTTCTTCCATGTTCCCATCGCTCACATCCAGAAAACGGACCAATTTTCTGATTTCATTGAGCAAAACCGATGCTTCTTCTGCACTGCGGATATCTGGCTCGGTCACAATCTCGATCAGCGGAACGCCAGCACGGTTCAGGTCTACAAAAGAATAATGTGCATCCTGGTCGTGCATGCTTTTTCCGGCATCTTCTTCCAAATGGATCCGGTTAATACCAATTCTCCTTTCCTGGCCATTTGCCAAGGTTACTATGACAAAACCGTTTTTACAGATTGGACTGTTGTCCTGTGTAATCTGATATCCTTTCGGAAGGTCTGCATAAAAATAATTCTTACGATCGAAAAAGTTATGCTGGTTGATTTCACAATTTAGCGCTAAGCCAATCCGAACCGCTTTTTCAATCACTTCCTTGTTCAATTTTGGCAAGGCACCTGGAAGCGCAAGTGAAACTGTTGATATGTGCGCATTTGGCGATGCACCAAAAGAAGCACTGTCTCCAGAAAAGATCTTCGATTTCGTATTTAACTGGACATGGATTTCCAAACCAGAAACCAGTTCATAGGCTGTAATCTCAGTAGGTGATGGTGTACTCATTAATGGGCAATAACTATGCTAATGGCATTATAGGTAACCAAAGATAGGGATTTATCCAACAATTCTGTTGCAGAAGCGGTAATAATCATGTTATGGCACAGTATTGGTTTTACTTGATATACACTAAAATGAAAAATTATGAAAAAGTTAATTCTTTTGGCCCTAGTTGCCATCGCATCCGTCAGTTATCAACCTGCTAAAGCCCAATTGAGCGTAAGCATCAACATCGGCAGCAGACCACACTATGTACCTGCTTATTATGATTCTTATTATGCTTATGCACCGGCAAGAAGGGTCGTATATACCAGACCTGTAGTTTACCATAGGCCAGTAGTGGTTTATCAGCCGAAAAGATATGTGAGCTATCGCTCCTACTCACCTTCAAGAGTTTATCATACCAGCTATCGCCGTCCCGTCTATCGCAGTTATAGCGTAAAACATGTAAATTACAATGGGCATAAATTCGGGAAAGGCCACGGGCGGGGAAGACACTAGGCAGGTCTTAGGTTGTGGGTTGTAAGTTGTAGGTTGTAAGTTGTAGGTTTTAGGTTGAAAGTTGTGGGTTGAAAGTTGGAAAGTTGAAACGTTAGTATACGGTGAGGTTGAATGCTTTGTTTAGAAGCAATCCTTTTACGCAAAACCTGCAACTTTTACCTTTTAACCTTTAACCTTTAACCTTGAACTTTTAACCTTTAACTTTTAACTCAAATAATCCTTCGCCTTCTCCAGTACAATCGCTAGGCCATCAGGGTTTTTACCACCAGCAGTTGCATAGAATGCCTGACCGCCGCCACCACCTTGGATTTCTTTTCCTAATTCCCTCACAATCTTTGCCGCATTTAAGGTATCCGAAACAATGTCTTCAGCAATCATTACGGTTATGCCTGGTTTATTGTCGATTAATGTGGTCAGCACCAAATAAAGATGGGACACAATGGCCTTCACTTCATAGGCCAGATTTTTTACAGCTTCTGCATTCGGCAGGTCTACATGTGCGGCAATGAAATTAATGCCGTTAACTTCCTGGGCCTGACCAGCGATGGTCTGTTTCATATCTCCAGCTTTCGCCAAAATGTTCTTTTCCACTTCTTTTTTGAGGCGGGAATTTTCATCTAACAAAGCCTGAACAGCGGCACTAAGCTGCTGATTTCCTTTCAACAAAGACTTCAATTTATTGAATTCATTTGACTGATTTACAATATATTGTTCTGCCTTTGCTGCAGTGATAGCTTCAATACGGCGTACTCCTGCGGCTACCGCACTTTCAGAAATGATCTTAAAATATCCGATTTGGCCAGTCGCCATCACATGCGTTCCGCCACAGAGCTCTTTTGAAAAATGGTCGTCAAATGTAATCACCCTTACTTTATCGCCATACTTCTCACCAAATAATGCGGTCACACCAGAATTTATGGCCTCGTCATAAGGCACATTGCGCTGTTCCTTCAGTTTAATATTTGCCCTAATCTTTTGGTTTACGATGTGCTCGATCTTGGTAAGGTCTTCATCGGTAATTTTCGCAAAATGCGAGAAATCAAAGCGGAGATAATCTGCATTCACCAAGCTTCCCTTTTGGTTTACATGTGTACCCAATATTTTTTTGAGCGCTGCGTGGAGCAAATGGGTAGCAGAATGGTTATCCGCAATCAATTCTCTTTTCTCTTCATCGATCACCGCCCAAAACTTGCCTTCTACATCTGCCGGCAATTCATCTGCATAATGAACAATTATCCCATTTTCTTTCTTGGTATCTGTAATTTGTACCCAAAATTGTCTGCTGTGATCTTCTAAACGGCCAGTATCACCGACCTGTCCGCCACTTTCTGCATAAAATGGGGTTTGGCTAAGCACAATCTGATATTGTTCTTTCCCTTTGGCGCTTACTTTCCTGTATTTCAGGATCGATGTCTCTATTTCAGGATCATCATAACCTACAAATTCTGTTTCATTGCCTTCATTCACCACAATCCAATCGCCAGTATCTACTGCAGTTGCTGCACGAGAGCGATTTTTTTGTTCATCCAATGCTTTGCCAAAACCTAACATATCTACTTCCCCCCCTTTTTCCTTGGCCATCAAAGTGGTCAGGTCAATTGGAAATCCATAGGTATCCTGCAAAAGAAAAGCAGCATTGCCTTCAACAACTTTACGGTCTGCCCAAACCTGGCTTGCCAAAATTTGCTTATTAAAATAATTTATCCCTTGTTCTAAGGTTCTCAAAAATGAGACTTCCTCTTCTAGCACTACTTTCTGTACGAAATCTTTCTGCAGGTAAAGCTCATCAAAAACACCTTTGAACTGATCGGCCAATACAGGGACCAATAGATGGAGAAAAGGCTCCTTGAGGTTCAGGAAGGTATAGGCATAGCGCACTGCGCGACGTAAAATACGGCGAATAACATAACCTGCTTTATTATTGGACGGCAATTGTCCATCAGCAATCACAAAAGAAATCGCCCTAATGTGATCGGCCATTACCCGCATGGCAATATCGGTTTTTTCCTCATGCCCATAGACTGTGCCCGATTTTTCGGCAATGAACTGGATGAGCGGCTGGAATACATCGGTATCGTAATTGGAAGATTTTCCCTGCAATACCCTAACCAGGCGTTCAAAACCCATTCCGGTATCCACATGTTTAGCTGGCAATGGTTTCAGCGATCCATCCTTTAGACGATTGAACTGCATAAAAACGTTGTTCCAGATTTCGATTACCTGTGGGTGATCGGCATTGACCAGGCTTTTCCCGTTGATCGCCTCGCGCTCACTGGCCGGTCTGCAATCTACATGGATTTCAGAACAAGGTCCGCAGGGCCCGGTATCTCCCATTTCCCAAAAATTGTCTTTCTTATTGCCCAAAATGATGCGATCTTCGGGCACAAACTGTTTCCAAAGTTCGTAAGCTTCCTCATCTCTTGGCAATCCTTCTTTCTCATCGCCTTCAAAGATAGAGACATACAATTGCTCTTTTGGTATCTGATAAACCTCGGTCAGCAATTCCCAGCTCCAAGCGATAGCCTCTTTTTTGAAATAATCGCCAAAGCTCCAATTGCCCAACATTTCGAACATGGTGTGGTGATAGGTATCAATTCCTACCTCTTCGAGATCGTTGTGCTTTCCAGACACCCGAAGGCAGCGTTGGGTATCGGCCACCCGTGGAAACTTGATGGCAGCTTCTCCCAAAAACAGTTCCTTAAACTGGTTCATTCCCGCATTGGTAAACATGAGCGTAGGGTCATTCTTCACCACAATCGGAGCTGAAGGTACCAATTGATGCTGTTTACTTTTGAAAAAATCTAAAAAGGTCTGTCTGATTTCTTTGGCTGTCATTTGAGTAGAAGATTTGCCACAAAATTAAAATTTTATTGCGGTATTCTACTAAAATCCCTTTACATTTGAACACTTCAAGTAAAACCTGCAAATAATTCATAATCAGTTCACAACATGCCTTACAAAGAAAGAGAAATCAATAAAATGTACTACACGATGGGCGAAGTGACCGAAATGTTTGGCGTAAATGCCTCACAGATCAGGTTCTATGAAAAGGAATTTGATGTATTGCAGCCCAAAAAAAACAAAAAGGGCAATCGGCTCTTTACGCCAGAGGATATCGAAAACCTAAAGATCATTTTTCACCTGGTCGATGATAAGGGATTTACGCTCAAAGGCGCCAAAGATCATTTAAAGCACAACAATGGCGAAGTGAAAGAAAACCAAAAGGTAATCGACTCACTTGAACGTTTAAAAAGTTTTCTTTTAAAGTTGAACGAGGAGATTTAGTTTATAGTTGGTAGTTCGTAGTTAGTAGTTTATCTTGATACTTGATACTTGATACTTGTTGCTTGCTACCTGATACCTGACACAAAAAAACAACCGCAAATTTCTTCGCAGTTGTTTTCTGAATTAATTAATTATTTTATCGAATTATTGTTTCCTGGTCGTATCAGGCACCGCTTTGGTGGTATCGTTCATCATTTTAGTTGAATCAACGCTAGCACTATCTACTGCAGAAGAGTCCATTGTACCATTACCACTTTTACTTGAGCTACACCCTACAGCAGCCATACCGGCAATTGCAAGGACAATTAAGAATTTGAATTTCATGTGAATTATTTTTGGGTTAAAAATTTGTTCAATGTTGAATAACAACCATATACTAAATGGTTTCTGTCCCAAAAAGTTTTAGGAAAATGAAAAAAGTCGCTTATGATGCTGAAAATAGCTAAAACCGAAATTCCAATCCGATTGTTAACGCTGCATGAACTTAGAAAAATTCTACAGCAAGGCTTATGATGCAATTATTTTTTATGGCCCCAAGCTAATATTGGGCATCCTTGTCCTGCTCGCAGGGCTTTGGGTGATCAAAGTTATTTTGAAATGGGTGCACAACCGCATGCACATCCGTGACATCGATCCGACCGCTAAACCTTTCCTATTGAGCTTAATCGGTGTAGCGCTGAGAACAGTGCTGATTTTAGCAGTGCTCTCCATTTTGGGAATTGAAATGACGGTGTTTACAGCTCTTGTAGCTGCATTTGGTGTTGCGGCAGGACTCGCGCTCTCAGGCACCTTACAGAACTTTGCAAGTGGCATTATTATCATTTTAGTTAAGCCCTTTGTCGTGGGCGACAACATCATCACCCAAAATCTCGAAGGCACGGTCACCTCCATCCAGATTTTTTACACCTACATTACCACTTTTGACAACCGGGCCGTCATTGTACCCAACAGTAAACTTTCCAATGAGGTCATCATCAACATCAGCAGGGAAGGAAAAAGGCGGTTGGATTTAGAAATCAAGGTAAAGCCCGAGGCTGATTATGAACAGATCAAAGCTGCAATCAATGCTGCTATCGATAAATGCGAAAATATATTGGCAGAGCCCGCACGGCGGATCGGGGTTTCGGCAATGGAACTTGATGGTTATAAGATCAGCATCAATGTTTGGGTAGATGCCCATGGCTTTCAGGACACCAAACTGAAACTATTAGAAACCATTTTAATGGACGTAAAATCGGCAACAGCCGCTTGATAGTTGGGAGTTGTTAGTTTGTAGTTTAAAGTGTAGTTTGACAGTTCGCAGTTGGTAGTTCATAGCTTATGCACATAAAATGGACTCTTGGACTTCTGGACTCTTGGACTTAATCTTCCGACTTCACGACTTCCCGACTTTCCGACTACTGATTGCTGGCAAAACTATCGCGCAAAGTCCCAGCTGAATCATACACATTGATTTTGATGATGGTAAGTTCATCAATCGTGGATACTAAATGATCCTGCAGTTCCTGGGAAAATTTTTCGGCAACTGCGCCATCATTGAGGTAAATGTTGATTTCTGCCGGGCCTGCTACCTTGATTTCTTTAATTTCATGAGGATAGGCCTGCTGCAATTGGTTGATTAGTTTTTCCATGTCGATTAAATCATATTCATGTGTAGGCAACGCACAAGGATGCTTTCTTGTTTGAATTGTTTTTGAAGATCGGCCCTATATTTCTCCCAGAAGTCGGTTTCGAGCACGTCGCTCATCACCTCGAAGATGATCAGCTTGTCCTTTTCAAGGTTGGAATCATCTTTCCACAGCCCAATTACTGGCATATTTTCATAAACCGACAACCCATTGAACTTCCCAGTCAGTTTTTGTATTACCGCATCAAACCTTGTTTTAGGGAATGGCTTTCCCTCTGGATCAAACATTGGCAAAAAGAGTTGGATGAGCTTGGTTTCTGCCGTACGCTCTTTTTTAGCCTTTCTGAGCATGGCTGAAGCTTTTTTGGCGTTGATCCGCTCCAGCGGACTAAAACGTTTCCCAGCTTGCGCATTATAATTGGCAAAAAAAGCTTCCAGCTCACCTAAAATTTTCTTTGGAAAGTCTTTGAGGTCTTTTATGGCTTCGTACTGTCTGGAAACAATTGGGATTCCGATGTACCTGTCATTGCGCATTTCATCACCATCCCGTTCTCGTTGTTTGGCCTTGATTGCTCCAATAATCCGGCACTCAATCGAACATCCAGGAAAGGTCTCAAACTCCGAAATCACGATTACATCGAGTGGATCCCCGTCTTCGCCCACTGTTCCCTCTATGAATCCAAAATCATAGGGAAACACCAGCCCTGTCGGCATGATCTTCTTCAGCTTAAAATATCCTGTTTTAAGATCAAGATTAAATTTTTGGGCGCTTCCTTTTGGGGTTTCAATAATGACATTAATTGCTGGCATAACTAGGTACAGGTAATTGACGTTCAATAAAACTGCCGATATCTTCAATAAATTCTTCCGACAATTTCCTTCCGCCAATCTGTTCCCATCCATCAGTAACCCTGTTGATCGTGCCTACCAATTGGTTTCCTACGCAGATATAGAAAATATCACTTACCTCTCCCTGTAGCAAGGTATAAAGTAAAGGAAGTTGATTTTCAAATATTTCACACAAATAATCAATTTTTACCATTACGCCTATCTAATTTTTATTCATAAACAATTGAAAGTGATAACCAAGATTTTTTTCAATTGTTTTGCTTTCCTGCAAATAAATCAATTTGGTTTACAGTCCGAATTTTACAAAAAAATCTTGAAACATAAATGCAACATAGTTGTTAACAAAGCAAATTCAGACCTATGGATAAGCATTTCCGTCATCTTCTTGTTTTTGGATTGGCTATTTTAAGCGCCTGCCAGCAGAGCGAAAAACAATCGCCAGAAAATGCAGACAGCAGCCAGTCAAAAAAAGATACCCTACTTACTAAAACCGCAGCGGCAAAGCCTTTGGATACTTCAACCGTTTCTTTCTTCCAACAGGCCGCTTATGGCGGGATGGTTGAAGTAGAAAGCAGTAACCAGATCTTGCAGCACACAAAAGATCCTGCCATCAAAACCTTTGCAGAGATGATGGTAAAAGACCATGGTGCGGCGAATGTACAGCTTAAAGCTTTGGCGGCCACAAATGGGTACATATTACCTGCAACCTTACCCAACTCGAAAGTTGACCTGATTTCAAAAATGGACACGTTCAAAGATGAAGGACGTGATGAATATTATATCCAATTGATGGTAACTGAGCACAAAAATGCCATCCAATTGTTTTCGATGGCAAGCCGTTCTGATGATGTGGCAGTTGCCAAATTTGCCTCAACACTATTGCCTACCTTGAACCATCACTATCAGCACACGCTAAAAATCGATTCGGCTTTCAAAAAAGCAAAAGCGAACCAGGGCGATGATCCACTTAAGCTCAGCGATCGAAAAAACAAATAAATCCTATACCTATGGAAAATAATAAGAACCCCCACGCACTGATTACCGGAGGAACGAGCGGAATTGGTCTCGAGTTAGCTAAGTTATTCGCGAAAGATGGGTATGACCTGGTATTGGTGGCCAGGGATCAGCAGGAACTGGATAAAGCAGCAACCGAGCTTCAACAGCATGGCGTAGCCGTCACCACCATCAGTAAAGATTTTTTCATTTCGGGCGCAGCTTTCGATCTTTATGAAGAGGTGAAGAAATTGAACATCGACATTGATGTGCTGGTCAATGATGCCGGACAAGGGGTATATGGAAAATTTCTGGAAACAGATCTCCAGCGTGAACTGAATATCATCCAACTGAATATTGGTGCCACGGTTGTATTGACCAAGCTGTTCTTGCGCGATATGGTTAAGCGTAATGCCGGAAAGATCTTAAATGTGGCATCGATAGCTGGAAAGGTGCCTGGCCCCTATCAAGCAGTATACCATGGCACGAAAGCGTTTGTCCATTCCTTCAATGAAGCGGTTGCCAACGAAATCAAAGATACGGCCATAACCCTAACTTCACTTTTACCAGGTCCAACTGCAACAGATTTCTTTAGGAAAGCGGATATGCTTGATTCCAAGGTAGTGCAGGAAGGTGAAATGGCAGACGCCGCTACCGTAGCAAAAGATGGTTATGATGCCATGATGGAAGGCAAGGACATGGTCATTTCAGGCTTTAAGAATAAACTTCAGGTAGGCATGAGCAACATCTTGCCAGATCATGTTGTTGCAGAAAACATGAGGAAAGCTCAAGAACCTGCTTCGTGAAGAGGGAAGAAGGAAGAGGGAAAAGGGAAAAGAGAAAAGGGAAAAGAGAAAAGGCAAAACTTGATGATGTGTATAAGTAGTAGCGCATAATTTCTCTCTAGAAACAAATCATCTTTCTACTTGATACTTTATACTTGATACTTTATACTTTATACTTTTTACTTTCTACTTTCTACTTTCTACTTTAAAACGCTTTTCCCCTTTTTTCATTCAGGTCTAGCGCATTTTGGCCTTCCTTTACACCTTGTCGATTTCTACCAGGTTCTTGTTCATCAAGGTTGATGTAAGCCTGGCTAGATGATAACAATTCGTCGGTACTGTTCACTTTTTTGTTGTTCCTGTCAATAAAATTCTCATCCGTCAGTTTCGGATTATGCTCGCCCCATTCTAGATTTTTAGCAGTTTGGTCCTGCGGTTTCTGATTGCCCATGGTAGATTATTTTAGGTTGTTTGATGTGTAAACAACGAGAACCCAAAATTGTTTAGGCGCATGGCTAGCTTAGCATTGCTTAATGATCGCGATGATATCTTCTTCTCCCAAGGTTGCCTCTGCCGCTGTAAAAGTAGATAAGGCAGCATTTGCTAATGGAGAATCGATGCCCTCAGCTTTTGCCAGACGCAGATCTTTGGCAATATGTTTAAGGGCAAATACCGGATTAAAATTTTCTTGGAGGATGGCATCGCCCTTAATTTTCATAAAAATATTCCCCAAAGCACTTTGGTTAATAAGTTCGAGCAGATCGGCGGTCGCAATTCCTCTTTCAGATGCAAAATTTATCGCCTCCGCCAATCCCTGCGCATGAAAACTCAACAGGGAATTGATGGCCAACTTCGCTACATTTCCAGTCCCAACCTCACCAATACGCATTGCCAGCTTGCCAAGAGAGTTTAGGATAGGCTTAACATTTTCAAATATGGCAAGGTCCCCTCCTACCATAATTACCAATGAACCTTCCTGCGCCTGTTTTAAACTTCCTGAAACAGGTGCATCAAGATAATGAAAGCCTTTTCTGGTTAACCTGTCATTCATTTTCCTACTGATGCCGGGAGAAACCGTACTCATGTTGATTACGATTTTTCCTTTCTCTGGACTTAACAATTTATCAAAATCATTAAATATCGTCCGCACTGCCTCATCGTCAGCAACCATCACAATGATCACCTCCGATTTTTCGATCAGGTCGATTGGACTATCTGCCAATTCTGCACCCTGTGAAACCAAGCCGTCAGCTTTTGCGACGGTCCTGTTATAGACCAATAGCGGATATCCCCCACGCAAAAGGTTTTCTGCCATGGGAACACCCATTTTTCCGAGCCCAATAAACCCTATTTTCATCATGTTAATTGGTTTTAACTGTGAACTATGAACTGTAAACTAGAAACTGGCAACTGATAACTAACTAAGGTTTCCACTTGCCACTTTTTTTCAGGTATCTGATGGTACCGTAGTAGGCCGCTAAAATTGCACAAGCGGTAATGCCAATGTTGTTTCTCAGAATTTCGTCGCCACCTGTAAGCTGTGGATAGTAGAATAAGAGGATAATGACAATTCCCAATAGCCAGACGGTCTGCGTATTGTATTCTTTGATGAGCCAGCGTTTGCCTTTGAAAGCCATGTTTTTCATCGTGCTGCCAATCCCGTTAAAATTGATCCACCAGCGGTTGACCCTTTCGCAATATGCATCAAACTGACTACCGAATTTCTTTCTAAGAAAATTTTCTTCGGCAAGTACAATGGCCTGATAAATGAACAGAAATAGCGGGATAAAAAATAACATGAACAACATCGAATTGATCAAAATCCCCACGCCCACAAGCATCATGATGTTGCCCACATATAGCGGATTGCGCCCATGGTTGAACAAACCCTCTGTAATCAGGTCATCTGCATGGACTTTTTTGTTTAGTCCACCACGCACAATATAGGCCAAGGAGATGGCAATACCACGGATGAGCTGTCCACTAATGGTAATGAACAGTCCAATAATCAATGGATACCAATAATAGTTCGGCCCCAACACGGTTTCTGTAAATATCTGAGGTGAAGGAATGAACAAGGCGAGATAGAGGAAAATGAACAGAAAGTTCCTATATCTGAAAAAGAAATTACCAATGGCGATCATATCAATTCTTAACTGCGATAAAGCCTGAAAAATTATACCATTTGAAAAAGGTTTCGGTATGCTGGAAGCCAGCTTCCCTGAGCATTTTAAAATTTTCGCTCAATTTATAGGGGATCAATACATTTTCGAGCGCTTCCCGCTTTTGGGAGATTTCAAGTTCACTATAGTGGTTTCTACGTTTATAATCATAATAATATTTGATGAAATTCCTGTTGAACATACTGTCCTCTGCCAAGATTTTCTCTGAAATGATCAGCACCCCTCCGGGTACCAGGCCATCATAGATCTTTTTCAACAAACGTTCACGGTAGATCGGACGTACAAACTGAAGGGTCAGGCACAAAATCACTACCGAAGCATTTTCAATGTTTACCTCCTCGTGCAGATCCGCGTTGACCAACTGATAGTCTCGTTTGAGTTCAGCCTGTTTGAGCTTGACATCACATTTCTTCAGCATTTCAGCCGAGTCATCAATTCCAACAAACCTAATGTTTTCAGGTATTAGCGGATTGAGACCAATCATTGTAGTTCCGGTCGAGCAGCCAAGGTCGACCACATTTGTATTGGGCAATGCATGCTCTGCCGCCAGTTCGATGATCATCCGTTGAATTTCATTATAGAAAGGAACGGAACGTTCAACCATATCGTCGAAAGCATTCGCTACTGTTGCCCCAAATTTAAAGTCCGAAGGCTTTTTGATCTCTTCCTTAAAAACGTTATCTAAATTATCGGTTTTGCTCATATTTGATGTTGATGTCTGGTAAAGTTAAATGTTGTATTTGACTTATGAGCGCGGAAAAAGATTAGTTGGGGCGGTTAACAAATTTATTACACAATGGTTAATCGGTTAACTGTTTAATCGGTTAATTGTTTTGATTGTTGGTTGTTTTGATTGTTTAGTTGTTTAGGCATAGCGTCTTAGACTCATAATAATGGATACTTTCTTTTGTCTTTGTTCTTTGCGCTGCTCTTTGCTCCCACCCTTAACGCTATTCGCTTCACGATTTGCACCATACCTCTATACTCGATACCTGATACTTGATACTTGATACTTGATACTTGATACTTGATACTTGATACAAAAAAAGGCCCGAACGATTGTCCAGGCCTTTCTATTAAATGTAAAGTAATTATTATTTGCTAGTGGTTGTTGTTGCAGGTGCGGTAGCCACTTCACCTTTGATGTAAATGATCTTCACTGGTGTTTTGGCATTCGATTTAACGGTAATGCCTTTGTTAAACGCACCAGGAGCAGCTGCATTGTAAGTAAGCGTAATTGAACCTTTTTCGCCTTTTTTTACAGGAGTTTGAGTGTATTTAGCTACAGTACATCCGCAAGTTGGCTCAACGGCAGAAATAATCAGGGGAAGTTTACCTGTATTGGTGAAGAAAAGTTCAACTGAAACTGGCTTACCCTGAGGAATTTTGCCAAAGTCATGTGTCTCTTCCACAAATTTAAAATCGGGCGCATCGGCTGCCTGAGCAGCAGGTGCAGCAGGAACTTTGGTTTGTGCCTGTGCCTGAAAAGCCACAAAGCCGGTTAAAATCGCTAAAACGTATACAATCTTTTTCATATTCAAATTTATTTTTTACTAAGGTAAAACAATCGTTCAAAAGAATCAAATGATATGGGGCATGACATAAAAATTTGATTTTTCTATTAGAATTCAACTTACCGATAAATCGAATTAACTTTGAGGAAATTTAAGTTAATGAAACTAAAACACATCTTCTCGCCTACTTTGTTCATTTTGAGCATTTTATTCATTTCATGGGGATATACCGGGCATCGTACCATCGGATTGATTGCAGAAAGCCAACTATCTCCCAGTGCAAAAAATGCCATAAAGCAACTGTTGGGCGATACCAGCTTAGCGGATGCCTGCACATGGGCCGACGATGCACGCAGGGAGCCACAGTTTAGAGAAACAGCAAATTGGCATTTTCTAAATCTTCCCCTCGGATTAAATTTTGAAGGCCTTAAAAAATTTATTGACACCACCGGCAAGGAAAACATTTATAGCGCTTACTTTCAGGCGCAAAAAACCCTGATAGACCCCAAAAGCACAAAACAACAGCAGGTTTATGCACTAAAATTTGTACTGCACTTTGTAGGCGATATCCATCAGCCCATGCACATCAGCAGGGCCGAAGATAAGGGCGGCAATACCATCCAATTAAATTATGATGGCAAGGGCACCAATCTTCACAGTCTTTGGGATACCAAAATGCTCGAGAAGGCAGGATTAGATTATACCCAATTGGCCGCAAAATACAGCCAAGTTGCGCCATCACAAATTAAACAGTGGCAAAAAGATGATGTCATCCAGTGGATTTGGGAGAGCTATCAGATCAGCAGCACCCTATATGCCGAGGTCGATACCATGAAGAAACGAAGCATTGGCGATGACTATTACCAAAGCCACCTGCCCATTGTTGAAAGACGGCTACAACAGGCGGGCATTAGGCTCGCAGGCATCCTGAACAAAATTTATACCGGGAAGAGTAGAAAATAGTGGAAAGCGAAAAGCGAAAAGCGGAAGGCATAAAGCGGAAGCACTTCATGAAAACAAAGCCCATAGGCTTAACGTTTAGTTAACACTCAATGTTAACCTATGGACAATAAAAAAATAACCGATTACCTGTTTCGGGATAAAAAAACAAGTGAAATGACCACAATCGCATTAATTTCAGGGTTGGCCATAGGCACCGCCTTGGGTGCACTTTATATGAAGGGCAAGAGCTACAACTGGAAACAGGGCTATATTGGCCTTTTAGATCGGTTACAAGGAAATACAAAGCAAAAAGCCAATCTAAAACTCGGTCATCTCATTACCGATGTAAGCAATCATATCCAAAAAAGCGCAGCGGGATTGTTGTAGGAAGAGCATAGGGCTAAGAGCGTTCGGCGTAGGGCGTTGAGCGAAAGGCGATGAGCATAAAGCGTTGGGCATTAAGTGGTTAGTTTGTGTATAGCCATTGCTCTTAATCTTAAATCTTTGTTCTTTAATCTTTATTTTTTGCTCTTTAATCCTTGTTCCTTGCTCTTTATTCTTTCTTTTAAACCTCTGCCCTATCGTCCTTTAAAAATATTCAGTGTGGCTGTTTTCCAAAACGTATAACCTTGGCGGGCACAGATTTCCGCTACCTCCTTTTCGATGAAGTTGGGCACATCGTTAGCAATCCGCCAGCGGATATTGTATTTGAGGGAATAGCTCAGGTAGACCACAAGGTCATCATCCATAGGCGGCATGGCACTTAATGGTCTCAGGTGAATGGTCTGCAATTCATTGGCCAGTCGAATTAACCTTTCCTTTAAAACCTGTGCCAAGGGGGCATGTGGATTGAACTCATCAAATATGGCAACGACAGTAACGGTCATCTTTACTATTATTTTTAGCAAAAATAACTAATTTTTTTAGAAATGCAAGTTTAGGTGCAAGGTTACAATATGAGCCAGGGTAACCGTAAAAGGTAAGAAGTAAAAGCTAAGAGGTAAAAGGTAAGAGGTAAAATGGAAAATGTAAAGGTAGAGATAAAAAAAAAGTAAGTTCAGATTATGAGTAGCGGATTTGAGAATCTTTTCTTCATAATAAATCTACTTGATACTTGATACTTGCTACTTTCTACCTCGTTACCCAAATTCTATTAGGCCAATAAAAGCATGTGGATGAAGTCCTGGAATTTTTTGATGTTCAGTGGCTTGGTCAGCAAGTAATCAATTCCGATATCTTTTTTTAGCTTTTCTTCTTCTATTTCTGTGGTAGAGATTACGATAATGGGTGTGTCGGGAGAAAGCGCCTTGATCTGGCGGGAAGCTTCAAATCCATCCATCTTAGGCATGTACAAATCCATGATGACCAGGTCCATTGGTGTTTTCTTAAACTTCTCTACCGCATCCAATCCATTCACAGCGATGATCAATTTAAACTGATATGGCTTTAGAATTTGCTCCAAAACCAAAACACTCATGGGTTCGTCTTCTACAATCAGGATTTTCTTTTGTTCTTCTTCTACTTGCTTTTTAAAAGTGAATTTCACGATAAAGGTTGTTTGAATGATTGATGTAAATATAAAAAAAGCAACAGCTATTCACAACATTTCTTTATAACTGAATGAAAATGAATAGTTAAATGTTTTAAAGCTCATCCCAACCACATTTAAATCAATTGTTAAAACAATGACTAAACCACTGGCCTTTGATCTATAGATACGACTTTATCCCTTCCGCGGATGTTTGGGCGCACCTGAATAAATCGAAAAGTTGATAACCCAAGTGTTGTGGATAAATTGGCTAAACTTCTGGCCCTCAATAAAGTTAATCCATCAGCAATAAATGTAAGCTTATGGAAAAGTGTATTTATGTTGTCGAAGATAATGCCCAGTTAAGGGAAATCATCGAGTTCTTGCTGGTCGAAGAATCATATCAGGTCAAAGCGTATCCAAATGTTGCTTCCTTTTGGAAGGAAATGCATCGCCACATTCCAGACCTGATCGTACTGGATGTCATGCTTCCGGACGGAAATGGAATGGACATCTGTGCCAAATTAAAGCGCGATGCCAAAACCCATGATATTCCAGTCATGATGATGTCGGCCAACAACTACCTGCGTACCATCAAATCAAAATGCCCAGCTGAAGATTTCATCAATAAACCATTTGACATCAATGATTTCGTAAACCGGGTTGAGCAGTATGTGGGGGCGCATAGCGCATAGTGGGAGAGCATGGCGCAAAACGCGTAGCGGAAAGAGCAGGGCGGATTGTGTAGTGAGTTGTTGTGATCTTAGCGATCAACCATCCGCTATCGCCCAAAAAAAAGAAACGGGGATCAATCATGGCGACCGATCCCCGTTATCTAAATTAACGCTCTCGTATATATAGACGAGAAAAAATTGCTTTTATTATCTATGATGAAAAAAAACTGAATAATTATTCATTCAACTATAATTATTTCCCTAAAGGCTCAAACCTGACCACCTGATTGTTGATGGTTTTAACTGTTTTGAGGTAGGTATAAATTGCGCCAAGATCCTGATCATTCATTCCCGCATACATGTTCCATGGCATTGGCGTATTCATTCCGTTTGATACGCTTGGTGCCTGATAGCCTGCGGCAGCATACTGCTTAAATCGCTGTACAAATTGTTCCTTTGTCCAACTTCCAATTCCGGTCTGCACATCGGCAGTGATATTTGGCGAACGGACAACTCCCTGTGGAAAATTGAATTCCATTCCTCCTCCAAATTCAGACCCAGGTACAATACTTCCCTTATCCATCTTACTGTGGCAATCTACGCAACCGGCCGCGTTAACCAAGTATCCGCCATACAAAACACTGTCGCCCGCCTTTGGCAGAGTTGTAAATGCAGCTTTTTTGGGCATGGTATTCACTAAAAAGTTCACCGGGAAATCAAGCTTACCTGGAGGAACGGTATTTTCAACAGGTTTAAGGGTCCTGATGTAGGTGATGATGGCATAAATATCTTCCTTATCCATTTGCCCGAAACGATGGGAAGCCATTAAGGGGAACAACGCTTTTCCATCTTTGTTCACGCCCGCTGTAATTGCCCTAAAGATTTCACCATCTGTCCAACTGTTCAATTTTGCTGGGGTAATGTTGGGCGCATAAAACTCACCTGGAAAACCCATTTTCTGATCAAATCGCTCTCCGCCACCGCCAATTCCCTCGCTTTTCATCGGACCGGCAAACAAAGTCCAATCCCTTCTGCTGTGGCAATCCATACAGACCGTAACATGATTGGCCAAATATCTTCCTCTTTCTATTTTTTCGGGCGTCGACTGAATGCTCAATTTGGGAGCTTCCCCTACATTTGGGAGAGCAAACTTAACATAAGTGCCTGCCGCTAGGATGAGCAGGACCACTAAGGCCAATAGGCCCAACATTACTTTTAATACTTTCATTGTTCTTTTGTGAGTTGTTTTTGTGTTCGAAAAGGAAGCACCAGCTCCAATTTTCATAGATTAAGACATCAATCTATCTATTTCGTTACAAAAAAATTACAATTCACATGCTATCAGCGAGATGGCAAAAAACACTTTTGAAAAAAAAGATACAAACGCTGTTATTTTTTCGGCTTGCCCCTAAATATGGAATAGAAGACCATTAATCCGGCCAAAGTTGAAATGATTCCCAAAATCAATGCTGTGCGATCGCTCATACCTCTTACGTTTAGTGCTAGTCCTGAGATGGACTTCCAATGCTAAAGTAACGTGCCTGTACAGGTTTTGTTTTGATGATTACGGCTATGCTCCGAGATATTGCGCAATAAAAGTTTTTTTGGGCATCATGTGCAAGTAGGAATAATCTCCAGAAAGCTGCCGCCTATGTTTAAGCTGGTAGATAAAATATCCACCAAAATCGATAATGATCGGACATTTTGCCGCATACCATACCCGATGTGGATTCTGCCAACAAAAGGAATAATAGTGTGAGGTGAAAGGGATCTTTTTGAGCTCAGGATGATGGAAAGTCAGCTTTTTAGGCTTAACCAATGGGTTCATGACTTCACTTTTCCTGATCATCGTGAGATTCTGCGTCAGGCTGAATTCATAATCAGCAATCCGGACGTCATCAACATCGGGCAAAGCTTTTAAGATTTTGAAGCCCTTGAATTTTTTGCCATTCACTACCCAGATGAGTTTTGGATAAAAGGCTTCCCTGCTTTGCAGTTCGTGCAGTGCGATGGGCGAGTTCTGGAATTCGATGGTCGTTCCACAAGGTGTAAAGATATCTGCCCGGTGAAGCTGGCCCAAGATCGGATCCATAAAAGACTGCTCACGGTAGACATGTGGAAAGGCATTTTTCCAGTCCCGGTGCCATTCTGTTTCGCTCAGATAAGCTGGCATGTTAGCTGAGCTTGATTTCGTCCGAATTAACATCTAGATCACTGTTCTGAAGGTAAGGTTAAGCCGTGCGCTCATTGGTCTATTCGTTTTGGCAATGCGGTGCTCCCAATTGGCCTGAAGGTCGCCTTTCATGATCAGCAATGAACCGTGCTCCAAGCGGATGCTATATTTTTCGACATGATCTATTTTCTTGCGGATGTCAAAACACCTCACCTGCCCAAAAGTAACAGAAGCGATGATCGGATGTGTGCCGAGGGCCTTTTCGTTATCACTGTGCCAGGCTACCGAATCATTTCCATCACGATAGTAATTTAACAGTACACTAT
Organism: Pedobacter sp.; assembly: GCA_031119475.1. Lineage (GTDB taxonomy): Bacteria > Bacteroidota > Bacteroidia > Sphingobacteriales > Sphingobacteriaceae > Pedobacter. The sequence continues at coordinate 316,036 of JAVHXV010000001.1, read as the reverse complement.
TGAAGCTAGTGTCCGCAGCCTGTTCAACACTGTTTTTAATGGCCAACAATTCTGTGGTCCAACAATTAGGCGTAGCTTTTCGCAGGGAAGTATAATCATAAGTTGTGGGATCCGCATACCATGCAGAGAGACGTGGCGTAAGCACCTCCTTTTCGTACATCCGTACCACTTTTTGGGTCCATGGCGATTCCCTGATCAACTTTTCCATTACCGCAGTTCCCTCCTGTTCGTTGATAAAATCGGGATAATAGGCCAACACCGATTCGGGAATTCCCCTGCTCTGACCTGCCTCCTTGAAAAAACTTAATTGTTCCATAATCTTCGCCTACACAAATTTATAGCAAAAATTAAATGCAAACAATTAAAAAACTAAATATTTTAGTTTAACTAAAATGTTTGGTGTTGAAGGATGGCGGTAACGGTCGGTGAAATCAATTGCACATCATGCGGTTGGAACAAGGGGATCTGCATGTAATCTCCCGCAGACATGAGCGTGACCTGGTTTCCTACAGTACATCTGCAGGCGCCAGAAAGGATCAGGAAACTTTCGTGGACATTTTCATGCACTTCTTCCTCAAATGCGGTCGTAGAAACAATGAGCAGTTGTGTAAGCCGTTCATGGTGTTGGAGCACACGGATGTGCCGCCCATCGTCGCCCAGGGTCAAGGGACCTAAACTTTCGATAAACCGTAGCCATTTTTCATGATCAGCTCCCTTGTGCAATAAAGGTAAATCTGTTGGATCCATGACCTCTTCCTTTTGCAGGTTCTGGATAGACTCCATCAGCCGTTGTTTCACATGGGCCCGTGGCATTACACGGCGCAGATTGGCGTAATTTTCTAAAGCCACCTCAATTTGGTGCAATTCTTTTTGAAGAGCCGGATACCGTTGCAGGTTGGATACCACAACAGCCCTTTCTGATTGGCTCAGGTCGCCCAATGCATATAGTTCTAGAATTCCGCTTTCAATGTATGCTTTGATATCCACTTTAATAGCTAAATATTCATCAGGCTTAATTTAGTCTGATAAAACAACTCCCTAAATTAGCGTTTTTAACGACAAAGCGCAACGAAATCATCAAGCAATTTGATAGGGCTTACCAGATGGCCAGCATTTTAATTTTGCAAAACTTTTATGCCATCCACCTTGTTCTGTGTAAAAATCAACTAGCTAACCATTAATTTAATACAGCAAGCATGGCACATTTAGAAGTAGAACGCAAACCTCCGCGCCCATGGTGGCCATGGTTACTCTTGATTATCGTGATCGTGGTAGCGATTGTCGTTTTATATCAGGCTTATAGCCGTGATTCGAAAAGTCATTTAAGAGCTGATCATTCCGTACAGCCAGCTTTATTCACCCATCTCATTTAAAAAATATTTTGCATATGGAGCAAGAAAATACCTATCGTTATTTACAGGAATTGAGCAAAAGTGAGTTCCAGATCGTGGGCGGAGAGCCGAACATTATTGGCTGGAAAGTAAAAAATGAACATGATGCTTTTATCGGCGAGATCAAAGAGCTGCTCTTCGACCCCGAAACCAATGCGGTACGCTACCTGGTTATTGACCTGAGCAACAATGGCATGCATTTGGAAGACAAGCAGGTAATGATCCCGATAGGCCTGGCCAACATCCACATCAGTGAAGACGAAATAATACTTCCCAACATTCACCTCGAGCAGTTTAATGCCCTGCCTGACTACCAGTTTGATCGGATCGGACCAGAAACGGAAGTTATCATCAGATCGATTATTGGCAGTCCTGCAGCCTTGCGGATAGAAGAAACCATTACCGAATTCGACCAGGAATCTTTTTACGCACACCACCATTTCGACTCTGACAAATTCTATAGGCCCAATCCAGACAACGAAAACATCGACCCTTTAACCAGAGGTATTTAATGAGCGATCTTTCTCCACAAACTATTTTTGTACAGCATTTGGCCAAGCTTACTGCACTGGAAAAAAAGTTGGGACCGATGTATCATAAACTGGAAAAGGCAGCTTTTGCAGCAGAATTGGCAAAGGCCCTATCTGACGAAGGCACAGATCACCAGGCACACCTGCAACGATTGTTGCTCATTAAGCAATCTGGCAAATTTAGCCTTGATGCTCCTAAAGTAGTTTTTGGAACTGAACTTCCATCTTTTAAGGCAAAAAAAGCTAGTCCGACCCAAGATCTGGAGATCATTGCCCTGGCACTATACCTTCAGGGATTAAAGCTATCCAGCTATGAACTGCTCCATCCTTTGGCCAGTTCGCTAGGTCTGGAACAAGAGGCCGTATTATTGGAGCAGACCATTAACGATCATCGGAATACCAATACCTGGCTTAGGCAGTTGGTGCAAAATGTTGTGGTACCGATTAGTTTAGGGTAGATTTTCCTTTCTCGAACCTGTAGATGACAAACATGGTCAATATGGAAAGCAGGATGAGCAGGCCATAGCTTAATGCCAGGTTAAACGAGTCTTTCGCCGGAATGAGTGCAATTACCCCGTAGCTCAGAAAAGACACCACAACATAGTTGATCCCGCCTGTCAATCCGCCGGCAATTCCTGCATTTTTAGGAAACCTTGCCAAGCAGTAGGTAAAAAAGGTGTTAAAGGTATAGCCTGATGTGGCGTGGATCAGGAAGGCAAAAAATATAAGCGAATATAGATTGGAAACAAAGTGCTGGCCTACAAACATCGCAATCAGGAATAAAAACTGAAGCCCTAAATTAATTGTCAATTTGGTAAAAAATGGCTTATGGAGCGTAGCCTTACCTGTAAGTCCGCCCACCATAACCGCAGCGCCCAAGATCAGCGAGCTATAGCCTGCTGCAATCGGGCCCAGGCCGAGCTGATGTTCGATGATAAATGGACCAGTCATGTTGTAGATCATGACCATGCCGTAGGCATAGCCCAACATCACGATCCCCAAGGTAAAGCTTGGCGTACCGATCATGTCTGCATAAACGGCGGCGATTTTCCGTACACTGAATTCCATTTTTTGTTTGATGGTTTCTCCACTGAACAAGAGCTCGAGCATAAGGATCAACAAGGCAAAGCCAGTCAAAAAGTAAAAGTTCGATTGCCAGCCAAACCAACTTTGTAGGTATCCCCCGGCAAATGGTGCAATGATGGGTGCAGTGGCCCAAATTACAGAAAACATGCTCAGGTAATGCTTCAGTTTGTCGCCAGAATAAACATCTACAAAGAAAGCCCGCTTGGCCACAACAACTGCACCAACCGTGATGCCATGCACAATCCTCATGGCGTAGATCAGATAGATATTTGACGTGTTGGCAATCACGATGCTCGCCACAGCGAAGATCAACAAGCTGGTAATCTCAATCTTAAACCGACCAAAACTATCCAATAAGCTGCCTACAAACAATTGCGACACCCCATAGCTGATGAGAAAAAGACCCAATGTCAATTGGATCTCAAGTTCGCTGACGTGCAATTCCCTGGCCATTGTGGGAAGTGATGGAATATAGACATCGGTGGCAAAGCCCGACATGGGTATCAGTGCAAAAGCAAGAATAGTCGCTATGCTCTGGTTTTCGGCTTTTAATTTTTGAATGGTCAACTTGGAGAAATTTTGTGCCGCAAAGATATCATTAGCCTTGCGAATAGCCGCCATAGCGGTGTCAAAAAGTTGTAAGGTTGGTAGGTTGAAGGTTCAAAGTTGAAGGCTCAAAGTTAAAGGTTGAAAGTTGAAGGTTGAAGGTTGAAAATTCAAAGTTTAAAGTAATTCCTCTACAGCGAATTTGTCATGTCGAACGCAGTGAGACATCTCTGAATAAATTATCTTTTCTTGCTCTTTGCTCCTTGCTCTCTCCTCTAGATACTTGATACTCAACACCAAATTCCTTCCATCCAAATCAACACTAACAAAAGATCATCCTTGATCCATCAATGCTTCCAGATGCTGAAGTTTGGTTTTCCAGAAATTGTCATAATAGTCCATCCAATTTTTAAGCTGGACAAACCCATCTTCATTGAGCGTACAATAATGTTCACGGCCTTTAACGGAAATCGAAATAAATCCTGAGTCCGCCAATATTTTGAGGTGCTTGGAGACAGCAGGCCTGCTCATTTCAAAATTATTGGCAATGATATTGATCGGTAGCTGATCAATTGACAACAAGTGAAGGATCTGCCTTCGACTTGGATCGGCGATTACCTGAAATACATCTAATTGGGCCATATCAGCTTTCCATTTTCTGCGACAGGCGTTTTAGGATTTTTTGCCAGCCTTTGTTCATGACTAAATAAGGAAAATAATTTCTCATTCCCACAAAACCACTGTGCAACAAGTTCAGTTCGGTTCCACCTTCCCGTTCAGTTAAAGTCCATGTTACTACAGAATCAAGCTTGACATCTTTCCCTTTGCCCCCCCTCCATGCATAACTAAGGTGCCTTAAAGGCTCAAAGTCCAGCACTTCACAATAGATTTTTCCGTCAAAGCCAAAAATTGGGATGGGGCGTGCGCTAAAGGTGAACCGATGGCCTATCTGTAATTTAAAATCTGAAGGCATGAGCCATGATTCCAATAGTTTGGCATCGGTCAGGTATTTCCAGACCGTTGCAGGCGGATGGTGGAAGAACCACCGGTGTACAATTTGATTTTCCATCTCATTTCAATTTCAACAAAGATAATGCGTAACTTCAAAGTTACCCAATTGAATGAGTAACTTTAAAGTTACCTATTTAGATGTGCATAAAAAAATCCCACCGTAGTGGGATTATTTTCGTTGAGATACAACGGTGCTTGAATTAATTGGAAAACAGATTTCCGAGCTTGAGCTGATCAAGAGCGATGATAACGAGCGTAATCAAGGCAATGATGATCACAGCAACGGCTAGCCATTTTATTGTTCTTGTTTTCATCCTTAATAATATGCCCTAGTTTCCAAATTAACCAAGCGAGCAGGCATCCGGGCTCAATCAGATGCCAACTGTCTTACTGGCTGCCTAAAGTTTGCAGTCCATGGTAATATTTTTTCCATCGATAAATAGGTAAAATTCTGTACGTCTGTTCATTTGTTGTTGTTCTTCTGTACAGTTGACCCCATCATCACAGCCATTTACGGTCTTACGCTCTCCAAAATATTCCTTCGAAAGCCTATTCCGGTCTATGCCTTTGCTCACCAGGTAATTGATAGCTGAAATAGACCTGTTGTTTGATAACCTGACATTGTACTCGTAAGAAGCACGGCTATCGGTGTGCGAAGCGGCGATTACGGTCAGTTTCGGATAGGCTTTCATGAGGGCTACAATCTTATCGAGCACAGGAACGGCATCTTTTCTGATATTATATTTATCGAGGTCGTAGTAAATGTTATCAACCTTGAAGATCTTTGCATATTTTTCACATTCACTTACGGTTGGGATGGTCGCCGCAGGTTTCAGCAACATGAAATCCTTACGCAGGGTACTTGAGGTTTTCAGGCCTATGGTACTTACATTGCCAGTGGCGATATTGGTAAAGCCATCTTTTTTGGCAACAAGCGTATATTCGGCATTTGGCACAAGCTTGAACTGGTATTTACCAATGTTATCAGTCAGTACTGTTTCAGTAATGCCGCCAGTTGTAAGTTCAACCTTGGCGCGTTCTACGCCAATCTTGGCATCATTATAAACCGATTGTACCAGTCCTTCCAGTTGGATCAGGATCGGCTTCACATCAAACCTAAAAATATCATCACTGCCATATCGGTTGGAACTGAAAAATCCAGCTGTCATCTTACCGTCCATGATGATCCCGAAATCATCTTTGGTCGAGTTGACGGGATAACCGAGGTTTTTGATCTCACCATCTGGTTTGTGGTTGTTCAGCTTTACCTTAAAGATATCCAACCCCCCCAATCCGGTGTATCCGTTTGAAGCAAAATAAAGATCGCCGTTCGGTGCAATATACGGGAAGGTCTCATCGCCCTCGGTATTGATTTCAGGGCCCATGTTCATGGGCTTGGTCCACGAGTCTCCATCCTTGAGCGAGTAATACAAGTCCTTTCCTCCAAATCCGCCAGGCATGTCCGAAACAAAGTATAACGTATTTCCATCAGGCGTAAATGCCGGATGTGCGGTAGAATACTCCAGGCTATTGTATGGGAAAGGCTTGATGTTAAACCACTTTCCACCTACATAATTTGCTGAAAACATGTTCAGTCGATAAATTCCGATATCGCTGTTTTTATCGCTCGGCTTAACCTGGTTCCTGTTAAAGAACATGGTCTGTTGGTCTGATGTCAGCGTTGCCGGACCATCGTGCAGGGCGGTATTGATCTGATCGTCCAACAAGATAATAGGGGTCGTATCACGTTGCAGCACAATGTTGGCCAAGGTTTTGGGGTAGGTAACATCGCCCAATACCCGATTGTCATTTACCGAAATCGGAAGATATTGTTTCTTCGCTTTTTTGATGAGCACGTTCAGGCTATCTGAAAAATAATCTGCAGGCTTGATGTACTTGAGCTTGGTGGTATCAGGCGTCATGTACAGGTCCGTAAATGGGGTCTGGTTCCATCCGAATGTATTGGTCACGCCCCATTTTTTGCTCCTGTTCGAGGTAAAGATCAGCCCGTCCTTAAAATACACCGGTGAAAACTCATCGTTATTGGTGTTAAAGGTTGGGTATGACAAATTCCATTCCAGCGAGTCTTTCTTCAGATAGTTAGCTTTCACATCGATCAGCGATAGGTTTTTTGCCCGTCTATCGTTTGGATTTTTTGCGGCGAACTTTTTATACCATTCACTGGCTTCGCTATATTTTCCGTTATTCGCCAATATTTCGGCAAAATTAAGATAGAACTGATCAGGCTGGTTGGGATAGGTGGCCTGTTTCCTCAACCAATATTCTGCGCGGCCGTAATCTTTAACAGCTTTAAAACATTCGCCCAGGCGTTGGATCACCTGTACATCGGTGGTATCGGTATGCAGATAGGTTTCTGCGGCTGAACGGAATTTAAATAATTTAAATTCTGTATCTGCTTTGGCCTTGTACACCGCCTTGGCCTTATATTCTTTTTGTGCGAAGGTAGCTGTGGACGAAAAAAGCAGCAGTACAGGAATAAGTATTGAAAATAATCTTCTCATCTAATTATAAATTAAAAATAACGTGGGGCAACGATCCTATCTTTGGTAAATCCGAATTCATAGCGCAGCATAATCTCATGACTTCCAGAGTTATAGTTCCCTAATTTTGTCACGGTATGGTCGTAAGCATAGCCTACCCTGAACTGCTCGCTCACCTGTAGCTCAAACAATCCCGAGAAAGCATCGCCGGTACGGTACTGGCCGCCAACGCTGAGACGGTCGGCAATCCATAAACTGGCACTTAGATCGGCCTGGATCGGTGCACCGAATACGCCTTTGATCAGGAAGGATGGTTTCAGCTTAAAGTCATTTGTAAGTTTGAACACATAGCCCGACGTGATGAAAACATGCAGGTATTGTTTGGCAATCAGGTTATTGCTCACGGCGACAGAATTTTCATCGGTAAACCTGTTGTTGAGCAGGTGCGGTGTGGCCACTCCAAAGTAGAACTTCTCTGTATTGTAGTAGACACCGAAACCGAAGTTGGGCAATGTTTTGTTAATGTTCTGCGAAAAACTGGCATCAAGCGGGCTTCCCGTATTCAATTGCACCGAAGAAAAATCGGCCCTGAACTGTGCAAAACCACCTTGCAGGCCAAATGCCAGGGTTCCTTTGTTCATAGGGATCCGATAGGCGTAACTGGCATAGGCACCTGTTGTTTTGGTAATCCCCAGTTCATCGTTAAAGACCTGGATGCCCAAACCTACCCTTTTGTTGGGCATGGCCGCATCAAAGGAGATGGTCTGCGTTTCTGGTGCGCCCTCTACCCCAACCCATTGTGTACGCAAAAGCGCAGTGGCACTCAACACGTTACGGCTTCCGGCATAGGCCGGATTTACCGCCAAGGTATTGAACATATATTGCGTATACAAGGCATCCTGCTGTGCTTTTGCACTCAAGGCACTGATGAAACAGAACAGGACAAGAAAATATTTCTTCATGATTAATATAAATTATTATCTGTTAATGGTAATGAACTTCACTGGTCGCTTCTCTCCTTCAATCCTTACAATGTAGTAGTAAGTACCATCTGGAACCTGTTGACCGATGTAGATGCCGGTGTTACAAACGCCATCCCACTCATTTTTATAGTCTTTGTTTTTATAGACAATGTTGCCCCAACGGTTGTAGATCTCCAGGTCGATGCGTTTGTTCTCGGTATTTTCGATTACCAACTTATCGTTGATACCATCGCCATTTGGAGAGAAACCACCTGGAATAACCACATCTGTTCCGGTCAAGGTTACCGGTGTCTGTACATCTTCGTTGGCATCGGTAGGCACGTTGTTTCCGTTAGGATCGGTGTTGGTACCATTGGTAGAGACATCAGTTGTTGTACCACCAACCTGATCGCCATTGGCCGTAGCCATAGCGGTGTTAAGGAAAGTGCTGAAGTTACCGTTGGCCAGCACGTTCACCACCAATTGGATGGTTTCTGTTTTACCTACCGGAAGGGTACTGCCAGCGGCGAGCAGTTCGTTATTGCCCACGCCCGTGTAAGCAGTATTGGCCTTCAACGTCCCTGATGTGGTCACGTTCCTCACGCTGATTTCCATTGGAAGCTTAAACACGTTCCGTAGGTTATCTATCACCGATACATTGACCAATGGTACGTTTCCATGGTTTTTGACCGTAAACAGATAGGTAATGGTAAAGCTTCCGTTCAGTTCACGTTTCAGGTTAGTTTCTGCTTTTGCCAAGCCCAGCGACAGGTTAACGGTGCTGGTCATGGTAATCACAGCGGTGTCTGATAAACCGGTACTGTTTTCGGTTAACCTATAGGTAATTGGCGTCGGATCTTTGATGTAGCCCGGAATTGGTGTAAAGGTGACCACACCTGTTGCCGGATTGTAGGTCCATGTTCCCTCTCCAGCTACCACCAACGTATTTTGGGTACCTGGCGTATTGATGTCCAGATCAATTGTAATGTTTCCAATCGTAACCGGAGAACCATCTGAAAGCTTATCGTTTGTCAGGATATTCACCGATGGGCTCACACCTGGTGCCGTACTGGTTCCGAAATCATTTACCGCATCTGGAGGTAATTTGATATAGGTGATCGTGATCAGGGCATCATCTGTGAGCAGCGTACTGTTCTCGATCAACCGGTAAGTAATCGGCGTCGGATCGATCGTAAATCCTGGGTTTGGATCAAACGTGATGTTGCCCGTTGATGCGTTGTAAGTCCACACCCCTTCTCCAGCTACGGTACGTGTAGTTTGGATACCTGGTGTAGCCAGATCAAGGTCAACTGTAATACGGCTCAATGCTACTGCCGTACCGTCAGATAATTTATCGTTCGTTAAAATATTGATCGTCACATTGCTTCCAGGTGTATTTCCTGTCGACGTATCGTTGATGGCATCAGGTGGCAATTTCACATAGGTAATGGTGATGGTCGCATTGTCGCCCAATCCCGTGATATTTTCGATCAGCCTGTAAGTAATTGGCGTCGGATCAATTGTAAATCCTGCAATCGGCGCAAAACTTGCAATACCTGTTGCCGGATTGTAGGTCCATGTACCTTCACCAGTTACAGTAAGGGTAGTTTGGACACCTGGTGTATTGAGGTCTAAATCTACTGATACCAGTGCCGCTGTAGCCGCAGTTCCGTCTGATAGCTTGTCGTTGGTCAATAGGTTGAGACTTGCCGTTGTTCCAGGGTTATGACCGCTAGAAGCATCGTTGATGGCATCTGGGTTCAGGGCTAGATAGGTAATGGTCACCACCGCATTGTCGGTCAGGCCTGTCAATACCTCTGTCAACTGATAAGGGATTGGTGTAGGATTGATCGTGTAACCTGCATAAGGAGCAAATGAGATGCTGCCTGTTGCTGCATTGTAGGTCCACACCCCTTCTCCTGCTACGGTACGTGTAGTTTGGATACCGGCAGTGGTCAGGTCGAGATCCACTGTAACCAATGGTAAGGTTACTGCGCTTGCATCAGCTAATTTATCGTTAGCCATGATGTTCAGGCTCACGGTACTACCTGGTGTGTTGTTCAACGATGAATCGTTAATCGCATCAGGCGGTGCCAAAGTGTAGTTGATGGTTACAGTGGCCACATCTGTCCTTCCGGTAATGACCTCTGTTAACGTATAAGGTATCGGTGTAGGCGATTTGGTAAAGCCTACGTTCGGATCAAATGTAAGGTCACCTGTTGCAGGATTGTAGGTCCAAACACCCTCTCCAGGAACAGTCAGGATCAATTGTACCCCTGGCGTAATTGGATCAAGGTCTACTGTGGTCAGTGCAGGCGTTGCCGGACTACCATCCGCCAATTTATCATTGGTAAGGATATTGATTACCGTATTTGCTCCCGGTACATTTCCTATTGAGCTGTCGTTTACGGCATCAGGATCTGTAGGAACGTAGGTTACGGTAATGGTCGCGTCGTCGGTACGTCCAGAAACGGTTTCAATCAATCGATAGCCAATTACAGTAGGGTTAACCGTAAAGCCGGTATTTGGATCGAAGGTAACATTTCCGGTTGCCGGATCGTAAGTCCAGACACCTTCTCCAGCTACCGTACGGGTAGTTTGGACACCTGGGATGGTCAAGTCTAAATCGACCGTTGCCAAGGTAGGCGTTGCTGTGCTGCCATCTGCCAGTTTATCGTTGGTCAACAGGTTCAAGACGGCATTCGTTCCAGGTAAATGTCCAGTCGAACTGTCATTTACGGCATCTGGGTTGGTTGGCACATAGGTTACGATTACCGTAGCTTGATCTGTCAAACCTGTGATGTTTTCTTTTAGTTCATATGGAATTGGAGTCGGACTGATCGTAAAGCCAACATTTGGATCGAAGGTCAGGTTTCCGGTTACCGGATCGTAAGTCCATACGCCTTCTGTTGGTACGGTCAGCACGGTCTGCACACCAGGAGTTGATGGGTCAATATCTACCGTAATCAAACTTGGAACCGCAGGACTGCCATCGGCCAATTTATCGTTGGTCAAGATATTCACTACTGCGTTCACACCCGGAATGTTTCCAGTTGAGGTGTCGTTGACCGCATCTGGGTTCGTTAGAACATAGGTTACGGTGATGGTGGCATCATCGGTCCTACCAGAAATGGTTTCCGTTAACCTATAGGTAATTACAGTTGGATTAACAGTAAAGCCCACATTTGGATCGAACGTTACTTGTCCAGTTGCCGGATCATAGGTCCATACGCCTTCACCTGCTACGGTAAGGGTAGTCTGTGTGCCCGGAGTAACAAGATCAAGGTCTATTGTGGTCAATGCCGTAGTCGCTGCACTTCCATCAGCCAGTTTATCGTTGGTCAACAGGTTCAGTACCGCATTGGCACCTGGCAATACACCAGAAAGGGCATCATTCACTGCATCTGGGTTAGTTGGTACATAGGTCACCGTAATGGTGGCGTCGTCTGTCCTACCTGAAATGGTCTCGATTAGACGATAATTGATTACGGTTGGATTGATCGTAAATCCGGTGTTCGGATCGAAAGTCACATTTCCGGTTGCCGGGTCATAGGTCCATACACCCTCGCCGGTAACGGTCAATGTATGCTGAACACCTGCCGTAACAAGATCAAGATCCACATCGGTCAATGCCGTGGTCGCTGCGCTGCCATCTGCCAGTTTATCATTGGTCAACAGGTTCAGTACCGCGTTCACGCCTGGGGCCACACCAGTCTTACTGTCGTTCACCGCATCTGGATTGGTCGGTACGTAAGTCACCGTGATGGTCGCATCATCTGTCCTGCCAGAAATGGTCTCGATTAAGCGGTAGCTGATTACCGTTGGATTGATCGTAAATCCGGTATTCGGATCGAAGGTCACGTTTCCGGTTGCCGGATCGTATGTCCATACACCTTCTCCGGTAACGGTCAATGTATGCTGAACACCTGCCGTAGTGAGGTCAAGATCCACATCGGTCAACGCCGTTGTTGCTGCACTTGCATCGGCCAGTTTATCGTTGGTCAACAGGTTCAGTACCGCATTGGCACCTGGCAACACACCAGAAAGGGCATCATTCACCGCATCTGGATTGGTCGGTACGTAGGTTACCGTGATGGTCGCATCATCTGTTCTACCTGAAATGGTCTCGATTAGACGATAGTTGATTACGGTTGGATTGATCGTAAATCCGGTATTCGGATCGAAAGTCACATTTCCGGTTGCCGGATCGTAGGTCCAAACCCCTTCACCGGTTACGGTCAATGTATGCTGAACACCTGCCGTAACAAGATCAAGATCCACATCGGTCAATGCCGTGGTCGCTGCGCTGCCATCTGCCAGTTTATCATTGGTCAACAGGTTCAGTACCGCATTTGCTCCAGGCAACACGCCAGAAAGGGCATCGTTTACTGCATCTGGATTAGTTGGCACATATGTCACTGTTATGGTCGCATCATCTGTCCTGCCTGAGAGCATTTCAGTTAATCTGTAAGTAATTACTGTAGGATTGATCGTAAATCCGGTATTCGGATCGAAGGTTACATTTCCGGTTGCCGGATCGTAGGTCCAAACCCCTTCTCCGGTTACGGTCAAGGTAGTCTGTACGCCTGCCGTGGTCAGGTCAAGGTCTACTGTGGTCAATGCCGTAGTCGCTGCGCTGCCATCTGCCAGTTTATCGTTGGTCAACAGGTTCAGCGTTGCATTGGCGCCTGGCGTATGGCCAGATGAGGCATCGTTTACTGCATCTGGATTGGTCGGCACATAGGTTACCGTAATGGTGGCATCGTCTGTTCTACCAGAGATGGTTTCAATTAAACGATAACCAATGACGGTTGGATTGACCGTAAATCCGGTATTCGGATCAAATGTCACGTTTCCTGTCGTTGGGTCATAGGTCCACACCCCTTCTCCGGTTACGGTGCGGGTATGCTGTACGCCTGCAGTAGTCAGGTCTATATCTACATCGGTCAGTGCCGTGGTTGCTGCACTTCCATCGGCCAATTTATCATTGGTCAACAGGTTCAGTACGGCATTGGCACCTGGCAACACACCCGAAAGGGCATCATTTACCGCATCTGGATTGGTCGGTACATAGGTTACCGTAATGGTCGCATCATCTGTTCTTCCAGAAATCGTCTCAATTAATCTATAGGTAATTACAGTTGGGTTCACTGTAAATCCGGTATTTGGATCAAAGGTTACGTTTCCTGTAGTTGGATCGTAGGTCCACACCCCTTCTCCAGTTACGGTGCGGGTATGCTGTACACCTGCAGTGGCAAGATCTAGATCTACATCAGTCAGTGCTGTGGTCGCTGCACTGCCATCTGCAAGTTTATCATTGGTCAACAGGTTCAGGGTCACATTGGCACCTGGCGTATGGCCAGATGAGGCATCGTTCACTGCATCTGGATTAGTTGGCACATAGGTCACTGTTATGGTGGCGTTATCTGTCCGGCCTGAAGCAGTTTCGATCAGTTGATAATCAATAGCCGTTGGGTTCACCGTAAATCCGGTATTCGGATCAAAGGTCACGTTTCCTGTAGTTGGGTCATAGGTCCACACCCCTTCTCCGGTTACGGTACGGGTATGCTGTACACCTGCGGTTACCAGATCCAAGTCCACATCGGTCAGTGCCGTAGTGGCGGTACTTGCATCGGCCAGTTTATCATTGGCCAACAGGTTCAGGGTCGCATTGGCGCCTGGTGTATGGCCAGACGAGGCATCGTTTACCGCATCAGGATTGGTCGGCACATAGGTTACCGTAATCGTGGCATCATCTGTCCTGCCAGAAATATTCTCGATCAATCTATAGCTAATTACTGTTGGATTGATGGTAAAGCCTGTATTCGGATCGAAGGTTACGTTTCCGGTGGTCGGATCATAGGTCCACACGCCCTCTCCGGTTACGGTGCGGGTATGCTGTACACCTGCGGTTACCAGATCCAAGTCCACATCGGTCAGTGCCGTAGTGGCGGTACTTGCATCGGCCAGTTTATCGTTGGTCAACAGGTTCAGGGTCGCATTGGCACCTGGCGTATGGCCAGACGAGGCATCGTTTACCGCATCAGGATTGGTCGGCACATAGGTAACCGTAATCGTAGCATCATCGGTCCTGCCAGAAGCAGTTTCGATCAAACGGTAGCCAATTGCTGTTGGATTGACCGTAAAACCGGTATTTGGATCGAAGGTCACGTTTCCGGTTGCCGGATCATAGGTCCAAACACCTTCTCCAGTTACGGTGCGGGTATGCTGCACACCTGCAGTTGTCAGGTCTAGATCCACATCGGTCAATGCAATTGTTGCTGCACTGCCATCCGCCAGTTTATCGTTGGTCAACAGGTTCAGGGTCGCATTGGCGCCTGGTGTATGGCCAGACGAGGCATCATTTACCGCATCTGGATTGGTCGGTACATAGGTTACCGTGATCGTCGCGTTATCACTCCTGCCCGATGCCGTTTCAATAAGTTTATAGGTAATTACCGTTGGGTTGACCGTGAAGCCGGTATTCGGGTCAAAGGTTACATCACCGGTAGCAGGATCGTAGGTCCAGACACCTTCACCGGTTACGTTCAGGGTATGTTGGATCCCTGCGGTAACAAGATCAAGGTCTATATCGGTCAGGGCAGTTGTTGCCGCACTTGCATCCGCCAGCTTATCGTTGGTCAAGAGGTTCAGTACCGCATTCACGCCAGGGACCACGCCAGTCTTGCTGTCGTTCACCGCATCCGGATCTGTCGGAGTGTAAGTTACCGTAATCGTTGCATTATCACTCCTGCCCGATGCCGTTTCAATTAATTTATAGGTAATTACCGTTGGGTTGACCGTGAAGCCGGTATTCGGATCAAAGGTTACATTTCCGGTTGCCGGATCGTAGGTCCACACCCCTTCTCCGGTTACGGTCAAGGTATGTTGGATCCCTGCGGTAACAAGATCAAGGTCAACGTCGGTCAAGGCAGTGGTTGCCGTACTTGCATCCGCCAGCTTGTCATTGGTCAAGAGGTTAAGTACTGCGTTCACGCCCGGGGCCACGCCAGTCTTGCTGTCGTTCACAGCATCTGGATCTGTTGGTGTATAGGTTACCGTAATTGTAGCATCATCGGTCCTTCCGGAGATATTCTCGATCAATCGGTAAGTGATGACAGTCGGACTGATCGTAAATCCAGTATTCGGATCAAAGGTCACCTCGCCAGTAGCGGGATCATAGGTCCATACACCCTCTCCAGTTACAGTACGGGTATGCTGTACGCCAGCCGTAACAAGATCAAGATCCACATCGGTCAATGCCGTAGTCGCCGTGCTGCCATCTGCCAGTTTATCGTTGGTCAACAGGTTCAGTACCGCGTTAACGCCCGGGGCCACACCAGTCTTGCTGTCATTCACCGCATCTGGGTTGGTCGGTACGTAGGTGACCGTAATCGTTGCATTGGCAGATTTGTTTGTTGCCGTTTCGGTCAAAGTATAATTAATAGGTGTTGGATTAACTGTAAATCCGGTATTCGGGTCGAAAGTAACTATTCCGGTTGCTGGATCATAGCTCCATACGCCTTCACCAGTCACAGTTCTCGTTGTCTGCACGCCAGCTGTGGTTACATCAAGATCTAGGGTAGATAATGCAGTTGTTGCTGTGGTCGTGTTATCTGAAAGCTTATCGTTGCTCAAGATCTGGAATACTGCATTTGCGCCAGGCGTATTTCCAGTAGATGAATCATTCACCGGATTTGGTGGCAACTGTACCGGAACCACAGTGGTTACCGTTACACTATTGTTTGTGGCATCGCTATCTCCAGGATGATTTGTGCTGGCCGTATTTTCATATTCAGCCGGTGTTTTGGCATGTACCACCTTAACGGTAATCGTCAATGTTTTGGCTGCTCCACCTGTAAGAAGGTTTCCAGCTGCCCAACTTCCAGTTCCCGGAGTAAATGTAGTTCCAGCTTCTGCCACATGCGAAACATAGGTGTAACCTGCATTGAGGATGTCTGTTAGTACCACGCCTGATGCAGAACCAGTCCCAATATTCTGTACGGTAATCGTGAAGGTGATGTTACTGCCCGCATTTGGTGTAGTAGCACTAGGCACTTTTGTTACCTTGATATCTGGTGCATTTAAAGTGATAGGTGTTGGAACACTATTGTTAAAAGGGTTAAGATCTCCATTGTTGGCTGGAACAGGGCTACCTGCATCTGGATCACTACCATTAGTTGACACATCTGAAACGGGTGTATTATCAGCTGTGGTGGCAGCCGCATTGGCCGTATTGTTAAAAGTTCCAAATGTAGCGTTGGGCACAATATTTACGGGAATGGTGATGGTCGCCACTCCGCCGATCGGAAGTGTACTTGTAGCCGCTGTCAATAAATTCGGATTGGTTGCCTTTCCATCATAAGCTGCATTCAGCGTAATGGTGGCTGCACTTGCACCACCTTTTGTCGGAGCAGATCTGAGCGTAAAAGTTACCGGTGCGGTAAATACACTCGAAAGTAGATCAGTCACCTGCACATTTGATAACGCCAGGTTACCAAAGTTTTTGATGGTGATGGTGTAATCGACATTATAGGACCCATCGGTCTGAAAGGATGGTGTCGAAGCAGATTTAGCGATACCGATCATCGGGAAGGCGATTACGGTCGTGCCATCGTTCAGCTTGACTACAGTTGTTCCGCTATTGGATACATCCGTCACGTTTGTTGCGCCAAGTGCCGTACCCGTTGCCGTAGCCGAGTTGTTCGACGAGAAAGTGGCCTGAGCATCGGCTTTTGTGCTTAAAAATAAAGCTACCAGTACCAGTGGTATATACTTTAAATATGTTTTTGTGAGCATCATCTTATATATTAATTCTGGTATTAGTTAAGTTTTACGTTCAGGACAAGGGTGATCGTTTCCTCTACCCCTACTGCCAGGGTCGACGAAGCGGCAGTAAGCAGGTTTTTGTTCGCATTTCCATTGAAACCAGTATTGGCGCTCAAAGTACCCGACGCATTGATACTCGTAACCGTCCATGTTTTTGGCGTTGGGAAAGTCAGGGTAAGATCATCTACCACCTGAACACCGGTTAAAGCTGTTGTACCCGTATTTTTCACTTTGAATGTTAGTGTCACATTGTAGCTGCCATCGGCCTGTAAAGCTGGTGTGCTCGATGATTTGGCGACACCGATTTCACAATTTTCGACTACGATATCTACATCGGCAGTTGTTGCGGTACAGTTGCCGTTCGAAACTGTCCACCTCAATTTATAGGTTCCAGCAATCAGTCCGTTCAAGGTACTGGTCGGCGAATTCACGTTGCTGAATACCGGAGCGGTAGCACCGCCAGGTAAAGAAACAACAGACCAGGTTCCGATACCGCGATCAACAGCGACCGCAGTGGCGGCAAGGGTTACCGGACTGCCCAAGCAAATGGTCTGGTTTGATCCGGCAACGGCGGTAGAAGGTGTATTGTAGACCGTAATCACCATATCGTCGGTAGATTGACAATCTGTTACAGTTTGGTTCAACGTATTTTTTACAGTCCACCTCAAGGTATAAGTTCCCGATGCGGCACCTGTTGCGGCCTGTAAGCCATTGATTGTTGTAGTAGGATTGTTCGCATTTACAAAACTTGCGGTAGAACCTGTAGGTTGGCTTACGATACTCCATGTTCCCGTTTCGGATGCATCTGGCGTACTTCCCGCTAAGGTGGCCGAAGTCGTACCAGGGAAATTGGTATTACAAATGGTCTGATCTATACTTGCTCCCGCGATGGTCACCGGTGCAGTAGTAACCTTAACGTTTACGTCGCTGGTTTTTACGGCACAGGTCGGATTACCATTGGCGGTAGTCCACCTGAAGGTATAATCACCTGTAACTAAGTTGGTAATCTTTGTGGTTGGTGAGTTGATGGCATCGAAATTAACAGTTGGTGATCCGCCAGGTTGGGTAACAACCGACCATGTGCCCAAACCAACTGTCACCGGCGTTGCCGCCATTACTACATTATTGCTGCATGCGCTGGTCTGGTTCGGACCGGCAACAGCTGCCGAAGGCTCTCTATAAATGGTTAGCCTTACGATATCTGCATTGCTATTCACTCCATTACATGGTGCTGTACCGGCAACAGTCCATTGATAAAGGAATACCGCTACGTTTACACCAGCAGGCAATGCATTTGCACCTGTACCTACAATGGTTGTGGTTGCCGAGTTGGCATTGGTAATGGTTGGTGCATTGGTTACCGTGGTGGTTTTATCTAATAACGTCCAAGTTCCGGTACCGCTAACTGGGGTTGTTGCGGCCATGGTGAACGAAAAGTTGTTCGTTCCGGTGGCAAGACAAGTGGCCTGATCGGCACCAGCATCAGAGGCCGACGGCGGTGCGGCAATCACTACTTCTACCTCATCATCTGTAGCTGAACAAGCACCTACTGCATTTAAATGATAATTAAATTTATATGTTCCAGGAATCATTCCTGTGACGACAGTACCATTTGTACCCGCGGCCGTTAAGGTCGGTGTATTTGGTCCGCTCACATTGCTCCAGGTTCCCGTACTGTTCTCATTTCCCCTCAAGTTGGTAGTAGTAACATTACAAAGAGACTGGTCAGTGCCTGCATTGGCATTTTGGGTAACGGTAATGACTACATCATCCGTTAGTGCGGTACAAAATACACCGCCCCTACTGGTCCATCTCAACGTATAAACACCATAGGCCAAGTTGGATACAGTGGCCGTAGGGCTATTTACGTTACTGAAGGTTGGGATAGTCGGTCCGCTTACGGCAGTCCAATATCCAGTGCCAGATGTGATCGTATTTCCTGCCAAGGTCGTGCTGGTTGTGGCGCAGACGGCCTGGTCTGGCCCCGCATTCGGCGTAGTTGGTGGTATAGAAACGTTTACGATCATGTCGTCGAAATTAGACGAACATGCATTGTTGGAAATCGTCCACCTAAAAGTGTAGCGGCCTTCCGTTAATCCGGTAACCGTAGTATTCCTCAACAAAGGATCGGTAATAATCGCCCCACCAGCACCACCAACCTGTGTCCAAGTTCCCGTACCCACAGTCGGATTATTTCCATTTAAGGTTGCGGAAGTTCCGCAGATATTTTGGTCAACGTTAGCGTTGGCCGTTGTTGCTGCAGCAGAAATGGTAACCACAACAGTATCCCTGGTAGCGGTACAGGCATTTCTGTTTAGCTGCCATTCAAAAATATAGGTACCGTTTGTTGCACCGGTTACACTTGTGTTATAAGTACTTGCAGTAAATGTTGGGGTATTTGGGCCAGATAGCCTGGTCCATGTACCGGTTTCGCCTCCTGTTGGCTGATTTCCTGCCAAAGTAAAAGTAGTGGTACCATTGGTTAGACATTGGTCGGAACCTGCGGTAGCCTGTTTTGCTCCTGCCGTATTGCTGGTAGCGATGGTCACATCACTTGAAGATGTTCCGCAGGCGTTGCTAATGGTCCAGGTAAATTTATAGGAAGTACTGTTCAATAGGCCATTGGCAACAGCTTTTGGCGAATTGGCATTTGGCGAAAAAGTTACTTCTGGTGCAGCGGCGTTACCTGCGGTACGTACTACCGTCCAGGTACCCACCTCATTAAGCACTGGTGTATTTCCATCCAAATAAACTGGTGTACTGTTACAAACGGCCTGTGCATTTCCTGCAGCCGAAGTCGTCGGCGTAGGTGCCGCCACCACAACCTGCACATCAGATTGGGTATTGGTACAGGCACCATCTCCCCCAGAAATAATCCATCTGAAGATATAAGTACCATTGATCATGTTCGATACAGCGGTGTTGTTCGCAAGTGGATCAGCAATGGTGGCCGTACTCGGTCCACTCACCTGGCTCCATTTGCCTGTTCCTGTAGTTGGGATGTTACCGGCCAGGTTGGTGTTGAATACGTTACAAGCCAATACTTGCTTGGTTCCCGCATTGGCGGAAGTTGGAGCGGAAGAAACAACAATCGTGACATCGGCATAGGCATCCGCACAACCGCCCAATCCATTGTCTGTATTCCTGCGGTATCTGATTACATAAGTACCAATTTTATCAAAGCCGGTTAAGGCCGTTCCACTGTTTGGTGCAGAAGTCCAGTTGTTCAGTCCACCCATTGTGGTTTGCCTAACAGAACCAGCAGGTGCACTGATCAATGCATATTGTGTTCCTGTACCATTAGCCGTCGTGTAACTTACGGTTGCTTGATTGGCGCCACACGTCAAGAATATAGGGTTTGATCCTGTTATACTGATGGTTGGAGGAGAGATCAATGTGATTGTTATCGTTCCTTGACTCGTACACCCAGTTGATGGATTTGTGATCGTCCACCTGAATTGTGAACCTGTGCTTACTCCTGTAGCCGTTGTATTGTAGGCTGTTGCATCTGTAACCGTTCCTGTACCTGCAACCCTTGTCCAAGCGCCCGTTTCACCGGCATATAAAGGCTTAGCGCCATTCAATACTACAGTAGTCCGACCATCACAATAGGTCTGTGTGCTGTTGCTCTGTCCAGTGATGTTCTGCGAGGCGGCAGCCACAATGACCGAAACCTCGTCTGAGCCGCTTACGCATGGACCAGTTACCGTATATCTAAACACATAAGTTCCCTGTACCAGGTTACTTACCGACGGATTCCTGATTGCCGTATTTGAAATGGTTGGCGTACTCGGCCCACTTACAAAGGTCCATAACACGGATTGGCCATAAGTAGCACTGGCTGGTGCATTGGAGCCGCTTAAATTGGTAGATGTAGTTACGTTATAACAAGAAAGATTGATATCACTACCAGCATTTACAGCAGCAGTTCCCAAATTGGTGATCACTACATCATCAAAACTTGTACAGGTATTACCATTGGTAGTTTTGCTAACTGTCCAGCGGTAAGTAGCTGTCTGAATAGCACTTTGCGTAGTAAAAGTAAGGTTAGAGGTTGGAGAACTTGGTGTTGCAGGTGTTGGACCAGTACCGCTAATCAATGTCCAGGCCCCAGTTTCTCCTGTATTAAGGGCAGAACCCTGCAAAGCTGTAGTTCCAACACATACGTATCGATCTGGACCTGCATTTGCCGTCTGAATGCTCGATGCCGTGTAGACCACATCCTGATACACCAAAGATCCATCCGTACATTTTGCACTTAACCTAAAGGTATAGGCCACATCTGTGGCATATCCGGTAACGGTAGCCGTTGCTGCCGTACCCACAACGTTAGTCGACGAAACGGTTACCGAAGGCCCGCCCACCTGCGTCCATACCGCAGGTGTATTGATCAGACCACTGGCTACGCCGGTGAGCGTAAATGGTGTACCCGGGCAAATGGTGGTATTGATACCGGCATTGACCGTACAGTTTTGCGCACTTGCGGAGAAAACCGCAAATAAACTTAAACTTACTAAAAGGACAAGGAGTTGTAGAGATTTCTTCATATATGCTGTTGCTGCTTAAATGCAATAAATTCTGGTTTCATGAGTTGATGATGAAGCCGTAGTAAAATCAATAAAGGAAATTTGGTGTCGTCAATGCTACAGAACAGTCCTGACGATCGTAACCCATGGTTACAGACGAGACAATAAATAAGGATTGAGCGCGTTTATAATTATTCATGTTGAGCCGCATTAATTAAGGTTTCCCTCTACAAATATCGTGTACCAAAGACACTAAGATGTTTCATCCCCGTGGCGTGGCGTACACCCCATTGGGATGATACTTGTTACGTTATACATGATTTAACTCAGTATCAACAACTTATAGAGGTTTTAAAAAAATTTAACTGTTAGTGTAACGTTTTCATAAATTTTTTAAATCCCCTCATTTGATCTGCTTGTTATCTACCCGAAAATATTTACCTAAAAATTCTGGGCAATAGAATCTACTGTATGGGCAATGAATTCCCCAAAATTCCTTTAGATAGGTGTTGTTTGTTGGTTGTTTAGTTGTTTAGGTACCTAGTTGTTTAGGCTTAACGTAGATATAATGAAGTAACGAAGTGTGCTATAGAGCGCGGAAAGTCACAAAGTGTAATCGGCGTAGTTAGTGGTTGATGAGGTGAGGATTGGTGACTTCGACAAATCAACTGATAACTAATAGCTGATAACTGATAACTAGTTGGTCTGATTTCTCAATCGGAATTCAGCTGGTGTACAGCCTTTGATGTGCTTGAATTGCCTGTGAAAGGAAACTTTGGAGTTGAAGCCACTTTTCTCTGCCAGTTCCTCTAGGTTCATTTCCTCATCCTGTAACAGCATTGCACAGGCGTAATCGATCCGAAATCCGTTCACATACTGATAAAAGGTCTGTTTGAACATCACGTTCAGCACTTGGGTGAGGTGATGGGATGGAATTTTCAGGTAAAAGGCCAAATCGCCCAAAGAAAGTGAAGTATTTAGAAAGAGCTGTTCGCTATCCATGGCTTCAGCTAGCTGATCACCTAAAAAACGGAGCTGTTCAGCTGATAATGGGGACCTTTCGTATTTTGCCACGGTTTCTGGCAGCATAGGCCGGCTATTGGCAGAGGGAAATCTTCCCAACAATTTGTTGACCACATAATTGAACACGATCATTACAAAAAGGAGCATACAGCCATAAATTGTGGCCCTCAGCAGCGCAACTGCCGCTGCACTGTTCACCATCCGGGTTGAAAATGTGATCAGAAAAAGCATGGACAGAAAAACAAGCAGCGTCCTGCCAAAGACAAACATGAGCAATTTATCCCTGAACCGGTTCAGGAACAGGTTTCTTCCTACAATAAAAGATACTGCGGTATAGGCCAGAAAAGAAACCGGTCCAAGAATATATAGCTGTTTGCTGTAAGCATATAAGCTCCCCTGCGTTACTTCGACCATTCGAAAGTGAAGTGCGATAAAATAGCACAGATAAATAGCAAATGGAATGCTGTGCAAAAAAATGGTTTTCCAGGCCAGGCGGTTGTGTTTGAGCGCAAGAATGGCAAAATAGAGGATCGGGCCATACATTAATAAAAATGGGGCAATCTTATCTTTCCAGGCATCATTTGGCCAATAAATTTCTGTGAAAAAGGTATAGCAGCTATTAACGAAAATATAAGCCAAAGTGAAACGCATCACCCGCCCAAAGCATTCGGGTATGTTCAGCCTAAATACCAAGTAAAAGGTAATTGCCGTAATCAGGCAAATGGCAAAAAGGATCAAGGGGATTACAGGCAGCGAAAACAGCATAACAAAAAATGAGTACGGCTAAAAATCAATCGGTTAAGCGTATTGCGCACCCAATTGCAACTGGTATTCTGATGGCGTTAATCCTGTTCTTTGCTTAAAATAACGGTTCAATGAAGTTTTGGAGTTGAAACCGCAGGTATAGGCCAAAGATTCGATCGTCAACCGCCCATTGTTCATGTTCAACAAGGCGATGGCATGCGAAATCCGATAATCGGCCACAAATTGATGAAAGCTTTTTTCAAAGTACACATTGAACACCTGCGACAAGTGATGCTTTGGAAGCTCGAGTTCCCTGCTCAGCAGGTCGAGCGACAGATTGGGTGTAAGATATACTTGCTCCTTCTCAAAATATTCAATCAATTGTTGCTTATAGGCCAGGGCCACATCAGCAGATAGCGATGCATGGCTGTAACTTTTGCCCAGTTCGTCTAGCTCCACTTCTTTTTTCCGGGTGTATTTACTGGCAGAAATCCAATAGGAAAGGATCAGGATATTGGCAAACAGCAATAACCCATAAGAGAAATAGCGGTAGTCTATCCCCATGTCGATATGGATGACACCCCATCCAATGGCCATCATGGTAATGATCACCGAAATCAGCACAAAAATGGTAGCGATAGACATGATCAGTGCATCGGCATTGGCTCCTTTTTTTGTATTCACCAAAAGAATCCGACTGGCTATGTATAAACTGTAGGGCAATAAGGAGATTGCTATAATGATAAAGCTATTCTGATACCACTTAAAAGGGTTATAAGCCCATGGATTGGCCATATCAGTAGTCAATAATGCAAATACGTAAAATGCTGACGCGACTACAAAGGGAAGCAGGTGCCAAAGATGGCTCCAACTCAAGGTAATGGGCCTGCCAATCAATGATTTATAGGCACAGAACAACAAAGGCCCAAACAACAGCCAACTCGGATTCCAAAGGTTAAAAGCTGAAACCAGCCCATCCTTGGTCCAATTCAGTTTGTAATAGATGTTAAATGCAGCTAATACAAAAATCAGGATCGTAATAAAATGAAAATTGTCATCCCGCTTATGGACTCCCAATACCCATTTCAGGTAGTTTAATTTGAGCATCATAATATTTGAGCATATATTAACGTAAGGATGATGTACAAAAGTAAGAAAGAAAGTGGAAAGCGCAAAGGGTAAAGTGTAAGCGCTGGGCGGAAGGCGGAAAGCGAAAAGCGGAAGCGAAAAGCGGAAAGCGGAAGGCGAAAAGCGGAAAGTGTAAAGTGTAAAGCGCAGGGCATAAGTCGACCATGGACTTCTGGACTCTTGGACTTTTGGACTTCTATAGAATTGTGTCAGTCAACAATACACGCCGGAACCGTAAATCTAAATTTCGTTCCCTTGCCCTTTTCGCTATTGATTCGGATTACTCCGCCGTGCTGGGCGATGAATTCCTTTACCAAAAGCAATCCAAGCCCACTGCCCTGCTCTTTGTTGGTGCCCATTTCTGGCAATACATGATGTTCTTCCAATAGATTGCGCATGGTATCTTCAGACATGCCCGTACCATGGTCTGTGATGCAGATTTCGATCATGTCATTTATCGGAAAGGCAGTAATCTGGATGGGCAAGCCACCAACGGGAGTGTATTTGATCGCATTGGTAATTACGTTCTGCAGGATGGAACGCAACATGTGTTCATCTGCATTGATCAAGATCGGTTCCTGGATCTGATTTTCGAGCTCTATTTTCTTCTGTTTGGCAAAGGACCGCAACAACTCGAAAGATTGGTCTATTTCTTTGCGGAGCTCCAGCTTGCAGGGACTAAACCTCGATTTTTCCCGTTGGGTCATGGCCCAATCGACCAATTCGTTCAACTGGTACAGCATCTCCTTTGCCGTTTTATGGACGATGTTGGAAAGAGAGGTCACCTGTTTTGGGGTAACCTGCTGTGCGTTTTTGTTCAGGAATTCTGCAGAGACCAAAATAGAGCCCAATGGATTGCGGAGGTCGTGGGAAATAACAGACAGAAAACGGTCTTTGGAAAGGTTGAGTGCCTGCAGTTCGGTATTTAGTCTCTGTAGTTTTGCCGTACGTTCAGCAACCCTGTTTTCGAGCTCCACGTTGAGCTTCGTTAATTCCTGATTGCTCAATTTCAGCTTTTCTTCCTGTTTTTTGAGCAATTGGTTCTTCTTAAAAATCTCGGCAAATACGGCCACTTTGGTGCGCAGCATCTCTGGATTGAACGGTTTTCGGATAAAGTCTACCGCCCCGGCCCGATAGCCCTTAAAGATGGCCGCTTCTTCATAATCGTGGGCCGTAACGAAGATAATTGGAATATCTTTGAGGCTATCCCTTTCATAGATCAGCTCCGCTGTTTCGTATCCATCCATGATGGGCATCTTCACATCGAGCAGGATCAACGAAAAATCTTGCTCCTGGAGCAGGATCCTGAGCGCATCGCGACCAGAAAGTGCCTGGGTAAAGTTGTATCCCTCCCCTTCCAACGCAACTTCAATCGACAACAGGTTGTTCTGGTTGTCGTCAACGATCAGTATCTTGATGTTGTTTTCTTCGTTCATCGCTATTTGATTAGCCAGATTTTCATCATCGAAAGCAATTGGTCGGTTTTCACTGGCTTGGTGATGTAATCTGATGCACCAGAAGCGATACATTTCTGGCGGTCGCCGATCATCGCCTTAGCCGTTACCGCAATAATGGGCAGGTTTTTGTGTTTAGGCTCCTTCCTAATGATCTGGATGGTTTCATAGCCGTCCATTTCGGGCATCATGATGTCCATCAATACGATGTCGATCTTCTTTCCGCTATTTAGAATTTCCAAGGCTTCGCGGCCACTCTCTGCAGTCATGACCTCAATGTTAGACCGTTCGAAAGCAGCTGTCAAGGCAAAAAGGTTCCGTACATCATCATCCACTACGAGTACCTTTTTACTGCTCAGGATATCGTAATTGGTCTGGTTGCCTTGGATGAGCTTGATCTGCTCGGCACCAATGTTACTCTTGTTAATGTGCAACAGGATGAGGATCAATTCCAGCAATTGCCCGTTAGAGTTGGCGGTTTTGCTAATGATGCGGTGGTTCAGCCGTTTAAACTGCGTCAGTTCTTCTTGCGTAAACTCTTTGGCCGAATGGATGATGATGGTAGTCTGTGGGTGTTTCAATAGATTAACTTTGTTCAGCAGCTCCATCCCTTTTACGTCCGGCAGTACATAGTCTAGCACAATACAATCAAACACTTCATTCTTTAGAAAAGAAAGTCCTTTTTTGGCGGTTTTGGCAGAAAATACTTCTACCACGCTGCTTACCATCAAGTTGGTCAGCTTTTCAAGTTCTAACTCATTGTCGTCAATGATGAGTACTTTTTTCTTTTGTTGGTCGTGGAACGTTAGGATGCCGGATATCAGGTCATCCAATACTTTGTTCGACAAAGGTTTCAGGCTAAAGCTTTTCGCACCAAGTTTAAGTGCCATGGCCTTGTTATCTTCACCTGAGATAAGATGTACAGGGATATGGCGGAGATTGATGTCACTCTTCAGTAGTTTTAAGATTTTCCAACCGTTCGAGTCTGGCATGTTTACATCCAAGGTGATGGCAATCGGATTGTAGCGCTGGATACTTTCAAATATTTCGAAATAACCGAGGGCAATCACAACTTTAAGGTTCATGTCATGGGCCTTATCCATCACGATCTTCGTAAACCTGAGGTCGTCTTCGATGACGATGATCACCTTATCTTCGGCAACAATGTGGTTGCGGTCATCATCGATCAGCTGTTCATTATCTATCAGATTGGTGCGGCTCGCTGCAGGAAAAACATCTTTGGCAACTTGTGGGGCAATGGCGCTGCCCTCCTGATATTTGAGCGGCAGGAAGAGCGTAAATACACTTCCCTTGCCCAATTCGCTACCTACGGTGATGGTTCCCCCCAATAGTTCGGCAAAGCCCTTACTGATGGAAAGTCCGAGTCCCGTTCCTCCATATTTTCTACTGGTAGAACCTTCGGCCTGTTGAAATGCTTCAAAAATGATGTCCTGCGTATTTCTGGAAATACCGATGCCCGTATCTTCAATGGAGAAGGCAATTACATCCTGGATATCGAGCGGGCTCTGCTGTGTACTGCCCGGCCTATAGATGTTCAGTTTTACGCTACCTTTTTCGGTAAACTTGAAGGCATTTGAAAGCAGGTTTTTTAAGATCTGGTTGAGCCTTTGGATATCTGTTTCGATCATTTCTGGGAGGCTATCTTCGATATTGATCTCAAATTTGAGACTTTTGGTTTCAGAGATCGGCTTAAAGGTTGACTCCACGAAGGAAGCGATTTCCTTAAAGCTTACCGGAAGCACATCGGCAGAGATGACGCCCGATTCTATTTTAGATAGGTCAAGGATATCGTTAATCAGTTGGATCAGGTCATCACCGCAGGAATGGATGGTTTTGGCGTATTTGATCTGTTTTTCGGTCAGGTTGCCTTCGTGGTTTTCAAACAATTGCTGGGCAAGGATCAATAAGCTGTTGAGTGGAGTGCGCAGCTCGTGCGACATGTTGGCCAGGAATTCTGACTTATATTTGGAGGTCAGCGTTAACTGTTCAGCCTTTTCTTCCAATGACCTTCCCTTGTCATGAAGCTCATCATTGGCACGCCTCAACTCTTCCTGCTGTGCAGAAAGCTCTCCGGCAAGGGATTGCGATTGTGCCAGGAGTTCTTCAGTACGCGTATTGGTTTCGATGTTATTGAGTACGATACCGATACTTTCCGTCAACTGATCTAAAAAGTCGATGTGCGTGTCGCTGAATGTATCAAAAGAAGCCAGTTCGATGACGGCCTTCACATTGTTTTCGAACAGTACAGGGAGGATGACCAAATCTAACGGAAGCGCACTGCCGATACCTGAGGTGATCTGTACCAGTTCGTTCGGGAAATTTGTAATCCTGATCTGCTCCTTATCCTTGGCACACTGCCCTACCAATCCCTCGCTCAATGAAAACTCCTGATTGATGACCTGATTGCTTTTTTGGGCATATCCGGCAAACAATTTTAATTTAGGGTCATCCAGTGGTTCAAGTTGTTCCAAGATATAGAATGCGCCATATCGGGCATTGAGCAGTTCTGCGAGCTCAGAGAGCACCTTATTGGCCACTGCATTCCTGTCGCGCTGTCCCTGGAGCATCTGTGCAAACTTGGCCAGGTTAGATTTTAGCCAATCCTGTTCATGGTTTCTGAGAGTCGTACCTTTCAGGTTGGCAATCATTTGGTTGATGGTATCTTTAAGGGCTTCGAGCTCACCTTTGGCATCAACGCGAATGGTCCGTGTCAAATCTCCTTTGGTTACTGCCGATGCCACCTCTGAAATGGAACGCACCTGTGTGGTCAGGTTCTGTGCCAATTGGTTTACGTTTTCTGTCAAATCCTTCCAAGTTCCCGAAGCCCCAGGCACGCTGGCCTGACCGCCTAGCCTTCCCTGCACGCCCACCTCCCTGGCCACGGTGGTTACCTGATCGGCGAATACGGCGAGCGTATCGATCATTTCGTTAATGGTATCGGTCAGCTGGGCAACTTCGCCCAAGGCATTAATGGATAGGCGCTGTTTCAGGTTTCCTTTGGCAATACCGGTAGCTACCTTGGCAATACCGCGGATCTGGCCAGTTAGGTTGGAAGCCATTTGGTTCACTGAGTCCGTTAAATCCTTCCAGGTACCACCTACTCCCTTTACCTGAGCCTGTCCGCCCAACTTGCCCTCGGTTCCCACTTCCCTTGCCACACGGGTTACCTCTGAAGCAAATGAATTCAACTGATCTACCATGGTATTGATCGTATTCTTGAGGTCCATCATCTCCCCTTTCACATCGATGATTACCGTTTTGGATAAATCGCCGCTGGCCACGGCCTTGGTTACTTCGGCAATGTTCCGCACCTGGGAGGTCAGGTTACTCGACATCTGGTTCACCGAATCCGTTAAATCTTTCCAGGTACCGGCAACTCCTGGTACAAATGCCTGTCCGCCCAGGTTACCATCTGTACCTACCTCACGGGCCACACGGGTTACTTCTGATGCAAAGCCCCTCAACTGGTCTACCATGGTATTGATGGTTTCCTTCAACTGAAGGATTTCCCCGCGTACATCGACGGTAATTTTTTTAGATAAATCGCCATTGGCTACCGCAATGGCCACATCTGCAATATTTCTCAGCTGCGCGGTCAGGTTGCCCGCCATCTTATTTACACTATCAGTTAAATCTTTCCAGGTACCATCTACCCCGGGCACATTGGCCTGTCCGCCCAACTGGCCTTCAGATCCTACCTCCCTAGCTACCCGGGTTACTTCAGAAGCAAAGCCCCTCAACTGGTCTACCATGGTGTTGATGGTATCTTTCAGTTCGAGCAGTTCGCCTTTGGCATTTACCGTAATCTTGCGGGAAAGATCGCCCTTGGCCACTGCTGTGGTTACTTCGGCAATGTTACGCACCTGAGAGGTCAGGTTATCGGCCATTTTGTTTACCGAATCGGTCAAATCTTTCCAAGTTCCACCCACGCCCGGTACATTGGCCTGTCCGCCCAACTGGCCCTCAGATCCCACTTCCCTCGCCACGCGTGTTACTTCTGAGCCGAATGAATTGAGCTGATCTACCATCGTGTTGATGGTTACCTTGAGTTCCAACATCTCTCCCTGCACGTCGACCGTAATTTTCTTGGACAAATCGCCTTTGGCCACGGCCGTAGTTACTTCAGCGATATTCCTAACCTGACCTGTTAAGTTACCTGCCATCTGGTTTACCGAATCGGTCAAATCTTTCCATGTTCCACCAACGCCTGGCACATTGGCCTGTCCGCCCAACTGGCCCTCAGATCCCACTTCCCTCGCCACACGGGTTACCTCAGAAGAAAAGGAATTGAGCTGATCTACCATGGTATTGATCGTATTCTTTAGCTCCAACAATTCTCCTTTTGCATCTACCGTAATCTTACGGGAAAGATCGCCTTTGGCTACAGCAGTGGTTACCCCCGCAATGTTCCTCACCTGGTCGGTCAGGTTGCTGCCCATCTGGTTCACCGAATCGGTCAGGTCTTTCCAAACACCACCAACGCCTTTCACCCTTGCCTGTCCGCCCAATTTTCCTTCGGTACCGACCTCAAGGGCTACCCGTGTTACCTCAGACGCAAATGAGTTGAGCTGATCTACCATGGTATTGATGGTCTTTTTGAGCTCCAGCATCTCCCCTTTTACATCGACCGTGATTTTTTTCGATAAATCGCCATTGGCCACCGCAGTAGTTACACCCGCAATATTCCTTACCTGCGAGGTCAGGTTGCCCGCCATCCTGTTTACTGAATCCGTCAAATCTTTCCATGTGCCCGCTACTCCGGTCACTTCTGCCTGTCCGCCCAATTTCCCTTCGGTACCTACTTCCAGGGCTACCCGGGTTACTTCTGATGAGAAGGAATTGAGCTGATCTACCATGGTATTGATCGTATTCTTTAATTCCAATATCTCGCCTTTTGCTTCTACGGTAATTTTTCTGGACAAATCTCCTTTGGCTACCGCAGTAGTTACCGCAGCAACGTTTCTTACCTGTGCGGTGAGGTTACCGGCCATCTGGTTTACCGAATCGGTCAGCTCTGCCCATACGCCTGCCACCCCTTTAATTTTGGCCTGTTCTCCCAATTTTCCTTCAGACCCTACTTGTCTGGCTACACGCGTTACCTCCATGGAGAACAGCCTAAGTTTAGAGAGCATCTGGTTTGATTCCTTTGCAATCCTGAGGAACTCACCACGCAGGGGCTGGCCGCTAATTTCGAGCGGGATCTGTCTGGAAAGATCGCCGTTGGCCACCGAATTGATCATGTTGGCAATTACTAAAGTTGGCGTGGTGAGGTCGGTAATCAAGGTATTCAATGAACTTACCCCATCTGCCCACTCGCCCTTGGCTTCAGGAAGCTCGATGCGCTTGGAAAGGTTGCCCTTTTTGCCAATGGTCTTCTCTGCCGATGAAAGTTCGGCTACTAAGCGCTGGTTCATGTCGATGATGTCATTGAGCACTTCGCAGATGCGGCCTTCGATACCCGCCTGGGTAACCGGCATCCTAATGCTCAGTCTTCCGCTCTTTACAGAGGAAAGGACATTCAAGAGTGCTTTAAGGTCTAGGGAAGTACCGGAGTATTCCAAAAGACCAATCTCGTCAATGGTTAATTCAGAACTATTCATAAAACAGGGATAGAAGAGGTAAGCACTTGAATTACAATAAATTTGAGCCGAATTCAAGCGAATTCAAGTTAGCAAGTTTTTTTGAAAGTTCAATTGTTTAATTGGTTTAATTGTTTAACTGGTTAATTGGTTAATTGGTTAATTGGTTAATTGGTTAATTGGTTAACTGCTTAACTGGTTAATCGTTTAATTGTTTAATTGTTTAATTGCTTAACTGGTTAATTGTGGGTCTGTCAATTGTCTTTGATCACTTTCTTTTATCTATTGTCTTTGATCTATTATCTTTTATCTATTGTCTTTAATCTATTATCTTTTATCAATTGTCTTTGATCTATTATCTTTTATCAATTGTCTTTGATCTGTTATCTTTTATCTATTGTCTTTAATCTATTATCTTTTATCTATTGTCTAATGTCTTTTATCTAATGTCTTATATCTATTGTCTCACTTGCGATACTTAAACCCTCATCACGTCGTTTTTCAGTATATTTGCATGACCAAGCTTGAGTGTATGGACAATCCCCTAGAATCCCTTCAGCAAATTATTGCGATATCGCCGATGCCGACAGCACTTGTAGATACACAAATGCGCTATTTGGCGGTATCAGAAAAATGGATCAGTTTTTACCGGCTGGAAGGTCTTGAACTGATTGGCAAATCGCATTATGACATTTTTCCTGAAATTGGCGAAAGGTGGAAGAAAGTGCATCGAGATTGCTTAAATGGAATCGATCAGACCCAGCAGAACGATAGGTTTGAACGGAAGGACGGAACGGTCATGTACCTGAAATGGGAAGTGAGGCATTGGAAAAACCAAGGTGGTGAAATTGCGGGGATGATGATGACCAGCGAAGACGTGACGCAGACCACCGATACCATCATCAATGAAAATAGGTTTCAATTGTTCATGGACCGGCTGCCGGGCATGTCATGGATCATCGGCAGTGATGATAGCCTGGTTTATGCCAACCAGAATTTCATATCATTGCTGCAATTAGATCCAAATGTGATTGGACAGCGCCTCAGTGATATATTTGGCAAAGACCGGCTCGACCAATCGTTGGCTGATAACGAGCTGGTTCGAAAAACCCTGCAGGGAATGAATTTTGAATATCATGTTCCCGATGCCACCGGCAGGATGCAGACTTTCCGGACCTACAAATTTCCATTTAAGGATCCGAGCAATGAGGGCTTTATGATTGGTGCCATTGCCATTAACATTACAGAAAATAATTTACTGGAAGAGGAGCTCAACAAAAGTGAGACGCAATTTGAGCTGGCTTTTGAGCATTCGCTGATCGGTATGGCCTTGATCAGTCCTGATGGCAAATTGATCCGTGCCAACCATAGCCTTTGCGAAATGCTGGGCTATACCGAACAGGAAATGGTGAATCTGACGGTGCAGGGGATTACCTACGAACTGGACCAGGACGATACGGCAACCATGTTGGCGGACCTCGGCAGCGGTAAAATTGGCCGCACCAAATACGAAAAGCGATATCTCCATAAAAATGGGACGATCATTTGGGTCGTTGTGGCCGCCACCATGTTGTATGATCAGGCTGGGGTACCACTTTATTATGTTTCGCAGATCGAAGACATTACCAAAAGGAAAGAAATTGAGAACAGCCTCATGCTGAGCGAAAAAAAATACCGTACCATCTTCGAAAACGTACAGGATGTATTTTATCAGAGCGACCAGCATGGCCTTGTTACAGAGATCAGTCCATCGATAGAGGAATACTCTGGCTTTTCGCGCAGCGAGATTATTGGAAAACCTGTAGCGAATTTTTATTATTATCCGCAGGATCGTGAGCGCATTATTGAGCAACTTCGCAGTGATGGATATGTAATCGATTTCGAAGTTCGGCTAAAAACCAAGAACAAGGAACTGCGCTATGCCTCTGTAAATGCACGCTTGGTTGTAGAAAATGGTGTGGTCATGGCAACCGAAGGAAGCATGCGCGATGTAACGGCGAGAAAGTTCCAGGAAAATGCACTCAAGGCGCTGAACAATGAGCTGACTGCCTCTAACGACCAAAAAAATAAATTGCTCTCCATTATTGGGCACGATCTGCGCAATCCGATTTCGGGAAGCTTACAATTGTTGGGCATGACACTGAATGACCTCGACAGTACTTCGGTGGATGAGCTGCATGCCTACCTTTCTTCCATGATGCAGGAACTTTCCAATGCCAACAACCTATTGGAAGATCTATTGGCCTGGGCAAAATCACAATTTGAATCGGCAAGCTTCAATCCCGTCGAAATTAGGGACGCGCAGGTTGTGGTCGAAAAATGCATCCAGACCATCCTGCCCATGGCTGCAAAAAAGAAAATAGACGTGGTGCTCGATGTACCACCAGGATTGAGTTTCAGTGCAGACAAGGCCATGTTGGAAACCATTTTCCGTAACCTGTTATCCAATGCCGTAAAATTCACTCCGATTGGCGGAAAGGTCTTTTTATCGGCCGTACCGGAAGAGGGAGGTATTAAATTTTCTGTCCGTGACTCGGGAATTGGCATTCCTGCTGATAAAATCCCCCATTTATTCGGAAAAAATACCAGTTTTACCACATTTGGCACTTCTGGCGAAAAAGGTACCGGACTGGGCTTGGGGCTGTGCAGCGATTTTGTAGCCAGACATCAGGGCATGATCTGGGCAGAAAGCGAACTCGGAAAAGGGACAACGATTTTCTTTGTGCTGCCTAGATAGTTGGTAGTTAGTAGTTGGTAGTTGGTAGTTAGTAGTTAGACAAATTCTCTTTAAAGAGAACTACTTTTTACTTTTTACTTTTTACTTTTTACTTTTTACTTTTTACTTTTTACTTTTTCCCTACCTCCACCCCTCCACAAAAATGTACTTTAATCCCTAGTTCTTCTAATGCGGCGGCTTTGATGCGGCAGGCGCGATGGGCGGCATGCTCATCGGTCGCATAAACCACCTGAATGTGGTTGGCTTTGTGCCGGGCCATCATCTGGTCTCTGGTGACACCGTTCAGCGTGGCGTGCATAATTGGCCATTGGTAATTGGTTTCGCTCCATCTTCTTTCTGTTTCTTCCTTTGGCAGGGACACGGCATTTCCAACCCCGATATCGCAATGCAGTTCATTGTTGGTGATATAGATGCGGCTCCAGACAATTGGTCCGGGCTTACTGACGCCCCTAAGGGAACCACCACCGAATTTAAAGAACATGGCGGGCTGCCTAATGCTGTCGGCACCTGCATATCCACCCGTAAAATGGGCAGGAGGTGCAGCACCGGATATTTCGAAGACCCAAACAAAATCATTGATGTTTTCATCCTTAAAATCTTCGCCCCAACGGAGGTCGTGCAAAGTATTTTCACCGGGCATTTCCAATTTTTTCCACAGGTGATAGGTCAGCCAGCCATCGATGCCGGCACATTCATCAACCTCGTTAAAATGTGGCAAAGCTTCTCCTGGGTACAATATCCTGCCATCTTCACTATAAACTGGAGGACGATCTTGGTTGTTCAATAGGCCTTCTACCAGATCGCTCGCAGGCACGAGGTCTTTTAAGCCTTGCTGATATTGGATACCAATGGTGTCGCAGCCAAATTCATCGGCAATGCGCACTGCGGCAATGTACATCTTGCATTGAACCAAGGTCTGGTTCCTGGTCAGTTCTGTGGCATCGTCTGTCCCCCAGTCGAATTTCATTCCCTTTGCCAACAGCCATTCCAACACGCTTTCAGCTTCTGCATCTGTAACCGTCAACATTTTTGCATAGAGGGTAGATTGGCTCAGGCGCTCCTTAAAAATCCCTGTGGCATGCAGGAGGTCATCTGGCACAATGGCGTTGAACATGCCCATGCAGCCCTCATCAAAAACGCCCATAATCGCTTTGTCTGCCTTTAATTTTGCTGCAAATGACCTGCCCAATTGTTCTTCTTCTGAAGGAATATGGACCGCTTGAAATGGCGTTACGTGCGTTTCGGGATGGACGATCTTCCCCGTATCTAGCCACGACTGTAATCCTTCCAAAAAGAAGTCATCATCAAAACCTACGCTCCACAAAGTGCTATATGCTACATTTGCCTTGGTCAAGGAACCATTCAGGTTCAACATGCCCACCAAACCTGGCCACTGGCCGCTCCAATTGGCAACGGTGAGGATAGGTCCGCGATGCGTGGTCAATCCGGCCAATACATGGTGCGAATATTGCCATACACTCTCGGCAACGATCAATGGCGCATCTGGCGGAATGCTTTTAAAGACTTCCATACCCATCCGTTGCGAGTCGATGAATCCATGCTTTTTGTCTTCCCGATAGGGATGTGCCCTTTTTACGCTATAGTTAAATTTGGATATGGCGTTGGCAAGCAAAGCTTCCATCTGATGCTGAGCTGCCCAGCAATTTTGATTGGCCGCGATCCTTAAATCGCCACTGGCTATTAAGTAGACTTGTTTTTCTGAATGTTCCATCAGCAGGTTGATTTCTAATTTGGTATACAAATATGGGCACCGAGCACTGTTGTTGATTGCGTATTGTTAGCCTATTTATGTAGGATTTTGTCCTATTTATCCTTTCCCTTGAGGATAAAAACCTGTAGATATTTATCGTTGCCCTCATGAATGTACCGGTTATAGATGAGATCATTACGCCGATTGGCCCATACCACAGCTCCAGTTGGCTCCTCTCCCGGAAGATGGTTTTGCTCAATTTGCTGCGTCATTCCACTTTCTGTCTCCGTAAGGTGTATTTTTCCACCTGCAACATAGGCTATGATTTTGCCATCACTAGAAAAATTGAACTGTCCGCTTATCGGCTCACGGTTAAAGGTCAATTGCTTGATCGGACCCCCATTTGGTGAAATGGCAAAAATATTGATGATGCCCTGTTGATCTTTGGCCAGAAAGGCGATCCACTTTCCATCAGGGGTACTGCGCAGCCAAAATCTTGGTCCGGAGAGGCCATCAGGCGTAAAGCTGATCCTCCGCTGCACTACACCTTTCGGAATTCCCGGAAGCTGAGATTCAGTACCTGCTAAAGGCCAATCGGGATCACGCGCCACGGTCAATGTATCTTCATCGGGCAGGTCGACCATAAATACTTCTGTTTGCAGCTTACCGGCTAACGTTCTTACATTCCCCTGAAACGCAATGGCCCTCTTTTGCCAAGTTCCGTCCGTTTTCTGATAGCCTGTCTTTCCAACCCAAGTTTCGTCAAATGCCCGATCAATTTGATCGCTTCCAGGCATAGGATTTTCCGTTACTTCCGCCACTAAAACCGTAAACATTTCGCCACTATTATTTTCTCCGGTCGCCTCCGCTCCAACAGGTACAGGTTTTGGGAACATCACGCCTACGGTACGCAGATCTTTCCGATCGGGATTGGTCTTGGCCAGTTGTGCGATGATCTCATCGTTATAGGTAAATACAATCCATTTCCCATCTCCGCTCCATGAGTGGGCATGTGTGCCTCCACGGAGCGCACCGGGAGTAAAGGGAGGATAAATATTCCTGGCATCCATAAAAATCGGTTCGCCAGGCTGGGCCAATTGGATAGAAACGCCAGTTCTACGGGTAAAAGCATACGGACGGTCGGCATTTGAATTTCGGATCCCGTGGATAAAAATGACCTGATCGGCCACTGGAGAGAAAGTTGCCGCTCCAACACCGGGACCATGTGCATTGGGCTGGCTGACCTGGTACAGCACCCTGATTTCTTTGGTCGCCGTGTTGACCATTTCTATAGATGAGGTCTGTTGGATCTGCGTGTCATCATTGCGCGTATCATAAACGACCCATTCGTCGTCTGGCGAAAAGCATTGCAGATGATTTAAAAAATGACCTCTTGGGCCAAATGTAAGCTGTTCTTCCTGTTTAAACATATAAAGCCTGATTGGACGACATCAGGCTTTAAAGCTATCTAAAATTATCTAAACCCGAACATCAAGGGGAAAATGAAGGTAACAATGATGGTCCAGACCACGTATACTGGCAAATAGGCTGCTATCGATTGTCCTACCCTATTGATTTCTGATTTCCTAAAAAGTACTTGGTACAACTTTAAATTTACGATAACGAGATTGATGAATATCAGGGCATTGCCTCCCACTACAGCCATCCGGTTGGGTGTAATGCCGAATTCAGCTATCCTAAAAATAATGGCCGAAAGGGCTACCCCATTTACGATGATGGTCAATATGGAAAGCACGAACAAAATCCAGATTTGGACAATATGCAATCTTGATTTGGCTGTTTCGGCTACTGAAAAAAAGATAATAGTCATTACACCGATCAGCAAGGCATTGAAGATAATCAAAAATTCGCGATCGTTATAAGGATCCTTGCCAGCATAGACAATGGCTACCAGATAAATGGTGAGCATAACGGCGACCAGCGGACTGAACAATTTGGCGATAACGGGCGATACCTTGCCCACCAATTGCGGATTGGTCTGTGTAAGATAGGTGCCCACGATGGGTGCGGCGGCTAGACCGACCACGATTACATTCTGCGCATAAAATTGTTCGATCTGGATGCCAATTAAAGAAAAAAGTCCGATGGTGACCGCGCTCATGATGCCTCCCGCAATGAGGATGAGGGTCGTCATCACCACCAGGTCGCCATTATATTTTAGGAAATCTAATCGATTGCTGCCCTTTTTGCGCCAGTCACCGGCGAATGCAAAACCTAACATAGACCACAAGAAAAGTAGCAAATGGATACACGAAAGGATCAGGCTATCGCTTTTGTGATTGTCGGGCAAAAAGTTGATGAAGACCAGTCCGGCCAACATGGCCAGCGCTAGAAAAGCTATTTTTCCGACACTGAATTTATTTTTCCAAGCAAAGTAAGCCGAAAGAATGGGAAAAACCACAAAACCGATATTTCTCGAATAGAAATATTCTTCGTTGATGTTAAAGATCGCCGGTAATTTGGCAATCAGTCCTGCCATCAGCGATGCAATCACTACGGAGAGCCAGGTCAATCCGGTAGTGTTTGCAGGAGCTGTTTCCTTGTAATTTAAACGCTCGTGCCAGTACTGGGCAATCGGGCGGTCTTTTACCTCTGGATAAATGGCATTGAATGATTGTGCAAACAAGGATTTATGGCTCCGATACAAACCCTCCAATTCGTGCGGATGATCGAGACTGGCAATGATTTCTTCTTTCATAACGATCTGGTTTAAGGGATTAATTCCACAAGGTTCCGTTCAATCCCAGTACAAAGCCGAAGAATAGGCCGGCGATGCAGACGAGGAGACTAACCACAATGGCCAGCGTCTTTGACCATTGATGCTGCGCAAAAAAGCGGTTGATGAAATAAAAGCACAGCCCGCCCATTGCTCCGGCAAAGGCCATCATGAGAAAAGGCTTTGCCATCCAATACCTTCCCCATTCTGGTCTGGCCTGAATGTTACCGGATAAAAAAACAGAGATCAATGCGAGACCGACTACTGCACCGATCAATATTCTTTTGAGCAGGGCGGGAGTATGAATGGGCTGTGGACTTGAATGTTGTAACGCTTTCATTTTTAATGTGATTTAAATAATTTAATCTTTATTTGTTTAACTTTTATTTGATGTAGTGGTATTGTCGTACAAAAGTAATTAAAAGTACTTTGCATTTCAAAGTAATTTCTCATATTTTTGACGGATTGTAGTTTTTCTGTCTTATTAACGCCATGAAGCAATTTTTTAAGGTATAAAAATGTTCTTATTGTGTTAACTGATGAAATTAAAATTAATGGAAATGGCCATTTGTCGTACACCGGCATTTGGCAAGGATGAAGTCCTAGAAAAAGCATGGGACCAACTGAAGGAAAAAATCAAGGAGTCGTCTCCAGCTTTCTACCAAAGCATAAAAAATATCAACGCTGATGAAATAGATGGACTTCCCGCTAAAATGCGATTTACCATTTGGAAATATTTTTCCCGATCGAAGTTTAGGGCAACTCCTTTTGGCAGTTTTTCTGCCTTACAGCTATTGCCAATTGCGGCTTCAGCTCATGGACCGATCATCTTGAGCGAGGCATTAACGGTCAAACGTTTCAGGGACTGGGATGAAAAAGATACTTTCATTTCAGATATTTCTGATATCCTCTCGGCTTCTACCCTATTTTATCGCAATTCTTCCTGCTATGAAGTGATGGACGAAATCAGGTATATCCGTTTGAGGGATGGCAAATTTGAACTGTCTACGGTTAAAAGCTTTCCGCAGTTGAAGGCGATACTCGATTGCTGCAGTTCCGCACAATCTTTGGAAGCGATCTGCAAGGTGATGAAAGCTGATTTCGAACTTGAAAAAAAACATACCCAAAAACTGTTGGGCCAGCTGATTTCGATCCAACTGATCTTGACCGATCGTTTCCCAAATATTATTGGTGAAGATTATTTCAGCAGGCTGGGGAGCCCAAATCCATCGAATGAGCAGAGTTATGCGATCTCGAGCCGGCAATGGAAGGCCGGCGCGCTCCAGATGAAAAGTCTGGAAAATATGCCAAAACTTATTCAATTTTTGTCGGACAATCTACCGGCTACAGAAAATGAGGAATTGCTAGACTTTAAAAAAGCTTTCCTCAAGAAATTTGATAGGCAGGAGGTGCCACTCTCCGTGGTGATGGATCCTGAAACCGGGATCAGTTATGGCCGTTTCGAGCAACAACCTGGCAATGAAGTCCTAGACAGTCTAAAAGCTGCCCGTCAAAAAAAACAAAACCACCTGAATTTAACCTACACGAAACTGCACAGTTTTATACTTGACCAGCTCTCGCAGGAAAAAACCATCTGTCTTGAAAAATTTGAAGGAACGGCTGGTCAGCCATCACCTTTGTCGAATACCTTGAGCGTCATTTTTCACTTCCACAATGGCCAGCCTGTGATCGCCAATATCCATGGCACCACAGCTACTGCCCTTGCTGGGCGATTTACAATGCTATCTCCTACTTTCCATCGGCATGTAAGGCAAATTGCTGAATTAGAGGAAAAGGCAAATCCCTCAGTGTTTTTTTTTGATATCGCTTACCAGGCAGAGAACAGGATCGACAATGTAAACCGCAGGCAGGCCATTTACAGCCACGAACTGCCGATTTTGACCTGGTCCTGCAATCCCGATCAATTGGACTTTAGCGACATCTTGGTGTCTATTGTAGACCAAAAGGTTGTCCTTCGCTCTAAAAAATATAACAAAAGGCTCATTCCAAGAATTCCTTCTGCCTATAACTACAGCCGTTCAGACCTTGCAGCCTATCGCTTTCTCTGTGATGTACAGAACCAGGGCATCCAGACCAATCTTGGCCTCGACCTGAGCCATTATTTTCCTGGCCTCAGTTATTACCCGAGGATAAGCTACATGAACATGGTCATTTCGCCGGCGATGTGGAAGATGCCAAAAAAGTTTATGCAGAAAGGCATCATCACCCCGAACGAAAGGCAAGAGCTGAGCAAATGGTTAAAAGAGAAAGGCATCGACTCGCATTTTAAGGTTGGCGATACCGACCAGACCCTTTGCTTTGATTCGAAGACAGATGTAGATTTGGAAGCCCTTTTGATGTATTGCAAGCAGCAATCTTGTGATCAGCTCTATCTTGCTGAAGCCCTGATGGACGATGACACGGTGAAGGACGAAAATGGGCGAGCCTACCTCGCGCAGTTTATCGTTAATTATCACCACGGGGAAGAGCTGTATCAGGACCATTCCCTAACTGCAGATCAGGGAAATCAGGGCAAGGTCAAGGCGCTATGGCTGCCTGGGAGCGATTGGCTTTATTATGAACTGTATTGCTATCCTACCAAAAGCAACTCCTTTTTAGTGGCTCAGATCAGCACTTTTCTGAGGCAGGTCAAATTTGGGATCCATAAATGGTTCTTTATCCGATATGACCAGCCCGGTCCACACCTCCGACTAAGATTGCACCTGAAAGACCCTGTGCTGGCCATGGCGGTAAACAGAAAATTGATCACCTTATTTTCGCCTTTTATCGAAAGCGGGCAACTGATCGACCTGAGCATCAGGCCTTATCAACGGGAGCTGGAGCGATATGGAGAGACGCGTATGGAGGCCGTAGAGCATTTCTTTCATCTGGACAGCGAGTATGTATTGTCGCAACTTTTTAAACATCACGCAGTCGATGCGCTATACTTACAAGCCATTTCTTATATCCGTGCCGTTTTATTGAGCAATCTCGGGGCAGCTACTTCGCAACTTGACTTTGTGAAGAAGATGGCAGCCTGTTTTGCGAAAGAAAACCGATTGTCGCCGATCGAATTTAAGGAAATCAACCAGTCGTATAATCAGTTGAAGGATAGATTGGAGGCAGCCGTACCCATATCAGGCCTGATGGCAAGAAAAAAGGCCATTTCGAAAATCTTGGTGGGCACAACCGAAGGAGAAAAGCAAAGGCTGATCGCCGATCTGCTGCACATGCACATCAACCGACTATTTCCCTCAGACCAACGCCTTCATGAGACAATTGTCTATCATTATTTGCTGAGAATGCTTTTGGTTGATCATGCACGGTCAAAGATTCTAGTGGAATAGCAAGATGGACGATAAAACGGCCATTTTTGAGCAACTGATGTTCAAAGGACACTGGCCCATAGGCAAATTCCAGGCGTTTTCTGATATTGGCCAGACCGATATGGCTGCTCTCTCCAAACTGGTTGAGGCCGGCCATATTATCTGTTTCGATATGTAAGGTGCCCTTGTCGATATAGACCATCACGGCCGCCTCATCCATTTCGTTACTTAAATCGCCATGCTTG
Source organism: Pedobacter sp. (assembly GCA_031119475.1). Lineage (GTDB taxonomy): Bacteria > Bacteroidota > Bacteroidia > Sphingobacteriales > Sphingobacteriaceae > Pedobacter. The sequence continues at coordinate 273,949 of JAVHXV010000001.1, read as the reverse complement.
AGCACATTTTCGACCAGGGTGAGCAGTACCAAAGGAATAAACTTGACGGTACGCACCTCGAAGGCGCAGATCAACTGTACGGGAAGTTCTTCGGTTTTTCTGAGCTGATGGAGGTACAGGAGGTTTTCTACCTGTTCGATCTCATCTTCCAGATAGATAAAATCATGTGTTTCGTCTGATTTTACCGCATATCTCATCATCCTCGACAACAAGAGAATGGCTTCTGCAGCCCGCTCCGAATCATTGTCGATGCTGTGGTACACAAAGTCTAAGCTGTTGAAAAGGAAATGTGGATTGATTTGGGCCTTAAGGAATGCATTTTGTGCCGTTGAAAGTGCCGCTTCAGCCTCATGCCGCCTGATCAAAGCTTCCTTTTCCTTTTCTGCTGCCTTATTGCGTTCGTTAATGTATCGGTTGACCAAGTAGTAACCAGTAGAAAAGCCCGTAAAATAAACAAATCGCCAAATTGCCTGGAGCACAAACTTATTGGTCATCTTGATTTCCTTAATAGTAGTGATTTGCAGCTCGACCAGAGACCAGTCGACCACATAACTGATCCAGATGTAGGCATACAGCAGGATGGGAAAACCAATGAACAATTTTAAAAAACGATACTGTTTGGCTTCTAGTGCCCAGGGAAGGAACCAGATCGCATTTACGTAGAAGAGGGCAATGTTGACGGCATAGTGCGCCACGTATACCAATGGATTGGTGAAATTCTTATAGGCGAACCCAATGACCATGGTTTCGTAGGCCATAAAAATAGCCCATATCAAAAAATGGTACCTACGGCGCTTCAACCAATCTAAGGAAATCTTTTTCATGAATATCTACTTATCTATATAGGATATCAATCCTTCTGTATAACAATTTTTTTCAACTTTTTTTTAGTGGTTAAGTTTCGAAAAAAATCAATCTTATGAAACAAAAATCATTCAAAATCAGCGAAGTTACCCTAGTACATTACCAGCAACCAAAAACTAAACTTCATGCCAATTCCACAGACCCTACTGTTTCTGGAATGACGACTACAACAGGTCTAGCTAAGCCTGTTAAAATCAATTAGGTTCATTTTCGCTCTCCCCTAATCAAATGTTTGGCAATAAAATCGTTATAACTCTTGCGGTAGTATTGCCCTACTGTTAATTCCAGTCCATTATCCATTCTGATCCCTTTCCCATCAAAATAATCGATGTGTGGATGGGAGATGATGAAGCTACGGTGAAATTGGACAAAATCAGTGTGTCTGCTCAGCATTTTTGATATTTCGTTGAGCGACATGTAGGTTAATACCTGCTTGGTAGTGGTATGGATCAGCACATAATTGAGCTTGCTCTCTACCGCTACCACATCCTTAAATTTGATGTTGACCATCTTGTGGTTGTCTTCTTTATTTTTCACAAAGAAGAATTCCTGTTTCGAATCATTTTTGTCGGCAAAGATCTTGCTCATCGCGATCATAAATTCTCCCTGTGTGAAAGGCTTGAGCAAATAATCGTCTGCATTGACCTTAAACGCTTCGTACCCATACTTCACATGACTTGTGGTAAACACCAGCTTGTCGGTTTTGTTCCTGATTTCTCGCGAGAGTTCAAGTCCATTGATTTTGGGCATGTCGATGTCGAGCAGGATCAGGTCTACGGGTTCCGATCTTGAAATGGTGTTCAATGCAAGCAGCGGATCAGTATAGCTGCCGACCAGTTCAAGGACCGGATAAGCCTCGATATATTTTTCCAGACTGGAAATGGCATGCTGGTCGTCATCAATGATAATACATTTGAACATATTTCGAAAAGGGCTAGATGACTAATTTAAGCAAAAATCTCAAAAGTAATTCCTGTATGGCAAGGGTTTTATCAAGAAAATTCTAGTGTATATATAACAGATTGGCTTTCTATGGGATATACTTTTAATTTCAGAGAGACCTATTTAACTATTAGTTATGAATATACTACCGGGAGAAATTTTATACTTTTTAAGGAAAGAATACCGTTTTACTGCAAAATATGTGAGTGATTATCTTTCGGTAAGTAGGCCCACTTACGAGCGTTATGAAAAGAACATCGTAGAAATTCCCTTGTCAAAAATATGCCGCCTGGCCAATCTTTACCACATTGAGCAGATGGAACTGTTGAGAAGGATCATCCAGGCACAAACGACCATTAAGATCAGTTACAATGGTACCGACTTCATTGCCAATCATAACCTGGACCTTAGCTACCCTTTGGCCAAATGCTAAGTAGGCAGATTCCTGAATAAAATCACAAACAAAACTCCCTATCCTGCGTTTTATCCATAAAGACCTTTGTTTTATGGAATTCGAACAAGAAATGGGTGGCACCTCATTGCCGATAACCGAAAATTCAACAACACATGCCCCTCAGTCTGGAGCCATTGATGAGCGCATCCAACAACTGCATCAATTGCTCAGACAGGAATTTAATGAGCCCTCTTCAGAGTTCCCGTTGTGGGGAATTTGGAAATAACTAGAAAAGGAAGAGGTAAGAGGTAAGAGGTAAGAGGTAATAGGGAAAAGTTAACATGAAAGACGAAGTTGGATTGTATCCTAAGCAAGTCAACTACACACCTTAATCTTTTTAATCTTCAACCGTTTACCCGCAACCTCAACTATTGGGCTATTAGCCATCCATCTTTCTACTTGATACTTGATACTTGATACTTTATACCTGATACTTTATACTTTAAACTAACCTATGCTTATCCAACTCAATACCGATAAAAACCTGACCATCCATTCGGAATATCAGGCTCAAATAGAAGAAAAAATCAACACGTCCTTACAACGGTTTGCTGCGCACATTAGCCGGATCGAAGTTCATTTATCTGATGAAAATGGCAGCAGAAATGGCCAGGAAGATAAACGTTGCCTATTAGAGGTACGGATGGATGGCCGATCACCAATCGCTGTCAGCAACATCGGACAAACCTATGACCTCGCCCTTAACGGCGCACTGAATAAAGCTGTACATGCCCTGGATTCAGTAGTGGGAAAACTGCAGGACAGGATTTAGTTCGAGACAAAAGATGAAAGACGAAAGATGAAAGACAAGAGATGAAAGATAAGAGACGAAACTATCGACGACTTGTCATCTTGAGATCTCTGGTGAGCTTTCAAATTATCAAACCTTCAACTTTTAACTTTTAACTTTCAACTTTTAACTTAACCTAATTCTTTACCCTATTCTGCTCATCCTGTGCTCCGTTGGCATTGTGCCTGCGCTGCCCGGCAATATTTTTACCAAACCTATAACTTAACGAGAGGACTACGTTTCTTGAGTCGTTGATGTTGGTCCAATCGGCCTTGGTAAGGTTGAGGTTATTGATCACGCCTGTATTTTTGAAGGTATAAAAGATGTCGTTCACTACGAGCTTGACCGTTGTGCTCGGAGACAATTTTTTAGACCCCGATACATTGACCTGTCCCCTAGCGCCAAGATCAAACTGTGCGGAACGGAGTTTGCTCTGGTACGAGCCATCCAATTGTGCCGCCCAATCCTTAGCAAATTTGAATTGAAAAACAGGCCTGATGAAAAAATAGGTCCCTTCGGTATCCAGCAGGCCGGTATAAAAATCGCTTACGCTATGGATATTTGAAACCTGTCCACTAAAATTAAGGCTTAGCCACTTTGCAAAATCAACATTGGCATCAACTGATAATGTCTTTACCGTTGTTTCGCCAATATTTCCTGGTCTACTGTAATAAATGCCATTTACAATCTCAATGGTTTCGTTCACATCGTCAAGGGTCTTGCTATAGCTGATCGAAGTGGTAAACCGGCTTTTGTAGGTATGAGAGAATTCGATGTTATTGGTAAAAGAAGGTTTTAGAAAAGGATTGCCCGTATAATAGGTAAACTTATCGATCGGAGAAACAAAAGGGTTCAGGTTTTGGTAATATGGTCGATCGATTCGCCGTCCGTAATTGATACTGAAAACATTCACGTCTGCAGTATCCAGCTTATATTGCAGGTAAATCGTTGGGAAAAGATCGGTATAGCTGCGTTTGAAAGTCGAATCTGGCTTTTTGAGATTTCCCAACTGGTGCCCATCGGCAACCGTATTTTCTAGTCGAAGTCCCAACTGTACTGCAAATTTTTTAAAGTCCCTATTCACATTGACATATGCGGCATTGATATTTTCCTTGTACCTAAAGTGGTTGGTCTTATCGTAATCGACCACAGTTGCACCATTGGCCGAATAGTAGTAATCGGCCACATTATCGGTGTTCGTATAGCTTGATTTTAGTCCGGCCGCCAATTTGAGCCCATTTTTCATGGGATGTTCGTAATCAGCTTTCATGGAAAAGATATCGATGTTGGCTGGCAATTTCCCTGTGAGCAGGTCATTGAGTTTTAGCGCGCCGTTTGCCAAGAAGCTGTTATTATTGAATTCCTGGCTGTTGTCCGTGTGATAGGTCAGATAATCGACATCTGCGGTAAGTTCCTGTCCTTTTTTATTGAGCTTCTGGCGGAAGTTGATGTTCACCCCGCCATTTTTAAAGAGCTGGTCCTGGTCGTTATGTGCTACGATGGTCGAATCGAGCTGGTCCTGTGCATTGGAGAACCTGCTGCTCACTTCCGTAACTTTTGAATAGGGATTGTAGATCCCGCTGATGTTGATCCCGATCGTCCCTGTCTCAGAAAGATAATAATCCGCCCCCAACTTGAGCAGATGATTTCTCCCAGTATGTCGACTAAATGATTGCTGGATAAAATTAGACTTGAGATTACCCTTTACATCCTCAAAGTGTCGATTGATGGTGAGGTCGGTAAAGGCATTGGTGGTGTTGAAAGCCAGGTTTCCGAACAGGTTCAGCTTATTGTTCCGGTAATTAAAATTGAAGCTGTTTACCGTTCTGCCATACTTCCCTTGTGCATAGTTCAGGTTAAAAGCACCATTAAAACCTCTTATTTTAGTTCGCTTGGTGCGGATGTTGATAATTCCACCATTCCCTGCCGCATCATATTTGGCGGGCGGATTGGGCATGAGCTCGATCTGATCGATGGTATTTGACGACAGCGAGCGCAGGTAGCTTTCCAGATCACTTCCTGAAAGATAGATCGGCTTATCATCAATAAAAATTGTAGTACCCTGTCCTTTCAGGTTGATGGCCCCATTTTGGTCGATCGTTACGCCGGGCGCCTTTTCCAAAACTTCCAACGCTGTTGTGCCAGCATTGCTGATCAAAGCTTCTGGATTAACGATTGTACGATCAATCTTTTGCTGAACGAAAGGCCTAGGCGCACTGATGTTCACTTCTTTCAAAACAGTCTGCAAGGCCACCAGGCCGATGGGCGGAACCATCAGTTTTTGGTCCAGTTCGAATGTTGGGCCCTTGTATGTTTGATAACCGATTAAAAATACCGAAAGCCGATAGGTTCCTGCGGCAGTTTTCTGGAAATCAAAATTACCATTGGCATCGCTGATCGCGGTTTTGAAAATCGCAGAATCAGTGGCCTTCATGAGATAGATGGTCGCACCATCAACCGCTTTTCCATCTGAAATAACCTTGCCCTGAATGGAAAATTCTGATTGGGCCTTGGCAACCGATTGGGCAAAGATAAGCCAGGCGACCAGTGAAATCGCAGTTTTAAGTTTCATATGTGAGGTTAGTGCTTAGTTGATGACGGTATGGGTCTCGTAATTATAATAGATGGTACTTCCTTTTTGTATCGAATTGATGTTCTTGTTCTTAAATGACCTAAAAAGCTCGGGCGAGATGCTTTTTCCATTCACAATGAGCTCGGATTCTGAGAATTTGTATGACTTGACCATACTGACCAAACTATCCCTTAGCATGGCTTCGGCCAATTGGAGGGAAATATCTAATTTTCCCGAGGTTTTTAAGCTGATGGGCAGTTGATTGGCAACGGGAGCCTCGATAGGCAGTTGGACCGAATATCCAGTCTTGCGGTCTGCGCTCTCGATATAGTTCTTACCCGGGCCCTGTGTGTAATCCTGTTGGTAATCATACCTGGTTTTCAAAGCGCCTAATTTGGGCAGCTTTGGCCTCAAGCTTTTCAAGGTATCAGGTAGCATTAAATAATAGTTTTTGCCTTTTAACTTGTTCTTCGAATCCATATGCTCTAATACACCATCTAGCTTGATCAATTGCCTGTGCACCTGATCCTGGGTAATCTGTTCATCAACTTGAGTATCTTGTGCTAATCTAACAGTCGCATTTGCGGAGACAGTTTGATCCTTTTTTAGGTGTTTTTTATCGGCTTGAAGAAGATACATCGAATCGGTTTTAGCAAGCTCTTGGCCAATTACTTTCTCTACTTTGCGGTCGAGCATAACTGAAGTGGTTTGCGATGCGCTATCAGTGATGTTTTTGGCCGCTATGTGCGGCATATCTGGACTACCAAAAATGAGTATGGCGATAACAGCAATGCCCAGGCCTAATCCGATCAAAGATTTTTCAGTGAAGTTCAGCAACTTATTGTCTTGCGACAACATGCGTTTCACGCGAGCCAACAGATGATTTCTTTGGCCATTTAGCGGCATGGCAAAGGCAGTTCTTTCAAAATGATATTCCTGGCAAACAACAAGGGCCTTAATGTACGCCGTTCTGCTACTGGTATGCTCAAGTACTACATCGTCACAGCAGTGTTCACGTTCCTCCCTGATCAGAACACCGAGCCACAATACGGCAGGGTTAAAGAAAAAGATGGTTTCGACCGCACTGACCATCAGGTTGATCAGATAATCGCGCCGGCCGATGTGCGCAAGTTCATGGATCAGGATCGCTTCAATGGCCGCTGGTGGAAGGGCCAGCAATAATCCTGTAGGAATAAGTATCAGTGGTTTGAAGTGTCCGATCACCATGGGCGCCTTGACAGCAACAGATTCCGCAAATTGGATCACACGTTTGATCCCCATAGTTGCGGCCAGTTCCTTTAGCCGTTCCTGAAATCCATCTGCCATCCATACGGCAGTCTTGCGCAACTGACGGAGCTTTCGCAGTCCGCTCAACAATTGATAGGTCTTGAACAGCACCATCACCAACCAGATCAATACGATTTCCTGTGAGTAGTCTTTTAACAGTCCAAATACCTGGCTTTCGTTCAACTCTCCCTTCAAAAATCGGATAGGTGAACGCTCAGGTGCACTGGCAAGTGCCTGATTGGCCAGCACATGACTTTCGGCTGCCAGCTGGTCAATAAACGTAAAGATGGTGCCCAAGCAAAAAAGGAATAGCGCAGCGACCAAAAGATTATAGCGCAGCATAGGTTTTGATCGCCGTGTAGACATGACAACCAGGCCGGCCAATGCCGCCAACAACAGGCCAAGCCCTAATGAATAGACCAAGGCAACACAGATGGCCCTGGTCAGTTCGTTGGAAATGTGAAGCAATGAAAATTCCATACCTAATGCTAAGGTTAGTCTTCTAGGTTATCTAACAATTTTTTAATTTCTTCCAGTTCTTTCTTTGAAGTATTGCTGTTGCCCAACAATTGCATCATGAGTTTACTGGCCGAGCCTTGGTACATGGAATCTACAAATTTATTGAGCAGTTGGGATTTGGTCTTCTGCTCCTCTTCGGCCACGCTGTATACGTGTTTCATTTGGCTTTCATCGCGCTTTAACAGGCCCTTATCAACCATAATCTGCATAAACTTTAGCGTAGTCGTGTAATTCACTTCCTTCTTTTTGAGAAGTTCGTCGTTTACTGCCCGTACGGTTGCCGGTCCTACTTCCCACAAAACCTGCAATATCTCTAATTCAGATTTTGTAGGCTCTACTAATTTGCGTTGTTGTTCCATACCAATTGTCTAAACCAAAGGTAGGAAATTTTTCGTACCATACAAGTGCTCGAAGATTTTTTTTGAAAAAAGCGCACAGCGCACAGCGCACAGCGATTAGCGTATGGCGGGTAGCGGGTAGCGGGTAGCGGGTAGCGGGTAGCGGGTAGCGGGTAGCGGGTAGCGAAAATAATGATTTCAGAGATCCCTCGCTGTGCTCAGGATGAGAATTCCTCTTGATATGATTACATCTTCCCTTTTACCTCTTCCCTTTTACCTTTTACTTACCCTGCACCGCCCGATACACCACATCCTGGATCCTGCTCCTGATGTTGAGCTGGTAGAGTTTGTCTGTTATTTTAGGGTGGACGCGGTTGGACAGGAAGATATAGATCAGGTTATTTGTCGGATCGACCCATACACAGATCCCCGTAAAGCCGGTATGGCCGTAGGTACCTGGAGTAGCCAGTTTGGATGGATAGGCCTTGGTCGGATCGGGATCATACATATCAAAGCCAAGCGCCCGTCGGCTTACATTAGACTGTTTGGTCGTGAATGTATTAACCGTGGCGGTACTCAAATAGCGGTCGCCTCCATAACTTCCCTTATTTAACATCATCTGATAAAGAATACCAAGGTCGTTCGCACTGGCAAAAAGTCCTGCATGGCCCGAAACACCACCCATCAGTGAAGCACCCGGATCATGTACATAGCCATGTAGCAGTGATTTCCGGAAATTGCCTTCCTCTTCCGTCGGCACGATCTGGTCTTTTTCAAAACGGTTCCTTGGTAGGTATCCGGCAGTATACATCCCCAGCGGTCGATAGAATTGGTCCTGCACGTATTTGTCGATCGGGGTACCCGACTGCCATTCAACAATTTCCTTCATCACGTACATGTTCATATCTGTATAGAGATACTTGCCGCGATCTTTTAAAGGTGCTTTTAGAAATGCAGGCCAGAAAAGCTGCCTAAAATAACCTGGACGGAAATAATAGCCATCGGCTACCTTTACGGGATAGGTCATGGACGAATCGGCACTGTGGTCTTCGGGCTTCAATTTCAGATAAAATGAAACCGCGGTAACGCCAGATTGATGGGCAAGCAGTTCTCGTACCTTGATATCTGCCTTGTTCGATTTTCTGGCATTCACGATGTAGTCGCCAATGGTCTTATCTAGTGCTATCTTTCCCTGGTCGTAAAGTTTCATGGTCGACATGGTAGTGGCCGAAACTTTGGTCACGGAGGCCAGGTCATAGATATCGGTTATTTTAGTAGGGATTTGACCATCGTAGGTGTGCGAACCATAGGCTTTGTTAAAGATCACATTTCCATCTTTGATCACCATGACCACCACACTAGGCGTAGCTTTTTCGCGAATGGCTTCTGCGGCGATGAGGTCAATGCTATCCAATCTAGCTGCCGGAATACCCACACTTTCTGGTGCGGCATAACGCAAACGGGTTTTTTCGGTTACAAAGCCCGAACCGATCTTATATTTTGCACTTACGTTTTGCTTAAGGGTACGATTGGCCGCAATGCCACCAAAGATCAATTGTGCAGCCTGGTGGGCCGATTGTATATCCATCGCCCTGCTCCATACCACTGGGCCAGTAAAGAAATCCAGTTTTTTAAGGGCATTGAGTTCGCCAAAACCGGCAATGATCAACTGTTTGCGCTTCTGGTTTTCGGTAATGAACCTGATCACCTCTGGATCGTTCAGCGATTGTGGCGTAACCTGAACCACCAATGTCGTATAATATTTAAGGTAATCGCCCGTCAGGTTGTCAAGGTTGAGCGAATCACTACGAAATCCTGCTGTTTCAAAACGTCCGATCGCAGCATACTTGCTCAATAGACTATCAAACACCGTTGAGTAGGCAAAACCGCTGTTGATGCTGGCAATTTTCAACTGGTCCAGTCCACGCAATGGAACCGTTTTCGACTGGTTATTGAAAAGGTAGACTTCAGTTGTAGCCGTAGTGCTTACCGTCAACTTTTTTTGGCCATGGACAGCATTGATCAGGACAAACAACGTAAGCATCAAAACATAAAGAAATTGACTTTTGGGCTGGAGTTTTAAAGTTTTCATGTGCTGGAGCGGAATATCTTGTGGGACTAAGGTAACTACTCCCCGCTCAATAAAAAAGTAAAATAGCTGTTAGTTTCACAATCGCTGAGGGTGTACATTTAGGGTAAGACATTTCCCATGCATGGAATTTCCTACTCAAGCAGTTCAGTCGTATTTTTATCTAATGCATGCGAGGTCAGTCCTGTCCACCTTCCTTGCCGAGAGCCGGCGCTATGCTATCCCCCTCTGGGAGGGGGCAAGGGGGAGGACAGCAAAAATATCTGATGCCCTGTGCAGGCGGGAAATCAAGTATTGTTATACCGGTCCTGCCAACCTACCCTACTGAAGTAATTGGGCCAGTATGATCTATTTCCACTTCAGCGTTACCCTACAGGCAAGTGGCAAATGGTCTGACAGAAAATTGGTCGGATAGGTATTTACATCGCTTGCTGAACCAAAAAAATCCTTGCTCACAAAAACATAGTCGATTTTTTTCTTTGGGCCTCGTTCTGGATAGGTCATCAGGCTCTTCGGATCTGTAGCGGCAAAATACCGTTGCAGGTTCAATACTTCCTGCGTAGTAGGCTCAGCGTTCAGGTCGCCCGTTAAGATCACCGGCCATTTTTTATTTTGCAGGTAGTTGATGGTTTCGTCAGATTGGATCAATCTGGACTCCACATCCAATGCGAAATGCACGGAAGCAAATACCAGTTTTTTTTTATTTGGGAGCGCAACCAATACCGAAAGCAGCGCCCGTGAATCTTTTGGACCATCTTTTTTGAGCAAGGTGATGCGGTGGTTCTTGATTTCCGAAATAGGATATCGAGATAGGATCCCCTGTCCGTAAGCACCTCCATCATAGGCCAAATGGCGTACAAAGGCATAATGGAATCCTGTCAGTTCGCCCAGCCTTTTCATCTGGTCTACATTTCCCGACCGCTTGCACACACTATCGATCTCCTGGAGGCCAATCAGGTCGGCACCTGAATTTTTAATAAATGCTGCAATCGAATCCAACGTATTCACCTCTGCCTTATCGGCGCCGTGATGAATGTTGTAGCTCATTATTTTTAAGGTCTGTGCAGAAGCAACTGCAGCCGAAAACAGCGCAAAGCAGAGGAATACCATTTTTTTCATGTCAGCATTTTTGATCACCTAAGCTAGGTGATTTTTTGGGATGCCGCAAGGCTGCAGTGTTAATGTGACAAAACAGCCCCTACTGATCCTTCAAACGAACAACAATACCCTCATCGGGCAACAAGGCAAGTGGCCCGGTTGTCCAATCGTATGTTTTGCCAGTTGCCGCAATGATCACTTCACCTTTTAGGGCCATTGGTGGATGGAAAGTTGCCGGGGCACCGCTCAAGTTGAGCACGACCAAAAAAGCAGTCGTACTGCCATGCCTGCGGGTATAGGCCATCAGTTGGTGGTCTGCAAAAACCAGTTGATAGTCTCCATATAAAAGCGATCTTTCTGCTTTGCGCAGTGCGATCAGTTGTTTATACAGTGAAAGCATCGAATAGGGGTCTTTCAATTCTTCCATTACATTACGTGTGGTATAATCGGCACCAAGCCTGAGCCAGGGAACAGCGGTGGTGAAGCCTGCGTATGGCCCTGCACTCCATTGCATGGGCGTACGTACCGGATCACGGCCCATGTTCAGGTCGGGCATATTCAATCCCTGTGGATCTTGGATTTCAGCTTGGGGAATATAAACATCTTCCATACCGATCTCGTCGCCATAGTACATTGTTGGGGTTCCGCGCAGTGTCAACAGCAGCATGGCAGCGACGCGGGCCTGCGCCTTGCCAATTCTGGTGGCAATGCGTGGACGGTCATGATTTCCCAATACCCAATTCGGCCAGGCATCAGTTGGCAAAGCCTGTTCATAGGCATCAACCGCAGCAGCGATGACCTGTGCCTTCCATTCGATGTTGATCAACGTAAAGTTGAACGGCAGGTGGATGCCATCCTGTTTTTCGCCGTAGTAGGCCATCAATTTTTCATGTGGCAGATAGATTTCGCCAATGATCACGCGTTCTTCGTACTCATCGGCCAATGCCCTCATCTTTTTCACAATGTCATGCACCTCTGGCTGATCGGTAGAATAAATGGGCAGGAGGCTATCGTACGAAGGCATGTGCGGGGCAAAATCAGGGTTTTGCGGATTGTCCAGGAAATCTGCCTGCTTAAAGATATGCCAGAGCACATCTACCCGAAAACCATCGATCCCCTTATCAAACCAAAACCGCATCACTGCCAGCATGGCCGCTACAACCTCGGGGTTTCGCCAGTTCAGGTCTGGTTGCTCCTTCAAAAATCCATGGTAATAGTATTGCCCAGTAGCCGCGTCCCACTCCCATCCGCTGCCGCCGAAAACACTGAGCCAGTTGTTAGGTGCAGTGCCATCTTCATTTGCATCTTTCCAGATGTACCAATCGCGCTTGGCATTGGTTTTTGACGACCGTGATTCCAGAAACCAGGGATGTTGGTCTGAACTGTGGTTGGGCACCAGGTCAAGCAACACTTTAATGCCTCTTTGGTGCGCTTCCCTGAGCAACTGATCAAAATCGTCCATGCTGCCAAATATGGGATGGATGCCCACGTAATCCGCTACATCATAACCAAAATCGGCCATGGGCGATGGGAAAATCGGCGATAGCCATATGGCCTCGATGCCCAGTGCATGGAGATAATCCAAACGCAGGGCGATACCCAACAGGTCGCCGATCCCATCGCCATTGCTGTCCTGGAACGATCTCGGATAGACCTGATAAATGATAGAGCGATGCCACCAGAGGTGATTTGTAAACTGCATACCTAGAGAACGATTGCTCGAGCGGATTGTTTGGGGAAAACGGAAAGCGGAGGGCGTAGAGCGTAGGGCGTATGACTAAACAATATTACTTAGCGCAATGCGGATGTTAGGCAAATTGCCCTATGATTGTATTCTTTGCGTTCTTTGTGTTTTTGTGGTTAACAGCCATGTTTCGTCCTGTTCGTTTTTTGTAAGGGGCCATGAAGCCTGCATCCAGCCGGCCACAAAACAATTTAATACCTCCCCCTGTTATTGGCTAGTGCCATTAGGCACAATTTACACCATTGGAACAGACATCTCATCAGGCATCACGGATGCCGAAGCTTGTATTGATCTTTGCGTTAGCTATCGTTCTGGTGGCGGCAGGCTATTTTGGGTATCGTCTCCATGAACTGTCCGAGAAACAGGAAAAACTGAAACATGACTATGCCGAAGTCAACAACATCATGCTCGGCCTTTTTTCCATTGACCAGTGGACCGGCAAAGTAGAGCTGATCATCCGTAAGCAGGTCAAAAACCTGGACCTCAATACCAAACAGGAAAAAATGCTGCAGAAAGAGGTAGAAGGTGTGATCATCGCCATGATCGACAAGGCAGAGGCATTGGTTACCAAGCCCAAAAAGAAATCGCTGAGGGGAAAATTGGTCAAGTTTGCCGTAAAAAACTTTGTCAAGGTAGATACCATCAAAAAACAGGTGCCCGGAATTGCGAGAACCATCATCAAAAAAATCGACAACCCGACCACTAGGAAACAGCTGAAGAACATGGCGCTCAATCAGGTAGACAAAGTCGATGAAATCGATTTTATCGATAGTACGCTAACGGTCAATGCCAAAAGGATGGGCACTGTGCTGAGTGGTTATCCCGTTTCCAATGTGAAGGATTTCAATGCCCTGGTCAAGACAGAGCTTAAAAAAATAGAAACCTCAACTTACATCAGTAGCATCGCCATGCTATGTGGCATTGGCATCTTCCTGATGGTTTGGTGGATTTTCCGCAAAAGGAAGCAACTGCATGCCACCCTGTTCGTGCTTTCGCTCATTTTTGCCTTCTTGCTATTGGCCATTGGCCTAACGGCTTCTATGATCGAGGTCGATGCCCGTATCAATGAAGTCAACTTTACCTTATTAGGACAAGAAGTAACCTTTACCGATCAGGTGTTATTTTTCCAGAGCAAGAGCATCTTGGATGTGGTCATCGTGCTGATGACCGGCTCCCGTGCAGATTCGATTGCTGTGGGCGTGCTCATTTTGGTATTCAGCATCCTTTTTCCGATCATGAAACTGAGTGCCACCGGCATCCATCTACTGGGGAAAAAGAAATTGGCAGAAAGCAAGGTCATCAGGTATTTTGCGTTCCAATCGGGCAAGTGGAGCATGGCTGATGTAATTGTCATCGCCATATTAATGGCCTATATCGGCCTCAACGGATTGTTGGAAACACAATTGACCAAACTTCAGATCCCGGCAGATTCGCTGACCCTCATCTCTACCCACAATACCGCGCTACAGCCGGGCTATATCATATTTATCGCATTTGTACTCTTCGGATTGGTTTTATCCACCATCCTGAAATTTATTTCCCCGCACGATTCCCATTAACAGAAACAATAAAAGCATCTTGGCAAAACAACGGAACATATCGACAGCTAAAAAAAGGAACCGCATCATTTTTAATGTGCTGCTGGTACTGGTGCTGAGCGGCGCATTGGCTTTCGAGTGCTATAGCGGCTATCGCCTGTACCAATTGTCGGCCGAGCAGGAACAGATCAAGGAAGACTACAGCATGGTGAACAACATCACCTTTGGGATATTCTCTGTAGACCGTTGGCGCGACCAGATCTCCAACATCGTGACCAAAAAAATAAAGGGCGTAAAGATTACGGCGGCGCAAAAAAAAGAGATCAGCGCCACAGTATCCAAAGAACTGCATGGCATGATCGACAAAGTGATTGGCGAAATGACCAAAAAACAGAAGGGCCTGGGCAACAAGCTCAAGAAATTTGCCTTCAAAACTTTCGTAGACCCCAAGGAACTGCATGATCAGGTTCCCACCTTTACCAAGATCATTGTTGATCGGGCAACGGGAGAGCGTGCGACCAATAAGCTCAAAAATATTGCTACAGACAAGTTCGACCTGCTGATCGGTCAGACCTTTGATAGTACGCAGACAGCCATCCGCAAGGTAACCAATCACATGTATGCAAAATATCGGGTAAAGGATACAGCTTCATTTAACCAACAGGTTGGGGCCAAATTAGCTAACCTCAGGCATGTTACACATCAATATGCCTATGCCCTACTGGCCTGTCCGCTGGTAGCCATCCTGTGCTGGGTCGTGTTGCGGAAACGCCCCTACCTGCACAATAGCTTATTTGTGCTATCCCTGTTGATGGCATTGGCCGCGCTGGTAGTGGGCACAACGGTTTCCATTATTGAGGTTGATGCGCGCATGAAATCGCTGGAATTTATCTTGATGGGCGAACGGGTGGTATTTGAGAACCAGGTACTGTTTTTCCAGAGCAAGAGCATTGTTGGCATCGCCGATGTACTGATCAGGCAGACCAAGCCAGACTCGGTTACTGTCGGCATCCTGATCTTTCTGTTCGTGATGGCACTGCCGATGTTGAGGATCATTGCCCGAGGCATACACCTGACCTGCAGGCCCATACTGGCAGAGAACAAGGTGACTCGCTACCTGGCATTCGAATCGGGCAAATGGGACATGGCCGATGTGATGGTGGTGGGCATTGGAATGACCTATATCGGTTTGAATGGCATCCTGGACAGCCAGCTTACCGACCTGAACATGAAAGACGAATTCCTGGTTACTTCGACCGTTAACTATACCGCATTGCAACCAGGCTACATCGTTTTCATTGGCTATGTGGTGTTCGGGATCTTTCTCTCGTTCATGCTCAAACAGATTACGTGCAATAGGGATTCTTCACTATCAAAGGCACATTAACCATTAAGCAATTAAGGCGATTAAGGCGATGGTTTTAGGCACCATGCCATCCCCCTTCAGAGGGGTCAAGGGGGAGGATGGGGACAAACCCACATTTCCACAACCCCTTATAACGATATATTACTCCTTCCCTATTGAATCCACTTCCTTTCCATCCAAGATCGCCTGAATGGCATCGTTGATCGGATACAGGTTACCCTGCTGG
Source organism: Pedobacter sp. (assembly GCA_031119475.1). Classification (GTDB taxonomy): domain Bacteria; phylum Bacteroidota; class Bacteroidia; order Sphingobacteriales; family Sphingobacteriaceae; genus Pedobacter. The sequence goes on along the minus strand of JAVHXV010000001.1, from coordinate 258,122 downwards.
TTATTGGTCATCAGCAAAATGGTACGTCCCTTTGGTACAGCACTAACGAGCAGTGCCTGATAGCTCCTCGCCGTACCATCGTGCACATGCGAGATCATTTTCCTGTCTACTACTGCTGCATGACCCAATCCGGCCTGGCTTTCTGGGGCATAACTTTGGGCAATAACCTTTGTGCTTTCGGGGCCAATCAGCCTGAAGCGGTCAATCGCCATTGCCCATTGGTAGAAATCACCAATGGTTGGGCATACCCAGCCCGAAAATGGCGGTGTAACGTCATCGACTACCTTTAAATTGCTGTAGCCCTGTGCCAGGTTACTTTCGGTCAGTGTAGGATCAATAATTGTATGATCCATCTTCAATGGCTTCAGCATCTTTTCTTCCACGAAATCGCGGAAGGGCATTCCACTTATTTTTTCTACCACCTGCCTTTGCAGGAAAACGTTATTGTTGTTATATGCATATTTGGTCCCGGGCGTAAAATCTAGCTGTTTTACCTTTTGGAGGGATGCCAGATTTGATGCATCGCCCTTAATGTCTTTCCAATTACTATTGGGCACACCAGAGGTATATTGTAGGAGGTTGAGGATGGAAATGCTGTCTGCCCATTTCGGCAGTCCAGGTAAATATTTGGAAAGTTTATCCCCAACCTTGAGCTTCCCTTGCTCCTGTAGCATCATGATGGCCACTGCATTAAATTCCTTGGCGATCGATCCGATGTGGAAGCGATGGGAAACACCCAGCTTTTGCTTTCCGCCAGTATCGGCATAGCCAAAGGAAGCCGAATATACAATCCTTCCCTTGTCGGCAACCAGCACATTGCCATTAAATTTGCCATCACGGTAGGCCTTCACGAACATCTGGTCCAACTGCTTTTTTCGCGGGTCTTGGGCGAAGCTAAATTTTGAAAGGAAAACGATAAAAAGGATAAAGCTGATTTTTTTCATGATAGATGACATAGCAATCAAAGGTACGTTTTCTGTGTAGATTCTCGCAACCACTTCGCTCCTCGCAAACACACCAGAGAGAATCTCCCCTTGTGCCCTTTGTGCCTTTGTGGTAATTACCGTGAAATTCTTCCCATCCTCCCCCTGCCCCCTCCTGAGGGGGATAGCAAGGTGTCTAAGTTCCATCTCCGTCTTTCTTCTTTCTATTCCAAAGGCTCCGCAGGAACTTCTTTAAAGCGTTGTTTCGTCCCTCGCAATCACTGCGCTCCTCACAAACACACCAGAGAGAAATCTCCCTTGTGCACTTTGTGTCTTTGTGGTAATTAACCGTCAAATTCTTCCCATCCTCCCCCTGCCCCCTCCCGAGGAGGATAAACATGGTGCCTAAGTCCTATCTACATCTTTCTTCTTTCTATGCTAAAGCCACCCCTGCGGAGCTTTTTACTTTTTACCTTTTACTTTATACTTCACCTCGTATCTTTGCGCCTCAATTAATACACTACTTCGTGATCAACGTAAACAACATCTCGGTTTCATTTGGTGGAACCACCCTTTTCAGCGACGTTACCTTTTCTATTAACGAAAATGACAAAATCGCCCTGATGGGCAAAAATGGTGCAGGCAAGTCTACCATCCTCAAGATTATTGCAGGTGCGACCAATCCGACATCGGGCAATGTAACTGGCCCGAAAGACGCCGTAATCGCCTATCTGCCACAGCATCTGCTTACGCAGGATAACGTGACCGTATTTGAGGAAACCATGAAAGCCTTTGCTGAGGTAAACCAGATGCAGAAAGAACTGGACGAACTGAACGAGCAGCTCACCATCCGTACCGATTATGAAAGCGACGATTACATGAAGCTGATCGAGCGGGTATCTGAACTGAGCGAAAAATTCTATTCGATCGAAGAAACCAATTACGATGCCGAGGTAGAGAAAGTACTAAAAGGTCTGGGCTTTGAGCGCAAGGATTTCAACCGCCAAACGTCTGAATTTTCTGGTGGATGGCGCATGCGGATCGAACTGGCCAAAATCCTCTTAAAAAAACCAGATCTCATCTTGCTCGATGAGCCCACCAACCACATGGACATCGAAAGTATCCAATGGCTGGAAGATTTTCTGATCAATTCGGCAAAGGCCGTGATGGTCATCTCGCACGACCGTGCCTTTGTAGATAATATCACCAACCGCACCATCGAAGTAACCTTGGGCCGCATTTACGATTATAAGGCCAAATACAGCCACTATCTTCAGTTGCGTGCCGACCGCCGTGTACACCAATTGAAGGCCTACGAAGAACAGCAGCGCTTTATTGCAGATAACCAAGAGTTTATAGATCGTTTTAGGGGTACCTATTCCAAAACATTGCAGGTACAATCGCGCGTAAAGATGCTCGAAAAGCTCGAAGTGATCGAAATCGACGAAGTGGATACCTCTGCCCTACGCCTTAAGTTTCCTCCATCGCCACGCTCGGGTCAATATCCGGTCATGGTAGAAGAACTGACCAAGGTCTATGGCGATCATGTGGTATTCAAAAAAGCTTCGATGGTGATCGAACGTGGAGAAATGGTAGCTTTTGTAGGTAAAAATGGTGAGGGTAAATCGACCATGATCAAGGCCATTATGGGCGAGATCGATTTTGAAGGCAGCTTAAAAGTGGGCCACAATGCCAAGATCGGCTACTTTGCACAGAACCAGGCCGCCCTGCTCGATGAAAACCTGACCGTATTCGAAACAATCGACCAGATCCCGTTAAGCGATGGCACCATCAAGATCAAAGACCTATTGGGCGCCTTTATGTTCAGTGGCGACGATACAACCAAAAAGGTAAAAGTACTTTCAGGGGGCGAGAAAACCCGTCTGGCGATGATCAAACTGCTCCTGGAGCCCGTCAACGTGCTTATTCTCGATGAGCCGACTAACCACCTGGACATGAAGACCAAAGACATCATCAAAGATGCGCTGAAAGACTTTGACGGTACATTGATCCTCGTCTCGCACGACCGTGATTTCCTGGACGGACTGGTACAAAAGGTATTTGAATTTGGCAACAAACGCGTCCGCGAGCATTTTGAAGACATCAAAGGCTTCTTGGCCTATAAGAAGATGGACAGTTTGAGGGAAGTGGAACAGGGTTAGTTCTCAGTTCGTAGTTCACAGTTCTCAGTTCATAGTTGGCAGTTGGGGTTCAATTAATTAAACTGTCACCCTGAGCCTGTCGAAGGGTGGTCTTCGAGAGGCTCAGACAGACAAATCTTTATAGATTAGCGATCATAGATTTGTGCGCTTTGTGCCTTTGTGGTTAATCATATATCAGATAAGTGCTGGTTACCACCAAGACACTAAGTACACTAATTTAGTTTTCAGTTCATAGTTCTCAGTTTTCAGTTCATAGTTCTTAGTTCTTAGTTCTTAGTTCTTAGTTCATAATTGGCAGTTGAAATTCAAATTAGTTAAATTGTCACCCTGAGCCTGTCAAAGGGCGGTCTTAGAAAAGCTCAGATCCTATGGCTATGGATGACAAATCTTATAAATTCACGATTATAGATTTTGTGCCTTTGTGGTTAATCATACGCCAGATAAGTGCTGGGTTACCACCAAGACACTAAGGGCACCAAGATTATTGATTTTTTGCCTTTGTGGTAAACCAATTTACTCTCCGCTTGGCTTTCTAATTTTGATGCCTTCGGGTATGGCCTCTCCAAAAAGCGGATTTCCATTTGCATCCCATGTAAAGCGTTGCAGCCGTAGGTTGCGCTCCCAGCCAGGTTTAGTAGCTACCTTTGAATGGTAGAAGATCCAGTCTTCACTTCCATCGGGCGATGTGGTAAAGCTGGCATGCCCTACCCCGAACACCTTGGCATTGCCCTGAAAAACCGGACCGCTTTTAACCCAGCTTCCCGAATGCATCGGGTCTGCATTTCTTTTTAACCGCAATTGCCCCAAGCGATACTCGGGTGTCCATGATTCACGGGTGGAATAGATGATAAATACATCACCCTTGTGCTGCAGAACCTGTGGACCTTCGTTGAGGTTTAATGGTCCGCCGGTTTCCCAGCTTTCTACAGGACTGGATATCTTGACCCGTTCAGCACTGATGGTATAGGGATTATCCATTTTAGCGATGTAAAGTTGCTGACTGGTTTTATCGGTCAGACTGTTCTTTTCCCAGCCCGACCAAATGGCGTACAATTGCTGTCCGATCTCGGTCACCGTAAGGTCGATTGCCCAAATGGTGCCACTCTCGTCTGTTGCATCTGTGCCCGTTTTTAGGATGCCTTTGTCCACATATCGCCCCTGCGGATTGCTGCCTACCGATTCGAGCACGCCGGCACGCTGTTGAATAAATGGAGGGCCTGCCTTTCCCGCGGCATAATAGATATACCATTTTTGTCCAATCTTGTGCAGCTCTGGCGCCCATACACAATTGCTGTTCCATCCAACATTGGGTGCAGTCCACACTATTTTCTTATCGCCCAATTGCGTCAATGACCTTGACCTAGAAACTAGGATGGCATTGTTTCCATTTTTTGGGTTGATGCTCGAACAGGTGTAATAATATCCCCCATCTTTAACAACCCACGGATCGGCCCCCTTGCCTACCGGATTGGTAAAATAACCAGTCGAATCAGCCAACTGATGATAATATCCTTCAGTAGAGGAACCTGAAGTTAGATAAACTGATAGGATATATCCGAGCCATAAAATTGAATAAGAATTTGTCATTCGATAAGTTGGTTTTTAGTCGATAGTCGTGAGTCAATAGTCTTTAGTCATTAGTCATTAGTCATTAGTCATTAGATGTTAGATGTTAGTACTTAGATCTTAGATATTAGTATTTAGACACTACTGGTGCCTTTTTTACAAATCCACTCTAGCAAAAACACTTTCGACTTTAGACTCTGAACTTACGACTTATGATTTAAGACTTTCAGTTGGATGTTAGATATTAGATGTTAGATATTAGACATTACTGCTGCTTATTCATGACATATCCGCTCCCCAAAAAATCACTCCCGACTCATAACTCCCGACTCAGGACTAGATGTTAGACATTAATGCTGCCTATGCATGACAAATCCGCTTTAGCAAAATATTAACACCGACTCTTGACTTTGGACTTTTGACTCTGGACTTTTTATGCCATAGACATCCTGCTGGGCTTTTTACTTTTTACTTTTTACTTTTTACTTTTTACTTTTTACATCACCTAGTAAACCCGATCCACCGCTGTGCCGTCATCGTGCTGTTGTGCCATCCAATCTTTTAATTGTTGTGCATATTTTTTAATCAATTGCTGATATGCGGTCTGATCTGCCAAATTGTTCAGTTCATTGGGGTCTTTCTGCAGGTCGTAAAATTCAAGGGCAGGCTTAGTGACAATTCGGTCTACCAATTTCTTGGCCAAGGGCGATGATTTTGACAGTTCCAGCCAATTGTTCCAATAGCTTTTTTTATTGTCGGGATTCATCATGAAGCGGTTATAATAGGGTTGCTCGGGGCTAAGGTTCATGACCAGTTTATAATGGCCATCGCGGATGGAGCGCATCGGATAGGGCGTTCCTTCGGGAATATTGTTGTGTATGCCATAGGCTACTTCCCGGTGACGATTGCTTTTTGCAGTCAGTACGTCCAGAAAACTCCTACCATCAAGACCCACAATGGGCTTGCCGCCTGCAATGTCGATCAACGTTGGCGTAATATCTTCATACTGCACAATCGCATCTGTTTTGGTATTCGGCTTTACCTTGCCAGGCCATTTCACGATCATCGAACTCCGAAGGCCGTTATCATACAACGTCCATTTGCCACCCGGGAACTGCGGCCCCTGCTCGCCCAAAAAAATAAAGATGGTATTTTCTTCCTGCCCTGTTTCCTTCAATAGATTCCTGATCTCGCCTACCTGATTATCCAGTTGCCTGATTTCGGCCAGGTATCTGCAATAGAGGTTCCTCACCTGTTTGGTATCGACCATGTGCGGAGGCAGTACGATTTTGGCGGGATCAAACGCTGAGGGATCTCCTACTGTCCATGGCGTGTGTGGATTGATGCTCATCACAAAAAGGCAAAAAGGATCGCTATTCTTTCGGGAAATAAAATTGCGCACCTCATTTAATTCGTAATGATCTGTTTCCGACACGCAGTTGGGCTCAAATCCTTTGATGAGTTCAAATGGAAAAACACTTCTTGGCGTTGTACTGTGGTCCTTTCCGGTAAGGGCAACCGTATAATGCAATTGGTTCAGGTATTGCACCACACTCTTCATCCCCGTATCGTAAACCGGTTTATGGTTCTGGAAAGAGCCATGGCGCATCGGATAGAGCCCCGTAAACAGCGAAGCACGTGTTGGCACACACATTGCCTCAGAACAGATCATCTGGTCAAACTTCAATCCTTCGGTCGCCAGCGCATCGATATTTCTGGTCTGGATGTTTTTTCCGCCATAACAGCTCAATTGGCGACTATCCAGGTCATCGGCCATGATGATGACGATATTTGGCCGCTTTGCAAGCTGTTCTGTTTTTCTAGTGCCACCCAAGTTAAGTAGCGCAAGGCCTGACAGGATGGGGATAAAAACGTTTTTGATCTGCATGTGCACTTATTTTTTACCGGTCAAAGATTTGATTGTCCTGATCTCGTCTTCGCTAAAAGGCGTTCCATCTTTTCTAAAGATGTCGTGGAACCACAATTCTGGCGCTTTGCCACTGGCGATGGGCGTATCCCAGGCAAAAATGGTATTGGTTTTTCCCGATACAAAGCCCCAATTGAGGGCACCCACATTTTCACGTTTGAGCATGGGCATAATGGTCTGAAAAAGGCTTCCATTTTTACGGGCCATGTATTCGGTACAGATCAGCGGACGGCCATATTTCCGCAGCTCAGCAATCTTCTTTTCATGCGCATCGATGTAGGTATAGTGATGATAGGTGATTACATCTGAATTTTCGAGCTGAAAGGCATTCAGGTTATTGAACTTTGGTCCCCAGTTCCATACGCCAGAGGTAAGTGGCTGTGATGGATTAATTGCCCTCGCCCAAGTGAATACCGATTTCAGCAAGGGCATGCTCTCCTCAAAGTACTGACTGTTGCCAGGTTCGTTGTAGAGGTCCCACATCAGGATGCGTTTGTCGTTTTTATGCGTCTGGAGGATGTCCTTCACATAATTTTCCAATACTTTAAGACTATCTGGATTGTTGCGGATCGCCGTCCCAGGATCGCGTACCCATCCACTGTTGTGCACGCCCGGTTTTGGCTCGGGCTGTTTACCGGCATGGTATTCGTCGTTCCAACAATCGTCAAAAAAAACCAATATGGTCTTGATGCCATGCTTTTGTGAGATATCAAGGTAACTGTCCAACCGTTTCTTGAACCCTTCGCGATCTGAGGTCCAGGCCACATGGTGGAGGTACACCCGCATCACGTTCATCCCCAGCTCCTCGGCCCAGCCCAGTTCACGGTCTATCGTCTGCGGATCGAAAGTCGCTGCCTGGAACATTTCGAGCTGGTTGATGGCACTACTCGGCTGAAAGTTGGCCCCGCGGTACCAGGGCTGTGCAGCGTACCATGTGTTGGCCTGCTGTGGTGTCCATTGTTGGGCAGAACAGTTATAAGTCACTAAAAGAAATAGGAAAAGCAATAGATTTTTCATTGACCTAAAATAGGATTTTTTTGGAAAGGCGGAAAGCGATGGGCGGAAGACGGAAGGCGGACGCAGGGGAGGGCTCCCTTAGAAAGAAATTATAAACGAAAGTTAAGCGATCATTCCATTTTGTTTTTGTAATATTTTTTAAACCAAAAAGTTTCTTGTTGTTCTGGTAAGGCATCCCATTTTTTTTCTCCACCAACAACCTTAAAATGCCCAACAAGTCTATATGGTGCATTATCTATAGAATTATCAAAGAAAAAAGCTTGATAAGCAATTTCTGCAGCATCATAAAGTAGTTCCATCGACCGATCATACCTTTTTTCTATCCTTTCCGGCGGCACATTATGTCCACCTTTTTTGGTCCTAAGCGCTACACGGTACTTATTGATTTCGGGCGATTCCGTACCCACAAAATATAGATAGACTTTATATCCTTGCTGTAGGGCCAGGCGCATATCTTCTAAATTAGATGGATGGGAAAAAACGGTTTCGAAGGAAAAGCGCTTTCTGGCCTTGATCAACGCATGCCTTAAATATCTGGCCACGATTTGTGCGACCCTATCCAAATTCTCTTGAACTAAAAGTTTAAGCTTCTTGCCAACTATGATAAAAGATTCCTGCAACTGATCAGCATTAAAACTGCCAAACAATAGTCCTTGAGATTGGGCAAAATTGATGAGGTCTTCAGCGCAAAAGCCGACCTGATAAGGTGTAATAGAAAAATCGCCCTTTTTTAGGTGTTGTGCAATATCATCCGCATTGATATAGATACCGACATCGAGTTTGACGTTTTCTCTGATTTTGGTTTCGCGGATTTCATTTATGATCGTGCTCTTGCCAGAACCATTCGGCCCCGCAAACACCCTTAGTCGCAACTGGGTCGATTTATCCTCGATCAAAATGATAAGGGTTAAGCTGTTTGCAGTTTTTCAATCTTCTCTATCGTTCCGTTATGGTGTTCGCGTACTACCCAACCATCTTTGACGGTAACGACATAGCCCATCACTTCCATTGCATCCTTCGCAGCAATTTTCCCCGCACGTTTAGCTCTTCCCATCAATATTTTCTTGGTCAGATAAGCATAACCATCTTTGGTTCCCCATCTACCTACAATTTTTCCTCTTGCCGACATAATAATTAAACATACAAAAATAAAACTTTGTTTTTACACCATCCAATCTTATTTGGGGAAAATACATTAAAATTTGAGGGTTATAGGTATAGCGAGGGGTGTTGGCAAAGGCTGAAGGTTGAACTACACCTAAGCTATACCAAGCTTATACCAGCTAGCGGTTTCACCTACCTTTTGCATACCCAAAATATACCGATTCTATACGTTTTAGGTAAACAAAGGGTATAGAATAGGTAAAGGATAAGTAAAGAAAAGGTATAGAAAGGGTAAAGAAAAGGTATAGAATCGGTAGCGTTGGTATAGCGTTGGTATAGCGAAAAGGTAAACGAGCTAGGTGCGGGAATCGCAATAATCTGTTTTGTTTTAGGTTAAGAAATGATTAATTTACCACTACACTTTGTTGGTGCCTTCGCAATTAGCTATCTTCGATTACCAAACCAAACAATGTCTGACCATAGCGCATATACAGAAAATGAGCTGCTCGTGCTGATCAAGGAAGGGAGTTATCCTGCCTTCACAGAAATCTATGATCGGCATTGGCATTTGCTTTTTGGATCGGCCTACAACATCTTGCGCGACCGGGAAGCCTGTTTAGACATTCTTCAGGATATATTTGTATGGTTCTGGGAAAACCGGGAAACCTGGGAATTGACTTCCTGTAAGGGATATCTTTTAACGGCCGTTAAATTCAAGACCGCCAATTACATCAGGAACAGTAAGAACAGGGAATCGATCATCAACCATTTGGGCTCGGTCGAGCTAGACCATGCCAAGGATGAACCTTATGAAGTTAGGCAGCTCGAAGAACTGATCAAGAGCATTGCTACACAATTGCCAGATCGATGCCGTGAAATCTTCCAGATGAGCCGGTACGGTTACCTTTCCAACAAGGAAATCGCCACCAAGCTTAACATTTCTGAAAAAACGGTCGAAAACCAGCTCACCATCGCGCTGAAGCGCCTCCGTCAAAAATTAAGCACCAGTTATTTCTGGATGCTGTAAAATCAGATCTTTCGGGTTGATCATCCCCTAATGGCCAGCTAAAAAAAATTACACTATCCTTTGGGGGCAAATGCCTGTTCAAGTGCTTTACCTATATATGACCCCAAAAGTATGACCAAAGAAGAATTTATCCGTATTGCAGAAAAAGTAGGCGATGGCAGTGCCAGCTCTTCTGAATTGGCCCTGTACAATCAATTCTTTAATCAATACCAACAGCACTATCCAGTATGGAACGAGCAGACCGCAATGGAAAAAGAAAGCATCAAAGAAGAATTGGGTGCCAGGATTGCAGCACAGCTCCATGCACAGCAAGCTACAACGCCAACGCGCAGATTGTGGGCACGCATTGCCGCGGCTGCTTCGGTGCTGATCATCCTGTCATTGGGCATATACTTCCATCAAAGAACTACTTCAGGTCAGTACACAACTTATGTAGCGAAACCAGATTTTTCGCCGGGGAAGAACAAGGCCTACCTCACCTTGGCCAATGGCAAACGGATTAACCTGGATGACGCGAAACAACTGCATTTGACTCTGCAAGAGGGCATTACTGTAACCAAGGCCGCTGATGGGCATCTGGTCTATCAGGTGGCCCAACACGCCGCCGCGGGCAATGGCACCAATACGATCGAAACACCGCTAGGTGGACAATACCAGGTACAATTGCCAGATGGCACCAATGTCTGGCTCAATGCGGCATCTGCCATCAAATATCCATTGAAATTTAGCGGTAAGAAAAGGATCGTCGAAATTACCGGAGAGGCCTATTTTGAGGTGGCCCACAATGCTGCCATGCCTTTCGTGGTAAAGACCATCAAACAGGAAATAGAAGTATTGGGCACACATTTTAATGTAATGGCCTATGGAGATGAGCCCGAGGTACAGACTACGCTCGTACAAGGTTCCGTAAAAATTACCAGTGCCCACAATGCACTGGTGCTCAGACCGGGCCAACAGGCTAAGGTTGTCCAAAATAGTGTAGCCCTAAACCTAGATGCAGATATCGAAAGTGCCATTGCATGGAAATCGGGAAAGATCCAATTTACCGACATGAACATCCAGAACATCATGAGGATGTTGTCGAGATGGTACGATTTTGAGGCCGAATACGAGACCAAACAGCTCAACATTACTTTCGGCGGATCTTTTTCGCGCAACAAAAACTTATCAGCCATCTTAAAATCGCTGGAATCAACTGGTGATGTACATTTTAAATTGTCGCAGGGCGATGCCCAAGGCAAAGGAAGGAGGGTCGTTGTGATGCCATAGCCCTCAAACGGCCCTGATATAAAAAATGCCGAAGGTGTACCACCACCCCCGGCAAATATTTGGGCCCTGTTTATCAATAGCGAATCGAACAAACCGTTAAACCCAAACTAATCAAATATATGAAATTCTTTACGAATGCCCTGCCCCTATGCCATAGGGTTTGGGGCCTATCTCATACAGAATTAAAGAAATTTACTTCTAGTATTGATCCAAACTTAAGATACCGAATTTTTATGCGGATTCATTTAGTTATCATCTTTACTTCCATTGTGTTTTTGCAGGCGAGCGCAACCTCTTTTGCACAAAAAATTACCATGACCAAACAGAACGCAGGTCTGGTGAGCGTGTTCAAGGAAATCCAAAATCAGAGCGATTACGATTTTGTGTATTCGAACCGACTGCTCAGGAAAGCGGCCGCAGTGAATATCGTGGTCAAAGATGCAGACCTGGAAGAGGTATTAAAAGCCTGTTTCAAGAACCAGCCTTTCACCTATACCATCGAAAACAAGACCATTATCATTAAGGAATTGAGCAGGACGGTGATTGTAGACAAGCCCTATGCGCAGTTCTTTATAGACATTAGCGGGAAGATCCAAGACCAGAACGGGCAGCCCTTGCCGGGTGCATCAGTACGGGTGAAGGGAAATCCAGCTATGGGTACTTCTGCAGATGCCAACGGCAATTTTGCCCTGGCCAATGTAAAAGACAATGACATTGTGGTGTTCTCCTACACTGGCTATATTACCGAGGAAAGGGTGATCAGTGGCAACGCGACCAATCTGATCATCAAACTGAAGGAGGCCCAAAAATCATTGGACGAAGTGGTGGTGATGGTAGGCTATGGCAGTGTGCAGCGAAAAGACCTGACAGGAGCGGTATCGAGGGTTTCTGCAGAGGACATCAAAAATATCCCCATTACAAGGGTCGATCAGATGTTACAGGGCCGCGCAACTGGTGTTGATGTAAAATCGACCAATGGAACCCCAGGTGCGGGCACGACCATCCGGATCCGCGGAGCTAGGTCCATTACAGCCTCCAATGAACCTTTGTATGTAATCGATGGACTGATCGATGCAACCAACCTGAACACCATCAATCCGCAGGATATTGCTTCCATCGAAATTTTGAAGGATGCATCCGCCACCGCAATTTATGGTGCCCGGGCAGCCAATGGCGTAGTTTTGGTCACGACTAAAAAAGGAAGTGCCGGACAGGGAAATGATGTGAACTTTAATGTGATTGCCGGTATCCAGGAACTGCCCAAGACCCTCGACCTGATGAGTGCCCGTGAATTTGTGTATTTCATTAACGAGGCAAGGAAAGAATTGGCCAAGCCCATCCCCTATCCAGATCCTGAAGCGGCCATTGCACTGGTTGGTGATGAAGGCACCAATTGGACCAAGGCGATTACACGTACCGCCGGATACCAGACCTACAACCTCTCTACTGCAGGCGGCACCAGTGGCGATAAGGGCATGAACTATTACATTTCCGGAAACGTGGTAGACCAGGATGGGATCGTAAACTATACCGATTACAAAAAATTTCAGGGCAGGGTTAACCTCAACAAGAATTTTTCTCGTCGATTGAATATGGGCCTGACCATCAATGCCAGTCGTTACCGCATTGAAAAGGGCGATGTAAATTTTGGCTCCAATTCAAACTGGCCTTCCAACATGATCACCTTGCCATCGAGCATTCCTTTGTACAAGCCAGATGGCGTCACCTATGAGAGCTACAATCCGGTGAACAACAATGGCGCCATTACAGATGTGGTAACATATATCGCCATGCTGCGCAGGAACAACAATACCGTGAACGACCTTCAGGCCAACAGCTTTTTGGAACTTGAAGTGCTAAAGGGACTGAAAGTGAAATCGTCTTTTGGTACCAGCTTGTCTACCAATAGGGAAAATTACATCAATCCTTCCCAATTGCCGTCTAAGATTGCCACCAACAATCAAACGGCGAGTGCCTCGACCACAACGGGGACATCCATTTACCTGCTCAACGAAAACCTGATCACCTACGACAAGAAGATCAACGACCACCATTTCAACATCCTGGGTGGTTTTACCTACGAGAACAGGACCAATAACGTGATGGCGATCTCTGTTTCTGGACTTACGGACGATGTAATGCTGACCAGTAATTTCGGTGCTGCCGCCCAGGCGAACCGTACCGTTACTTCGAGTGCCGGAGAAAATACCAAATTGGCATACTTGGGCCGCGTTAACTACGATTATAAAGGCCGATATTACCTGACCGCAACGGGCAGGTATGATGGGGCCTCCAACTTCGCCGCCAAACACAAATGGGGCTTCTTCCCCTCAATGGGCATGAAATGGCGGGTATCTGAAGAGAACTTTTTCAAAAATGCGACCAGCCTGAAGATGATCGATAACCTTGCATTCAGGTTCAGCTACGGCCTATCGGGCAACCAGGGCATCGGCAACTACCAATCGCTGGCACAAATGGGCTCCAATGCCTCTGCCTATGTATTCGGCGGCACACAGGTATTGGGCTTTACGCAGACCTTATTGCCCAATAGCGACCTTACCTGGGAGACTTCGGCACAGGTAGATGTTGGCCTCGACATTTCCCTGTTCAAGGGGCGATTGAATTTTGATGCCAACTATTACAAGATCAACACCAAAGATCTTTTATTAAATGTGGCCATCCCACAACAGACAGGATACTCGACCACACTGGTCAATTTGGGAAAAACAGAGACCAAAGGCTTTGAGTTCATGGTTTCTGGCGATGTGATCAGGACCAGAAACTTCACCTGGAATTCATCCTTCAACCTGTCTACCAACGACCAGACCATTTTAGACATTGGTCCATTGGTACGCGTATCATTAGATAACAATGGTTATGGCGCCAATACCAATTACATGGAAGTTGGTGTACCGATTGGTGCAAACTTTGGCGTAGACTACAGGGGCACCTGGAAAAGCCAGGCCGAAATTGATGCAGAATTGGCCAAGCCGAAAGGACAGCGCACCTTGGTTTCTGCTTCAGCAGCCTTCTACAAACCTGGAAAACCACGTTACGAAGATACCAATGGCGATGGCAACCTGACCCAGGAAGATTACCACTACATTGGCACCCCAAATCCGAAGGTGTATGGTGGTTTTGGCAACCGGTTTAACTATAGAAGGTTATCTTTGGATATTTTCTGGCAATATAGTGCCGGAAATACCATGTTCAACAGCATCGAGTTCTTTATGGGCAGTGGTTCTGACCTGACCAACCAGTTTGCCTACATGGCCAATCGCTGGACCCCACAGAACCCGACTTCAGACATTCCTGCCGTTAACTCCAGAGACAATGTGCCAAGTACCAGGGAACTGCACGATGCTTCGCTCCTGCGCCTAAAATCAGCCCAGATCAGCTATAGCCTGAGCGGCATTGTTCCTAAAAAAATCTTCAGGCAGTGCGATGTATTCGTTACGGGCGCTAACCTGTTGCTTTTTACCAAGTACAATGGTTTTGATCCGGAGGTGAACAAAGAGGGTACCAACTCTACCATTAGGGCCAAAGATGATGGCAACTATCCGTATGCCAGGACATTCGCACTTGGAATAAATATTGGTCTTTAATCTTAATCCATAAACAGATGAAAAATTTTAAATCTATCATATATTGCATTTCCCTACTGGCTTTATTGCCTTTAGGATGCTCAAAGATGCTGGATGAGCAGCCCGAAAGCTTTCTCTCCCCAGACTCGTTTTTTGCCACGGAAGCCCAGTGCATCCAGGCCGTAAATGGCGCCTATTCTGGTCTGCCAACCTTATTCGGACAGGAAGACCTCTGGAAATCGCTCGAAGTGGGCACAGACCTGATGATCTCTACCGCGCCGACAGAAATACACCAGGATTACAGTTTCTCTGCCGGAAATGCCGGATCGGTGCAGGGCATCTGGAGAAAGTGCTATGACGCGATCAACAATGCCAACCTTTGTGTAACCAAGATCGAAAAGGCTCCGATCGGCACCGCCATCAAAAACAGGTTGGTTGGAGAGGCCAAATACCTGCGAGCAATGCATTATTTCTTCCTCACCAATACCTTCGGCGATGTGCCGATGTGGACAGGCGAGTTCGACTTTACGAAGATCAGTACGCTTCCCCGTTCTTCGGTAGCCGCCGTCCGTGCACAGATGAAAGCCGACCTGCTGGATGCTTCGAACGTGCTGCCTCCATCTTATGGTGCGGCAGATGTTGGCCGTGCGACAAAAGGAGCCGCCCTAGGCCTATTGGCCAAAGTTTATCTCTTTGATAAGGATTGGGCCAATGCCCAAAAATACGCCCAAATGGTGGTAGATGGCAACCAATACCAACTGGTTGCGTTTGCCAACTTGTTTGATGTGTTCAACAAATTTAAGAACAACAAGGAATCGATCTTCGAGATCCAGTACAGCAGAAATAACGCGACCAATGTGAACACCAAGATCCACTACTACCATACTTGGTTCCTGCCTTTAAAGGATGCCAATGGAACAACCTATGCGGGAGTTAATTTTGGCAACACGGTGATGCGCGCTTTTGAGGTACTGTATCCTTCTGCACCCTTGGTGAACATGTTCGAGGCAGGCGACCTAAGGAAAAATGTAACCTTGGCCACCGGCTACAATACCACAACCTTTAACCGTTTTCCGAAGCCGGGCCGGCCATGGTTCGGCGCCAAGTTCTGGGACTTGGAATCGAACGACCAGAGCAGCGGCAAGGACATCTATTTTATGCGCTACGCCGATGTGCTGCTCATCTTGGCCGAGGCCCTGAACGAACAGAACAATCCGACGGCCCTCACCTGGATCAACAAAGTAAGGTTGGAGCACGGCGGATTGACCACTCCACTCTCTGGCCTTGACCAGAATGGGATCCGCGACGTGATCATGCGTGAAAGGGCCATCGAATTTGTGGGCGAGTTTGGCCGCAAATGGGACCTGTTCAGGTGGAGAAAAATTGTAGATGCGGTTAAATCTGTCGCGGCCGACAATCCTTTGGGCGCAGCCAATGTGAGGGATTTCCATAACCTCTTCCCTATTCCGCAGGCCGAGATCCTTAAAAATCCAAACCTCAATCCCCAAAATACTGGGTACTAAGTAGTCCTGTTTTAATCATCCTTACTACACCATCATGGGCAATCCTGTCCATGGTGGTTCTTTCACCCTTTAATTTAAAGTTATGAAATATGTATTCGTGCTATGCATGGCCATGATCCTGATCAGCGGCTGTGCCAAAAATGAACAAATATTAAATAAGGAAACTGGGGCAGCCATATCGGCCCAATCAGGTCAACCACAATTATTGGCCGCTGGCGATGACTGGCTTTGGGTAGCCAACCAGACCAACAATAAGATCGAGATCTTTGCGCCAGACGACAATTGGTCGTCTACAGCCACGGGCATCGTAAAATTCTCCTGGAAACCTACCACGGGAAGTGGAGGCAATGGTTATTCGCAGTATGCGGTAGACCGGTGGGTAAGGCCCAACGATTTTAAAGTAAGGAATGTGGCCGCCTGGGGCGGAAATTATCTATGTGCCGTTGGCGGTGGCGGATTGCTCACCATTGCCGCCTATCCATCGGGCACTAAGAAATGGGCCTATTTTTTGCCTGCAAATGCTGGCGAAGACCTTTCCAACCCACATGGCTGTGAGCTGTTGCCCAACGGCAACCTGGCCGTAGCCGCATCAGAAAAGGATTCGGTATTGCTGTTTGCTTCTTCGACACCAGGTACAGGAGGATTGGATAATACTTATCGCGTATCCAAATACCTGGCCGGAGCGCATGCCGTACTGTGGGATCCGGGCTACAACCGGCTTTGGGCCATTGGCAACGACTGGATCTTTGAACTGGAAATTGGCGGCACCGCAGCATCGCCAACACTGACCGAGAAAAGCAGGACCCAATTGTTGACCATCTATGGGCACGATCTTTCTGCCGATCTCACCAACAGCAATCGCCTGCTCTGCACTACCCAGACCCGTACCTATTATTTCAACAAAAACACCAAAGACTTTAATGCCACTCCGGCAGGAATTGACAAGAGCTTTGTGAAAAGCTTGAGCAACCAAACTTCGGGAACTTTTGTGCTCACCCGCAAGGATTCGGTGAAACCTGCCAGCAGTAAGCCTCTTGGATCGGCAGTGCTCGATTGGAATACCAGATATGTCGATAAGCACAGTACAAGTGGAACCTGGCTTGCCTATAACACCAGGCAGGTAAATAATGTCTATCAGGAATTCTATAAGGCAAAAGTGTTCCGTACCCCATACTAATTTAAGTATGCTTTTGGGATGATAAAGATTATCCTAATTTCGTCAATTCAACAATGCCAACAAGATCGATCTTGAAACGCATTGACCATTACATAAAAGATGATTAAAACACTATGTACCCTTTTGATGGCCATGATTACCTTGGGTAGTTATGGCCAATCAAAAACCGAATCGATCATACCTGCCCCACTTTCCGTTCAGCACATGGATGGAAACTTTATTTTTAACGCCAATACCTCGTTTTCCATTCGGGTAAAAGATGCGGCACCTGTGCAGTTTTTTAGGGATTACCTGCGGGCGCACACGCAGATCCATGTGCTTAAAATGATGCCGAAAGAAAAGAACGCTACGCAGATTATCTTTACCGATGCAGAAACCGCCAACATGGCTGAAGAGGGCTATGAACTGACCATTGCGCCAAAAACCATAACCGTTCGGGCGAAAAAAGCAGGGCTGTTCTATGCCATCCAGACGCTGATCCAGCTGTTTCCGGGCCAAAACGCGACTTCAGCCGTACTGCCCTGTACAAAAATTGTTGATCGGCCCCGCTTTGGCTATAGGGGGCTCATGCTCGATGTATCACGGCATTTTTTTACCGTTGATGAGATCAAAGGCCTGCTCGACCTGATGGCGGCCTACAAACTGAACAGGTTTCATTGGCATCTAACAGACGATCAGGGCTGGAGGATCGAGATCAAAAGTTTTCCCAAACTCACCTCAGTTGGTGCATGGCGCGTACCGCGGAAAGATTTTTACGGTGCCGATGCGCCACAACCGGGCGAACTGGCAACCGATGGTGGTTTCTACACCCAGGAACAAGTCAAGGATGTGGTGCGGTATGCCGCCGCCAGAAACATCCAGGTCTTACCAGAAATCGATGTGCCCGGTCATTTCATGGCAGCGATTGCGGCCTATCCCGAGCTATCGGTAACCAAAAATCCGGATACCAAGGTCAATCCGGGCAGCAGTTTTGCCAAATGGTTTGCTACAGGGGGCTTTGAGATGTATGTAGACAATACCTTGAACCCGACAGATGAAAAGGTGTACCAATTTCTGGATCAGGTATTCGAGGAAGTGGCCGCACTTTTTCCTTATGAATACATCCACATCGGTGGCGATGAATGTTACAAGGGCTTTTGGGAAAAAGATGCAGGCGTAAAAGATTTCATGCAAAAGAAAGGCATCAAGGATATGCATGGCCTGCAAGTGTACTTTACCAAGAGGATAAGTGAGATCGTAAGATCGAAACATAAAAAAGCGATTGGTTGGGATGAGATAGATGATGGTGCGCTGGGCGATGGTGTGGCCATCATGAACCGTTTTGGCGAAAAAGGTGCACTGGACCAGGCCAAAAGGAAAGTGAACCTGGTCATGGCTCCCGGCGGAAACGGACTTTACTTCGACTATGCACAGAGCGCTTCAGAAATGGAGCCCATTAACCATGGCGGCAACGATCCGGTATGGAAAACCTATGCCTACGGTGTAGATTATGCCAAGATGGCGCCAGAAGACAAGTCCTACATCCAAGGCGTACAGGCCTGCATCTGGACGGAAGGGATGAGTTCAATGCGCAAAGTGCAGTACATGTTATTGCCGCGCATGCTGGCCTTGGCAGAAATTGGATGGACGGAGCTCAGCAACAAGGATCATGGCCGGTTTGCCGATCAGGCGATGCCCGAGCACTTGGCCAGATTTGATCGGCTTGGTCTAAACTACCGCATACCTACAGCTTTTAATTACACCGATACTACCCTTGTCGGTCAGGAATTTAAGTTTACTTTGAAACCACCCATACCAGGAAGCAAGATTTTTTACACGCTGAACAACCGGTTCCCCAGCGAGGCCGACCATGAATACACCGAACCGATTACAGTTAGGTTATTGGAAAACAAACGAACTGTGCTCAAGACCATTGTCGTCGCTCCATCAGGCAAACGCAGTGTGGTCACGAGAACAGTGATGCTCAATCCTGCGATGAAAAAGGCGGTTTCGGCGTCCAGACCAAATAGCGGACTGGCCTATCGTATGGTCGGTCCCTCCTCCCTAAAGATTGATACCGGCATCACTGATATGGCCTTGGAAAAATTCAGGTCTGTGAAAAATGCTTCGCTCACCCTTGAAGGGTTGATCAAAATTGCTGAAGATGGCTATTATGAGTTTTCTACCTCGACCAAAGCTACCGAGATCAGCATTGATGGGCTAAGGCTTTTTGATTCAGAAAAACCCTATCCCCGTTTCGACAAGGCTGATCCGGTTTATTTGGAGAAAGGATACCATAAGTTCAAGATTGTGCATTCGTCTTTTACGGGAAAAAGCGAGCCGATTATTTGGAGTCGCTATGGCGACAAGAAACAGCTACTGGAAAGTGTAAACGTTTACCACTGATACGCCGGTCTGCCTGTTAGTACAGAAATCATTAAGCAAAGCCATATTGCTTATCCGGATGTCGCAAATAACAGCTTAACTGTTGTTATTTGCGGATCATACCTGCATCGAGGCCAGCAAAAAAGATGTAGTATTTATTTTTGAGCACGGAAAGTATCGTCATTTTTCCTATCCCACCTACAAATTCACTTTTATAGGTAAATTCAATGGTAAAATTACGGTACACTTGTTCTCCCCTCACCTGGCCTTCATCGTTGGTTCCCGAAAATGTTTGTGTATTATAGGTTACCCTACTAAATTTGACCTGGGTCCAATCGGCTACGCCAGATTGTTCAAGCTTCTTGCGGAACTTGTCAAAAGCCTGTTTGTTGAAATCCTCATATTTTTTATCGTAGGGATGGATGGATTGGTTCCACAATGCCTTATTGTTGGTCTTCAGGGCCGTTAACAAAATTCTTCCCAATTCATCTGGTGTCTTACCACCTCCAGGATAGATTTTGATATTGCCTTGTGTTGATACTGCCGTACGACTATATTTAAAAAGCTGTGCCAACTTTGCCTTTCCGGCAGCATCGATATTGCCCAAAGGGTGAAGAGCAAAAAATTTGCCTGTGCTGGCAATCACCCCATTATTTCCGGGCATTACATCATAGTCTGTGCCCAAATCGCAGGTCAGGCTACCCCCATCTTCATAAAAGTCATAGGTACAGCCCCTGCTCCCGCAGCACAATGAACCGGCCGCACTGATGGCGATACCGTACACATTATTTTGGTTAAGGTCTATTGCCGCAAGCTGAACTTCACATCCCTCATAATCTTCCTTGATCGTCTCCCAAAGGCTTTTGCCATGTACCTTAATAGCTTTTGTAGCAGCAATCAACGCCGCTGGGGCCTTCTTGATGGCATACCATTTAAATTTCTTGTTGGCTGGTATGGTCACGTCCGCTGGATTGATTGCAACAGCGTTCCCAGTAATTTCGATGGGCTTGTCGCGATCTACATAAGTTTTAAACCATGGCTTGTCGTGAAGTTCAATCAGTTCCTTTTGTGGATAAACAAATTTGATGTTTCCTGCTTCGTTGGCGACTTCCATTTTTTTGATGTCCTGATAGCCACGGGGCTCTGAAGGGCCGACCGATAAAAAATTAATCTTTGTAGACACGCTATTTTTCCAAAACCGATCTGCGGAAGTTTCATCCATGATCAAGTAGACGGGGTCAAATCCGGCAAAATCCATCACTAACAAACTCAATTCCTTAATGTATCTGGTCTGGGCACCATAAGGAGAGGTAAATTTATTGGCGGTGGCCACCTGTAGCTCTTCATAGATTTTGGAAAATTCATCGAACGGGATATTGCCACGTTTCGCTTTCTCCTTTTCCAGGGCTTCTTTGGTAAATCTTTCTCTAGCAGACTTATTCGGAATGGCTGGGATCTGGTGGTCTGTTTTGACAAAGCTCAATCTCCACGGCCGGTTTTCGAAATCCTTACTTACCACATATAAACGATCTGGATTGCCTTTGATCAAGGTGATTTTAAAATTGTCGAAATTAGGATTAGGTGATTCTAAAAATTTCAATTGCCCATTTTCTACTATAGCATTGGGATAAGAAACCAGCGAATTTGCCCAAACACCGGGACGGTTATACATGAGCACACAGCGTAAGGTGTCGGGATTATTTGTGTCTAAGGAACATTGGAGCCTGGAAACCATCGTTCCGTTCCCCCCTTCCAGTTCACCTATTCCAATCCCATCCCAAACACCAACAAAATCTCTGGCGGTTTGGGCCGACGCCAAAAATGAACTAGATACCAATAAGATGAGGAGAGCAAGATATTTCATAAAACGTTAATTTACAGCTAAAGATACAGATAAGAACCAATCTTACCATATCACCATGGTGCTAAAAAATCATGAATGATTAATATTGGATTAATTGTTAATAATTGAAAATAAATAGTTGTTTAGGATAGTTTAATCCGGATTGGTCCTTTGATCTTGTTGATATCCACAGGCAGCCCCTTTTGGGTAATCAAGACCTTTCCTTGATGTTGCAGGTCGATCGCTACATCTACGACCTCTTTCATGTGTTTACGCCAATCATTGGGAAACAATAGCCTTGCGATTTCAGAGGGACAGGTACTTTTTTCAGCTCCCCTTTGTGCAGCGGTAAGTAGGATGGCTCTCGATATGGTCTGTTGCTGTATTTTCATGTTACATGCATTTATGCATAACATCCTGACCGAGATTTGGTTTGGACATTTACTCCCATCTGTTAAAGTGCTCAAAAGCCTTACTTCAGATCTGCTTCAACAAAACGCTGAGCTAGCTGTTGTGTTCCATATGCCCAAAGAGAGAAAACCATCTTACCTTGATTTTGATCTGAACAGCTATCCCTGGAAAGCTGACATCGACTACCGGAAACATCCTGAAAAGTATTTGGTTGGAAAAGGTGAGCAGGGCGTACTGATCTGTGAACCCTATAAATCGGAGATTGGTCAGCACTGGCGCTTTAAGACCCCAGAAATTGCCTTGCAAAGCAGCACGCATATCTATTCCATGTTTGAAAGTTACATTCAACAAAACGACTTTGTTGGAGCTGATATGGCTAGGAAATATTTGCAGATGGGCTATACGCGTTCAAGACGTTATGCCAACTACAAAGGCGGCCATAAATACGATAAAGCTCAGGATTACCAATTACTGGAACGGGGCACAGGTTCGGCAGAAAAAGCCAGATCGGCAGAAATATTCTATACCGCCTATAAAAAAGCCGAAGCAGACCCCATCTATGCAGCGATGAAAAAAGACTGGAAGCAAGCACGGGGCTAAGGATATAACTTTTGTTCGTCGGTATAGTAAGCGCTGCGGCCACCAATTTTTTTGGACCTCACTTTAGCACCGGTCGGACTCTGATCGATTTTGGCGCCATGCACCTTCATGAAGTCACGAAGTTCGCCGCGAAGCTCATCACCATTCTCCTTCGCAATGGCCGAGATCGCTTCCTTCAGTACTGAGAGCATAGATTTATAAAGCTTGGACACTATTTTTTCAGGCAGTGCAGCGACAACCGACATCGGCGAAATGCGGGCGTCCCACAGGATCTCATCTGCATATGAATTACCGATACCGCGGATCACCTTTTGGTCCATCAATACCTCTTTCACCAGCTTCTTCCGTTTGGCAAGCAACTGGGCAAAATCATGCGCTGAAATTTCGAGTGCATCGGGAGCCTTGACCGGAACCGGGTCGAGGGTTGGTGTTGCCTGCTTAAGGATGTCGACCACTGCAAAGCCATCTCCGCCTGTAAAATGGAAAGCCATTACCGTATGTTTGGGCAATGTAGCATGCTCTTCCAAAAGTTCCAGTGCACCGCGGAGCATGAGGTGCAATCCCAAGACATGCCCGCCTGAGAATTGGAACTGTAATGTCTTCCCATATCGTCTTACCTCCTCAAGCTTCTTGTCCGTCAATGCTCGCTGGAGCTCCGAAACAGAAACATTCAATTTCTTGGTAATTTTTACCTCTACTTCTTTTAAGGTTTTGCCAGTAAATCTGCGCGATAGGATCTGCGCGAATACGGTAAGATCTGGTAGTTCAGCCATATTGATCAACTTATCGATAAATGTCCACCTATTTTATTGCCACGTGCTTTCCAGGCTATGGCGTCTGCCCGCTCCGAGATCGTTCAAACAAAGGGAAAGAAATATTTGTTTTTGTATAAACGCTAAATCGGATACTTTGACCCCATTTGACCATCATGGCTTTTCGCTCGGTAGCGAAAACCTTAGACAAGACTTCGACCTATTGACCAAGGCCTTAGATTCATCGGCCTCTGGAATTATTATCACCGACAATACACAGCCAGATAATCCCATCATTTTTTGCAACGCGGCCTTTGAAAAGATCAGCGGCTATCGTCGCAGCGAAATCATTGGCCACAACTGTCGTTTCCTGCAGCAACAAGACCGATCGCAGCCTGCCCGCGCGGTATTGGCTAAAGCTGTGGAAGAAGGTCGGGAATGCACCATACAGATCCGAAATTACAGAAAAAACGGAGATCTTTTCTGGAATGAGCTGTACATGGCCCCAGTGAGGGATAGCTCTGGAGCGGTGACCCACTTTATTGGCGTGCAGAACGACATTACCTCCAGAAAAAAGGCCGAAATTGAGCTCAAGGAGCAAAAACAGACCATGGAACAACAGATAGAAAAGCGGACTTCGGAACTCCGGGACAGCGAAGCTTTTCTTTCTTCGATTATACAGACGGTAAGGGAAGGACTATTGGTGCTGGATCCAGAATTTAAGGTGATCAGTGCCAATGATCACTTTTTACGGACTTTCAAGGTGAATAGACAAGAAACTATCGGAAAGGACTTGTATGAATTGGGGAATGGCCAGTGGAACATTGAGAAGCTAAAGGAACTGCTGATCAAGATCCTGCCCACCTCGAACCCGGTAATCGATTTTGAGGTCGAGCACGACTTTCCGCACATTGGGAAAAAGCTGATGCTGTTGAATGCCTACCGTGTAGAGCTGGAGGGCCAGTACAAAGACCAAATCTTGCTTGCCATTGAGGACATCACCGAAAGAAGGGAAATCGAACGCCGGAAAGATGACTTCCTTTCGATAGCCAGTCATGAGCTTAAAACACCGCTTACCACCATCAAAGGATTTGTACAGGCACTCGAACGTATGAAGCCCCCTGGTGCCAGTGAAAAGTACAACCTCACCTTGGCCAAGGTTTCGCTCTACGTTGACCGATTAAATAACCTGATTACCGATCTATTGGATGTATCGCGTATCCAATCTGGCAACATTGAGCTCCACGAAGAAAGCTTTGACTTTGACAAGATGGTCAGGGAAACCGTCGAAAATTTGGCCGAGTCAGCGACTTCGCATCAGGTCATCATCAAGGGCAGTACCAAAACACATATTTTAGCTGATGAAAGCCACATTGTTCAGGTGTTGAACAATCTGATTTCCAACGCCATTAAATATTCTCCCGACTCAGCGCAGGTAGAAGTTTACCTTTCCAAAGTGAGCGAGTATGTGAAGGTAAGCGTGACCGACCAAGGTCTGGGCATTAGCCCTGAAGATCAGCGCAGCGTATTCGACCGCTTCTTCCGTGGTGGTGAAATCCAGAAGCGCTATCCGGGCATGGGAATTGGTCTGTACATCTGCCAACAGATTATCCTCAATCATGGCGGCACTATTTGGGTAGATAGCGAAAAAGGAAAAGGCTCGACCTTCAGTTTTACCTTGCCGATAGAAAGGAAGGCTAAAAATGAATAAAAAGAAGATTTTGATCTGCGACGACGATGAGGGAATCTTAGATATGCTCGAACTGATACTGGAGGATACCGGCCACCAGATTATCGCAGAAAAGGACAGCCTGAAAGTGAAGACGATATTGGAAGACCAGAATCCCGACCTGATCGTGCTCGATCTCTGGATGCCCGTACTATCGGGCGATCAGGTGCTCCGCTCACTCCGGGCAAAAGAGGCCACAAAGAATCTTCCGGTAATTGTGATCTCGGCGAGCCGCGACGGCCAGGAAATCGCTTTTGATGCCGGGGCTACCGATTTTTATTCCAAAGCCTTTCAATCTTGATCAGTTATTGGAAAAAGTGGAGCAGCATCTGCAGTAAAGTTTAGTCAATTGGTGAATGAGACAATTCCAAAGTTTGGGTATCAATGGGATCCGGAAAGCAGTTCCAATTTAAAGTTCAGTACACTAAGTATCTCAAATCGCTAAACTTCTTTGTGAGAATTTTCGGAAATACTTGGCATGCTTAGGTTATGCTTTGTTTATGCTTTGTTCATGCTTTGGTTATGCTTTGTTTATGCTTTGTTCAAGACCTGATCAAATCAGCTCAATTTGGCGGTTTTTTGTACAAGGTTATTCGTTTACGGGAGTTTTTATGACACCGCAATTTTTTGATCAGTTTACACTAAGTGGGAATACACACGCTTAGGAGTCTGGGCTTTTGACTCAGATTTTGTGATAAAGGCCTATCCTGGCAGATGTTGCTAACAATTGTTTTACTGGCAAGGATATGATCCCTATTTGAAATTAAAAATAACAGAAATTCAACTGTTTCTCTTTCAATGTATAGAAGTTCCAGCTTAATGAAATTTCATGGGTTGAGCCTGCATAACCGGCCAGGTTGCTCGTACTGTGGTCATAAGAATAGCCCAGCCTCAAACGTTGGCTAATGAAAATCTCTGTCATTCCGATCAGTGCATTTTTATTTTTGATATCCCCCGGCAAATTTGGCTTGTTGTAGAGCTTAACCCCTGTCCGATAGCCCACCCCCATCCAGATGATCTGCTTGAAAAGGAAAAAGGCGTTGATATCCAATACCGTCGGCCCCTTAAGATCATCTTTGAACAAAAAGAAAGGTTTAAAATCGATCGCATAAGGTATCATTGGGATCAATACCCCACCAGTTAAATAATAATGCGGCCTTGGTGTTGGAAAATTGTATGCTAAGGACTTTTTCTTGAGCAGGTATGCGCCGATGAGATTCGTTACCGAAGCACCTACATACATTTTTGGCGTAGAGAAAAATACACCGGCATTTACGTCGGGAATGATTTCTTTCACCGTGCCCGTTGGAACAAACTGATCATCAACATCCCGGGCGTTAAGCATATTTCCATCAAGCCCCGATTGGAGCACGCCCAGACCGAGGCCGAAGGCCAGCTTTGAGGTCTGCTCTTCGTTAATTGGAAATCGATAGGCATAATTGGCAAAAGCGGAAATGTTCTTTTGCGCGCCGAGCTGTTCGGTGCCGACCATCAGCGACAGGCCGACCCTTTCGTTCGGCATCAGTGCATCAGCGGCCAGGGCAAAACTCTTTGGAGCACCTTCAACACCCGTCCACTGGTTTCGATAGGTTGCATTGATGTTGATCCGTTCCCGATATCCCGCATATGCGGGATTAATGTAAATGCCATTAAAGATATACTGGCTGTACTGGGCATCCTGCTGGGCAAAGCTCGGCACTGCCAAGCCTAACCATAAAATAATTTGGGCTAGTTTCCGCATGTTAATTTTTTATTAATGTGATCCAACCTGTTGTACTTCGTTCGCTTCCATCTTTCTCCTTAAACTTTAATAGATAGTAATAGGTCCCCTCGTTCAGGCCATTTCCATTCCAGTCATTTTTATAAGGGCCATTACTTCGATATACTTCATTTCCCCACCTGTTAAAAATAAATAGGCGATGATCTGGGTGCAGTTCGAGGCCATCGATCACCAGCACATCGTTCTTGCCATCACCATTTGGCGTAATCACATTCGGGATGGCCACCTCGCCGATAATTGTCTTGGTGTCAGTAGATCTGTTGTTCGCCAGATCTGGATCTGGCTCCAGCGCGGTAACCTGAGCAGTATTTACCACCGTTCCGGTTTTAAGTGCCATGGTTTTTATTGTTAAGGTCAGCTGTTGGTTATTCGCCAGTGCAGGAATTTTCCACGAGATGACTTGATCTACTATGGTGACCTTGCCTACGGATTGACCAGACATCCCCATATATTTTAGGTTAACGGGCAATCGATCGATCACCTCAACTCCCGTGGCATCAGTATTCCCTTTATTTCTTACCGAAATCTGATAGTCAAAGGACTCACCCGGTCCTACATATCGTGATTCAGAAATTTTGCGGACTTCCAGATCTGCATATTCAACAATGAGCAGGAATCCATCAGAAAGGTCTGACCTGCAACCTTGTTGATTAACGGAAATCACCTGGTAAAAACCGGCAACACTTGCTGTATACACAGGCCCGGTAGCATTGGCAATAGGCCTCCCATCCCGATACCATTGGAACGAGGAAAGACCTGTTTGATCTCCAACTGCGAACTTGACCGTCGAACCCAGACGGATTCGAACAACCTGAGGACTTGCCTGTGCAAATGCCCAGTTGGCCAATAGCAAGAAGAACGCCAGAAATATGTACCGTTTTAAGCTCAACCTGATGTACCGAAAATGATTACACTATTGGATAACTATGGTTGGTTTTATTGGCCTTGGTGTAACGGTTACGGTCTGGGTAGCTGCAGCACTCACTTCACAGCCTTGGTTGTCACCAGATTTGATGACACCGGTGTTTGCCGCAGTCTTCACATATTTAACAGTTGCATTAAACACATAGGTACCTGCCCCGGTTGTCGTCATGGTAAACTTGGCTACTGCTGTAGTAGCGCCATCTTCTGCACCTATTCCAGACATTGGGTTTACGTTCGCTCCATTCTTGGTAGCCGACCACACATACGCATACTCGATACCAGCTGGCAAGGCTTGTGCCGGCGTAGTGGTGGCGGTAATGACGGAGCTTTGGGTGGCATCGCTCCCACAATAACTTGCATTGCTGGCGGTAAGCGCGAGCGTCTTACTTGGAAGCTGGTACACCTGAAAAGGATCTGAAAGGTCGCCCAAGCAGCCCGCAACCGACTCGATCCTGTTTGTATAATTGTGTACGCCGTTGCCCAGGTTATTCGGCGTAACATAGTTGGTTACGTTAACCGTACCATTGTAAGTAAGAACAGCGACCTCGACGCCTTCTAGATACCAATGTACCTTATCTCCATTGGCCAGGGTAGCTTCCTCTGGGGTATGGAGCGTTGCGGTTCCGCCGTCACATAAATAAACTGGATAGTAAGTTTGTGCCTTACTATTTTTACTGAAGCCCATGATCAGGAGGCCTGCAGCTAAGATGGTTTTGAAAAAGGATGATTTCATTGTTTTGGGTGATTGTTAATTGAGTTGAATATGAGCTTTTGTAGGTTTGGGCTGTACCGTTACGGCCACCGTGATGTTCTTGATCTGGCTACAGCCGGTCGTTAAATCTTTGACTGAGGTTAACTTATAGGTGAAGGTCCCAGTAGTGTTTACGGGAATAGCAATAGTGGCGGTATCGGAGCCAGCAGTTGTACTGATGGTCTGTACACTGCCATTGTCAAGCGTGTAGCTAAATTCATAATCGCCCGAAGCGCCCGTTCCTTTGAAACTGATTGCTGGATTATTGCTGTCGTCTACACATACGCTTGATGGACCACTTGCCGTAGCATCTGGCAAGGCAGTAGATCTCAGGATCACATTGGTCTGTGTACGATTGGTGCCTACCGTTTTGAGATAAAACTGTTGGATACCAGTACCAGATAGACTGCCATCTACAGTTCTCACTCCAGCCGCATCTTGTGCACTTAAAGCAGGGGGAAGCGTGGAATTTTCAAACTGCGTGCCATCTGGCGACAAGGAGTAGTTCACTGCAGCGATATTGCTCGCCTGGCAAACATCTTGACCATTGACCGTATTGTATTTGATGTTATTGCATAGCCCCACTCCAGAAGAGGCACCGTTCAAACACTCTTGGTCGGGATCTACCGGACCGGAAGCATTGTTGCCTGTCGCATCAGGGTCGCTCAGATCCGCGGGCCTCATGATACTGGCCTTCACATCGCTAAAGAGCTGAGTATAGGCTCCAGTGAAAGTGGCCACAACAATGAGGTCAATGGTGCCCTGATTGGGCAGGTCTACCGTTGCCGTATAGCCCTGCGCTGTGTTTACACCATTGCTCAGCACTACGCCCGCGCTTGGGTTGGCACTTGTTACCGAACTGATCGTTAGTCCTGCCGGCAGGGAAATGGCCAGTTTGGAGGCTTCTGCTGCTGAAGGACCATCATTTTTGACCTTTACCGTATAGGTAATGGTCCGGTCTGAAAAGTATTTCGATAGATCTGGATTGATCGATTCGATCATGAGGTCTGCCTGGAAGATTTCAATGTCGACCAGTGTGCTGGTCTTACCGCTTTCAATGTATGTCCAGGTATCCATCGAGCGTTCGTTCCCAAACTGGTTTCCGTTGTAGGCACCAAACTTATGTCCATTAGTGTTGCTGCTCAGCCCAGTTAGATTGGTTACGGGATCAGAACTATTACTGGCAGGGTCGCCCGCATCGGTAATATCCACATCGTCCCAATAAACAATGTCGCTATATTCTGCAGCTGTAGTATTTGAAGGATTTACATTGTAGGCAGTATTGTTTTCGGTAAGTTCGATGATAATTCCCCTGGGATTGATCTCCATGTCTATATAGGGGAAGTGGACCTCTGCCGACCTCAGAAAAGTTTGTACATAAGGTGAAATCTGGCCTGGGGGCACAAAATTTCCATTGGCATCTTTGACGTCCCAAAATATTTCATTGTATCCAGGGACAGCAGAACCGTTGATAATGCGATCTGCACCATTTGTCATGGGAATGGTAATCTGATAACTTCCCGCTGCCGACGCCGTAAAGGAGATTTTGGCACCCTTATAGCTGATCTTGCTGTCAGTACCCTCTACGCCGGTAAATTTCAATAGATTGATGACAGGAAGAACCGCAGTCTTTTTTAACCAAGTGGATTGGTTTGCTGCAGAGATAAAGGCGGCAGATGTAGCTGGTAGATCGGCATTTGGTTTGCCATAGAAAATCTTGTGCGTTTTATTTAAAACATCATCGGGTTCCCTGGGATCGTGCAGTCCGGCCAACGCAGCCGTCGTCGTGGCGTTTAAACTCTTGTAGGTCGGCACGCCGTTTACAGCAAATCCATTGTTATTTGAAAAAAAAGTAAAGGCCCAACCATTGTTTCCATTGGTTTTTACGCGATAAGCTCTTCCATCCTCTGTAAGCACGTAATTGGTCGCATGAAATCCTTTGTTGCTGTTGGTAAAATTGTTATTGATTCCGAGATTGAGGACATTGGTATACACACGTCCGGTTAGATAAGCGGTATTGGTCGTGTTCCTAACGGAGACATCCCACGCAGCGATGTAATTGGAGTTATTCGAATTGGACTGGGTCCAGTTCGCCGTAGCCGCGATATCTGGCGGCGTAATATCAGAACTGCTACTGGTGCCAGATGGAGGCAGAAATTCTACCTTCCAAACACCTTCCTTTGCTGCAGTAACCGCAATGGTTATGGGCGTATATCCCGCACCCGGTCCTAATAATTCTGCATTTCTATTTGGGATCAGTCCTCCCCCCGCGCTCGATGTGAAAGTACTTACCGTGCCATCGGGAGCGGTTACAATAATTTGTCCGTTTCTTACGCCCAGGGCGCTTGTTGCTACCGCAATCGATTCATTGGCTTTGGCATAGACAAAGTGCGCACCTTTAGTTTTAAAAGGAAAACTGATCGTGTAATTATCTACATCTGTATTCGCGTATAAAAATGCCCTATTACCTGTAGCTGTATTCGGATATAGATCCTTGCTGCCTTCGGCAAATAAGGTTTGGGCAGAGCTGAAAAGGAGAGCAAGGCAAATAGCCGAATGCCAAAGCACTGAGATGAACGGCTGTAGCCGCAACTTCCCGAGCACCTTCATACAATACCTAATTAAAAGAGGGTATGCACTGTCCCTAACAAACATATTGAGCGATATATTTTGTAAGTGTTGAGCCTAAAATAGGAACAAATATTGATATGGGTAATTAATTCTACATTATGTGGATAAAAAAATTAAACATGTAGAATATATTTCCCAATATTCTACTTACAATATCTTGATAATCAACAAAAATGCCCATAAATAATACCAATACAGCATTTATTTAAAAATTGGCATAGGAGTTGATTATGCCCACGCCAAAGATTTGTAAGTTATGGTTTTGCGATCTGTTTTGATGCCCTGCTATTTCCTGCGATGCTCCCAACCAAGCGAACAGTCGTAACACAACAACAACAATTGATAGATGATAATTTAGACCAATGGTAAGTCATTGTTCATCCATCATACGGTATAGCCATTTTTCTAAAGATTCCGAATAGTTTATTATCTTTAAGGCTATACTTATCGCGCTCATGTCCATCCCAAAAAAACTGTTTTCTTTATTCACCCACTTTATCCTTTTCACTGGTACGGCTTGTTTCGCTCAGACTTCCAAAGTTGAAGAACTGTTGGGCCAGCTCCATAAAAGCAATGACGACACCACCACTATTCGTGTTTTACGGAAATTATCTGGTGCCTATACGTCGGTCGATCCGGTAAAAAAGTTTTATTATGCCAATCAATTTCGTGTATTGGGGGAGAAGAACGGACTGGATTCGGTAGTTTCTGCAGCTTATTTAGATATGGGCATTTCTTACGGCATTAGGGGGAATCTCGATAGTGCGATGTATTACTTTAATTTAGGGTATAAAAAAGCAAAGGAGAGCAACTATGAAATTGGTATGGCGAGAGGCTATTCCAATATTGGCTATGCCTTTGATCAAATGGATAAGAAAAAAGATGCCATAGCACAATATGAGCAGGCTCTCAAGATTTTCAAGAAGCTGAATATCCAGAAATCCATTAACCAGGTGATTACCAATCTCGGCTCTATCTATTTTGACATTGGGGAATATCGTACGGCGGATATTTATTTCAGACAGGTACTGGAAAATGCCAGGTCAATTCCAAATAATGATATGGGGCTTGCTAATGCCTATTTTTCTTTGGGTAATAGCAGCAGAAAATTAAACAAGCCAGAAGAGGCAATGGACTTCCATCAGCGCAGTCTTGCCATCAGGGAGCGGATCGGCGACTTAAATGGTGTCGCTTTGAGCAATTGGGCCATTGGGGTGTTGTACAATAACAAAAAAGAATACCAAAAGGCACTATCACATCTTGAGATTGCCATTAACAACAACCGCATCCTAAAAAACAGATATCAGGAAAGCGTGGCATTAATGTCTGTTGCGAATGCAATGTTAGGTCTTAAAAATTACAAAAAGGCAGAAGAAGCTGCAAATGCCGCGCTCGCCAGGGCAAACGAAATCAAATCCAAATCACTCGTGGCAGAAGCGCTGAAGGTATTGGTTGCCGTGGCAAAAGAACAGCACAAATTTGAAGATGCCTTAAAATTCCAATCAGACCTTATCGCCGCGAAGGACAGTCTGGATATGAAGTCTGTTAAAAAGGATGTTTTGGTTAGCGATCTTAAACGGGTGAATTCTGATGTAAGGACATTGGAAAAGGCCAACAAAAAGATCAATTCCAAAAATACGGACTATCGCAACGTGATTACTTCTATCAGTTTCGTATCGATTGTACTGGCCCTATTATTGGCATTTTTATACTTTCAAAGTGCACAAAGGAAGAAGGTCAACAAATTATTGAACAAACAAAAACAAGAAATTGAGGATGCGAACGAGGAATTAAGCGCGCTAAATGATGAACTTTCCAAGCAGATGAACATCATTTCTGAACAGAACATGGAATTGGAGAAACTGAACCAGGTCAAGAACAAGTTCTTCTCCCTTGTTTCACACGACCTGAGGGGTCCAATGAATACGTTAAAGGCGCTTTTCGAGATGTTCCGTGCCGGAGATCTTGACCGGGAGGAATTAGGTACCTTCACCATCCAACTGGAGAACACGATTGCAACGACAACCACTTTCCTGAACAACCTATTAGAGTGGTCTAGAAACCAACTGGAGGGAGTTGTGGTACGTCCTTCGACGATAGATCTCAGCCAAACAATTAAAGACAATATCAGATTGATGGACTCTCAGCTCATGCAAAAGGGCATAACAGTAGAAAATCTAGTCCCAGCAAGTTCGCTGGTTTTTGCCGACCATAATATGATTGACGTGGTCATCCGCAATCTGCTCTCGAACGCTATCAAATTTTGCAAAACTGGCGATTTAATTGCATTCAATGCGCTAGTAAAAAATGACAGGCTGATTTGCTCCATCACAGATAATGGCCCGGGCATAGCCGAAGAAGACCTTGAAAACCTTTTTAACCTATCCTATGTCAGTAGACCTGGCACTGCAGGAGAAAGGGGCTATCATATCGGTCTGACCTTGTGCAAGGAGATGATTGGTCAGAATAATGGAACGATCGATGTGGACAGTAAAGCGGGCATGGGAACAACTTTTCGCATTTCGCTTCCAAGGGGATAGCCATTCAATGGTTCCATCCAGGTTTCCATCCCTATGCTTTCTAGCAATTTTCTTAAATTTCGGCCCCTACAATGGCAGTAAGCTTTTAGCTAATGTATGGTTAGGACGTTAAAGAAAAAACGGACAATTCGGTGTTCTTATTTGCCGATGCATTACACGATTATCCCTATAATACAGCACTTTATCACAAAAAAAGAATATACATGGGACAAATATTATATAACGATAAATTTTTAGCTTTCAAAAAAATTAGATGTTAAGACAAATGATTCAGCGTTTCAACAATATCAAGCTTAATTAATTCCCAGTGCTTACCCCTTAAACATTCTGGATCAACTTCATTATCAGCTTTCTTAAAATTTTGAAGTTGCCTTAGAATTAAGTTTCCATCATGTCCATAGGGATATCTTTGTTCATGAAGTTCTATCATCCTAGTAATTGAATATTGATCTAACACTTCATGGATATCCCAGAAATCCTTCTTTCTACCTGCATCCTGCATAATCTCCATTTTCATAGCGACTATCTCATCGATTGTTGCTAACCGAACACCATCAATCACTAAAGGCTGCTGTATGAAAGTATCAGTATAATTAATGTCCAATTTAACATTATCAGTTTTGCTTCCACCAACAGCGTATGACCGTCCGTTAGCAACTAACATTCCCATTGAGCCATCGACATAATTAAAATTATCCTTTAAAAAGCTATCGATCAGGTCGAAATCAATAGAACGATAAGGCGCATCTGTAAAAAGATCGATGTCGATTGACATTCTATGCCCAAGCTGCAGACTTAGGGAAGTTCCACCAACCAATCTAAAAGAATCAAAGATTGAGGATTGCATGAATAGATATAATGCATTTTTTAAGGTATCGTTTACCGTGTTCCAATAAAGCATACCTATTTGCTTTTAACCTTATTAGACCTGATGTAATTACTCTTAGGTTCTTTTGAAAGTATATCTGCTATTACCTGTTTGCCATAGAACTTTTGAATTTCCTTTTGTTCCTCTTCATCTCCCCTTTCAAAAATCCTTTCAATGATAAATTCCTTATGTTTATCCCAGTCAATCTTATCCATTTTTGTATCCCAGAACAATACTGGGCGTATCAACTTTAGGTTTGGGGTTCTATTATCCTTATTCTTATCTTTTTCCAGCTTGATGTCATAAAAAGTTTGAAGCATCATTAAAAAGCCTTCCTCAAGCCCAAGTGCATTTTCAGCTTTTAGAGACAGGGCAGTATTCATATCTCTTTTTCCTTTAGTAATTGTACCGATAGTTTGGGGATGCTCTGATAATGATAATGCAAACTGTCTTTTAGAAAGCTTTTGTTTTTTCAGTTCATGCGCAAGGAAAAACCCTGGGTGAAGCCCTTTCAATATGGATAGTTTTTCAAACATATACAAATGTAAACAATATTGTTTATATAATGTTTGTATTTTTATTTTCAGTTGCGAGTATCTACTATACAAAAAACTTGTAATGATGTTTTTCTATTTTCAAGCTGGAACAAAAAATAAAATTAACTGATAATAAGCAACTTATAAACGTCACTTCCCGATGCAAAACTTACTAAATATATTCTCCAACAGATCATCTGTCGTAACCGTCCCTGTAATCTCTCCGAGATAGTGCAAGGCCTGTTTGATGTCCATGGCCAGGAAATCTGAAGTGACGGGGTTATCGATGTTGTCGAGTACCTTGTGGAGGGCAGTTTCTGTATTTTTGAGGGCTTCTACATGACGGATGTTGCTCACCAAGGTTTCGCTGGTATTGATGTGGTGCAGGTTGACCTTTTCGAGCAGGCTCGTTTTCAGTTCTTCTACGCCAATCTTTTCTTTAGCAGAAAGGAATAAGACGTCGTGTGATGCAAATGCCTGGCGCTGCCCGGCCGTAAGCAGGTCCGCTTTGTTGACCAAGGCCAAATAAGGAATACCGAGCTTTTCAAGGTCGGCGAGTTGTTGGGTCAATTCTGCGGGCGACTGTGCGGCATCGGCCATATATATGATCAGCTTGGCCTGTTTCATCCGTTCCAGCGTACGCTCCACGCCCTTGGCCTCAATGATGTCGGCAGATTCGCGGATCCCTGCGGTATCGATAAAGCGGAAAATGATGCCGTTAATGTTCAGTTCATCTTCAATGGTGTCGCGCGTGGTGCCGGCAATATCAGAAACGATGGCACGTTCTTCGTTCAACAACGCATTTAACAGCGTGGATTTGCCTACATTGGGCTTGCCGGCAATGACGATGGGCACACCATTTTTGAGTACATTCCCCACTTCAAAGCTCGATATGAGCAGTGAGATATGAGACAGCAGCCGTGTAATCAGGTTTCTGAGCTCACCGCGATTGGCAAATTCGACATCTTCTTCGGCAAAGTCCAATTCGAGCTCGATCATAGACGCGAAATGGATCAACTGTTCTCGTAAGCCTTTCAGCTCATTGCTAAATCCGCCCCGCATCTGCTGCATGGCCACATCGTGCGATGCCCTGCTATCTGAAGCAATCAGATCGGCCACCGCTTCGGCCTGGCTCAGATCAAATGCCCCATTTAAAAAAGCCCGTAGCGTAAATTCACCTGGTTTGGCTGCCCTTGCTCCTTTTTTGATCAGTAGATTGATCAGTTGTTGGATGATGTAATTCGAACCATGACAGGAAATTTCTACCACATTTTCTTTGGTGTACGATTTTGGGGCGATGTATAATCCCACCACGACTTCATCGATCACCACTCCCCCATCTTTGATCAGTCCGAAATGTAGCGTGTGTGATTGTTGAACAGAGAGATCCTTGCCTGTAAAAACTTCGTTCACGAGCGAAATCGCCTCCGTACCCGATAAACGGACCACACCAATGGCTCCACTGCCCGGAGGAGTTGATAAGGCGATGATGGTGTCGGTCGTGTACATGGTATGGCGATTAAGGGTTGTGAATTGTACAAAGATAAGAAAGCGCAAAGAACAATCAGCAATGAGGAGAGCCGAAAAGAGAAAAGCGGAAAGCGGAAAGCGGAAAGCGTGAGGCGGAAAGCGAACAACGTGCGCACAATCTTCGAAGAAAAGACGAATGCAGATAGACAATCATGGAGTCTTGGACTTCTGGACTTTTGGACTTCCGGACTCTTGGACTCCATCTTCCAACTCTCCGACCGCTGACCTCCGACTCTCAAAAACAAAAAATCCCTATCTTGTGTTTAACTGTTTAAATATGAAAGAACTTCCACTCACTGCAAGACGATCTTTAGAATTATTGGGCATTGTGCTCATCATCGCCATTTTGGCTGTTGGCAGGGACATTATCATGCCCATCATCATGGCATTTTTTATCAGCATCATGCTGTTGCCCGTCTATCGCTTTTTAAGAAAACGCAAAGTGCCCGAAACATTGGCCATTATCTTGCCCATCCTCTGTGTGCTGATTTTTATAGGGCTGATTGTCTGGTTTTTTTCGGCACAGATCGGCATCCTCGTTGATGATTTTCCACAGATCAAACAGAATGTGGCCAAGCACCTGCAATCGCTAAAAGAATGGATCAGCGGACTGACAGGTATCGATACCAAGAAACAGACGGATTTTATTGCCTCCAAAAGTGATGACCTGATGTCGATGGGCGGAAAAGCGGCCAGTGGGGCAGCGGTAACGCTGAGCGGAGTATTTGTTTTCGTGGGCCTATTGCCCATCTACATCTACCTGATCTTGTTCTATAAGGATATTTTGTTGCGCTTTACTTTCATGTGGTTCAAAACAGACGACCATCCAAAGGTGAAGGAAGCGGTCTATGAAACCGAGTCGATCATCAAAAACTACTTGGTGGGCCTGTTGATCCAGATTACCTATATGACTGTCCTCCTTGGTGGGATTTTGATGTTATTCGGCATCAAGCATGCGCTGTTGATCGGGGTCATCTTCGCCATCCTCAACCTGATTCCATACGTGGGGGCCTTGATCGGGAACATTATCGGCGTCCTGATCACCTTAACCTCTTCTACGCAATTGTGGCCGGTGATTACGGTATTGGCGGTAATTGCGGCCGTGCAGTTTCTGGACAACAACATCTTGATGCCTCGAATCGTAGGCTCAAAAATCAAGATCAATGCCCTATTCTCCATTTTGGGAGTGCTCATTGGCGGAGCCATAGCCGGCGTGTCAGGGATGTTTTTGTCTATGCCAATCATTGCCGTACTGAAGATCATCTTCGACCGTACCGAGCAGTTTAAGCAATGGGGCGTGCTTTTGGGCGATGAAAGGCCAGAGAAGAATCCGATGAAATTCCCCAGCTATCGAAAAAAAGCATCAGTGGAAACCAAGAGCGGAACGGTACCGAAGAAGTAGTTGGCAGTTATCAGTTATCAGTTTGTAGTTTTCAGTTTGTAGTTGATAGTTCATAGTTTACAACCTTTCAACCTTCAACCTTGAACTTTGAACCTTTAAACTTTGAACCTTTAAACTTTGAACCTTCAACCTTGAACCTTCAACCTTGAACCTTCAACCTTGAACCTTGAACCTTCAACTTTGAACTTTCAACCTTCAACTTTGAACTTTCAACTTACCCTAAAACATCCCAGGCAAACCTCAATATGGTGGCAAAGATGACTATCAGAAAAAAAATCCTGATGAACTTATTGCCTTTGAGCAGGGCCAATCGGGCGCCCAAAAGGGAACCCAATACATTAAAAATAGCCATTGGAATGGCGTATTGAAAGAGCACATGTCCTGTAGAAGCAAAGTACAGCAGTGCCGCCAGATTGGTAGCGATGTTTACCAATTTGGCATGGGCACTAGCCCCAATAAAGTCGAAGCCTAAAACAGCGATGAAAACCAAAATGAGGAATGAACCTGTTCCAGGTCCGATCAACCCATCGTAAAACCCGATCATCATCCCGAAAATGCCTGCCAACAAAACCTGTTTCAATGGCGAATGCGCCCGGTGTTTTTGAATACCGAACGATTTATTGAAATAGGTATATAACGCCACACCAACCAACACAACAAGAATAATTGGCTTGATGACTTTGTTATCGATC
The DNA here is from genome assembly GCA_031119475.1 of Pedobacter sp. Lineage (GTDB taxonomy): Bacteria > Bacteroidota > Bacteroidia > Sphingobacteriales > Sphingobacteriaceae > Pedobacter. The sequence goes on along the minus strand of JAVHXV010000001.1, from coordinate 219,490 downwards.
AAACTCACTGCATAGGCCCCCAGCAGCGCAGCAAAAAATGCCGCTACCATACACGACAATAAGATGCGCAGGTTAAACTTTACTTGTTTCGAATACTTAAAGGCAGCTACAGATGTGCCCAATAAAGATGGGATCTTGACCGTGCCAAATAGCGTTGCCGCAGGATAATGTGGCAGGATCAAAAAAGTTGCAGGCGTTTGCAATAGACCGCCGCCACCCACAATGGCATCGATAAAACCAGCGGCAAATGCAGCGAGGCACAGAAATAGAAGTTCTTGATAGAGAGACATGGGGCAAATATAGAATTCTATTTAGGTTAAGCGATAAGCGTATAGCGGAAATAGTTACATGCTGATGGGCTTTGTGTTATGTTATCCCACTCTTGGAGAAGCATGGAAGTATAGGTAATTTTTTATGCCCTGCGCGGGCCGCGTTTCTTACCTTTCCCTTGATGGAAAGGTAACCAAAGATCAAGGCTTGCGTGAATTTGTGCAAAAAACAGACACCGCTTGGGAAATGATTTTATTGGCCCGAATTTGACTGGTAAAATAATTCATTCTAGGAGCTAAAAATCATTTATGGTGGTGAAGAGCTATCAGAAAAGCGGTTTGTCGTTTTTTTCTACAAATACATGCGATGCCTTTCCTATCAATCTACTTGCTGAGGGGACTTGGCATCACACTATCCCCCTCTGGGAAGGGGTAAGATAGGAAAAACTTCTGCCCTGCACGGGCGGTGGTTTCGTTCTTTTGTCTTGAAACAAAAGAACCAAAAGTTCAAGGCTTGCATGAATTTGAAAAAAAATTCGACAACTGCTTGGGAAATGATTTTTAGGTCCGAGTGAAATTAAATATAGAATTTACTTTAGGGACTGAAAATCATTTTACGCAGGATAGAATTTATTGATTAAGCAGTTTAGTCGTTTTTTTATCAAATACATACGATGCCATCCTGCAGGATGCTTAGATCATCAAGTTATTGAAACACCAATTTTTTCTCTATGGGGTCGTAATAAGGTTTTGCATTAATGATGCCCAGGTATTTTCCGTTCTGATCGAATGCACGATACCGATCGGCTTCGCCACTGCTTTCGTACATCAATTGCCCGTTGGGATAGTAGCCCCTGGAAAGCCCTATGGATTGTCCATTGATATAGTTTTCTACCTGCATGGACAGTCCATCCGGATAGTAATCGATAAATAGCCCTTCAGCCTGACCTTCATGATAATGGCTGATGTGGTTGGTCTTGCCACTCACTGCATCGAAGCTTAGCCTCTCGCCATGGAGCTTCCCATTTTTGTAATTGGCAATTTCCTGTGGCTTGTTCTGGAAATAAGTATGATCTAATAAAATGTCCATCTCATTGACCTTCATATTACGATAAGCTTTTTCCAGCACCGTGGCATCAAAGTATTCGACCAACCTGCCATTGGGCTTTCCATCGAGATAAGTTACCTCCTGCTGAATGCTTCCATCGGGATAAAAATATCGCCAATAGCCAACGGGACTATTATTTTTCATCGCTCCCTCTCCTCTTTTCACCCCATTAACCATCCACACCTGCTTACCGGCCTGGTTTGAAAATGAACGGAGCAAGGCCAGCTCTTCCTTTTTTGCGAAGGCCAACATCCGGCTCCTGGTGCACATATTGGTGGCCAGTTTTCCGTTGGCCAGATAGGCATCGATCAGCCATTCTTCATTCTTGGCAAAGGGCAATCCGCACGCAGCACCATTGGAGGCAGTATAAATCTTTAATTCCTTGAGGTTGGTGAAACCTTTAAAAATCTCCTTGACTTCTAAAGTAACTTCAACACCATTATAATCGGTGGGATTGACCAAAGTCTGGATTGCCGTGACCCGACCTATAAAAAACGCCTGCGATTCGTTGAAATCCTTAATGGACAATGGTCCAAAAGTGATGCAGCTACAGGCTACTGAAAGTTGCAGCTTGGTAAGGATGAACGCGATCAATACAAAAGTTCTTTTCATATCTTTTTCATGATTATCAGCCATGCGCTAAACGCCATACGCTAAGCGCTAACGCCAAGCCCCTACATCCGCTCCGGCACTTCGATGCCCAAAATCTTCATCCCTGCTTTTAGTACATCGGCAGTAACCTTGCAGATATGTAAGCGATGCTGTTTTAAAGATTCATTTTCTTCTTTGATGATGGGCGGCACTTCATGATAAAATTTATTGAACAGCTTCGCTACCTCGTATAGGTAGTTGGCCAAAAATGCCGGACTGTGCGCCTGTGCAGCAGCAGAAACCTCGGCGGGATATTTGGCCAACAGCATGATCATTTCCAATTCTGTAGGTGCCAATTCACCCGAAAACGACAAACTATCTTCCCTAAATTGATAATTGGCTTTTTGAAGCAGCGATTTGATCCTGGCATGGGTATATTGGATAAAAGGACCTGTATTTCCCTGGAAGTCTATCGATTCAGATGGATCAAACAACAACCTCTTTTTAGGCTCAACCTTTAACAGGAAGTACTTGAGTGCCCCCAATCCGATGTTCTGATAGAGCATTTGTCTTTCCTCATCAGAAAAATCGCTGGTCTTGCCCAACGACTCTGTTTTTTGTCGTGCTGTAGCCACCATTTCTGCAATCAGGTCGTCTGCATCGACTACTGTCCCTTCCCTGCTCTTCATCTTACCACTTGGTAGGTCGACCATGCCATAAGAAAGGTGGTACAGTCCTCCTGCCCAAGCCTTGCCCAATTTCTCCAAAATGGCAAACAGCACCTTAAAATGATAATCCTGCTCATTTCCAACTACATAAATGGACTGATCCATCTTAAAATCGTCGTATTTCATTTGGGCAGTGCCCAGATCTTGGGTAATGTAAACCGAAGTACCATCGGCACGGAGCACCAATTTTTGGTCGAGGCCTTCAGCAGTGAGGTCAATCCACACCGAACCATCTGGTTTTTTAAAGAAAACGCCTTGGGCAAGACCTTCATCTACTGTATCCTTTCCCAGAAGGTAAGTATTGCTTTCGTAGTAATATTTATCAAAATCAACACCCAGGTTTTTATAGGTAATGGCAAATCCATCATATACCCACCCGTTCATTTTCTTCCACAAGCCGATTACTTCCTCATCACCAGCCTCCCAGGCCAACAGCATTTGTTGGGCCTCTTTGATCAATGGTGCATTTTTCTTGGCGTCTTCCGGGCTCTGCCCTTCGGCAACAAGGGCATCGATTTCCTTTTTATATTCCTTGTCAAAAATCACATAATATTTTCCGACGAGGTGATCGCCCTTCAGGCCTGAGCTTTCGGGCGTTTCGCCATTTCCCCATTTCTGCCAGGCCAACATCGATTTGCAGATGTGGATGCCACGGTCGTTCACCAGATTTACCTTGACTACATCAAAACCATCGGCAGCCAAAAGCTCGGCAACGGCATAGCCTAATAAGTTGTTGCGCACATGTCCCAAATGCAAGGGCTTGTTGGTATTGGGCGATGAATATTCGACCATTACTTTTTTCCCATTTGATTTTGGCTTGCCGAAATCAGGAGACAATAAGGTATGGTGAAAAAGATCCAACCAATAGTGGTCAGCGATGCTCAAGTTCAAAAAACCCTTTACCACATTAAATGCGGTCACTTCTTCCACATTTTCCAACAGGTAATTGCCAATATCGGTTCCCGTGGCTTCGGGCGATTTCTTCGAAAATTTAATAAAAGGAAAGACCAGCACCGTTACCTGGCCTGCAAACTCCTTTCGTGTCTCCTGTATATTGATTACGCTCGCCTCAACTGCTTCGTTATAAAGCTGCTTGATTGCCTGCTGCGTAGCGCTAATGATGAAATTCATGGTGCAAAAGTAGAGAAAGAACTTTGGAAAAGAAAATGCTTAGTCGAGGAGTCCAATAGTCCAGAAGTCCATTTTGCGCCCTGAACTTCTGGACTATTGGACTTTTGGACTTAATTAAAAAAATTCTGATAGCTTTGTGTATTACACCAAATATATGAGCGGACAGCAAGAACAATTCAACATAAAGGTAGAGACCGAAATTGGCAGGTTACGTAAGTTACTGGTACACAGTCCAGATAGCGGATTGGGCAAAGTAGTTCCTTCAAAGGCGCAGGACTGGCTTTTTGAAGATATCGTACATCTGGATACCATTAGGAAAGACGAATATGATTATTACATCAAGCTGCTGATGTATTTCCTGGATCCCGAAAAGATCAAAGGGAAGCTGGCCGACATCGACTCTGCTACCGCTGACCGGGGATTTTTTAAGCCGGATAGCCCGAATTTTCATGCATCGGCACAGGTCATCGAACTTCAGCAGCTGTTGGGCGATATCTTGGAAGATACGTCCATCAGAAAAAAACTGAGTGCCTCGGTCTGCGCAATTGAGGGCTGTACCTATAAGCTCCAATTGCAGTTGATCGATACCGATCCAAAAGAACTGGCCAAAACGCTCATCTCAGGATCGTTAACAGATGGAAAGATGATCTTTTCGCCCATCCCCAACCTCATCTTTACACGTGATGTAGGAACGACGATCAATGACTACATCCTGCTCAACAAACCCGCTAAAAAGGCCAGGGTGCGTGAGAGCTTGTTGATGCGCTATATTTTCTTCAACCATCCATTTTTTTCAGACTATCAAGACCGGATCTTGGAGATTCCCGATGGGGAGCACCATTTCCTCAGACCTGGTGAAGACCTTGAAAACCGCACCACCTTAGAAGGCGGCGATGTGATGATGGTGAGCAAGAACCATGTGCTGATCGGCTGTAGTGAACGTACATCGCCCTATGGCGCAAATGAAGCCATGAAACTGCTTTTCGAAAACAATGTAGTCGAAAAAGTAACGGTAGTTAAAATTCCCAACAAGAGGGATTTTATGCACTTGGATACCGTTTTTACCCAAGTGAAACGCAACATGTGGGTACTGTTGCATTCTATTGCCCACGTTGAAGAAAACAAACAGCGCAATCCCATCGATTTCCTGGTACAGCCAGAGCCCACTGAACAGACAGAGATTATCCAGTTTTATAAAGACAAGCGTGCACCCAAACATTTTGGCAGCATGGAAGAATTGTTCGAAGACATTAGCGTAAACGACCTGAAAAGCACCCAACCTACTACGTTCATCTACAGCGGCAGCGGCATATTTCCTTATGACGCCCGTGAACAATGGACCGATTCCTGCAACCTGTTGGCCATAAAGGAAGGCGTGGTATTGGGCTATGACCGTAATGACAAGACCGTAGAGGCATTTAAGCAACATGGTTTCAACATTGTACACGTGAAAGACCTGATCCATGATCTGGAAAGCGGAAAGGCAAACCCAGAAACGTTAACCGATACGCTGATCCTGATGCCTTCAGCAGAACTTTCACGCGCCAGAGGCGGATTTCATTGCATGAGCTTGCCGATCCTACGGGATACGATTTAGCAAAGCGCATAGCGCGAAGCGGAAGCAGAAAGCGAAAAGCGGAATGAAGCAAAACTATATCCTATTCAACCTATTTATTAAACCTTAACCTTTTTCCGCAGGGATGCTTCGGCACAACTTTCCAACCTTTAAACTTTAAACCTTCAACTTCAAACCAACCATGCAGTCTACCAACCACATCCTCATGATCAGGCCAGTTGCTTTTAAATTTAATGAGCAGACGGCAGGGAACAATAAATTTCAGCAGGCCAATGCCGAAGGTGATGTCCATGAACAGGCTTTGAAAGAATTTGATGGTTTTGTGGAACTGCTCCGCACAAACGGCGTAGATGTTACTGTAATAGCCGATACCCTACAGCCTGAAACGCCAGATTCGATATTTCCCAACAACTGGGTTTCTTTTCACGACGATGGCGAGGTGATCTTATACCCTATGTTTTCAGAAAATAGAAGGGCCGAAAGGCGGCAGGATATACTGGAAAAACTGGGCGAAAACTTTATAGTCGACGAAATTACAGATCTCAGTACCCACGAAGCACGTGATATCTTTTTAGAAGGTACCGGTAGCCTGGTGCTCGATCGGGAAGCTAAGATCGCCTATGCCTGTTTATCGTTCAGGACGAACGAAATTGCCCTTGAAAAGTTCTGTAAGGCTACGGGATATCGTTCGGTGGTCTTTAATGCAGTCGATTCGACAGGCTTCCCAATCTACCATACCAATGTGATGATGTGCGTTGGCGATAGGTTTGCCGTTGCGTGCCTGGAATCCATTCCAGATGAGTCAGAAAGAAATCAGCTGCTCGAAAGCTTTAGGCAGACTGGAAAAACAGTAGTTCCGATTACATTTGACCAGATGAACCATTTTGCAGGCAACATGCTGTTGGTAAACAACGAAAAGCAGGAAAACTTATTGGTGATGTCTGAACAGGCCTATCTTTCACTTCATGAAGATCAGGTCAATACCTTGTCTACTTTTGCGAAGCTGATCCATGCCCCCTTGTACACCATCGAAAAAAATGGTGGCGGCAGCGCAAGGTGTATGCTTGCGGAAGTGCATCTGCCCGTTAAATAGTTGTATGTCGTGCCACAGGAGTTCCTAGGAACCTATTCTGGAAAAGTTCAAGGTTATAGGCCGGGCCGATTAGCCCCACAACCGGCAACTAGCAACTTGCAACGCTGATGTCTTTTATCTGTGGAATCTCATTAATCTAAGTAACCTTGTTATTTTCTCAATTTAAAATTACATTTTTGCAAAAAATATTGTAAATGCAGAGCTACTCCGAATTTCTTGATCTCAGTGTGGGCTTTCCACAAGAAGGTTTCAGCGTAATAGACGATGAATTGTACTTTCAGGATCTAAATTTAATGGAAATGATCGAAACGTATGGCACTCCCCTACGTTTCACTTATTTGCCCCTGGTGAGCAAGAAGATCCAACAGGCCAAATTGTTGTTCCAGACAGCTATAATTAAAAATAACTACCGTGGCGACTACAAATACTGTTATTGTACCAAAAGCTCGCATTTCCGCCACATTGTAGAAGAGGCACTCAAAAATGGTATCCATTTGGAAACATCTTCTGCATTCGACATGCCGATGATCGAAGCACTGGAGAAAAAAGGGGCGCTGACCAAAGATATCACGGTGATCTGCAACGGTTTTAAGACCTATCAGTATAAGCAATACATTATCGATATGCTCCATGATGGGTACAAGAATATTATTCCTGTGCTCGACAACAAAGAGGAGTTCAACCTCTACGATGACGAGATCGAAATGGATACGGCCTGTAACCTGGGCATCAGGATTGCGGCAGAAGAGCAGCCCGATTCACAGTTCTATACCTCACGGTTGGGTGTGCGCTTGGAAGATGTAATCGACTTCTACAACAGCAAGATAGCCGGGAACCCTAACTTTAAGGTAAAACTGCTGCACTTTTTCATCAATTCGGGTATCACCGATTCGCCCTATTATTGGAACGAGCTGGAGAAATATGTAACGCTCTACTGTAAATTCAAGAAAATCAACCCTGAACTCGATACACTGGATATTGGTGGGGGAATGCCGTTTAAGGATAGCCTGGTCTTTGATTTCGATTATGAATACATGGTAAATGAAATCGTGAAAAGGATCAAGGAAATCTGCTCAGAACACGATGTGGTCGAACCGGATATCATCACCGAGTTCGGTAAATATACGGTTGCAGAAGCTTCTGGCATCTTGTACAAAGTGTTGGGCCGTAAACAGCAGAACGACCGCGAAAAGTGGCTGATGCTGGATGGTTCGTTCATTACCAACCTGCCGGATGTCTGGGCACTGAACCAAAAATATATCCTCCTGCCCATCAACAATTGGGATGCGGAATATGAGCGTGTAAATTTGGGCGGCATTACGTGCGACGGACAGGACTACTATAATCAGGAGGCCCACATGAACAGTGTGTTTATGCCAAAGACCCGTAAGGTGCAATACCTCGGATTTTTTAACACGGGCGCCTATCAGGAAGTACTGAGCGGATATGGAGGGATCCATCATTGCCTACTGCCAAGTCCGAAACACGTCATCATCCGCAGAAACCGCGATGAGACTTTCAATTTCGAAGTATTTGGCGAGGAACAGAACAGCAAACAGGTGCTGAAGATTTTAGGGTACACCTAGATAGCGGAGGGCGAAGAGCGATAAGCGTAAGGCGCAGGGCGAAAAGCGATAAAGCGTAGGGGCAGATAGAATTGTCATCTCGAGCTTGCGAGAGATCTCTGAATACCATAACTAAAATTAACTTTTCAAGTGAAAACCGACGAAGCCGAATCTGGACTACTGGACTCTTCGACTCCTGGACTCTACATCCGGACTTCCCGTCTCCCGACTTTCCGACTTAATTGACCTTGGACTGCTGGACTCTTCGACTCCCGGACTCCATCTCCTGACTTCCCGTCTCACGACTTTCCGACTTCGATATTCAACTTTTTTTCGCACGGAACACTTATTTAATTATCTTCATTTATCACTATTTAAACGCGCTTAAACATTAATTTATGCTTAAAGAAGTTAATTTAAATAAGGTATTTGTTATCGATATCGAAACTGTTCCGCAATGTGAAAATTTTGATCAGGTCCCTCCCCATTTTCGGGATCTTTGGGAGCAAAAAACCAGGCAGGCCAGAAAAGATGAATTTTCAGCTGAAGAATTTTATGACCGTGCCGGCATCTGGGCCGAGTTCGGACAGGTGATCTGTATCAGCGTCGGATTTTTCTACAATTCAAATGGGAAACAACATTTCCGCATTGGCTCACATGCCGGCGGGGATGAAAAACAGGTACTCGGAGATTTTGCGCAGCTGCTCAGGGAACAAAAAGCTGATCTTCTACTTTGTGCGCACAATGGCAAGGAATTCGATTTCCCTTATCTCTGCCGCCGCATGCTCATTAACGGGATTGCCATCCCTCCCCAGCTCCAATTGGCCGGAAAACGTCCTTGGGAAGTGAAGCACATTGATACGCTAGAGCTCTGGAAATTTGGCGATTATAAAAACTACACCTCATTAGATCTACTGGCAGCCGTACTGGGCATCGCGACACCAAAAGATGACATGGATGGCAGCATGGTCAAGACAGTATATTATGAGGAGCAGAATCTACCGCGCATCATCAGCTATTGCCAGAAAGATGTCATCACTACCGCACAAATATTGTTACGTTTCAAAGGATTGGATGCAATATCGGAAGATTGTATTACCTTAGTATCATCATGCTGAACGTAAAAGATCTGGCCATCGAATTTTATAACCGGGAAGACAAAACCTGGTCTGAAGCCGTACACAAAGTAAGTTTCCAATTGGACAAGGGGAAAGTGTTGGGGATTGTAGGCGAATCGGGATCTGGCAAATCGGTTACTTCCTTTTCGATCATGCGCCTGCACGATTCGGAAAACACAAAAATACATGGCGAGATCAATTTTGATGACCAAAGCCTACTCGCACTTTCCGACCAGGCCATCAGAAGCTTTCGTGGAAATAAGATTTCCATGATCTTCCAGGAGCCGATGACCTCCCTCAACCCGGTTTTCACCTGTGGATTTCAGGTACAGGAAGCCATTATGCTCCATCAGCGTACCGATAAGGAAACGGCTAAAAAGCAGACCATTGAGCTGTTTAAGGAAGTACAGCTGCCTCGTCCAGAGAACATCTTTGAAAGCTATCCGCATCAGTTATCTGGCGGCCAGAAACAACGGGTCATGATTGCGATGGCGTTGAGCTGCAATCCTGAGCTATTGATTGCCGATGAGCCGACTACAGCACTTGATGTCACTGTTCAAAAAACCATCCTTGACCTTTTGCTACGCCTGAAAAACGAACGCAACATGGGCCTGATCTTCATTTCGCACGACCTGGCCGTCATCAGTGAGATCGCAGATGAACTGCTGGTGATGTACAAAGGAAAGATTGTAGAGCAAGGACCTGCAAAAGCACTTTTTCAAAATCCGCAGCATCCTTACACCAAAGGATTATTGGCCTGCAGGCCAGCCCCACAACGGCGATTAAAAAAACTACCGGTAGTGGCCGATTTTTTACACGAAGACCAGAACGAATCGGTCAAACACCTGCTGGATATCAACAGTTATACACAGGAGGAAATCGACTCCAGACGTCACCATCTTTACACGCAAAAACCGCTTTTACAGGTGAAAGAACTTTGCACCTGGTATCCGATCAAAAAAGGATTGTTTGGCAAGGCCACTGATCACGTCAAGGCGGTAGACCATATTACATTTGATGTATTCCCAGGAGAAACCCTAGGCCTGGTAGGCGAGTCGGGCTGTGGGAAAACTACGCTGGGAAGAAGTATCCTGAGGTTGGTTGAACCGACATCTGGAACCATTTTATTTGATGGTACCGACCTCACGCAACTGAACAAAAAAGAATTGCGCAAGATGCGAAGAGATGTCCAACTGATCTTCCAAGACCCCTATTCTTCGCTGAATCCAAAAATAACCGTTGGAAATGCGATTATGGAGCCTTTGCAGGTGCATCACGTATTCAGCAGTGATGCCGAACGAAAAGCACACGTCATTAGCCTGCTCGAAAAAGTAAACCTAAAGCCCGAACATTTTGACCGCTATCCACATGAATTTTCTGGCGGACAAAGGCAACGCATCGTCATTGCCAGAGCTTTGGCACTCCAGCCCAAGTTCATCATCTGCGACGAATCGGTATCTGCCCTCGACGTATCGGTACAGGCCCAAGTGCTCAATTTATTGAGGTCGCTCCAACAGGAATTTGGGCTCACCTATATTTTTATTTCCCATGACCTTGCTGTCGTAAAACACATTTCAGACCGCATGATCGTCATGAACAAGGGAAAAATTGAAGAGGAAGGATTTCCGGAGCGCATCTACAATGAACCACAACAGGAGTATACCAAAAAATTGATCGCAGCAATACCAGGTAGGACTGTTTAATTGTATAGTTGTTTTGTTGGTTAGTTGGTTAGTTGGTTAGTTAGTTAGTTAGTTAGGATATTATTTTTGATCTTCTGATTGTCCAAATGCACAAAATCCCGGCCAAAGGAACCAGGTACGCCAGTTGATCATCAAGTGGAAGCGAGCAGATATAGGTATGCGGATATAAGGTATAGTTGGTACCACCATAGTTGGCAGTTCCGCATGACGTATTGCTCGTTTTTGTCCAACTGCAAGTTCCACTCTTCGCAGGCGTGCCAGGAGGCGGATAGGCATTGGAATAGAATACCCCACTTACGATCAGCCCACAATCTTGCTGGCCATTTACAGGGGTTGCCGCCAATGTAGGAGCTGAATAGGTGACCATCCACACCAAAAAAAATAGACAGGGAAACAGCGCGCGCATCTTTAGAAAAGGATTTTGGATATACATTAACCAATACCTACGAAAATTAAAACTCGGCGGATTTTTGCAGAGAGCTGATTGTATCCAGCCTTTTGACAAGCTGAACGGTTGAGGCATCTCAGAATGAATTACCACCTATCTGCACTTGATATTACATCATCCTTGACCTATTCCGTCTTTTAATTGTTATCTTAGAAACATATAATAAAGCTATGGCAAAAAATAAAAATTCTCAGGTCAGACTTGTCTTAGCCAAGATGATCGGTGATATTTTCGAAAAAAATAAAAATATTGCTTTAAACTATAAGCAAGTTGCAGCGAAGTTAAATCTAAAAGATAAGGCAGATACGGATACGATTTTAGAAATACTGAAAGAACAGGTTAGCAGTGGCATATTTATCCAGCCCGAACGCGGCAAATTCAAATTAAAAGACCTTAAGACCTTTATCATCGGCACGGTAGACATGACAGCCGATGGATCAGCATATATTGTGCCCGATGATGAATTTGAAAAGGATATCTATGTTGCGCCTAGGAAACTAAAGAATGCCTTGAATGGCGACAAGGTAAAGGTGTATGTATTCGCCAAGAAAAAGAGCGGAAGGAAGAATGAAGGTGAAGTGGTAGAAATCATCACGCGCTCAAAAACTGATTTTATCGGCGTGGCTAAGATTTCTGAACGTTTTGCCTTTGTCATTCCAGACGACCGCAAGATGCTGCACGATATTTTTGTTCCATTGAGCGATTTAAATGGTGCACAAAACGGACAAAAAGTACAGGTAGGGATTACAGATTGGCCAGATGGCGCAAAAAATCCAATTGGCAAGGTATTGCATGTGCTGGGTACTGAAGGCGAGAACAATACAGAAATGAATGCCATCCTGGCACAATATGGCTTTCCATTGAGTTTTCCAGATGCCGTAGAAAAGGAGGCCAATGCCATTCCCGAAGCTGTTCATGAACAGGAAGTGAAAGGCCGACGGGATTTTAGGCAAACGACTACATTTACCATCGATCCGGCCGATGCCAAGGATTTTGATGATGCCATTTCCTTTAAAAAATTACCAAGCGGAAATTATGAAATCGGCGTACATATCGCAGACGTATCCCATTATGTGAAACCTGGAAGTGCGCTGGACAAGGAAGCCTATGAACGGGCCACTTCGGTCTATCTGGTGGACCGGGTAATCCCCATGCTGCCCGAGCGCCTGAGCAATGGGGTCTGTTCTTTGCGGCCAAACGAAGATAAGCTCTGTTTTGCCGCGGTTTTTGAACTGGATGACCAGGCAGAAATCCATCAGCAGTGGTTTGGAAGAACCGTTATCCATTCCGATCGGAGGTTCAGCTATGAAGAGGCCCAGGAAGTATTGACCAACAAGGCAGGAGACTATGCCGAAGAACTGGTCAAGCTAAACGAATTGGCCTATCAGCTCCGCGACAGAAAATTTAAGAATGGCGCCATCAGCTTTGAGAGTACGGAGGTCAAGTTTAAATTGGATGAACACGGTAAGCCCATGGGCGTATACGTAAAGGAACGAAAAGATGCGCATAAGCTCATCGAAGACTTTATGTTGCTCGCCAATAAAAAGGTGGCCGAATTTATCGCCAAAAAAGGCAAGGGCAAGCAAAAATATACCTTCGTATACCGTACCCACGATTCGCCAAATCTCGAAAACCTGAACAACTTTGCCACTTTTGCCGCTCGTTTCGGATATAAGATCAACATGAAGACCGATCGAGAGATTGCCAAATCCCTCAATTACCTGATGGAAGATGTAGAAGGCAAAAAAGAACAGAACATGCTGACGCAACTGGCCATCCGATCAATGGCCAAAGCCATTTATACGACCAAAAAAACCAGTCATTATGGTTTGGCGTTCGATTATTACACGCACTTCACCTCCCCGATCCGCCGCTATCCAGATGTGATGGTGCACCGCCTGTTGGCGCTCTACCTCGAGGGTGGCAAATCGGCCAATGAAGAGGAGTATGAATTGGCCAGCACACACTCATCGGCCATGGAAAAACGTGCCGCAGACGCGGAAAGGGCTTCGATCAAATATAAACAGGCCGAATACCTGGAAGAGCATGTTGGATACATCTACACTGGCATTATTTCTGGGGTGACCGAATGGGGGATGTATGTTGAACTCGTAGAGAACAAATGTGAGGGCATGGTGCGCCTGCGGGACATTACAGATGATTTCTATGTACTCGATGAGAAAAATTATTGCATTGTAGGGCAGCGAAAAAACAAAAAATATCAGCTAGGCGATGAAGTTCAGATCAAGGTCAAGAAAGTGGACCTCTCCAAGCGCCAAATTGATTTCACATTGATCCAGAATTAATAGATGAGACCACTGCTTTGCCTATCCCTGATCTTGATCGCTATATTTGCCCGAGCGCAAAATATACAGGGCAAAATTATTGATGAAGTCACCGGAAGCGGCATCCCTTTCGTTTCCATAGGCATTGTGGGCACAAATGCAGCTTCGGTCAGTAATGAAAACGGTGATTTTATCTTAAAAGCTCCTGCATTTCCAGCCAAACTTCGCGTTAGCCATGTCAGCTACCTGTTAACAGAGCTCGACCTGACCGAAAGCCAGGAAAAATTGGTAATTTCCTTAAAGCCAGCAAGCATTTCCCTGAGCGAAGTAACGATTGACCCTTTCAGGGCACAGCGGATTGTAAAGGAAGCGCTGGAGAAAGCCAAGATTGCGGGAAGCCTTAATTTTTATGTAAATGCTTTCTATCGGCAGCTTACCTCGCTCAATAATACGCCAAGCCAGATCTACGAATTGTTTTATGACCTTAAATGGAACACCATGAGCGTACAGGGCTGGTTGGCCAAAAAGAGCAGGTATGCACAGAGTAGTCAGGAAACCATGTTTACCTTGACCAACATGTCCTACCTCACCTTTAAAAATAGCGGCTATCTGTTTCCAGAGAAAGGCGGAAAATTTGTGAGCCTGCAGACCTTACCGCTTTACCAGTTTACGATAGAGAAATACATTGAGCAGGCCAATCAAAAAATTGCGGTCATCACCTGTAAATATAAAAGCCCAAGAAAGAACCTATACTACGTGAACACTACTTACTATATTGGTGTAGATGATTCTAAAATCTATCGCGTAGAAAATAGTCTTTTTAACCTGCCGATGGATTTTAAGGGCGTTTCTCCTAAAATTCCTCCCATTACGACCACCGTTGCTACCTTTAATGGCAACAATACAGCTATTCCGGTTTTAGAAAGCGTGTCGACCAAAATGTACCTCAACCTCAGCGCAAATGAAAGGCCACTTCATGTTGGCTTAAGTTCCCTTTTGATCGTCTACAAAGCGGATGCTGCACCCAACGACCAGAAATTTAATAACCTGGATAGAAAAACAAAGGATCGGACCGTGATCGAATCGATCAAGTATGACCCAGAATTCTGGAAAGATAACCCCATTGTAAAGCAGACCGCCCTTGAAGATTCATTCATCAAAATGATGGAAGGGAAGTCGGCATTTGGCACGATGATTAATCCATGATGAATTTGAAACTAAAGTTATTGGCCTATTTTTGGCTACTCCTTGCACTTCCATTATGGGCAGATGCACAATCGATCGGAGGAAAAGTAGTGGACGACAAAACTGGTGAAGGTGTTTCCTATGTTTCTATAGGTATTGTTGGTAGCAATGAAGCGACCATTACGAATGAAAATGGGGAATTTGTACTAAAAACAACAAATTTTCCAATAACGATTAGGCTCAGCCACATCAGCTATCAGCAAACAGAATTTAAGGTTTCCCAGCAAGATAAAAACCTTGAATTACACCTGAAACAAGCAAATAACATTTTAAAGGAAGTAGTGATCGAACCCGACAAAGGGTTAAGGATACTTTCGGCGGCGTTAAAAAAAGCAAAGGAAGCGGCCGGAAAGTATGTTTATGCCAATTCTTTCTATCGGCAACTAACAACCATCAATGGACAGCCAAGCGAAATTTATGAATTGTTCTATGATCTGAAGTGGAGTTCCGAAAGTGTAAAGGGATGGTCGGCCAAACAGAGCAGATTTGCCACTTCGATAGATAATAATCAGTTTTCGATCAACAATCAATCTTTCCTCACATTTATATTTAGTGGAATGCAGCCCCCTCTACAGAGTGATAATGGTATACGCCTCAATAACCTTAAGCATTTTAACATTTCTATAGAACGGTATATCGAACAAGATGAACAGGATATTGCGGTTATTACTTGTCACCTAAAAAGACCGATACTTGGAGAATTGAACATCAGTTCTACTTTCTACATCGGAACAAAAAACTTTTTCATCTATCGTTTAGAGAACGAAGCCTCCAATCTTCCCTTCTATCTCAGCGGCGTCATTTTTAGGCGTCCCACCCTATTGAGCACCATTTCTACCTTTCGGGATGTAGGCGACAACATTCCTGTATTGGAAACCATCGTTATGCAGGTAAATGTCTTCGTCAGTACAGGCAAGAAAAATTTCGATCTTGCAGCCTCTTCGCTTCTCAACGTTTATCATATAGACCCAGCATTAAAGTCGAAAAGGTTCAAGTCGCTCAATGCAGACGTAGAGGATAAGAAAGTCATCAAGTCAATTCATTATGACCAGGAATTCTGGAAGGACAACCCCATTGTGAAGCAGACTGCCCTTGAAGATTCGTTCATCAGGATGATGGAAGGCAAGTCGGCATTTGGTACGATGGTCAATCCTTAGGCACAAATCGAAAAAAAATAGGCAAATTGGTTGAAAGTTTAGTCAAGTATACCGATTTTTGCAGCACTATTCAAAGGGCTTCACCGCCGGAGAAATCTACAGAGTTCGGTTAAAACCATTAGCATGCACAGTCCTACAGCACTACAAGCCCTTATCGAAAAGGCAATTCCACAAATAGACTATCCCAAATACCCTGTTGACCTCTATGCACCGATCCGTTACATCATGAGCTTGGGCGGAAAACGCATCAGGCCTGTCATGGTCTTAATGGCCACCGAGCTGTTTACCACTGAAATCGAAAAGGCAATGGATGTGGCATTGGCCATTGAAACCTTCCATAATTTTACTTTGGTGCATGATGACATCATGGACAATGCACCCCTTAGGCGTGGCAAACAGACCGTACATGAGAAGTGGGGCGTTAACAATGCCATATTGAGCGGCGATGTCATGATGGTCGAATCGAATAAGCATTTATCAAAAGTAGCAGTCAACGTACTCAAGCCAGTACTCGACACGTTTAACGCGACCGCACAGGGCGTCTGTGAGGGACAGCAGTTGGATATGGAATTTGAGCAGCGCAATGATGTCAGCATTGCAGAATACTTGGAAATGATCAGGCTCAAGACGGCGGTACTGTTGGGTGGGGCCATGAAATTGGGGGCCATTGTTGGTGGCGCAAGTGCCGATGAAGCAGAGTTGATGTACAATTTTGGCGAGAACCTGGGCGTAGCCTTTCAGCTTCAGGACGATGTGCTCGATGTGTATGGAAATCCGGAGAAATTTGGAAAACAGGTTGGCGGTGATATTCTTGCCAACAAGAAGACATTCATGCACCTAAAGACCTTGGCATTGGCCGAAGTAGAGGAAACCCCTTATCTAACGAGCGTTGGTGGCAATCAGGAAGATAAAATTGCGCAGGTTACGCAATTGTACAACAAATATCAGATCAGGGAATTGGCCACACTGGAAATGGACAAATATCTGGAAAAGGCCAACACGGCACTCGATACGCTGAATGTGCCCGAAGAGAAGAAAACCTATTTTAGGGAACTGGTTCAACAGATCTTGGAAAGAGATCGTTAGTGCGCAGCGGTCCATTCCAATAAAAAAGCCCTGAAACAAATTGCTTCAGGGCTTTTTCTTTATCAAAAATTATTATTCTGCTGCATCATCAGCTTTAGCTGCTTTTTTTGCTGCCGGAGCTTTAGCTGCTTTAGGGGCGGCTGCTTTTTTTGCAGGCGCTTTTTCTGCAACTGGTTCAGTTGCCGCTGCTTCCACTGGAGCTGCTGCTTTCTTAGGAGCTGCTGCTTTTTTTGCAGGTGCTGCTTTTTTTGCAGGTGCTGCATCTTCTACCACTGCAGGAATAACAGAAACGTATGATTTATTGTCTTGTTTCTTTTTGAAAGTTACGATACCAGGTACCAAAGCAAATAGGGTATGGTCTTTACCAATGCCTACACCTTTATCTGGATGATGTTTTGTACCACGCTGACGAACGATGATGTTACCGGCAATAGCTTCTTGACCACCAAAAATTTTGATACCTAAACGCTTGCTATGCGATTCACGTCCGTTCTTTGAACTACCGGCTCCTTTTTTATGTGCCATTATATTTTAGTTTGATAATTAGCGCCCAAGGCGTCCCTTTGGGACAAATTGACTAATTAGTGAATTTACGAAATGATTAACTACAAAGAGATATTCTCAATTTGGATTTTGGTGAAATACTGGCGGTGACCATTTTTCTTTTTGTAACCTTTCCTACGTTTCTTTTTGAAAACGATTACTTTATCACCTTTTAAATGAGACACGATTTTAGCTGTAACCGATGCACCTTTTACCGCAGGAACCCCTACTGTAATTTTACCACCATTATCAACCAACAATACATTGTCAAATTCAATACTAGCGCCCTCATCTCCTTGTAAACGGTGTACAAAAAGGTGCTGGTCTTTTGCAACTTTAAATTGCTGCCCTGCTATATCTACTATTGCGTACATTGTTAAATAATTATTTTTTTAATTGTTTATTTTTTATCGAGGTGCAAATATACTACAAATACTTATCAAACGCAAGTGCTTGTGCAAATTAATGTTGAATGACCATGATAGTTGAAAGTTGAAAGTTCAAAGTTCAAGGTTTGCTGTCCAGAGACAATTGTCTATTGTCTATCGTTGGTATCAATTCTTTTCATCCATAGTCTTTGCTCTTTCGTTTTTGTTCATTGCTCTTTGCTCTATGCGCTATGCGCTAAACTCGATACCCTATGTGCTGTACCCGCCAAATTATTTCAAAATAAATTTTGTTAATTACGAAATATTCGTAGTTTTACGAAAACATAATTGATTTAACTATTCTTTCACCATGAAAATCTCACTAGGCTTCCTTGTTGTATGCTGCACGGCCCTTACAACATTGGCCCAACAACCCGACAAACTGCTCATCAGGGTAAGATATACCCAGATCAAAAA
Organism: Pedobacter sp.; assembly: GCA_031119475.1. GTDB lineage: Bacteria > Bacteroidota > Bacteroidia > Sphingobacteriales > Sphingobacteriaceae > Pedobacter. The sequence goes on along the minus strand of JAVHXV010000001.1, from coordinate 200,999 downwards.
AACAGATACCATCATTAACGGCAAGGCAAGGCATGAGAACATGCTGCTCTTCGTAGGAAAAAATGCTTCCCTATTTACCAGCTATGATAAGATCATCCATGAAGTGGCCGAAGACCAAAAATTCAGGGCCATGATCATGAACAGGGCCACAACGAGCTCCAGACCTATGGCTTTTACCATTGACAACACCCCAACCAACTGGATGACCAAAAATTCCTATTATTATTTTGCGAAGGAGAACAAACTCTTTGTCAAGGAAGTGATGGCGTTACAGGGATACCTGATGGAAGAAATTGCTCCGCCAATCAAATGGAAGCTTACAAAAGATACGGCCAGCTTTTCGGGCATCAAATGCATGAAGGCCACAGCAACCGTTGCCGATCAAAAATGGATTGCCTGGTTTGCACCCGACCTCCCCTTTCAGGCCGGGCCATGGAAACTAAACAGCTTACCAGGATTGATTATCGAGGCCTACGATGAAGATAAAAACCTATACTTTCAGTTTGCCGGGATAGAAAATGCCAAGGAAGGTGACATTGAGCGAACTTTTGATGTGACCAAGCAGCCAAATGCAAGCAAGGACACATTTAACCCTGTGGATCAGCTCATTGGTCGTGATGTGGCCAGCGCTTACTACCAAAGCACAATCAAGTTGCCAGCAGATGCCATCAAAACCGATAAGGAAAAATTTGAAAAGCTGAGGGAAGCATTCCTAAAGGACCCCAAGGGGTTTACCAGAAGCCAAGGAAGGTATTGAGTAAGTTGAAAGTTCAAGGTTCAAGTTGTGGGCTATTCGTGATGTCGAGCAAAACCAGGGATTTTTGAACGTATTAGTATTGCCTCGGCGATCTTTCGCTGCACTCAAATCCGAAAGATTACTTGGAATAATTAGGGCACCATCCATCCATACCTTTTGTCTTTCATCTTTTGTCTCTCGTCTCACATCTTTTATCTATTGTCTACTGCTTTTATCTATTGTCATTTATCTCAATCCTCATGAAAAAAATAATCAACACCGCACTGATTGCCCTCTTATTTTATTCGACAGCAAATGCACAAAAACCAGACAAAGTGCTGGCCAGGGTCAGGTACAGTTTTGTGCACCAACGGGACACCAATCGAAGAAATGACCCCTATACCGAAAATATGCTGTTGCTGATCGGCAAGAACGAATCGCTGTTTACCAGTTACGATCGAATTGTTAGGGAAGAGAATTCAAGGAAACAGGAAGCGGCCTACATCAAGACCGAGGCTGGTGGTGCACCAATGGGAAACCTGAAGACCAAAAGCGCGCCTTTTAAGCCTGTCACGCTGGTCGACTATTACTTTTTTGTGAAAGAAAACAAATGGGTGACCAAGGACAAGGTCATGACAGTTTACCTCGTAACCGAAGAAGCCCCAAGAATCAATTGGAAAATGAGCAGGGATACAGCAAGTTTTTCGGGCATCACCTGCAAAAAAGCAACTGCTTATTTTAGGGGAAGGAACTGGATTGCCTGGTATGCCCCTGAACTTCCCTTTTCTAGTGGCCCATGGAAACTCAACGGACTCCCGGGACTGATTGTCGAGGCCTACGACGAGAAGAAGGAGGTAAAATTTCAGTTTGCGGGCATCGACAAAGCGACCAAGGAAAACACCGATGAGAACAGCTTCTACTTCAGCAGTGATTTTAAAGTGCCGGGTGATGCAAAATCTGCCACCAGATCAGAATTCGACAAACTGAAAGCGGCCTTCGATGCAGACCCCATCGGTTTCCATGCCGCCGCATCGGGTATGCCGCGTAACCGGGTATTGGTAGGCGGCAGCACCTCAGGAATAGTCCATAACATTATTAATAACCCAATCGAATTGCCAGAGCGCTGAGCGGAGAGCGCTGGGCGAAGGGCAAAGGGCGCTAAGCGTGGGCATAAGCAAATATCGCTTCTAAAACTATCTATCTTTTGTCTTTACTCTTTGTTCTCTGCTCTCTTTGCTCCTTGCGCTATGCTCTTTACGCGATACGCTTTACCCCATTCCTCAAACCATATGAAAAAACTTTCAATCACATTCATCGCCCTCATGGGCATGACGTTTATGGGCAAGGCCCAACAGCAAGTTCCTGCACTGGCAAAAGTCAGGTATTCGTTCTCACATGTGAGGGACACGCTGAACCGGGCACAGCCCTATCAGGAGCAGATGGTCCTACTGATCGGCAAAAATGCTTCTTTGTTTACCAGCTACGACAAAATTCAACAGCTCAACAAACTCAATGAAGTGCTCTATCAACAGGCAGTAGCCAATGGCGGCAACATTACCAATGTAGACATGCGCCAAATGAAGCGAAGGCCCGTTACCTATACCGATTTTTATACATTTTTTGATACGAAGAAAGCTTTCGTGGTAGAAATCATGATGATGAGCAAGTACTGCTATGAGGATTCCATTTCGACCATCAAATGGCAACTTTCAAAAGATACGGCCACCATATCAGGCATAGCCTGTAAAAAAGCGACCGCACATTTCAAGGGCAGGAACTGGATAGCCTGGTATGATCCAGCACTCCCATTCCAGAGCGGCCCATGGAAGCTGAACGGACTTCCCGGACTGATCATGACTGCCTATGATGAGCGTAAGGACATCCAGTTTGAGTTTGCCGGATTTGATAAAATTGAAGCAGAACCACAACAGGAAAAGCCAAAAACATTTATGCTTGGCGGAAGCAGGGTCGAATCGGAACAGCTGTACCTCAATACCATCAGACTCCCCACAAATGCCATCAAAGCTACAAAGGATGAAGTCATGCGATTAAGAAACGTCCAGATGACCAATCCAGAAGCCCTGATCAATTCGCAAACTGGTGGAACCACCAACGTCAGGCGCGTTTCCGGCCAATCTACCGCCCCTCCCAAACGTAACATCCTGAACAACCCGATGGAACTGCCAGAACAGCAATAGGGGCGAAAAATGAGGACAAAGAGCGAAGAACAAAGAGCAAAGAACAAAGAACAAAGATGAAAGATGTAAGATGTAAGATGAAAGACCAAAGCGCATAGCTTGAGTACGTAGCGGAATTGTCATCTTGAGATCGCTGAAACAATTCTGATACGCATTCAGAGTAACAAGCCTGTATCCTACAACATGCAACCTTTAACCTTCGGCCCTAGCCTAAAAAGGTTAAAAAATGTTAAAATATTTTTACAATTACGAAATTATCGTAGTTTTACGAATAATTAATTACCAACACAAAAAATATCCAAATGAAAACTATTTTAACAACCTTGTGCGCCATTACGGTGACTTCGATGATGGCGGTGGCCCAAAGCCCTGATAAAGCACTGGCTAGGGTCAGATACTCGTTTACACACATCAGGGATACGACAGCAAAAGATAAGCCCTATACTGAAAACATGCTGTTGGTGATCGGCAAAAATGCATCGGTCTACACCAGCTACGACAAGATCAACCGCGATCTCGAAATGCAAAAACAGTTGCAGGAGCAGATCAAGAACCAAGCGGGAAGCGGACAGATGAGCGTAAAACTCAACAGGACGTCGACCAAGCCCGTCTCCGACATCGATTATTTTTATTTTGGAAAGGAAAACAAATTTGTGACCAAGGAACGTCTTTTCAACAATTACCTGGTAGAAGAAGCGGCACCAAAAATTAGCTGGAAGCTATCAAAAGACACCGCAAGTTTCTCTGGAGTAAAATGCAAGAAAGCGACGGCACATTTTAAGGGAAGAAACTGGATTGCCTGGTATGCGGAAGATCTTCCGTTTCAAAGCGGTCCGTGGAAATTAAACGGTCTTCCTGGACTGATCATCGAAGCTTACGATGAAAAGAAAGAAGTACAGTTTCAATTTGCCGGCATCGACAATGTAAAGGAGGAAGAAGCTAAAAAAGAGGATCCCAACCAGCCCACTTTCCAGACCCCTAGCGGTACGGGCGTAGTCAAGATCATGGGCATGGATATTGGCAGCGCTTACTTGGGCTCAGAAATCAAGCTCCCTACTGATGCCGTAAAAACCTCTCAAAAAGAATTGGATAAGTTGAAAGATGCCCGCGATAAGGACCCACAAGGCTTTATGAATGCGCAAATGGCAGCAAGTGGCGTCCAATTTGGCGTAAACCAAAGGGCACAGTTCAGGACCACGCCAGGTCCAAGGCCAATCAACGTGATCAATAATCCGATAGAATTACCTGAAACGAAATGAAAAGGCAATTGACCTTCGCAATTTTGCTCTGCCTGTTGGGCATAACTTCGGCCTTTGCACAAAAACAGCTCAAAGGCAAAGTAAAAGATACCAAAGGAAGTGCCATTGCCTCTGCCAGTATCAACCTAAAAGACAAAGAGGGCAATATTCTGAGCTTTACCAGATCAGACGACAAGGGAAATTACTCCCTATCTTTTACAGAGGACAATAAAGACCTCAGCTTGGAAGCCTCTATTATTGGCTATGCCAAGCAGGTGATCAATGTAACGGACCTCGCCAAAAACTATGAGTTTACCTTGGCCGACAGCGAGATCAAATTGGAGACAGTGGTGGTCAAGAACAGGCCATCGCTCTCCGCAAAGGGAGATACGCTGAACTACAAGACATCAGATTTCGCCGACAAGCAGGACCGCAGCATTGGCGATGTGCTCAGAAAAATGCCGGGAATGGACGTGGCCGAAAACGGAAAGGTTTCCTATAATGGAAAGGCCATTTCCAACCTGTACATCGATGGCGATAATGTCCTGGACGATAAGTATGCGATCGGGACAAAAAGCATCCCCCATGGTGCAGTAGATAAAGTACAGGTGATCGAGAACGACCAGCCCATTAAAATGATGCGCAAGAATAACATGAGCGATGATGTGGCGCTTAACCTCGTGATCAAGGATGAAGCCAAATTAAAGGTAATGGGCGATATCAAGGCTGGCGTAGGTACTCCGGAAAGGTTTGATGGCAGCATCAATGCGATGATGTTCAAGAAAAACATCAAGTTCATCAATAACATCAAGGGCAATAACATTGGCATCGATCCGGGTATTGACCTGACATCCTTTAACCTGGCAGACTACCTGAAAAAGCTGGACAACGACAAGCCTTCCAACTTTTTATCGGCCGGTGCCGCAGGGGTACCCACCCTGCCACAGAACAGGTCGCTATTTAACAAGGCAGGTCTGGTGAACCTCAACAACCTGTACAAGTTTAATCAGGACCTGCAGGTCAAGGCCAATGTTTCTTACTTATACGATCAGCGCAGGCAGCAGTATAATAAGTTTTCAGAAACGTACCTGCCCAACCAGATCATCACGTATAACGAAGTGCAGGAGAACAGTATCAATCCGCAGCAACTTCAGGCCAAGTTCAATGTGAATGGAAATGCGGAGAAATATTACCTCAACAACAACCTGACAGCTGATTATAAGCCTTTTAGCACCAATTCGTACGTAGTGACAAATGGCACAGGTGCCAGCCAGGCATTGGATCAGGAAACCTTTGAGCTATCTAACGAATTCAGCTACAGAAAGAAACTCAAGTCTGAAAACACGTTGAATTTCTATTCCTATCTCAATCGGAGTACACAGCCAGAGGTGCTGAGCATCAGACCAGGATTAAATGAAGCGATATTGAACAATGGCAACCCGTATGCCGGTCTGGACCAATACGTAAAGCTGCCCACCTGGTATACCAACAATTTTCTATCGTTTGCCCTGGTGAAAGGGAAGTTTGTGCAGACTTACAAGGCAGGGTTCAACATCCAACACCAGGAACTAAAATCTGAGCTCTACCGCATCCAGCCCAACCAGACCACAGAACTGGTGGCCGCCAACATGACAAACAGCCTAAACTGGAATAAAAACAAGCTATATAGCGAAGCTGCGTATGAATATGCTGGCGAAAAGGTAAAGATTGGCCTGACCGTACCCGTGAGCTATAACCAGATCAGCTATGATGATCCGGGAAAAAGCCTGAACAAAGATCTGGATAAGGTCTTCGTGAACCCTTCTTTCAACGTGAAGTACCAGATGAGCCCTGAAAACTACATTACGGCAAATTATGGCTTTAGGAATGAATTAGGAGGTATAGACGATGTTTATCGGGGCACCATCCTTAAAAATTACCGCTCGCTATTTGCGAATGACGCACCCATTTCAGAGCGCCAGACACACTATGCCGGGGCTGGTTTCAACTTTCGCAAGGCGATGCAAATGTTGTTCTATAATTTTAACATCAGCTACTCGGCAACGGAGCTGAACACCATTTCATCGTTTACGTTGAGCAACACGATCCAACAGCGCATCGTGCTTCCTTTGGCCAATGATGTGAAGAACCTCAGCTTGGGCGCGAACATCAGCAAATATCTGTTCAGCCTCAAAAGCACGGTAAATGCGGGCGTCAACTACAGCCATGCTACGTTTGAGCAATTGCAGAACAATGCGTTATTGCCTTTCCAGTCCAATACCATATCCTATAAAGCTGGCATCGAAGCGAGGCTGACCAATTTTATCAACTGGTCTTACAACGCCAATTATAGCGAAAACATTAATAGAGCAGGTGGCAGTGACCTCCGTACCAAATTTCAACAGTTGAGGCAGGGATCGGGAATAACGGCAACTGCTTTCAAGAGCTTATTTATTACGTTATCAGCCGATCATATTTTTACACATCAATCGGCACAACCAGACCTGAGCTATCTGTTCGCAGATGTTAACCTGCGCTACAAAGTAACCAAACTTAAAACCGATCTTGAATTTGGGGTCACCAACCTTGCCAATGTGAAAAAATTTGAGGCCCTCAACGTTTCGGCAAATGCCCTTACTTCTGGAACGTATTTTATTCCAGGCAGGGTGGCCATGCTCAAGGCAACGTTCAACTATTAAAACACTACACACAAATGTTTCGCCTCGGATGGGGTCGATGGTTAATAATTAGTTAAAACCAAACAAGCGCTTAAGTCCCGATACCAAAAGTTGAGGGACTTTTGCATTTTTAGGAAGAGTTGGTTTGGTAGTTATTTGGTTGGTTAGTTGATTAGCTGATTAGATGATGAGGTGATGAGGTGATGAGGTGATGAGGTGATGAGGTGCGTAACACTGAAGTCACGTCAGTGTACTTCAGTGTAGCTCTGTAGTCACGACGGTGTACTACAGCGGTTTATCTTTCGTATCAATCCTTACCCCCATCACCACTTTTTCTTTGCTCAGCGTAACACTCTTGAGGTCTTCTGGAGAGATTTTGTTCTTGAACTCGTCTTCGGTAATTCTCTTGCCGTTTAAAAAGTAGATGACCTGACCACTTCTCAGCGTACTATCTGCTTTGGCTGTCCTTCCATATCCTTTTACCACCACCACTTTGTCTTCATCTGGATGTTCGCCCGTCGCTTGGCCAGTCTTAAAACTGAACTGGACATTTTTAATGCTCCTACCCTTAGGAAGCGAGTCGGTCTGATAGGAATAGCTACTGGCCACCAACTTGGGCATCCCTTCGATGCGCCTTAGAAAAACTTCCTTATTCTTTATTTCTCCAGAGGTGACCATGTGCAGGGTGTCATTGTCGTTGATCAGCAAATGATTGATCAAAATCTTCATTTTTTGGATCGAGTCTGATGGGCTTGGAACAGCCATAGCAGTTTTTTTCTTTTTAAGGTGACTAGCAATTGTTGTTACCGGAGCTGCTTTGGGTGCGCTCATCAGCTGATGGTCTACCAGCACCTGGCGAAGCGGCATCAAATGTTTTTTGATATCTTTTTTGCTCACCGTAAAAGCGAGCGTGGAGACCAACAAAACAGGCGTGATCAAAAGATACCGACTTAATGTAAGGCGCGAAGAGCGCTTTACGTTCATCATTTTGATCCTTTTTTTAAGATCAGAAAGATTGAAGTTATTGACAATGGCCACAGCGGCATTTAAATTCCCTACATCCAGCAGGCTGTATTGATAAGCCTTCCTATCGATGCCCTTATTTAATATTTTCTGATCGGTAATAAACTCCAGATTTTCCTTTACAGCCTTTTTCATGAGCCAGACCCCTGGATTGAACCAATAAAATACTACGCTCAGCTCGGCCAAAATGATATCAAGCGAATGCCATTGCCTCACGTGTACCTGCTCATGCGCCAAAATGGTCTGTAGCTCTTTTTCCTGATGTAGCGAAGGATTGATGTAAACCGTCTGCCAGAACGAAAACGGACTGACGGGTTCAGAAAGAATGCGCACTTTATAATCTGCAATGGCTCCTGGAGCCGATTTTCGGTGCATCTGATATAAAGAAAAGAATTGTACCAATAACCGAAATGCCATTAAAACAACACCTAGATAAAAAAGGATGCTGATGATGCCCCAGTTTGAGGTGATAAAGTTAGCAGGCACCAGTTCATTTACCTTTTGGTTCAGTTGGGGCACAAATGCCACCATTTTCTGGTTGATCTGCTTTTGGCGATGAAAAAAATCCGTTAGGTTAATGAATGGATAAACAGAAGAAAATAAAATGCCAAAGACCAGAAAAGCACGATTGATCGTGTAAAAGGTCAACCGGCGCAAGATCAGGTAATAGGCCGCAGCAAAAAGGACCAATACCAGGTTTATCTTCAGGAGCAGGATAAAAAGATGTGGCATATCATTTTTGATCAGGGTTCTCGATAAGGTTAATGATCTCTTTGAGTTCTTCGGTACTGATTTTATTATCCTTGGCAAAAAAAGCAACCAACTCTTTATAGGAACTTTGGAAATAATTGTTCACAAAGCCATTCATGAAACGCTTCTTATATTCTACTTCCTTAACTTTGGGACTGTAGCGAATGGCATTCGCAAAACGTTCGCTTTTCAGAAAGCCCTTCCGCTCCAGATTCTTAACTGTCGAAGCCAAAGTTGTATAGGGTGGTTTAGGCTCGGGCAAAGCATCCATAAAATCCTTGATAAAACCCACCTTCACCTGCCAAATGGCAAGCATCGCTTCTTCTTCCTGCAAAGTTAATTTTTCCATAGTTACGAATATATCGTAAAGATACGAGAATATCAAGTAGTTAGGCCGTTAATTTTTGTTAAATCTCCGAAGCGGTCAATGCAAATATGAGCAGGCCTTTCGCCCATAACTGTTCGGGGTTTGTTCGGGAACTGTTCGTAAAATAGGTTCATTTGCGCACTTTTCCAGTACAAATCTGCACGTATACGCAAATCTCACGAACAAAATCCACCAATATACCTACTTTCAGTTGGGTTGGATATAAAAAGCTATGCCTGATTTTAAAAGCCCAGTCCGCTACTTGAATGTTGGATTTCTTTCTTCAGCTTCCTGGATGGTCTGCGCTACGATCTGCTGCAATTTGCTGATCTTATCCTGCAGCTGTGCATCCAATGAATTGGCATAAAAGCTGATCTTTTTGGTCTTCTGCTCATAGGTGAATACCATTTCGTAACGGAGCACCGAATCTACGTTGCCCTCCCCTTTGAGGTCTACCACATCTGGCAGTTCCCAAAGCCCTGCTTCATTGGCCTTATTGTGCAGATAGATGAGGCTGTTCGTATTCAGCTTGACATTCCCGATCCGCAGCGAATCGTTCCTGTCAAGATACCGATAAATTCCGGTTTGCGAATCATACGCATTGGCCAAGGTATCCCCCACTCCCCATTTATAGCTGATGGAAACAAAAGAAGCTACAGGATAAGGTGCCTGTTTAAGCTGGAGCAGGTAATATCCACCAAATCCGACGATCAGGATGATGGCAATGCTGGCGATGAGGGATTTCTTGATTTTCATGGACAATCGCTATTGGGCCGACTTTTGCTGTCTTTCCTTGTCGATGATCAGCTGTTCGATGATCTTGCGCATTTTTGCCGCTGCATTGCCCATTCGTTCGTTTCCGTTAAAATCAGAAAGATAGGTCACTTCCTTTGATTTTTTCTGGTAATTGAATTTCATGTAATACCGCACGGCACGCGAATGCTTATAATCTGCTTCGCTATTGGCTACAATGGTAGGCAAATTCCAAAATCCCTGCACATCGGCATTGCTATCGAGGTATTTTTTGTCCCTGGCATCAAGTTCCACATGGGCAATGATCAAAGAATCACGGTCATCCAGATACCTAAATTCACCGGTTGCAGAATTATAGGAATTGTCCAACTGCCGCCCAACTCCCCATTTGTATTCCACAGAAACAAACTCCTTTGCCTTAAAAGGAGCATTCCTGATGATGGGTGCGTAATAGATGATGCTATAAATTAGAAAAGGCACAATCACCGTAAGTGCCAAAAATATTTTCTTTCCCCTACTTGTCATTCCGTTCAAATTAGTCTAAAGGCCCCGACAGCTCCCCTTCCCATTTGCTCACTACAGCCGTTGCAATGCTGTTTCCGACAACATTGGTGGCAGACCTGCCCATATCCAGCAGTGGATCGATACCGATCAGCAAGGCCAATCCGGCTTCGGGAATATTAAACGTAGCGATCGTACCCGCAATAACCACCAATGAAGCTCGCGGTACGCCGGCAATACCCTTACTGGTCAGCATCAGGATCAACAACATGGTCAGCTGCTTGTCTAGCGGCAAGTGTATGCCATAGCATTGGGCAATAAAAATGGAGGCGAAAGTCATGTACAACATGGAGCCATCCAAGTTAAATGAATAGCCCAAGGGCAGCACAAAGCTTACAATCTTGTCTTTGCAACCGAAACGTTCCAGCTGCAGCAAGGTACGTGGATAGGCTGCCTCGCTGCTGGCCGTACTAAAGGCAAGCATGACAGGCTCTTTCATCCTGTTGATGAGGTTAAAAATGCGGCCTTTTAAAATTAGGTAGCCAACCAAGATCAGCAACACCCAAAGAATAAGCATTCCTGAATAAAATTCTCCAATAAACAGGGCATAGGTAGACAGTACACTGATCCCCTGCTTGGCAACAATCGCCGCCATGGCACCGAATACGGCAAATGGTGCAAAGTTCATGACGTAACCGGTCACTTTTAAGATGATATGCGCTACGGAGTCGAAAAACTCGATCACGGCCTTTCCTTTTTCGCCGACAGCAGCGGTAGCTACACCAAAAAACAGCGAAAAGATCACGATCTGTAAGATTTCGTTGGTGGCCATGGCCTCGGCAAAGCTTTTTGGCACAATGTGCGAGATGAAATCCTTAACAGAAAGCGCTGTGGCCTTAATACCCGTCTCTGTATGGCTGCTCGGAAGTGGCAGGTTCATGGCTTCGCCCGGTTTCCAGAGGTTAACGAGCAGCATGCCCAATAGGAGCGAAAGCAAAGAAGCACTGATAAACCAGAGCATCGTTTTTCCACCAATGCGGCCTACCGCTTTAATGTCGCCAACTTTGGCCACGCCAACCACCAGCGTAGTAAAAACCAAAGGTGCCACAATCATTTTGATCAACCTGAGAAAGATGTCGCTCAATAAGGTCAGCGGCTCTAGGCTTTTCTCCCTTGCCGTTTCGTTTTCCTTGCGGATTTTTACCTGTTCGGTTTTTTGGGACTTCAATACCGCATATTCGCTTACCGTGGTATCGCTGAGCTTGCCCATTTGAATTTCGATCTTTTTGACCTGTGCATCAGCAGTAGTGATGGCATTGTTTTTCTGGTTGAAATGTTCAACGTTCAGGTAGTAACCTACCGCAATACCCAATACAAGCGCAAGAAAAATAAAAAGTGTAAGTCTGTTCTTATTCGACATTTCAGGTTTTTGGTTTTTAATACAGGATGTAAAACTACGATAATTAAATTATTCTATAAACTTTGTTGATAAAGCATGAGTTATTTTACATATTTGGGCGTAACAAAACTAACTTTAACCATTCTAACGCCTAATTAACACCTCAATTAAGTGAGTCAACGGGATATTTTATTTAAGGAAATTTTCGATAAAAACTCAAAGAAGATTTTTCACTTATGCTATGGTTACACCGGCGATAAAGACTCTGCAAACGACCTTTTGCAGGAAACCTTCCTAAAGGTCTGGCAGAACCTGGACAAGTTCAGGAACAAATCACTGATATCGACATGGATCTATCGGATCGCGGTGAATACCTGCCTTACCTACCTCCGTTCAGAAAAGCGCCAGGCAAAAGATGAACTTACAGAAAATATCATCGAAAACAGGGTTGAAGAGTTTTCGGAAAAAAATGAGCAGGTGGCATTGCTCTATAAATCCATTTCACAATTGGAAGAAAATGACCGTTTGATCATCACCATGGTATTAGATGAACTGCCCTACAATGAGATTGCAGAAATTTCTGGCATCAGTGAAGGCAATCTACGTGTTAAGATCCACCGTATAAAACAAAAGTTGACCGAAATATACAATCAGCATGCAAGAATTTGATCATATAGCAGAAATTTGGGCAAGGGCTAAACACACGGTCGACGTTTCTATTTCGGCAGACGAAATGCTCAAACAGGCCAAAAAAGAGGTGTCGGGCATGCGTACGAAATCACTGCTCAACCTGGTGGGCATGAGCTTGAGCTTTTTGGCATTTGCGGCCCTGTGGTTATTCTTTGATTTTCAGGTCTGGACCACACATGTGGGCATCAGCATCATCATTATTGTCGTGGGCGTCTATACCATCATCCTCTATAACAACCATCGCATGATTGCCAATAGCGATTTTACGGCCAATCCGAATGAGTTTATCAAAAACCTAAAACGCTATCAGCTTACCCGTTTTGCCCTGCACAACCGCTTGTACTGGTTTTATGCCATTGCCCTGTCCTTGGGCATGGTCCTGTATTTTTACGAGATGTTGTCCTACCTCAATTTTTGGACCCAGGTACTGACCGTTGCCTTAAGCTTTGGGTGGATGATATTTTGCTCAACGCTGGTCAGAAAAGCCGTCATTAAGCGTGATAAGGAAAGGATTGCACTCCTGATCGAAAAGTTTGAGCGGATCGGCGGCCAATTCTGAAGGGACAATCGGCCTGATTTTAGAATGGGCCAATATTTTGGCACGGCTTTCGTTCTATAGCTGTCAATGAAGAACATGATCGTTAAATCCGGAAGTTTAGCTGTACTTGTCCTTTTATTGTTATGGGGCTTTAAGGCGCAAGATCGCATACAGCCAGAAGAAATAGATTGGGACACCCACTTTTTGGCAAAGCCTGATGAACTCTCTCCCTATGCCGCGCTAACCGTTACCAATTGGCACTACAGCTATAGCGCTACGGTCAGGAATAACCACCTGCACATCGATTTTAAATTTTATGGTGCCGTGGTTCCCGAAAAATCCTGGGTCAAATCAGACCGCATCCGTAACCGAAAAGTGAGCAGGCAATTGCTCAACCATGAGCAGGGCCATGTGTACATTAACTTTATCCTGTTAAAGGATGGAGAGACCCAGATCAGGAATCAAAAATACACGCCTTCCAACTATAAACGCCTGATCCAGACCACGGCAAACCGCATTGGGAAATATTATAGCGATATGCAAAGCCGATATGATAGCGAGACCAACCATGGCCAAAACCTCAGTGCGCAGGACCGTTGGGATGAGTTTTTCAGGGTGGAACTGGATCGGGTTGGCGGCTAGCGATTAGCGCTCAACTACTTCGCTCGTACTAAAACTGTTGCCGCTCAATCGATACTTGATGGTCTTGATCAAGGTGGTCGTTTTGTTGCTATCGGTCTCTACAATCGGTACAGAACGATACAATTCACCGCTTTTGATGAAAAACTTGTCGTTGCCCTGGTAGTTTTTCTTCAGGTTGCTATTTAGGCCTGGAAAACTGATCTTATCAAAGCTATTGCCAGAAAATTCATAGACATTGAGATCGCTTACATTTTTCCTGACTACATATTGGATGTAGAGTTCTGGGTTTCCATCGTTATCGAGGTCCATGTTCCAGGCATCGGTAATGATGCCCTTCCGCTCGCCAGCAACCGACCGATAATTGTTCCTGACCGAGTCAGACATCAAAATCAGATAGCCGCCAAGGGTATCGATGCCCTTTCCCCAACTCACTACTTCAAAATGATAGCCTGGCTTGATTTCGATATGCTTATAAAAAGGAAATGGATTGGCCGATTTAGCCGTTGTCTTTTCGGTTTTTGCCGGTGTACTTGCCGCATCTCTATCTGTGCAGGCCGCAATTGCTAAACTACAGCCTAAAATGAAGATCATGCATCTGATTGCGTTCAATTTCATGGTTTGTTCTGGTTAGTTCGATCGATTATTTTGTTTTCACTTCGGGCGCACCATTGTTAAATACCGTTTCTGTAACCACGCTGCGTTTTCCGCTCGGCATAATAACAATGGTCTTCAATGATTTTTTCTGCCCCTGCGGTACATTGATCTTAAGTTCTGAAACGTATGGCGTGGTATTTTCCGATGGCCTAAAACCATCTAGAGTATAGAATATCTTTGCTCCAGGAATAGGCGTTTTGAGCGAAACCGAAAAATCTCCGCCCTTCACTGTTCCCTCTGGCTGGCCAAGCGGGGTTGGCACCCAATAGTTGGTACCCGTTCCATCTAATTTTGCCAAATGTACCGGAACCCTTTGCTCCACAAAATTCGTCAGGTCTTTTTTATCAATTGGGCTCCACGCAATCTCTGCCAGGGCATATATCCTTGGAAAAAGCTGATACTCTACCCTTGCCGGGGTTTCCATATATTCTGTCCACATGTTTGCCTGTACACCGATGATGTATTTCTGCTGATCGGCAGTCAGTACTTTTGGAACAGGATCATAGGCATACAATTTGGTATAAGGTGCCAGTCCGCCGATAGACAAAGGCTCATCAGGCGAATTAGATTGACGATGGTCGATGTAGAGGCCACCAGAGCCCGGGGTCATGATTACATTGTGGTTCTGCTGTGCCGCTTCAATGCCACCTTTTTCCCCTCTCCACGACATCACGGTAGCATTCGGTGCCAATCCGCCTTCTAGGATTTCATCCCATCCTATAATCGACCTTCCCTTAGCATTCAGGTATTTTTCGATCCGTTGGATAAAATAGCTTTGCAGTCCATGTTCATCGCCTACGTTCAGGTCTTTGATCAGTTGCTGGCAGAATGGCGATTCTTTCCAATAGGTTTTTGGGCATTCATCTCCACCGATGTGGATATATTTTGAGGGAAATAAGGCCATGACCTCATCTAGCACATCCTGAAGGAATTTGAACGTATTTTCTGAAGGCACATACACATCATCAAAAACACCCCAGGTCTGTTGCAATTGCTTGCCCTTTCTACTGCCAGACCATGGTGCGTTTTCCTTGATCGGCGTATCGCGGTCAGGAAAGCAGCTCAGCTCTGGATAGGCGGCAATGGCGGCAGAGCTATGTCCAGGCATTTCGATTTCAGGAATAACAGTGATGTATTTCGAAGCGGCATAGGCTACTACCTGTTTTACTTCTTCTTGGGTATAAAAACCACGGTGCTCCAGGTCATCGTTCCCAACTCCTGGGTAATGGCCCAGCAATGTACCCTTGCGAACCGACCCGACGGTAGTCAATTTAGGGTATTTTTTGATTTCAATCCGCCAGCCCTGGTCTTCGGTAAGGTGCCAATGGAAAGTGTTCAACTTATATTGTGCGATGATATCGATGTATTTCTTGACAAAGGAAACCGGAAAGAAATGCCTGCCTACGTCCAGGTGGAGACCACGATAGCTGAAACGCGGATAATCGTTGATTTCTACCGCAGGCAATGAAATCTTATCATTTGTCTTTTTGGGCATCAATTGCATGAGGGTCTGTACGGCATAGAACAATCCCTTTTCACTGCCCACCAATTTGACCTGGCCGGGCGTAATCTGGATCAGGTATCCCTCCTCTGGCAATCGTTCTGCTCCTTTTGAAGTGAGTACGACTGCCTTTTGCCCGCCTGTAACGGTTTTTGCCTCCCTTAGCGCAAAACCACCTTGCAAAACAATGAAAGCGTTGAGCAGGTCGGCTGTTCTGGCATTGCTCGTTTCATTGCTGATCAGTGCGACTGTCTTTTCCAATTGAAAGGATCCAGTAGATTTTTTGATCGATACCGGAACTGGGATAATGCCCAGGTTGGGATCAGTTTGTGCATAGCCCTGACATACGAACAGGCTCGAAATTACGAAAAGGAAAAGTGGTTTCATTTTAGGATATCTTTTTGGTTAACGCAAGATAGAAAAAAATAGGAAAGGTGGAAAGCGGAAAGCCTAAAGAGTAAAGCGGAAAGCGTAGGGCGTAGGGCGAAAACAGGAACAAAAAAGCGGAAAGGGGACTAAAGTTCCTTTCCGCTTGTAGTATTTGTATTGGTCCAGAGATCCCTCACTACGTTCAGGATGACAGCTGGTCGTTGGCTTGCCCTTTACGCTATGCGCTTTCGTCTCCGCTAGGCCAAATGCGTTACCGGATCTCCTTTTGCAGCGAGGTAGCGTTCTGCATCAAGTGCGGCCATACATCCCGAACCTGCAGCGGTTACCGCCTGGCGATAGTAATGGTCCTGTACATCGCCACAGGCAAACACGCCTTCGATATTGGTCTTTGAGCTTCCCGGAACGGTGACCAGATATCCTGTATCGTCCATATCCAGCCATCCTTTGAAGATGTCGGTGTTGGGTTTATGGCCAATGGCCACGAAGAAGCCTTCAACCGGAAGCACCTTAGATTCGTTGGTTTTATGGTTAAATACGCAAACACCGGTTACATTTTTTCCATTGCCCATTACTTCAGTAGCTTGGGTATTGTAGATGACCTCAATATTTGGGGTATTCAGCACGCGATGGACCATGGCCTTTGACGCACGAAATTCATCCCTACGCACCAACATGTAAACCTTGTTGCACAATTTGGCCAAATAGGTGGCTTCTTCGGCAGCAGTATCTCCAGCGCCCACAATTGCCACATCCTGTCCTTTAAAGAAAAAGCCATCACATACGGCACAAGCGGAAACGCCAAAACCGTTATACTGCTGCTCACTTGGCAGTCCCAGCCATTTGGCGGTTGCGCCAGTAGCAATGATCACCGTATCTGCGGTTACTGTTTTTGATTCGTCTACCACAACCTTGTGCGGCATAGCAGAAAAATCGACTGAACTTACATAACCGAAACGAACTTCGGTGCCAAAGCGTTCTGCCTGCTTCTTAAAATCTTCCATCATGGCAGGGCCCATAATACCTTCGGGATAGCCCGGAAAATTATCTACATCGGTGGTTTGGGTCAACTGACCGCCCATTTCCAATCCGGTGTACATGACGGGTTTGAGATCTGCCCTTGCCGCATAAATGGCAGCGGTATATCCTGCCGGACCAGACCCTATAATTAGACACTTTACGTGCTCTGTTGCTTGTTCTTCAGCCATTTCTTAAGTATTTATACAAAAATAAGGCTTTATTGTTCAAGGTCAAAGTGGTGTGGATAAAGATGAAATTGTGGAGATAATTGGGCGATTAGCGTGGAGCGGATGGCGTGGAGCTACGATGAATTGTCATCCTGGGCGCAGCGAGGGATTTTTGGATGTATCGGGTATCAAGCGCAAAGCGCATAGAGCCTAGCGATTAGTGATTGGCGATTAGCGATTGGCGATTAGCGTGGGCATTTTACTTTTTATGCCAAGGGCACCCCGTTGGGGCTTTCTACTTTTTACTTTTTACTTTTTACTTTTTACTTCTCTAAGCAGTCTCACAAAATTCCCACCCAATATTTTGGTGACTTCGGCGGGTTTGTAGCCGCGTTTGAGCAGTGCGGCGGTAATTTTGGGATAATCGGCTACGCTGTTCAGTCCAGATGGAAAAGATTCGGCGCCATCAAAGTCTGCTCCGAAGCCTACATGGTCTACCCCGATGAGTTTAACGATGTAATCTACATGGTCGATCAAGGTTTCGATACTAGGCTTGGTGGCTTCCGCATCTGCGGGATGAAGGGAAATCAGGGTGTCGATCGCATTGCTCCGGCCATATTTCGCAGATAGGCTTTTGAGTTCTGAATCGTATTTAGCGAAAAATACTTTCTGCTTCGCATTGAAGGTAGAATCTAAAAAACCTGCGTAGAAGTTAAGTGAAATGACACCGCCATTTTTACCTACGGCCTTGATCTGTTTATCATTCAGGTTACGAGGCACCGGATTGAGGGCATATACGCAACTATGCGAAACCAAAATCGGTTTTTTCGACTCGTTGATGGCATCAAAAAATGTAGCGACGCCCACGTGCGAGAGGTCGACCATTACGCCCAGTTCATTCATTTTATGGATCACCTGTCTGCCAAAATCATTCAGTCCGGCCTGCTCCTTTTTAACCTTTCCCGAGGTTTCTTCAGCTGCAGAACTTGCCCACGGCGTACTGTTGTTCCAGGTAAGGGTGAGGTAGATCATTCCACGTTTGGCCAGTTGCTCCAGTTTATCGAGGCTGTTTTCGATCATGTGGCCTCCTTCTACACCAATCATGGCAGCCAATTTCTTTTCCTTCACGGCCTTCTCCAGGTCATCGGCATTTTTAACGAGCATGATCTTTTGGGGATAACGTTTGATCAGGCTGTACAACGAGTCGATTTCTTGGTTGGCCACGGCAAAGCCACCTTTTTCATCGCACCAGATCGAAAATACCTGTACGTCCAATCCACCTTGCTTGGCCCTGACCAGGTCGAAATTGCCGGTATGCTGCAATTGGCCAATATCAATTCCAGACTTGATCTGGTTAAACAGGATGTCGCCATGCGTATCAACGACTATCGCCTGATCGTGGATTGTTTTTGCATTTTGGGCATAGAGAAGGGAGTGATTTAAAACAAGTAGGCTAATGAGCAGCTTTTTCATAAAGAGGCTAAGTGGTAAGTAATGGATGAATCTATCGATAAATATTTTACGTTTTGGACATCGCTAAAGCAATTAAAAATAACTGCAGGACAATGTATTTTTTCATGGTTTAAGGTTTGGTAGGGTGTGCTTTAATTTCGTCCAGTAGGCTTTGCCTTTAAAATGCCCTTTTCATAGTAGGACTTTTGTTTGCCGCTTTCCAAAATCCAATCTCCATCTTTCAGTCCGTTAACATAATTTCCCTTGGCCACTATCTTTCCATATTTATCAAAAGAGATGAATTCGCCGTGCAATTTTCCACTCAGGTAATGTTGTACGTTCATGACGTTGCCATCTGGGTAATATAGTGTCCATTCCCCATTTTCCTTTCCATCTACAAAAGTTCCTTGCTGACTTAAGAAACGCGTTTTCCCTTTGATCTTGAAATTGGTTTCGTGGTTCACATTAAATCTTTCAATATTATCGTAGAAAGTAAATTTCCCATGTGGGATGGACAGTTTGGCATCTTTATAGGAGCCCGTTTGCAAGAGGTTATCATACAGGTCAAATCTTTTAAAGGTCCAGAGGTCCTCGTTGCTCAGTTTGCCAAAAACAGCATAAGATGTGGCGGCCTCTTTATTGGTGGTAATGCTTTCACCGTTGAAATAAATTGGCGTTAACTGCTGGGCAGAGGCATTGAGGCTACAGCAGGCCACGAATAAAAAGAGGTATAATTTCATGTTTCAAAGGATGTGTGTCCAATAAAAATACGATTTTCGGCTAAGTTTGTATGACGCCTACACTAAAAGTTTTTTTGATGGGCGATTGGTTTGCCGCCGTGATACCCATGGAAATGGCATTCCGGGTAGCCAATGGATCGATTACCCCATCGACCCATAAACGGGCCGCAGCATAGTATGGCGTTGTTTGACGATCGTAATTTTCAGTGATTTCCTGAAGTAACAAGGCTTCCTTATCTGGGGTAGGCGTTTCCCCTTTACCTTTTAGCGCAGCTTCTTTAATCTGCAAAAGAACCTTTCCGGCCTGTGCACCGCCCATGACCGCAATCTTTGCCGTAGGCCAGGCAAAAATCAATCGGGGATCATAAGCCTTTCCGCACATCGCATAATTTCCGGCACCATATGAATTACCGATAATGATGGTAAATTTGGGCACGACAGAATTCGCTACTGCATTTACCATTTTTGCGCCATCTTTAATAATTCCACCCTGTTCAGACCTGCTGCCTACCATAAATCCGGTTACATCCTGCAAAAAGACCAAGGGAATTTTTTTCTGGTTACAGTTCATGATAAAACGGCTTGCCTTATCGGCACTATCCGAATAGATTACGCCGCCAAATTGCATTTCACCCTTCTTAGATTTTACGACCTTGCGCTGGTTGGCTACAATGCCCACGGCCCATCCATCTATCCTGGCCAGGCCACAAATAATGGTCTGCCCATACAGCTCCTTATATTCCTCAAATTCAGAATTGTCTACCATGCGCAAGATCAGTTCCTTCATGTCGTACGGGTCTTCCCTATTTTCTGGCAAAATGCCATATAGTTCCTTTTCATCGAGTTTGGGAGCAGCAGGTTCAATCCGATCAAAACCAGCCTTTTCCGGCGCGCCGAGCATGCCCATGATTTTTTTAATGCTATCTAGGCAAGCTTGATCATTTGGATGTTTATAATCCGTAACCCCAGAGATTTCACAGTGTGTAGTTGCCCCGCCCAAGGTTTCGTTGTCGATGTCTTCGCCAATGGCCGATTTCACGAGATAGGATCCCGCAAGAAATACAGAGCCCGTGCCTTCCACGATCATGGCTTCATCGCTCATGATAGGAAGATAAGCCCCACCGGCGACACAAGATCCCATGATGGCCGAAATCTGCACAATACCTTCTGCAGACATCTGGGCATTATTCCTGAACATCCGCCCGAAGTGCTCTTTGTCGGGGAAAATTTCATCCTGCATGGGCAGATATACACCCGCACTATCAACCAAGTAGATCACCGGCAATCTGTTTTCCATGGCAATTTCCTGTGCACGGAGATTTTTTTTAGCGGTCATCGGAAACCAGGCCCCAGCTTTGACCGTTGCATCGTTGGCCACAATCATACATTGTCTTCCCGATACATAACCAATCCCCGTAACGACACCGGCGCCAGGGCAGCCGCCATGTTCCTGATACATGTCGTCGGCGGCCAGTGCGCCAAGTTCCAAAAATTCAGAATTGTCGTCGATCAGGTATGCTATCCGTTCGCGTGCGAGTAGTTTTCCCTTCTCTTTCTGTTTTTCCGCATTTTTTTCGCCCCCGCCCAAAGCTATTTTTTTCAGTCTTGTTTTCAACTGAAAGGCCAATTGCTTATTTACATCTTCATTTTTATTGAACTTTATATTCATATGAGCAAGTTAGCCGATATTTTAATGGATTACAATGTTATTTTTGATTGCACAGATTTTTTAAATGATTACACAGATTGTAAAGGATTACACAGATTGTATGGTTAGATTAGTTATAGATCTGGCTTCCTTAATCTTTTGTCTATTATCTTTTATCTTGATACTTGATACTTATTCAGAGATCCCTCACTTCGTTCAGGATGACAATTTAATGTGATTTTCAACGTTCAAGTGAAAATGCGCTACCTAATTATTCTATTGCTCTTTTGTTCAAGTTTACGGTCCAAGGCCCAAAAGTTTGAATTTCCGAAGCTTCCCTTACGGGGCTCTGCCATTTCGGGACTGGTTCCATCCAATTGGAAGGCCATCGATACGGCCCGTGGTGATCTGAATGCTGATGGATTACCAGACCTAGCGCTTGTTTTAGAGTTCAATAGCGCTGTAGCGGAGATGAGGGCTTATGGTGATGCAGATACCGAGATCATCAAAGAAATCCAGAAACCCAGGATCTTGGCCATTTACTTTAAGAGAAAGAAGACCTATGATTTCGCGATGCAGAACAATGATTTTATGCTGCGCGATAAGGAAGGCGGGATTTATGGCGACCCTTACGAAGGATTGGCAATCAGCAACAACATTTTGACCTTAAGTTTTAGGGGCGGCAGCAATTGGCGATGGAAATTAGATTATCAATTTAGGCTGCTCCATCAACAATGGACATTGATTGCGGCCAAAAACAGTTATTATCACAATGCCTCTGGAGAGGTAGATGAAAAGGATTATAATTTTCTGACCAAGGAAGTAAAGGAAACGATTGGAAACCTCCACACTGAAAATTCGAACAAGACTACCACTGCTCCCCTATATTTTGGCAATTTAAGAACATTTTCAACCTTCAAGAAACCCTGGACATGGGAAATTCGAAAGGATGAGTTTCTTTAATGATATTTTCATCTGATAGGTATCCAGAGATCCCTTGCTTCGCTCAGGATGACAATTCTACCTGGCATGATAATTAGCTTAGGTTTCTATCCCTGAACCAGACTTCGTCGGGGGTTGCGCTAAAATTTTTCATTTTAGAAACGAGCAGAGCTGGATCGGTTTCGTTAAAGACCAGGTCCCTATTGGTTTTTTTGAGGAAACGATGTTCGACCATGAGGTCCATTTGGGCGAATAAGGGATCGTAAAACCCGCTGACGTTGAGTACGCCTATGGGCTTATTGTGCAGCCCGAGCTGTAGCCAGGTCAGTACTTCAAAAAATTCTTCCAACGTACCAAATCCGCCCGGCAAAATAAGGAAGCCATCTGCAATATCGGCCATCTTCTGTTTGCGCTGGTGCATATTTTCTGTTACGATCATCTGGGTAATTCCGGTATGCCCAACCTCCTTATCCATCAAAAATTGTGGGATTACACCAGTTACCAGTCCATCGCGTTTGAGCATTTCATCAGCCATTACACCCATTACGCCTACGCTTCCGCCACCATATACCAGTTCTATCTTTTGCGAGGCCATCGTTTCGGCAAGCGATTCGATGGCCGTTTTAAGCAATGGATCACCATTAAAATTGGCCCCACAATATACACAGATAGATTTCATGTTGAATTCGTTTGTGCGTAAAGGTAAGGATTTTGGGGTGTCTATAGTTGATAGTTTGTAGTTTATAGTTCTTAGTTCTTAGTTGCTACAGAGGTCACTCACTTTGTTCGGGATGACAATTGGGCTCTGACCCTGCTCTATTGTCTTTTATCTTTGCTCTATGTTCTTTGCTCCTTGCTCTATGTTCTTTGCTCCTTGCTCTAAAAATTGTACCTCAACGTTATCCCATAAGTTCTTGGATCACCGAGTACGCCTGCATACAGGCCAGAATTACCAGAGGCTGCCTGCAATTGTTCGTAGTAATTTTTATCGGTAATGTTCCTACTCCAGGCAAAGATGGACACTTTTTCGCCCTTGAAGCCAATCCTGGCATTGACCAGCGCATAACCATCAACATTTAAAACATTGGACGGGGTCGGATTGGAAGAATATGATGAACGATAGGATATATCGCTGGCCATAAAATACCTTCCAACATTACTGGTCAGCTTGCCGGGCAGGCTAAATTCTGCTCCCCCAGATATATTCCATTTGGATATGCCAGGCAATCTTCCCCCAGAAGCGTCTTTAAATGCGATCTGTGTAGCCGTACCATTAATGACCTCTGTATGGCCGGTTTCTTCAAGGGGCAAAGGTGCGTTGGTAAATTTCACATACTTTCCATCAAGATAGGCAAATGCAGCGTTCAGCGTTAAAAAGCGCTCCAATTGGTAGCTTCCATCAACTTCCAGACCTTTTACCCTCACTTTTTCGGCATTGGCCAGATAGCCCCTGTTTACGCCCAATTGTGGCGACTGCACATTCGTCTGGTAATCATCAATATCAGTTAAAAATCCTGTAAGGTTGAACAGCAATCCCTTAAGTGGTCTGGTTTTGGCACCAAGTTCATAGTGTTCCACATACTCCGGTTTCACTACGGCCACAGTAAGATCGGCCTCCCCAGTAGCTGTGGTCGGCAATCCGCCAACATTTACGCCAACAGGTTTGTAGGCTGTAGAAAAAGTTCCAAATACGTTCAGCTTTGATGTAGGACGATAGGAAACGGTAAGGTTTCCCGATAGGTTGTTGTTATCGGTATTGGTTACGAATTGCTGATTGGCATATACGGCTGCTTTTAGCGCCAATAAAGTCGGATCTGTTGTCTGTAATCCACCATATGTTACCCGGCTATAGTCGACATCTTTTTTATCGTAGGTAAACCTAAGTCCTGGCAGCACGTGCAGGTATTTCAAGATTTCCCAGTCGACCTGTGCAAATATGGCCGTACTTAAAGATTTGATCGCAGAATTTGTTTTGATCCCAAAGCCATCTAAAAGACCTGGGGTCGAATATAAAGCCTGTGTACCCGTATTTGCGGTCTGCACAAATCTCCATTGGTCTTTGCCAACTTCCTCGGTCTGGTTTAACCCTTTTAGATTTTGGGCGAGAAAAAACACACCCACTACACCACTCAGCCTGTCGTTGATGTTACCTGCATACCTCACTTCCTGGGAATATTGGTCGTGACGTGAATTTCCCTGCGATTTGGTCAATGCTGCCAATTCCGTAAAATCGCGGTCATTTGTAGGATCCCAATTCCAGAATCTCCAAGCTGTGGTCGATGTCAGCGTTCCTTTTCCGATCTTATAATCAAGGTTCAGGGCGATGCCACCAATAGACTGGTTCTGCTTCCAGGGGGTATTGGTACTGATTTCTCTTGAAAAAGGATTGACTTTGGGCTGTTGATAGCCCAGATCGCCCACAATTCTGGCATACTGGCGGTAGGCACTTCTTTCTGTCGCTGTTACGCCGGCAACCACCAATGGATAACCTGCCGGATGCTGGATGCTGACATCGCCCGTTAACAATACCTGAAGGTTGTCTGAAGGCGTAAAATAAAGCTGTCCCTTAAATCCAAGATTATTCTGGCCGCTATACTTACGTTCTTCCCTGGTATTATAGATGGTGCCATCACGCTGTGTGCCTGAAATGGCCAGTTTAGCAGCCAGATTTTTGGCAATACCTCCAGAAATTGAGGTTTTTGCCTGGATAAAATTATAATTTCCTACACTCAGTTCAGCTTTGGTGGTAGGGATTTGTGTTGGTTTTGTTGTGGTAATGTTGAAAGCTCCCGAAGTGGTATTTTTGCCAAACAGTGTACCTTGTGGCCCGCGAAGGATCTCGATCCTTTCGATATCCAGAAAATCAGTTGAGGTTGCGGCAGGGCGGGCCTGATAAACGCCATCCACATAAAAGCCTACACCGGGATCAATCCCGTCATTGGTCAATCCAAATGTTGATCCTAAACCCCTGATATTTAAAGTGGTATTCCGTGCATTTGAGGCATAGAGCTGCACCGAAGGGACAAGTTCTTTCAACCTGTTCACGTTATAGGCGCCTGCATTTTCAGCGGCCTGTCCTCCAATTACCGTAATCGGGATGGGCACATCCTGCAAGACTTCAGATCGTCGACGTGAAGTGACTACAATTTCATCCAGCAAGGCCTCCTCTACTAAAATCAATTCCAATGGCGTATCCTGAACTTTCAAGACCTGAAAATCTTGCGGCTTATAGCCTACAGAACTCACCTGAAGAAAAAATGGTGTTTCAGGAACAGTGCCAATGGTAAATTGGCCAATCGAGTCGGCAATGGTAACAATTTTAGTTCCGCGGATTTTTACAGTTGCTCTCGGGATGGGCGTGCCGTTACTTTGCTTTACCATCCCCGTTAGGGCTTGCTGGGCAAAGGTAGGAAAGCTAATAACGAATAATAGGAATGTTAAAAGGCGTGTAAATCGTACTTTCATAAAAGGAGTTTAAAGTAAAAATGAAGGATAAATATATAAAGTCTATAGATTAAGTAGACAAATATATTTTAAAAAAGGCCAATCGCAAATTTTTTATCAAATTAGCTGAAATTGGTTCAGCTAATTTGATAAAAAAAGAGACTTATCGGCTATAGTTTGGTGCTTCTTTGGTGATGGTAATGTCATGGGGATGGCTTTCCCTCATTCCAGCGGCCGTAATCTGTACAAACTGGGCTTCCTGCAGTTTTTCTATGGTCGCTGCACCACAATAACCCATGCTGGCGCGTAATCCGCCGATATATTGATACATGACTTCGGCCAGTGTCCCCTTAAACGGCACCCTACCTACGATCCCCTCTGGTACCAGTTTTTTGATATCATCTTCTACATCTTGGAAATAACGGTCTTTAGATCCTTTTTCCATGGCTTCGATAGAGCCCATTCCCCGGTATGACTTAAATTTACGTCCTTCATAGATGATGGTTTCACCAGGCGATTCTTCGACCCCTGCAAACAACGAGCCGGCCATTACGGTGCTTGCTCCAGCGGCAATCGCCTTGGATATATCCCCTGTATGTTTAATTCCACCATCCGCAATAACAGGTACGCCCGTGCCCTTCAGTGCTTTTGCACATTCGTACACGGCATACAATTGTGGTACGCCGACACCGGCAATGATGCGGGTGGTACAGATCGAGCCTGGTCCAATACCGACCTTAACAGCGTCGGCCCCGGCGTCAGCCAGAAATTTAGCGGCAGTACCTGTGGCAATATTCCCCACAATTACCTGCAAGTCTGGATATTTGGCTTTTACTTCTTTCAATTTATCTACTACACCTTTGGAGTGGCCATGGGCCGTATCGATGGTAATTACATCAACTCCAGCCTTAACGAGTGCATCTACACGCTGAAGGGTATCAGCAGTTACCCCTACAGCCGCACCAACACGGAGCCTTCCCTTCTCATCTTTACAGGCCAGCGGGTAATTTTTTACTTTTCTAATGTCTTTAAAAGTGATCAGGCCACACAAATATCCTTCGGGATTAACTACTGGCAATTTTTCAATCTTGTGGTGCTGAAGTATTTCTTCGGCCTGTTTAAGGTTGGTGCCCTCAGGTGCGGTAATGAGCTGATCCCTGGTCATGACATCAGCAATCGGCCTGTTCATGTCTTTTTGAAAGCGAAGATCGCGATTGGTGATAATTCCTACCAGTCTATTATCGCTACTGACGACAGGAATACCGCCTATTTTGTGTTCAGCCATGATCTTGAACGCATCGGCCACAATTGCACTTTCCAATAAAGTCACCGGATCTTGGATCATGCCGCTTTCTGAACGCTTTACTTTGCGCACTTCTTCAGCTTGTCTTTCAATCGTCATATTTTTATGCAACATGCCAAGTCCACCATTTTGGGCAATGGCAATGGCCAATTCAGCTTCTGTAACCGTATCCATAGCTGCAGAAATCAAAGGCACATTCAGCTTGATGTTTTTAGTCAAGAATGTTGTTGTATCTACTTCACGGGGCAAAATTTCCGAATAGGCAGGCACCAACAATACGTCATCGTATGTTAAACCAGTTGCAATAAATTTGTGGGGATCGAGTTGCATAGCAAATAATTTAAGAGTTCTTATTTGCCAGGCAAAGATACGTAGATTTTGGCGGATTAACAAATTTACATCTTCGTAACATCGGCATATCAATTGAAAATGTATTTTAGCAAGATGAAAAGAATGATCTTCTTCCTTGCGGTCTCCTTTTGCAGCCTGACCGCTTTTGCGCAACAGTTTAAGTATGCTTTTGTGAGCGACACGCACGTTGGGGCCTCTACAGGCGAAGCGGACTTAAGAAGGACCATTGCCGATATCAATCAGCAGAGCGGTCTTGATTTTGTGATCATCACCGGAGACATCACCGAGATGGGAACGAACGATGAATTAAAATTGGCAAAATCCATCTATGCCGAACTCAAAATCCCTTACTACATCCTTCCCGGCAACCATGATACGGGCTGGTCGGAATCTGGGGGCGTAAGCTTTATCAAAGAATTTGGTTATGATAAATTTACTTTCGACCATAAGGGCTACCGTTT
Organism: Pedobacter sp.; assembly: GCA_031119475.1. Taxonomy (GTDB): domain Bacteria; phylum Bacteroidota; class Bacteroidia; order Sphingobacteriales; family Sphingobacteriaceae; genus Pedobacter. The sequence goes on along the minus strand of JAVHXV010000001.1, from coordinate 173,437 downwards.
TATCGGTTGTGCCTCTGGTCCTTATGTAAGGATGTCTGATGGACATATTCCACGCGATGCGACCGTTTGGCTGGCCCAACTGCTCAAAAAGACGCCTAAAAATATGCCGGTCATCTTTGCCAACCATTATCCGTTAGACAACGGATTGGACAATTGGTATGAAGCCATCGATCTCTTGAAAAAAAATAATGTCCAATACCTGATCAGTGGGCATTGGCATACCAATAACGCGGTTACGTTAGAAGGCATTCCGGGCACCGTAGGCCGTTCAAACCTTCGTGCCAAAGATACCATTGGTGGATACAATATCGTGGAAATGGCAAAAGACACTGCTTATTTCTCGATCAAAGTTCCTGGTGCGCAATTGGCTGCCCCTTGGCGAAAAATTGCCTTAAAACCTTTCGTTGACGACCATAAACCGTATGACCGTCCAAGTTTTGAGATCAATAACAAATATCCCCAGGTTAAAACAGCCTGGTCTTATCATTCCAATGCCAATGTGGTCAATACACCTGCCTATACTGGTACTTCTGTTATTTTTGGAAATAGCTTAGGGTTGGTCGAGGCCTTGAACAGCAACACAGGAAAGAGAATATGGTCATTTAAAACTGGCGGAGCTATTTATTCATCTGCAGTTGTCGTAAATGACCTGGTCATTTTAGGTTCGGGCGATGGAAACATCTATGCCTTATATACGAAATCTGGCAAATTGGCCTGGAAATCGGCAACTGGCAATTCGGTATTGGGTTCGCCTGTAGCGAGTGGACAAGCTGTGTTTATTGGTGGGAGCGATCATAGCTTCAGGGCGCTGGATGTACGCAGTGGAAAAATGTTATGGACATTTACTGGCGTAGAAGGGCCGATTGTTGGAAAGCCACTGATCTATCAGGGCAAAGTGATTTTTGGTTCATGGGGACGACATTTATATGCGCTGAATGTGGCAGATGGCAACCTGGCCTGGAAATGGAACAACGGAAATGGTAATCGTATGTTTTCTCCGGCAATGTGTACGCCAGTGGCCACTAATGGAATTGTTTACATTGCAGCTCCCGATCGCTACCTCACCGCCATCAATGTAAAAACAGGCGATGTGGTCTGGAGAAACAAGGAGTTGGTTCGAGAATCGATTGGCCTATCTGCCGATAGCACTACAATTTATGGCAAGACCATGCAGGATGATATCGTGGCCTATCGTACACAAGATACCTATCCAGGCTTATATTGGAAACTGAATGCAGGTTTTGGCTATGAACACACCCCATCAGACCTGATCGAAAAAGATGGTGTCGTTTTCTATGGTACAAGAAACGGCGTAGTATATACTTTCGATGCCAAGACCCATCAAAACCTTTGGGCGCATAAAATCGATAATTCAATGATCAATACCGTAAATGTGGTTAGTGGCAAGTCACTTTTTGTAAGTACAATGGATGGAAAGGTAGTTTGTCTGAAAGTTGAATAGTTTGTAGTTGATAGTTCGTAGTTGATAGTTATGGTTACGCAATAAATTAACTGAAAACTGAAAACTGTAAACTGTAAACTAATCAGGTTCACAGTGTTGGCGCAATTGTTTTGGGCCCTGTGGCCAAATAAAGGCAGTGGTCTGTTTCTTCCAGCCCAAACTTTTATAAAATTGATCGGCGCCTGGTGCTGCACTCAGGTTCACAAAGTGGTAATCCACAAGTTGATTATTGAGCGTGGTGACCAGGTATTTCCCAAGTCCATGCCCCTGGAAATCGGGATCTACTACGATATCTGCCAGCAGGGCGTAATACCTCCCATCACCCACTACCCTACCAAATGCAATGATTCGATCTTCCTCATATATAAAAATGGTCGTGGTACTATTCCTAAAGGCTGCTTTTATTTCCTTGGGTTCGCGACGCCTCCAGTTGATTTTATAAAATAAAGAAACAACATACTCCCAGTCTACAGTTGAAAGATCAGGATTAATCAAATAGCGATATGCTGGATTGGGAGTAGTGGTCGGTGTCATGACGTACAAACGAAATTAATGCATAAATGTTTTGGCAATGCGAGACCTTCGGGTGTTAGATTATTCCATACAGCGACCCGCCCTTTTGGCCCAGTCCATCTACCCTTTTTTCTACCGCTGGGTCTTTGATCAATTCGGGTGCATGGTGTGGTTTTTTCCTTGCATCGATGAGCAAAGGCCCCTTGCAGCCCCAATGTTTATGATGCGTGCTGCTTTCAAAACCAAATACATCAGCAGCAGGATTACTTCTTGTAAACGCCACCCACACCAGGTTATCGATATTGGCTGCTGTAAATGCCGAATCATCAGCCAGTACGATCAAAGGTATTCCAGAAAAGTCAACAGATGGATTAAATTCTTCCAACAATCCAATTTCGTAAGCGGTTTTTTCTGCGTTGGTGTAAGGATCATATTGCAGTACCATCACACCAGGTATCGCCATTTTCGGATCCTTAAACCTTGCAGGGAGGTTAAGCCCTGTTGGAACCGAAGCCGACAAGTTTCTTTTGATCTCTCCGGCCGCTGCAAACACCACTTTAGATCCCGCATTTAATCCGTCTCCTGAATAATCCAAGGTATCAATTGTCGTATGCGTGTGGAAATGGAGATCACTCGTCAGGTCAATTCTTTCCAAAATATGTTTCAGGAAAGCTTCGATATCCGTAGTTTTCAATGATTCATCATCTTCTTTGGCCGCAATAAACAAGTATTTGGCCAAGCTTAATTGGTTTTTCCCTAGAATGTGATTGGCAATGGTCAAGATTTCCTGCGGCTTGCGTCCGGCAAGGTATGGCGTATAGCGTTCGCTTCCAATGGCAAACAACAAAGGGTGAACACCTGCGGCATCAACGGCATTAACTTCCTTTAATCCGGCAATTTCCTGTGGTATTGCCGCTCCGGTAAGTTCATGGATCAATGCACCAAAGCTGGTATCTTCCTGTGGTGGCCGGCCTACTACCGTAAACGACCAAATGGCATCCTTTTTATGGTAGACGTTGTGGACTTTCATCAATGGGAAAGGATGTGTAAGGCTATAATATCCCAGATGATCGCCAAAAGGGCCTTCAGGTTTATTTTCTTGTGGATATACTGTTCCGGTAATTACAAAGTCCGCATCGGCGGAAATGCAAAAACCTTCATCGTCATAAAAATACCTGAAACGGCGATTGCCAAGCGCGCCAGCAAAGGTGAGTTCAGAAAGACCTTCAGGCAAAGGCATCACCGCAGCCAACGGATGGGATGGTGGGCCTCCTACAAAGATGCTTACCTTAAGCGGAAGACCTTTTGCATTGGCCTTTGTCTGGTGCACGCCAATTCCGCGATGGATCTGATAATGCAGTCCGATTTCCTCATCTTGGATATACGCATTCCCGGCGAGCTGTATGCGGTACATCCCCAAGTTGGCATTCATTACCCCTGGCCGGTCTATATCTTCTGTAAAGACCTGGGGCATGGTAATGAATGGGCCGCCATCCATGGGCCAGTTTACGATTTGTGGCAAACTGCCGATGTTCGTCCGCTGAAATGTCTGTTTAAATAAAGATTGTTTCATTGGCAGGGCCGATAAGGCCGTAAGTGCAGCTCCTGCATGTCGAATGGGATTTTTTAAGGCTTTGATGGGGTCAGAACGGAGCGCAACCAGTTGCGCTACATTGGCCAAACTGTCCCTGAACATAAATTTGGCCCGTTCCAATGTGCCAAAGAGATTGGATATAGCCTTGAAGGGGCTTCCCTTTACCTTTTCAAATAGCAATGCGGGTCCCTGCTTTTCATAAACCCGCATGTGGATAGCGGCCATTTCCAAATATGGATCTACCTGTTCTTTAATACGGATGAGGTGCCCATGTTTTTCAAGATCAGCAATGCAATCGGCCAGACTTTTGTATCCCATTGGACAAAGATAAGATGAAGTAACAAGAACAAAGTATCAAGTATCAAGATAATATCAATTTAAGACAAATGTGTCTTGATATTCGATACTTAATATTCGATACTTAATATTTGATACTTGATACTCGATACTTGATACTCGATACTCGATACTTCTCTTCGTTCGGGATGACACCCCAAGGTTATTTCTTGCCTGCAAAAGACCTCAACATCCAGGTAGTTTTTTCTTTGAACTGCATAAATTTGTTCACCATGTCATTGGTCCCATCGTCTCCAGCAGCTTCCGATGCTTCCATTACTTCGCGCTCAAGTTCGATCAGTTTGGCCATGTCATCTAAAATGGCCTCCACCATATCGATATCACCCATGCCAATGGTGTTGATTTCCTTGATTTCAGATTCTTTGATGTAATCAGCAAAACGGCTGTGCGGTGGTTTTCCCAAGGTCAGCACGCGCTCGGCAATTTCATCAATGGTTACCTGTGCATTCGTATACAGTTCTTCGAACTTGATGTGCAGGGTAAAGAAATTCTGTCCTTTGATGTTCCAATGGCAGCCCCTTAATTTTTGATAATGGATATGATAGTTGGCCAGGTAATTATTGAGCAGGTCAACAACGGGTTTTACTTCCTTTTCATTTAAACTAATTTCTTTTGCGTCCATGATAATAATTTTGATGGTTAAATTTTAACTAATAACAATTAAACAGCGCAAATGGTTTACGCCCGACCTTATTTACGTACAATAGAATTGTCATATCTTCGTTGTAAATAGGTTATTTACCTGAAGCATATTATTCGTATAATTGTGCTTCGAAAAAACGGAAATCATTTAATGCATAAACCATTTATACTTGTAATCGCGGCACTTTTACTAACTATTGGGACAAGTTTCGCCAACTCCAGGCTCGACTCGATCGGTGTGGAGAACAACAATGGCAAAAAGCTAATTGTCCATAAAGTAGAAGCCAAAGAAACCTATTATGCCATAGGCAGAAGATACAATGTTAATTATAAGGATGTTATTCTTTTCAACGACAACAAGCCGCTCCATGTCGGTGTCATCATTAAGGTTCCTACCGCCATTCCATTTATCAGTGAACCAAGTGCAGCTGCTACTGCAGGAACATTTGATTATAGCATCAAGGCAAAAGACAACCTGAACATGTTAGCAGAGCGCTATGGTACGACAGTCAACGAAATTAAGCGCATCAATGGATTGAATTCCATCAACCTACAGATCGGACAGGTTTTAAAAATACCTGTCGGCACCAATAGCGCACAAACTCCTGCTGTTGAGCAACCTGTACCAACCAAGACTGTAGTCGATCCCAAAACAACCATCAGCAGTGATGGCCAGTACATTACCCATACGGTGAAAGCCAAAGAACACTTGAATTTGCTCGCCGAAAAATATGGGACAACGGTAGACGAGATCAAGAAACTGAACAACCTGCGTTCCAACAACCTACAGATCGGGCAGCTCCTTAAGATCCCTGCAACTGCAGATACACCTGCTGAAAGCCCTGTGCCTGAGCCTGTCGCTCCTAAAAATCCGCTAAAGACAGAACCTCCTGTCAGCACACCTGTGGGAAGTCAGATTGCAGACGGGTCTTTCGAACACGTTGTTGCTCCTGGCGAAACCATCTATTCTATTGCAAAGAAATATAACATGACTACCTTTCAGCTTAAAACAGCTGCCAACTTTACGGGCAATGACGTAACTGTAGGGCAAAAATTGATCATCAAAGGACCAAAATCTGTGGCTGTGGCCGATGGTGAAGAAGGTACGTCCAACGGCAACACCATTAAAGACCCAGCTTTGAGGGGCTCTCCAAGTTCTTACGGATTGGTACAAATGGAAGAAAAGGGTACTGCAGTTTGGATTGCCGACCCTGATTTAGATCCGACAAAAATGCTGGTATTGCACCGTACCGCCGCAGTGGGAACCATCATCAAGGTTACCAACCCAATGAGCAATCGATCAGCTTTTGCCAAAGTTGTCGGAAAATTTACAGAGAACGAATCGACCAAAGATGTGATCATCGTAATGACCAAGGCCGTGGCCGATGCCGTAGGTGCGTTGGATAAAAGGTTTTTTTGCAACTTAACATACGGTGCCCAAGAGAATGAACAATAAAAAGCCGCTCATTATTGGTATTGCCGGAGGAAGTGGTTCGGGCAAAACATTTTTCTTAAATAGTTTTCTTCATCATTTTAAACATGATGAAGTGACCCTGCTTTCGCAAGATGACTATTATATTCCGGCAGGTGAAATGACCCAGGAAGAGAACAAGCTCTATAATTTCGATCTTCCCTCGACCATAGATGAGGAACAGTTTCTCATCGATATCAAAAAACTGATCAAGGGCGATGTGGTCTACAAAAAAGAATATAATTTTAACAATCCTTTGGCCGTGGTCAAGATTTTAGAAATTAATCCAGCTCCAATAATCATTGTAGAAGGGCTTTTCATCCTTCATTTTAAAGAAATAGCAGACCTGCTCGACCTTCGCATCTTTATTGAAGCAGATGAAAAGGTAGCACTACAGCGCCGCATCAAGCGCGATGGGATGGAACGCGGTTATCCCGAAGAAGATGTGCGCTACAAATGGGAAAACCACGTCGTACCAGCTTATCAAGATTTTTTACTGCCCTATCGTGACGCCTGCCATAAGATCGTGGTCAACAACAATGACACCCCCGATGACATCATCAAGATTACAGAAGAAATTTCCCTGGAACTGAAGCAGCGATATTTTAACTGAGAACTGAAAACTGAGAACTGAGAACTGTGAACTTCCTTCACATCTACTCAACTACCATTTCAGGCACATCATCGTCAGCGTAAAGCTTACCTAAAGTGGCATTTCTGATTTCGGCTACACTTACTCCTGGTGCCCGCTCGATCAACTTGAAGCCGCCTTCAGGAAGCACGTCCAATACAGCCAGTTCGGTTACGATTTTCTTGATACATTTTACGCCTGTTAGGGGCAGTGTACAATTGGGAAGCAATTTACTCTCGCCAGCTTTATTTACATGCTGCATGGCTACGATGATGTTTTTTGCAGAAGCCACCAAGTCCATTGCTCCCCCCATTCCCTTCACCATTTTTCCAGGAATTTTCCAGTTGGCGATATCACCATGCTCTGAGACTTCCATCGCACCCAAAATGGTCAGGTCGATCTTTTGTGCCCTGATCATGCCAAAGCTCATGGCAGAATCAAAAATTGCAGAGCCTGGTAAGGTGGTGATGGTCTGTTTTCCTGCATTGATCAAATCGGGGTCTTCTTCGCCTTCGAAAGGAAATGGACCCATTCCGAGCAGACCGTTTTCAGATTGAAGGACAACATCGATCCCTGCTGGAATATAGTTGGCTACCAAGGTTGGTATGCCAATCCCCAGGTTTACATAATATCCGTTTTTGATTTCTTTTGCTATTCTTTTCGCAATTCCTTCTTTACTAAGCATATTGATTTGATAATTTTTTGATGAGCTAATTAGGTGATCTAGTAAGTTGTTTAGATAAAGATGATTGCTAGTCAAATAATTTTTAACTCATCACCTAATTAATTCATTTGCACATCTACTAAACAGAATTTCAGTTTACAACGATGTCCTTTTCAAAGTTGCTATAATTTTATTAATTACCTTCTGTATAATTTCCAGCTTTAAAATTAAATCCTCCAAATTTGGATAATTTTTTGAGCGGTTACACAACAACAACCAAAATTTAGTTTCCTCTGATTCTTTTGCCGCAATTTTCATTTTATGTATAAAATCGGCTTTGTTTCCGCATTTTGGGCTTCCCAAACATTAGCACCAATACTAGTTCCAGATTTTAAAATCTGGTTAGCGATTACAAATTTCTTTTTCAACTCGAGTTCTTCCGCGAGTACAATAATTTCCAATGCAAAGTCAAAACTTAGCTTCACGATTACATTTTCCCCCATTCCATTTAAGACCATGAGTTAATATAATTCCTGAGGAGCTACGCTACGGCATTTTTTTTGAAAATTTAATTATTAAATTCGTATTATCTTCACCTAATTAATAAATTATCTAATCAGCTAATCCTACTTCTTACAGTCCGTTGCTCTATCCTTTTCTCATAGTTGTTTCCTTTGAAAATTCGGTGCACATAAACACCAGGCGTATGGATCTGATCAGGATCGAGTGCACCAGCTTCGACCAGTTCCTCGACCTCAGCAATCGTTACCTTGCCCGCCATGGCCATCACTGGATTAAAATTCCTGGATGTTGAACGGAAGATCAGGTTTCCTGCGGTATCGCCTTTCCAAGCCTTTACCAAGGCAAAATCAGCTTCAAAAGCATATTCCATGAGGTAGTCCTTGCCGTTAAAGTTTCTAACTTCCTTACCTTCCGCAATTTCGGTCCCTACACCAGCAGGTGTAAAAATTGCAGGCATACCATATCCAGCCGCCAAACAACGCGTAGCCAGCGTGCCCTGCGGAATGAGTTCCACTTCGAGTTCGCCACTTAACAATTGGCGCTCAAATTCGGCATTCTCGCCAACATAAGAAGAAATCATCTTTTTTACCTGTCTGGTCTGTAGCATCAGGCCAATTCCAAAATCATCTACACCGGCATTATTTGCAATACAGGTCAATTCTTTTACGCCCTTTTTAACGAGTGCGGCGATACAATTTTCGGGTATGCCACATAGGCCGAACCCACCCAGCATGAGTGTGCTTCCGTCCCTAATGTCGCTAATGGCCTCCTCTGCAGACCCAACAACTTTATTGATCATATTTGGTATTTTGGACTAAATTAGCAAGATTTTAATGAAAAGAGGAAGAGTAAGCGAGAATAGTTATCCTTGGCAGAATTGTCATCCTGAGCGAAGCGAGGGATCTATGGACCAGTATGGAGTATCTAGTATCTAGTATCAAGTATCAAGATTAAAGACAATAGAGAAGATGGACTTTTGGACTTTTGGACTATTGGACTCTTACTCAATGCGCAAAAACTTCTTCAGCCTCGGCCACTTCTACATTGCCATCGGGCGATAGGGCCACCAACGTAACTTTTTTAAGTTCGTTGACCATGATGGGGTCGTATTTAGCTCTTACTTTCACATAATTTTGGGTAAAACCATGCATAAAGCCATCTTTTTGGTCGTCTTCAAACAAGACCTGGGCCACTTGGCCAATCTGCGACTGATAGAATGACCTTCTTTTTTTATCAGAAAGGATGTGCAGCATTTTATTCCGTTCAAAGCGCGTACTTCCGGCAACTTTTCCTTTCATTACCGCAGCTTCGGTCTGTTCACGCTCAGAATAGGTGAAAACATGCAGATAAGAAATATCCAGTTCGTTCAAAAATTGATAGGTCGTTAAGAATTCTTCCTGTGTCTCGCCTGGAAATCCGACAATGACATCGACACCTATACAGCAATTTGGCATCACCTCCTTGATCTTGGCCACACGCTCTGCATACAGTTCACGTTGGTAGCGCCTTTTCATCAATGCCAGCACCTTATTTGAGCCTGACTGTAGCGGAATGTGAAAATGTGGCACAAATCTTTTAGAATTGGCTACAAACTCGATGATCTCATTACTCAAAAGGTTCGGCTCTATGGACGAAATCCGAATTCTTTCAATGCCTTCAACGTCGTCCAATGCCTTGACCAGGTCAAAGAATTTATCCTCACGTTGTCCATTCCTGATGCCAAAATCACCCAAATTAACTCCAGTCAATACAATTTCCTTCACCCCGCTTTCGGCAATCTGTCGAGCCCTGCTGACCACGTTTTCGATGGTATCGCTCCTGCTGCCCCCACGTGCAAGCGGTATGGTACAATAGGTACATGGATAATCGCAGCCATCCTGTACTTTGAGGAAAGTCCGGGTGCGATCGCCTATCGAATAAGCCGCAATAAAATTGTGGTTAACCGTTTCGATGTGCTGTTGGTGAACTACAGCTTTTGGCTGTTTGGTCAGGTCGGAAATGAATTCCACTATCCTAAACTTCTCAGCGGCGCCCAACACCATATCTACGCCTTCAATTTCGGCTATTTCTGTCGGTTTTAACTGTGCATAGCAGCCAACTATGGTGATATAGGCATTAGGAGAATATTTGAGTGCTTCCTTAACCACCTTTCTGCATTTTTTATCAGCATGATCCGTTACCGAGCAGGTGTTGATCACATACACATCTGCAGCATCGGTAAACGCTACTACCGCATAGCCCGCATCGATAAATAAACGGCCAATGGTAGAGGTTTCCGAAAAATTCAGCTTACAGCCCAGTGTATAAAATGCAACTTTTTTCATGTAAAATGCAAAGATACGAAATTACACGGAGTGAATTGTTGGTTTATTGTTGAATTGCTGCTGGTGGGCTGGCGTAAGCGATGAGCGTTTGACGTGAGGCATTGGGCATAGGGCCTTGAGTTGCCGTGCATTAGTCTTGATAAAGTATAAGGAAAAATTAATAGGCAATATTTTAGGCACCCTATCTTGCTTCCTGATACTTGATACCTGATACCTGATACTTGATACCTGATACCTGCTTCCTGATACCTGCTATCACTACTTGCTACCAGACAATCATTCCTTCCAACGGTAACTTTCCTTTTCCAATCCCGCTAGGTCAATGACGCGGTCTACCACGGTTTGGGCCAGTTCTTCAATGGTTTTTGGCAAGCTATAGAAAGATGGGACGGCCGGACAGATAATGCCTCCAGCTTCGGTAATGGTTTTCATATTGTTGATGTGGATCAAATTCAAAGGCGTATCCCGTGCTACGAGGATCAACTTTCTTCGCTCCTTTAAGATCACATCAGCAGCTCTTGAAATGAGGTCGTTAGAGATGCCATGGGCAATGCGGCCCAAAGTGCCCATTGAGCAGGGAACAATGATCATGGTATCATATTTTGCGGAACCTGAGGCAAATGGCGCATTGAAATCCATTTTCTGATAAAAAGCAAATGGATATTGGTCAAATCTACCATGGTTCAGTTCTGTGTGCCACACTTCTTTGGCATTGTCAGACATCACCACCCCTACTTTTTCGATCTGGTCGCTGAGCAACAGTAGGTTATCTAGCAATAGTTTGGCATAAATGGATCCACTTGCACCTGTAACTGCTACTATAATTTTTTTCTTGACCATAATGCAAAGATAGGGAGGAAAGAGGAAAGCGCAAAGCGAATGGTGCAGCGTGCAGAGCGAATGGCGTAGCGCAAAAAAAGGGCCAGAAACAAGTTTCTGACCCTACATCTACCTATGAAAAACATACCCCCGAAAGGGTAAGCCCAAATGTAATTGTAAATTTGCAAAAAAAAGAAACTTTAGGTGTCTTTTTTTAATTAATGGATTATACGAATTTCTATTCCGTTAATAATAAAAGTCCTGCGATTAGAAAAGATACTTCGTACTTAAAAAATTAGAACTGTTGCTATCAATGATTTCATTCAGCAGGTGCTTATTATTTTCGTTCAATTTAGTGGCTACCAACGATCTGATCGAGAATGAGCGCAGGGCGTCTACCACAGACAGCGTTCCTTCTGCGCTATCTTTTCGTCCGGTAAAAGGAAATACATCAGGACCTCGCTGGCATTGGCAGTTGATATTTACCCTGCTCACCTGATTGACCAATGGATCGATGAGTGCCGCAATTTCTTCATCATCATTGCTAAAAATGCTCACCTGTTGTCCATGTGTTGATTCGATGAGATAGGTAATCGTTTCTTCGAGGTCATCAAATGGCACCACCGGCACAACAGGCCCAAACTGCTCTTCGGTATAAAGTTTCATTTCTGCATTTACCGGATAGACAACCGCCGGATAAACAAATGATTCCAAGCTTTCACCACCATTTTCATTCCGAATTGTTGCACCTTTTGCCTTCGCATCGGCTAAACATTCCTGAAGATAGGCGGGCTTATGTGGCTCTGGAAGCGGGGTCAGCGAAACACCATCTTCCCATGGCATGCCAAATTTCAACTGATTGACGGCTGCGGTAAACTGCGACAAAAATTCATCGGCCAAACTACGGTGAACAAATATAATCTTCAGCGCGGTACACCTTTGTCCATTGAACGAAAGAGAACCCAATACGCACTCTTGAACGGCCAACTTTAGGTCTGCCTTAGCGGTGATGATGGCCGCATTCTTGGCATCAAGGCCTAAAATTGCCCTTAATCGATTGACCTTGGGATGCATTTTCTTTAACTCGTTTGCCACTTTACTCGAACCGATCAGCGTAAGCACATTTATTTTTCCCGACTCCATCAATGCAGGGATAATTTGGTTTCCACGCCCATAAATGGTATTGACCACTCCTTTCGGAAAGCAATTTTTAAAGGCCTCCAGCAGTGGATAAAACAATAAGGTGCCATGCTTTGGTGGTTTGAACAAAATGGTATTGCCCATGATCAGTGCGGGAATCAGCGTGGTAAAGGTTTCATTTAACGGATAGTTAAAGGGTCCCATGCACAATACAACCCCTAGTGGAGACCTTCTGATCTGTGCTACAATGCCCTGTTCCATCGTGAAGCCAGAAGATTGACGGTCCAGATCTTTTAGCGCATCTATGGTGGCCTGGATGTATTCGATGGTCCGGTCAAATTCTTTGGTCGAATCGCCGATCGTTTTTCCAATTTCCCACATGATCAGCTTGACCACCTCTTGTTTCTTTTCGATAATCTCATGTGTAAACTTCTCTACACGCTCGATCCGTTGGGCTACACTCATGGTAGGCCATTCTCCCCTTCCATGATCATAGGCAGCTACGGCCGCATCCAGGGCTGCAGCGGCTTCCTTCGCTTCACATAGTGGATAGGTACCGATTACCTTTCGTTTCAATCCATCTGGTGTAGCTACGCAGATGGGGGAAAGCACGGTGTGTACATTTCCATTCCAAGGCAACATTTTACCGTCTGACAGATACAAGCGCTGATGCACTTCTTCTGCCAACGCGTAGGCGGCAGGAATTTCTTCTTCCTTAGGGAAAAGCTGGGTCAAATCTAAAGGCATAAGCGGCAATTGTTTTATATATTTTTTTTGTCCAGGAGCCGAAAAGTCCAAAAGTCAGTACGCCAATCTTATATCTATCTTTAATCTTGATACTCGATACTCGATACTTGATACTTGATTCGAACTCCCACGCTACACTCGAATAACGATCTATCTTTAATCTACTTTGATCACATCATATTTAGGTACGAGTGCTTTCATCACGATCCAACCGATAAGATAAGCTACTGCACATACCGAAAAGATGATGAAATAGCCAGCTTCCTTACCTTGAAAGCTCATAAACCTCATTTGGACCTCATCGGCATGGGTAAAAAGCATACCAGACCCCTTATTGATCAGGAAGGCCCCTACTCCTCCGGCCATTCCTCCAATGCCAGTTACTGTAGCAATGGCCTGTTTAGGAAACATATCCCCTACAGTAGAAAAGATATTTGCAGACCAGGCTTGGTGCGCGGCTCCGGCAATACCGATAATGATTACCGGAAGCCAGTAAGTGTAATGGCCGAGTGGTTGCGCCAAAAGGGCCAATAAAGGAAAAAATGCAAAAATCAGCATCGCTTTCATCCGGCCTGCGTAAGGATCCATCTGCTTCTTGGAAACAAAATAGGAAGGCAGCCATCCGCCAATAATGGATAATAGCGTAATGAGGTAAAGTACAAAAAGTGGGACCGAACTCTGCGTGCCATCCATTTTATAGATGTCTTTCAGATAGGCGGGCGACCAGAACAAATAGAACCACCAAACCCCATCAGTCATGAACTTTCCAAAGGCGAAAGACCAGGTCTGCCTGAAACCCAAACAATCGAGAAAAGATAACTTCTTAACTGGCGAAGCAGCGGTGAGTGGTTCTGATACCTGTTCATGAACCACAATATCCTGTTGGATATAGGCCAGTTCTTCTGCTGTTACCTTCGGATGTTTTTCAGGTTTCTGATATAAGGCCATCCAAAATCCCATCCAAATGAAGCCCAGTGCACCTATAATGATAAATGACATTTCCCATCCACCATATTTGGCAATATAAGGAATGGTCACAGGGGCCGCCAATGCCCCCACCGTAGCTCCGGCATTGAAAATACTTGTTGCGAAGGCCCTATCTTTTTTTGGAAAAAATTCGGCAGTTGCCTTAATGGCCGCGGGAAAATTTCCTGCTTCGCCAATGGCCAAAATGAGCCTTGCGAAAATAAAAAGCGATACGCTTGTAGAGAGCACAAGCGAGGTATTGCCTACGGCCGAAATGGCCTGTTTGGCTCCAGAAAAACCCACAAACCAATTCCCTGTGAGCGCACCTGAAGTAGCAATGCCACAAAAAGCATGGATACAGGCACCGATTGACCAAATTCCAATAGCCCATAAAAATCCTTTTTTGGTATCCATCCAATCTACAAAACGCCCGGCAAACAACATAGACGCCGCATAAAAGATGGAGAAAAGCGCAGTGATCGTTCCATAATCACTATCAGTCCAATGAAATTCGGGCACAAAGTAATCCTTCCAGGTAAGCGACAGCACTTGTCTATCCAGGTAGTTGATTGTTGTGGCAAAAAACAGGAGGGCACAAATGCTCCACCTAAAGTTGCTCATTTTGTTTGTGTTCATACTCATTTGGTTAGTTTTTTGGATGTTTGGTTGGTTAGTTGGTTAGTTGGTTAGGTCTTTGTTCATTTGGTCATCGTCATTGTTCTTTGCTCTTTGCTCATTGGTCATTGGTTGGGTCATTGGTTGGGTCATTTGGTATTGTCTTTATATGTCCACTTTGTTTCGCTTCGCGGGTGATTACACAGATTTTAGAGGATTGCACAGCGTTAGTTCTACCATCTTTGCTCTTTTGTCTTTGATCTTTAATCTTGATACCTGACTTTCACAGAGATCCCTCGCTTCGCTCGGGATGAAAATTAAGCTTTAAGCTTTTCCCTCACATCTTTAATGATCTCAAATGTTTGGGTGGTCAGGGAGTGCAATTTTTCATAATCCTTATTTTGCAATAGCTGTTTGCTCACCAATTTGCTTCCCATGCCTACGGCGCAGACACCCGCTTCGAACCACGACCTGATGTTCCCTTCTTCTATTTCGACGCCGCCTGTAGGTACAAATAGCTGCCCTGGGAAAAGCTCCTTTATGGCATTGAGAAAACCTGGACCTAAAATATTTGCTGGAAATAATTTAATGATGCCAGCTTTTTGTTGGTAAGCGATATTGATCTCTGTTGGGGTCATGCAGCCTGGGATCCATAACTTATCTACCTGGTGCACCAATCTGCCCACTTCTTCATCCACCACCGGACACACGATAAAATCGGCGTCGGCCTGTAAAAAATCGCTCAGCTCCTGCTTCGTCTTAATTGTTCCTACACCTAAAAAAAGATCCTGCATTTCAGTCTTCAATGCATTTTTGATGTACTTAAAATTTTCCAGGGCAGCAGGTCCACGGTTGGTATACTCGAATACCCGAACCCCGGCACGGTACAGCGTGCGGATGATTTCCAAGCTGAGTGCTACATCCTTATCGTAAAATAAGGGCAACATGCCCTGTTCCTGGATCGCTGCTATAGCTGCTGCTTTATTCTTGGTCATATCAAAATGGTTTGCTCAACATCTGCTACTGTTGCCGTAGTGCAGTCGCTGGGGATAAATAATTTGTTAAAAGCCGCCGCGGTAGCATACTCCAACGTGGTCTGTGCATCTTTATGCTGAAATAGGCCATAGATCAATCCTGCCATAAAGCAATCGCCGCTACCTACCTTATCTAAAATCTTTGTAGCATTGTATTCTTTGGACACATGCAGTTCATTTTGGTGATATAGCGTTGTATAATATTTGATCCCCAGATTTTGATCGAAACGAAAGGTATTGGCCACCCATCTACATCTCGGGAAATTGGCCATAATGGCCGATGAGCTGATCCGTGCCTGTTCGAGGTAAAGATTTTTGTCGTCATTTTCCACAACGCTTGATGGCACAGCGATATCCAGCATTTTTTCTGCTGCCCAGATGTTGCCCATTACCAAGTCACAATAGCTGACCAACTCTGGGATAACCTCATTAGGTTGTTTACCATATTGCCACAGTTTTGCCCTATAGTTCAGGTCGATGGAAATGGTAATTCTCTTTTCGCTGGCCGCCTTAACGGCTTCCAAGCAAACATCGGCTGCAGCCTGGTTCAAGGCAGGGCAAATCGCACTAAAATGGAACCAGGTTATTCCATCCAATACGCTATCCCAATCAATCTGTTTAGGCTGCAGTTCGGCGAATGAAGAATGAGCACGATCATAGATCACTCCTGCATTTTTGAGGTCTTTCCCCTTTGGCAGGTAATACAAGCCGATCCTGTCGCCACCATGGTGGATCCTTGATGTATCAATTTTGCAGTTTTCCAAGTAGCTGATCATTTCAGACCCCATAAAATTATCGGGCAGCGCTGTAAAATAGGCTGATGGAATTTCCCACAGGGCCAGAGCGGTGGCCACGTTCAACTCGGCTCCGCCGATGTAAAATGGCAGTTTGTTTTCTGCCACCCATTCGCCATTTCCATCCGGACAGATCCGGAGCAAAAGTTCTCCAAATGTTAATACTTTACCCATTAGAAGTTAAAATACGTTTTTGCATTGTAATAGCAAATATTTTGGATGACTTGCCCGATCCATTCCTTATCATCAGGCAGTTCTCCATTTTCTACATCCGTTCCAAAAAGATCACACAGAATGCGCCTAAAATACTCATGTCGGGGGAAAGAAAGAAAACTCCTCGAGTCGGTGAGCATGCCTACAAATTGACTGAGCAGCCCCATGTTCGAAAGTGCGTTCAACTGTTTGATCATGCCATCTTTCTGGTCCAAAAACCACCATCCCGATCCCCATTGTACTTTTCCTGCTACCGTACCGTCCTGATAATTGCCGATCATGGTAGCCATCAGCTCGTTGTCTGCCGGATTGAGGTTGTACAAGATTGTTTTGGCCAATTTATTTTCAAGATCCAATTTATTCAGAAATTTCGCCAATTGCTTTCCTTGCGGGAAATCGCCTATAGAATCGAAACCGGTATCTGGGCCCAAGCTACCCAACAAACGGTCGTTGTTGTTGCGCAAGGCACCCAGGTGGAACTGCTGTACCCATCCTTTTTCATGGTCCCACAAAGCGAAATTAAATAACATGGCAGATTTGAACTGGAGATTTTCCTTTAAAGAAACCTTTTCGTTCCCCCTGATCTTCAAGAAAATGGCGCTAATTTCTTCATCCGTATAGTCTTCGGCATAAATCTGCTCCAGTCCATGGTCTGATACTGAAGCACCATTGGCTGCGAAATAATCGTGCCGCGATTTTAAAGCCGCCAGGTAGGAACCATAATCGTTTATTGAGGTTCCAGTCAACGAGGCCAATTTATCGATATAGGCATTTAATGCAGGTAGGTCATCAGCATTCATCCCCTTATCTGGCCTGAAAGCTGGCAGTACGCGCAGTTCGATGCCACTATTTTTAAGTTGTTGATGATAGGCCAGGTTATCTAGGGGATCATCTGTGGTGCACAAGGTGGTGACGTTCATTTTGCGCAACAGTCCCTGTACGCTATATTCCTTGGTCTGTAATTTTGCATTGCAGGCTTCGTAAATCTCTTTTGCATTGGCAGGTGACAATAGCTCATGGATATCGAAATAACGCTGAAGTTCAAGGTGTGTCCAGTGGTACAATGGATTCCTCAAAGTATAGGGAACCGTTTCTGCCCATTTTTCAAACTTTTCGAAATCTGAAGCTCCACCGGTAATGTAATATTCGTCGATGCCATTGGCACGCATGGCCCTCCATTTATAATGGTCGCCATACAACCAGACCTGGGTAATGTTGTCAAAATTTTTGTCGGCAGCAATCTGATCGGGCAATAAATGATTGTGATAGTCAATTATTGGCATCTGTTTGGCAAACTCGTGGTACAGCTCTTGTGCTGTTTTGGTCTGTAATAAGAAGTTATCGTCTAGAAATTTTTTCACAGCAATAAAGTTAAGCGCAGGGCGAATTTATTTAGACCCCGCTAAAGATTGAAAATCCACCATCAACACAGATCATGGCACCGGTTACAAATTGGGAAGCATCGCTCAAAAGCCAAACGAGCGCGCCCTTTAGTTCGTCTGGATCTCCGAAACGTTTAAATGGTGTTTGTCGAATAACGGATTGTCCACGTGGGGTAAATCCGCCATCAGGCGTAGTGAGCAGGTTACGGTTTTGCTCGGTAAGGAAAAAACCAGGTGCCAGGGCATTCATCCTAATTTTATCGCCATACCGGTTGGCCAATTCTACCGCAAACCATTGTGTATAGCAGTCTACGGCAGCCTTTCCCATATTGTAGCCCAAAACTTTGGTAACTGCCTTCTTTGAGTTCATAGAAGAAATATTCACAATACTCCCCCTACCCGTTTTGGCAATCGCCTCTCCAAAAACCTGGGTCGGGATCAGTGTTCCCCATAAGTTAAGGTCGAGCACTTTTTTCATCCCATCCATTTTCATGCTGAAAATATCATCTTCGGGCTGCAAAACGCCATCGGGCATGTTTCCACCGGCGGCATTGACCAGACCATCGATTTTACCGAAGGCATCGATCATTTTGGTCCTTGCGGCAATAAGCTGCGCTTCATCCATGGCATCTGCCACCAGGGCAATCGCTTTTCCCCCATTTTTTACGATGGCATCGGCCCGCTCGTTCGCAATTTCTGCGTTCCTGCCCAAAATCCCGACCGTACCCCCAGCTTCTACAATCGCATTTACAAACGAATTGCCCAAAATTCCGGTACCTCCGGTAACGACGATGACTTTATCTTTTAAAGAAAATGATTGTTCCATAATTTATGTGTTTAGTGTTGGGCGAATAGCGCTGGGCGTTTGTATCGCTTAACGCAAAACGCTGATCGCCATCACTTCAGTTCTTTTACTCCAAATGTATCCATATCGGCATAATCTAGGTTTTCACCTGCCATGCCCCAGATAAAACTATAATTTTTTGTTCCACTTCCTGCATGGATGCTCCATGGTGGAGACAATACGGCTTCGTGGTTGCCCACAATAATGTGCCTGGTTTCCTGCGGCTCTCCCATGTAATGGAACACACGATGCTCCTCCTCAACATCAAAATAGAAGTAGACTTCCATCCTTCTGTCGTGCGTATGTGGCGGAATGGTGTTCCAAATGCTACCGACTGATAAGATGGTTAGTCCCATGACCAACTGGCAGCTCTGGATCCCATCTTTGTGGATGTAGCGCATGATCTTACGTTCGTTGGCGGTTTCTGTACTGCCCAGCTGTGCCGAAAATACATCGGCATTTTGTACATAGGTGGTAGGATAGGCCTGGTGCGCTGGTGCGGAAAGGATATAAAATACTGCAGGAGATCCCGCATCCGCACTACTAAAGCTCACATCTTTTACCCCTTTGCCCAGATAGAGGCAATCCAGTTTAGAGAGGTCATAGCTTTGTCCATCAACCTGGATTGTGCCCCTGCCCCCTACATTGATAATGCCCATTTCCCTGCGCTCCAAAAAATAATCGGCACGCAGGATCTCGTAATTGCCAAGTGGCACTGAGCCGGTAGTAGGCGTAATCAAGCCCGTAATCATGCGGTCGTAATGCGCATATACAAAATTGGCCTTGTCTTTTTCCTTTAATCCGTCCAACAGAAACCGTTCCCTGATCTTTTCAGTTTGGTAAGTCTTAAAATCGTCTGAATGTACAGCCTGTATAATTTTCATATTTTTAATTTATGAGGTGGGCGCCAAGCGGTGAGCGTTTGGTGCCTAGCGTTTGTATCGCTAAACGCTAATCGCTTTTCGCCTTTCGCTATAGCGACACGCCCCTTTTCCACGGAATAAAATCGTCTTGGTTGAGCAGTACTGATTTCGGGATAACTTCCCCGCTGGCGGCACTGATGCAGTATTCCAATATGTCTTCGCCCATTTCTTCAATGGTTTTTTCTCCCTCGATAACAGGGCCGGTATTGATATCAATAATATCTGCCATGCGCTTGGCCAAGGCATTGTTGGTCGCCACTTTAATGACCGGACAGACCGGGTTTCCGGTTGGCGTACCCAATCCAGTGGTAAATAAGATCAGCGTTGCGCCACTTGCCGCTTTTCCGGTAGTGGCTTCCACATCGTTGCCTGGTGTACATACGAGGTTCAGGCCACTTTTGGTAGCAGGTTCGGTATAATCGAGTACATCTTCCACTGGTGAGGTGCCTCCTTTTTTGGCCGCACCATTGCTCTTAATGGCGTCAGTGATCAGACCATCCTTGATGTTGCCGGGAGAAGGGTTCATATGGAAACCCGATCCGGCATTTTCAGCGGCCTGGCTATAGGCGCCCATGAGGCTGATGAATTTTTTTGCCGCGGCTTCATCTTTGGTGCGGTCGATCAAATTCTGTTCGGCGCCACACAATTCGGGAAACTCTGCCAACAGTACCGTAGCACCCAGCCCCACTAAAAGATCTGCGCAATAGCCTACTGCCGGATTGGCCGAGATACCACTAAAACCATCACTCCCACCACATTTTACCCCAATGTTCAACTTGCTCAATGGCGCTGGCCGTCTTTCAATTTTATTGGCTTCGATCAGTCCTTCGAATGTTTTGCGAATGGCTTCGGCAATCATGTGCTCCTCGCTCTGCGATTGCTGCTGTTCAAAAATATAGAGTGGTTTATCGAAATTCGGATTTCTTTCCCGCAGGTCGTGCGTAAAATCTTGTACCTGCAGGTTCTGGCAGCCCAAGCTGAGCACGGTTACCCCGGCCACATTGGGATGATCGGCATAAGCGGCAAGAAGTTTGCTCAGAACTGCTGCATCCTGCCTTATTCCCCCACATCCACCTTGATGGTTCAAAAACTTGATCCCATCAATGTTCTTGAAAGGACGATCCTTGGTAGTGGCCTCAAATGAGATTGGTGCCTGTAACGATGAAATGTCTACACCAGTTTTATAGGCTTCTACCAGTTCATGGGCATAAGATTTATATTTGGCGGTTACGGCATAGCCCAATTCGTTGTGGAGGGCCTCACGGATTACATCAAGGTTCCTGTTCTCACAAAAAACGGTCGGAATAAACAGCCAATAATTGGCCGTACCTACTTTTCCGTCGCTACGGTGATAGCCATTAAAGGTGCGTCCTTCAAATTTGGCCACATCAGGCGCATGCCAACTGTATTGATAAGGACGATAGGTATAGGGAGCTGCAGCATGTTTCAGGTTGTCTGTATTCATCAACATGCCCGCCTTAACAGGATATTGCACCTTCCCTACCAGCGTTCCATACATCAGCACTTCATCACCGGTCTGCATGTCATTCATGTAGAACTTGTGCTTGGCGTGGATATCATCTAAAAGCTGATAGGTCATGCCCTGAAAGTTTACCAACTCCCCAGCCTTAAGATCGGCCAAGGCCACCAGCACATTATCTTGTGGATGTATTTTTAAAACTTGTTGTTTCATATGGTATGATCCTGCTCTAATTTAGCGGATTGGAGTGCCGAAAGTGCCCGTTCAATTCCGGCTGATTCTATTTCTTGATATTTCTCGACCACCGTTTCCACAAATCCGCTGCATAAAGTTAAGTCTGTTTTCCAAAAATCAGCATCTTTAAGTACTGAAATTGGGTAATCTTGAGGGTCTTGTCTTATTTTTTCATCAAAATATGGGGCACTGTCATCCGTAACCTGGTAATCCCTTCCCTGATAGCTGCCAACATATTTGCCATCAGCCGTATGTTCAATCTTCATAAACCTGAGATAGGCGGCAAAGCCGAAGGCGATATAGGCTGGAACCTGATTGAACAACCGGACATAATTTAAAAGCAGGGGCAAAATCCTGATCTTCATTTTCATGCTGTACTGAAAGGTAATGTTCAGCCAGAGGTGTTCGATAGATGGATTGGCAAAACGATCTTTTACCGTGTCGGCAAAGGCCGAAGCCTGCTGTTCGGTAACGGCATATGGAATTGAAGGTGCAATTTCTTCGCCCATCAGCGTTTCGATATAGGATTTGACCTGAGCATTTTGCATGGCATTTTTAACCGTGTCAATGGCCGATAAAAAGGCAATGCCCGAGCTCAAGGTATGGGTTCCGTTCAGTAACCTCACTTTTAGTTCGCGGTAGATTTCGATATCTTCTGCGATGACCACACCCGGATCTGCCTTTGCAAATGACAATATAGCTGCAACCTGCTCATTTCCTTCAATGGCCCAAAGGCGATAAGGCTCGCTCATTGACAAGAGGTGATCTGTATAGCCCAACTCTTCCTGCAATGCGGCGAGTGAATTGGCATCTGGCTTACCGGGCACAATCCGGTCTACCAGTGAATTACAAAAATGATTGGAGCTTTCCAGCCAAGATAGGAATTCATCGCCCAGCTGATTGAAATTCGAGAGCTCAAGAATGATTTCCTTAAGTCTTTTTCCGTTATCGGGGATCAGCTCGGTGGCCACAATAACCAATCCGGCAGTTGCCGAGCCTTTAAAAAAATGGTAGCGATGATGCAGCACGGCCAACAATTTGGCAGGAAATGAAGTAGGCGGCTGCAGTTGGATACTTTCTTCAACCAATTGGATGCCAACCTCCGTTGTGTTCGAAACCACCAATTGGAGCGACGGAGATTCGGCGAGCGACAAAATTGATTTCCAATCGCGATCTGCCGCAATGACCCTGCTGATGGCTGAAGATATGATGTTCTGCGAAACTGGTTGGCCGTTTTCTATGCCCCTGATGCAAAGCGTATAAAGCGAATCCTGCTGGTCAAATTCGACAGTTGAGGTACCGGTAGATTTCACCACGACCACACGGCCATTGAAAACACCTTGGTTATTGGCCTTGTTGATAAAATAATCTGGGAGGCCGCGCAACAATACGCCTGTTCCGAATTGCAATACTTTTTCGGGCAGTTCAAATGTAGCAGCTTGCGGTACGTCGATGCCTGTTTTGGCAATGGCATCCAGATTTTCTCGCGATAGGATCATGGTCTGTTCAAAGTAATTTATAGCTGGCCAGTCCAGCTTTGGTTATAGCAATATTACCGATTTTTTCACTGGTAAAAGCCTTATTTAGGGGTAAATATTTGCGCAAACGTTGCCAGTCTTAATCAGCTAATTTGCTAATTAGCTAATTTGTTGTTTCGATCGTTTTTTGCCACTTCGGATACTCTTTCGCAATCAGGTTAGTGGGCCATGTTCCATACCAGCCGTAACCATTTCTGCGTTCGAAGCTGATATCGGCCACATTGGTCTTCACCGAATTGTCCCTGTCGCCAAAAATTGGCTGGTTATTATCAAAATCGTAGAACCTGGACCAAATGGTCGCACTCGGATCAGCAATCAACCCCTTATCGCCATTGGCCAGCTTATCAAATCTATAGCCCACTATTTTCGCTTGTACCAACCAGTCGACCGCACTCGAAATGGCCTGCTTAATCTCTGTTGATGGGTTTTTAAGCCGCATCAGGAACCTTACGATCCCCACCGACTCCGAAGTACTGAGTGATGCAGGCTCAAAGTTTCTGGCCTTGGCCGGCTTTAATGAATTCTGATCGTATTGCGCCGCCCAAATGGTCAATTTGCCCTCTTTTTGTACCTGTGTCTTTAAGATGCAGTCGACCCCTCTTTTCACGGCATCTTCTGCTTTTGCGGTATATTTCCGATCAACAACCTCAAAATCATTGGCCTGGGTGGCTATGTTGAGCATAATGTTCAGCACATTGACCATGGCGTCGTCGTTATAGGTAATTTCTGCACGGTAAAGGCTGTGATCGGGATAGTACTGTGGCCAGCCCCCATTGGTATATTGGGCTTTAAAAAGATAGTCGATACCTCTTTCGGCAGCTTTCAGGTAATTTGTATTGCCTGTGGCCTTATAAGCTTTCACCAGGGCATTGATTTCCCTGCTCGTGGCCTTATTGTCGATGGTAGCGTGTTTTTCTGGCGTAGCCTTAATTTTTGACAATAGGGCTTCATCGAGAGGCTGGTTATAGTTGACCACCGAACCACCAATCAGTTGCTTGGGCCAACCGCCATTCGGCAATTGATAAACCAACATCTTTTCGGCAATGGGATCAGTTTTAAAGTTGGCCGAAGTACCTTGTTGGGCTGCGCACGAGCAAAAACTGAGGCAGGCCACCATATAGAGGATTTTTTTCATTTGCTTGGTCTTTATATAGCTTTGCAGTCCATTACTTGACCTGTTTGGCCAACCAATTGACCAACTCAGCTGCAGCCGTAAAATTTTGGTACATTGATGGCAACTTTCTGCCATCCACATATTCATTGTATAGCCAAGGATCGCCAATGGCATACACTGTGCCCTTTCCATACCTGGTTACCGACATCACATTTGCCCCATCGGCATCTTTAAGCACCGGAACGGCGGGCCCTGTTAACTTCAGGCTGCTATATTCTTTGATGAAAAGGTTTTTGGCCTGTCTAAAAATTTCATTCTGCCCTTTCACCATAACCTTTGCCGTTTCAAAATTTCCGGGTACGGGCACTGTACCTTTGCTATCTCCATTAAAAAATACACCAAATTGCGATGCGAGTTCATTGAAATGCGTGAGTTCAGCATTTGGCGCATCGTTGGCCATGAGCACCAAAACACCGCCACCTTTTACCCAGGCTGCAATGGCCTTAATGTCTTTTTCGCCAACAAAATTTGGTTTCGGATTTTCCTTTTCAAAATCAGGATCGACAATGATGTAGACAGATGCACCCTTTAGGTTTTCTGCTTTTGGTGCGGCATAAAGCGTATTGGTCTTAAAACCGGCATCATTGAACAGATCGCCCAAGAGAGAAAAGCCCCCGTTGGCACGTTCTTCCCATTTATAATGCCAGGAGAGCTGGTTTCCACTCTGGTCGGTACGCAGCTCATTGTTGAAATAGGAATCCAAAAGAACGGTTTTGCCCAATCCTGGTTTTACACCTGTGGCACGGTCAAGTTCTACGGCGGCCAGCAAAAATGCACCTACGCCTTTTGCATCATTGGTTACCACTTTTTCGCTCAGGTAATAGGCATAGGTACCGTCGCGGTAAGGTTTTCCGCCAAGTCCCGAAACTGCCACTGTACCTTTTAGGTTGATCTTGTTCGGATCTACATTTTCGATAAACTCTTTCTGTACACCCTGATAGGCTTTTTTGGCCGCCTGCAGATAATTGTTTGGCAAATAGCCCAATCTGGCACCCTTGGCAAAGGTATAGATGAACATATTCGAAGCAGAGGCCTCATGATAGTTTCCTTTTCCCTGGGGCTGATCTAAAACATCATACCATAAACCAGATTTTTGATCCTGCACCTTTAGCACTGCAGCGGCGAACCTATTGAGGATGGCCAATAATTCTTTGCGCTTTGGATGGTCTTTTGGAAAATAGTCGAGCACATCAACCAGGCCCATACCATACCAGCCCATTGCCCGCGCCCAAAACTGTGGCGACCGGCCCGTAAGCTGATCTGCCCATTTCTCTGTCCTCGATTCATCGTAGCCATGGTAGAGCAGGCCTGTTTTTGTATCCCGCGCATTTTTTTCCATCCAGATGAACTGGTTGGCAATGTCGTCAAATGCCTGTTTATCCTGCACCAGAGCAGCATATTCTGCATAAAATGGCTCTCCCATATACAATCCATCAAGCCACATTTGGTTGGGATAGATCTTTTTGTGCCAAAAACCACCTTCTTTGGTGCGCGGCTGCTGCTTCAGTTGATCCCATAAATGTGTTGCGGCCTTAAAATATTTAGGTTGTAGCGTTACTTTATAGAGTGTAAGCAGGGTACGGCCGTTTTTTACATTATCGATGTTAAAATCGCCAGGTTTATAGTTATTGATCTGGCCATCGCCGGAAAGATAGCTGTCCATACTTTTCTGCATGGATTTGAAATAGGTCGAATTTCCGGTAACCCTCCAAAGTGCATCAAAGCCTTCATAGATGACACCAAGGTCGTAAGACCATTTTACTGGCTTAAAGCTCGATGGCGTGTTATTCGTACTGTCGCTCCAGACAGCCATCACTGTTTCGGCCATGCGCTTGGCATCAGACCGGCTACCTAAAACTTGATTTTGTGCCTTTACATAGCCAAATGTTGCCCCTAGGAGCAGGCCATAACATAGGATTAATTTCTTCATCTTATTTCAACTGTAATGATTTTTGATCGGCCCCACCCTCGAATTCAGACTTAACCTTTGCCCTTGAACTGTCTACACCCAAAGCGCTGATGTCGCTATTTCTGTCGCCGCTGATGCGGAAGAGCAATTGCGCACTCGGATAGGCCAGATTGTTAAAACGGATCTGATTTCCATTCTGGATGTTGATCAATGGTGATGTGGTGGCCACCTTTAACCTGGCGTTGGACAATTGTATATTTTTGGCTTCCTGGATATCAATTCCTTCCCTAGCCTGGATATTTAGGTTTTCTAGCGTGATGTTGGCAATGCTCATTTCAGGCAATCCCCGGATGAAAAGCGCTTTGGCCGCCCCATCACAAACGATGTCCTTGATATGGAAATCCCTGAATATTGGGGTCTCTTCGGTTACCGGCAAAAGCTGCACTTTCGGGGCATCCCTTTTTTCGCCTTTTAGTGCCACCGGATCAACGGCAGCATAATACATATCGAACAAAATTGCCTCGCCCACAATGTCTTTCATGTTTACATTCCTGACAAAGATTTTTTCTACGATACCGCCCCTGCCACGTGTAGTTTTAAAACGGAGGCCAATATCGGTACCAATGAATGAGCAATCTGAAACAAAAATATTCCTTGCCCCACCAGACATTTCGCTGCCGATTACAAATCCGCCATGCGCATGGTAGACCGTACTGTTTCTGATGATCACATTTTCGGTGGGCATCCCCCGCTTTCGGCCAGCGGCATCACGTCCAGATTTGATGCAGATCCCATCGTCTCCTACATCAAATGTACTTCCTTCAATGAGTACGTTCTTACATGATTCAAGATCGATGCCATCCCCGTTTTGGGCATACCAGGGATTTTTGGCATATACATTCCGTACGGTCAGGTCTTCGCACATCAGTGGATGCAGGTTCCAGGCTGGCGAATTTTGAAAAGTTACCCCTTCTAGCAAAATTCTTTTGCAGGACGTGAAGACCAATAGGTTTGGCCGTAAAAAATCTTTGATCGATTGGTAAAATTCAGGGGTTTTATCTGGTGTAATTTCACCAGGGTTTTTTAGCTTGGAACCTTTGAATGTTTTTTCAGAAGGATACCATGTTTTTTTATCATCGCTCAACATTCCACCAGATGACACCAATTTGGACCATTGCGATTCGGTAAGCTTGTCTTTTTTGACCATGCGCCAGGC
Organism: Pedobacter sp.; assembly: GCA_031119475.1. Classification (GTDB taxonomy): domain Bacteria; phylum Bacteroidota; class Bacteroidia; order Sphingobacteriales; family Sphingobacteriaceae; genus Pedobacter. The sequence continues at coordinate 146,229 of JAVHXV010000001.1, read as the reverse complement.
ATCTCCGTTCCCATCGATGATGCCTGTTCCTGTAACGGCAATATTTTGTTGGTTAACAGCCCACAGGGGAGATTGGTTGCGCATTTGTGGCAAACCCTCCCAATTACCCGCCACAAGCGGATATTGATCAAAATCTTTCGTAAACTGAAGAATGGCATTGGCCTGCAAGTGAAGGTTCACGTTGCTTTTGAGCTCAATTGGCCCTGTAAGCCACATTCCCTTTGGCACCAAGACCACACCGCCCCCTTTTTTATTGCAGGCAACAATGGCATCGTTAATGCTCTTGGTATTCAGCGTGATGCCATCATTTACGGCACCAAACCGAACGATATTGAAAGTATCCTTTTTAAAAGATGTTTTGGCTATAACCGGGAGGTGGCTGAAACTATACGTTTGGGCATCAACAGAAAAATAGCTGACAGATAAAAGCAAAAAGTAGGCTGCTACAATTTTTTTCATGCGTAGGTCGAATTTATATTTGGTTGGCAGTTTGGTTTTAAACGAAACTTGCTATCACAATTGTACATAGTTTTGGGGCCAAATGAAACTAAATGGCCGAAAATAACTGTGCAAACGTTATCGGGGAAAGCGAAAAGCGAAGGGCGTAGGGCGAAGGGCGTTGAGCGAAAAGCGAAGGGCGAAGGGCGTAGCGTGTATTGATAAGGTTAATCAGATTATATCGTCCGCTTGGCTGCTTGATCTTATCCCATTTCGATCAACTTCTTCCAATGCCAAAAGCGCTGTAAGAGTTCATTTGGAACATCCTTTTGGTCTTTTTACTTTTTACTTTTGACTTTTAACCTTCAACCTTCAACTTACTTTTCAACCCTAAACCAATCCACATCCACATATCCCGAATCGTTGGTCTGCTGTCCGCCCGTACAGAATAGGCCGATCTTGGCCCCGATCCATTTGCCTGGCTGTGCTTCAACATCCTCTTCCAGTGTGGTAAAATTAATCCCGTCTTCACTATAGGCAAACCTGCACTTTGCTCCGGCACTTACTTCCACACGCAGAAAAATCTCATTTCCATTTAGTTTGGTTACCTCACGTACCGTTTCCCTGCTTCCATGATCTGCGTTTTTGCAAATCCCCCAAACCAGGTACAGTCCATCCTTTTTGTTTTGGATACCCAAGTTGGCATAGCTCAATCCAGCTACGACAATTCCCGCTTTTTCGTTTGAACGTTTGGCGTTAAGTGCTACCTTCATTTTTGTGGTTACCGTAAATGATGGAGCAGGAAATTTCTGGAGCAAAAGGTTGGGTACGTCCCAGAGGTTTTTAGCGCTATCAGGGGCTTTGATGGCATACAACCTCAATTTACCTTGGTTCATAAAAGACCAGGTGGCCAGCGGATTTGCCTGCCATTGCCATTGAAGCCCTATTTGTGATCCATTGAACTCATCGCTTTCAGCAGGGTTGACGATTGAAGAATGTCCCGTAGTAGGTTTTTTGAACGTCAGCACAGGCTCACCAATACCATCGCCGTCGGCATCTGTACCCATAACTGGCCAATCATTGATCCATTTCATGGGCTGCAGGTGCACTACCCTTCCATAAGCACCGAGGTCCTGAAAGTGCAGAAACCAATCTTCGCCACTGGCCGTGTTTACCCAAGCCCCTTGATGCGGGCCATTAATGGGTGATTGTCCTTGCGACAATACCACTTTTCGCTCGTAAGGGCCCATGATGTTTTTAGCGCGAAGCACCAATTGCCATCCCGTAGCAACACCTCCCGCCGGTGCAAAAATATAGTAATAGCCATTTCTTTTGTATAATTTTGGGCCTTCGATGGTCGGGTCCAGTTCATGTCCATCATATAAGATCTGGCCTTCATTGATGACCTGATCACCTTTGGCATTCAATTTTTTGATGACGATGATGCTCTTGATCCCTGCCCTGCTACCCGCATAGGCATGGACCAGGTAATGCTGTCCATCCGTATCCCAAAGTGGACAGGGATCGATCAATCCCTTCCCTGCCTCAACCAAAACAGGTTCAGACCAAGGCCCTGCAGGATTTTTGGCCTTGGTAAGGTAAATCCCAAAATCGGGATCTGGATAATAGAGGTAAAATTCCTGCTTATGAAATCGCAGGGCCGGTGCCCAAACCCCATTGCCATGCTGTGTTTTAGCAAAATGCTGAAATGGAGGTTGCCTTTTCAGCGCATGACCGATCAACTTCCAATTGACCAGGTCTTTTGATTCCAGGATAGGCAGGCCAGGTACCGCGTCAAAACTAGAGGCCACCATATAGAAATGTTCTCCAACGCGAATGACATCAGGATCGGAATAATCTGCATGGAGGACCGGGTTTTTATAAAATCCATTGCCCAGATCAGGCATCCAGGTCAGTGATCGCTGTGCGCAAACCAACAGCGACAAACATGAAAATAGGAGGGTAAAAATTGGCTTCATCACAACAAAACTGTAAACTGAAAACTAGTAACTGCTAACTAAAAACTGCTAACTGAATCACTCTCTAGGATTCCATCCTTTAAAAATTTGCTCCAGCGTATATTTAGGCAGTTCAGCTGGTTCCAATTGATGCGACCAGGCAACCCGATCTTGAATTGCCGCACCATTTCCCTTGGAACCGAATTCGGCATAGAAGGCTGTTTGCTCATTGCTTTCTTTGCCCCAATTGTGCCAGCCCTCAGGCCTGATCATTGGACCGAGTTCACAATCGATAAATACAGTTTTGGCAAAAGGGCGCCAAGGGCGGCCAAGATAGAACGAACGGGGTGGCGCATCTCCGGTTATCTTGCAATTCAGAAAAACATAGCCATATTGGGTACTGTCTGGTGTTGATGCCGCAGTAATGTACCCTGCTTTTTTACAGAAGATTTCGCAATGGTCGAAGACGGCGGTCGATGAGCCAAAAATAAAATCGACCGTTCCTTCGATATAACAATTAAGATAATATTGCCTGCTGCCATATCCGTAGGTATACAAGGTATCTTGAAAACCGAGCATATTGCAATTCACAAACCTGGCCTTATCACCCGCAACGAGCAATGCAACTGCTTGTCCGACAGGACCAGCGGTATTCTGAAAAGTAATATTTTCGGCATAGAATGATGGCCCATACATGTAGAAACTTGCCGATCCTGAAGTGCCTTTCTCTTCTCCATAGACATTTTTTCGCTGTGCCCAGTCGTCAAAAGTTAGGATAGTCTTTGTTTTATTTTCACCAATCAGCCTAACCAATTGCTTGGAAGCCGAAAGATTGAGCTTTTCCTTGTAGGTGCCATTCTTGATCAATATGGTGGTTGGTACTTTTCTGAAATCAGGGACGGCATTCAGGGCCTCCTGTACAGTTTTATACTGTCCAGACCCATCCTGGGCCACGACAATGTCGTATGTGTTTTGGCTTTGGGCGCACAGCGGATAGGGCTGTAACGCAACAGTAAACAGACAAATTAATCTGAAAAGCAGAAATTTTATTTGATCCATCATTTTAAATATTTCATAAGGCCGAGCCTGTTTTCCCTGATGCCTTCCACAACCAGCGCAGCTACTGCCTTGGCACCCTGAGGGCTCAAGTGCGTATTGTCTTTTTTTCCTTCGGGATAATTGACATGGCCGGGATCGACATGGTTGAAAAGTTGGATGGAAGGCTGTTCGCCAAGATCGGCCAATAGCCTTTGGGTTTTTTGGTGCATATCGATCAAAGGTACGTGCAGGGAGTCGGCCAGTTTCCTGACCACATCAGGATAGCCCAAATGTGTGTCCTGCAGTTTTCCATTGGTAAAGCTCCTCCGCATGATTGGGGTCAACAAAATGGGATAGGCGTTTTTAGCTCTTGTTTCTACCACAAACTTGGCCAGGTTATTTTTGAACTCGACCAATGAAGTGCCAATCTCAGGCCGATCGACCTTTTCGTCATTGTGCCCAAATTCGATCAGCACATAATCGCCTGGTTTTAAAGTCGAAAGTACAGACTCCCATCTTTTTTCATTAAGGAACGATTTGGTGCTCCTTCCATTCATCGCCCGGTTATCTACGCTGACGTCCTGATTGAAAAATGCAGCCAACTCCATGCCCCATCCGGTTTCTGGAAAGGCCTTTGGCTGCTTATTGGCCGCAGTCGAATCACCGATGATATAGACGGTCAACTTTTCGTTATTGAGATTTAAGCAGAAAAGCACGATCGCGAACCCTGTAATTAATTGCTGTAACATTTGCTTAAAATTAGCACTTACGAAGTCTTAAGACTTCGTAAGTCGTAGTTTATCTTCCAACCTCTAAATATTTGCTTAAAAGTATATTTCTTAAATTCACTGTATGTCAGCTGTTTAGCCCAATTCACCCTTGCCTTTGGATTTGCACCAGGACCCGTATTTTCGTATTCCGCATAAAAAGCTGTCTTTTCCTTATCTTTAAACATCAGGTCTCCTTTCCAGGGATTCCAGCCTTCCGGAACAATGTGTGCACCAAGTTCACAATGGATGAACACCGTCTTCGCATACGATCGCCATGGCCTGCCCAAATAAGCCTTGCCAACCCCTGTATCAGCAATCAACTTGCAACGTAAAAATACATATCCAAATAATTGATTTGGGGAAGTAGCCGCAGCGGTAACATAGGAATTGGACAAGCTTTTGATCGTACAATCTTCGAACAGCGCAGTTGCCTCTCCAAAAATGAAATCGGTAGTGCCCTGAATGAAACAGTTCATGTAATATTGGCGACTGCTTTCCTTGGCCGTGTACAAGGTATCCTGATTGCCCAATAGGCTACAGTTCTTCATGATGAAACGATCGCCTTCTACATGGAGCGCTACGGCCTGGCCTACCCTGCCAGCCGTGTTCTGTATCGTCAGGTTTTCAAAATGGATGTCATCGCCCTGTACAAGCACCGTAAATGAAGTATAAGTTGAAAACTTTTCATTTCCGAATACATCCTTTCCATTCGGATTAACTTTTCCAGAATAATCGTTGAAACTGATGATGGTCGTGGCCTGTTCTTCACCCACAATATTAATTTTCGTCTTCCAACTTGGGATGATCAGCTTCTCTTCATATTTTCCTTTCTTTACATGGATCGTCACCTCCCATTGGTCCAGATCGCGAACCGAATTGACCGCAGCCTGTATCGTCTTATAATTTCCACTTCCATCTTGTGCAACGGTGATGTCTTTAGGAAATTTCGGGTCCTGCGCCGGCACGTATAGATAAAAAAGCAATAAACTTAACAGGCAGATTGATTTGATCAAATTCATTTGGCAGGATTGGAAAAAGGTCCTGAGAAAATCAGGACCTTTAAAATTAGTTAAATCAGAAAATTAAATGGCATTTTATCGCCACCTTGGGTCACCAGCTGTCGCTTTTCCTGCGAAGCCATCATCTTTGATCTTGAAATTCCGGGTTGCAGGTGCCGTAAACAAACTGGTAGCCGCACCAGCATAAGCAATAATACTCGGAATGGCATTTGATGCGAACACCACGTCGTTGGTCTGATAATTATTGGAAACCGTTGGCGCCGTTGCACTTCTGATTCCCCTTGCCGTTCCTGCAGGAGATAACGTTTTGGCCACAATATTGTTCTTGAACGAAAATCCGTTCGCAATGGTCTGCGCATTGTAATCAATAAAATATCGACCATCTCCTGTTACGTTATAGAAAGTATTATTTTCTATGGTAACTGATAATGATGGAGCGGCATTGTGCAGGATCAGACCATAACCGATATTAGAGAAGGTATTGTTGGTCAAGGTAATGTTGTTGATTTTTCCTGTCGCTACGTTAGAGTTGATGAAAGAATAATTTCCTGCACCCGGGCCAGCATCGGCCACGCTGATGTTATCGATCTGGCAATTGTTAAAAATTACCTTGTTGATCACAATGGCGTTCGTTCCCTGAAGGCGTACCGGCGTATTCACGAAATTACGGATGTTACAGTTATCGAAAGAAACCTCATCAAACGTTGATGCTGCACTCTGGTTGATGATGTATTGACGTCTTGTGTTCGACGGCAGGGTTTCATCGCCTTTGGCAAAAGCATTGATCTCAATATTTTCAAAGTGCAGCTTACCTCCCGTGGCAGGCAAAGTGATCGTATTTACAGAAAATACTGGTTTTACGGGGGCTTCTTCACCGATCACGCTGATGTCAATTCCGGCAGGCAAGATGATAGCTGCGCTCGCATCATATTTTGTACCTTCTAAGATCACGAATCTGGTGCTCTTCGTTGCAGCCTGGATCATCGCTCCCAGATCGTCTGTCGGGGTCAAAACTACTACATCAGCTCCCGTAGGCAATTGGGCCGGGGTAGTAAAGGTCTTGGTACCCCTTACGGTGGTATTGAGGAGCAATGTAGCCGTGTAGGCCACTTTAGGGGTCAAGCCGCTGATGGTAACCGAACCTGCAGCAATTTCACCGGCAGTTAATGCCCTTGAAATACTGCCTGGCGACAAGGATATGTTGGTTACATTTTCTCCCGCTGGCCAAGTCAAGGTAATTGAAGTTGCGGTTAATTTTGTAGGATCAATATCCTGGAAAATTTGTTCAGGCTCAGTCTTGATACTTGCCGTAATGTATTTGGAATCGCTGATCCCATCTCCGATCGCCTTTACCCGAATGGCATATTGTGTGTTTCCGGCAAGTCCGCTAACCAGATAAGGCACCTGGGAAATGTTTACATTGCTGATGGTACGAACGGGCGTACCAGAAAAATCAGCCGTGGTAAAGACTTCGATGGTATAGGATTTGGCGCCGCTTACGGCTTTCCAGGTAAGCCTGATGCCGGTTTTATTGACGATTACCGCATTGAGATCAGTTGGCGAAAATAACTGACTGGTCTGAAGTTGCGTAATTTCTTCAACTGGATCTTCACAACCAGAGAAACTGAACAATGCCATTAATGCTAGTGCAGCAATATATAGGTTTAATCTTTTCATCTTTATGTGATTATAAATTTAGGTTTTTATTATTTAACAGTCCATTTGATGAGTCCAAAAACACTTGCCAAATTGGCCAGAACTGCTGTTTATTCGGGTCTTTCGCATAAAGGGCGTCCCAGAATGTCAAAGGTTCGCCAGCAGTCGACAATGTCCAGGTCTTATTTGAAGGATAGCCAAGTGCGGCTCCCGCAGCATCGGTATCGCCAAACCTCAGTCCATAGATCTGGACGGTCTCGCCATCAGCAGCTGTTTTGTAATAGATTTTTGCCGGTAATGCTGCATACTTGCCTGTCCTGGTATCCAATTGCTGTAATTTGGTCTTGGCCTCATCTAATTTTACCTTTAGCAGGTTCCAACGGATGAGGTCTGCCTTTCTCAACATTTCACCTGTAAATTCTAAGGCCCGTTCGTTGACTATGGCATCAAAAAAAGCAGTTTTAGAGGCTGTAGCAGCCGTCATGAATGTAGCCACTTTAGCGGGTGCGGTCGGAAATGCACGATCCCTGATCATTTTAAGGTAAGGTGCTGCTGCTGTTGCCCCATCAATCTCGTTAATGGCCTCTGCTGCCATCAATACCACATCGGCATAGCGCATGTACATCCAGTTCAGTCCATCATCATTGGTAGAGGTTACCCTTCTTTTCATCCATTCATAACGATACTTCCCGAAATACAAGCGTCCAAGTGATGAAGGAACCTGATAGCCTCCTGCAGTTCCTGTACCGCCATCCCATTCGTATGGTACCACGGTAACGTCCCTACGCACATCATCTACATCATATTCATAAAGCATGATCGGGTTAGGGCCATCTGTACCGCCTTTATTCTGTCCGGTATATTTATCGGTTTTCAGGTGTTTTACACCCAGGTCGAAAATCACCCTTCCCCTACCTTCGCTAAATGGAATTTCCCACATCGACTCCTGTCCTGCCAATCCGGTTTCCTCATTCAGTGTCCTGAACACCTGCTCAAATCCCAATAGTTTCAGTCTTTTGCTATCGATGATATCCAGACATTCCTGTTTGGCAATGGCATACATCTTGTCGCGCGATAGCTCTGGATCTGAACTCAGCTTCACCGTTCCATCCAAACGTTGTGCATAGCCACCTGCAGCTAAGGCCAAGCGCGCCCTGAGGCCTTTTGCAAAAGCTTTGTTCACCCTTTCTACACTGCTTACAGAAGAATTCTCATTTGGCCATGGCAAGTAGTTTGAAGCTTCTGCCAAATCTTTTAACAGTTGTTTATAGATGATGTCGCGGTCACTTCTGGCCAAATAGGTGGTGGCGGTTGTGATGGGGTCAAAACGTGCAGGCACATCTCCCCAACCTTTGATCAGGTCATTGTAAAGTACGGCCCTAAGGGTAAGGATTTCTCCCAATATCTGCGCCATTTGCGGATTGCTCTCTATTTTACCGTAAGTCCGCAAACCCCTGATCGCTAAATTTGCCCTTTCAATCCCTTCATAAAATTTAGCCCAGGCATTGTCCAGCGTATTCATCTGTCCGTTTACCACATTGGTGTCGTAGTTCGAAAGTTTGGCCTTGTCATCAACTGTTTTAAGTCCATTGGTAATTTCGGTATCGGTGTTCATTCCGTAAAAAACAAGGAAACGGCCACGATAGGAATTGGTTTCTCCGAACGATTGAAGTACCCCAGCAATCGCACCCTGTGCCAGCCCTGGTGTAGAGAAGATCACCGATTCGTCCAATGATGATTTGGTGGGTGCATCCAGTACTTTTTTACAGCTACTGATGGCTGTAACGGCTGTGATGGCAAATAATATATATAAAATCTTTTTCATATGCTTGAAATTTAAACTCCTAAAAATTAACGTTCAGACCTAAAATGTAAGACCTGCTTTTTGGATACGCCGAGTAGTCTACACCAGGTGTAAGTGGCGTTTTACGGCGGGTCGAAACTTCAGGATCGAATCCACTATAGTTGGTCCACAGCCACAAATTATATCCAGAGGCATAGACCCTCAATTTCTTCATTTTCAGTTTGCTTGAAATCGCCTGTGGCAGGGTATATCCCAAAGTTAGGGTTGATAACCTCAGGAAAGAGCCATCTTCTACTGCCCAATCGCTCAATACGAACGTTTTCATGTATGGCGACCACAATGTGGTATTCGCGTTCATGGCCGTTAATTCTGCAGGGTCATTGCTGATTGTCCCGTCGGCGCGAAGATTGTTCCATCGCTGGCCGCTAGCCATGATATCGATCATGTTTCTTGAGCTGTACTTACTTGTTGAGGTATACTCGACCTTATTGGCATTATAAATGTCGTTGCCATAGCTCCAATTAAAGTAGGCACCAAGGTCAAAATCGAAAATCCTTGAGGTAAGTGAAAAACCACCTGTATTTAATGGGTTTGCGTTTCCGATGATCGTCCTATCTGAAAGGTCTATTTTTCCATCAGGCGAGATATCCTGGATTTTCATTGATCCTGGGCGCAATGGTCCAATAAATGCAGTGGCATCGGTTACACCAGGCTTTAAGGTCCAGGTATTCGTGCTGGCGTTGTAACCTGAAAAGTCAGAGACTTCGTATCGTCCAGCACTCTTATAGCCATAGATCCGGCCAATGGAAGCACCTTCTTCAACCAGGTAATCTACGCCGATTTCGGTAGAGGCCCATCCTGATGAACCATTGATGTTTTTGACGGAGCCCAGTGAAATGACCTTATTGCGGTTAAAGCTGATGTTGGCATTAACGGCCAGATCAAAATTCTTTTGCTTAATGGCATTCCAGTTTACCGAGAATTCGAGCCCTTTGTTTTCGGTTTTGCCCAAATTGCGGTATTGGATGTCATAACCTGTACCTGCTACCGGGAAAGCGATCAATAGGTCTTTGGTGCGGTTGATATAGGCATCGATGGTTCCCGTAATCTTCGAATTCAATAATGCGAAATCAATACCAATGTTCTTGCTGATCGTGGTTTCCCATTTCAGGTCTGGATTGGCCATCGTTTTAGAGGCGGCCCAATAGTTGTTTGTTCCATTTACCCAAGTGGTGGTATAGTTTTGAAGCGATTGGGTCATTTGCCCCGGAGGGATGCGGTTATTTCCCGCAGATGCATAACTTCCCCTCAACTTCAGGTCAGACAGCCAAGATTTTGTACCTGCCATAAAGCTTTCTTCAGAAACCCTCCATGCACCCGATACGCCTGGAAAATAGCCCCAACGGTTATCTTCCGAAAACTTGGAAGAACCATCGGCCCTAAACGTAAGGCTCAACAGATATCTGCCCTTGTAATCGTAATTGGCCCTGCCGAAGAACGATAGCATTTTATCGTCTGGAGAATAATAGTTATCGATGGTGTTGGCTTTTCCCTGTGTAGAAAGCACCCTTGTATTTTCGAACGTAAACGATTTGGGAAAACCATGGACAACGTTGCCCAGTACGATTTCTGAGGTTTTTAGAAATTCTTCACCTACCAATACATTCAAATGATGATCCTTGCCCAAAATTTTATCAAAAGCATAATTTAAGGTATTTGCATTCCTAAAGCTGTTTCTGCTCGTATTGGTAAAGATCACAGCAGGCAGGTTCTGATTTTCGGCAGCTGGCACATTTCTGACATAATAGGTGGTCGTACCGTAAAAACGGTCCTGGTCATTCCGGTAATTGTCGAAACCAACCTCAGAACGCAGGCGTAGACCTTTGATGATGTCGTAGCTTAAACCACCATTTACATTAAAGGTTTTTCTCCTAACGAATTGATCATTATCGGAAATCGCAATTGATGGATTGTATAAGTTAAATTCATCATTGGTGTCTGTCGTCGTCGTTAAGCCATTTACAGGAAATGGCGGATAGAGCATGGCATTTTTAAGTCGCGAATCCGCTGATGAAATTTCATTCTGCTCGTTTGCGCCACCACCTTTGATCTTTGCATCAGCATATCTTAGGCTAAAATCCAATGACAGTCGATCGAACATCTTGTGGTTCAGTTTGAAATTGATGTTCTGACGTTGATAGTCGGACAATTGCATGATGGCCTTGTCGGTAACAAAACTATGGCTCAAGCTATATTTTGTTTTCTCACCGCCTCCACTGATGTTCAGGTTGGAGTTGAAAGTTGTCGCCGTACGGCCAAAGATAATGTCCTGCCAATCGTTTTCAGGCACATTGCGGTAGAGGCCAATGTCCTGATAATTTCCAAAGTATTGGGTATAATCTGATAGGGAGCCATCTAAAAGTGCGCGCTCATATTGCCAGGTCGCATAATCATATGGTGTGAGCACATCCAGTTTGTTGGCCAGGGTGCGCGTTCCACCAAAAACATTGGCACTAATGCTTGTTCTTCCATCCTTACTGTTTTTTGTAGTGATCAATACCACACCATTTGCACCTCTAGAGCCATAGATGGCTGTAGATGAGGCATCTTTCAAGATATCGATCGATTCGATATCCTGAGGTGCAATATCTGCAATGGAAGCAACCTGAAAACCATCTACCACATACAGCGGAGAATTGTCTCCGGTAATTGAGCCTCCGCCCCTTACCCTTACCGTCAATTCCGCATCGGGCGAGCCCTCTGTGGTGGCAATGGTAATCCCCGGAACACGGCCTTGGATGGCCTGTAGTGCCGAAGATACCGGAGCTGCCGCTATCGTTTCTGCCGTTACCGAAGATACGGCTCCCGTAAGGTCTTTCTTTTTAATGGTACCATAACCAATATTTACCACAACTTCATTGAGCGTGGTAGAACTTTCGGTAAGCACCGCGTTTACGGTATTGCTGCTCCCTACAGTAATTTCAAGGTCGTTATAGCCAATTGATTTAAATACAAGGATTACATTTCCTGTGGAAGGCACTGCCAGTTGATAAGTTCCGTTCTGATTGGTGGCCGTAGCCACTTTTGTTCCCTTTACGGTTACACCCACGCCTGGCAGCGTCGTGTTGGTTCCCTTCTCGGTTACCTTACCAGAAATTTGTCTGGTTTGCGCGTAGGCCAAATTCATACCCATAGCCACCGCACAAAGGAGCAGTAAAATTTTTTTCATACGTTCTGATTATATTTGGTTTTGGCCGACTACTAGCGCCTTCCAATAACAAGTCTACATTGTTTTTTTTATAATGCATGACAGTACAGGACACTAAATTTATGCAATCGTTCCCGACAACGTTGCCAGAAACAGGAAGTATTTAATCGCCCAAATGGAGGTTAAACGCATTGTACACCAAAAACCATAACCGAATTGAGATATACGCAATTTGCGCTATCTGCAAAACTTAACTTACTGGCAAAAAACCATTAAGGCATTGAGATATTAAGCAACTTCCCTACATGATAAGCTTAACTTCTTAATGGTAAATGATCCTGGCAAAGACAACCATTAAGGCATTAAGAAATTTTAAGAATACTTTTTAATACAAGCCAAACTTTACTTCTTAATGGTAAACTACCATCAAAGACAACCATTTAGGCATTGAGCAATTTGAGAATACTGTTTCATACAGGCCAAACTTTACTTCTTATATGGTTTAGACTGATTTATGCCAAAAAAACGTATCTTTAGCTCTGACAAAGCATTTGCCGCCTAAACCATGTTTGAACCTGTAACCATAAAAGATATTGCGAAGGCATTGGGACTGTCAACGTCTACTGTTTCCAGGGCCTTGAGGGACACACATGAGATCAGTGCCGCGACCAAAAAGATTGTGCTCGATTATGCGAAGGAAATCAACTATCAGCCCAATCCCATTGCGCTGAGCCTTAAGGAGCGCAGGAGCAAATCTATTGGTGTGGTGGTAAGCGAAGTGGCCAACAGCTATTTTTCGCAGGCCATTAATGGGATCGAATCGATTGCCTATGATCGGGGCTATCACGTCATCATTTCACAAACACATGAATCGTATGAACGTGAGGTGATCAACGTGCAGCATTTGGCTTCCCGTTCGGTCGATGGGCTTTTGGTGTCGCTATCCTCACAGACCACAGACATTTCACACCTTACTTCTTTGCATGAAAGAGGGCTGCCGCTTGTTTTTTTTGACCGTGTGGCAGATGAAATCAATACGCATAAAGTGATCGCCAACAATGAAAAAGGAGCATTTGATGCTACTGAACACCTGATCAGATCGGGATATCGGCGCATTGCCCACCTGACCAGCTCCAGCTACCTCTCCATCAGTATCGAACGTTTGGCAGGATATGAAGCAGCGTTAAAAGCGAACGGGCTTCAAATTGATCCAAACTACATTAAACATTGTCCACATGGTGGGATGCTCTACCAGGAAACCGAAAATGCCATTAAGGAATTGTTGGCACTACCCGAAAAGCCTGATGCCATTTTTGTAGCAGGCGATCGGTTGAGCACCGGATGTCTGAGCGTTTTTAAAAACCTGAAGGTCAAAGTACCCGAAGACATGGCCATTGCCGGCTTTAGCAACTCTGATGTACTCGATCTCTTCAATCCTTCCCTAACATCGGTCAGGCAGCCCGCATTTGACATTGGGCAATTGGCCACAGAAATGCTGCTACAGCTCATTGAAGCCAAATATCCCGTAGAGGAATTTGAGAAAAAAGTACTGGAAACAGACCTTTTTGTAAGGAACAGGTAGCACTTTTTAAAGTTGGAAAGCTTAAATGTTGTAAGGTTGTAACGTTCCAATATTAAGCTAAATATTCCAAATCAGTTGAAATGAACCCTTTTAAGCTTTTCCCTTAGGGATGTTTCCAAAGAGCTCCTGCGAAGCCTTCATCACAACTTTCAACCTTCAACCTTCAACTTTAAACTTTAAACTTACCTAGGCAAAAAGCCAAATCCCAAAAATGGCAACCAGGAAATATGGCACTAGTCCCGCAGCACCAGCGTAGTCTTTGGCAATCCGTTGGCCCAAGAAGAGGCCCAATAAACTTAGGGCAGAAAGCTGAAGTCCCAGGACGAGCAGCGCACTTTCATGCGTAAAAAAATAGTAAACAGTCCCTATCGCACTTAACAGTCCAGCAGCAACTTCCAGCAATACAATTGCAATAAACAGCAAAGTAGATGCCCCCTTTAAAAAAGTCGGCTCAAACACACTTTTGATGTACCCCTTATTTCCCGCATAGTCAAAAACCTTGTCAAATCCAGACTGCAGAAATAAAATACTAAAAAAAAAGCCAACAATAAGCTGTAAAGAAGTAAGTATCATAAGGCAAGATAAGAATAATTTTAAAGGCTATCGAAACCTACGAGGTCTAAAATCGGTTTCTATCCAAAAAAACATCCAGACCTCACAGGTTTTAACTAGTTTCGACCATCAACTAACCTAAATAAACGTAAGTAATCCCATCGCCTCCCCTGTCGGCGTGTTCATCTTCTATCCTGGTTACTTCGGTATATTTTTTTAAGTATTCCCTGATCAGCTTGCGCAGAATGCCATCGCCTTTACCATGTATAAGTTTAATGGAGGGAAAACCTAACATGATGGCCTTATCCAGATAATTCTCCACCTCCTGCAGCGCATTTTCGCCTCGCATGCCACGCAGGTCGAGCTCAGGTTTGAAATTGGTAATCGCTTCATTTATTTTTCCTGCGAAAGAATTGCCCTGTACCACTTTCTTCGCCTGCCTGTTGCTGATCTTCGTTACCCGATTTCGTTTTACGACAGAACGCAGATCGCCCAAGGCCAGCACCAGGTTATCCCTATTGATTTCCAAAACCTGCCCGCTGGTTTCGGTATTGACCAGTTGCACCCAATCTCCCACTTCAATTTTTGAATCGTCTGCTTTAACTACTGGTTTTCGCTCTTCCTTAACTTCATTTTTGACCAATCCGCTTTGCAGGTTTTGCCTGATTGCCTTGGTCGCTACTTTATCAGCCTGCTTCTGCTTGATCTGTGCGATGGTATTTTCTACCAGTTTATTGGCATCGCGAATAATTTTTTGCGCTTCCAGCTTGGCTTCCTTGATCAGGGCCTTCTTATTCTCTTCTAAAAATGCCTTCAGTTTTTCATTTTCCGACACCAGGTTCTTCACCTTGTTTTGCTGGTTGGCCAAAGTAATCTTGGTTTCGTGGATTTGCCTTTTTTCTTTCTCCAAATCCACCAATAGGCTATCGATACTATTCTGGTTTGTTCCCGTCTTTTCTTTCGCCAGGTTCAGCACTTCCTTTTGCAGGCCGATGTTCTGGGCAATTTCGAAGGCGTAAGAACTTCCCGGCTTGCCGATATCCAAAATATAAAGTGGCTTCATTTTACTGTTGTCAAACAGCATAGATGCATTTTCTAGACCATTGGTATCCCCGGCAAACAGCTTGAGGTTGGAATAATGTGTGGTAATTACCCCACGAACTTTATGGTTGTTCAGCACTTCGAGTACGGCTTCGGCCATCGGGCCACCAAATTGCGGATCGGTCCCTGTTCCGAATTCGTCAATCAACACCAAGGTTTTTGGTGTAGCGTGTGCCACAAAATGGCGCATTTTGGTCAGGTGCGCACTGTAGGTGCTCAGGTCAGATTCAATGGACTGATCATCGCCAATGTCTGCAAAAATCTGGTCAAAAATCCCCATTTCGCTATTTTCATCAACTGGAACGAGCAGTCCGGTCTGGAGCATCATCTGTAACAGCCCGACGGTTTTCATACAGACCGACTTTCCGCCAGCATTGGGACCAGAAACCAGCACAATCCGCAGGTTCTCATTAAGGTGGATATTTAGCGGAACGACCGTCTTATTTTCTGCTGCAAAAGAAAGCAGGAGCAGCGGATGTTTGGCATTGATCAGTTTTGTTTTGGCCTCTTTGAGCAGGATGGGCATATTCGCGCCGATATCAATTGAAAAAAGTGCCTTTGCCCTCACAAAATCCAACTTGGTCAGAAAACCATGATAGGACAATAGCAAAGGTGTATAAGGCCTTAATGCAGTGGTTAATGCAATCAGAATTTTGATAATTTCCCGACGGCGGTCAAATTCGAGGTCGCGCAGCTTGTTGTTCAGCGCAAATACCTCCTCGGGTTCCAGGAAAACAGTTTGCCCACTGGCAGATTCATCGTGGATAAAACCTTTGAGCTTACGCTTGTGCTCAGCTAAAATCGGAATGCACATCCGGCCGTCCCTAATGGTCAGGCTGCCATCGGCGACCCAGTTTTTGGCAATTGCTGCCTTATAGATAGAATCCATCCGTTTTCTGACTTCCTGTTCCCCTTTGGCAATCTCGGAAGTAATTTCCTGCAGTTCTGGTGAAGCATTGGGCTTCATCTTGCCCTTGGCATCCAACACCGTTTCGATTTTACGCAAAATGTCCTTTTCAATCGGCAAATGCTCAAATAGGGCTTCCAGATTGGGATAGACCGATGCACGTTCCTCAAAAAAGCGCAGCACCGAAAATACGGTCTGCAGTGAGGCATAAATCTGAAACAGTTCGTCTTCTAGCAGGTAAGTCCCTTCAACACGGATTTTATCGGCGAGTACTTTGATATCAAAAAACGTACTGATCTGTAGAGGGTCCTGATTTTGTAGAATGCTCTTAAATTCGTTGGTCTGACGTAAAAACTTATTAATCTGGTCAAATTTGGTCTGCGGCTGCATCTTGCTGACCAAGGCCTGCCCCATTGTGCTCAAACAATGCTGGTGAACCATTTGCCGCACTTCGTTAAATCCCAATCTCTCCTGGCAATTCTCTGGATATAACATTTTATTTCGCTGGTTTTAAGGAAGGTACATTTTTTACGGGCTGATCTTTTGCTGTATCGAGATTTGTGGCAGGCTTCGGCACTGCAGATTCCTTGGCCATTGCCTGTGCCAATCGGTCTTTGTCCTTCCTTAAGCGTTCAGATACATGGTCGTAGATGGTCTTCATCACCTCTGGGTGCTTATAATAATAATTTAAACTCCGGGTGTACTGCAAAGAATCCGTGCCATGTTTTTGGTAAACGCCATGATAATAAGGTGCGATTGTTTTTTTCAGGCTGTCTGGAGTGGCAACAATAATCGCTGCCGCATAGCCATCAACAACATGGATATCATATAGTACGGCTTCCATTTCATCTGGCTGGAGGATGCTACTTGGAATACCTGGCTTACAGGCCAATAACAATGCACAGCAGGTCAGGAATACAAAAATTCGCTTCATTCTTAATATTTCTTAGTCAATTTAAACCAAGGATGTTAATTTTACCAAAAATACTGATAAATGAGCATTGCTGATAACTTATTGAAATATAAAAGTGAGCTGGAAGAACAGGGCATAAAGCTGGTTGCCGTTTCCAAACACCAACCTGCCGAAGCCGTGCTCGAAGCCTACAATGCCGGACAGCGTGTATTTGGTGAAAACCTGGTCCAGGAAATGGCCGACAAACAGGCGCAACTGCCAAGTGACATCGAATGGCACCTGATCGGACACTTGCAGACCAACAAAGTGAAATACATTGCGCCCTTCGTTAAACTGATCGAATCGGTAGATAGCTTGAAACTATTGAAGGAAATCAACAAGCAAGCGCTCAAGAATAATCGGGTTATTGATTGCCTTTTACAGATCTACATTGCTGATGAGGACACGAAATTTGGCTTAGGTTTCGACGAAGCCATAGAACTGCTGCGCAGCGACGAATTTCAGGAACTCAAAAATATAAGGATTACCGGGCTGATGGGCATTGCGACCAATACCGCATTAGAAGGCCAGACAAAAGCGGAATTTCAAGAACTGAAAGTGCTTTTCGACGGCATTAAAGTAAGTTTCTTTAGAAAGGAAGAAAGTTTTAAGGAAATCTCCATGGGCATGTCGTCCGACTATAAACTGGCCATCGAACAGGGAAGTACCATGGTCAGGATTGGCAGCAATATCTTTGGAAAAAGAGTAATCAAACATTGGAAAGCATAAAGCGATGAGCGGAAAGCGTACCGCCAAACGCCAAACGATCATCCCTCATTGCTTACCACATCGCACTAACACCACATATATGACGAACATACACATCAGGGTTGCCACTGCAGCCGATTGTCCGCGCCTATTGGAACTGGTCCATGAACTGGCTGTTTACGAAAGGGCACCAGAAGAGGTAACCGTAACGCTCGAAGAATTTATAGATGCCGGATTTGGTAAATCGCCAGTCTGGAAAGCTTTTGTAGCTGAAGAAAATGGGCATATCCAAGGCTTTGCCATCTTCTACACGAGGTATTCTACCTGGAAAGGAAGAAGGCTGTACCTAGAAGATTTTATCGTTACCGAAGAAGCACGTGGCAAGGGCATCGGGAAATTGCTCTTTGACCAGGTGATTGCAGAAGCAAGGGACAACCAATACAATGGGATGGTGTGGCAAGTGCTGGATTGGAACGAACCCGCCATTAATTTCTACAATAAATATCAGGCAGATTTAGAAAGCGGATGGTTGAATGCTTCTTTTTCCAAATCCAAAACACATCAACTACTTAACAAGGAAGCATAAATGCAAGTATATAAATTTGGCGGGGCGTCGGTCAAGGATGCGGCAGGCGTAAAAAATCTCGCCAACATCATCCAGCTTGAACCAAAAAGGGAATTGTTGATTGTTGTGTCTGCCATGGGCAAAACGACCAATAAACTCGAGGAGCTGACTTGGGCGTTCATCAAGGGTGAAGACCATACCCATCAACTTTTCGAAGAAATCAAGGCCTACCATTTCGACATCATCCACAACCTTTTTGAGGATCCGAAAAACCCGGTCTACAATGAAGTATCAAATGCATTTGTAGAAATCGAGTGGTTGTTGGATGAGGAAGCCAGTGATGGAGCCGATTACCTATACGACCAGATCGTATCTATCGGCGAATTGGTTTCGACAAAAATCATAGCAGCCTACCTGAATTTAGCGGGTATTTTTTCCATCTGGACAGATGCGAGAAGCTATATCAAAACAGACAACAATTATCGCGAAGCAAATGTGCTGTGGGATAAGACCAATCAAGAAATCCAAAAGCACTTGCCAACACTGCTAGATAAGGGAATAGTAATTACACAAGGATTTATTGGCGGAACAAGCGAAAACTTTACCAGTACTTTGGGGCGCGAAGGATCTGATTATTCTGCCGCCATTTTCTGTTCCTGCCTAAATGCAGAGTCAATGACCATCTGGAAAGATGTTCCTGGCGTGCTCAATGCCGACCCGAAGTGGTTTGACGAGACCGAAAAAATCCCACAGCTCTCCTACCACGATGCCATCGAGCTGACCTATTACGGGGCTACGGTCATCCATCCCAAAACCATCAAACCGATACAGAATAAATCCATTCCTTTGTATGTCAGGTCGTTTTTAGATCCCGGTTCAGCCGGAACAGCGATTACGAATATCGATGCACCCCTTCCTGTGCCCTCCTTCATCTTTAAGGTAAACCAGGTACTGATTTCCATCTTTCCCAAAGATTTTTCATTCATCATTGAGGAAAATCTGAGCCAGATCTTCCACATCCTGCACCAGAATAAAGTAAAGGTGAATACGATGCTCAACTCTGCCATCAGCTTTTCGGTGAGCGTGGACTTTGATGAGGCTAAGATCAAGCAATTGATACAGGACCTGAGCGAAACCTTTAAAGTGAAATACAACCAAGGACTGGAACTGGTAACCATCCGTTACTACAATCAAGACACCATTGCCCGCGTAACTACAGATAAAGATGTACTTTTGGAAGTGAAGAGCAGACACACCTGCCAGATTGTAATGAAAGACAAGTTGTCATTCCGAACGAAGTGAGGAAGCGCTGAGCAAAGAGCAAGGAACAAAGAGCAAGAGCAAAGAGCAAAGAACAAAGAACAAAGAGCAAGGAACAAAGAGCAAAGAACAAAGAGCAAAGAGCAAAGAGCAAAGAGCAAGGAACAAAGAGCAAAGATAAAAGACATTAGATACTAGATATTAGACTTTAGATATTAGATACTAGACACTGGACTCTTGGACCTCTGGACTACTGGACTTCGGACTTCGGACATCGGACTTCCGGACTATACAACTATGAACAAAAAAATTCTTTTTCCGGAAGTTCAAACTTATCTTGATGCACATCTTCAGGCCGATGCCGCTAAGGTTGCGCTGGCCAAACCTGCATTTGATGGTATAGGTTCGTCAGAATTGGCGGGACAGCTCTCATCCAAACAAAAAGCACAACATAAGCTTCCAACCTGGTTTACAAAGCCCAACATTTATTACCCTCCACCCCTTTCCATTGAGCAGACGTCATCAGAGGTTACAGCTTCGTATAAGTCCACATTAGCCATTGGACCCAACCTGATCGATCTAACGGCGGGGTTTGGGGTAGACAGCTACTTTTTTGCCCAAAAAGTAAAAAAGGTAGTAAGCTGCGAAATTAATCCCGCCTTGGCAGTTATCTCGGCATATAATGCAAAGGTTCTTCATGTAACCAATTTGGTTGTAGAGCCTGTAAATGGATTGGATTTTTTGCAGGATACCAATCAGGTATTCCAAACCATTTATATCGATCCTGCACGTAGGAGCAGTAGCAATAAGGTTTTTAAGCTAAAAGATTGTACGCCTGACGTGACACAATACCTCGATCTTTTTTTGACAAAAGCCGAACGCACCATCATCAAAACCGCCCCATTGCTGGATCTTACTGCCGGCCTTTCAGCACTTCGGCAAGTGAGTGAAATCCACATTGTAAGCGTCAAAAATGAGTGCAAGGAATTGTTGTGGGTCTTGGATCGATCCCATACGGGTACACCTAAGGTCATCTGCGCTACGCTGAACCAAGAGAAAAAGCGGTTTACTTTCCAATATGATGAGCAGCAGGCAAGCCCTAATCTGGCTACAGGACCAATTGCCGGATTTTTATATGAACCAGATGTGGCCCTGCTCAAAAGCGGAGCGTTCAACCTCATTGGCGAAACATTTAAGCTTCGAAAATTACATCCGCAAAGCCAATTGTATTGTAGTGGACAGGTAAATTCTTCTTTTTTGGGCAGGATATTCGAAATTGAATCTGTTCTCCAATTCAACGAATTCAAGAAAGGCAAAAATTGGCTCGGTAATGTCATCGTCCGAAACTTTCCGGAACAGGCACAACAATTGGTCAAAAAATACCAGATCAGGCCCAGCCACGACAATTTTCTCATCTTTACTCAAACTGTAGATGGATATGTAGTCATTAAAACAAAGATTTTGCAATATTACTAGTATTCATACCACATTCCCCAATCGCCAGACGCCAAACGCTAGTCGCTCACCGCTTATCGCTTATCGCCTGACCTTTAACACTTTTTAACATCTTTTAACAGCTTACGATAGCGTGATGAGGTAATTTTGGGTATAACCCTAACCTACATCAAATGAACAGATTTTCACGGCTCAACAACATTGGCGGCCTAGTCATTTTTATCCTAAGTTGTATCGTTTACTGGCTTTGCATGGAGCCCACACTTAGTTTCTGGGATTGTGGCGAATTTATTGCCGCGGCATTTAAACTAGAGGTTGGCCATCAACCTGGCGCCCCTCTATTTCTAATGATCGGCAAATTGTTCTCGCTTTTGGCCGGAACCAATACCAGCAGAGTGGCTTATTGGGTAAATTTTGTTTCTGTCATTTCCAGTGCCGCAACGGTAATGTTCCTGTTCTGGACCATTAATGCCATTTCGCTCAAGATTTTTAGTAAACAAGGAACAGCACTCTCTGCTATCAATAGATGGTCGATTATAATTGCCGGAGCTGTAGGTGCCCTTGCCTATGCCTTTTCAGATACGTTTTGGTTTTCTGCGGTCGAAGCGGAAGTGTATGCCATCTCTACTTTATGTACGGCCATGGTGTTTTGGGCAATCTTAAAATGGGAACAACACCTGAATGACAGATGGATCCTGTTCATTGCCTTTTTGATCGGACTATCGATCGGCATCCATCTGTTGAGCTTGCTGGCCATACCCGCTATCACGCTGGTGTACTATTTCAGAAAAACGACAACGCCAACCCTTAGGGGTACGGTTAAGGCTTTTTTCTTAGGCTGCATTTTACTGGGCCTGGTTCAATTTGGCATCATTCAATATTTTGTTCTCTTTGCAGCCAAGGCCGATCTATTTGCCGTGAATACACTTGGACTAGGTTTTGGTATTGGCGCCATGGTCTTTTTACTGCTGGTCGTTGCGGCATTAGCTTATGGGATTTTCTATAGCATCAAAAAACATAAGTATAAACTCAATTTAGTCCTGCTTTCTTTTGCATTTGTTCTTTTTGGCTTTAGCTCTTACTTCATGATCATCATTAGGGCCAATGCTAAAACAAATATCAACCTGTCCAATCCCGATACACCGATTTCATTATTGAGCTATTTGAGCAGACAACAATATGAAGACAAGCCGATACTTTATGGCCAGACCTTTAATGCAAAAGCAATTGACGCCAAAGAAACGGGTGTAGAATATCGCAAGGGCGAAGGTAGCTACGAAGTAAGCCGCAAGACGTTCAAGAGCGTCTATGATCAAAATATGTTGCTGCCGCGGATGTATAGCGATAAGCCAAAGCACATTGCCTTTTACCAAAGCTGGATGGGACTGGCCGAAAACGAAACCCCTTCATTCTGGCAGAACCTTAGTTTCATGAACAGCTACCAGATGGGATTCATGTACTGGCGATATTTTGCCTGGAATTTCATCGGGCGCCAGAGTGATGAGCAGGGACATGGAGCCATCAATCAGGGAAATTGGCTGAGTGGGATCAAGCCCATTGACGCCATCCGCTTAGATAACCAAAGCAAACTGCCTGCCAGCATCAAAGATAATGGGGGTTATAATTTATTCTATGGTCTCCCATGCCTACTTGGCCTTTTAGGACTGGCGTATCTTTACCGTAAGAACTGGAAGGATAGTCTCGTCGTGGCCATCTTTTTTTGCTGTACAGGATTGGCCATTATCATCTATATCAACCAAGACCCATTGCAGGTTAGGGAACGCGATTATGCCTATGTAGGCTCATTTTATGCCTTTGCTATTTTAATCGGTATGGGCGTACTGGCAGTAAGGGACCTGTTGAATAAACTGGCTTCCAACAAAATGGCGCTATCAATAGCGGGACTAACCTGTTTGCTGATTGCCCCGGTACTGATGGCCGTACGAGGATGGGATGACCACAATCGCCATGGCAAAACCACTGCATTGGAGATGGCCAAAAATTACCTGAACAGTTGTGAGCCCAATGCCATTTTATTTACCAATGCAGACAATGATACCTATCCGCTCTGGTATGCACAGGAAGTGGAAGGAATCCGGACCGATGTAAGGGTGGTCTGCCTGCAGTTCTTATCATCAGATGCCTACATCGACCAGATGAAAAAACAGCAAAATCTTTCTGCCCCGCTGCCCATCTCCATGAAACATGCACAATATAAAGACGGCGTGCGTGATTACCTCCCGTATGTTGATTATGGCATTACCGACAGTGTAGAATTGGGGAAGCTGCTTGCGGTATTGACTTCAGACCAGAAAGAAGACCAGATTCAGATGAACGATGGCAGTTATGAGAATTTTATGCCGACAAAAAAATTAAAGCTCACCATCGATCCGGCTCAGATTTTAGCAACCCGTACGGTCGATGCGGCTGATAAAGATAAGATCGCTCCTCAAATGCAATGGGATTTTAAGGAAAAATATGTGTTCAAGAAAGACTTGGCCATGCTCGACATCATCGCACACAACAATTGGAAACGGCCAATCTATTTTTCTTATGGCGTATCGGAAGATACGTATATCGGACTGGACAAATACCTGTATTTAGAAGGTTTTGCCTATCGCCTGTTGCCTTTGACGCCGAATCCTGATCCAAAGACCGATAAATCTGAACAGACCAATAACAAATTGGCCTATCAGCATTACCAGCGTTTTGAGTTGGGCGGTTTTAAAAAGGCCAAATACATCGATCCAGAAAGCAGAAGGATTTTACAGAGCACTTGGACCTATGCCAATACCCTCGCGAGCAACCTGATCCAAGCTAAAGCACCAAACTTGGCTAAAAAGGTGATTTCGAAAAGCTTGATGCAACTCCCATTGGAAAATTCTTCGCTGACCGATACCATTAATAAGATTTCACTGGTACAGAACCTCTATCTATTGAATGACCATCAACAGGGAAATCGCCTCACCCAGACAACAGGCCAGTATGTGGCCCAGGAACTGGACTATATCCTTTCGCTCAGACCTGAAACACAAAAAGGCCTGATCAATGAAATCAGGACTGGAATGTATGTGCTACAGAGCCTCGCTCAAATCAATCAGAATTTTAGGCAAACCGTATTGAGCAATATGCTCAATGCTAAGCTCAAAACTTATGAAGAAGAATTTACAAAAAGCTTTGGGTAATGCCATTTGATTTATCAACGACTCATCAATCCATAAAAAAGCCGCCGTATCGCAATGCTACGGCGGCTTTATATTTTTTTACCGAATTAAACTTTTTTAACATTCACTGCCTGCAGGCCTTTTCTGCCCTCAGCCGTTTCAAATTCTACATCATCATTCTCTTTGATGCTGTCGATGCCGCCTACCACATCTTTGAAGTGCACAAAAATTTCTTTGTTTCCATCATAAACGATAAAACCATATCCTTTCTGGGTGTTAAACCATTTTACTTTTCCGGTATTCATAATTTTTTATTGATAATAAGATTTAAATTTTACTGAATTTAATTACAAAAATTTAAAATGAAAAATAATTTCAAATTTGTAGTCAAACAGTGGGGTTAAAATGTTTCCAGCATTATTATGAAGTCCGAAAGTCGGAAGTTGGGAAGTCGGAAGATAAGTCGATCTTCCAAAAGTCCAATAATCAAATACAACCTCCTTTTCATCTCGCTCTTCACTTTTCCGACCTTCGCTTTCTGCTCCACGCTACCCTTTCTCCAAAAAACTGAATCTTAAAACGTCACCTCACTTGTTAGGCTGCGGTGTAGTTCTCAAATAAGGCTTGATTACTTTGTGGCCCTTTGGAAATTTAGCTGGAATGTCCTCCGTCTTGATGCTGTTCATCACGATGACGTCTTCTCCATCTTTCCAATCGGCCGGAGTGGCCACACTGTATTGTGCAGTTAGCTGTAATGAATCGATGACACGCAATACTTCCGTAAAATTCCTTCCGGTTGATGCGGGATAGGTAATCATCAATTTTACCTTTTTATCTGGAGAAATCACAAACAGCGACCGTACGGTCATTGTTTCCGAAGCATTGGGATGGATCATATCATAGAGGTCCGCAATTTTTCTGTCCTCGTCTGCAATAATGGGAAATTCTACATTCGTATTTTGCGTCTCATTGATGTCGTTCACCCAACCTTGATGAGACTCGGCAGAGTCAACACTCAATGCCAAAACCTTTACGTTTCGTTTGTCAAATTCTGGTTTTAGCGAGGCCGTACGGCCCAGTTCAGTGGTGCACACTGGCGTGTAATCTGCAGGGTGCGAAAACAAGACGCCCCAGCTATCGCCCAAATAGTCGTAGAAATCTATTTCACCAATGGAAGTTTTGGCGTTAAAATTTGGTGCGGTATCTCCTATTCTTAAGCTCATCGTATCTTAGTTTATGTAAATAAAATTTAATATCAATTAAAGTTAATAAAAGTCTATAAAAAAGGTAGTTTATTTATAGAATAAAATATTCAGTTGACAAAACAACTTCGTCAGTTTTGCAAAAAATCCACGTTCGAGATGAACCCAACTTGCGAAGTTTAACAGGAGTCCGGAAGTCAGAAGTCGGGAAGACGGAAGACAAAGTCCAAGAGTCCAGAAGTCCATTACATAGCGTTTCAATAGTCCGAAAGTCGGAAGTCGGGAAGACCGGAGACGGGGTCCAGGAGCCCGATTCCAACTTCGTCAGTCTGGCGAAAAATCCATGTTCAAAGCGGACCCGACTTGCGAAGTTTTAAAGGGTCCGAAAGTCAGAACTCCGGAAGACCGCAAATAGAGTCCAGAAGTCCAAGAGTCCAGAAGTCCATTACATAGCGTTTCAATTGTCCGAAAGTCGGAGGTCGGGAGACCGGAGACGGGGTCCAGGAGCCCGATTCCAACTTCGTCAGTCTGGCGAAAAATCCATGTTCAAAGCGGACCCGACTTGCGAAGTTTTAAAGGGTCCGAAAGTCAGAAGTCGGGAAGATGGCAAATAGAGTCCAGAAGTCCAAGAGTCCAGAAGTCTAACTTAAGTTCTAGTCTACTGTCTTTGATCTATTGTCTAACATCTTTGCTCTTTATTCTTTCTTCCTTTTCTCACGCTAAGCACTATGCCCTCTGCGCTGTGCTCTTCGCCTAGCCAAAAAGACTGTTCTGACTGATAAATTGGATCCTAGGAAGCTTACTGCCGAGGTGCAGGTTAAATTGCTCGATGGTATAGTCAGCAATCAACGGTGTATCCGCCTCATCATGTTGGTGAAGGAAAAAATATACTTTTTCGAGCCCGTTTTCAAGCCATTGCTTGATTCGAACAATCCATTCGTCTACACGAGCCTTATCTGAGTCCAATAATTTTCCGCCATTTCCCACAAACCTGATAAACGCTTCAGGAGTGGAAAGTTCCATGTGCAGGCAGTCTCTTCTTCCACTGGCATCAGTTATTGCAGCGCCCTTTCCGTACTTGGCCAGTAGCTTGAAAAGGTCACTTTTTGCTTCTCCAATAAACCAATCTTTATGGCGTACTTCAACGAATAATTTTAGGTCGATAGGTAATTTTTGGAGGTAATTTTCAAGAATGCCAATGTTAGCTGGGCCAAAGTTATCGCTCACTTGAAGAAAACATGGTCCGAGGTAAGGCCCGAAAGCGGAGATGGCCTTAATGTACTCGTCGGTGATAAAATCGGCATCCTTTAACCGCTTGATGTGGGTAATGCTCCTAGAAAACTTCGGACAGAAGATAAAATTTCCAGTAGGCGAATTGGCGGTTACCGTTTCCCTCCATTTTAAGATCTGATCTTCTTTTGGCACACTGTAAAAAACTGCATTCAACTCGATGGAGTTAAAATGTTTGACATATTCGCCAAGAAAATCGGCTTCCTTTGTCTTCTTGGGATAGATCAGTTCTTTCCATTCTTTTCTTCCCCATTTGGCGCAGCCGACAAAGAAATCGCCGGCCACGGCAGGGAGGTTATCCAGCGTAAGTTTAGTCTGTACCCCGTCTGGAGGTAATGTAAAATCAATTGTAGGTACTTCTTCGGGGGTAACTCTTCCAAATTCCATAAATAGCAGTTAAAACAAAACCCCGAAAACTAGCTAAAGTTTCGGGGTTTTCCAATTGTTAATATTTTGGGAATATTAATGCGATTAATAGGCTTTTACCATGAACACATATTCCTGCATCTTTCGAACCTGTTGCTCACGTTTTAGGCCCTGAAGCGAACTTCTTTTGCCATAAGCCACACGTCGGCGAAGAGAATCCTGTGGAATGGCATTCAGGGCTTCTGCAATATATTTTGACTTTACGGCAAATGCGGCGCCGTCAATCTTGTTTTCTTTTCCTTTGATGACACCAACGATGTTTCCATTATTGTCCAACAATGGGCCCCCACTGTTACCAGGATTTACGGGAATTGCGACTTGATAAGAGACTGTATCTCCATTTAGACCGGTTTTGGAACTGACGTATCCATCGCCCAAAACCACATCATCTTTTGGATAGCCCAAGGTGTAAACGAGTTCGCCTATGCTGGTTCCTGTTCTTTTTAGGGTATATGGCAAGGCACCCAATGCGGTGAAATCCGAATCATTGATTTTTAGTACAGCAATGTCGTTTACCGGGTCGGTATAAAACGCCTTGGCCTTATAGGATTCTCCCCTATTATTTTGGACGTAAACCGAATCGGCACCTTTAATGACATGGTAGCTGGTCAAAATATATCCATTACTTGAAATGGCAAAACCACTTCCGCCAAACCTGGCCGGGGTAATCGTTGATGGTTTCGGCTCTTTCACTACCCTGACAATATCATTCAGTGTACCCTGGGTAGCGATGACCTTATTGTTCAGCAATTGCATATTGTCATCCTGTCTGGTCTGCCCGAAGTAGACCACACTCGCCAATACCAAAAATGATGCAGCTACTGCAATGGCGGCCTTGTTATTCCTGAACATCCTGATGATGCGCGAAGGATGTGGTTTAACCTTGGCACTGATGGCAGCTACATCAATACGGTCATGCGCAGCATCCAACTGCTGTTTCAAGCTCATCACATCAGCATATTGCTTCAGGGATTCCAAAAAAACCTTGTGGGCCACAACTTTATGGTCTACGATTGGATCATTATTTCTCAATTGCTCAAAAGCGCTTTGCTCATTAGCAGTGAGTTTACCATTTAAGTAATCTTCAATAATTGCTTCTAATTCGATCTCGTTCATCCTGTTATGATTGAAAAAATAACTTCTTTAATCGTTGTAGACACTTGTACTTCTGTGTCTTGGCATTATCGGTATTCGTGTATCCAAACTTTTCACAGATTTCCTGCATGGAAAGGTTCTGGATATAAAAATCCTGTATAATGGTTTTACAAGGTTCTCCCAAACGTTCAAGCGCAGTCTTCATCTGTGTAAATTGCATGTCCCGCTCCTCATGTTTTTCGACATCCTCCTCCACCATTAGCACATCTTCAAAATCGGCAATGTTATTTGTCCTTTTGCTCAGATGGGCAAGCTTCTTTAGCCAGATCCTCCGGCTCACCGAATAGAGATAAGTCTTCAGTTTGCTGCTCAGCTCAAAATTGCCAGTTTTGATCTTGTTATATAAAACGATGATGGCCTCCTGGTACACATCTTTCGCATCATCCTCATCGCCATTATTGTTCAAAATAAATTGCAATACCATCGGATAGTACCCAGCATACAACTTATTTAAGACTTCCTCCGAGTTATTGAGTATACCTAGAACAACCTCTCTATCTGTTGGAACTGAACTGCTTAACTTTAAACTCACTTGTTAATACGTTTAATCGTGAATGGTAACCCAATGATAGGCAAAAAAAAATTATTTCTTACGCCAAGCCAGACGCTAAGCGCTTATCGTAATTTAACCAGTTAATACCCTACCCCTCCCAAAGGTAACCTGTCGGAAATTTAAATATTTATCGCGGGTGACCTTTCATTTTTTTGGGTATTAATTTCCGAAAACGCAGAAGGCACGACGCCCAACGCCAATCCTTACTTTAAAACTTAATGACATGAAAAAATTTCTGAAATTTGGCTTGATTGCCTTGGTATTTACCTTATCCTTAAGCGCTTGTGATCTTTTCGCCACCAAGAAAGATCCCTCCGCAATTGACACGAATAAAATCGATTCAAATGTGATCGATACCAATAAAATAGATACTGCAGTAATCGATTCTGCTAAAATAAAAGCCGATTCTGTGGCGCAAAGCAAATAGTTTAATTTATTTTAACTTTTTTTTACAATTGCGGGTTACCTTTTTAACTTTGCAGTATTAAGATGTAAAATTAATTAATTATTTAAACAGAAAATCAAAATGAAAAATTTCTTCAAATTAGGCTTTGTAGCGCTAGCATTATCTTTATCAGTAGCAGCTTGTAACTCTGAGAAAAAAGAAACTGCAGCAGATTCAGCAGCAGTAGATTCAGCTAACATGGCAGTAGATTCAGCTAAAGCAGCAGTTGATACAGCTAAAGCAGCAGTAGATTCAGCTAAAACAGCAGCAGATTCAACTAAAGCAGCTCACTAGTCAATAGTTAACTCTTACAAAACCCCGTAGCAGACCAAGGTTCGCTACGGGGTTTTTGATTCTAAGGCAAAAAGCGGAAAGCAGAAAGTGCTAAAGCAGAAAGCGGAAAGGCTATGGCGCAAGAAAGTACTTAATTTCCTCAATGACCTAAACGGTTAGCCTATTAGATGTTTAACCTGGGCCAATCAAATCCGAGGAAAATGTTACCTTTGCGCACATAACAATTTCCTGTCCCATGAACTTATCTTCGCTCCAGGCCATCTCTCCAATAGACGGCCGCTACAGAAAAACAACCGAAAAGCTTGCTGCCTATTTTTCGGAAGCCGCATTGATCAAATTCCGCGTTTTCGTAGAAATCGAATATTTCATTGCCCTTTGTGCAGCAAAAGTTCCCGGACTGGAATCTTTCGACCAAAACCTATATCCCAAACTTCGTGCGATCTATCAACACTTCAACGATGCAGATGCAGAGCAGGTAAAAGCAACAGAAAGCATCACCAATCACGATGTGAAAGCCGTCGAATATTTTATCAAAACGAAATTTGATGAACTTGGCCTTCAGGGTTTTAAGGAATTTATCCATTTCGGATTAACCTCACAGGACATTAACAATACTGCCATCCCCTACTCTTTTAAGTTGGCCCTGACCGAAAGCTACTTCCCTGCATTGGAAGAGCTGATCCGTAAAGTTGAAGAATTGGCCACGGCATGGGCCGAAGTACCGCTATTGGCACATACGCATGGGCAGCCGGCCTCTCCAACCAAACTGGGGAAAGAATTCATGGTATTCGTAGAACGTTTGAACATACAGCTCCAACAGCTCAAAAGTATCGCCAACAGCGCCAAATTTGGTGGTGCTACCGGCAACTTCAACGCACACCACATCGCCTATCCACAATTGGACTGGGTCGAATTTTCGAATCATTTTGTGAATGAGATCCTTGGTCTAGATCGGGCGCAATACACCACACAAATTGAGCATTACGATCAGTTTGCCGCACAATGTGATGCCCTAAAAAGAATCAACAACATCATCATCGACCTTGACCGCGACATTTGGGCCTATATTTCAAAAAATTATTTCAAGCAGAAGATCAAGGAAGGCGAAGTGGGTTCCTCTGCCATGCCACACAAGGTTAATCCAATTGATTTCGAAAATGCCGAAGGCAATGCGGGTGTAGCCAATGCATTGTTCGAATTTTTCGCAGCAAAATTACCAATCTCAAGGTTACAGCGCGACCTGACCGACTCGACCGTGCTCAGGAACGTAGGCGTACCGATGGCACATTCACTCATTGCGATCAATTCTACCTTAAGGGGACTGAACAAAATCATCCTCAACAACGAAGCGATCGAAGCTGATCTGGAAAACAACTGGGCTGTTGTGGCGGAAGCGATACAGACGGTGCTCAGAAGGGAAGCCTATCCAAATCCATACGAAGCACTTAAAGCATTGACCCGCACCAATCAAAAAATTACCGCAGCAACCATGGCCACATTTATCGATGAGCTCGACGTGAACGATGCCATCAAAGCAGAGCTGAAGCAGATTACACCGTTTAATTATACTGGGATATTTTAGCGTTGGGCGATGGGCGAATAGCGTAGAGCGTTGGGCGCAGGGCGATGGGCGATGGGCGCTAAATCAAACGCTAGGCGCTTGACGCCAAACGCGAGCCGCAAGGCGCTAGTCGTCAATATGACCAAAAACAGACCTTATTTGGAAACCGAATTCTTTACTTTTGTATAAATCTTATCGACATGACCATAAACGTATATACAGAACAGACCCCAAATCCGGCAACCATGAAATTCATGGTAAACAAGCTTTTGATCAATGGTAGCGAGGATTTCGCAACCAGGGAACAAGCAGAAAAATCGCCATTTGCGAAGGAGTTGTTCAAGTTTAACTTTGTGAACGGTGTCTTTTTTGCAAGCAATTTTGTAACCATTACAAAAACTGAGGATGCAGAATGGCCTGATATCGAGGCAATTTTAAAAGAATTCGTTAAAGGTGCAGTAGAATCTGAACTTAAGATCAAAGATGTCGCTGCAGATGAAGCCCCAAATTTTGAAGGTTCTGAAATTGAAGTGAAAATTCAACAGATATTGCACGATTATGTCCGTCCGGCTGTAGAACAGGATGGTGGGGCCATCAGCTATAAATCATTCGATGAAGGTGTTGTTACCGTAGAACTTCGCGGATCTTGCAGCGGCTGCCCTTCTTCAACCATTACCCTGAAATCAGGGATCCAAAATCTATTGCAGCGCATGGTTCCAGAAGTGAAAGAGGTAGTTTCGGAAGCGTTGTAGCTGAGTTGGAAGTCTAAGAGTCCGGAAGTCCAGAAGTCCAAAAAGATTCAATAGTCCGGAAGTCAGAAGTCGGGAAGACCGAAGATAGAGTCTAGCAGTTTAAGAGTCCAAAAATTGAGTCCAAAAATTGAGTCCAAGAGTCCAAAAGTCCAAAAGTCCAAAAGTCCAGTGTCTAGTATCTAATGTCTATTATCTAACATCTAATATCTTTTGTCTAACATCTCTTGGCTAATGACTAACGACTAATGACTAACGACTAAAAATACTTCGCTATCGTTTCCAGAATGACATCAGTTACCTGTCCATTCGTAGCCAAAATTTCCCGCTTTTCTATATAATCGGCGCCACCGCTGAAATTCATGACCTGTCCTCCTGCCTGTTGCACCAGATAAGCGCCCGCGGCAATGTCGTATGAGTTGAGGTTATATTCGAAATAGGCATCAAACCTGCCACAGGCCACATAGGCCAAATCTACCGCAGCCGAGCCGATGCGCCTCAGTCCATGGCATTGTTGCATGATATCTGTGAATAGCTTGATGTACTGCGGTTGTTTGTCGAACTGATAATAGGGGAAACCGGTAGCCAATAGACATTGCGAAAGTTGGGTAGATTGGGATACTCGAATGGGCTTATTGTTCAGAAATGCAGGACCACCTTTGTAGGTATAGAACATTTCTCCCCGATTGATCTCATAAACTACACCAATGACGGGCTGGTTGCCTTCATACAGCGCAATGCTGATCGAGTAGGTCGGAATGCCATGGATAAAGTTGGTTGTCCCGTCAAGTGGATCAATGATCCAGGTGTGTGATCTCCCAAGGATATTTTCCGTTTCTTCTTCCGTAATAAAACCGGCATCAGGCAGCAGTTTGCTCAAATTTTTCACCAATTGCTTCTCTGCGGTCTTATCTACATAAGAAACCATATCGTTCAGCCCTTTGTATTCAATAGCCTTGGCATCAAAGGACATGGCCTCTTTTCTGATGAAGTTACCCGTTAGACGGGTGATGGCCAGTACTTTCGTACATAATAATTCGTAATCCATCTTAGTAATTTGCCAGTTTTTCTTTGTTTTTGATGGAATAAAGGACCAAACACAATCCCGAGATAAACAGCAGCGACGAAATCAATTCTGCCTGGGTGAAAGATATTCCTGCTACGGTATATTTTGAGTTGACACGGATCAGTTCAATAAAGAAGCGCTCTATACCATTCAACATCAGGTAAATGCCAAACATCATTCCTGGAAGTTTAAACTGCTTCCTGATTTTCCAAAGGATAAGGAAAAGGATGAATGCCATGACCACTTCGTAGATCGGCGTAGGATAAACAGGCTGCGCCAGCTCATAGCAATATTTATCGACGCAATTGGCAATCGGATTGCTCCGATCGGCCATGGCCACATTGTTCGGATAAGTGTAGGCCCAGAGCCAGTCAGGCAGCCATGAAAAAGGCTTCGGATTTAAATTTGGGATTCCCCAATCGCCATCGCCTGCCAAATGGCAGCCAATCCTGCCCACACTATAGGCCAGCATCATGCCCGGACCGCCCACATCGAGCATGTGCAGTACTTTAATGCCATGTTTGTGGGCGATGTACAGCACCGCAGCGCCGCCACAGATCAATCCACCATAAAAAGTCAATCCACTGAACGACAACAATCCGCCGATCGGATCTTGGACAAAGGTATCCCAATGCTCCAGGTTGTCGAAGACTTTTGCACCCAGAAATCCCCAAACAGCGGCCCAGACCACAATCGAGCTCATCAATTCATGCGGATGGACAGTGACCTGGACTTCTTTAGGCTTAGGTAATTTTGTCTTCTCTTTTTCGCGGTAATCCCAATAGGCAAAAAGAGCAGCCAATGCGATACCACCAAAGATGTTCCCCTTTAAGGAGAGCAATACGGTCTGCGCATCTTCTACAAATAACTTATAATTGACCAGGGCATAGATGAGCTTATAGCCGATGATAAATCCAAAGAAAGCATTGGAAATGAGTTCAAGGGCAGAGGCTGGTTCGCCTACGGTAACCGTTCTTTTCCAGGGATGGATCAGCCCCAACGCTTCCTTACGCTTCAATTCTTTGGTAAAAGCCCAATAGGCCGCCACAAAGGCCAGCGCTACAAAGACGCCAAAA
This sequence comes from Pedobacter sp., assembly GCA_031119475.1. GTDB lineage: Bacteria > Bacteroidota > Bacteroidia > Sphingobacteriales > Sphingobacteriaceae > Pedobacter. The sequence continues at coordinate 112,275 of JAVHXV010000001.1, read as the reverse complement.
GTATTAAAGGGGAGCGGGATATTCCATCCTGTTAAATAGGAAATAAAGTGCGAGACGGTAGGAAACATAAAAAATTTTAGTTTAGGCGAAGATAGATTTAATTAGCTAATTAATCAATTCGCTAATTAGGTAATTAATCCCCGAAATAAGATTCAACAGTACAGGTAAGCAATAAATGATTACCCCTACAGTATACTGCCATGACTAAGGTTAGCGCCTGACCACCTAATGATCATAAACACATTAGTTCATTGATAATTCCATCACCTAATCTGCTAATTAGCTAATAAGCTAATTTAAATGCCTGCCTGCCCAACAATTTCCATTGGCCATGTTGTTTTTGGAAAACCAATAGGATACCTAGGTGTACCTCGCCGGGCTTGCCACCGTCGTTGGTCTTGGCATGGAGTTCGTGGCGCACCAGCGCTGTTTTACCACTTACTTGTACGTTCTGGTTTTTGAGCTCAATGCTCACAAAATCTGATTTTCCTGAAGCGATGGATTCTACAAAAGTAGCTTTGTCTTCCACTTTTCCGCTACTGTGCCCATAGCTGAGTTCGGGCGCGGCGATTTCGTCTAAGGCAGCCCTTTCCCCACTGATCATGGCACTTTTCAACTGTCCAACTGCAGCCAATACTTGTTTGTCTGCTTTATCCTGTGCCTGAACAGCGAACGATAACGCCAGGAACAACAATAATATACTAAATTTTTTCATCTTTTCCAATTGATTGGAACAAGATAGGATTGTTTTCCCAGAATCCGCATTTTATAGACAAAACAAGTACTTATCAGTAACAGACCGCATTAGGCTATCTGCAAAAGCTGAGGCAGAAGATGATTTTCTTTTGGGCGTTCGAGCAGGCTTTCCGCTCCAATCTTGCGGGCAACTCCAAATTTTTTCTGAAGGGAATTACCTGATGATCAATCCTCTTCCCCGCAAGGATTTCCACTGCAATCCCTAACGCAAATTGATACAAGACCGAACCTCAATTTTTTCCTTCCAACTGGGAAACGCGTTTCTCTAAGGCTTTTACCTGAGCCTCCTTTTCCAATAGGTATAACGTCAGCTCTTCGATCTTTTGCAAAAGTTTCAACTGGAATTCGCCAACTTCCAAACCCTCTTTGACCATCTTCGAAGCCGAGGGAATATCAGGGAGGTGTTTATGGGCCTGGATGTAAGTTTTCAGCGCGGCAAGGTTAAGGAGCCCATAGTTCGGATTGAACACAAAATCGGCCCCCGCATTCACATCTACCTTAATTTCCCTTGCGCTAACCTTGCCACCCACGGTAAGCTTTGCACTAGGATCAATCTTTTTAGTGCCGATTGCAACGGGATCCAGCGTATGCTGATAATCTCTTGTCTCGGTGTTAGGTAAGGTACCTGCCGTAGTGATCTGAATTAACGACTCATTAATCGGTGCTAACGAAACGCCATTGATATTTACATGAATAGCATTACCACTACTTACTAGGTGGAAAATCGGCAATACCAGGTGATTGGTTCCGTCAACTTGGAATTCGCCCAACTTCCACTGCTCAGCCACTGGCCTAAAGGCAACAAAAACTTCAGAACTGTTCGCATAAAAAGACCAGTTGGTATTTTTGCCCACATTGAAGCGTTTACCATACATACCCGTTGTCAATTGGTTATTAAAACTGGAGGTAAGCGTTATCTCTACATAGCCCCACAAGCCCACATCGCCAAAATCGATATAGGCCACCTGATTGGCAGCCCCATTATTAAAAGAAGGGGACATGTTTCCCCAATGAAACGAATAATCCTGCGCCTTGGCGAAATTGACCATGGTCATGGTGATGATGATGCTAAAAATCAGTTTTTTCATATCCTTATTTATGGCTTTTTCAATGCATTAATCACCTCCTGCTGTGCAGCAACCAGCTTTAACAGTTCATTGATTTTCTTGTCCTGTGCAATGAGGTGCAAAGTCAGCTCTTCCTGTTTTTTGAGCAATTGCTTGCTCAGATCGCCTAATGACACTCCGTTTTCGGCTACATCTTTTGCCGTGGGCATATCAGGTAGGTGCCTGTTCAGTTTGATGAACTGTTCCAATTCGGCCAATGAAGCATGCTGATAATCGTCATCAAATACATAATCAGGCCATCCGGTAGTTTCGACCTTGATTTCCTGTGCCCTGATCTTTCCGTTAACGGAAAGCTTCTCGGCAGGATATTGCGTGCCTAGGCCTAAGAAACCCATCTTTGTCATGGATAGCACAACATCTCCCTTGGCATAGCTGTACCAGTGCATGGTATCATCATCATTGGTTACCTGTTGCCAAGTGAAGGTATTGTTTTTGGACCATAACATACCCCCATCCTGACCGCTCTTCCGATCTAATGTAAAATAACATTGGTTATTCCCATCTGGCCCAATAAACAGCCCATGAGGGGAGCCACTTGTAGTTCTGATTTCTAATCTCCTTGAGGTACTAGGCGCGCCGATGCCAATATTGCCATCCAGATAAAGATTGGAAATATGTGCTTGCCGATTGAGCTCGGTAATCACACGTGACCAGGTCTGCGCCGCATTGTCATTTGTTTTTCTGACCCAAAAGTGTTGGTCGAAAAAACTCCCCGCAAATTGCATCGCAAAATTATTCGTAGAATTAGAATGCCTCACATCAAGCAAATGCCACCAACTCGTTGCACCTGCAGGAAAATTAACAGGCAGATTGGTTTCGAAATATCCAGATACTGCACCAGCATCGCCCCTTAATCCTGCATCGTCACGCCATGCACTAGTTTGTGCAAACCCACTGAGCACCGAGAGTTCTAATAGGCAGATTAACATTAATTTCTTCATGACTAATTTTTATCTTTTATTTTTTTAACTATATCTTGTAACAAGTCTTTCATTTGTTGTTGCTCCAGCTCTATTTTCGATAGCTTTTGTTGGTTCAGCCTTAATTCTTTATCCTTTTCAATGAGGTGCAGCGTCAGTTCCTCAATCTTTTTGAGCAAAAGCTTGTTCATCTCCCCCAGTTCAATCCCATTTTCTGCTACTACCTTCGCCGATGGCACATCGGGCAGGTGTCTGTTCAGTTTGATGAACTCTTCCAATTCGGTCAATGTGGCATGCTGATAATCGTCATCAAATACATAATCCGGCCATCCGCTGGTCTCGACCCTGATTTCCTGTGCGCGGATCTTGCCGTTTACCGAGAGTTTTTCGGTCGGGTTGGTCGTGCCGATGCCAACATTGCCATTCTGCGTAATGCGTAGCCTTTCATTGTCCCATTGAGAGATTTCGACCCCTTGTGGACTGTTCACGCCGGTATGAAAAGTAATGCCATTTGCATAGTTTAAAGCTAAATAAGAACCGTTATCAACTCCATTCACATGCCTTTTAACCGTATTTATGCCTACACCCGCCCTTATGTTGTTCCCCAAAATGGTAGATTGTCCGCTATAGGTCTCTGAAAAGGAAGCATACGTAATGAGCTGTGCGGCATTGATGTTTTCGAGCTTGATGTCGCCATTGACGGTTAGGGGCGAACTTGGGGTCGTTGTACCTATCCCTACTTTGCCATCATCGGTAACGACCATCCTCGGGGCCTCAACAAAAGTATTACCAACCGTTTCGTTACTATTGGGCTTGGTATAAAATTTAATTCCGCCCGATGAAAAACCGTCGCCAAGAACAATGGCACTTCTCGACATGGTTGGAAAAGAATAGGTTAGCGCATTTGCGCTGGAACTGGGCTTCAATCCATGGGAAAGTGCCAATCCCGCTAGGGAATACATGCTTCCCATGGTATTGTATTCATCATAATTTGGCTGTCCAAAGCCGTAGTAATAACCATGTGTCGACTCAAGTAAGCTGGTAGATCCATTCACCGTTAAGGTTTGCGCTTGTACGGCCGTGCCCACACTGAGTTTCCCATCTACAACGACATTACTCTGTTGGGGCACTTCGATTACCTGTGCAGTGGTGCTTGTTGGCATTTCGCCTTCTGAATAGGTCCAGCCTTCATAATAACCATATAGATCGGCCCGGTCTGTAGCCGATACCGTATAATTGGCCCAATAATTTCCAATATTGGCAATTTCGATCCGGATATAGTCTGCGCCGCTTTTGGTGTACTTTCCTAAACGGATCCGCCAGGGCTTGGCGTAGCCCAAATCGCTCTGGTATTGGCTCCAATAAAAATTGCCCTGATAATAATACCAGCCCAAAGTAAGCTTTACGGCCTTATTAGAATTCGCATAGGCATAGCCCGTAATCTGGATCTGCGGGGCAGGAACATCATTAGCCGGAATATTCGTATCCATGTAGAAATAGTTGGGCGAAGAATCAAGTGCCGGAATTTTGATGACGTTAAAATAGGCACCATTGTTGCCGATCATACCGGTACTGTGTATTCCACCTATCATATCCAGCGCGCTATGGGGATACAATGTCCCAATTCCCACATTCCCACTAGCAGGAAAGGTGTTAGTCTGTGCAAAAGTGCAAATTGAGGCAAGTCCTAATAGGATTAAGAAAAACAGCCTTTTCATTTCATAAATTGATTTAATTTCTGTTCAAGATTGTCCATACGTTTTTTGAGCTCGATGTTCTCTTTGTCTTTTTGAATGAGATGCAGCGTCAGCTCCTCGATCTTTTTCAGCAAAAGCTTGTTCATTTCCCCCAGTTCAATCCCATTTTCGGCTACTACTTTTGCCGAGGGCACATCGGGCAGGTGTTTGTGCAGTTTGATAAATTGTTCCAATTGGGGCAATGGGACATTCTTGTAGTCATCGTCAAACACGTAATCTGGCCAATTGGCAGTCTCTACCTTGATCTCGTGTGCGCGGATCCTGCCATTGACGGAAAGCCGTTCGGGATGGGCAACAGTGGTTCCAATCCTAACATTGCCGGCAATAAAATTGTCGCCACTGCCCATCACGTTCATTGTTCCCGTCGAAGCAAAACCATCTGGGGTAAGCGAAAGCCGATAGGTATTCCAGGTCGATCCTGTATAATAATGAAAAGCAAGGTCTTCTCCTTCCATTTTTTCATCCCATAGTCCGGCAGATGCCGAGCCCTGCGTGCGCCAGGCGCCAAATACATTTACATATTGATTGTCTCCTTTGACCCCGATATTAATCCCGCCACCCCTGATGTCGAGTTTATCAGTTGGCGAATCGGTGTTAATGCCATAATTCCCCGACTCATTGCTGATCAGGAAAGACCGCCAGCCCTCCCATCCAGAATCAAATCCAGACCTGATCCACAACTTGCTTTTGGTATCGTTAGAGAAGGCCAGTTCATGTGCCTTTCCACCAGAATCATTCGGCCATCCCCTCAGGCCCATCACCGTATAGTAGCTATTTGGGAGGCCCAAGGTTACGCCCTCTTTGAAATTGAGTTCAAATGAGCGCGAATAAAAATTGGGCGTGGTTACCATTGATCGGGTATCTGCGATGGGCAGCAGCTTTTGCTGTGGGATAAAGCCCAAAAGTTCATTGAGGGAAGGCTCATGACCGTCAATACGTTCCATCCTCGGCGCATAAAAGTATTGGCTATCGCTGCTTGTCGGATCGTAATATAGATAGCTCCGGTGATTAATAGAGGTTGTGCCTACATCAAGTTTGAAATCGGTCAAGTTTATTACCTTTTCGCCAGTAGTACCATCGTACATCCCGCCCAAATGCACTGTCGAATTATCGCCACTGCCGTGGATGTAGGCCACCAAGAGGTACCACCTGTTCAGTTCTGGTAAATCGCCATTCCAGAAATAGGGGTTGGTATTAGGCACATTACTGAGCGTATTCACATTTTGTGTCCCAAAGTAAGAATAGCCATCCATAGAGCCTTCCTTTTTGAGCCATACCGTTAACCTGTAGGCACTCTTATGGTCGACAGCAATATAATTATGGTTCCAACCCCCATCAGCATCACTGTTGCCATCTGGAATGGAACGCCAAAGGATGGCCTGCTTTCCATTCGGGCCAATTCCCCAAAGGCGTTCACTTTCGCTTTGCTGGCCATTGGCATCAAAAGATCCTGCACTACCAGTTCCAATGGTCCAGCTCGACATGTCCAATAAATTCTGCGCCTTACTCACGGTGAGGCAAAATAAAAGTGAGAGCGTTAAAAAAGTCTTCATTTTCTTTCTAATAATTTATTTAGGCTTTCTTCCAGTTGATGCAGGCGGTGATCCTGGATTTTAAGCTTTTGGTTGACCGACGAAATCTCCTTTTCCTTCTCGATCTGGTGCAGTGTCAGTTCCTCGATCTTTTTGAGTAAAAGTTTGTTCATCTCTCCTAGCTCCACACCATTTTCAGCTATAGCTTTTGCCGAGGGCACATCGGGCAGGTGCCTGTTCAGTTTGATAAATTGGGCCAATTCGGTCAATGGGGCATTCTTGTAGTCATCGTCAAACACATAATCTGGCCAATTGGCGGTCTCTACCTTGATCTCATGGGCGCGGATCTTGCCATTGACGGAGAGTTTTTCGGCCGGCGTTTCGGTGCCGATGCCAAAATTGCCATTGGCCAATAAGGTGGTTTTATATCCACCCGGGCCAATCGCCGTTTTCATAAAGTTATCTCCTGCTTCTATTAAAGTATAGGAACTGGCACCCTGAAAAAATAATGCTGGAATGTTGTTCGAATTCTTTTTGAGGGTTAGTGTATTTCCATTTCCAGTAATGATGGCGGCACCGTTGACATCGAGCTTTGCGGCCGGACTGTTGGTACCGATCCCAAAATTACCTGCTCCATCTCCAGAATGGAGAATGATGTTTCCACTAACAGGCGATAGGCCCCACAACCTCACTCCATTTTCGTCGAGCAGCAGTTTATCGGCCAAGATATTGCCCGCAACACTCAATTTTTCAGCTGGCGTAGTCGTACCAATGCCCACGTTTCCGGTGTAATTAATGACCATCCGATCTTGATTTCCGGTAGCAAACTTCATGATGCCGTTTCCATTGTGAAGAACAATATGGTTTCCAGGATCAATTACCGACAAGAATTTTCCGGTATAGGGCATCGCGATATCGCCATTGACTTCTAGCTTATGGCTAGGCGTAGTCGTACCGATCCCTACATTGCCATTATCATATTTAATGGACAGGTGGCTGGTGCCTCCTGCCGAAAGATCAAATCGGTAATTCTGTGCAGAATTGTTAGCTTTCAATTGCCAAAAGTCGTTGCCCAGACCGGAACTATAGGGTGCAAGGCCAATAACGGCAGGCAGATTGGCATTGGAACCGACACTCAGGGTGCCACCATTGTATTCATCGCGTACGGTTAATTTGGCTGGAGTGCTTGTGGTGCCAATGGCTACGCTTCCAAAAGTAACCTGATGCCCCATCACCAATAGATCCTTACCCAAGGTTGCCCCATTAGCGCGCACATAGGCGTCTACGGATGTTTTGTAGGTCCTGTTGGGCCCAGCCGGTTCGGCATAGGGCAAGGCATGCTGTACGCCATCATACACATCGGCCACCACCGTAGATTTGGATCTGATGTTATAGCTCAATCCGCCACCCCTCATCCAAATAATAATATTTAAATCGTTGTTTAGGGCAGTGGCATCTTCCCATCCCCCAAAAAATTCCAAGATCTTTGAACTGATATCGGCATTGATAAAATTTGAGCCATGGCCACCGTGGGTGGTGTGATAGGTAAATGTGGCCACGGCTGAACCTACCCAAGACCCATTGGTGTGGATGTTCGCCCTGCCGATGCTAATGGTCGTCGCTTCATTGTCATTCCATGCGGGATCAGAAAAAACGACAGGATAAAACTTATCGGCATCTCCATTAACCGTAATGGTCAAATTGCTTTGCGCAAAAGCAAAACAACAGAGCAACAGCAGCATGGACAGTAAGGCTATTTTTTTCATAAGGGGATGGATAGCTGGTAATTCATGAACAAGATACCTCTAAGTGTTGGGCTCAATAGCGGCTATACACATAAAACCAGAATGGATAGACGGAAAGGTTTTTAGGATTGACAAAAGCGGCACATATCAGTATGGCGTTAGGCGCACAGCGTTCTATAGCGCATAGATTGTAGCTTAACTGCTGAGGCAAAATTTCAGAACTCAGGAGATTAGTGCTATATTTAGTTGATCAATCCTTGGTTATGCGCTTTCGGTTTATTTGGCTTTCGATCTGCTTGCTGCTGTGCTGGACTATGGCCAATGCACAGGCCCCGGCGAACGATAACATCCAAGACCCCAGAAACCTGACCAATGTGATCGGCTATTGCTCGGCCGACGCTGAATTTAGCAACGTAAACGCCACCAGCAGTGGCTATGCCAAGGGAACTTTCTGGACTACTGCTGGCAATGATGTCTGGTTTAAGTTTACGGCCATCAATACCGATGTAAACATCAGCGTAACCGGATTGAGTGCCGGTTCTGCCAGCACATTGACCAACCCCACCATCGCCATCTATACCTACAACAATAATGTGCTCATTGAACAGATCGGCTCGATGGTCTCGGGCAACAACTTGACCACAGCCTACAAAGGCGGATTGACCATTGGTGATGAATATTACATTCGCGTCAGTGCAGAACAGGATGCTATGGGCACGTTCAAGATGTGCGTAAACAATTACAATCCGCCCAAAAAGCCCGGACAAGATTGCAGTACCGCAGCCATCCTCTGCAGCAAGGATACTTTTACCGAATACAATGTTTCTGGTACCGGAAACAGCAACCATGAAGCCGCAGGCACGTGTCTTACCGTAGAATCAAATTCGGCCTGGTACCAGTTTACCGCAGCGACTTCAGGAACGCTTACCTTTACCATTACGCCAACGGCCATTACAGACGATATTGATTGGGTGCTGTATGACCTAGGGCCAAACGGCGATTGCAGCAACGTGAACAGCCAGAATGCCATCCGATGTGCTGCTGGCAGTGGGGTAACCTGTACCCCAAGGTATTACATTACGGGAATGGACATGAATTCGCAGGATGTAAGCGAACAGCCCGGCTGCGTAGGCATTCAAGATGGCATGGTCAAGTATGTAGATATGGTCCAGGGACATGTATATGCGCTGTTGGTCGACAACTTTTCGAACGGCAACAATGGCTTTACCATCGCTTTTGGCGGAACTGGGGAATTTGTCGGCCCGAAGGCCACTATTGAATCGATTGTAAATGATTGCCCGGTTGGACAAAACTTTACTTTTTATACCAATGCCACCGATGTAACCAGCCTCACCTGGACCTTTGGCAATGGCGCGAATATAGCTACGGCGAATACCGCAGGCCCGCATGTCATTTCCTATAACAGCAGCGGTTTCAAGACCGTGACCTTATCTGCAAAAGGTACGAAAGACTGCAACATTATCGAGAGTAAGCGCTTTTATGTGGGGCCGGCGCTTCCACAGCAGGTAATCACTGCCAACAAATTGAACTTTTGCCCTAATGATACGATCAGGTTGTCGGTTCCCTTGATTGACGAGGCCACCTATGCCTGGACAGGACCGAATAACTTTACGGCCACTACAGCAGCGATCGAAATTCCCATTACCAGCCTTGATCAGGCGGGAGCTTATCAGGTTACGGTTACTTTTGGCTGTCCCATTCCGCCATCCACCGTCAACATTACCATTGACCCCTTTCCCGAAGCGGCTTTTGAGAGCAATCCACTTTTTACGATTGCCAAATTTATCGAACCCACCTCCATCCAATTTACCAACAAATCTAAGGCAGCGGTGAGCTATGAGTGGGATTTTGGCGATGGGCAGACTTCCACGGCCACATCACCACTGCATATCTTCAACAAGGGAAAATATACGATCAAATTAACAGCGAGTTCATCCAATGGTTGTCTCAATTCCATCAGTATGGGCACTCTGGTGGTACTTTCACAAGGTACACTGTTGGTCCCCAATTCCTTTTCGCCCAATGGCGATGGTATAAACGACCAGTTCAACATCAACATTGCCTACCTGAAGAAATTTAATATCAATATATTCAACCGTTACGGCGTCAAGTTATTTACAAGCTATAGTGTGTTCGATTCCTGGGATGGTACCTTTAAGGGCAAACAACTGCCTACGGGCACCTACTATTACCAGCTTAAGGGTACCGACTTTAATGGCCAGGAAGTGAGCTATAGTGGTTCGGTTACGGTTTTTAGGTAGGGTAAGAGTTGAAGGTTGCATGTTGAAGGTTGAAAGTTGAAAGTTGAAAGGTTGAAAGTTGAAAGGTTGAAAGTTGCGTCGAAGGCTACGCAGGAGTTCCTTGGGGACAGAATATCAAACTCGATTTCATCGATGGTTGGTTGTTTAGTTGGGTAGCCAGGATACCCTTCGACAAGCTCAGGGCGACAATCCATCGATAGCAACACGCCTTACGCTAAACGCTTCATCTACCCCCCTCACCAAGTACTTAAAGCTGTGCGTACCCAAGTGTTGGTGGCAATGCAAACATAGATGTAATCGGCCGTAATGCGTACTTCACCCTTGGTGCCTGTGTCTGTGGCATTGGCTGGGGCGGTATTCAGATTGGAAAGCTTATATTGGTCGGCAAGGATATTGCCTGCTATGCTTAATTTTTCTGTTGGGGTAGCGTTGCCTATGCCTACCTTTCCATCGTACCTGATCATCAAAGCCGGTGAAACGCTCGACAAATTTGCTGTTGAGGAATGTACCCAGAAAGCCATGCCCTCTCCACCATCATAACCGATACCACCATATTTCCCATTCGCTGTGCTGTTAAAAGCAAGCACAGGGTAAACGGCCTCTAAAAGTGCCGTCCTTTTCCATCCGGCAGGCATATCAGGACCTCCGATCACATGGAGTTGGGCCTCGGGAGCAGTTGTGCCCATGCCTATACCTCCATCTTTGCCCCTTATAAATAATCTACTCGTCGAAAGGTTGCTGGCATTTTGCGTCCTAAAGCTAAAGCTGCCCAATATGTTATCTGTTGTTGGATATAAATTATCGAAATAGGTAACCGCATCTATTGTCTGATAATAGATCTGTGCGCCAGAATATGTATTGTTCTGGTAGCGCATAAAGATGCCTGGCTTTTGGTGATCGGCATTTGCTTGGATATCAACCGTAGGATTGTCTCCGCGGATGGTCAATTTGCTATCCGGATCACTGGTACCTATCCCCACAGATCCACTGGTTGTCAATACCATTCCTGGCGCATTGCTTCCATTCACTAAAAACTTCTGGCCGATGCCCGATGTGGCCTGGTGGGCAAGCATGTGGTCCGTATCGACGTAGTGATAGGCTTTCGCTGCGTTTCCTTCGGCATAAATGATTCCTCCGCTGTAAACTGAGCCATTCACGGTTAGCCAATGGGCAGAAGTACCTCCAGTTAACGCACTACCACCTATCCCCATGTTATTGGTGGTACTATTTCCCAAATTGGTAACGCCCTGCAAGGTAAGCGGAGCGGCCAAAGTACTGCGCTTAACCAGCCTGATCAATCCATCGGCATTGGCCACAAGGATACTATCTGAGGCTTGGCCCTGGGTGAGGTTCTTCAGATAGTTCCTCCCATAAAATCCATTGCCACCTGTTCCCAGTACCGTACCCAAATGTACACTATCTGCGTGGCTCACCGTAATTTGTGCATGAACTGTAGTGGCTAATGCCATTCCTATCAGAAATGTTAAACTTGATTTCATCGTTGGTTGTTTGGTTGGTTGGTTGGTTGGTTAGTCAGGAAACCCTTCGACAAGCTCAGGACGACAATCTGTCGATAGCAGCACGCTTTACACTAGAGGCCATGCGCTCTGCCCTTTGCTCTTGATACTCGATACCTGATACTCACCGCCGCTCCATCATCCTCTCCAGTTTGGCCAATCTGGCTTCCAGTTCCCGGTTCTTCCTTTCTGATAATTGCATCTTTTTTTCCTTGTCGATCAGGTGCAGGGTCAGTTCCTCTATTTTCTTCAACAGGATTTTGTTCATTTCCCCAAGTTCCAGTCCATTTTTCTCTACCGTTGCTGCCGATGGCACTTCGGGCAGGTGCTTGTTTTTTTTGATGAATGCCTCCGTTTCTCTTAGGGATGGCAATTGGTAATCTGCTTCAAAGACATAATCCGGCAGGCCCGTGGCATCGACCCTGATTTCCTTGGCATGGATCTTTCCATTTACGGTCAGTTTTTCATCGGGCGAATAGGTGCCCATCCCGATTTTACCGTCGTTCCTGATCGATAAAGCCGGCGTACCCGAGCCAGATACATCAGCTGTCGTTGAGTTGACCCAAATGGCCATGCCCGATGAGTAATCATAGCCAATTCCTGCAAAGCGGTTGTTGTTGCTGTTGAAAAGCTGAACGGGATAAGTGGCCTGTAGAATGGAAGTCTGGTTCCAGCTTCCTGTCATGGGCAGTCCGCCGCTTACATGCAACGGTGCTCCGGGATTTGTGACCCCAATCCCCACATTGGCATTGCCACCACCATTACTCGTAAAACTAAATCCATCATAAGGATTTGATCGAAAAACAGAATATTGGCTAGTACTTGGCTTTACGGTCTGGAAACGAAGGGTACTTGTTGCATTGCTGACACCAACATGTTCCAAATATCCGCCATTGCTGTCTTCGCCGCTGTAACTATAGGCATTGGCATCTCCCCAACGCACCACACCGTTGACGTGTAGTTTAGTCAAGGGATTGTCCGTACCAATACCTACTTTTCCATCACTACTGTACTTTACCATCAGCTCATCATAAGCTACTGCCGCTTCCGGATGGATATAGAACAATTCAGAAATGCCAATTTCATTGTTTGGCCCTCCCCCATTGTAAAAGGTAAACCTTATCTTGCCTACAGACAGCCCCGGAATAGGGATCATGATGCTATAGCCCGGAAAACTTGTTTCGTCTGCTATCGTAACCCAGGTGTTGGCACCTGCATAGATATTATAGGCTTCTACCTTGAATTTATAGGGCGGATAGCCCCGTGTAGACCAACCAATCCACCCCCCAGCTTGACTGTGTATATTTGGGAGTCCTTCGATCAGGATCACATAGGGATCTGATGGGTTGACTGCTGAGGAATAATTTGGTTGCATATTCCCATCAAAGAGATTGACCAGTGGCAAGGAAATGCTACCGCTTTGCGTCACCATAAATCGCTTATCGGCAAAGAACAAAATGTTTTTTTCCAATGATGCGGTCGACCGGTTAGATGGCGGAATAACGGTTTCTGTTTGAGAAAAAGCAATATCGCTGTTAGTGCAAGCCAGCAAAATAAGCACAGCTGTTTTTAATAAAATCTTTTTCATTCTTTTAATTTTAATTTTTCTTCAATGGCCTTTAGCCGCATTTCCTGCCTCTCAATGGTTTTTTCCTTTTCGATAAGGTGCAAAGTCAGCTCTTCGATTTTCTTCAGCAGGATTTTGTTCATCTCTCCGAGCTCCAATCCATTTTTCTCTACGCTTGCTGCAGATGGCACTTCGGGCAGGTGCTTGTTTTTTTTGATGAATGCCTCCGTTTCTCTTAGGGATGGCAATTGGTAATCTGCTTCAAAGACATAATCCGGTAGGCCCGTAGCATCGACCCTGATTTCTTTGGCGTGAATTTTACCATTTACGGTCAATTTTTCATCGGGCGATGGTGTACCGATACCTATGCTACCGGAAGTGGTGATCACCATTTTATCGGTTCCTCCGGTCTGGAAGTGATGGTTGCTGTTTGCCGAATAATAATTTTCACCTGATCCAACATTATCAATAAGTAGGTAACCATTTGAACCTACTGCCTTAAGCAAGGTTCCCGTACTTGCAGCAATGTGGAGTTTGGCATCTGGAGATGTTGCGCCGATACCAAAATTTCCATTTTGGATATAGTGGTTACCGCCCCCTGAAACCATCAGGTTACCTGCAGATTCGATGTTGTTTTTTGAATCGAGCAAGGTAATCCAGCTCGACCAGGCCGTGTCGGCATAAAATGCTTCCCGATAACGGATCTTTGAATTATCCCATCCCCCAAAATTGAGCTGGGTGGTCTGATGCCCCGGACGGCCATAGATTTCCAAAACAGTTCCATAATAAGTTGGCCCACCTGTCTGGTAACTGTCCCATAACTTTAACGACATGGGGCTAAGTGTTGTTCTTGGCGCTGCCGAAAAATTTAGCAGACTATGCGGAAAGGTTACTTCGTTGGTTTGCGCGAAACTTTTCGCACTTATTAATAGCAAAAAGAAAGTTAAAAATCTCATTAGTGGTTGTTTAGTTGGTTGGTTGTTTAGTTGGTTGGTTGTTTAGTTGGTTGGTTGTTTAGTTGGTTAGTCAGCATACTGTTCGACAAGCTCAGGATGACAGTCTGTCGATAGCAGCACGCCTTACCCCATACGCTATGCGCTTTGCTCTTACTACTCGATACCTGATACTCAAGCCTACTTCCGCTCCACCATCCCTTCCAGCCTGGCCAATCTTGCTTCCAGTTCCTTGGTCTTTCTTTCTGTTGCTTTGAGCTGGTTGATTTCTTTTTCCTTTTCGATCAGGTGCAAAGTCAGCTCTTCGATCTTCTTCAGTAGGATTTTGTTCATTTCCCCGAGTTCCAACCCATTCCTCTCTACATTAGCTGCAGATGGCACTTCTGGAAGGTGCTTGTTTTTTTTGATGAAGGCTTCGGTTTCTGCCAGGGATGGCAATTGATAATCTGCTTCAAATACATAATCCGGTAGGCCCGTGGCATCCACCCTGATTTCTTTGGCGTGAATTTTTCCGTTTACGGCCAATTTTTCGTCTGGATTTGTGGTTCCAACTCCTACCCTACCACCATCTGTAATCTGCATCACCGGATCATCTGCCAGCACATTGCCCACAGTTTCCGTGCTAGAGGCCTTGGCATAGAATTTTATGCCCCCGTCTGTAAAGCCATCGCCCAAGACAATGGCATTGCGCGACATGGTCGGGTGGCTGAATATCAGCTGGGCAGCATTGGTCTTTGGCTTGAGGCCATGGGCCAGGACCAGTCCGCCTGAAGAGTACATGGTGCCGATAGTGGCATACTCGCTATGGTTTGGAATGCCAAATCCCATATAATTGCCTCCCGTGGCATTATCGACGTTCAGGTTTCCGTTTACCGTTAGTTTTTGACTGGGCGATGTGGTGGCTACGCCTACACTTCCATTGGCGGCGAAGTGCATGGCCAGGTTGCCATCGCTTTCGTCGGTCAGTTCCTTGGTGTTGTTGGTATAGATGTTCAGGTATCCGCCAACCCCGGTATTGCCGATCCGCATCTCATTGAGCGCATTGTTGCCAAAGGTAAGGTAGGCCTGTGCGCCACTCCGGGTACCAAAGCTCGAGCGATAGTTACCTGAATAAGCTACAGGAGAGAGCGTAAATTTCGGCGTACCACTCGATAACTCGAGCAGGGAGACTGGCGTTGTTGTTCCGATGCCCGTAAAGCCATTGGCAGCAATAGAAAATGGGATCAGGTTGTCTGTGACATTGCTGATGTCAAAGCTGCCGAAGCCAGGCGCCCCACCTGTGTGTCCGAAACGCCAACGTTTGCCCCCACTGTTGGCAGTCTGGTCAATCACCAGATAAGCTGGGCTGCCATAGGTCCCGATCACCTCCATGCCAACCGGATTATAGGAAATGATTTTGTTGTGGGTCGTGTTGCCATTGTCAGTTACGTTCTGGAGCGTTTGCGCAGGTAACAATAGCGGAGATAATGCAATCAACGCAGCAATAAGGAAAAGATTTTTGATCATGACATTCAATCAATGATGGTAAAAAGGGATTTTTGATAGGTAAGTTACCCATTCGGCATCGCTCTCCGAACTCGTTACACATAAAGCAGGCTGCGACTGATGAAGTTGGGTTTTGGAGGGATGAAAGCGGTGGGCATTGGGTCATTGGCCATTGGCCATTGAGGCATTAATATCCATGAAGGAATGTTGCGAGTTGCGAGTTGCGAGGCTATACGCTAAGACCGGCAACCTTCAACCTTTAACCTTCAACTTGGAACATCAACCAATTTTCTTTTTGAGGGCGTTTTAACGGGCTTTCCGTTCCAATCTTTTTGGAGATGCTATATGAAGAGGAATTTGACCAACCAAAAAGGATTTCCACTGTAATCCCTAACGCGGGTGACGACCAAGAGCGGGGTTTAAGAACTAGCCCTAAACCATTGAGGCATTAAGGAAAGTCATTGGGGCATTGGTCATTGGGGCATTGGTCCCCCTGCTGGTGCGAGCATGTTGCTCGACCAAAAAAAAACAAAATTACTATTCCATATCTATTTCAAGAACACTTTGGTCGTTCTGCTCATAATTTCTTGCACTGCTGTATTTCCAATGTGCCGGTTCTACAACAAAGCCGGAAACAACCGGATTTGCATGGATATAATTCAATTTTTGGTCGAATACGTGCGCCGAGTATAACACTATCGGATGGTTGTGCTGTTGCCAGAACTGCAGATTTTTAACGTTGCTATTTTTTTCTCCCGCACTCTTCATCATCGACAATATCCATTCTCCCCCTACTGGCGCAAGTCTTAAGGCCTAAGCGCAGCAGGCCGAGACTTGTGACGGTATTTCAACCATCACCAATTACGCTAAAACTTGCGGTAGAAGATCCATATTCTAAAACAAATAATTTATCCCAGCACAAGTCACGCTCTCCCATGGGCTTGCGCTAGTGGGGCAAGTAGATGTATGACTCCATGTACTCATCTCTTATTTCTTTGACTTTCAAATATCTACTATGTCTTTTTATCAATTGTACGATGTTATCGACTAGTAATTTTTCTTCAAAGTAAATGTCTTTACCATAATATAAATACGCAAACTCATATATCAATTTACTTGAAAATTTTGAAATGTCAGAAATCGGAGAAGCCAAAATATGATTGAATTGATTTTTTAAATTATAATTATAAATTTTCAACAAAATAAGAACTATCGAATTTTCAAATTCTAGATTTCCCCTAAAGTCTTTAAAATCACAAATATCTAATTGTTTCTGATCATTAAAATAATAATTCAAATATTTAGTTTTATCAATTCTTAATTCTTTTGCAAAGCTGTAAAGCTCATTTAAACATTTGTCATTTTTAATATATTTTTTAGCCTTATCATCACCATAATTATTACAATTAATGAATAATGTAATGATAAGGAAGTAAAAAGTTGCTTTCACGGTTTTATTTAATGTAGTCATATGGATTGATTTCAGCTCCTAAGAATTTTTCTTTGACAACAATTTTTTTAATAATAATTTCTTTTTCTGTAAATGGAATTGGAATTCCTAAAACTGTTTTATTAACTTTTTTTCTCCCACTGGCGCAAGTCTTAAGGCCTAAGCATAGCAGGCCGCGACTTGTGACGGTATTTCAACCAGCACAAGTTACGCTAAAACTTGCGGTAGAAGATCTATATTCTAAAACAAATATTTTATCCCAGCACAAGTCACGCTGCGCTTAAGACTTGCGCTAGAGGAGGGTAGTTGGGGTTAGTTTACATTAATTTGTATATTTAAGGAAAAATCATTCGCAAAATATGTATTATTCAATCACTAACAGGACTGACAAAGAAGTTGGAAATGTTTTTCCTCAGGTAGATTGCCTTAATCAGTACTTAGCACATAGCATTCAATTTGAAAAGCCAATTGATTTAAAGGATGATTTAGCCTATTCATTAAAAAACAAGGCTAAGTTAACAGATGCACTTTCTCAAGCAGAAATAAGCGCTTTGGGAATTCTCTTGAATGAAAGATTCAAAAATCTTTTAAGTAATTTCAAACTGCTCGGCCATCATTATAATCAGAGTTGGGTAAAGATGGACAATGGTAAAATATATGATTATTTTTGGTTGCATTTGTTTGATAACCTTGAGAATTTAGAGTGGTTGGATTATGCAAAATCAACTTTTATAGTTAAGGAATATGGTTTTAAAAAGGACGATATCTCTTTAACATCTTATCAAGACTACAAGGTCCAATCCCAGAAGGTGGGAGATATGTCAGTAATTATAATTAAAGATATTAAGATAAAAGAAAATGCCGCAATAAATGCCGATATGTTTGTTCTACCATATCTTAGTAGAAAGATTTTCATATCTGAAAAGTTAAAATACACATTGCAAGAAAAAAAGATCACAGGTCTTCTGATCGAAGAAGCTTTTTAATAGCTTCTTCGATTTAAAATTTCAAATTATTTACTTTTGTATTTGGGTTTTCCTTAATTAATTTTTTTATGTTCCCAGATAGATTTTCTAAAAACTTTTTAGCATTCTGAGGAGAATAGGTTTTGCTTGCTTTTGCTGCTGTTGCCCATTCATTTATTTCATTTAACACTTGTTGTGTATATTTTGGATGATTCGCATGTACACCTAAATCTCCAGCAGCTTCACCTGCCTTGGTATATTTCTTGAGTCCTATACCATTTACCTTACCATTGAAATCAAATCCAGCATTTACCGCATCTTGAACTACACTTTCCTTTTTTAACAATTCCATTGGTATAATATGATGAGCTTCTTTACCTAAAGTCTCGGCTGCACCAAGAGCTTTTCGTAATGCGGTACTGCCTCCCAATACGGCATCTGCCACTTTTTCTCCCTGCTGGTGCGAGCATGTTGCTCGACCAAAAAAAACAAAATTACTATTCCATATCTATTTCAAGAACACTTTGGTCGTTCTGCTCATAATTTCTTGCACTGCTGTATTTCCAATGTGCCGGTTCTACAACAAAGCCGGAAACAACCGGATTTGCATGGATATAATTCAATTTTTGGTCGAATACGTGCGCCGAGTATAACACTATCGGATGGTTGTGCTGTTGCCAGAACTGCAGATTTTTAACGTTGCTATTTTTTTCTCCCGCACTCTTCATCATCGACAATATCCATTCTCGCCTACTTTCCCCACCATATCCCAGAAGAAGCTTTTGCATGGCTTTTGAGGTATATCCCTTAAAGTCCCTCAACAGCCCTGAAGGATCTCCAGCTGTCGAACAGAATATCATGTGGACATGGCTGGGCATGATGCAATAGCCATAGATCTCCATACCCTTGTTCAATCTACAGAACTTCAAAGATTCTATAATGCACTCAAAATATGCTTCACGGATGAATACATCGATCCATTTAATGGTGGCAAAAGTAACAAAATAAATACCCTCCCTATCCAAAAACTTGTACTTCCTACTCATATTACAACAATATAGGAAGGACATTTTTAAATGGAAAAAGATATCTTAAATCCCAACCATCTGGTTAAATTATTATTGGCGGGGTAAAATTGTTTGCTTTTACTCATGGTACGAGCGGAATGCTCGCACCAGCTTGGGAGTTGCGCTAGTGGGGGGAAAGATTTTTCCTCATCAATTCATTGAACATGTCAGATGCTTGATTATAAAGTGAAACATCATCCTCCCTTACTTCAAAACTTTCAGCTATACATTCAAACATGTTGTCGTGAAAGGTCAAAATATAATGCTTGAACATTTTCCACTTGTCCGGATGATATTGCGGGTGCATTTTATCTATATGCTGTAGGGATTTGATAAAATCAGAGTCCCTCAGTTCATAAAATGAGTAAGATTTCATCCCTAGTTTACTATATGGATGTCCATTTATAGCCTCGTCACCCGGTACGCCAAATGTATATTTTAGATATCTTTTAAATTTTAAGGCAACAACTCCTGTATCATCAATAATATGTTTCTGTTGAGGTATTGCTGGCATGTTTTTTTGCTCTGCATAAAAAGCAAGCAAAAGTTCGGTATCATTTGAAAGTACAACAGGCATTGGTGCGCCAAAGTCCATCTCGAAAAGACCTTTAATTTCTATTAGTTCCATGTACTATAATATATTTTGGCATGACTGAATTACACATCCAGATATTATTTTCTTCCTTATAAAATATCGTACCATTCATTGAGGCTTCTTTTGCCAAGATTTTCAATATTATCCATTCTCCTGTATTTCTTTTAGCTATAGTTTTCGCAGTTTTTTCATCAAAAGATAAATGAACAAATTGTCTTTGCATTGGAATGAGCCCAATTTCAAAAATACTTTTTAAATTATTTTGCAGTGTTCCATGATATAAAAATTCAGGTGGATCTGACGGATTTTTAAAAACAATATTTTCTTTAGAATGTCCATAATAAGCTCTAATTTTTCCATTTAATATTTGATGCCTTTTTTTGTTAGATTGATCAATCATTTTTCTAATTCTTTTTTCATCAGCTTCAATGCCCTTGGATTTTAAAGCACAAAGTAAATCCGAAAGCAATACCCAACCTTGCTTATCTAAACTAAGATTATAAGTTTTGGCTTCATGCCTTAAAGCATGAGAAATAATTTTGCTTAATTTCTCATAATCAAATGATTTCATTAATTTGATAATACAATTTTTGTACCTGATTGTCTTATGGTATTTGTACCATTAACTAACCCATTTCGCGTCAATTGACCTGTAAGCATATTTTCAAATGAAGTAACTCCTGTCTGATTTATGACATTCCATGAACTTCTTGGAATACCAGCTTTAATAAGTGCCGCTGACGATCTTGTATTTAAAATATATTTTTGCCCGTTTCTTACAACAATATTTATAGGAACATCTGCCGCGGACAATTTACCAATTTTTAATGCTTCTGCAACTCCATCGACCGTTTGGCCTGCAAATTTTCCTTCAGCACTAAATAGACTAACCAAATGTTTTCTGAGCCCAAACACCTCCTTCAGCTGATATTCCTTTTGCAGCAAAACTACCAAACGATTTTAAAATAGATCCTAATGCAAGGAAATCTTCAATATTTATTGGAGAGAAATCAATTCTTCCTGATACATATAAAGACCCCCCACTGGCGCAAGTCTTAAGGCCTAAGCGCAGCAGGCCGAGACTTGTGACGGTATTTCAACAAGCACGAATTACGCTAGAAGATACATATTCGATAAGAAATATTTATCCCAGCACAAGTCACGCTGTCCCATGGGGACTCCTTTGGAGCGCTTAAGACTTGCGCTAGTGGGGGGACTCCTTTGGAGCGCTTAAGACTTGCGCGAGTGAAGGACCATCTGGTTAAATTATTATTGGCAGAGTAAAAATTGTTTGTTTTTACTTCAAGGGAATAACTAATTAGGAGTTGTCGTGTATTCCAAGATTTCAACTTTATTTTTTAAACTAAAAGAAGCGATGTAATAGTCCTTCTTATTGAAAAATTCAAAAACAAAACTATTTGACTTAGATGTTCCGATGAAATTTACAGAGTCCATTGACCTTAACTTAAGTTTAATACTTCTTTGGCTCGATGAAAGATAAAAGAATGAAAGATTTGGTAACTTTATAAGGGCATATTTCATTGCAAGATTGCGAGGGTAATACATCAACGTGGGTTTAATCTGCCCTTCAATTTCTAAAGGTTCTTTAGAAACATTGATTTGATCGCTCTTTTTTAATTCATGTGGAGAGAAAAGCGTACTATAATTATACGAATTTGATGATTGTACAATCACATCTTTGAAACTATTATAAGTCTGCGTTTTGTCACGCTTAGTCTGAATATGCTTTTCTTTACACTGCATCAGAAATATCAAACTAATTAGAGCGAACTTCTTTAGTTTTGTTATAATCTCTTTTCTCAATTTCAACTTCTGTCTTTTTAGTATTACCATAATCTTTCTTTTGCATTTTTTCTGCTTTCTTCAATACTTCGCCAAATCTTCTCATTTCATCATTTGAAGGTGTTGTATTCAGTCCATCTTTTTTAAATACTTTCCTAACATCCTTATCTACTTGCGATGGATCCACCACACCGTAGCAACCATAAGTTCCAGCTAATTTAATTAATCCTTTAATTGTTTGAAAATAACCACCCACGTGGAATTCTGCGCCTTTCGCATAGTCACCATCCCTCTTGACCTCAGAGTCTAAATCACCATTTGGTTGGCCATTTTCAAAAAATGTTGAATTGAGTTTAGGATCAAGTGGGGAAAGTATGGGGCTAATTGTAAATGACGGTGTTCCTTTTCCGTATTGTTCTGAGTGCCTATTTACTATAGTTAATGTTTCTTCTATTTTTGGATCTGAAGATCTATTGTGCAACAAGTAATTACCCTTACTATTTGTACCTAAATCATACCACCCATCCCTAGTAACATTGAAAGTGCCTAAGGTTTCAACTTGACCTTTCGGGTTTTTGTATTGTATAATTGCTTTATAAGTCCTTACTACAATTTCAGATACATCACCCTTTCCATAAACAAATATTTTAGTAAATCCTGTTACTTGGTCAGTAACTACTATTTTAGCTTCCAACCCATCTAAGTCTACAGCTGCAATAGGCATATTACTTGCAAACTGATAAGGCGTCAATTCTGGATATTCTTTAGAAATTGGATCCACACTCAAAAATTTCCCAATTCTCGGATCATAGATCCTCATCCCATAGTCCTGCTGATTCCCATCCCCCTTCACCTCATTATCGTTCTCCTTACCGTTAAATCCATAACGGTATAATCCTAAGTTAACACTTCTGCCCGGCATTTGGCTACCGAAAGCATAATAATCATTTGCGGTAACCAATTGGGCTTCGTAGTTCCCGCTTGTTAAGGTCCGGCTGTCGCTGATCACGGCCATTACATTGCCCAAATGGTTATTCAGCTCATAGCGTTTGTTGCCGATGGTATTGTAGGCATTCACGTTGCCAACGCCCATATCGATATTAGCTTGCCACAAACCTAGCCTGCTACTGCCATACAACTGTTGCTCTCTCCAATACAAAGGGTTTGAATTGTCTTTATCATAAACGGCCATGGTATTGCCCTGCGCATCGCGCACGTAATAGGTGGCCTTCCCATTAATGGTTTTGCTTACCCGGTTGCCTGCAGGATCGTAAGTGTAGGCTATATTCTGTGTAGAGGTCGTTTTGGTAATCTGCCTGATCTTTCCAAAAACCGTCCAATCGATGTTGGTGATGTCTTCTTGCGGATTGGAGATCAGGTTACCAATGGCATCATAGCCATAACTGCTGTCTTTCACGCTGCCGGTAATGCTGGCATCGTTGTCCACGCTACCCAAACGGTTGTCCAATAGCCTGTTGCTGCCCGATTGCCTATTGTAGGCATATTTTAGGCTGTCCATGGCATTGCCGCTGCCATCATATCGGTTCAGTGCCGTAATGTTGCCATTGCCATCGTAGGTAAAGTTTTCCTTAAAGCCATGGCTCGCCGAGCTGAAATCCCAATCGCCGCTGGTGCCCACCGTACGCTGGCGGGTATTTTTTAACCTGTTCAACTGGTCGTAGCCATAGGTATAGCCTACCGTAGCTCCCCCATTGATACCGCCAATGGCATAGGTACTGTGACTGATGTTTCCATTATACAGTCCCCTGCCATTGATCCCTGTCGGCAGGCTGCTTTCTGCGAAATTATGGTTAAAGGCCGTGGCTCCTGTACCCTTGATCGGCGTATAATCTCCCTGGTAATAGCCCAGGCTATAGGCCAGCACATCTTTGCCAATGGTGGCACCATCGTTTCCGACATCTTTGCCCGGGTTGTTCAATTGAACGCCATTCACCCCCTTCAGCCAGCCCTGTAGGGTATAGACATAATCGCTACCTTGCACCTTATGCGCATCGTAGCCCAGTTCCATCCTTCTCAACGGACCGTGCAGGTAATAGGCATACGTGGCATCCGCCCTGCCATTGATCATGTAGCTGCCGCCATAAGGTTTGAATACGGCATCGGTTGCACTCCAGGCCTTAGTCAGCCTGTTTTCGGCATCATATTCGTACTTGTAATAGAAAGCATCTGTTTGTCCATTTTGATAGGCCAAGAAATTCAGTTTGCCTGTCCAGAGGTCATAATCGTAATCTAAACGTTTTTGGTCCAGTCCTTCAATCTTCTGGCCCAAGGTTTTCACATTGCCCACCAGGTCGTAACTATAATAACTGACCTGTTGTGGCAAACCTGCAAAGGTATCCCGATAGGTGGTGGCAGATACGCGTTTACGCAAGTTCTCTTGTGCAAACGGCGTAAAGACACCAAATCCGTCTATTTCTGCGTCATAGAAAGTCTCTACGATCTGCTCCCTTGCGGTACTTCCTTTTACCAGTTCTCCCGCGAGGTAATTTGGATAATAGGTATCGCCAAAAATATCATCAGGTGTAAGGTCATTGATCTGTCCTACTTCCTTGATGCGGCTGGTGCCATCGTAAATGGTGTAGCTTACCTGCTGTGCCAGATTCTGTTTGGCGTTTTGGGAGAAGACCAGACGGCCCATATCGTCATAGGCAAAAAGGCTTTCTCCGGCATCGGGACTTTTTTGTTTTTTGATCTGGTTCTGGCTATCGTACACATAGCTGGTCGGCAACAAGTGATCTGGGAAGATGGGTTGTGGTTCAAGATCTTCTGGAACGGCATTGAAACGGTACCAGAACATATCAGCGATATTTGACGCATTCCTGCAACTCGAAGTGGCATTCTGCGCAATTTCCAAAGGCTGCATCAACCGGGTATAGAGACGCATGTACTTGATGTCGTTGATATCTTCTGGATAGACAAATGGACTGCCGCCCAATACCCAACTGCAGGCTGGTGACGGCGGACTGCTCAATGCAGTGAACTTCGCTCCATTGACATATAAATCCAGCGTTCCCGAAGCCAGGTTATTGGCCTGGACTACCACATGAGTCCACTGTTGCAATGGCAGGATGCTGCTGATGTTTACCGTTATCTTGTTAGATAGGGTCAGCGTCATACTGCCTGTTCCGCTGGTAGCGGTGTAAACTTCTACCGTGGCATAATTGCCGCTGATGCAGGTATTGAAGATGAAATCTTTATTTGGCGTGGTGGCCATAAAGTGCCTGCCACTGGCCGCATTGAACAGCCACTGTTCTACCGCTGCTTTGTTGCCACTGCCCAATACATCGGCCAGTTTCTGGAAAGCCACCAGCTTATCTGAAGTTCCCGAAGGGCCATCTGAGCAGACCGTGATCTTGCTATTGCGATAATCGGCCGCCTGTTGCATTTCGGTAGCCGTTAAAAACTTTACCCCTTCAGGAGGAACGGTCCGCACCAGGTTTTCGGCCTGATCGTAATAATAAAGCGTATAATGATAGGTTTTGTTGCTCGCGGTAAGCTGTACATTTGGCGTGGCACCGGAACAGGTGATCAGGTAGCTCCGCTTAAATTTGTTTCTTTCTTCTGTAATGTATTTTTCATACTCGCTCTGTCCGTTGGTGACCGCAACAGCCAGCATTGATTTTACTTCGGCATAGGCATCGATGTTGATCGGAACATAGGCCGCCTCGTTGCACAATTGCGCATGGCCATTGGTCCTGAACTGGTCGTATTGTTCAAAGCCCAGTCCAAAGCCGAAAGTTTGGTTCAGGTAGTTGGTCACCACGGTCATGTAGGTGAGCGAATCGGTCGGCGCAACCGCCAATCCACCGCTCAGTGAACTGGCCAAGGTAGACATGGCGTTGTTGTACTGTGTTCTGGTGATACAGCCCTGTCCATCGGGATCGAGCAGGAAAGGCAATTTGACATCGGTGGCGATCAAGAATTTACAGGTACTGCAGCTTTTGAGGAGCGCATTGAAGTCTGTCTGGCTCATGTTCATTGCCGAACCATATTCGTTGACCAAATAGGTATAGAACTGTTCATCATTATAGCCTGATGGCCTTAAACCATTTAACTTGGTACAAATGGCATTGCTGCTGCTGTTCAGGATTTTTTCTATGGTCTGTGGTTTCACATCGTGACGGGGCGGCGACTCCAGCAACCAAGGGTTGTGCTGCATGGTATGGGTGCCCAACATCGATGTCAGGATACCGCTGAAACTATTGTCGCCATAGCTGCTATACACCCCACTTGGCAAAGTCGAGGTGCCAGATGGATTATCCATGCTTCCACCTTTTACGCATAATGCGATCAATCTGGCTTTCAATAGCGCTTTGTTGGTGGTGCTCAACCCATTGATCGACGTACCGAGTGCCCTCATCCAATTGTCGGCATTGGTTTCGCAAGATGATTTGATCAGTTCTTCCAACTGTGCATCGCCCTGGGCCTTCGCGGTTACTTCATCTACATCCCAGCCTGCCTGAAAACCTCCGCCAGTTGGGAAACGCTGAACCTTTGTTGCCATTTCTGGCGGACAGCTACTTCCGAGCGGGAAAATCGGATAGTCTGCATAGCCATCAACCTGATAAGAACTTGGAAAACCGTAGTACGAAAACCCATCCTTAAAGCCACCGGTCGTGTTGAAATAAAGATCTTCCCAGAAGTAGGAATTGCATCCATAGCCTGTAACCACATACCCAGACAGTCCGCCATGTTCATCAAATGCATTATTTGGGGGAAGTTGGGTACCGTTCAATCCGAATTCATAATAGTACCATCCCCCCTCAATCTCGTAACTATTGACCAATTGGAAATACTCCCACATATAGATCCTTCCCCATTCGAAATCAGCATTCTGTACTTTAATAATTTTTAGCGCAGAAACCGGAATACTGTCTGGAAGCAAAAAGGTAGTACTGCTTGTTCCTCCGTTAATGGCCACATAGTTCCTTAAGGTTGGGTAGGCAGCCAACAGTGTCGGATCAAACCAGATCCAACTGTAATTGGTAATGGGACCATTCAGTGTTCTGATGCTCACGTGTTGATAGCCATTGACCACACTATCTACATGGAAAGCAAAATCGCGGACACCAGGAGTACCAGGTGCTCCGTAATCGTAAGGTTTACCTGTTAGGCAGGCCAATAATGGATTGCTACAGGCATCGCCCAACAGGTCATAATATTTTTGCTTCAACTGCAGGTAAATGGTCTTGTACATGTCCCACTCGCGGTCGATGATCCTACAATCGCCCAGATTTGGGCTACAGTTGTTCCATCGGTCTGTTCCATCTGCATTATTGGGGTTGATGTTCGACAAGCTGTCTGCACAATACAGAGAATAGGTTACGTACTGACTTAAATTTTTAAGGTTGACGGTGTTAAAATTCAAGATCTGTGTACTATAATAATCCAGATCAGCTTGCATGGCACTGTAATAGCTTGATCCCAAACTGGCAAAAAATGGATCATAGGGCAATAGCCAATGGGCATTGCTGCTATCATAGTGCAGCCCGCTGCTGATCCGGGTAATGTCACTTTCCTTTTTGTAGAGTTCTGTGAGTTTTTCGTCCCAGGTGAGGTAGCTCGACCGGGCCTCGCAGGCCTCAAGCTTACAATATTCTGGATGCTTATTGATAAAGAGATCGGCCCACTGCGGTTTCCAATATTGCGCCAACTGCTGAACCGTAAAACTCGCATCAAATGGGGAAATGGTTTCATTGTTCTCCAGTACCACGGTATCGGCCCAATACATAGGATCAGACTTGGTTTTAACGGGAAAAACAGTCCTGAAATGATTATAAAGGATATTGATAGCCGTTTCTAGCGGATTGTTATTTTTATCAAACAGCGCATACTGGCCTCCCGGTGATACATCTGAAGCCAATAAACTTCTCACACCTTCACAGGGCGATGTGTTACAGGTACCTTCAAGGGCAACCGCATGGTTATATAGCGAAGTATATACGCCAGTAATGTAGGTGTCGAACGTACTGCCATAGGTATAGGCACTATCCAGGCCCATTTGTTTCAGGTTCGACTTCACCATGGCTACAAAGTCTGTCTGCGAGCCCAAACGATTTACTGCGGTCCTGCAATCCGCAAAAAGTGGTTTAAAGTCCAAGCTGTCGATGTAGGCCTTGATGAATGTGTATTGTTTGGTCAATGCCCCATCGGTTTCTGCCTTTTTGATATAGGCATCTACATATCCCTCAACCACTTTCGGACTGATGGCCATTTCAAAGCTGATGTAATATTCTCCGATCTGAGCACCGTAGAAATTGATCTCTTCGGTATGCAGTCCACCAGCATCGCAATCTGCCGTCTGGGTTCCGATTTCGATTGGTGTGGTCGTATTTTTATAAACGGTACCGCAATCATCCACAACTTTAATTTTTAAGAAATAATCGCAATTGCTGCAGGGATGTACTGGACCTGATTGATACAGGTCTATCAATTTATTGACCTGGAATTTTAGGCTGATGTCACCTGGCGAGACGGAGATATAGGTTGCTGCTGCCGTAAATTTCTGTGTAGCCGGATCGTAAGCAAATTGTGAAGGATTGAGCAAAGTGCTGGTGTTGCTGACAACCGCTGTTTGCGAGCTCAGGTCTGATTGGTTGGCTGGTGAACTGCCGACTAGTGCAGTTGCAATGGTTTTACCGCTCGAGTTGAGGTAGTTGACGGATGCCTGTCCGTTTGGATCGACAACGATCTGCTTGAGGTAATGTTCTGCATAGCCGACATCATTTCCAAAAATCCGGTCCAGTTCCCACTGTTCTGGCTTGCCATAAAAATACTTGGTGGTATGGCTGTTGGCTACGCCGGTCATGAATGTTTCTCCTACCCCACCCTGTACCTTAACCTTGCCGGTGTTGTCTCCGGTGTATTGGGTCAGGGAGAAAGGATAACCTTTTGCATCTGGAACATAGCTGCTATTGGCAAAAGTATTGTTTGGAGAGTAATATTTTGAGGCACCCGAAAGTAGCTTGAGCTTATTTAAGGGATAGATGCCGCATAAGTTATAGGCAAAAGAACTGTAACCCACATCCTTGACCAGTACAGAATCCATATTAAAGCTCGGAAAATAATGCAGGTACTGCCGCGTTACCGATGGATTGCTATACGGTGCCGGGAGAAAACTCGCAATCGGACGGCCATATTCGTCGTAAACATTTTCTTGGATCACCGCCACATTGTCGCCATTGTTCAATGTTGCCGTTTGCCGATTGCGCAATGTACCGTCGAAGTAGCTCACTACTTCCTTCTTTTTCCCTTGTTCGGCAAAGGAAGCACTGAACTGCCAGTTCAGGTTAGTTTCATGCCAGGTCAACTCCCAAATGGCGTAGCTATAATTGTTGCTGTTATCTACCTGCATATAATCCCAATTTCCTTCTTCGCGAAGTCCAGTAACCGGATCATAATGTACCTGCCGCATCCTAACGGCAAGGTATTTGGAACTGTATAACAAGGAAATGATGTACGATTGGGCATCGGTTGTTACACGCGTAGCGTTGTTCCTGAACATTTCGTCTATTTTCAAATCTGCTACCGTAATATTGGCGTACAACGAATCGGCACGTGCTGCAAAATCACCTGGCTTATCAATGGCCGTCCATTCGATGTCATATTCTTCTGCACCAACGATCGCTCCCCATTCCAATTTGAGCTGATGGCTCGTATTTTCCAAACCTGATGTCGGCTGCATGATGCGGGCTGCAAATCCTTTCTTTGGTGCGGTCTGTCCACCATTGCCCGTTACTCCACTGAGGGTAAACGGAATGGTAGGCGTAAATTTATATTGTCTGTCAATCAGGATACTATTGGTCAGTTCTAAGATCGGCGGTGGGTTCTCTCCGTATTGCGGACTGGTGATCTTGGTAATGAATACCTTTACGAGGTGACCGTTCATAAAAGCATAATGATCGATGAGCTTATGCACCACCGCCTGCCCGATGCGGTATTCGACCTTCAGTTTTACCAATTGAACGGTAGTGGGTGTAACCTGTTCGGGACTACTGAAATATTCGACACGCATCTCCACCTCACAGTCAAAATTTTGGGTAATCGGCTGTTCCTGGAGCACGCTGAGCTCAATCCTGTTGTGTACAGATATATTGGTGATATCTGCCCAGTTGAATTGGGGATTCTTGAATTTCTCATCCTTCACGATCAGGCTGTCGCCAACATGCAATTGGCCCTTGATAAAATTTTTATAAGGTTCGGTTCCGGCAAATACCTGCTTAGCCTGTGTAAACAGCAACAGTATAATTAAAACAATGCGATAAAGTCTTGACATGGGAGCTATGATTAGTTGTGCTATTATTTTAATCCAAATACTTGATAGGACTTATATTTTGGTTGTACTTTCCATTGACCTGCCTCTAGCTGTATGGGTGCGTTGAGCAGGTAATCGCTGATGTTCGACTGTGGCTCGGCCTTGTCAAACCTGACATACAAAAGTCTTTCGCCATTGTGTGTTTCGGCATTCGAATCGCCTGTAAAGCGGGCAAAGATCCGCTTGGGCAAATAGCTTAAGGTATCGAAAGTGAGCGCATATTCCTTGCATGTAAAATGGTTCTTGTTTTTAAGGACAATGGTCTGGAGATTTCCTTCACTGGTAGTGGTCATCACAAAGCCTTCTGATCTGACCAGTTCGGGCATGTTATTGATGTTGGCCAAAGGCATCATGTTGGCATTTGCATCCACAGGTTTCAGCACATCGATGCGGTGCTGGTCGTCATCTACCACCACCCCAATCTTTTTATTGTTGTAATAAGCAACTTTCCCCATCTGATAGAAGAACTCTTTATCTTTTTTGCTAAAAATATAGGCTACAGGATCTTCCTTTTCTTCCTTACCCTCTACTATATTATTGAGCTGAATTTGCCCCACCAACAACAGTTCGTCTGCCTTTACGCTCATTTTGGTGGATACTTTGGCCAACCTGTCATAGAGTTCATCGTTCGTAAAAACTCGTGTATGGGCTGGTGCCGCTTTTTTGTTCAAGTTTAGCTGTTTATCACGGTGCAATTTGGCTGCCCAGATCGCAAGTGCCGTAACGCTGAATGCCAAAGTCAACAGCAAATATTTATAATTAAATTTTTTCATCGTCTTATTGTTTTTTCTTGAATGATGAACGGGTTTCTTTGAGCGTTACAATGCCTCGCTCGGTCTCTTTTTTAACCCTGACCAGGATACCTTCATCGTCATATTCATAGAAGCTGGCAAAGGCATTTTCATCCAGTTCTGCCATCAGGCGATAATTTTTATCGTCGTAGGCATAGGTTTTCATGTGTCCGTTGTAGGGATGGATCCTGATGTCGTCAATTTTTACATTGCTTACATTTGGCACTAACCTCAAGTTTAAATTCTGAAGTGCGGTTAGACCTATTAGGCTGATGGTCCCTTCGATTTTCTTCCATTTTTCTACCACTGCGGTACATTTTAAGGTGACCGGAACGCCGTTTGCCAAGAGATCAACATCAACATGGTTATTTGTTGTGGTTCCTGCATCCCTTACCCATACCGTAAACAGGTAACTTTTGCCCGGTAGCGGCTCAAATCCCCAGAAGTACTTATCATCGTTGATGATGAATTCTTTTTTGGCATTCAGCACTACAAAAGGCTTGGTCTCATAGGCATTGTTGTGCGCAAAGGTCTTCAGGTTGATGCCGCTAGAAGTGAGGTCCAGACTGTAGTTTCCGGTGTGTGCAACCGAGGCATTGATATAACCTGAGATGGAGGTTGTTCCGTTTGCATATTTGAGATCGATGTTATTTTTCTTGTCATCGAAATGGTTGCTCCTGAAATTCACATCTTCAAAGCTGTTTGAATAAATCTCACGTTTCATCGCATTGCTGGCAACGGCTTCTGGCAATTGCCCATTGAATACAAAACTGGCGGCCTTGAAATTGCCATAGGCCAGATAGTCCTGCACACCATCGTCTATTTGGCCAAGGTCATCAAGCGCATACTTGTAATCGCTCTTGTTCTTATTTTCTATTTCTTGCCCATAGCGGTCATAATTTGTTACCTTATTGGCAATATTCCATGGGCCGCTCGCATAATTTTCAGACCAATAGGGCGCCGAGCTGTTATAGCCCCAGTTGAAAGAAAAGTCTTTGATGTATCCGGCAGTGGCCACATTGGCACCTTTGCTGGTCAGCACGGAGAAATCTTCGCGATTGGCCTGCACTACCCTGGTCTCCTTTGGCCTCCAATTGCCTTTATAGCCCATTACATAAGGATTAACAGGTTGCTGGGTAATTACATTGACATAGGTGGCGGACATTGTGGCTACAAATTTTGAAGAGACGGTTGCATTGTAACCTGGATAAAATGAGGTCAGGTAATCTCTGGTATATGCACCTGGACATTCGTCGTTTTCGAACAAGATAGAATATTCGGAATTGTACATATGGTTGGTCGTTACCAAAGCTTCACCAGTACCATTACTTGTATAGGTTCCACCATACCCCTCATAAAAATAATCTGGATCGGTATAATAGAAATACACCGGAACACCGAAACTATGATAGCAAGGTTGCTCTACACCTCCAACAATGGTGTACCATTTTAATTTTATTTTACCTACATAGTACCAATTGCAACCATCGGTTTCCCAATGGACATCTTCAAGTACTTTTTTAACATACACATCATGGGCGGGCTCTTCTTTGAGTGTCGTATCCATTTTTATCTTCCAGGGTTCTGGATACCAGTTCTGGTCAAAGTTCTGCGCCTGTGCTTGGAGTACTTTTGCACTTCTGGAAGGGCTATCTTCCAAAATTAGGAAGTTGCCTACAATTGGATTTTCCAAACAGGTGAGCGAAGATGCCGATGTAGCCAATTGGTTCCTGTGTCCCGAGCGAATCACCTTGAAGACATCATTTGCACTGATGGTTTCCTGTACATAGCCCTGTTTATCGACCAATCTCTTTTGGCCAGATTCATCTTCCACCACCCAGAGCAATTTGCCATTGGCGGTATTGACCAGTTCATCACCAGCTTCCAAGAAATTAGAGAATGGTGCGTTCAGCCCGGTGCCCGACATAGATAGTCCTTTTAGCAAAGCGCCCACATTCTGATAAGCGCCAGCCATGCCCGAGTATACCCAATGTGCAGGAAAGTTCACTTTGTAGACATATTTATCAAATTCATTTTGGGTCCTTGTGACCACGGGTTCACCTGTATCGGCATCATAGGCCATGTTCTCGGTGGTAATATTCGATCCGTTCTCCATTTTTTCCACCTTGTCCAGCACGGCATAATATTGCGCTACTTTTACTGCACAGGCTGACCTGAACAATTTGTATTCATTGTTGGTCTTGCGCGGAATGGCATGTGGCAATGGGAAAAATGGGATAAAGATAACCGGGAAGATGTCGATGCCGATGTTATAAGTGGTGCCCACATTTGAGCTTTCCTGTTCC
The DNA here is from genome assembly GCA_031119475.1 of Pedobacter sp. Classification (GTDB taxonomy): domain Bacteria; phylum Bacteroidota; class Bacteroidia; order Sphingobacteriales; family Sphingobacteriaceae; genus Pedobacter. The sequence continues at coordinate 79,322 of JAVHXV010000001.1, read as the reverse complement.
CTAAAGTCTGTAAAAAACTCCAAGTCCCGACCTATGATGGCTGAACTGACCTGGCCATTTTTGATGACCTTTACCTCATTTTTGAGCCTCATTTCACCTGGCGCTACTTCTTCGGTATTGTAATGATAGCGGGTAGAAGCGATGAGTACATCCTTAGCATTATATGTCAGTTTTGACCGGCCCTTGCCATGCATGTCATTCAGTTCTACATAATATCCCTGCGATAAGATATTTTCTTCCCGGCTATCTGATTTGACCAAAGTGTATAAACTTTTCTTTTTGAGATTATTCTTGGTCAATGGAGTAGCCACTACCCTCACCGGAAATTCTTTGGCGGTATAGAACTCAGAAACAGTATAGCCTGTCCGCTGGTCAGGATCTGCAACACCCGCTGCATTGAGGTCCCTCACGGTAACCTTGCTGTAGCCCACACTCGGCGCTGGGAATAACGATTCACCAAAAGGCTGTTCCAAACTGAAAAAGTTATTCAGCGAGCCTTTGATCTTTTGCACATAATTGATCGGTAATTTCATCGGGTTTTCATCATTGCCTACGCTAGGTTCGTAGGTGGCTACCCCACTGCTCACTGTTTTGCCATCTATTTCTGTGGTATAATCATAGCTTTGTCCATAGGCACCATCAACCGCAGTGCTTCCTGCCATAGACTGCCATTTGTCTTCAATGCGGACCTGCTTCACCCTTGAACCACCGCCAAATTTTTTGCCATCGATCTTGGCCAGGCGCAAAAAACTCTTTGTCTTGTCTACTTCCTTGCACCAGCCTTTTCGCCTTGCTTTTTCGTAGAAATTTTCTTTGAGTTCGCTTAGGTTTTTGGCTGCGTCAGAGATCGCTCTTACCAAGCCTGAAATCGAACTGCTCAGGCTATTGTCATTTACCCTGTTCTGGAAACCCGAAAAGGCATAACGTGGATAGCTTAATTTGACGTTCTGCCATGCTGCAAAGCGGATGGGGTTATCTACCACACCTCCATCGGCCACGTCTTCGAAAATAACGGTCGCTACGTTTCCACTCAAGCTTACATTTTTGATCTTGCAATAAGTGGTAACGAAATCTTTGTCGTTATTGGCCGGTCCGGTATTCTGATCGTTGGCCATCCGTACAAACATTTTGGTATAGAGGTAATCTGCACCATTGAGGTAAGTCTGTTTGAACCATTGAGCCTGTAGCGCTGGATTGCTCGGTGCGCCAGTAGCATCAATGGTGACCTTGATCCCTTTTGCTCCGCTCAGGTTGGTGTCGCTGCCGGTATCAAAGGTTTCGAATGGCACCATTTGCATGGCTTTTCTATTTTGCACATAAGCGTAGTCATCCGATTCGTAATTCACGGTAATCTTTCCACCCGATGGCAATTCTATAGTGCTTAAATTCCAAAGGCCGGCATTCTTGTTCATTTTGTTGGCGTCATCTTGTGGCGTGTAGGGAAATTCATCATTTCCCATTGCCGAAGCACCGTTTTGATTGCTTCCCTTAAAATTTCCCCATCGGTCTGAAGACATGGGCGTATAAGCAATTTCAGTTAGCGAACCAGATGAAGCGCCAGCATAACCTTGGGTATTGTAGCTAAATACGTATGGATGGTTGGAGCCTTTGGTGGTATTGCCATATTCGAACCAGACGCGGTCAAGCGTTAATTTGCCTTTGGCCTTTGAGACGACATTGGTTCCGCCAGCACTACAAAGATCCGTACTTGTGGCCGATGAATTTGGTGTACCCGGGCAGAGCGCATATTTTTGGCAGAGCTTGATGACCTTAATGGGTTTTTTGATGTTATTTTTTGAATAGAGCCGTATTTCTACCAAACGTTTTTGTCTCACACCGTAATCTGTTGAGCCTGCCCAGCTATAGGCGCCCAGGGCATCATCACGGTCTGCCGTAATGAAATAGGCAATCTTGGTTTTCGATTCGATCGAACTGAGATACCATAGTTCCTTTTCTCCATAAACGATGCTCGCCTTATCGTCATCTGGATCGGCCAATAGGCCTTTATTGAGGGTTGCATTCTGGCTGCCGTTCGGAGAGGCGAAAGGTGTACGCCATTTGTAATTTCCGGCAACCTTCGAATAATTAAATTTAACGGCTGTGCCGGCATCGTCTTCTGTAATGCCACGCTCGCCGCGATCGATATAATCAGCAGATAATACCTGGGTCAGCAGGTAACTGGATGCGTAGGCGGGCTGGCTTTCCTTATGGTAATAATCGTCGATCCCTTTATTTTTATGGTCTGGTTTTCCTGCAGAAGTATTGAATGATACTTGGTTCTGGTCAAATTTGCTATAACCTGTTCCGATGGCAAAAGTATACTCATCTTGTTTGATGTTATAAACCGGCAAGCCATACACTGATCTGGCACCACTTGGATCGGTTACAGAGATTTCTGAAATGTGGTGGCCTTTCCGATAATCAGAAACCCGATCAATAGGTGTGCTGGTTAGCTGATGTCCGGCCGCAGGAACAAAAGATGTGCTGTTGAAGTTATAATTGTTAATCTTAGGGTCCCTCCCAGCATGAGCTGCTTCGCTTGCCGTGAGGTAGCTAACGGAAGTCATGGTTGGTGTCCTTTTTTCTTTTTCTATCTTTTGGCCAATGGGATAAACCTGATTCTCGGCATTGAGTGCCGAAGTCGCCATACTTCCATCGAGTACCACTGAAACTGGCTTATTTTGGTGCACCCGATCATCTGCAGTGGCATCACTCGCGATACGTTCGCCCACTAGCCTAAACGCTAGGTGTTCTCTTGATGGATTACCGAGCGAAGGGTCCTGAAAATCGCCAAAGTTTTTATAGTTGTTTTCATTGCGCCATTTGCGACTGGTAGATGTAGAATTCTGATCAAAAGCAGTTACACCACCGTGAAAATAAGCACCTGCGCCCAAGTCGAAACCATCACTACTTACATGAGAAATATCTGTAGCTTCATTGTCGAAATACATACCGGTTCCGCCACGGTATAACCTGAACTGTCCGCTGCCTGTCTGTCCTGAATAGGTAAACAGATCTGGAGTATGCACGGGCATGGCCAAACTTGGCAGTTCAGGGATGACCGGATTATCCTGTTCCCTGATAAAATCCAATACCGCATTGCTCTGGTCTTTTGCTTTTTCGGCATATAAATAGCCAAATGCACGGTTCGTATTGGTTTCACGAAGCACTTTTCTCACGCTCCGGTATCCGGTACCCCCAATACCGGTAAAGGCAACTGTTTTGGCCAGTCCGAGATCAAAGCTAAACGAGTCGTAATTGGTCTGGTAGGGAATATTGATCTTGGGATTGATCGGTTCAGTATTATAGGAAATGCTAGATTGCCCAGCAGAAAAATTTCCTCCTTCTGCTTGCATGGCAACCTCAGAGCTTGAAGAATAATTACCTTGGCTATCATAAAAATCTACCATTTCCTTTTTCGATCCTTTGGCCGAAAAAGAAGTTCCCAAGGTCAGGTCTTTTAACCCCGACCTGGTATTGTAGCCCAATTGGGCTGATAGGCCCGCCCTTACCGTAATGTTTTCTTTTGAATGTTCACCAATAGACATGGCGATACTTGGCGTTACATCAACCCCAGATGCGGTATTGGACAATACGCCCAATCCCAGGTTGGCGTTCAGGTAGCTGTCGTTAGACCGCATTAAAGAAATTCCCGCATTGGCACCAATCTCGGCACCAATGCCTGTATAGTTATCGCTGAATACACCTAAAGTAAACGATCCGGTGATATTGGCATTTCCAAAAAGTTCTGCCTTCACGGTTGCCCTTCCTCCTGCCGTAATTTTTGGCTTGGTATAATGATTGACTACGGTTTCATCGCCATTAAAATCATCGGCAATACCACGCAATTGACGATTGATGGCCCCTACGTTCAAGTTCCAGCCTAATCCTACCCAGCTTGCTTCATCATCCATGGTGATGCCAGAATTGTAGTTGAGGTTAACAGGGTAACCATCAATATCGAACAGGGGGATATTGTATTTCATATCGCCCGTAAATAAATCCACCATATCTGATGTGCCCGCTTGCTGAAAAGCCTGGGCTTCTGGCTGTGCGGGTCCCGAAGTGAGGGCAAACGCCCCTAATGGCCAGCAGATTTCAAACGTTAAAACCAGGAGCAAAAGCCACGCGATGCGTACTTTTCCACTTTGTCTAGATGAGATCGTCATGTTATCTTATTTGTAAGGGATAGATTTTTTGATTAATGTATTTGTCTGCATAAAATAGTTTCGCATTTCCACGGTCTTCTTGATCAAATTCTGCCAAGTAAACTATTTCTTGTGTATTTCCATTGGCTACAGGCTCAATGTATAAGGGATAGGCCTTGCCCTTTTCTCCTTTCAGGTAAATACTGCTGTCTGGTCTATATGCAAGGTTTTCCATTGTTTTGGTGTCGAGTTTTTCCCTGATGTTCCGAGGAATATGGAGGGTAACACGGTACACATCAGGTTCCATTCGCACGGCGTCAACGGTTACCTCTATAGGTGCACTTTTTTTGGCAGGCCCTGCGCAGCTCGCGAAGAACGCCATGGCCAACAAGCTTAAGGTGAGTTTCTTTCTCATATCTCTTTATAAATGAACCTTAGGTTTCTTGGCTGCCCATTCGGCATGGTCACACTGAGCAGGTAAGAATAATTGTCCTTAAAGGCATGGTTACGGCTCAGGTCAATTTTCATCTTGTTATTTCCCCTTTGCAATTTGAGTTTTGGCAGGGATCTGATTTTTTGCGTTGGATCTGTAATGCAGGTGATGGTATAGGTCAATGGCTGTTCTGCGTAAGAATTGACGAGTGCAAATTTGACCGTGCTTTTGGCCACATAATAATTCCCCCTTGCCAGGTCTTCGATGTCCCTAAAACCATCGTCCACTTCTACTACATTCGCTAACGTATCTTCGCACTTTACGGTAAATGCCCAGACTTCAGACCGGTTGATCACCGTTTTATCTTTATAGGCAGTTACCTGCCAGGCATAGGTTTTGCCTTCTACCAGTTCTTTTGAAATGGGCGGATACATCAGCACATTGTTCATGATCCCTTTTTGGTTCACGATCGGCAGGTTATAGTTCAATGCTTCGACCGCATTTTGTTTTTCTTTGATCTCCACCAAAGTCAAGCTGTACAATTGTCCATTTATCAAGGGCAGTGATGGCTGCCAGGTCAGCAAGGGTCTTTTTTCGCAGATCTTGTCATCCTTAAAAGGTTCGATCAGCTCAAGCGGTGCAGGAGGCGTCAGGTCTTGGTTAAAAGACTGCTCTACCAGGATTTCTTCACTCGATGCCGCCGAAATCAGCACGTAATTGTATTCATAGCTGCCCAATGGGAAAGCCTGGTTCTGGCGGATGTAATTGCCGATTGCATTTCCGCTCATGGCTACCTTGGCCGAACGGATTACGGTGCTTGGAATAATGTTGTTGCCAGGCACGAGCACAAAAGGTTGGGTCTGGATGGTGAGCACTTTTCCGGCCCTTGCCTCAGTAACCGTAACATTCAAGCGCACGTTCCTTTTAGATTGCATGCTCACAATGCTGGCGTTCATCAGTCCATCTATGCTTTTTCCAAATACCTCTGGCACAAACTGGATGCTGACCTGCGCCGTTGCGGCCAGTCCCATGCAGCAGCTAATGATCAATAGGATTACTCTTTTCATCGTCGATTTTTATTTTTTTCTATGTAGATGTTATTGCTTGTCGAAGTAATAGCGCAGCGAGATCTCTCCCCTTCCCTTTGCAAATAGATCGGCATACAAGGGCGTGATCAGGTTTTTTCGGAGGTCGAGATAGGCACTTACATCGAAATGTTTTTTCAGCATAAACTGGATATTTTGTCTGATGCCCACCTGTTTGGCTATATTTTCATTATTGAGGTAGGTCAGTCCAGAAGAAATGCCAACTGACTTGAACAGCATGAACTGGCAGGAAACATCTGCATTGAGCATATCGCCCATGATGGGATTGCTTGTCAGTTGTTTATTGTAAAAGAAATTTCCATTGAACGTAAAATCCTTAAACACCACCGATTGCATAAAATTGGTGAGCATAAAGTTGGTCTGGCCCATATTTGGGGTTTGTTGTCCGACCGGCACACTGTTCAACAATGCCAGGTTGTCCATGTCCTGTCGGCCTACGGCCAGGTAGCTGAAGCTATATTTGCCAAACAATTTATACCTCGCATTAAAGTCGGCCTGGATTTTTTGGCCGGCATACACCGGTTCACTGCCCGTGTTCACTTTGCTCACGCCGTTCTCGATGTATTTTAAGCTGAAGTTGGTTGTTTTTGACAACCTGATCTTCGAATCCAACTGCACATTGTAATTTTGCCAATGGGCGTTGTTTTCGGCACTGATGGGGGTATTTTTTACGTCAGAGCGTACATACAGGCTCAATTTGTTGTGGAAGAAATTCTTTTTTAGGTTGCCGCCGAAACGCATGTTCATGTTCGCGATCCCTTGTTGCCCGGGATTTTGAAACCCGATGCCAGAATAGCTAAAATAGAGATTGCTGTTTACGTCCATTTTTTTGGAATCGAAGGCATGGTTAACGCCCACCGCCATGGTCTGCAGAAAATCGTCCCTGAAATAATTGCCCTGGGTAGTCGTGCTGATCATCAGCTCATCGGGCCCATTGACCAAATTATTGTACTGCACGGTAGATTTGGAGATATCGATGGTCAGTTTGCCCAATTTGTTAAAGTTCACGTTTTGTGTAGCCGTAAAGACCAGGTTTGTTTTTGGAATGGCAGTAGATTGGCGATAGCTGGTATTGTTGTATTGTTTATCGTACTGTCCCACCCAAGAAAGCTTTCCGCTACCAAAAGAAAAATTGGTAGTCGGAATGCTCAGGTATGTTAATAGTTTGGGGGATGAAAAAGTAGATCGCTCAAATTCAAGGTCTTTGGGAAGCCCGATGTCTTTTTGAACGGCAATACCAGCCTTCACTGGTCCGCGAAGAGTTTTTAAGGTAATACTTGCTCCATTTAGAAACAGATCCCTATTCATGAAAGAGCCCGGCAACATGCTGCCGAAGTTTCCGGCCTTAAACTCCTTAAATTTGGCATAGAGTTTTTGTGCGCCCTGCAATTGCGGCTGACTGCTCAACTGGCTGATCATAAAAGTTTCGAGCTCCTGTTCTGATATCTTATGGTTGGCTATCTTTTCCAGGACGTCCAGTTTTTGTTGATCTAGCCCATAGCTGTTCAACTCTTGTTTAACACTACTTACGTATGCGGTAATTTCATTTACTTTTGATTGGATGTCTTGGGTCAGGCTATCCTTTTCTGCCTTCAGCTTTTGGGTCAGGCTATCTTTTTGCGTCAGGTAAAAGTTCTGGCCTTTGTTATGGATTTCAGTTTTCAGATCGGTGAGTACATGGGTCAGTTTGGCCTTGACCTGTGTTTCGTCCATTTTGAGCAATTCCCTGATCGCATCTGGATTGTTCAGGTACGACATCAATTTCGGATTGTTGGTGGCCTGCATCGGCAAATAGGATTGGATCTTGCTCTGAATGCCTTTCTTAAGGTGCTGCTCTACATTTAGGCCGGCAAATTTTTTATCTTTTAGGTCTTTGTATTTTTGAAGGTCTGCCTGATAAAGCTGTTGGAACTGTTGCTTAAATTGATCTTTCGCCAGATCGAACTTGAACAGGTTTTGGCTGCCCAGGTCTATTTTGTTCAAGGGGTTGTAATTATTGACCACATTGAGGTCGATCGGAAAACCATATACCGAAAGCTGTCCGCCCACTTCAATTCGGTTGAGGTAATCTGGTGTCGGATTGGTGCCCGTTGTTGGCGCATATTGGATTTCATCTGCAACAGAAACATCGCTCAGTTTTATTTTTTTCTTCCCGATCAACGTAGAGTCCTTTTTGAGGAGTTTGGCAACGGGCGACTGGTTGAGTTTATCGTTTACCGTTTTCTTGATTTTTTTATCGATGGCCAAAGCTTTATTGATTTTTGCTGTATCGATCCGGATGGCCTGTTTTGCCTTTGACTTTAGCGAGTCGACATCAACAATCGGTTTTTTATCCTGTCCATACGCAACACCCACAAAAAGGAATAGCGCAGCGAGGGTAGTAACTATTTTCTGAATTGCTTTCATGCGTTGATCAAATGTCTTAGGTCAATTATGATGGGCATTAATGCTCAATTTTTTTACATTATGCATTTTTGCTTTTAATATTAAATGGAATGTATTAGCTTAGATATAAATGTTTTGGCCATACGTTAAGTCGAAGATGACCAAAATATTCAGCAGAAAATAGGACACAGCCTTGTGTTTACACATAAGGTTATTTTGAACATATCAACTTAATAAAACTGATGATGAAAGACTTTATTTAAACACAGCAAATCCCCCGAAATCTAAATCAACCCTCCATATGAAAATTAACTGTATCTCAATCGACTACGAGTCGAATGGCCAAATGGCCCTGTCTGATTATTTTTCAGCACTCTCTCCCTACCATCTTTCTGCTTCTTGTACAGATGCCAATGAAGCGCTCCACACCCTCTCCAGCCATGAAAACATCGATGTCATCCTGATGAACATGGAAATGCCGGGCCTGGCCAACTTTAGCCTGTTCAAGGAATTGAAGTCGAAGGTGAAAAAGATCATCTTGATCTCGACCAATGAACGGCATGCGATCGATGCCTTTGAGCTTGAAGCGAACGCATTTTTGCTCAAACCGTTTAGTGGCCCCAAGTTGACCGCTACGCTTGACAAGCTCTTTCTGCAAGAGCCAAGCCCTAAACAAAGGCTTTTGACCGAGGATGAATTTTTCTTCATCAAAAGCAAGAACGAAAAGTTTAACCTGATCAAGATCAAACCGAAAGAGATCATCTATGTAGAAAGCCTACAGAATTATATTGCCATCCAGACCGTTGATAAAAAAGTGGTTGCACACCTGACCCTGACCAAGATCAAAGAGATCTTAAAAGACCAGGACCACATTATCCAGGTGCACCGTTCTTTCCTTATTTCAAAAAAATATATCGAAGAAATTGAAAGCAATGTGGTCAAGATGCACGGCAACATCAATATTGCAGTTGGTGGCGATTACCGGAACGAACTGTTGTCTTACATCAAGCCCAAAACCATACAGACCGGCCGTAAATGAGCGTAATGGTGGTGAGGTGGTGAAGCGATTAGGCGATCAAACAAGCTAAACAACTCAGCAACAAACAACTCAACGGTCGATGAGATGATGAGGTGGTGGTTGATGAGTTGATTAGGTGATGAGGTGATTAGGCGACGAACCAAACTAAACAACTCAACAGCAAACAACTCGACAATTAGGTCATTGGTCATTCATTCAGAGATCCCTCGCTGCGCTCAGGATGACAATTCATCGTGGCTTCGCATTTAGATCGCCAAACAACCAAACAACTCCTAACCAACAAAACAACCACCAAACACGTAACCAACCAAACAACAAAACAACCAAACAACAAAACAAACAAAACAACCACCTAAAACAAAAAAAGTCCCGATTGCTCGGGACTTTTTGAATATGGCGTTATTAGTGGTTATATGACGGGCACAAGCGAATTTTTACGTAACGGCTTGGGAATAAGCTTGGCTACGCGCGGATCAGTCTGCATCATTTGTAAATCTTCCAGCTGTTCTGAAGCTGTGAGTACCACGATCTTGCAGGTATTTTTAATCTGTTCCGCTAATTCTGAAAACTGCTTTAGAAATCCAAATCCATTAATTTCTGGCATGTCCAAATCTAAGATGATCAAAGCGGGCATTGCTTCAGGATCATGTTGGTTTTCGCGCAGGTAAGCCAAGGCCTTCGCCGCACTTTCCATCACCATGATCTGCTCCTGTCCATAGGTGTTTCTTAAAACCTGAGCCGTAATCATCTGGTCGAGTGGATTATCATCCACAATCATAATCATGTTCTTTTGCCCCATTGGCTAAGCAGTATTAGGTCCTTTGATCTGATATCGACCTCAATGGCCATATCCTCTGTCTTTAGACAAATTCAACGCCATAAATTTTCTTGTAACAGGTGGGAGCGCTTGACTCCTTTTTTTCTGCGTTTAACTTATTGCAAGGCACATTTTTTTTGAGCCATTGGTTTTAACAACTTATAGGTTTAGGACTGAGCCAGTCAAGAGATGAGTAAATTCCCCAATTTGAGGAAAATCTGGGGAAGATACGCCTCATTGGCGGAAAGTTGAAGGTTGAAAGTTCAAGGTTGAAAGTTGCAGGTTGAAAGTTGAAGGAAGTCCAGAGTCGAGAAGTCCGGAGTCGAGAGTCCGGAGTCGATAAGTCCAGAATCCGAAGTCCAAGAGTACAGAGTCCAAGAGGCCAAAAGTTCAGTGTCTAATATCTAATGTCTTTTATCTTTGTTCTATGTTCTCTGTTCTTTGCTCTTTGCTCTTTGCTCTTTGTTCTTCGCCATGCGCTATGCTCTGTGCGCTATGCCTTACTTCTCCTGATAAAACAAATCGGCCAGGTTGCTTTTCTGGCCATTGACTTTCAATTGTAAGGTTGGGGCAGCAGTCCCTTTTACGCTTTGGGCAAAAATCTGTACAGGATGATATCCAGCTTTTAGGTGCAGTGTATTTTGTTTGGGGTTATTGGGCTGATAATTGAAATCGGCATCAATTAAATTGATGGAATGTACTTTCATGAAAGCTTTTCCATTGGTAGTGAGTTCGAAAGTATAAGCTCCATCTTTTTCGGCAAGGAAATAACCACGATAGACCATCAGTTCCCCATTGGCTGCAACCCTGTCGCTCACGATGGGCGTTGATTCATCGATCTGCGGAATCCAAGTGGAGTAGCTTTGGTAGGTCTTCCACGCCAAGCCTTTTTCAACTTGTTTTAATTTGACCGATGGGATCAGCTCCTCATCATACGGTCTTTTTGCTGCTGTATCCGCCATGCGCAGCTGGAGTACTTTTGCCTGCACTTGCATTTGGAAAGCTTTATATTCAGGTAGCTTGTTCAAGTTGTTCACCTGCTGTGGGTCTTTATTGATCAGATAAATCTCGAATGGATCTTGGGCAGTCCTGATATCATACCGAACAGCTAAGGTATCTCCCAGCCGGAGCAGCTGCATCTGGTTACGTTTCCGGTTGCGGTGCTGCTGATCAAACTCGCTGAAATCTGGTGTATTGCCCTTTTCGAAATATTCCGTGTAGATCAGGCTTGGCTGCACATGACCTTTTCCGGCAAGGATAGGTAGCAGCGAAACCCCATCAACCCTAACGGGCACTGTTAATCCCGCAGCTTGTGCAAAAGTAGGCAGCAGGTCATAAGAAATATTAGGTTGTGCGATCACCTGTTTGGGTTTGATCACTTTCGGCCAGGCCACTAAGGTTGGAGTCCGCATGCCGCCTTCCCATACATCGCGCTTAATGCCATCAAAGGGACCAAAACTATTGAAAAAAGTCGGGTGATTGGGCGCAAACGGCTTGGGCAGATAGGATTCTATTGACGGGCCATTGTCTGACGTAAAAACCACCATCGTATTCTCGTAGATTTTCAGATCTTTGAGCAGTTGGATCAGGTCGCCGACCTGGTCATCTATCCTTCTCACAATGGTAGCATACCGCTTATACGTTTCTGGCCAAGGGATTGGGGGTGTAGATGGATTATGGTCATGATCGTAAGTGGCCTGCGCATAATCGGGATGTACATATGAGTCAATCTCTCCATTTGCGGTATTGATCATGCTGCCCGGTTTACCCAACCATTGCATCCCGCCATTCAGTCCTCCCTTTGCGGGATAGGCCTGCGTAGGCAGTTCCAGAACGGCATGCGGATTATCAAATGCCAAGAACATGAAAAAAGGACGTTTTTGCTGTTCGATGATCCATTTTTTGGCGGCGGCCGTAAACAGGTCTCCTGTATAACATTTATCCAGGTCTTTGCTGATCTCCGTACGATTTTCCCACACCTGCTTAGGTTTTCTATACAGTCCTTCTTTTGGATAGTGTTCGTGGCCATCGCTGTGCCGCATGTAGCCGAAAAAGTAATCAAATCCCCTATTTAATGGATGGGCAGGCCAATCTTTGCTAAGCCCCTGCAGGCCCCATTTCCCAATTACGGCAGTCCGGTAACCGCCAGCTTTGAGCACATTGGCGATGGTATAGTTATCTTCCAGGGCCTTATCGAACTGGTTATCGCGCACATTGGCCTGGCCCTGACTAACACCAGTAAGCATGGATGCGCGTGATGGTGCACAGACTGGTGCGGCACAATAGCTATTGGTGAGCATGGCGCCGCTGGCCGCTAGCTGGTCGAGATTTGGTGTTTGCAGCCAGGGTTCTGCGGCATCGGCATTTTGTTTTCTGAGGTTCTGGTAAAATACACCCAAGTCCCCATATCCCAGATCGTCGGCAACGATAAGGATGATATTGGGTTTTGTAGGGGTTTGCCGGGCAAAGGCATGGCCGACAAAAAAGGTTAGGCACAATGCAAGCCAAGTGTATTTCGAAAAGGTCAGGTTCATGAAGTTAAAACTAAAAAAAGGAATTCGGTTTTGGAATTTATTACCACAGATAAGCACAGATAAACACAGATAAAAAGATGAATACAGATGTTCAGCGCAGAGGACTATTTCTTGCCAATCTCGTATCCAGACGCTATCTTTGGTCCTTTAGCCTCCCTATGTTCAGCACAATACTCAAAGAAAGTACATCCGTTTCCCATCAAAAGCTCGAAAAAATAGTTGTTTCCAAGCTAAAAGATATCCGCAGCGAAAGTGACTACGCTGCACTTTTAATTCATTTTTACGCCTATTTCAGTGCCCTTGAAAAAGCAATTGCCCCTTTTATCGATGATACCATCCTGGCAGGCTTTGATCAACGCCGGAAAGCCGAAAGGTTAAGCACAGACATCAGCGCATTGGGAGAAGCCACAACATTGTTACCAACTGTCCAAATGCCTCAAATTAACACATTGGCACAGGCTCTTGGGGCGATGTATGTGATGGAAGGTTCTGTAATGGGCGGCCCCATCATTATCGGCCTTTTACAAAAAGCGGGCATCCAAAAGGGATTTAGCTTTTTCGGTGGATACGGTGATAAAACCCATGCCATGTGGGCAACTTTCATCCAGTTGCTCAACGAAAAATTTACCACACCAGACCAACAAAAATTGGCCATCCAAACGGCCAATGAGACGTTCGAAAATTTTGCGCTAACATTTTAATTTAGTGCCCAACAAAACATTCCTGACAGGAATAAATAAATGTTATAACAAATAATTCCCCTATCTTGACAGTTCAAGTCCGGCAAAGCGGACAAGAACGAAACTCAGATTTATGAGCGAACCAACACTAGACAATTGCGAGAATGAACCCATCCACATCCCTGGGAGCATTCAGAGCCACGGTTTCCTGATAGCTGTAGATGAAGCTTTCACCATACGCTATTGCAGCGAGAACATCCGATTTTTTTTGGACATCTCCGCTCCAGACCTGCTGGGAAAAAAATTATCGGAAATCGATATTTTTGACCAAAAATCAAACGAGCAACTTTTCTCACTGATCAATCTGGCCGATAACCAAAACGGGAGCGGCCAACAGCATTTTAGACAAACTTTCAATGATCGGCATTTTAACGTAGTCGTTAATTTCCACCATAAACATTACACTTTTGATTTTGAGCCTGCAGATGGTGGACTAGAACAGGACATCCAGACCTTGATTGGCAGGTCACTTTCTGAAATCCTGTCGGATAGCAACCTCAATCGCCTATTGAACAATGCAGCCAGCCAGATCAAAAAAATTATCGAGTATGACCGGGTAATGGTCTATAAATTTCATGATGATGGGCATGGGGAAGTGGTTGCCGAAGCTAAAATAGACGAAATAGAAAGCTGGATGGGATTGCACTACCCCGCTTCAGATATACCCAAACAGGCCAGGGAACTGTATAAGATCAATCTGGTCAGGCTCATTGCCGATGTACACAGCACGCCTGCCGCGTTGGTAACAGATGGCAAGGCTGTACCATTAGACCTAACGCACAGTACGTTAAGAGCGGTTTCACCGATCCACATCCAATACCTTAAAAATATGGGCGTGGCCTCATCGTTCAGTGTTTCGATCATGGACCATGGCAAACTCTGGGGGCTGATCGCTTGCCACAATTACACGCCAAGGTTTATCAACTTCAGGGAGCGCGAAAGTGCAAAACTGGTGGGCCAGGTACTTTCTTCTGCCATTAGTTTTAGGGAGCAGGAAGAAGACCAGCATCACGCCGTGGGCCATAGGCAGGCAGTTGAAACCATCACCAGGTACCTCTTGCGCAATATTGCCGTCGAAGATGCCTTGATCAATCAGGACTATAACCTTAAAGATGTGTTGGATTGCAAGGGTGCGGCATTCTACTTTGAGAATACGCTGCATGTAACCGGCGATGTGCCCGATGAGGAATTTATCTATAAGCTCATTAAATGGCTCGATGAAAAAACCTATGCTGATGGGTATTACATGAGCCCAAGGCTGAGCGAAGATTTTGACCTGGCCAAGCACCATCGTTTAAATGCCAGTGGACTGTTGGCCTGCAGGATGGGAAAAGACCTGAACGAATACATGCTCTGGTTCCGTCCAGAAGTAAAAAGTACAGTTAAATGGGCAGGGAAACCTGAAAAGATACAACAGGTGAATGAAAAGGGCATCCTTCACATTTCGCCAAGAAATTCTTTCCAGGAATGGTCTGAGCAGGTTGAACTGACTTCGCTAGCATGGAAAAAACATGAACTGGATGCTGCCCTATCGCTAAGGGATGAGGTGAACTATGCGATTTCAAGAAAGGCGACAGAACTTCGCATCATCAACGAGAAGCTACGGGAAGCTTATGCAGAATTGGATACGTTCAGTTATACGATTTCGCACGACCTTAAAAATCCGTTGGCTACCATCCGCTCCTATGCGCAGCTGATCAAGCGCGGCCTGATGGATACCGAAAAAAATATCTCCATGGCTGAGCGCATTGAAAAGGGCACTGAAAAGATGCAGGCCATGATCGATGAGGTACTCGCCTACTCTAAAGCCGGGCAGGCACGTTTGGAGACCAAGGCCATTAACATGCAGCGTTTGTTGGAAGAACTGCGCCACGACCTGCTGGTTTCGGCCAACAATCCAAACCTGAAAATTGAAATCAAGGAATCACCTGAAATCTATGGTGACGAAATGATGATCCTACAGGTATTTTCTAACCTGATGGGCAACGCGGTCAAATATTCCAAAAAATCTGTGCCCTCACTGGTCAGTGTTACCGGCATAAAAAGCGATAACGAAGTGGTATATGCGATTGAGGACAATGGCATTGGCATTCCAAAAGATCAGCATACCAGCATATTTGAACTGTTTGCTAGGGCCACGGCCAGCAATGAGTTCGAAGGTTCTGGTGTTGGGCTGTCGATCGTAAAACGGATCTTGGAAAAACATAATGGCAACATTTGGCTGGATAGCCAGCCTGGAAGAGGTTCTGTCTTTTTTGTGAGCTTTAAGCGTTATGATTCGCTCCATCAGTTAAATTGATCGTAAAAACGTAGTTTTCTACAACCTATAGCTTTATTGCCAAACAAAAAACCTTTCTGGAGGTTGGTTAAGCATGTCAAACTCAGACAAGTCTCCAATCGCCAAAAAAATCTTTATACTCGAAGACAATGAAGATCTTCGAGAGCTGTACACCATTATCTTCGATCAGCATTATGAACTGGAGTCTTTCACTACTATTGCCCAGTTCATGCGGCACATTGACAGGGTTCCAGATCTCTACCTTTTAGACGTCATGCTGCCCGATGGAGATGGGGTTAGCGTATGCCAACAATTAAAAAACAATCCCAAAACCGCCAATATTCCCGTCATTATGATTTCTGCACATCAGCACCATGCTGAAATTGCGAAACGTTGCCCCTGGTCAAATTTTATCGAAAAACCTTTCGATATCGATAAGCTAGAAGAGATGGTGGCGAAGAATTTGTAGTTTAGTTGGTAGTTTTTAGTTGGTAGTTTATAGTTTAGTTGAATTCATCAACAATCCTTCGACAAGCTCAGGATGACAGATTATTGGTCAATTGTTTAATTATTTAATTGGTTAATTGGTTAACTGTTGAGTTGTGAGTTGGTGAGTTGATTAGGGCTATAGCAGAGATTCTTGGCTGCGCTCAGCATGATAACTTACTGTAAAGTAGATTTTATTGATAAAGAGTAGTTCTTATTCTCTCTGGGATCGAATCTATGCACCCAGAACTGAGAACTAAAAACTGTTAACTAAGAACTAAAAACGGGTATCTTGAACCAAAAAGTAGTGCCCTGATCAACAATGCTGTCTACACCAATTTCTCCGTTGTGCCTGGAAATGATTTCTGCCGAGATGAAAAGTCCTAGTCCGAGGCCGGAAAAATTCATTCCTTCACGGTCTGCACGATAATAGCGCTCAAAAATGTGCGGTATTTTTTCGGGATCGATACCTGGCCCAGTATCACTGACTGCAACCTTAACGGCATCGGGCAATTTTTCTGCCCTGATTTGGATCGTTGGGCTGTTATGGGCATACTTGATGGCATTGTTCAGTAAGTTGATGACCACCTGTTCCAACAACTGTCTATCGCCCAAGATCTCCAGATCTAGGTCGCCAGATAACTGGATTTCTTGTGAAGTAGCTGATGCCACCTGTTCGCGGCATTCGGCAAGCATGTCGCCGATTTTAAATTGTTGCTTATTGATGGGAAACCTGCCCTCCGCTATCCTGTTGGTATTGAGTAGGCTGGACACCAGTTCTGATAATTTGTTAAGGCTTCTATTGGATTGATCGATCAGTTTCAGCAACATCTCTGGATGGATGTTGTGCTTCATGCGGTCGAGCAGCTGTATGGCCGCTTTGAGCGAGGTAATTGGTGTTTTAAGTTCATGACTGGCTACACTGATGAAGTCATCTTTCTGCTGCATCAGCAATCTGCGATGGGTCACATCAGTAAAAGTAGCAATGGCACCTATAAGCTTTCCTTCGGCGTCCAGAAGGGGCGCCGCATTGATGGATAGGTATTTTCTATCGCCATTGGTCTGATGTGTGGCCAGTTCATAGTCGTAAACCGATCTGGCTTCATGAAGAACGGTATAAATAGGATGTTCCTTATCGGGAAGCAAGGTGCCATCCAAGCGTTCGTTCTTCCACTTCAGGTCGTTGTAAAACCTGGCATTAAATTCTTCGTCCGAAAGTCCGAGGATGCGCAATGCCGTGAGGTTGGCATAATTGGGCATTCCATCCATATTTACAATAATCAGACCTTCTGCCATGGTATCCAAAATGCCCTGCAGGCGTTGTTCGTTCGCCCTAAGTTCCTGCCGGGCCAACACCTGAGCGGTAACTTCTACGGCCACGTCCATTACGCCTACGATCTTCCCATGGTCCATTAATGGCCGGTAACTGAAATTAAAATAGCGGGTTTCCAGTACATTTCCTTTCCTTATGCGTACAGGCACTTCGATGCCCTCTTCTACCCTGCCAGAATGGTACACATCAAACAGGAGGTCTACGGCAGGTTCGCCCCTGAGTTCGGGCATCGAATCAAGGATAGGCCGTCCGATGATGTCCGGATCTTTATCCAGTATTTCCAGCATGGCTGCATTGGCGATATCGATCACCAGATTTTCACCCCTAAATACGAGGATCGCTACGGGAGCTTGTTCTACCAGACGTTTAAAGTCTGTTTCCGACTCTTGGAGCCTCAGGTTAAGGATATTGATGTTGTCGTTGGAGTCCTGTAGTTTTTGGTTGGTGATCTTAAAATCGTCGTTGCTCTGCGTAAGCTTGCTGATCAGTTCCTGTTCTCGGTTGTGCGTTTCCGTGATGTTGGCCTGTGCCTGAAGTCTTGCGGTCACGTCAGTAGCTTCGTGTATGATTGCTATGGTCTGTCCTTCGCTATCTAAGATGGGCCGGAATTCGAAATCATAATAAGCCCTTACCAACCTCCCGTCCTTCATGAGGTCTGCTGGGGTATCTGTGTCCCGATAAGCCTGCCCGGTCTTCCACACTTTTCTTAAAATATCACCAAATGGCTGACCAACGAGCTCGGGCATCGCTTCCTCCAAAGTGCTGCCAATAATGTTGGGCTGTTTTCGCCAGAGCGCGAGCATGGCCCGATTGGCGAAATGGATGTGCAGTTCGTCACTCCCATAAACAGCGGTTGCGAGGTTAGATTGCGAAAGGATCTGTAGAAGTTGATGGTCGGCGAGCAGCATTTATAACTAAAATATTAAGATAACAATAGATTAGGACAATTCGTTTGGACATTATCTTTAATTTTAAGCAATCAGGGCATAAAATAGATCTTAAAGCCATTTAAAGCCACTCCTTTTCAGAATAATTGCCTGTATATCAATAATTTTGCTTACCTTCAATTGTCCTTTAACCGTAATCCCCTTGGCACGGCGTTCTCTTTCAGGGCTTAAAGTACCTGCTTATGGAGACAATCATCATCCAACAAGTGGATCCATCAGTATTAGATGTGGTTACACTCACTCTTCAACAGGAAAATTATCATGTCATTCCTGTTTTACAGCCCGAAAATGATTTTTTGCAACTGATCAGAACGTCAAGTCCGTGTGCAATTATCCTGGATTTTATCCTGAATGGCGATGACGCAAAGGCACAAATTAAATACATCAAGTCATTGAACCACGACATCCCAGTAATTGCGATGAGCTGTAACCCAGATATCGACCAAACCGCACCTAAATTTGGCTTTGATCGTTTTATCAGAAAACCGTTTAGCCTGGATGAGCTCATTGAAGGAGTCAGATCAGCCATTGCCTTAGCCAAAGGGAGGTTAGTGGCATTGAATGTTAACAAGAAAGTTATTGCCTAATTTTTTTTCGCAAACCTACCCTATAGCTGTGGGCCTAAACCGATTGAGGAAAGGCATCAGGTTAAAAATTTTCCCAAACATCTGTTTAAACTGTTTAAAGTCGGCTTTCCGACGCAGCAGTTTTCCGATGGCTTTGGTCAGCACATCTAGATCAAATGGTTTGGCAATAAATTCGTCGCAACCATAATCATGAATGGACCAGAGCAGTTGCGGATAGGCGGAATATAGGATGACAGGAATGTTGCCAATCCTGGCTTTTCTAAAGCCCAAAAACGACAGGTCTTTTCCGCTGTCAGCTCACCTATATATATTACTGTAATCCAAGGTTGCCCTTAAAGGGATTCTGGGCTTTTACTCCGCAAAAGCGCTTGGATGGAGGGTATGCGATCTGGTGTCAGGCAATCTGATGTTGTCTACGACGGAAAGGCCCTAAAAAGAAAAAGCCCTGATTGGGCTGGACAGTTTGAAACGAAACAGGGTGGCTACTTTCGCTGAAATACACATAATGTACTTGAAAATTATCGATTGGAGTATTTTAATATGATTATGACCGATTTATCGTTTCAGTCAGATACCTAAAAAAATCTATGCCTGAAAATCATCATCCCCAACTTTTTCGCTTGATCCTGCAACAGACTGACCAAAAGTTTATTACATAAAAAAACCAGTCCTTTTCAGAACTGGTTTAATCCCTCTTTCATCGGGATTGGGTGGAATATGGGGCTCGAACCCACGACCTCCTGAACCACAATCAGGCGCTCTAACCAACTGAGCTAAAACCACCATGTTTTTGAGAATTACAAAAGTACGATTTTAAACAAGCTATTCAAATTTTTTTTAAAGTTGTAGGCTAAAGTGTTTGCCAACAAACATTTAGCGATTGAATAATCCATAAGGTATCAATGTTCCGACTCTCCGTCCTTCGGCTTACACATTAACCTTAGAACATTTCAACTAAACCACTATGTTCCAAAAGGAATTTTCTTCAAATCCCTATTGCAATTTTAAAAAACCGATGTTACCTTCGAGCCATCAATTCGGGATGTAGCGTAGCCAGGTATCGCGCCAGCATGGGGTGCTGGAGGTCGGAAGTTCGAATCTTCTCATCCCGACGCTCAATGTGCCATGAGGTTTTCGATATAACCTACTAAATATTATATATACATTGCTTGGATTATCATCCTGCCATCCCGATCATCATTCGCCTTTATTAAAATGCTTATCATACCGTTGGGTAATTTTAATTCACCACAAATGATTTGACTTCTGGGCTTTAGGCATCAGACTTTCCGACTTTTTATTAACTTCGCCTCCAATGATCCAAATCTATACCGATGGCGCTGCAAGTGGCAATCCCGGTCCTGGGGGATATGGCGTGATCTTACGGGCGGGCACGCATTACAAGGAACTGAGCGGCGGTTTTCGGATGACCACCAATAACCGCATGGAACTGCTGGCCGTAATTGAAGGTTTAAAAGCCCTTAAAAAACCCGGACAGGCAGTTACGATCTATTCAGACTCTAAATATGTGGTCGATTCCGTTGAAAAAAAATGGGTATTTGGCTGGGTACAGAAAGGGTTTAAAGACAAAAAAAACAAAGACCTCTGGCTGCAATATCTTGCGCTACATAAACTGCACCAAGTTCGGTTTGTATGGATCAAAGGCCATAATGAGCATCCAGAAAATGAACGTTGCGACCGTTTGGCCGTAGCCGCCTCCCAAAATAAAGCGGCACTGGCAGTTGATGCCGTTTTTGAGCAGGAACGTGAAAAAGGAATGTTTTAGTTGCCCTAAACATTTAACCAGACAACCAATTAACCAGTTAACCAATTAAACGGTTAACCAATTAAACAGTTAACCCAGACTCCACTCTGGCCGTTCATAATGGCAGGTATATCCATATGGGATTTTCTGCAGGTAATCCTGATGCTCTTCTTCCGCATCCCAGAAATCTGTTTCGGGAACCACTTCCGTGACCACTGGGCCCGGCCATTTTCCACTGGCATCAATTTCTTTGATCAAGGCCTCGGCAGTTTCTTTTTGTGCATCATTGGCATAGAAAATAGCTGAGCGATAGGAGGTGCCAATGTCGTTTCCCTGCCTGTTGCGTGTGGTGGGATTATGGATCTGGAAAAAATATTCCAATAATTTGCGGTAACTGATCTTTTCGGGATCAAAAGTAATGGCGATCGCTTCGGCATGCGCACCGTGGTTACGATAGGTGGCATTGGGCACATCGCCACCGGTATAGCCAACAACAGTCGAAATTACGCCTGGCTGTTGCCGAATAAGTTCTTCCATCCCCCAAAAACACCCACCGGCCAATATTGCTTTTTCTGTAGTCATGATTTGAATTTTAAACTAAACAAATAGAAGTGGACTTGGTTTGCAATCCGTCGACAGGCTCAGGATGACATTTCATCTAAGAACTGTGAACTAAGAACTACGAGCTGTCCACTTTAAGGCCTTGTCAGTCTGAGCTTGTCGAAGACCATCCTTCGACAGGCTCAGGATGACATCCCAACTGTGAACTGGAAACTGTGAACTGAAAACTGAGAACGTAAACTAAGAACTAATCTATCCCCCCGATTACACCCAACTGCTCTAGTTTCTCTTCTGCTTGTGGTTGATTGATGGGCTCAACAGGCGAGAACTCGGCCATAAGGGCCTCAGCCATTTTTACCATTTTGGGAGATCCGATGAAGATGGCGGTCCGCTGGTGCAATTCCTTTGGTTCGATATCTAAAATGCGATTAAGCCCATCTGATGCAATTCCACCTGCCTGCTCAATGATAAATGCCATGGGATTGCATTCGTACAACAACCGCAATTTGCCCTGTGGTGATGCAGCTGTAGTCGGATAGATATAAATACCGCCCTTGATGATGTTCCGATGGATATCGGCAACCATTGAACCGATATAGCGCGAAGTATAGGGCCGGTTTGTGGCGGTGTCTTCCACCTGCGCATATTTGAGGTATTTTTTTACGCCGTCTGGAAAGTGCACATAATTTCCTTCGTTGATGGAATAGATGAGGCCATCTTCAGGAATTTTAAGGTCGGGATGCGATAGGCAGAACTCGCCAATCGAAGGGTCGAGCGTAAAACCATTCACGCCCTTTCCGGTCGTATAGACCAACATGGTCGACGAGCCATAGATGATGTATCCCGCAGCCACCTGTTCGGTACCTTTTTGCAGCACATCCGCAATTGTAGCCATCCCATCGATAGATTTACGGCGATAAATGGAAAAAATCGTACCTACGGCCACATTCACATCAATATTTGAAGAACCATCCAATGGGTCGATGCACACAATATATTTGGCATTTTTGGATACGGGCGAGTCGATGGGGACAAATTCATCTTCCTCTTCCGTCGCCACGATGCAGCATTCTCCCCCACTGGTCAGTGCCGAAATAAACTGCTCATTAGCAAATACATCTAGTTTTTTCTGGCCTTCACCTTGGATGTTCGTGGTGCCAGCATCACCAAGAATGTCGACCAGGCCAGCTTTGTTCACTTCCCTGTTCACAATTTTGGCAGCAATGCCGATATCCCTCAACAACCTTGAAAGTTCGCCTTTCGCATAAGAGAAATCTGCCTGCTTCTCAATGATAAACTGGCCGAGCGTTTTTATTCCATTCATACCCACTTAGTGTATTTTTTACGTTATCTATTACCTAATTCTATTGCGGCTAAGGTATGAATTTTTTCTTCCGAAACACAAAAACGGATCAAAGTTCTCACTTTATGCCATCCATGTTTTCCAGCTGCACCGGGGTTTATGTGCAGACATTTGATTTTTTCGTCGAACATCACTTTTAAGATATGCGAATGGCCGCTGATAAACAGCTGTGGAGGCTTAGTGTAAATTTCACGCTTTACCGCAGGCGCATAATGATCGGGATATCCACCAATGTGGGTCATCCAAACAGCTACGCCTTCACACCTAAACCGCAAATGCTCAGGAAAGTTTTGTCGAATTTCCTTGCCATCAATATTTCCATATACCCCTCGCAATGGCTTAAATGCGGCGAGCCGCTCGGCTACTTCCAGACCAAAATCTCCCGCATGCCATATTTCGTCACATTCCTCAAAATATTTGAATACCGCATCATCAAGATAGCCATGGGTGTCAGAAAGCAGGCCGATTGTTTTCATCAAGAAGAGTTAAAGGTTAAAGGTTAAAGGTTGAAAGGTGGGATTTTTAATGAAGGACCATGGATTAAGGATTAATTCATTTCATGACTAATCTTAGCTATCCTTTCTCAAATCTAATGTCTAATATCCGATATTTAAAGTCTAATGTCTAACATCTAACGTCTAATGTCTAACGACTAACGTCTAAATCAAAATGCGATAAAAAAATCTTTGAGCAACGCTCGATATGGCCTCGTATGTACCTTTTCTGACTCATAAATATAAAAATGTTCGTTCATTATACTTTCCTTATCCCAGCCCAAGCCCACAATATACCTGAATGCTGGTTTACTTTCATCAGAATGCAGGTGCATGATACGAAATGGAATGAGACCTAGGCGAGCAGCTTCCTCCATCAACAATTTGGCCTGCTTGATGGGCAGCACAAACCAAAACTTACCTTTTGGCGCAAGAATTTCGGCAATCTTCTTCGTCAGGTCTTTAAAAAAGCCTTCATGCGTGTGCCTTGCAATTCCTTTTTTTTCTTCTGCACTCTTGAGGTCGTTTACAAAGTATGGTGGATTGCTCACGATCAGGTCATACTTTTCTGCGGGTTCAAATTGTTCGATTCCAATAGGAATGGCCGACATGCGCGCTGAAAAAGACGATTGCCTAAAGTTGATTGCTGCTGTACCAGCAGCCTCAGAGTCTATTTCGATGGCATCGACCTGCGCAGATCCGAACCTTTGGGCAAGCATCAGTGCAATTACTCCGGTGCCAGTGCCTATGTCCAATATCCTTTCGGGAGAAAGGCCATCGAGCAGGGCGGCCAACAAAACCCCATCGGTATTGATCTTCATGGCACAGCCCGATTGGTCGACCTCAAATTGCTTGAAACGGAAAATTGATCTTGATGGTTGGGGATGGCTCATCTGGTTTGACAATCTTTAAAGTTTGACAAACTTAAATTAAAAAATTAACAACACGATCCAGACAAAGTTTTGCACATTTTAGCACCCGAAAATCGGCCTTAACAGGCGATTGAAATATCCTAGATTACTTTCCAACAAAGTGGCAATTTTAAAATTTTAACCGTAAATTTGCGTCTTCATAAAAATAAGCATGATTCATTTCTTCTTAAGTCCTCAAGAGGTGGTATATGTTCTTCAGACAGAACAGGCCCTCTCTGCTGCTGATATTGCTAAACTTGAATGGTTATTTGGAGGCGCTACACTTCAAAAAGAAGCCTCGCTAAAAGGTCATTTTGTTGGTCCCCGTGCCGCAATGATTACGCCTTGGAGCACAAATGCCGTAGAGATTACGCAAAACATGGATATCCACGGTATCATCAGGATTGAGGAATTTAAGCAGGTAGCTGCCGATTTTTCAGGTTACGACCCCATGCTTTCACAAAAATACAATACGCTCGGACAAGAAATCTATACCATTGACATCAAGCCCGAACCCATTTTAGAGATCACCGATATTGCCGCCTTTAATAAACAGGAAGGACTTTCGCTTAGCGATGAGGAAGTGGAATACCTGGATTCACTGGCCACAAAACTCGGACGTCCGCTGACGGATTCAGAAGTATTCGGCTTCTCCCAGGTAAATTCTGAGCACTGCAGACATAAAATATTCAATGGAAAATTTGTAATCGACGGCGAGGAAAAACCAACGTCCCTATTCAAATTGATCCGCAAGACCTCAGAAGAAAATCTAAACGATATCGTATCGGCCTATAAAGACAACGTTGCTTTCATCAAAGGGCCAATTGTACAGCAGTTCGCACCAAAAAGAGCAGATGAGCCCGATTATTATGCGACAAGTGATTTCGAGTCGGTCATCTCCCTAAAAGCCGAAACCCATAACTTCCCAACTACCGTTGAGCCTTTCAACGGTGCAGCAACTGGTTCGGGAGGTGAAATCAGGGATAGGTTAGCTGGCGGACAGGGATCACTTCCCCTTGCTGGAACCGCGGTGTACATGACTGCCCTTTCCCGTTTGGAAGAAAATCGTCCGTGGGAAAATGGCGTTGAAGAAAGACAATGGCTGTATCAAACTCCAATGGACATCCTGATCAAGGCATCGAACGGCGCATCAGATTTCGGAAATAAATTTGGTCAGCCCCTCATCACCGGCTCTGTGCTCACTTTTGAGCATGAAGAGCATGGCCAAAAATTGGGCTATGACAAGGTGATCATGCTCGCTGGTGGAATTGGTTACGGCAAAGCGAGCCAGGCCAAAAAGAAAAAACCACAACAGGGCGACAAGATCGTGATCCTAGGCGGCGAAAATTACCGCATCGGGATGGGCGGGGCCGCAGTTTCTTCTGCAGACACTGGCGCTTTTGGATCTGGCATCGAATTGAATGCCATCCAAAGATCAAATCCCGAGATGCAGAAAAGAGCAGCCAATGCCGTTCGTGGAATGGTAGAAAGCGAACACAACACCATTATTTCCATCCACGACCATGGTGCAGGTGGGCACCTCAACTGCCTGTCTGAACTGGTAGAGGAAATTGGCGGAAAAATTGACCTTGATGCCCTTCCTGTGGGCGACCCTACCCTATCGGCAAAAGAAATTATCGGCAACGAATCCCAGGAAAGAATGGGACTGGTGATCGGTAAAGAGGATATACAGACCCTTCAAAAAATTGCAGACCGCGAACGCTCGCCCATGTACACCGTTGGAAACGTGACAGGCGACCATCGCTTTACCTTCGAATCGGCCACTACTGGCAGCAAGCCTATGGACTTGGCCTTGGCCGATATGTTCGGAAGCTCTCCAAAAATGGTCATGGAAGATCGTACGGTGCAAAAAAATTATGCTCCGCTCACCTATGATCAACAGACTGCAACAGAAATCTTCAGTTACCTGCCGCAAGTCCTCCAACTTGAGGCCGTAGCCTGTAAAGACTGGCTGACCAATAAAGTTGACCGCTGTGTAGGCGGCCGTGTGGCCAAGCAACAATGTGCCGGGCCACTACAATTGCCGCTCAATAATTGCGGAGTAATGGCATTGGATTTTCTTGGCAAGGAAGGCATCGCCACTTCAATTGGCCATGCTCCGGTTTCCGCATTGATCGATCCGGCTGCCGGAAGCAGGATTGCCATTGCAGAAGCACTTTCCAATATCATCTGGGCTCCTTTGAAAGATGGCCTACAAAGTGTTTCGCTTTCTGCCAACTGGATGTGGGCCTGTAAAAATGAAGGCGAAGATGCACGTTTATACCAGGCTGTTAAAGCCTGCTCAGATTTTGCCATCGAACTGGGAATCAACATCCCGACCGGAAAAGATTCACTTTCGATGAAGCAGAAATATAAAGATGGCGATGTCATCGCCCCAGGAACCGTCATTATTTCGGCGGCGGGGAATTGCAACGACATTACCAAAGTGGTAGAGCCAGTGCTACAAAAAGATGGCGGCCAGATCTATTACATCAATCTATCTAAAGATGCCTACCGCCTTGGCGGATCTGCCCTGGCCCAGGTGATGAACAAGGTTGGCGATGAAACACCAGATGTAAAAGATGCGGCTTCTCTAAAGAAAACATTCAATGTGGTCCAAGACCTCATCAAAGCTGGCAAAATACAGGCGGGCCACGATATTGGAAGCGGTGGACTGATCACTACCCTGTTGGAGATGTGTTTTGCAGACCGTGACCTGGGCGCCAACATCAACCTATCTTCACTGCGTGAGCCAGACCTGATGAAAGTGCTTTTTGCGGAGAATATCGGCATTGTCTTCCAGGCAGATGCAGCAGTGGAAGAAGTATTGAAATTTAACCAGATCGCTTACCACAGCATTGGCCATGTCACGTCTGAAGCCACATTGACCATCATCCACAACGATACTGCCTATCATTTAAACGTAGATGAACAACGTGACACCTGGTTCAAGACCTCTTACCTATTGGACAGCAAACAGAGTACGCCTGCAAAAGCCCTGGAGCGCTACGAAAATTATAAAAATCAACCGCTCCGCTACAATTTCCCTTCGCAATTTGATGGCAGGAAACCGGTAATCGATCAGGCTAAACCTCGCCCAAAAGCCGCAGTCTTGCGTGAAAAAGGAAGCAATTCGGAGCGCGAGCTGGCCAATGCGATGTACCTGGCCGGATTTGACGTGAAGGATGTGCACATGACCGACCTGATCTCGGGAAGGGAAAACCTGGAAGACATCCAATTTATTGGTGCAGTTGGCGGTTTTTCAAACTCTGATGTACTCGGATCGGCAAAAGGTTGGGCAGGAGCTTTTCTGTATAACGAAAAAGCCAGAATAGCATTGGAAAATTTCTTCAACAGGGAAGATACCCTATCTGTGGGAATTTGCAACGGGTGCCAGCTTTTTGTAGAATTGGGACTGATCAATAAAAACCACGAAGAAAAGCCAAAAATGCTGCACAACGATAGCGGAAAGCATGAAAGTATCTTCACCTCACTCACCATAGGCCAAAATAATTCGGTTATGCTCAGCTCTTTAGCGGGCAGCACACTTGGTGTTTGGGTATCGCATGGCGAAGGCAAATTCCAGTTGCCGTACGAAGAAACAAGCTACCATGTGGTGGCCAAATATGCCTACGAGAATTATCCCGCCAATCCGAACGGCTCACATTACAATGTGGCCATGCTGGCCGATGAAAGCGGACGCCATTTGGTCATGATGCCGCACATCGAACGTTCACTTTTCCAATGGCACTGGGCAAATTATCCAAAAGGCAGGACAGATGAAGTTTCCCCTTGGATGGAAGCTTTTGTGAACGCGAGAAAATGGGTAGAGGAAAAGTTAAAAGTTCAAGGTTGAAAGTTCAAAGCTCAAAGCTGAAAGTTCCTGCTGAAATAGTTGAAGAAGTAAAAGGTGATAAGGAAAGTTAAGAAGGATTGCTATCTACCAGCTATTCGACTAATGACTAATGACTAATGACTGGTGACTAGTGACTAATGACTTCAATTGGGCAAGCTATGAACTATTAGCTATTTTCCTTATGTTTGATTAACTATTGTACTAGCTCAATTCTCGGCAATACATTACTGAAATAAACTAAACCAATAAAGGGCAGGTCTCGCTGTTGCCCAAGTACTATGTGCGGAATAACCGGATTTATTGACCACCATCAGCTGATCAATGAGGCCCAGCTCAAACAGGCTTCTGCCACGCTCAGGCATCGTGGTGGAAATGGAAGCGGATTTATCTTTGATGAAAAACAACATTTTACCATTGGGATGGCCAATGAGCGCTTGGCAACGATAGACCTTAGTCCCAACGCCCAACAGCCCCTCACTTCCAATTGCAGCCAATACAGCATCACGTTTAACGGCACCATCTACAACTATCTCGAACTGCGGGAGACTTTGATCAAATATGGCGTCATCTTTTCGACCTTAAGCGATACCGAAGTCATTCTTGAATGCTATAAAAAATGGGGACAACGCGCTTTCGAAAAGCTCGACGGCTCCTATGCATTTGCATTGTACGACCGTCAGCTTAACCAATTGCTGGTCGTGAGGGATGAAATCGGCGCCAAGCCACTCTATTATTACCGTGCAGATGGGTTTTATGCTTTCGGTTCCGAAATCCGGGCCCTCCTATCCTATCCCCCTGTTGAAAAAAAGATAAACCATGAAGCCGTTGCCACTTTCTTTAGCTATGGTTATTTTAAGAACGAACAGAGCATTTTCGATCGGATCTGCAAGCATAAAAAAGGCATCATCAGCATTATAGACCTCCATAGCGGCAACAGTTACGATACCCCAATTTTCAAGTCCAAACCTGCAACATTAGCTCCAGAGCCTGAAAATGAAGCCGCCATCTTGGACAAGATCGAAGAACTGCTTACCGAATCCATCTTGAAAAGAAATGTAGCCGATGTGCCGATTGGCGTATTATTGAGCGGAGGATATGACAGTGCTACGGTTGCGGCCATCCTACAGAAAAACCAATCCAAGCGCATCAAGACTTTTACGATCGGATTCAAGGATGAAAAGCTGAACGAAACTCCACAGGCCAAAAAAATTGCCGAATACCTGAAGACGAACCATCACGAATTTTACCTCAATCCCGATTCTGCACTCCAGCTCCTTCATCAACTGCCAGAAGTATTTGACGAACCTGTTGGCGATAGCAGTGCAATTGCCCTATTGTTTATTGCGGAGAAAGTAAAAAATGAAGTCAAGGTACTCCTTGGTGCCGAAGGTGGAGATGAGCTTTTTGGCGGTTACCGCACCTATGCAAAAGCGATCAAACTTGATGCATTGGCCAACAAAAAGATGCCAAAAGCGATCAAAGACCTCTTGATTTCCTATCTAAAACTTACACAGCCCAAAACCAAGGAAATCTTGGCAGCAGATGGCCTCTTGACTAAATATTTAGCAGTAAATGCAGCTTTCACCCCTGAAGAGCTTGATCGGCTGCTCCAGCAACCCATTGCCCTAGAGCAGCCCAAGGCTAAAGCGGAGACCATTAAAGGGCTCCTGCTCTACGACCTGCACAATTACCTGCCCAATCATATCCTTACCAAAACCGACCGTTGTTTTATGCATCATGGCGTAGACAACCGGGATGCCATTCTAAAGACCGAATTGATCGATTTTTTGGTTGCGCTAGATCCGAAATGGTTTATGAAAGATGGTCAGCAAAAATACCTACTAAAAAAAATTACGCACAAATACATCCCAGCACAGCTGATGGCCTCTCCGAAAAAAGGGTTTGTCGTGCCTCTGGCCAATTGGCTCAAAACGGTTTTTAGGCCCATCATAGAAAAATACCTTTCTCATGAAAAATTAGATCGGCATCAGCTGCTGAGTCCTGCAGAAGTAGAAAAGATCAAAAAAACCTTCTATCGCAATCCATCTGTGTACCATGCCCAAAAAGTTTGGCTGCTCCTGCAGTTCCAGATGTGGCATGAACGGTGGATGGCTTAAGGGTCGGAAAGTCAGTAGTCAGTAGTCAGTAGTCAGGAGTAGAGTCCAAGAGTCCAAGAGTCCAAGGACAGGCCCGTCTCGCTACGCTTGATAGGAGATTGCTCCAAAAGGGCCTCTCCGGAGCATCGCTATGCTAGCAAAAACGTATAAATGGACTTCTGGACTCTTCGACTCCTGGACTCTATCTTGGACTTCCCGACCAATCTAAAAACTCAAAGTATAATTGATGGGTATATTATAACGTACGCGTACCAATTGTTTGTTCTGCATACCGGCTTTCCATCGTGGCGATTTTTTAATGACCCTTACGGCCTCATCATCACAACCATAGCCTATACCTTTGATCACATGTACATCGGTGATCGAACCATCCTTCTCTACCACAAAGCTGAGGAAAACCTTGCCCTGGATGCTGGCGTCCTGTGCCGCATAGGGATAGCGTAGGTTTTTCTGGATAAACTTGCCCCAAGCCTCCATTCCGCCCGGAAATTCCGGATACTGGTCTACTCCTGATAGGTCTACAGGTTCATTTCCTGTTCCCTCAGGACTGCCGATCGAAGTCCCATTTCCATATTCGTCCCCGGTAGGAAGGGCATTGGCAGTTGCAGGTGCACCATCTTGTGTCACGCTTGCAATTACGCTTTTATTGAGCTCTTCGGTTGTAGGCGGTATATCATTTGTGCTTTCGACCACTACGACATTGTTAAACTGCGTAGTTTTTACCTGTTGCTGCTGTGGCGGCGGGTCTGCCTTTGGCATTTCCTTTTTAGGCTGCTCTTTTTTCTCCTCCTGCTTCTCTAAGGTATGGATCTTGTCTGCCAAGGTTACCTCATGTTCGATCAGGACCGGGCCAGCATCCGCAGCATGCAGCCGCGCGTAGAGCATGGGCCCAATAAAGAGTAAGACAAACAACGGCGCCACAATGGCAAAGGCCTTCAAGAGCATATTTGACGATTGCGACCTTAAGACATAAGCACCATAATTTTGGTTCCTGTTACTGAATACGACAGCGAGCCACTCCCTATCGTACAAATTTGAGTTGTTAAGCATAGTTGTAGTTTTTTAACTATGATGTTAGTTATACAAAGATTCCATAAGAACAAGAAAATAATTTTGGGTAGATAAAGGAAGAAGGATGAAGGAAGATGGAAGATGGAAGATGGCAAATGGAAAAAGGAAGATGGAAGATGGAAGATGGAAGATGGAGCATTAGCCATGGACTTTTCGACTCTTGGACTTTGGACTCCGAACTTTGGACTCTGGACTTCTGGACTTTATCTTCTGACTTCCTGACTACGGACTCCCAACTCTACATCAAGTCCAATTTTTAGAAAAAATCCATCTATTTTTCCACTTTTTCTAGAAATGTTCAAAAAAAATTGGTGAAATCTCAAAAACACTTATAAGAATTGGATAAAAAAATATATTTTTGGATAAATTTTAAATAAATCGACGAAACAATCAGCAACCAAATTCTTTAAAACGATAAGATTTTGTTCCAGATTGTTCCATAACCGATAAAAACAACCATAAACTAATGAAAAGTCTAAGAACAATTGCTCTAAAAGAAGCGCAAAACAGAATTTCTCCAGAAGTTCTATCGCCTTCTTCTAAAATTTCTGAATTTTTCGGTTCAAATGTTTTTGATAAGAAAAAGATGCGCGACTTCTTATCTAAAGAAGTATTTGAAAGATTAATGTCGACCATTAGCGAAGGCGATGCCATTAGCCAAGATGACGCCAACCAGATTGCTTCGGCCATGAAAACATGGGCGATGGCTAAGGGAGCCACCCATTACACGCACTGGTTCCAGCCTTTAACAGGCACTACGGCCGAAAAACACGATGCATTTTTTGAGCCGAGCGGCGATGGGGCAATTGAAAAATTTGCGGGCAGCGCATTGGTGCAACAAGAGCCAGACGCTTCAAGTTTTCCAAATGGCGGGATCCGCAATACTTTCGAAGCACGTGGATATACTGCATGGGATCCTTCTTCACCGGCCTTCATCATGGAAAGCAAAGCTGGAAAAACGCTCTGCATTCCTACCGTATTTGTTTCTTATACCGGCGAAGCATTAGATTACAAAGCACCGCTACTTAAAGCCCTGGCCGCTATGGATAAGGCTGCAGTAGACGTTTGCCAATATTTCGATAAAAGCATAACCAAAGTAAATGCATCTTTAGGTATCGAACAGGAATATTTCCTTGTCGACCTGGCTTTATATAATGCACGTCCAGATTTAGTTCTAACTGGCCGTACCTTGTTCGGACACATGTCTGCAAAAGGACAACAATTGGAAGACCATTATTTTGGTTCTATCCCTGAGCGTGTTTATGCGTTTATGGTAGACTTCGAAAATGAAGCCTTAAAATTGGGCATTCCTTTGAAAACACGCCACAACGAGGTGGCACCTTCGCAGTTTGAGTGTGCTCCGATCTATGAAGAAATCAACTTGGCCATCGACCATAACCAATTGTTAATGGACCTGATGGAAAAAGTTGCCCGGCGCCATAACTTTAAGGTATTGCTACATGAAAAACCTTATGCAGGCATCAATGGCTCTGGAAAGCACAACAACTGGTCGCTCATTACCGATACCGGCAAAAACTTGTTGGCACCAGGCAAAACGCCGAAAAACAACCTAATGTTCCTTACTTTCTTCGTTAACACGATCAAAGCAGTATATGAACATGCCGATCTATTGCGCGCAAGCATAACTTCTGTGAGCAATGATCACCGCTTGGGTGCCAATGAAGCTCCTCCGGCTATCATTTCAATTTTCCTAGGCCAACAGCTTGATGAAATCCTTGATGAAATCGAGCACTCAAGGATCAGCAAAAAAACCAAAGAAGACAATGGACTTTGGTTGGGCATCCCTAAGATCCCTCAGATCCTTTTAGACAACACAGACCGTAACCGTACCTCTCCATTTGCCTTTACCGGCAATAAATTTGAGTTGAGGGCCGTAGGTTCATCGGCCAACTCTTCAGCGCCAATGACAGTCCTGAATGCGATTGTTGCCGATCAATTGGTGAAATTTAAAGCTGATGTAGACAAACTGATCAAAAAAGGCGATAAAAAAGACGTGGCCTTGCTTACCGTAATCAAAAAATACATCAAAGAATCTAAAAATGTCCGCTTCGAAGGAAACGGATATAGTCAAGAATGGGCAGATGAGGCTGAAAAACGTGGCCTATCCAACATCAAGACCACGCCAAAGGCCTTAGATGCGTATGTAAGCGATAAGTCGACAGAACTTTTTGTGAAGACCAACATCTTTAACAAGCGCGAACTGCATGCCCGTCATGAAATCCTCTTGGAAAGCTTCTACAAAAAACTACAGATCGAGGCACGTGTAATGGGCGAAATTACCAATAGCCAGATCTTACCTGCAGCCATTGCCTATCAGAACACTTTGTTGGAAAATGCAAGGGGACTGAAAGAGCTCGGACTGAGCAAGGAAGCCATTGCCACGCCATTGGCCATCATCAATAAGCTTTCTGAGCATATTGGCATCATCAAGACCAATATCGACGCCATGTTGGAAGAGCGCAAGATTGCGAACGCACTGGAAGATACCCGCGAAAAATCGATCAGCTACGACGAAAAAGTGAAAGTCTACTTTGATACCGTACGTTACCACACCGATAAATTGGAGCAGATTGTTGACGATAGCGTTTGGCCATTGCCGAAATTCAGAGAGTTGTTGTTCTTGAAATAAGCGAAAAGCGCAGAGCGAAAAGCGTATCTGATGTAAATCGGATACGCTTTTTTAATGGTCTTGGACGATCAACATTTGGTAAGAGCGAAAAGCAAAAACTGTAGCATATAAAGTATAAAGTACAAAGTATAAAGAATATAGACTCCGGACTATAGACTATAGACTTTCAGACTTTCAGACTTTCGGACTAAACTTCTTTTCTTATCTTTGCAACAATGAGCGACAACAGGTATAATCAGCGCGGTGTTTCGGCCTCTAAAGAGGATGTACATGCAGCGATCAAGAACATCGACAAAGGCATTTTCCCACAGGCATTCTGCAAAATTATCCCCGACATTTTAGGCAACGACCCTACCTATTGCAACATCATGCATGCAGATGGCGCAGGGACCAAGTCCTCTTTGGCCTATACCTATTGGAAGGAAACAGGTGACATTTCTGTCTGGAAAGGGATTGCCCAAGATGCCATCATCATGAACCTTGACGACCTGATCTGTGTGGGCGCTACTGAAAACATCCTGCTCTCCTCTACCATTGGCCGCAATAAAAACCTGATCCCGGGAGAGGTCATTGCCGCCATCATCAACGGAACGGAAGAAATCCTTGCCGAACTCAGGGAGCTTGGCATTTCCATCTATTCGACCGGGGGCGAAACTGCAGATGTGGGCGACCTCGTAAGGACAGTCATTGTCGACTCTACCGTAACCTGCCGCATCAAGCGGGATGAAATCATCAGCAACCATACCATTCAGGATGGGGATGTGATTGTGGGATTGGCCTCTTACGGACAAGCCAGTTATGAAAGGGAATATAATGGGGGAATGGGATCAAATGGCCTGACCTCGGCTCGCCATGATGTCTTCGATAAAGCTGTGGCAACGGCTTATCCAGAAAGTTTTGACCCGGCTGTTCCATTTGACCTTGTTTTTTCAGGCGGCAAAAAATTGACCGATCTTGTTGAAATTGGCGCGGGCAAGACCATCACCGCTGGTAAGTTGGTGCTTTCTCCTACACGCACCTACGCTCCGGTCATCAAAAAGATCCTAGACCTGCACCGCAATGCAATCCATGGCATTGTACATTGTAGCGGCGGCGCGCAGACCAAAGTGCTCCATTTTATCAATGATGATGTGCATGTCATCAAAGATCATCTTTTTCCTATCCCGCCCCTATTTAAGCTGATCCAGGAACAGTCGAGCACCGCATGGTCAGAAATGTACAAAGTATTCAATATGGGCCATCGGATGGAGCTTTACGTACCGCAGGCAATTGCCGATGAGATCATTGCCATCTCAAAAAGCTTTAATATCGACGCACAGCTGATCGGCCGCGTAGAAAAAGGCGAAAAGAAAGTGACGTTAACCACCGAATTCGGAACTTTCGAGTACCGATAAGCGGAGAGCGAAGAGCGCTGGGCGTTGAGCGAAGAGCGCAAAGCGAAAAGCGTTGGGCGAAAAGCGTTGGGCGAAGAGCGAAGGCGGATGCATTTGGACTCTCGGACTTCTGGACTCTTGGACTAAAGCGAAGAGCGTATGGCGTTCGGCGTATGATTTGGATATAATTCTCTCTTGAGAAAAATCAACCTTTCAACTTTCAACCTTTAACCTTCAACTCGATAAAAACATTCTCTTTTGAGTATACCCAACTTTTAACTTTCAACTTTTAACCTTCAACTTATTAAACCTTCAGCTCTAAATTCAAAATAATCGTTTTATCGTAGCGGAGCTGATCATGGGACAGGATTTCAAATTCATATTTCTGTTGGTCTATCTTGACGATAATCTTGTTCCCCATGGTGGAGTAGGTCCCCCGGTAATATACGTCGCCTGCCAGCAGAAGATCAGCTTTTCCCTCGGCCATTAACCTGAGTTTCATTCCTCCAAAACCCAACGGGCTCCACACCGCACCTTCCTGCACAAATGTTTGTTCATAATCTGGATTAGCCCCTTTTTTACATGCAGTGAAAGCCAAAAGAAGCAAAATGCAGATAGCCGATAAAATTTTTTTCATCTTATTTTTTCTTTCCATACGTAGGTGAAGCACAAAATGCGACATTATCATCAGATTTAAATGTAAAGATTGGCCAACTGTAAAAAGAACCAACTTTTCCTGCAGTGATGTCCCCAAGAAACTCCTGCGGAGCCTTCGGCACAACCTTGAATTTTGAACCTTTCAACCTTCAACCTTTAACCTTCAACTTACCTTCTTCTTAAACAAATCAATTGTACGTTGCCAGGCCAGTTTGGCAGCGGCTTCATTATATCGGGTTGGCGAAGTATCATTATTAAAAGCATGGTTTACGCCTTCGTACACAAACAATTGATAATCGATATGATTGGCTTTCAAGGCTGCTTCATAAGCTGGGATACCCGCATTGATCCTTTCATCCAATCCGCCATAGTGCAACAGGACGTTTGCTTTGATCTTTGGCACCTCTTCTGCCTTTGGCTGGGCACCATAATAGGCAACCGCAGCATTTAATTTGGGGTCGTTTACGGCCAGTTTGTTGGCCATTCCGCCACCCCAGCAAAAACCGACACAGCCAGTTTTGCCATTCCCATCCTTATGGCTCCTTAGATAGGCCAGACCTTTCAGGTAATTTTCAAGGTTTTTGCCCGCATCCAGTTTTCCGATCAGCTCCCTGCCCTTATTTTCATCTTCAGGCGTACCGCCAAATGGCGACAGCGCGTCAATCCCCAAGGCTAAGAACCCTTCTGCAGCCACTCTTTTGGTGACCTCGATGATGTGCGGGTTTAACCCCCTATTCTCATGGATCACCACTACTGCACCTAGTTTTTTCTTGCCTTTGGGCTTTGCCAGTACGGCTTTCACTTCTCCCTCAGCACCAGGATAGGTAATTACCTCACTGGTAATGTCTTCATGGTGGAAGGTAGCGGCCGCCGCATAATTATTTTCCAACATAGGCAGTGCCGCCAGGGCGAGTGCGGTACTGCCGGTCAACAGCGCCAGCTTCTGCATGAAATCTTTTCTGCTGATTTCGCTATGGGTATAGGAGTCGTATAAATTGATGATTTTCTGGTCCATGGCAATGGGATTAATTTAACATCATTGAAGTTACAATTTTTAAGGACATAAAAAAACCCGCTGATCAGATCAGCGGGTTTTTGAAATCGATTTCTTGTGTTGAAATCTACGGGATTAGTTAAAGTTGTAACGAAGACCAAATTGTGCCTGATATCTTGATGCGATCGATGATGGCGAATAAGGTACATTGTTAGCTGGTGCCCTGAAGGTGAAACCACCGCCACCAGAAGTAGAATAATTGATCAAGGCATAGGCATTGTTGTTCAGGAAGTAAGATCTTCCCCAATCCTTGTTGATCAGGTTACCTACGTTGATAATATCCAACGAAAGTTGAAGTGAGTTTTTGGTTCCTTTGAAGATCACACCTAGATCTTGCATGATGCGAAGGTCAAACTGGTGTTCCCAAGGCATTCTTCCACCATTACGCTCAGCATACTGGCCCCTTCTTGTGCTCAGGTACTCGTCGTTGTTGATGTAGGCATCCAAAGCAGCCCACTGTTCTGCCACAGTCTGCGCTGGAAGTGTTCCAGAAGCAGCAAGTGGAACCAATTTGATATCGCTCAACGTACGTGGTACGAAGATCAGATCGTTACTTGGGTTACCAGAAGAAACAGAGTTATCGCCGTTCAAGTCTGCACTGTAGATATAAGAAACGGTACCACCTGATTTACCTGCATAGAATAGTGAGAAGGTAGTAGCAGATGCTTTGCTCTTACCATACCTCAATGTATAGTTCAAGGCACCCACAACCCTGTGGCGAAGGTCATAGTTAGAGTAGGCCAATGGCGGATTATCAGCATCATTTACAATGAATACACCTCCATAACCTGAACCAGCAGTACTGCTAAATCCTGAGTTCACATCTTTTGCCATACCGTAAGTGTAGGCGATCGATGCATATAGGCCCATGTTAAATGATTTCTGCAATTGACCAGTGATGTTATAGGTATAACCATCGTTGGTGTTTTCCAATAAGTAAACTTCAGTAAAGTCTGTTCCATTTACCCTGGTAGCAGTGGTGTTGCTATAGGCCGGACGTAGATCTGCACCTCCAGATAAAGCTGGATTGATGGTCGAAGTAGAACGTCTGATGTTTAAGTTTTTATAAGAAATGTTGTTGACAGTTTTAGAATACAAACCTTCAACAGTAGCTTGGATGCCCGCTGGCAACTTGAAGTCGACTGCTAAATTTGCCCTCAAAACTTGCGGCAACCTAAAGTTTTTGTCGATCAAGCTGATCTGTGAGGTAGTCGTAGCCGAACCACCTGCAGCCTGTTGGTTGTTCACATCTTGGATAAAGGTACCTGTACCCACTCCGGCGCTGACCGATTGTGTCAATAGACCTGTACCACCGAATTGGTTCGAGATCCATACAAATGGCGCACGGCTGGTCAAGAGACCACCACCACCACGCAATTGTACGCTACGGGTCCCGGTAATGTCCCAGTTGAAGCTCACACGTGGAGATACCAACGGAACTTGGCTTGGCAATTGGTCTGTGCTGTATCCAGGGAAACTTGCAGCTACCTTAGGGTTAGCTGTTGGGGTATCGAACAACAAAGGAACATCGACCCTTAGACCAGCCATTAATTTAAATCCTTTGAAAGCTTCGATCTCATCTTGCATATAGAAACCTAACTGGCCAGCTTTAAATCTAGCGGCAGGCCTAGGATCGCCAGGCGCAATAGATTTACTGGTAGCAGCACCAGGTTTGGTATTCGCCTCAAAATCAGCAATGTTGTTCCAAGTGTAACTTCCGTTCATGTTGTTGATGAACAAGTTCCTGATCTTGTAGAATTCGTTGTGCGTACCAAAGGTGAAGGTATGTTTGTTCGCAAATACCTTAAAGTTATCGGTAAACTCGAAAATATCCTGATCCAATTCGTTAGCGGTAGAAGAAGCTTCGTTACCAAAAACAACTGAAGCACCGTTGGCCAGCCCATTGATCCTGATCTGCGGGAATGGATCTCCTTCGTATGCACGTGAGTCACGGATCCTAGAATAACCGATGATCAAGTTGTTTGACAAGGTATTCGAGATATTGCTCCTCCACTCCAATACAGAGTTGTTTTGTTTATCGTTGAAACGGTAAAGGTTACTTGACAAACGGAAACTTGTTGCACTTCTAGAAAGGTTATCGTCATAAGCATCGATGTAGTTATGGCGAAGCGTCAACTGGTTTTTTGGGTTGATGTTCCAATCCAAACGGGCAAAGATCTTATCGTTTTTAGTCTCAGAATCATAAGGATCATAAGAACCAATGTTGTAACCGTAGCGGCTTTGTGCGATACCAGCAATTTTTTGGATATCGGCCAATGAAACAGCACCCGGCTCGCCAGCGTTGAATGTAGTTGGCTGAACAATGTTCTGGCGTTCTGCACTCACGAATAAGAATAATTTATCCTTAACGATCGGCAAACCAACCCTTAGTCCGAAGGTATAGTTGTGGAAAGGAAGCGCTTTGGTATTCAGACCATCAACACTTCTACCAATGGTATTCTGGTTCCTGCCAAAGAAATAAGCAGAACCTTCAACCTTGTTCGAACCAGAACGGGTTACCGCGTTCACACCACCACCAATGGCGTTGGCATTCGTTACATCAAATGGAGCAAGTACAACTTGGATCTCCTGGATCGCATCCAATGAGATCGGCTGTGTATTTGCCTGACCACCTGGTGCACCAGTACTGCCCAGACCGAAGGCATCGTTGTTTACCGCACCGTCAATGGTCAAGCCATTGTAACGGTTGTTGATACCGGCAAAGTTATTACCGTTGGCCTGAGGCGTTAAACGGGTAAAATCTTGCAATGAACGGCTCAATGAAGGCAAGCTCTGGATCTGCTCTTTGGTAATGTTTGTAGAAGCACCGATTTTTTTACTGTTGAAAAGTGCGTCTTTCTTGCCAGAAACTACGATTTCCTGTAATTGTCTGCCAGCCTCAGTCAAAACTGCATTTTGAACATAGGTATCGCCCAACTTGAGGGATACATCAGTAGCCTTAAAGCTTTGATAGCCTACATAGGTAATCTCAATGGTGTATGGACCACCGGTACGCATGTTATTGATGATATACCTACCATCGTTATTCGTAGATACAGAATAGACCGTACCTGTAGGCGTGTGCACAGCCTTCACACCTGCGCCAGGCAAAGCACCTTTTGAGTCAGTTACTGTACCTGACAATGTAGCGGTCGTAATCTGCGCATCGGCAGCAGTGGCAAACCCTACAAAAGCAAGAACAATTACTACAACTTTGAATAGTAAAGATTTCTTCATACTTTTTCTTTTAATTAATTTTTTTGTTAGTTAACGATATGTTAAATATCGCAGCAAAGGTAAATATTTATTTCCGACCCATATCTATACCCTATGTTAAATAATTATTAACTATCTCTAAAACTTATCCACAGTTAACACTAGCGTTGGTAAGTTTAACTACATGTTTATCAGTTATTTATAAAAAACAAGTATTTATTGTGTTTTTGGCAACAGCCACGGCAGATCTGCCCAAAAATTTCAAAACCTTAGGTTGTAAAATCTTAAAACTCATTTTAACCAACATTTTTTATAATTTTGAGCATTCTTAAAAGTTAATTTTCGTTTAATAGATATGAACTACGATCTAATTGTTATTGGCAGCGGTCCGGGTGGATATGTAACTGCAATCAGGGCTTCTCAGTTGGGTTTAAAAACTGCAATTGTAGAACGCGAATCTTTGGGGGGCATCTGTCTGAACTGGGGCTGTATCCCGACCAAGGCCCTGCTCAAAAGTGCCCAGGTTTTCGAATACATCAACCATGCTGCCGATTACGGGATCAGTGCACCAGAAGCAAAAGCTGATTTTGCCGCCGTAGTTAAACGTAGCCGCGATGTTGCCGAAGGCATGAGCAAGGGCGTACAGTTCCTGATGAAAAAAAATAAAATTGAAGTCATCATGGGTACCGGTAAGGTAAAGGCTGGAAGCAAAGTTGAGGTTAAGGCTGCTGACGGAACAACGAAAGAGCTTAGCGCCAAGCACATTATTCTGGCTACCGGTGCACGCTCTAGGGAATTGCCCAACCTGAAACAGGACGGAAAAAAAATTATCGGCTACCGCCAGGCCATGGTGCTACCGGAACTGCCAAAATCGATGGTTGTAGTCGGCTCTGGTGCCATCGGAGTTGAGTTTGCCTATTTTTATGCCACCATGGGCACAAAGGTGACCATTGTTGAATTCATGGAGCACGTTGTTCCAGTGGAAGACGAAGATGTATCGAAACAACTCCTGCGCAGCCTGAAAAAGACCGGCATCGAAATCATGACCTCTTCGAGCGTCGAGTCTGTAGATACCAGTGGCAATGGCTGCAAGGTACAGGTAAAGACCGCAGCAGGAATGCAGACCATCGAATGTGATATCGTGCTATCTGCCGCCGGCGTTGTGGCCAATATCGAAAATATAGGCCTCGAAGAAACTGGCATCAAAACCGAAAAGGGAAAAGTAGTGGTAGATGAATTCTACAATACCTCTGTAAAAGGTTACTACGCCATTGGCGACATTGTTGGCGGACAGGCGCTTGCCCATGTGGCATCGGCCGAAGGCATTATCTGTGTAGAAAAAATTGCTGGTCAGCATGTAGAGCCTTTAGATTACAACAACATTCCGGGCTGTACCTATTGCAGTCCTGAGATTGCCTCGGTAGGCTATACCGAAAAGGCCGCCAAAGCAGCCGGATATGAGCTGAAGATCGGTAAATTTCCTTTCTCGGCATCTGGAAAAGCAAGTGCGGCAGGCGCAAAAGATGGATTTGTAAAATTGATCTTCGACGCGAAATATGGTGAACTATTAGGCGCACACATGATCGGAGCCAATGTAACCGAAATGATTGCTGAAATTGTAGTGGCCAGAAAGCTGGAAACCACAGGCCACGAAATGATCAAGGCCGTGCATCCGCACCCAACCATGAGCGAGGCCATTATGGAAGCCGCAGCAGATGCCTATGGTGAGGTAATACATTTGTAGTTTAACTGCATAACTGGTTAATTGGTTAATTGTTAATGGCAGTTAACCATTTTTTTTACAGACCGAATCTATCACCCTGAGCCCATCTCTGTCATCCTGAGCTGGTCGAAGGATGGTCTTCGACAAGTTAGAATGGCAACACCTTGGACAGTTCACAGTTTTCAGTTTACAGTTCGCAGTTTACAGTTCACAGTTCCTGTAATACACTTGTGTTACTACAGGACAATTAACCAGTTAACCAATTAAACAATTAACCACCTATGAAACTCTATACCATAGAAACCGGATTTTTTAAGCTTGATGGCGGCGCGATGTTCGGCGTGGTGCCCAAATCCATTTGGCAGAAAAGCAACCCCGCCGACTCCAATAACCTTTGCACATGGGCCATGCGCTGCCTGCTGATCGAAGATGGCAGCCGATTGATTTTAGTAGATACGGGGATTGGCAACAAACAGGATGAAAAGTTTTTAGGACATTATTACCTGCACGGCGACGATACGCTCGACAAATCTTTGGCCAAATATAGCTTCTCCCGTGCAGATATTACCGATGTATTCCTTACCCACCTGCATTTCGACCATTGTGGAGGTGCCATAGAGCGATATGGCGAGCAATTGCGACCGGCATTTCCAAACGCCGTTTATTGGAGCAACCAACAGCATTGGGATTGGGCCATACAGCCAAATGCAAGAGAAAAGGCCTCATTCTTAAAGGAAAATATCGTGCCCATCCAAGAAAGTGGACAGCTTCATTTTATTCCGGCACAAAATGGAGTGGCTTTCCATGAAGGAATAACGGTTCGCTACGCTTATGGCCATACCGATGCGATGATGTTGCCTCAACTGCAATATAAGGACCAGACAATCGTGTATATGGCCGATCTGCTCCCATCTGTCGGTCACCTGCCCCTGCCCTATGTAATGGCCTACGACATGTTCCCCTTGCAGACCCTGAAGGAAAAAGCCGAATTTCTCGAAGAAGCAGTCAACAACAACTACATCCTCTATCTGGAACATGACCCCATCAACGAATGCTGTACCTTGCAACAGACCGAAAAAGGGATTAGGGTGAAGGATACGTTTAGGCTAGACGAAGTTTAGTGCATAGCGGAAAGCGGAGAGCGGAAAGAGGGAGGCGTTTAGCTTATGGCGTATAGTGTAAAGCGATAAGCCGAGGGCGAAAAGCGAAAAGCAGATGATTGGACTACTGGACTCTTGGGCTTTTGGACTCCTGGACT
Organism: Pedobacter sp.; assembly: GCA_031119475.1. GTDB lineage: Bacteria > Bacteroidota > Bacteroidia > Sphingobacteriales > Sphingobacteriaceae > Pedobacter. Next base: position 36,420 of record JAVHXV010000001.1, on the reverse strand, counting down.
CTATCTTCGGACTTCCGACTTCGGACTTTCCGACCTCGACCAAAAACTTCGCAAGTTGGGATTTCCACCTAAATAGAAATCAACTGGCAACTGACGAAGTTGGATACTGGATTCTTGGACTTCTGGACTCCATCTCTCGACTTCCCGAATCTCAAAAACTTTTCCATTCCTTTCTTGTTTATTCTACAATGATCAAAAAACTACTGTGCCTCGTTTTAACGTTATCTATACTGGCCTGCAATTCTGACGAATATAGTCCGAACCAAACCTTTAACCGCAATTCTGCGCATGCTTCCAACGAAAAGCAGATCGCGCTGCTTTCGCAAAAAACTCCTGGCACCTTTATTCGTGTGGCCGTTTCTGGCGATACACAACGGAGTTATAATGAAACCAAGCTGTTCGTAGACCACATCAATGCCCGCAACGATATCGATTTTGTGATCTTGAATGGCGATATATCCGATTTTGGGCTTCTGGCAGAATTTGATGGCATCTATAAAATCTATGAGCGGCTCGACGTCCCCTTTATCGCCGTGATCGGCAACCATGACCTGGTGGCCAATGGACGCGCTGTCTATGAAAAGATGTTCGGTCCCTTAAATTTCACCTTTACCTATGGACCGATCAAATTCGTTTGCCATGATACCAACGGCAGGGAATACGATTTCGATGGTTCAACACCCAATCTTACCTGGCTAAAAAGCAACCTGACCTTGGGTAGCGGGATTACAAACCTGGTTGCCATTTCGCACGTCCCTCCCATCGATGCAGATTTCGATCCAGCACTGGTTACTCCCTATCAGACCCTATTTAACCAGACGCCCGGGCTAATTGCTTCCATCCACTCCCATCGGCATGCCAAGCTGGCCACATATTATCAAAATGGAAGTACCGGCGTTCCTTTTATTGTGACCAATGCCATCGTAAACCGCGCTTATACAGTTATGACAATTCAAAATGGACAAATTAATGCTCAAGAAGTGGATTTTTAGTATCGCCTTATTGTGGTTCACCCTATCGGCTGCTGCACAGGAAGGATTTTGGAAGAAGATGGTTCCCGATCAGGTCAACCTGCAATATGCAGGTAGCATTGGTTTTTTGAGTGCTGGCGCAGCTTATGATCTTTTTCATGAAAAAGCCGAGCTGGGCTTTCATGTTGGGTATGTACCAGAGAGTTTGGGCGGCGAACTGACCATCGTGGCCATTAAATTCCATTACAAGCCTTTCACGTTTCATGCCGGAGACCGGATCATCATACAACCGTTCAATCCTGTTTTTTTTCCATCCTACACCCTCGGACAAAACTTCGATTTCAAATTTGAAAAACCGCAGTACCGAAAAGGCTATTATTTCTGGTCGTCTGCACTCAGGATCCATTTGGGCGCAAGCGCAGAAGTAAAATTGCTCAGCCTACCCACTTCCAAGATCAAATGGCTAGGGCTTTATACCGAAGCCAATACGAACGACCTCTATGCCCTAAGCTGGTTCAAGAACCGGACCAGTACCCCCTTTTACAAGATGTTCAAGTTGGGTTATGGGGTAAAGATGGGCTTCTAGTTTAGGCGATTGGCGTAAAGCGATCAGCGAGGATATGGCCCGCCTGTGCGTTCAGATGGCGAGTACCCTGAACTCCAAAATATCGCCCGGTTGGCAATCCAGCGCCCTGCAGATGGCTTCCAAGGTCTCGATGCGGATGGCCTTTGCCTTTCCCGTTTTTAAAATGGAAAGATTGGACAGGGTAATGCCCACGCGCTCACTCAATTCGGTCAACGACATTTTTCGTTTGGCCAACATCACATCAAGGTTTACTACGATTGGCATAGCTTATGTTTTGTGGTCAGCAAGCTGTGGTTAGCATCCTGCATGATCAAATGGTAAATTCGTTTTCTTCCTGGAGCAGCATGGCATGTTTGAATGCGGTGTACATGACATAGCTCAATATCGCCGCAATCAAGTAATAGACTTCCAATTTCCAAAATGAATAATTAAAGGCTAGGCCTTCTGCCGGATAGATGGAAACGATAACAAGATACGCAATGAGGTTGATTGCCAATGGGAAAAATGCCAAAATCAGCATGGCCACCGCAATGTCTTTCAATCTCAGCGTATTGGCACAGGTAAATGCCTGGTTTTTAGAGATGGCCAACAGAAATTTGAAAAATGTGGTCAGGGCAAACAGGAATATGGCGATAAAGAGCAGCATCAGTCCATAAACAACTACATAGCCTAACATTTCTACCCACTTGGCGTGAAGCGGAATCAATATCGAATTGTTGGAGGGATTGTAGCTATAGCCAACTTTTTGATCAACTATAGATACCTGCGTGCCCTCCTTCCCCTTTTTGAATTGCATTATTGATAAATAGCCTTGCCCGTTTGTGGTATGAAAAACCAGGTAGGACCTGCTCACCTGTTCATAGATTTTTAGGCCGATGTCCCGGAAGGAAAGAAAAGCACCCTTATTTTTTCGATCCGTAGTCAAGTTTCCGATACCAATGTAACTGGTCAGGCCAGAATAATGGTAACCTTCATTGATATAGCCTTCTTTCTCATATTTTAAGCCCGCATTTTTGGCTTCTGCTTGCCTAATGGCATGGTTTAAGCTATCGATTTTACTTTCCTTATAGAAATATGACCCCTCATAATAATCCATTTCCGGATAATAATGAAGTGGAAATATTTTAAGGATCAGGAGCGCGATGATGGCGATTACCGCAATGAGCGTGATCGTTTTTTGACTGGTCTTCATAGAATGGGTTTTCCTTTTTCCTTTAGTAACGTCCAGGCCATCGAGCTATCGAAAAGCCTGACCAACACCACAAGCCCCTGTGTTTATTTTCCATTTGTTTAGTGCTTATACCAAAGGCCTGCATTGTCATATCAAAATATTATTTATCTAGCTACAAACCAAATCAATTTTTATTATAAATCAAAATTTATTTATTGATTTACAATAAATGTTAATTCCATATCAATATAAACTGACATGACCTGACAATATTGTTTTGGAATGATTTTTGTTGTAAAGAAATAGTTAAAAAATGTGACACGAAGCACAACATTTACAGCAATTTATCAGTTGGTTTGCGCAATTTTTTGTAATTTTGCAGACCATTTATAGCGTACTAATACACATCAATGAGACAACTCAAGATTACCCAATCCATTACCAACCGCGAAAGTCAATCATTAGACAAATACCTGCACGAGATTGGAAAAGTAGATTTAATTACCGCTGAAGAAGAAGTGATCCTGGCCCGTAAGATCCGCGAAGGCGATCAGGCCGCTTTGGAGCGCTTGACCAAAACCAACTTGCGTTTTGTGGTTTCAGTAGCCAAACAATATCAAAACCAGGGCCTCACCCTGGGCGACCTGATCAACGAAGGAAACCTGGGCCTGATCAAAGCGGCAAAACGCTTCGACGAGACCAAGGGATTTAAGTTCATTTCTTATGCCGTATGGTGGATCCGCCAGTCTATTTTACAGGCGATTGCCGAGCAGAGCCGTATCGTTCGCTTGCCATTGAACCAAGTGGGCTCTTTGAGCAAGATCAGCAAGGCCTTTTCTAAATTAGAGCAGGAATACGAACGCGAGCCCTCTCCTGAAGAGTTGGCCGACATTTTGGAAACCACGGTAGACAAGATCTCAGATACCTTGAGCAATTCTGGACGCCATGTTTCCATGGATGCCCCCTTTGTACAGGGTGAAGAAAATACGCTCCTCGATGTACTGGAAAACCACGAGCCCAATACCGATAGCAACCTGATCAACGAATCGCTTTCAGAAGAGATCAAACGTTCACTGTCTACTTTAACAGAACGTGAAAGGGAAATTATCGTGCTGTTTTTTGGACTGAGCACCAATCACCCCTTGTCGCTGGAAGAAATTGGCGAAAAGTTCAACCTTACGCGCGAACGGGTGCGCCAGATCAAGGATAAGGCCCTACAACGCCTTCGCCATACCTCAAGAAGCAAGATCCTGAAATCTTATCTGGGATAATGATCCCATCAGAATAGTTAAAAGAGACCGAGTAAATCGGTCTTTTTTTTGCCCTTAATTTTAAATGTTGCTCAATCCTTCGGGTTATTGGCAAAACCATGTCAATGCTGATCGGGAACTGCAGTCCTGCTTTCCGTTACGCTTTGCAGCCTTCTCGCCAGAAAGGATTTAACCAGCAACAAGAGCTCAACTGCAATCAGGTTTAGGGATGAGGCACCCTGTAGCATAGCACTGCATTGCTACAGGGTTGGCACATCGCAGCACAGGCCTTTCGATCATAAACCTGAACGTAGCGGAAAGCCCGCACCCTGTAGCATAGCGCAGCCTTGCTACAGGGGAGGACTTGGAGCGAAGTGCAGGACTGCCCCTAAATAGTACCACAGGATTTGCTTTCTAAATCCAGATAGGTACAAACAGCAAAACACTTCGCTTTTCCATTTAAGATTCATAACGTCCGCTGTATCTTTCGACAACCTTAGTGTATTTAACACACTATAAGTCAGGTGTTTTTATCCAGAAATAAATCAAAAAAGATTGGGCACTAGCCTGATCTTTTTTACTTTTGTGCCATTCTAACCAAATCAACTTCGTGTATGTTAAACAAATACCAATCAGAGTTCCAGAACTGGATTGAAAAAGAAAAAAAAGCACTGGAACTGATCAGTGTGGTGGGCAAGCTGTGGTTCGACCGTTCCATCGAACTTGTACTGTTCAGGAAGCCCTTATTCGATGTGGGCAGCAGTGAAATCCTGGCCTATCACCAATACGCCAAGGAAGCAAGCGGGAAGGACATTTCCATCTATGAAACATTGGAACTGGCCTCGACCATCGCCAGGTGCAGCCTCGCTCCTTCGCGAATTGATATCGGGCGTTTGGCAGCGGAGTGGCTCGACCAAAACAACGGTCACGCTTCGATGCACGATTTTGTGGTGAACCAATTGGGCAGGCACATTGGCAAAGATAAAATGAGCCTTAAGCCTAAAGATGTGGTACTCTATGGATTTGGACGGATTGGAAGAATTGCCGCGCGCGAACTCATCGTCCAGGCCGGAAAAGGTGAGCAATTACGGCTAAGGGCTATTGTGACCCGCTCCTATAGCGATGAGGAACTGATCAAAAGGGCCGAACTATTGAGAACCGACTCGATACATGGCCCATTTAACGGGACCATCCTCGAAGATTTTGAAAACAAGGCACTGATCATTAACGGACAGACCATTTATTTCATTGAAGCCAAAAATCCCGAAGACGTAGATTATACCAGCTATGGCATTGACGATGCTTTATTGATCGATAATACCGGCGTTTTCCGTGACCGCGCTGGCCTTGGCCGCCACCTGAATGCAAAAGGGATTAGCAAGGTATTGCTCACAGCTCCCGGAAAGGATGACATTCCAAATATTGTGACCGGCATTAACGATGGAGATTTTGATTATGCATCTGAAACTATTTTTTCCAATGCTTCCTGTACCACCAATGCCATTATTCCGGTCCTCAAGATTATCGATGGCGCGTTTGGTATTGAGAAAGGCCACATTGAAACCGTGCATTCCTATACCAACGACCAGAACCTGCTTGACAATTACCATAAAAAATATAGACGTGGACGTTCGGCCGCACTGAACCTGGTGATTACTGAAACTGGCGCAGATAAGGCCGTTGCCAAAGTCTTGCCCAACCTGGCCGGAAAGTTAACGGGCAATGCGGTGCGTGTTCCAACGCCAAATGTATCCCTGGCCATCCTCAACCTTTCGCTTACCGAAGCGACCAACAAGGCAGCAGTAGCTGAGGTATTGAAACAGGCCTCCCTGTTCGGCGATCTTTCGGAGCAGCTGGAATATTCGATTTCAAATGAACTGGTGAGCAGTGACCTGATCGGCAACAGCCATGCCTCGATTATAGATGGGCCGGCAACAATTATTTCGAAAGACAATAAATCCATTGTGCTGTATGCCTGGTATGACAATGAATATGGATATACCCGACAGGTCATCAGATTGGCGAAGCGATTGGCTGGCGTAGTCAGGTTAACCTATTATTAGATCAAGAAGTTTTTGAAATTATGTTGGCCATTTGCTAATTTGCCACATCTAATTAGCAGATTGGCTAATTAGCTAATCCGCTGATCCATGAAACTTCCTATCTATCAGGTCGATGCCTTTACCGATCAATTATTCGGGGGCAATCCGGCCGCCATTGTTCCGCTGCAAACTTGGTTGACCGCTCCGGTGATGCAAAAGATCGCTGCCGAGAACAATGTTTCAGAGACTGCCTTTTTTATCCCGCAAGGTGATCATTTTGAATTGCGCTGGTTTACGCCAACCTTCGAAATTGACCTTTGTGGGCATGCCACCCTGGCTACTGCGCACATCCTTTTTACGGAATTGGGCCACGCAGAGGATGAAATCCATTTTCATACCCTGAAAGCAGGCACCTTAACGGTGAGCAGGAAAGATGGATTGTACACTTTGGATTTTCCGTCACGTCCGCCTGTTGCCTGCGAAATCCCTACAGGGCTGCTAGATGCTGTAAGCGGAACTACCCCCATAGAAGTTTTAAGTTCCAGGGATCATCTACTGGTATATGAGAAAGAAGAAGACGTATTGGCCCTTCGGCCAAATTTTGAGGCCTTGGCAAAGGTAGTTCCCATGGGAATTATTGCCACTGCCCCGGGCAGGCACAGCGATTTTGTTTCGAGGTTCTTCATTCCGGGGGCAGGCATCAACGAAGATCCTGTCACTGGATCGGCACACTGTAACCTGATCCCCTATTGGGCAGAAAAATTGGGCAAAAAAGACCTGCATGCCTTTCAGGTATCCGAGCGCCGTGGAGAACTGTGGTGCAGCCTAAAGGACGACCGTGTGTTGATGTCTGGGAAAGCGGTTACTTTTCTGAAGGGGGAGATTTATCTGTAGGAAAAAATAAATTTGCGAATTGACAATTGTAAATTTACCATTTACGAGAAAATCAGTTAGCGTTTTTTTTACTTTTTATGCCAAGGGCGCCCCTGCGGGGCTTTTTACTTTTTACTTTTTACTTTTAACTTTTTACTTTTTACTTATAATCATGATCAATCGTTTATATCTTATTCCGTTGGCCTGTTTAATCAGCTGCAGTACGGTCAAAACACAAAATAATGCCACAGTTAGCAATCAGTTGCTAAAAGATGTGGAGGTACTTTCATCGGACAGCTATGAAGGCAGAAAGGTGGGCACGAAGGGCGGAGAAATGGCCAGGACCTATCTGATTGGCCGTTTAAAAGAGATTGGGGTCAAACCTTATCCGGGCATGGGCAGCTATGAGCAAAATTTTGAATTCAAGGGACGAAATGGCGGGGCAGTTACACAGGGCAAGAACCTGATTGCCTACATTCCCGGCAAAAGCGAAAATACCATTGTGATTTCAGCGCATTACGACCATGTGGGCATCATCAGGAAGGAAGTGTACAATGGTGCCGACGACAATGCCTCCGGCGTAGCAGCTGTCTTGCAATATGCCAAATATTTCAGCGAACACAAACCAAACAACACTTTGATCTTTGCGCTATTTGATGGAGAGGAATCAGGTCTTCAGGGCGCCAAGGCTTTTGTGGCCAATCCGCCATTGGCTTTGGAAAAAATCAAGCTGAACATCAACATGGATATGATCAGCCATAACGATAAACAGGAGCTCTATGCTTCTGGCACTTTCAAATATCCGCAGCTTAAGGGCTATCTGGTAACCACCAATCCCAACCTCAAATTGTTATTGGGCCATGACGATCCGAAACTCGGTCACGACGACTGGACTGACCAGAGCGACCAGGGCGCGTTTAACGCAAAGAATATTCCCTTCATCTACTTTGGCGTAGAAGATCATAAAGACTATCACAAAGCAACCGATGAGTTCCAGAACATCAATAAACCTTTCTTTATTGATGCAGCTAATGCCATACAACAAGTGATCGTCAACATTGACAAGGAACGCGACATTCAGGCCATCTTTAGGGAAAAGCTTCAGATGAAAAAGCAATAGCCAATAAAAAAGCCTCCGGATCATGGAGGCTTTTTTATTAGAATTCAATTTCAATCACACAACTGATCGGGATATGGATATTGTTTTTTAGCTGGATATACTTTTCGGTAACCGCCCATACCGTGGTATAAACTTTTTTGGGTCCCGCTGTGGTATTAAAGGTAATGGTGGCCTTTGCCTTGAATTCATTTCCCAGGCGGCTGGCCGTGGCCAAACGGCGGATCGAGTCTTCTGGCAGGGAAATGGTTGATGGGATAATTTTGGTTACGTCTATTTGTTCTTTTTCTATCAGTTCGGCTATCATGATGTGGTTATTTTGGTCGAATTAAGTTAATCATATATCTTATTACAACAAAAATGCCAAGGTCATATTTTTGTGATCAGCCCAAACAATAATAGGTAACACTTGTGCTACCTATTATTGTTCTGGTTAATTGGTTAATTGGTTAATTGGTTAACTGCCCTGCAGTACACTAGCGTGACTGCAGGGACTAGAGATTGGAACTGGCAACTATAAACTGTTAACTGATAACTGCCAACTATCTCTTAAAAGTATGTCTTGTCTCAACCATCCCTTTAAACTCCATGTTGTCGAGTTCAGAATGGATGACTGCAGAAGTTGGGGCCGAAAGGCTTTTTTCCTGCACGACGCTCAATTTGCTCTGGCTGGTCACCACAGCGCCCGGAGAAAGCACATCGATGGCTTTCTTTAGGTAATTGTCGTTTGGATTTCCGAAATCGTACATGATCGTGTTTGCCGGAACTTCAGACATGGAATAATCTGGCACGATGCCATCAAAATATTCGCCCTGTCCAAGAGAATTTTTGGTCTGGAACAGGGAATAATATACATCATACTTGTTTTCGATGGTAATCGGAAAGAAACCTACTGGCTTGCCATAAGTGGTTAAGCCTACCAATTTAACGGTCATGTGCGGTTTGAGGCTATTGATGACCAGTTCACTGGCGGAAGCGGTGTTTCCTGAAACGATAAATACGATATTGCTCACATTGCCGAGTGTTCCGGCCTTGGCAAATTTTGTGGTATTACCGGCTACACTGTAATCCAGGTCGGCATAGGTAACAATCCGGCCGTTGGTGTACTGAACCTTTCCATTACCGTCAAGCAGCGGCTGATGCGTCAAGATTTTGGCACCATTGGCCTGCATCAATGCATTGTAATGCTCTGTAAACATCACCGTATTATTGGTTGCAGATGGTGCGATGAGGTTGATCAGGTGTTCGGCCGTGCTGATATAACCTCCCCCATTGTATCTCAGGTCTATAATCAAATCGGTTACACCGCTGGTTGCAAAATTACTGAAGATCGCATTGAGTTCTGCGACCGAATTTTCGGGACTGGAGAACCGGGCATAGGCCAGATAACCGATCTTTTTCGCACCTGCCGTAATTACTTTTGATTTATAGACTGGACTGCTCTTAAATATGGCTTTCGTTAGGGTCACGTTAAAAGCTGTACCATCGCTTTTTAGACCTTCCAATTTAATTGTGGTACCATTTAAAGCGGTAGAAATGGCGTCGATCTGGCCACTAAAGTTACTTCCATAAGTTACGTTATTGATTTTGGTAATCTTATCGCCACGTACAAAGCCGGCTTTTTCTGCCGGGGAGTTCTGGAAGATCGCTGTTGCATAGATGGTGTAGTTGGTCTCGCTTCCATAAAATCCCAAACGCACACCAAAATCATTTCCATTGCCCTCTAGGTCAACAGATGCGGTCTTGATGGCGGCTGTTGGATTTTTGGTAGACTTATCAAAAATGTAGGAATATTTAGATGATGATGCACCATCTTTATACTCGTAAGGTTTGGAATACTTGGTAATTTCGAACAGCTCATATTCGTAATTGGTCAAGTTGTCTGGATAGACGGTGAACTTTCTCGGATTGAACGTTTCATAGGTCGGAAGCATGGCATTCCACAAGTACACTTCTTTCGCATAAAGAAATATCGAGTCTTTTGATAATTCTGCACGCGTACCCGATGCAGAAGGTCCAGCGGGTGTTTCTGGCAGCGTTGTTACCTTGGTTTTTTTACAGGCTGTGAACAACGCAACTGCGATGGCCAACAGCCAAATGGTTTGTTTAATTTTCATGTTTTTCATTAGTGCTACTACTTAACGGTAAAACCGTCATCATATTTCATCAAGGGACAAATAATCTACACCGACATTTTTGGCAAAGTTTTCATCAGCTTTGCTATGGCCTACCAAAAGCATATCCGCTTTTGCTAACTCGTTATTTTCCAGTATAAATATAAAACTTTCTGGGGAAGGTTTGGCAGAAAATTCTTCCGTAAAATAAACTTTTAGGTAAGGTTCAATTCCATGCCATTCCATCTGCCTGATTTTGTTCAGCTGCTGCTCCGGATTTCCATCAACCAAAAGGAAAATTTGCTTGCGGTCAACCACGAGATCCTGCAGCAGTTCCAGCACCTTTTTATAGAGCAACAATTTGAGCGGCAGTCTTGCATTTTGATGCAGACGCTCGAAATTGGCTTCAAAATTTAGGGGGATGTCGAATTGGGCAGCAGTTTTGGCAAATAGCTGATCACTTCCAGACTGTGCAAATTCTTCCTGCATAAATGCAATCATCGATTTGGCATCTAGCTGGAGTGTATAGGCCATGAATTCTGAAAACAGGTAATAGACCTGCAGCAGGTAATCCTTTTCGGGATAGAGTACATTGTCCAATCCGAAAACCACTGCTTTTTTGGTTGCGATAAGCTTTTCGATCGACATTGTTAGATGAGCATTAAATTCAGTTTCCATTCTCCGTCCAAATTTTCCATTTCAAAAGCACCATTCCATCTATTTTCCGTACCCAACTGGTCGAGGGCAGCATTGGGCATAGTACAGTAGACCAACTCACCTTGATTGAAGATGGCCCAATCCTTTTTGGGATTTTGTGCAGGCAACAGGTAATCAAGATAGGAGTTCCGATCCGGTGCACATATACTTACGTTAAATTCTTCGAAAAGGATGTCTGCTTTTATTAAAGGTTCGATCTCGAAGCGATGGAGCGGCAATAGGACATCGACCTGTTGATCCAGGCAATGCGTGAGCAGCAGGTGTGCAATCGATTCTTCGTTTATATCTCCGAGGGAAAGCAATTGATAATTTGCGGAAGCCAAGGTGGGCATATCGCCGTAGTCGGCCATGATGATTTCCCATCCACTAAAAGCCTTCATCAGTTTGATGGCCTTGGCCGATCTGCCTCCTGTAATTAAAATTTTCAAGCTAATTAAATAATATATCCGTCTTTCATGGTGACTACACGGTCGCTCATGGTGGCCAGGTCTTCATTATGTGTAACGACGACGAAGGTCTGTTTAAAGTTGTTGCGCAGGTCTACGAACAATTGGTGCAGGGCTTTGGCGTTGGCCGAATCCAGGTTTCCCGAAGGTTCATCTGCCAAAATAATCGCGGGCTCGTTGATCAGGGCCCGTGCTACGGCAATGCGCTGCTGCTCGCCCCCCGAGAGTTCATTGGGCTTGTGCGATGCGCGGTGCGATAGGCCCAACAAGTCCAGCAGTGCTATCGCCCGTTTTTCGGCCTCCTTTTTACTCTTTTTTCCGATAAATGCAGGGATACAGATATTTTCGAGCGCCGTAAATTCTGGCAGGAGGTGATGGAACTGAAAGATAAATCCGATATTCTGGTTTCTAAAAATGCTGAGGTTCTCGCCAACAAGCTGATGGACGTGTGTTCCCTTGAGTTCGACCGTACCTTCATCTGGTCGATCCAATGTACCCAATATGTGCAGCAATGTACTCTTTCCAGCGCCCGATGCGCCGACAATACTTACAATTTCACCCTGGGCCACTTCAAAGTCTACCCCTTTTAAGATGTGCAGGTTCCCGTAGGCCTTTTTTATACCTGTTGCTTTTAGCATAATGCAAAGTTAAACAATGTTTGATTAGGGGATTTGTTAATTCGTCAATTAAATTTGCAAAACCCAAAACAATATATAGCTTTGTAAAACAAAGTGCTTTACAATGAGTAATCAACAGGAACAATTAAATGCTTTGAACGACATCAGGAAAATGATGGACCGTTCGTCTAGATTTATTTCATTAAGTGGTCTATCTGGCATATTTGCCGGGGTTACAGCACTGGTTAGTGCCTATTTTGCCCATGGCCTGCTCGCTGAATATGCCAAGGATGGAGCTGATCCTTATTCTGGCATAGGCAATAGCCTCATTGAGGGCAATATCATGTTGCTTGGCGCTGTTACTTTCATGGTGGCCCTTTTTGGCGCAACCTTATTTACCATGAGGCAGAGCAGAAAGAAAAACCTGCCGATATGGGACAAAACGGCGAAGAACCTGTTGATCAATCTGGCCATCCCGCTTTTAACGGGAGGCGTTTTTATCCTGGCACTCCTGTACAATCAACTTGGCTCATACGGCCTGATTGCGCCCTCTTGCCTACTTTTTTATGGTCTGGCACTGCTCAATGCGGGCAAATACACGTATAGTGACATTAGGTTTCTTGGCATCTGTGAAATTATTTTAGGATTGATTTCGCTTTTTAATATCGGATACGGCTTGTATTTTTGGGCCTTCGGATTTGGTATCCTCCATATCCTTTATGGCCTGATCATGTACTTTAAATATGAGAGGGTAAAATAACGATGAAAAACCCGATAGCCGCCCTTAATAAAATCTTTGACAGCAGGATCAGGCTCGGCGTGATGTCAATTTTGATCGTTAACGATAGCGTGAGCTTTAATGAGCTCAAACAAATGCTCGACCTTACCGATGGCAACCTGGCCTCGCACCTCAACACCCTGGAACAGGTTGAATTCCTCAAAGTACAGAAAGCTTTCATTGGCAAAAAGACCAATACCACCTATTCGATTACCGAATTGGGCAAACAGGCTTTTAAATTACACCTGGATGCACTAGAAAAAATGATCAAAGGCATCTAATTTTTTTTACACATATACTTTGTATTTCAAAGTACTTTACGTCATAGTTATGAATTCATTTAACACTTCCCCCACTGCTGCATTTGGCGTATCCTGCGCCAAATATTCGTTCCTGATCGGGTCTATCCTATTTTTGGCCTATATCGTCTCGGAAATCGATTTCATCTTACCACTGGGCCTGCTATATGTGATCATGGCCGCGATACTCAACACCATTGTATTGTTGGTCCTTTTCCTGAGCCTGATACTTGGCAAGGAACCGAGGCTGAAAACTTTATTGGCGATCGGCCTGATGTTGCTGAATATCCCTGTCGTCGTTATTTATCTCCATTATATCAATTAAAACCTAACACCATGCACAACTCTTCTTACTGGATCAATTACTTTTCCCAAAACCTGACCAAAAAAAGGATCGACTGGTCAATCCATCCCATGCTCACTACAGAAGAAAAAAGGGAAATCCTGAAATCACTGCAAGCCTGGCAACTGGGCGAAACCTCTGACGGGGCCAACCTGATCAGTGCGGCAACCAAACATGCGAAACAGCTCAACGATCCTGATTATATAGCGGCCATCAGGCTGTTTATCCAAGAAGAACAGAAACATGGTGAAAATCTGGGCAAATACCTGGATGTGATTGGTGAAGAGAGGATCAAAAAAAATTGGGGGGACAGCCTTTTCAGAAAATTCCGGGGCCTCAACAGGCAGATGGAATTTTGGACCATTGCGGTGATTACGGTCGAAAGTGCAGCACAACTATTTTATCAATGTCTAAAAGAAGCGACAAACTGTAGTTTACTGAAACAGATCTGTACTGATATCCTGATCGATGAGGCGGCCCACATTACTTTTCAGACTGAAAGGCTCAGTCTGATCTACAGACATAAAAATCCCGTTTGGAGGTTTGTCGCCTACCATGCCTACACCTGTTTTTATTTTTCGACCACAATGGTAGTCTGGCTGGCACACCGCAGGTTATTCAAAGCCGGAAACCTGCAGTTTAGTGGCTATCTGTACAAGATGAACCTGAAATTTAGAAAAACGATCAAAAAATTGAAGCCCGATCAGGTGAAGGATGTAATTTTGTCCAAGTCTGTGCAGGTATGATGTCCTTGTAAATATTTAGCGTTATGGGAACCGAAGTCTATGTCATATTATTCATGATTGGCATATGCAGCTACTTTTTATGGAGCAGGCTGCTAAAAAAAATCAGTAATCCGATCAAAAGGAAATGTACCATCTGGGCACTCACCCTAATCGGAACACCATTGGTTTATATACTTATTGTCGGCTCATTTTTTATGTTCCTCACCTATTATCCCGATAGGGACTTTGACAGGATACGTTGGAAAGCATATCCCGAACAGCGTTATGAATTAAGTAAAGATTTGATGAATAGCAAATTGCTGATCGGGAAATCAAAGGCACAGGTCAACGCCCTTTTAGGTGATTCGGCGCAACAGCATCAGGAGGTATGGATTTATGACTTGGGATTTGTGCCTGGGATTGCAAATATCGATCCCGATATCCTGATCGTCACTTTCAAAAATGGCAGGGTGGTGAGCGTGGCACAAAGCCGTACCTAAAGCACAATACACTATGCATTCTACCATGCTATAATTTATTCGTATTCCACTTTGTATAACGCATTGGAAATTGTAGATTTGAGCAGATTTTTTGAGCATGGACACGACCGGATTAATATCGGTATTTAATCTGCGGAAGCTCGATCTGACTTAAAGACAAAAATTTTATAACAGATGAATATTCACGAATATCAAGGTAAGCAAATTTTGAAGAGTTTTGGCGTTGCAGTGCAGGAAGGCATTGTAGCTGAAACTGTTGACCAAGCTGTCGAAGCGGCGAAAAAAATGAAAACCGATTACAACTCTGATTGGGTAGTGGTGAAGGCCCAGATCCACGCCGGTGGAAGAGGCAAGGGCGGAGGTGTAAAATTGGCTAAGAACCTTGATGAGGTACAACAAAGAGCAGGCGATATTTTGGGCATGCAATTGGTAACTCCCCAGACCGGTGCCGAAGGTAAAAAGGTACATAAAGTATTGATTGCACAAGATGTATATTATCCTGGAGCGTCTGAAACGAAAGAATTTTACATCAGTGTATTGTTAGACCGTGCCAACGGAAAAAACATCATCATGTACAGCACCGAAGGTGGAATGGACATTGAAGAAGTAGCCGAGCACACACCGCACCTGATTTTTAAAGAGACCATTGATCCTAAAGTTGGCCTTCAGGGCTTCCAGGCACGTAAGATCGCGTTTAACCTGGGCTTAAGCGGAAATGCCTTTAAAGAAATGGTGAAATTTGTAAGTGCACTTTATAAAGCTTATGACTCTACCGATTCTTCTATGTTTGAGATCAATCCGGTTTTGAAAACCAGTGATGACAAGATCATTGCGGTTGATGCCAAAGTTGACCTAGACGAAAATGCATTGTTCCGTCATCCTGATTATGCGGCGATGCGCGATAAGCTAGAAGAAGATCCTACAGATGTAGAGGCAAGCGAAAGTAACCTCAACTATGTAAAGCTAGACGGAAACGTTGGCTGTATGGTAAATGGAGCTGGATTGGCCATGGCCACCATGGACATCATTAAACTGGCCGGTGGCGAGCCTGCCAACTTCCTTGACGTAGGTGGAACCGCAAACGCCACAACCGTTAAGGCTGGCTTCAACATCATTTTGAAAGATCCGAATGTAAAGGCCATCTTCATCAACATTTTTGGTGGTATTGTACGTTGTGACCGTGTAGCGCAGGGTGTAATCGATGCCTATAAAGAAATTGGAAACGTACCAGTGCCGATCATCTGCCGCCTACAAGGCACAAATGCCGAAGAAGCAAAAAAATTGATCGACGAATCAGGACTGAAAGTATATTCTGCAATTGCTTTGAAAGAAGCTGCTGATTTGGTAACGAAGGTATTGGCGTAGGGCTGAAAGCGCTATGCGTTTGGCGTAAAGCAAAACTTAGAACGGAAAGCATCATATAAAAGACCAGTCAAAATTCGGCTGGTTTTTTTTTTGCGCTTAACGGAAAGATTTTTTCATAAAAAAAGGCCAATTGAAATCAATTGACCTCTACTATTTGTTTGGTTTAGGTTTAAAAGTAAATCTAAGGCGCACATCAATTATTTTTAGCTATGAAAAAGCTCTGGCCATCCAACCAGAGCTTTAATCAAACCAAATATAAATGTACTTTTTGTATGAACACTACAAATATACATCAATATTTAATTAAATACAACTATTTTTTGTTAAAAAAATGAAATATTTCATAGAATTTGAATAAAAAGCTAAAAAAAACATTTATAATTATCATTTTAAATGATTTTATTAATAATAATATGAACCATTTTTGACAAAAAACTATAAATAACTTGAAATATTATGAATATAATGCGAATTATTTAAATAGAAAACAATTTTTTACTTTTTTTTATCGATTTATTCGAAAAAATAATGCAATAAAATTCAAAAAGAGCAACAAATTATTGAAATGAAGTTATTTTTTTCTTAATTATTTAATTTCTAGCTTTAGGGACCTTATGAGAAACTCTCCCGTTCCAAAAACGCTTATTCCCAAAAACGATCAGGAAAGACTTGCCAAACTTTGGACGTATGATATTTTAGATACGCCACCTGATAATGCTTTTGATAAGATTGCCCTACTTGCCGCACAGATTTTCGATACCCCAATTGCACAGGTCACTTTCGTAGACCAAGACCGGACTTTCTTTAAATCAAACATCAGTCCACTGAGCGCCACAGAAATTGAACGCAAAGACAGTTTTTGCGCAATGGCCATCCAAAATCCGGACATTACAATTTTTGAGAATATGATGGCCGTTCCTGAACTGCTGCAAAATAAATTCGTGAATGAAAATGGGGTGAAATTTTATGCGGGTGCCCCGCTGCGTACACCGGAAGGACTGGCATTGGGTACGGTTTGTGTTCTTGACACCTCGCCCAAAACGGTGACCGAAAAACAGCTCAATATGCTCAAGACCCTTTCATCAATCGTAATGGATGAATTGGAGCAGCATTTGGCTACGAGGAAGGCCATTCGCGCACAGACCGACATAATGAACCGTGTGGTGCACGACCTTAAAAACCCGAACACTACAATCTCCCTTTCAGCTGAACTCATCAAGAAAAAAGCCGATGACGCCAAAATTGTTTCCAGCTTTGCTGATCGCATCAAAAAATCGGCGGATGGCGTATTAAATAGCTTGAATAACCTGCTCGATAGTTCCCAGTTAGAAAATGGCAGCTTTAGGTTAAACGTACAGGAAGTAGACATCCATCAATTGCTTGTGCAGTGCAAAAAGAACTTTGAACTGATTGCGGCACAAAAACAACAAGAGATCGCAATTTCCTGTACTTACGCTAAAACCATTTTGGCCGACGACAAAAGGCTGCTGGAAGCATTTGAAAACCTGTTGAGCAACGCCCTAAAATATGCCCATCAAAACACAACGGTTTCCATCAGTGTAACCACAGATGAAAAATCCTTGACCATTGAATTTAAAGACCAAGGACAGGGATTGACTGATGAAGATATGCCACAGTTATTTAAGAAGTTTGCCAAGTTGAGCGCTGTTCCTACAGGACGTGAGCACGCCAACGGACTTGGATTATCGATCGTAAAGATGCTGATTGAGCTACACAAGGGAAATGTTTGGGCAGAAAGCAAAGGCCGAAATCAAGGCGCGTCGTTTTTTGTTTCCCTTCCGATCTAAGCGTTTCTAAAAGAAAGATAAAAGGTAGAACCTTTTCCCAACTCACTCTCAAACCATATTTTGCCATGCTGCAGGGTGGTAAATTCCCTGCACAAGGGCAACCCCAGTCCAACTCCTTTTTCATTGTTGGTACCATAGGTAGAAGCAGCATTTAGCTGAAATAAACGTTCTTGTTGTATAGGATCAATTCCGAGGCCATTATCTTTTATCAGGATATGACAGCTGTTACCAGAATTCATAGCCTTAACCTCTACCCTACCACCATTTGGCGTAAACTTGAGTGCATTGTTCACCAGATTCCGAAGCACCAACTGCAACATATTATAATCCGCCAGAATCTGCAGGCCATCTTCATATGACACATTGAGCATAATTCCCTTTGCCTTGGCAATGCTCTTTTCTACTGTCAGTGCATCGGTCAGCACATCTGAAATATTTACCTTTTTCAGCTCGGCATGGGCGCCTTCCATCTGCGTGCGGGACCAGGAGAGCACGTTCGTTAACATACCTGAGGTAGCCCTGGTGAGCTGCAGCAGTTGTTTTTTAATATCGAGCCGCTCCGCTTCATCGAGATTCACTTCGGTCAATAGTTCCAGATAGCCCTGTATAGACGCCAACGGTGCCCGAATATCGTGGGTAACAATAGAGAAAAGCTTATCTTTCTCCGAATTCAATCTTTCCAGTTCCTGTCGCTGCTCTTCAATGGCTGTATTTTTTTCATCCACGGCATCCCGTTCCTGATCATAGTTTTTACGGATGTAGCTGATCGTAAAATAGGTTAAAGAAACGACTACCAGATAGGTGATCGAAAAGTCGATGGTTTTCCATACCTCGCTTTTATAGACATTTGGCGCCAATTGGGGATAAAAATATTCGACCAAGAGGATGGTCAGTACCGTCAATACATTAATAGACAGCCAGAACAGAAACTGTCTCTTCGGAATGATGGCCACAACCAATAAAAACGCTAAGGAAAAAAGTAAGAGATTTGGCCCTCTCGTACCTGAATTGAAGAAATAGTTGATGGCAAACATCAAGTTGCACAGCAGGCAAAAAATAGTGATGCCAACAGATGATTTCCGTTTAAAGCGCGAAAGATAATACAGATAAGCGGCTAAAAAAAGACCGACAAAACAGAGTGCTGCCGGAACGTATAGGCCAATCAGAAAATTGAACGGAACTTCGAATACGAGCGTAATAAATGCAATGAGCAAAACCGTATTGAAGATTCTCTCTTCTAAAGAAAATAATTTGGGCTCACCGATAATCCGCCTACCGCTGAGCGCTTTACCGTATATGCGCACTGAGAATGTTTGAAATAACAAACTTAAGGATATAAAACTACAATGGGAAAATTGATTGATAAAAACTTAAAGCCGCATAAATTACCAAATTTAGGTTTAAATCTTTATTTTTGACGCTTTTATAAGCTATTCGCATGATCAAGAGAGAGAAAATCAAAGACCTGCTGGTTTCTACGGCATTCGGCACTGAAGTTAAAGTAATGGGCTGGGTACGCACTTTCCGCAACAACCAATTTATAGCCCTGAACGATGGTTCATGCATGGGAAATATCCAAGTAGTGGTCGATTTCGAGAATACTGCCGAAGAACTCCTCAAAAGGATCACCACAGGTGCAGCCATTGCCGTTTCGGGAACATTGGTCGAATCGTTGGGCAAAGGCCAGAAAGTAGAAATTAAGGCTACCCAGGTAGAGATTTTGGGCGACAGCAATGCAGAAGAATACCCGCTTCAGCCAAAAAAACACAGTTTAGAATTTTTGAGGGAAATTGCACACCTGCGTTTCCGTACCAATACATTCAATGCGGTTTTCAAGGTTAGGCACGCTCTTGCTTTTGCCATCCATCAGTTTTACAATGACCGTGGCTTTGTATACATGCATACCCCCGTGATTACCGCCAGCGATGCCGAAGGTGCAGGTGAAATGTTTAAAGTAACTACGCTGGATCTGGACCAATTGCCTAAAACCGATGATGGAAAGATAGATTATGCGGCCGATTTCTTTGGAAAAGCAACCAACCTGACCGTTTCTGGACAATTGGAAGGAGAATTGGCGGCGATGGCATTTGGACAGATCTATACATTCGGACCTACCTTTAGGGCCGAAAATTCGAATACAACACGCCACTTGGCCGAATTCTGGATGATAGAGCCCGAAGTTGCCTTTGCCGATCTGGAAGACAACATGCAATTGGCTGAAGATATGATGAAATATGTCATCAATTACGCACTGACCCATTGTGCAGAGGAAATTGCCTTTCTAAACGACCGTTTGTCCGATGAGGAAAAACAGAAGCCACAACAGGAAAGAAGTGAATTTACCCTGATCGAAAAGTTAAACTTCTGTCTGAACAATGATTTTGAGCGATTGACTTACACTGAGGCCATCCAAATCTTAAAACAATCTAAACCTAACCAGAAAAAGCAGTTCAAATACCTGATCGACGAATGGGGTGCAGACCTGCAATCGGAGCATGAACGCTACCTGGTAGAAAAGCATTTTAAAAAGCCGGTTATCCTAACGGATTATCCAAAAGACATCAAATCATTCTACATGCGCATGAACGATGATGGCAAAACCGTTGCCGCCATGGATATCCTTTTCCCTGGCATTGGCGAAATGGTTGGCGGATCACAGCGTGAAGAGCGTTTGGACAAACTGAAGGCACGCATGGAAGAGATGCACATCCCACAGGAAGAGCTTTGGTGGTATTTGGATACGCGCAAGTTCGGTTCCGCACCACATGCCGGGTTTGGACTAGGTTTCGAACGCCTTGTACTTTTCGTAACCGGTATGACCAACATCAGGGACGTAATTGCCTTCCCTAGGTTCCCGAAAAGTGCTGAGTTTTAGTATAGTTGAAGGTTGAAAGTTAAAGGTGTACCGAAGAGATACCTCCGGCAAAGTTGACAGTCTAAAGCAGTGCTCAGGCTTACTTTAGAAAAAAAATCAATAAAATTTAACATCTTCCATTTTCCGTCTTCCCTTTTCCTTTAAATCATCGGTGCGAATTAGCTGCCTGATAATCTATTGCTGACACCTTATAATCTGTTGGTGCAAAACTGCTGGCTGTGCTGAGTGCCATCCCCAATTCAAATTGTGAAGGATAAGGAGTTTGCCTTAAACAACCTTCGGGAACATAGGGAAAAGTTTCCATGTAAGACTGCATGACATTTGGCGAAGTTCGGCGGTTGATATAGGCCCTGGTCAATTGGTAAGGATGCTTTAAGCCTGCTGCCCCCAATAGTTCAACTGCACTCTGCACGGTAAGCCGGTGAAAGTTAAAAACCCTGACCGTCTTATCTTCGACCACCAGCCCCTTCATCAAACTTTCGTCCTGTGTCGCTACGCCCGTTGGACAGGTATTGCTATTGCATTCCAGCGCCTGGATGCAGCCCAACGCAAACATCATTCCCCTTGCCGAATTACACAAATCTGCGCCTAGGGAGATATTTTTGACGATATCAAATCCCGAAGAAATTTTGCCAGAAGCAATGATCTTGATGTGTTTTTTAAGGTCAAATCCTGTCAGCACATCGTATACAAACGCAATTCCTTCGCGAAGTGGCATCCCAACGGCATTGGTAAATTCCTGTGGTGCCGCACCTGTTCCACCTTCTCCACCATCAACAGTAATAAAATCTACATAGATGCCCGTCGCTATCATCGCTTTGCAAATGGCAAAAAACTCGCTCCTACGGCCAATGCACAACTTAAACCCGATGGGTTTTCCACCAGAAAGTTCACGCAGCCGTTTTACGAAATCCATCATTTCCAAAGGGGTAGAAAACGCCGCATGTGCGGGAGGAGAAATGACGTCAAAACCTTCCTTTACCAAACGGATCCTCGAAATTTCTGGCGTAACCTTAGCAGCAGGTAAAATACCGCCATGCCCTGGCTTTGCGCCCTGTGAAAGCTTGATTTCGATCATTTTAACATGCCCGGCAGCAGAACGTTCAGCAAAGGCTTCATAGTTGAATGAACCATCGTGATGTCTGCAACCAAAATAACCTGTTCCGATCTGCCAGATGAGGTCGCCTCCCGGACCGCTATGGTAATCGCTGATCCCTCCCTCGCCCGTGTTGTGGGCAAAATTGCCCATCTTTGCCCCGCCATTTAAGGCCAAAATGGCATTTTTGCTCAGCGAACCGAAACTCATGGCCGAAATATTAAAGATGCTCGCAGAATAAGGCTGCTTACAATCTGGCCCACCAATCATTACCCTCGGATTTGGATCCAGTTCATGATGGCTGATCGCGGCAATGCTATGGCTCAGCCACTCATAGCCATTTTCATACACATCAAGCTGTGTACCAAACGGAATGGTATCGTTTTCCTTCTTGGCCCTTTGATAAATCAACGAGCGGTTTAACCGGTTAAAAGGCTTCCCATTAACATCACTTTCCACAAAATATTGATAGATTTTTGGCCGAAGATCTTCCATGAAATATCTCAATCGTCCAAAAACAGGATAATTTCTGACAATACTGTGCTTTGGCTGGTAAAGATCATATATCCCCAAAATCACAAATGGTCCTGTAAAAATGAACATCCACCATAAAAAAGGATGCCACAGCCCTAACATAATGGTGAAGGCAATTAAAAATGCAGCGATGGCAAAAAATGCTTTTCTCATATTTCGGGGTGCTTGGTTATTTAGTGGTCTGGTTGGTTAGTTGTTTGGTGTTTGGCCGTATTTGCGAGCGATCTGCTTTTTCATTGTGTTCGTTGGTTGCTAGCCCAGGGCATCATTATCTTTATTCTTTTTTCTTTTTTCTTTTTTCTCGATACCTGATACTTGATACCTGATACTAATATAAACAACCATCATCTTAAATTGTTATTTTTGGGTATGCTGATCAAGATTTATCCAGAAAATCCAAATCCACGGGCAATTGAGCAGGCTGTA
The DNA here is from genome assembly GCA_031119475.1 of Pedobacter sp. Taxonomy (GTDB): domain Bacteria; phylum Bacteroidota; class Bacteroidia; order Sphingobacteriales; family Sphingobacteriaceae; genus Pedobacter. Next base: position 13,767 of record JAVHXV010000001.1, on the reverse strand, counting down.
GCCGTCTTGCGCAAAGGGGGGCTCATCATTTATCCAACTGATACCGTATATGGCCTTGGCTGTGACATCACCAATCAGAAAGCCATTGAAAAAATTTGCCGTATGCGTGGCATCAAGCCTGAAAAAGCGAACTTCTCATTCATTTGTTCTGACCTTAGGCATATATCAGACTACATCAAGCCCATAGACACTACGGTTTTTAGGGTGTTGAAAAAAGCACTTCCGGGGCCCTTTACCTTTATCTTCAATGCCAATAACAATGTTCCCAAACTGCTCAGCTCCAACAAAAAGACTGTTGGTATCCGTGTTCCCGATAATGCCATTGCCCGGTCCATTGTAGAGGCACTTGGCCATCCGATCATTTCTACTTCAATCAAGGATGACGATGAACTGATCGAATATTCGACCGACCCGGAACTGATTTACGAAAAATACCAAGATCTGGTAGACATGGTAATCGATGGTGGTTATGGGGGAAATGAAGCATCGACCGTAGTGGATTGCACAACAAACGATTTTGAAGTGATCAGGATGGGCAAGGGTGATATTGAGGGATACCTGTAAGCGGAAAGCACACAGCGATAAGCGCAAAGCAAAAGCGTAAAGTGAATGGCACTTTAAGTTTGGGCAACTTCACATCTATATTGGCTAGAAAAACCGGATTTGTCTATCTCCACAGTCTGCCGTCTAAAAAATCCCAGGGCAGTAGGTGAACTATTTCCATCGACCTGAATAAAAGATTATATTCGTCTAATCCTGACCTATTCGCCAAATGAAAAAGACCTTAACCATTATCACAGGAATTTTGCTGTTATTTTACAGCCAATTACAGGCCCAAACACCATGGGCAATCCGCACCGACAAGATTTTAACACCTTGGGCCCAACAGGTTGACCCCAATTTGCCTTTACCCGAATACCCTAGGCCGCAATTGGTGAGAAATAACAATTGGAAAAATCTAAATGGCCTTTGGGACTATGCCATCGTACCAAAGGGAATGCAGCCCACTTCTTATGAGGGCAAGATTTTGGTACCCTTTGCTGTAGAATCGGCTATTTCTGGTGTACAACGGATGGTAGGAAAAGATAGTGTACTCTGGTACCGTCGTCAGGTCAGCGTAGCGGAATTCAAGGGCAAACAAGTGCTGCTCCATTTTGGGGCGGTAGATTGGCAGACCGAGGTTTTCGTGAACGGCAAAAGTGTGGGCAGCCATGAGGGCGGATTTGATCCGTTTAGCATCAATATTACCTCAGCGCTAAAAAAAGATGGGTTTCAGGATATCAAAATCAAGGTTTGGGACCCTTCAGATGACGGTCCACAACCAAGGGGAAAACAGGTTAAAAAACCGCGTGGGATCTGGTATACACCGGTTACGGGGATATGGCAGACAGTTTGGCTGGAAGCTTTGCCAACGCGTTACATTGCTTCGACCAAACATACACCAGATATCGATGCGCATACCATAACAATAACTGGTAATTTTGTAAACACTCTTCCCAGCGACCAATTCAAGGTCGAAATATTGGAGCAGGGAAAAGTAATTGCCACCCAGGTTGCATCGTCGCAACAAGCAGTAACCCTTAAAATGGCCAATGAAAAATTATGGTCGCCGAGCAGCCCTTTTCTCTACGACCTGCGCATTAGCCTGATCAGCAACAACAAGGTAATCGACCAGGTGATGAGCTATTTTGCCATGCGTAAAATTAGTATGGGAACAGATGAAAAAGGCATCAAAAGAATGCTGTTGAACAATAAGTTTCTTTTTCAATTTGGACCACTTGACCAAGGTTGGTGGCCAGATGGCCTATATACCCCTCCGACAGAGGCAGCCATGCGCTTTGATGTAGATGAGCTCAAAAAGATGGGCTTTAACATGATCAGAAAGCATATCAAAGTAGAATCTGCCCGCTATTATCATTATTGCGATCAGGTAGGCATGCTGTTGTGGCAGGATATGCCAAGCGGCGACCTGGGAAACAATTGGAATCCAAATCCCGGCATCATCAACATGGAGAGCGAAAGGCCGAGAAACGCTGAATCTGAAAGTTATTACAAAAAAGAATGGAACGCCATCATGGAGTCGCTGCACAATTTTCCTAGCATTGTGGTCTGGGTGCCATTCAATGAAGCTTGGGGACAATTCAAGACCACTGAAATTACCGAATGGACCATGAAAAAGGACCCATCGCGGTTGATCAACAGTGCCAGCGGAGGTAATTATTTCAACACCGGGCATTTTACAGACGTACACAGTTATCCGCAGCCCGCTATGCCAAGGCCCGATCTTTTTGGGAAAAACACGATATTGGTGCTGGGAGAATATGGCGGACTGGGGCTTCCCTTAGAAGGACATACCTGGCAACAGAAAAACAACTGGGGCTACCAAAGCTTCAAAACTCCAGAAGAACTTTTTGCCAAATACGATGTATTCACCACACGCCTTACTGAACTGATCGGTCTCGGGCTTTCGGCCGCCGTTTATACACAGACCACCGATGTAGAAATCGAAACCAATGGCCTAATGACCTACGACCGGAAAGTAGTTAAAATTCCTGTTCCGCAGTTATATCAGTCAAATAATAAGGTGTATCGACCTGTAGTGACGGTGAGGTAGCATAGCGTTTGGCGTAAAACGGTCGTGCAGTGCATCCTCGCCATACGCTTTACGCCAAACGCTTCACGCGAACTGCCCTACCTAAACTCCTTCATAAATCTCCCCACACTGCCAACCACATCCTGCGGATCCAGGTTTTTCACAAAAGCACTACCGATAATGGCTCCAGCGGCATATTCGTTGGCAGAGTCGAAAGTCTGCTTATCAGAAATCCCAAAACCGATCATCAGCGGATTTTTTAGGTTCATGTTCCTCATGCGTGAAAAATAGGCCCTGGCATTGGCCGATACATCCAGGTTTTTTCCGGTAGTTGCGGCAGATGAAAGCAGGTAGATAAATGCATTGCTCAGGTCATCGATTTTGCGGATCCTTTCCTCACTTGTTTGTGGCGTAACCAAAAAGATATTGCTAATGCCATGTTTTTTGAAGCATTCGCTGTACAATTCTTCATATTCGTACATCGGCAGATCGGGAATGATGCAGCCATCTACGCCTACCTCCTGACATTTTTTACAAAAATTTTCAACACCATATTGCAAGACCACGTTCACATAGCCCATTAGCAAAATGGGAATGTTGACAGTTTTTCTTAAATCCTTTAATTGTGCAAACAGCATTTCTAAGGTCATCCCCTGGTCTAGTGCTTGTTTGCTGCTGCCCTGAATTACTTCTCCGTCGGCAACAGGATCTGAGTAGGGAAAGCCGATTTCCATAAAATCAGCTCCTGCCTGCTCTAAAGCCTCAGCTATGGTCAAAGTATCATTTAAGTTCGGGTAGCCCGCCGTGTAATATATCGAAAGGATATCTTTCTTCTTGTTTTCGAATAATTGCTGTAATCGGTTCATGCTGATAAAATTGAGAGATTTGAGAGGTGAGAGGTGAGAAGTAAGAAGTAAGAAGTAAGAAGTAAGATGTAAGAAGTAAGAGGTAAGAGGTAAGAGGTAAGAGGTAAGAGGTAAGAGGTAAGAGGTAAGCACATGGCGCCTAATATCCTGTGTCTTTAATCTTTATTCTTTTGTCTCTTATCTATTGTCTCAAATCTCATATCTAGTATCCAGTATCTAGTATTAAAGATTAAAATGTTTCATATAGGTTTCCATGTCCTTATCTCCCCTACCTGATAGGCAGACAACTACGTTTTCGCCGCCTTTAAATTCCATGTATTCGAGATAGGCCAGTGCGTGTGCGCTTTCGATAGCCGGGATAATTCCTTCCAACTGCGTCAGTCTCAGTCCAGCATCTAGCGATTCATCATCTGTAATGGACACATATTTGCCTCTCCCCGTTTTAAAGAGGTGGGCATGCTGTGGGCCAATCCCCGGATAATCCAGCCCTGCCGATACAGAATGTGGCTCGACCACTTGTCCGTCGGCAGTCTGCATCAAAATGCTCCTGCTGCCATGCAATACACCTTCCTTACCCTTAGCGGTTGTGGCGGCTGTAAAACCACTGTCTACGCCTTTTCCGCCAGCTTCTACTGCAATCAATTGTACCTGTTCATCATCAATAAAATGATAGAACATGCCAATGGCATTGCTTCCACCACCCACACAGGCCAAAACATAATCTGGCGATTGCTTGCCGGTCTGCTCGGCCAATTGTTTTTTGGCTTCTTCAGAAATAACAGATTGGAAATAGGCCACCATATCTGGATAAGGGTGTGGGCCAACTACCGAACCAATGATATAATAGGTATCCTCAGGATTATTGATCCAATCGCGCATAGCCTCGTTAGTCGCGTCTTTCAAGGTCTTGCTCCCTGATGTAGCTGGTACTACCGTTGCGCCGAGCATTTTCATCCGGGCAACATTTGGTGCCTGCCTTTTAATGTCGACCTCGCCCATGTACACCACACATTCCAATCCCCTGAGTGCACAGACCGTTGCGGTGGCCACACCATGTTGACCTGCTCCAGTTTCTGCAATGATCCTTTTTTTGCCCAAATGTTCGGCCAAAAGGATTTGTCCAATGGTGTTGTTGATCTTGTGGGCACCAGTATGATTAAGATCCTCTCGTTTTAAGAAGATATTGGCTCCATAACGCTCCGATAAGCGTTTCGCCAAGTATAGTGGCGATGGACGGCCGACATAGTCCTTCAGCAAGGCCCTGAATTCCTGTTGGAAGCTTTCTTCTTTGATGACCTTAAGGTATTGCTGCCTTAACTCTTCCACGTTTGGATAGAGCATCTCTGGGATATATGCTCCACCAAAATCGCCATAATAGCCCTTATCATTTACAAAATAGTTCGTCATGTTGATTGTATCTTGAATTTCTGTATCAGTTCGTTTACTTTATTTACATCTTTCAGGCCCGGGGCAATCTCAAACCTGCTGTTTACATCAATGGCATGCAGGCGGCTGTCGGTCATGCTCTTGATGGCTTCTACGTGCTGCAGATCAATGCCACCACTCAAAAAATAGGGCTTATCTAATTGATAATCATCCAATAGCTTCCAGTCGAATACTCTTCCAGAACCTCCGTGAGCTGGTGTCTGGGTATCAAACAAGAAGTAATCGACCACATCTGCATAAGGCTCCAATTGTCCAAAATCAAAATCTTGACCCACGCCGAATGCCTTGATTACCGTTATTCCAGCATCCTTTAACAGGCCACAATAGGCAGCACTTTCCTTTCCATGCAATTGTATCGCTTTAAGCTGGTGCCTGATGATCCTTGCCTTGACCTGATCCAGGTCTTCATCTACAAATACGCCAATCGTTAAGATCGCTTCTGGAACATACCTGATCAGCTCCGCAGAAACCTCACTGATGGCGCGTGGAGATTGTCCATAAAAAATGAACCCCATATAATCAGGCCGCAGCTCCGCCACCTCGGCAATATTGGCCGCCTGGGCCATTCCGCAAACCTTTATTTTAGGATACATTGTTGGTTAATTGGTTGATTGGTTAATTGTTAAATTGGTTAATTGTTAAATTGTTAGTATTCGTCGAAGAGCCAGAAGTCTACTGAGCATGTTATTCTTGATACTCGATACTTGATACTTGTATCTTTTGTCTTTAATCTTTGTTCTTTCATCTGATATCTCATCCCATCATTCAACTAACTTTCTAAAGCTTCCAAGCGCCCTTTTTGACAGGAGCGATTCTTCCGCTTCGTAATAGCAATCGGCAAATGAGCTATTTTCTTTGATGGTCTGGATGGCCAGGGCAGCGTTGCACAGCACCACATTCGTTTGCGCGTCGGTACCTTCCCCATTCAGGATATTTTTAAAGATGGCTGCAGAAGATTCGATGGTATCTCCTCCCTGGATCTGTTTTTCGCTGATTTCTTCAAATCCCAATTCCGAAATCCGATGTAGTGCTTCGCCCTTTTTGCTAAAAGTCTTGAAATCGCAGGTCAACGAAACTTCATCAAAACCATCCACCGCGTGGATAATCGTATAATTTTTCTGGGTATCTTGGTATAGGTATGCGTATAACCTCGCCAATTCAAGGCTGAATACCCCAACAATCTGGTTCTTTGGTTCGGCCGGATTGACCATCGGTCCCAGCATGTTAAAAAAGGTCTTTACACCCAGTTCCTTGCGGATCGGCGCTACGGTTTTCATGGCGGGATGGAAAAGCGGGGCATGCAGAAAACAGATCCCGGCTTCGTCCAGGTTACGCTTGAGCTGATCTTCATCATTGGTAAAGGTATAGCCGAGATACTCCATCACGTTTGAAGAGCCGCAGCCAGACGAAACGCCATAGTTCCCGTGCTTGGCCACTTGGTGTCCAGCGCCCGCCACTACAAAAGATGCCAGGGTTGAAATGTTGAAGGTATCTTTTCCATCGCCGCCAGTGCCGCAAAGGTCTACCAGTTCAAATGCCGATAGATCTACTTTAAGGCAGAGGTCCAGCATCGCATCGCGGAAACCCTGCAATTCCTCTACCGTAATGTTCCGCATGCCATAGGCCGTAATGAATGCGGCAATCTGGGAGGTGTTGAATTCTCCCTTGGCAATCGAGGTCAGGATACGCTGTGCCTCTTCCCTGCTAAAGGTCTTGTTTTCGAATAAGTGGTTTAATATTTTCTTCATGGGCGCAAAACAAAAAAGGTTGCCTTTTACAGCAACCCTCTTTATATATTTTTATCAAATAAATTCAAATAGTAGGATTACCTCACGCTATTGCGCAGGCCACCACCAGTATTTATTTGTCCTTGTTAAAATCATTGTCAGCAAATATGGTAGTTTTTTACGATTTCCAAAAATCTTTGTTAAAAAAATCAGGAATATGGAATCAATACGATTGTAACATCCTTATAGATGTAAAAAAATAGAGCATTTTTTTTCGACTAAAAGCCTAGTTAATTAATTGCCAAATCTTATATTTGAAATCATCCTTATTGAATAAAAAAATGACCTTACGCTTCAAAATCCCTCTAGCAATCGCCTTAATGGCAATGCTCATGTTTTTATTTTCCTCCTGTGAGAAAAAAGAACACGCCATCAGATTTCGCATCAACCAATTTAAGCAGCCCGCAACAACCCCCGAACGGGTAATGGCGCTTTCTGTACAAGAAGGGTCGGCCATTGGCAGCAATGAATGGAGGCCTTTGCACAATACCATTGCAGGCCTTAATTATGAACCCGGCTACATTTATGAAGTCCTGGTTTCAGAAACTGAAATTATGAATCCTCCTCCTGGTACCAGCCACGTAGGTTACCGTCTGCTGGAGGTTTTGTCAAAAACACCTGTAAATCAGCCTTTCGAAATCAAGCTCAAGGTAGACAATAAGATTTTTGTTGACGGAAATTCAAGTATGGGCTTTAACCTTTTGAATGAGGCACATATCGATTGTGGCAGCCTGTGCGACGATCTTTCGCAAGCCGTTAGTACAGATCCAGCAAGCATTGTGGGCAAGTTTACGCTCAATGCAGATGGCTCTATCAAATTGATTGAGTTAAAGGTCAACTAAGGTGTTGCGGCAAGAAAGCCCAAGATCTGTTGATAGAGCGGATTTGTTCCCCAGATAAGCTGGCTAACCATGCCCACATGTTTCTTTCCTTCTACTTGATGCAAGGTTACCGGGACCTGTTGTGTTCGCAAGACCTGAAACATCCTTTCCGATTGGAGCTTAATCGCTTCATATGTTCTGGTGCCATAGAAAATCAGGTGCGAATTCTTGATGTTCTTCGCATAGAACAGCGGAGATCCCAACTGCCAAGTCTTACTTTCGGTGCTAAAGGTGCGGATGAAATCCTGATAGTAATGGTCCTTTTCGGCCTTGCTCAGGTATTCGTCCATGTCAAGCCCAAAGGCATCGTTTAAAATAACCCCTTTAATCGGATTGGATAGTTTGACGGCAGCAAAATACTGCGGATCGGCATTGATCAGTTCACAAAGATGGCCTCCGGCAGAGTGTCCCATCAGAAAAATCCGATCTGGATGGCCACCATAATTGGATATGCTGTCTTTCACCCATTTTACGGCCTGTGCACTCGCCAAGCCCATTTCCTTAAAGGTTGCTTGGGGAGCCAAAGGATAGTTGATGATGACCGTAACTACTCCCTGCTTTGCAAAATTACGACCGAGCCACCAATAGGTTTCCTTTTTCCCGCTGCTCCAGGATCCCCCATGGATGAAAATAATCACATCATGTTTCCCCTTTTGTTTGGGATAATAGATGTTCAGGTTGTTTTCCCGTTGTCCATTGTGAGCATAGTTGATGTCTTTGGCCACACGAACCTGACCCACCACCGAAGTAGAAAGGGCCATTAAGGTATAGATCAGGATTTGGGTAAACGATTTCATTTGTTAAGATTGGGTCATCGGTTATTTGGCATTGAGCAATATGGCGTCCTGCAAGACTTTTGACTTTTTACTTTTTACTTTTTACTTAATCAAAGGGTTCTTCTCTTTAGCAAATAGCTGAAAGACCTTTTTATCGGTAAACTTGGGGAAAAGCTTGTTCATCCATACGGCGAGCTTTCCTTGTCCGGTCATGATCAGCGTGCGTTTTCTTGACGCAATGCCATCGCAGATGAGAATGGCTACCGCTTCGGCGGTCATCATTTTTCCTTCTTCCATGCTGGTTTCGCCATGTGCCGAGCCATCTTTTGCCAGTGCGGCTACGCGGATGTTTGAGGTGGTGAAACCCGGACAGGCCACCATCACATGAACGCCGGTCTTTAGCAGTTCTGTACGCAGTGATTCCATAAATCCGTTCATGGCAAATTTGGAGGAAGAATAGCCTGTGCGTCCTGGCAATCCACGGTATCCGGCAATGGAAGATACACCAACTACGCTTCCTTTTGATTTGAGGATTTCCGGAAGGGCATATTTGGTACAATAGACCGTCCCCCAGAAATTCACGTCCATCAGGTTTTTCAGTACACTGAGGTCAACATCACTAAACAGGGCGCGCATGGAAAGTCCGGCATTGTTGATCAGCACATCGATCTTGCCAAACGTTAAGATGGCCTGTTTGATCAGCATCGCACAGTCTTCTTCCCTGCTCACATCGGCCTGAACGGCGAGGGCCTTTACCTGATATTGTGCTTCCAATGCCGCAGTAATTTCGCAAAGGGTAAAGTATTGACGTGCGCCCAAAACGACATGGGCGCCACGTTTGGCAAATTCTTCGGCCAAAGCTTTTCCAATTCCAGACGATGCGCCTGTAATCACCACAACCTGATCTTTAAAACTCATTGCTATTTAAAATCTGTTAAAAAATGTTTGCATTCAACCACTTTGTCTGTGTTAAGGATGTCGGCACCAAGCTGGAGCAAGGTTTTCCAACTTGCTTCATGATCTGGTGCACCCCAAAATCGGAAGGGCTTCTTAAGCTGATGTGCCTGCGCCACCACCTGCCTCAGTTTGGCCGCATCATCCACAGGCAGTTCGCCAATCCCTTTCCATTTGGAATAGGTGGCGAAGTTATCACTGATCATGGTTACCCGTTGCAGGTCTGCCTTGGCATAGGACACATTCGGCAGCCCATCAAAAAATACCCATTTTGGCAAAGTATGGAACAACGAATCTGGTGGACGGTTGCCACTGATGACAATCTGAACGGCATTTTTGTTCCTGCTCCTGTCAAATTTTTCGCCATACTGTTCGAGCGTATTTTTAAGCACGGCAAAGGTGGTTGCCCATTCGGTCTTGAAGTCGATCATCAATACGAATGTATATTTCGGATCCTTGCTTACCCTTCCCCCATACAGCTTGAACAGCGAATCGATGGGTTTGAGGTATAAACTCGACAAGGTTCGCTTCGGATCGATGCTTTTTTTGGTATGCGCCACTACGAGTTCCCCATTTACTTCATATACATCGGCCTCTATTTCGTAGACTCGCTGTTCGTAGGCCAGGTGAAAGGGACGGGCCTGCTCGTAATCATTGTGTGAATGCACTTTCTTTTGGCCGAAGCCCAATACCCAGACCGTGCAGAACATGCTCAAGCAAACGATTTTTTTCATGTAATTATTTGATAAATGTGCCCTCATAGGGAACACGGGTAATGATCGATCGGCCCAAGGTTACCTCATCTGCGTATTCGAGTTCTCCGCCAAAGGCAATGCCCCGTGCAATGGTGGTAATGGGAACCTGAAAATCTTTTAGCCTTTTATGCAGGTAGAATAATGTGGTATCACCTTCCATATTGGCACTTAGCGCCAGGATAATTTCTTTTACGGGCGTAGTGGCCACGCGCTGTACCAGGGTATCGATAAATAGGTCGCCCGGGCCAATGCCATCCATGGGCGAAATCAATCCGCCGAGCACATGGTACACCCCGAAATATTGATTGGTATTTTCGATGGCCATCACATCGCGGGTATCTTCTACCACGCAGATGGTTTCGGCATCACGTTTGGTGGCCGTACAGATGCTGCAGAGGATATGATCTGAAATGTTGTGGCAGACCTGGCAATGCTTGATTTCCTGTTTGAGCCTAATGAGTGTATGTCCAAAGTGGGAAACCTCTTCCTGTTCCTTGTTGAGCAGGTGCAAGACCAACCGGAGTGCAGTCTTTTGTCCCACGCCAGGCAATTTCGCAAATTCGTTTACCGCATCTTCAAGCAACTGGGAAGAGAAATTCATGTGGTAAATTTAATAAAAAAGTTGTTAGTTTACAGTTCGCAGTTCTCAGTTCGCAGTTCGTGGCGAATAAGATTTTTTCCTAGCATTATTCTTGGAACATTAATTTATCAGCGGTCAGCTATACTATTGGTAATGGGCTATTGGCCCTATCATCTTAAGTCTTTTATCTATTTTCTTTTATCTTTTATCTATCATCTTGATACCCGATACCTGATACTCGATACTAAAACTCCTAATCTTTCATCTTTGTTCTTTGCTCATTGTTCTTTGCTCTTTGCTCTTTGCTCTTTGCTCTTTGCTCTTTCTTCTCTCTGCTCATCTTTTCCAACGTCTCCTCTGTAAATCCCGAAAAATTCCTACATTTAGCAGCTAAATATAAATTATGAGTCCAGCGATACTTTTAACGTTTTTGATCGGCTATTTTCTGATCCTGATCATCATAGCCTTTGCTACTTCCAAAAAATCATCTGACAATTCCACGTTCTTTCTGGCCAACCGTAATTCGAAATGGTATTTGGTAGCGTTCGGAATGATCGGCACTGCCCTATCGGGTGTCACCTTTATTTCCGTTCCAGGCGAAGTGGGATCTCCCGCCGGAAACCAGTTCCAGTATTTCCAGTTCGTGCTCGGGAATGCCATCGGCTTTATCATTATCGCAACTGTTTTGCTGCCGCTCTATTACCGGATGAAGCTGACCTCGATCTACAGCTACATCGAACAGCGATTGGGCTTTTACAGCTATAAAACCTCGGCATTTATCTTTTTGGTGAGCAGAACGATCGGCTCCGCTTTCCGATTGTACCTCGTGGTAATCGTCTTGCAAAGATTTATTTTCGATGCCTACGATGTGCCATTTTGGGTTACCGTGCTCATTTCATTGGGACTCATCTGGTCCTACACGTTTAAAGGCGGTCTAAAGACCATCATCATTACCGATACCTTACAGACCTTCTTTTTGGTGCTTTCCGTGTTCCTGACGCTCTATTTTATATGCGATAGCCTGCACCTGAGCATCCCACAGGCCTTTGAGACCATCAAGACCAGCGGTTATTCCAAAATTTTCTTTTACGAAGATTTCCTTACCAATGGCTTCCACGTCAGCAAGGCCCTGCTTGGCGGTATTTTTGTTACCATTGCCATGACCGGGCTCGATCAGGACCTGATGCAGAAAAACCTGAGCATGGGCACCATCAAGGAAGCCCAAAAAAACATGTTCACCTTTACAGGTGTATTCGTGGTACTCAACATCTTTTTCTTGAGCGTAGGTGCCCTGTTGTATGTTTATGCAAGTAAAAATGGGATCGAAATTCCGTTAGACCATGTTACCGGAAAACCCCGCACAGACTTCCTTTTCCCAGAGATTGCACTGAACCATTTGGCTACCATCCCGGCCATTGTATTTATGTTGGGACTTACCGCAGCCACTTTTGCTACAACAGATAGTGCATTGACCGCATTGACCACCTCTTTCTGTGTCGACTTTTTAGGGATGGACAAACAGGAAAATGTGAACAACAAAAATTCTGTAAAGAGAAGGCATACCGTACACGTGGCATTCTCCATCCTGATGTTCCTGGTGATCATCCTTTTCAACGCCGTAAATGATGAGTCGGTGGTGAAGGGAATCTTTAAGGTCGCCTCCTACACCTACGGGCCGCTGTTGGGACTATATTCCTTTGGACTATTCGTAAAGACCCGTGGCGTACACGACAAATTGGTGCCTTTGGTATGCGTCCTTTCGCCAGCCATCTGTTACCTCCTTAACATGTACTCGACTACGCTTTTGGGCGGATATGTATTCAGCGTAGAACTGATCCTGGTCAACGGACTGATTACTTTCATCGGCCTATTGCTGATCAGTAAAAAGACAGATGCGCAGACCAAGTTTTAGGTGGAGCAATGAGCAGAGGGCAAGGAGCAATGAGCAAAGCAATGAGAAGATTAAAGACGAACTGTCATCCCGAACAAAGTGAGGGATCTCTGAACCGATAACAAAAGCGCATCACTGGACTTCTAGACGATAAGGATACAAGTCCAAACTCATCTGTGAAATCATTTTTAATCCGTGCAATCATCCGCTCTGCGAAACAATTAACCACTTAACCAGTTAACCAATTAAACAATTAACCAGTTAAACAATTAACCAGTTAACCACTAATACAATGACTAGCGAAGAAAAGATAAGGAGTGCCTTTGCGAACAAGGATTGGCAAGAGATTAAGGTAACCGATAGCTGGCAGATCTTCAAGATCATGGCCGAGTTTGTGGATGGGTTCGAAAAACTGGCCAAGATTGGTCCCTGTGTCAGTATTTTTGGTTCTGCACGTACGGCGGAGACCAACCCCTATTACCAGATTGCGGTAGAGTGCGGAAGGTTATTGACCGACCGTGGCTATGGCGTAATTACTGGCGGCGGACCTGGCATTATGGAAGCGGGCAATAAAGGTGCGCACCAGAACGGTGGTAAATCTGTAGGCCTCAACATTGATCTTCCCTTTGAACAATTCCACAATAAATACATCGACCACAATAAGCTGCTCGAATTCGACTATTTCTTCATCAGGAAAGTCATGTTCATGAAATACTCGCAAGGATTTGTGGTACTACCTGGCGGGATGGGCACCATGGACGAGCTTTTTGAAGCCATTACGCTCATCCAAACGGGCAAGATTGCACGTTTCCCCATTGTTTTGGTGGGCAGTGAATATTGGGGCGGACTGGTAGAATGGATCAAGACCACCATGCTCGAAAAAGAACATAACATCCACGCAGAAGACCTTAATCTATTCAGATTAGTCGATACCGCCGAAGAAGCCGCCGAGCACATCTTCAGGTTCTACGATAAGTATATGCTCAAGCCTAATTTCTAGTAGGTGTTTAGGTGTTGGTTGTTTGGTTGTTTAGGTATTTGTTGTTTGGTTGTTTAGGTATTTGTTGTTTGGTTGTTTAGGATGTTTAGGATGTTGATGTATATAATCTTTAGCATATTCGATGATAGCACCCAACTGCTTTAAGCTTTCCACTTTAAGCATTTATCTAAGGCATCTGACAGAACTTTTTACTTTTTACTTTTTACTTTTTACTTTTTACTTTTTACTTTTTACTTTT
>JAVHXV010000008.1:76635-158973 GCA_031119475.1 Pedobacter sp. | reverse complement strand
CAAACTCAGCAATGCGTAAAGTAGCACGTGTACGTTTAACCAATGGTAAAGAGGTGAATGCCTATATTCCAGGAGAAGGCCACAACTTACAGGAGCACTCGATCGTGTTGATCCGTGGTGGTCGTGTTAAGGATTTACCAGGTGTGCGTTACCACATTATCCGTGGTGCATTGGATACATCAGGTGTAGCCGGCCGTAACCAACGTCGTAGTAAATATGGTACTAAGCGTCCTAAACCAGGACAGGCAGCTGCAGCACCAGCAAAAGGTAAGAAAAAATAATTAGGAGGAAAAAGCAATGAGAAAATCAAAACCAAAAAAGAGAATTATTCTTCCTGATCCTAAATTCAACGATGTTCAGGTAACCAGGTTCGTAAACAACATGATGCTGGATGGCAAGAAATCTATTGCCTATGCTATTTTTTATGATGCAGTAGAACTTGCTGAGAAAAAAGCTGGCGAAAGTGGTCTAGAAGTATGGAAACGTGCTTTGACCAATGTAATGCCTTCAGTAGAAGTGAAATCCCGCCGTGTTGGTGGTGCAAACTTCCAGGTACCTACAGAAGTTAGACCAGACCGTAAAATTGCCTTGGGCATGAAATGGTTAATCTCTTATGCACGTAAACGTGGCGAAAAAACCATGAAAGAGAAATTAGCTGGAGAAATCGTTTCAGCAGCTAAGGGCGAAGGTGCAGCAGTTAAAAAGAAAGAGGATACGCATAAAATGGCCGAGGCCAACAAAGCATTCTCACACTTTAGATTCTAATAGAAGGATTACACAGATTATAAATAGATTACACAGATTACAAATGGTTCGCAGATTAAGAGTTCAATCAGTGTAATCATCTAAAGATCGGTGTAATCATTATTTTAATATAATGTCAAGAGATTTAAAATTTACAAGAAATATCGGAATTGCTGCGCACATTGATGCTGGTAAAACCACTACAACTGAGCGTATTCTTTATTATGCTGGTGTTAGCCACAAGATTGGTGAGGTACACGAAGGTGCCGCTACAATGGACTGGATGGCACAGGAGCAAGAGCGTGGTATCACCATTACTTCTGCCGCAACAACGGTAAACTGGAAATACAGAAACCAGAACTACCACATCAACATCATCGATACACCTGGACACGTAGATTTTACCGTAGAGGTAAACCGTTCTTTGCGCGTATTGGATGGATTGGTATTCCTGTTCTCGGCAGTTGATGGCGTTGAGCCACAATCAGAAACCAACTGGCGCCTGGCCAATAACTACAATGTTGCCCGTATTGGTTTCGTTAATAAAATGGACCGTTCTGGAGCCGACTTCCTAAAAGTGGTTAAGCAGGTAAAAGATATGCTAGGTAGCAATGCAGTTCCTTTGCAATTGCCTATCGGTGCAGAAGATAACTTTAAAGGTGTGGTTGACTTGATCAACAACCGTGGTATCGTTTGGAATGAGCACGATAAAGGAATGACCTTTACCGAAGTTCCAATTCCTGATGATATGTTGGATGAAGTAGCTGAGTGGAGAGAAAAATTATTGGAATCTGTTGCCGAATATGATGAGACCTTGATGGAGAAATTCTTTGATGCTCCTGAGACCATCACCGAGCGCGAGGTACTAGATGCCCTACGTCAAGCGGTATTGGATGCCAAAATCGTTCCGATGGTCTGCGGTTCATCTTTCAAGAACAAAGGTGTACAGACCATGTTGGATTATGTGATGGAGCTATTGCCTTCGCCACTTGATTCAGAAGGCGTAACCGGTACCAACCCGGATACAGGTGCCGAAATGTTGTTGAAGCCATCTGAAAAAGAGCCTTTCGCAGCTTTGGCATTTAAAATCGCAACCGATCCATTTGTAGGTCGCTTGTGCTTTATCCGTGTATATTCAGGTAACCTGGAAGCGGGTTCATATGTTTACAATACCCGTTCTGAAAATAAAGAGCGTATCTCACGTATCTTCCAGATGCATGCGAACAAACAAAACCCGATCCCTAACGTAGGAGCAGGTGATATCGCAGCCGTAGTTGGATTTAAAGATATCAAAACTGGAGATACCCTTTGCGACGAGAAAAACCAGATCATCCTTGAGTCAATGGTGTTCCCTGAGCCGGTAATCGGTTTGGCGATCGAGCCTAAAACCCAAGCTGACGTGGATAAACTAGGTATGGCCCTTGGTAAATTGGCCGAAGAAGATCCAACCTTTAGGGTTCAGACCGACGAAGAAACCGGTCAGACCGTAATTTCAGGTATGGGTGAGCTTCACTTGGATATCTTGATCGACCGCTTAAGACGCGAGTTTAAAGTGGAAGTTAACCAAGGTGCTCCTCAGGTAGCTTATAAAGAAGCAATCTTTGGTTCAACTGAACACCGTGAAGTGTACAAAAAACAATCAGGTGGTCGTGGTAAATTTGCGGATATCAAAGTGGTCATTTCTCCAATTGATGCAGATTATGAAAAAGGCGGATTGCAGTTTGTAAACGAAATCGTGGGTGGTGCAATTCCTCGTGAGTTTATCCCATCGGTAGAAAAAGGCTTCGCTTCTGCAATGGCAAATGGTGTATTAGCTGGATATCCACTCCCAGACATGAAAGTTCGCTTGATCGATGGTTCATTCCACGCGGTTGACTCGGATGCACTATCTTTCGAATTGGCAGCACGTATGGCCTATCGCGAAGCCTTACCTAAGTGTAAGCCTTCATTGATGGAGCCGATCATGAAAATCGAAATCCTTACCCCTGAAGAAAATATGGGTGATGTAATCGGTGACATGAACCGTCGTCGTGGCCAATTGCAAGGTATGGATAGCCGTAATGGTTCACAAGTAATCAAGGCGTTGGTGCCACTTTCTGAAATGTTTGGCTATGTAACCCAGTTGCGTACCATTACTTCAGGCCGTGCCACTTCGACCATGGAATTTGACCACTACGAAGCAGCACCTAAAAACGTACAGGATGAAGTTGTTGCCAAATCAAAAGGCAGGATCAAGTCTGAAGACTAATAGATAGAGGAGCAAAGAGCAAGGATAAAAGATGTTATTGCCTAGGTGTCATAGTCTTTAATCCTTGTTCCTTCATCCTTGATCCAAGATAAACACGAATCTTGAGTTATTAATAGCTCTAACCGAGATTCTTAATTTAAAATAGAATGAGCCAAAGAATCAGAATCAAATTAAAATCTTACGATTACAATTTGGTAGATAAATCTGCCGAGAAAATCGTTAAAACTGTAAAACCTACGGGTGCAGTAGTGAGCGGACCTATTCCGTTGCCAACAGAAAAGAAAATCTTCACTGTTCTTCGTTCACCACACGTGAACAAAAAAGCACGTGAGCAGTTTCAATTGTGCGCCTATAAACGTCTTTTGGATATTTATAGCTCTAACTCAAAAACAGTTGATGCCTTGATGAAACTTGAATTGCCTAGCGGTGTTGAAGTAGAGATCAAAGTTTAATGATAAAAAATCCCTCCGAATTTCGGAGGGATTTTTTTTTAAAGTAGAAAGTAGAAAGTGGAAAGTGGAAAGTAGAAAGTGGAAAGTAAAAAACTTAAGCAACAAATTGGATTCTAACTACCATCTCAACAACTAATCAACCAACAACTAAGCGAATAGGCAATTAACCAGTTAACCAATTAAACAGTTAACCAATTAAAGTTAACCAATCAAACCCCCTCATCCTCTCGCATTATTCTTCAGCTCCTCCACCATATTCCTTTCATCCTGAAGTTCCCGAGCGAGTTTACGTTCTTTCTCACTGGCCTTTGCCTTATATTGCTGATATTCTGTAGTGATCTCTTCATAAAGCTGGGTGCGGTGTTTGGCTTCCAGGATATTCTTTCCAGATCTTGCCACGACCACAAAGAGCGCGATGGCCAGGATCAAAATAATCGACCACACCACAATATTATAGGTACCTTTAGAAAAAGAAATGCCCAGAAAGTTGATTTCATCCATCTTGGCATTTACATCCTGTACTTCACTTTCGTTGCCTTTGACCTCGGCCTGTAGGGTAGTAATCTTTCCTGTCTGCTCGGCAATGGCCGCTTTCGATTGCTTTAATTCTGCCCTTTCCTTAGCTAAGGTGTCCATTACACTTTTCCAGACGGCTGCAAGCCGAGTGGGATTCATCAGCTTATAGCCATTGATGCTTCTCGACCTCGACAATAAAAATTGATATTGGCCATTGAGGCTGAAATCTGTGTTTTTGACCGTATCGATTGTTTTTCTGGGAAGCACCGTCGTATTGGCCTGTACAGGTGCCTTCGCTGTTGCCCGCCATTTTTTTACAGGAACTTGGCCTGGCGTGGTCCGTGTACTGATTGGCTGTTGAACAGTTGGAGATGTCTGCGCAATGCTTTCCTGAACGAATAGTCCAACAATGAAAATAATGGTAAGGAATAGCTTATGTTTCATAACAAGGCAAGGATTGATTTAGGCAATTATAAGGAAAAATATGTTCAAGTCCAGCGACAGGGTCAAAGATGAAGGAACAAAGAACAAAGAACAAAGAGCAAAGATCAAAGAACAAAGATCAAAGATTAAAGATGAAAGAACAAGAACAAGATCAAGATCAAAGAACAAAGATTAAAGATCAAAGACAAAAGATTAAGAATGACCTATACACTGAGGTGTAAGTTATGGACTATGGACTACTGGACTCTTGGACTTCTGGACTCTTCGTCTATCCAACCTAAACGAAGACCCTCAACACCCACCGATTTTATAGATTACTTAATGCAGAAATATTTAGGTTTAGCGGTGCCAAGTGTAGATATTTGCCGCATGACCGTTTTAATGTTTACCCTTGTCGTGCTGTTGGGCGCATTCCTGGCTGGCCTGCTCGGTTCGCTGACCGGCCTGGGGGGTGGGGTCATCATTATCCCGCTGTTGACGCTCGTGCTGGGCGTCGACGTCCATTATGCCATTGGTGCCTCTATTATTTCTGTCATCGCCACTTCTTCTGGTTCTGCAGCCGCTTATGTAAAGGAAGGGATTACCAATGTAAGGATCGGAATGTTCCTTGAACTGGCCACCACCATCAGTGCGATTACAGGAGTTATCATAGCAACCTACATGAAAGCTGACTACATTAAGGTCGTATTCGGACTGATCTTGCTGTTTTCGGCCTATTCCATGCTGAAGAAAAAGATCGATCATTCCAATAATGAAAAGACAAGCGTACTGGCCAATTATTTTAAACTGAATGGCAGCTATCCGACCCCTGATGGGATGAAACCCTATGCGGTACATCGGGTAATGGGCGGCTTTGCCATGATGTTTGTTGCTGGCACGCTCTCCGGATTGCTGGGTATCGGTTCAGGTGCGCTGAAAGTATTGGGGATGGACAACATCATGAAAATCCCTTTCAAGGTGTCGACCACCACCAGCAACTTTATGATGGGCGTAACGGCCGCAGCAAGCGCATTGGTTTATCTGCACAAGGGGCAGATTGATCCTGGGATCGCCATGCCGGTAACCATCGGGGTCATCAGTGGGGCAACATTGGGTGCCAAAATTTTGCTGCGGACCAATACTGATAAACTAAAAGTCGTTTTTGCGGTCGTCATTTCCTTTTTAGCACTGCAGATGATTTATAATGGATTAATGACAAGGTAATGGGAAAGGCAATCAAACATTATCTCGGCGATAAAGATGTACAACTGGTATTGGGCACACTCCTCAGGGTAGGGGTCATCGTATCTACGATCGTGGTCTGCATCGGAGGGATTGTGTTTTTGGTCCAGCATCATGGAGAGGCGGTCGACTATAAAAACTTTAGGCCAGAAGAAAGATTCGATTCGGTCGCGGATATTTTGGCCGGACTGAAACAGGTTGATGGCCTGGCGATTATCCAATTTGGTGTGCTGCTGCTCATCTTTACCCCCATCGCCAGGGTTGTTTTTTCTATCTTCAGCTTCCTGATCGAAAAAGATTACATGTATGTGCTGATCGGTATCATCGTGCTGTGCATCATCATAACCAGCCTATACCTCGATATTGCGCATTAATTCAGCATCAGAGCAAGGAGCGAGGAGCAAGGAGCATAGAGCAAAGAAGAAAGATCTAGGCCGACAAATCATTTTTTGATGTGATTTACTTAAAAAAAATAAATCACTGATTTATAATGTATTAGTCTCTTTTAGGCGAGTGGAGTGAGTTTTTTAATCTGACATTGCAGATCCTAATCCTGCTGCCCTGCTGCTTTGCACAATGCCCTGTGCCTGAAATTAAAAATAGCTGAAAAAATATTTAGCTAACTCTTTGAATATTAAGAATTCTTTCCTATTTTTGCCGTCCCTTAGCGGGGATGTATATCCACCTTGAACGAAGCCCTACTGCTTCGATGGGTGTTAAATTTAAATAGAAAATGTCAGGAATTATTGGAAAAAAAGTAGGAATGACCAGCATTTTTGACGCCGACGGAAAAAATATTCCATGTACGGTGATCGAAGCTGGACCTTGTGTGGTGACACAAGTGAAGACCGAAGAAAAAGACGGTTACGTATCGGTTCAATTGGGATACGATGAAGCCAAAGAAAAAAACACCACCCAACCTTTGAAAGGTCACTTTGCGAAAGCGAACACTACCCCAAAACGTAAATTGGTTGAATTTCCTCAGTTTGACGAAGCGCTTAATTTAGGCGATACGGTAACTGTAGGTGTATTTGCCGAAGGCGATTTTGTCGATGTAGTTGGTACTTCAAAAGGTAAAGGATTTCAGGGTGTAGTTAAGCGTCATGGTTTTGGTGGTGTGGGTGGTCAAACCCACGGTCAGCACAACAGGCTGCGTGCGCCAGGTTCATTGGGTGCTGCTTCGTATCCATCACGTGTATTTAAAGGTATGCGTATGGCTGGAAGAACAGGCGGAGACAGGGTAAAGATTCAAAACCTACAGGTATTGAAAGTTTATGCTGAGCAAAACCTAATTGTTGTTAGTGGTTCCGTTCCTGGAGCTAAGGGTTCTTACGTAATCTTAGATAAGTAAGCAGATGGAAGTTAAAGTAAAAAATATTTCAGGAAAAGAGACAGGTGCCAAGGTGCAACTTCCTGAGTCGGTATTTGGTGTAACGCCAAACGACCATGCGATTTATTTAGATGTAAAACAGTATTTGGCCAACCAACGTCAAGGAACACATAAATCTAAGCAACGTAACGAAATTGCGGGTTCAACGCGCAAGTTATATAAACAAAAAGGTACTGGTGGTGCACGTGCCGGAAACATCAAATCTCCATTGTTCAATGGTGGTGGCCGTGTTTTTGGTCCACAGCCAAGGGACTATAGTTTTAAATTGAACAAGAAATTGAAATCATTGGCACGTAAATCTGCCTTGGCCTATAAGGCTCAGGACAATAACGTGGTCGTTTTAGAAGATTTTTCTTTCGATACCATCAAGACCAAAAACTATGTGAATTTGGTAAATGCATTGAATATTGCAGGTGAAAAAACTTTGTTGGTATTGCCAGTGCAAAACGACAATATCTATTTATCAAGCAGAAATGTACAGAAAGCTAAAGTGATTACCGCAGATCAGTTGAATACATATGATGTATTGAACGCTGGTAAACTTTTGTTGACTGCAGATTCGCTTAAAACATTGGAGGAGGCATTTGCCAAGTAATATGGAAATTTTACAAAAACCAATCTTAACCGAGAAAGCTTCTGCATTAACTGAAAAAGCTAACCGTTTTACTTTCAAGGTAGATCATAGAGCAAATAAGTTGCAGATCAAATCGGCCATCGAAAAAATGTATGGTGTGAACATCGTTGCCTTAAATACCATGGTTGTGGTGGGCAAACTGAAATCAAGAAATACAAAAGGTGGCATTGTATCGGGACGTAGCCCGAAGTATAAAAAAGCTATTGTAACCTTGAAAGACGGCGAAACAATAGATTATTACGCAAATATTTAATAAGAGAATATATTTATAACTATGGGCTTAAGAAAATTTAAACCAGTCACTCCGGGAACCCGTTTTAGGGTTGGCGCAAGCTTCACGGAGATTACAGCAACCAAGCCCGAAAAATCATTGGTTGTATCTTCTAAGAAATCGGGAGGTCGTAACAATACAGGAAAGATGACCATGCGCTATATGGGCGGAGGTCATAAAAAATCTTATCGTTTAATCGATTTTAAACGTGATAAGTTTGATATTCCGGCTACAGTAGCTACTATTGAATACGATCCGAACCGTACTGCACGTATTGCCTTGTTGCACTACGCAGATGGAGAGAAACGTTACATTATTGCACCTGAGGGATTGCAAGTTGGAACTACAGTGCTTTCGGGTGATTCAGCTACTCCAGAAGTAGGGAACACATTGAAATTGTCTAATATCCCTTTGGGATCGATCATCCACAATTTGGAGATCCATCCTGGTAAAGGTGCTCAATTGGCACGTAGTGCCGGTGCTTATGCACAGTTGGCAGCTAGGGATGGTAAATACGCGACCATTAAAATGCCTTCAGGCGAGGTAAGATCTATCTTGGTGACCTGCTTGGCCACAATCGGTGCGGTTTCCAATTCAGATCACGCCAACGAGGTACTTGGTAAAGCAGGTAGGAGCCGTTGGTTGGGCCGTCGCCCTAGGACTCGTCCGGTAGCGATGAACCCTGTTGATCACCCGATGGGTGGTGGTGAAGGTCGCTCTTCAGGAGGACAGCCTCGTTCAAGAAATGGGGTGTACTCGAAAGGCTTCAAGACCCGCTCACTTAAAAAATACTCAAATCGTTTCATCATAGAGAAAAGGAAGAAATAATGGCTCGTTCAATTAAAAAAGGACCTTATATTGACCATAACGTAGAGAAGAAAGTAGTCTCTATGAATGATTCAGGCAAAAAGTCTGTGATCAAAACTTGGTCTCGCAGATCAATGATCTCACCAGATTTTGTAGGTCATACATTTGCAGTGCACAACGGAAATAAATTTATTCCGGTATACGTAACAGAAAACATGGTTGGCCACAAGCTGGGAGAGTTTGCTCCAACCAGAACATTTAGGGGTCACTCTGAAAAGAAAAAATAATTAAGAGATGGAAGCAGTAGCGAAATTAAACAATTGTCCAACCTCACCGCGTAAGATGCGTTTGGTTGTAGATCTGATCAGAGGTGAGCGCGTAGAGAAGGCTTTACATATTTTAAAATTTACCAATAAAGATGCAGCTATCCGAGTTGAAAAACTGTTGTTGTCTGCCATCAAAAATTGGGAATCGAAAAATGAAGGTTCTCGCCCTGAAGAAAACCAATTATACGTGAAAACGATAATGGTAGGCGGTGGTCGTCAGTTAAAAAGATTGAGGCCAGCTCCTCAAGGCCGTGGATATAGAATTCGTAAGCGTTCAAACCACGTAACCTTGATCGTAGATAGTAAAAACGTTGAAACACAAACTAATTCATAAACATGGGACAAAAAGCAAATCCAATAGGTGCTAGATTAGGAATCATCAGGGGATGGGATTCTAATTGGTTCGGAGGCAACAACTATGCTGATAAATTAGTTGAAGACCAACAAATAAGAAAATATCTTTCAGCACGTATCGCAAAAGGCGGCGTAGCTAAAGTCGTAATCGAGCGTACCTTAAAACGCATCACGGTTACCATCCACACTGCCCGTCCAGGTATCGTAATCGGTAAGGCTGGCCAGGAAGTTGATAAGATCAAAGAAGAGTTGAAAAAATTGACCAAAAAGGAAATTCAGATCAACATTTTCGAGATCAAACGTCCTGAACTTGATGCACAATTGGTAGCAGAAGGTGTTGCAAAACAGTTAGAGGCAAGGATCTCTTTCCGTAGGGCAATGAAATCGACCATCGCATCAACCATGAGAATGGGAGCTGAAGGCATCAAGATCATGACCTCAGGCCGTTTAGGTGGTGCAGAGATGGCACGTAGCGAGCAGTATAAAGAAGGAAGAATTCCTTTGCATACTTTCCGTGCAGATATCGACTATGCTTTGGCAGAAGCCTTGACTACCTATGGTAAGATCGGTGTTAAAGTTTGGATCTGTAAAGGTGAAGTTTACGGTAAACGTGACCTTTCTCCGAACATCGGCGCAGCGAGCAATGCTCCAGGCAAAGGTGGCGACAGGCCTCAAGGTAATTTCGGCGGCCGTGATGGTGGCAGAGACAACAGGGGCGGTGGCGACAGAAGGAATGACAAGCGCGGAGGCGGAAGAGATAATAAAGGTGGTGGCCAAAATAGAGGTCCACGCAAATAGTTAACAGATCGTTTAACGATAATATTAAAATAAAATGTTACAGCCAAAAAGAACGAAGTTCAGAAAGATGCAAAAAGGCAGAATGAAAGGTTTGGCCACTCGTGGTGCTGAATTGTCATTCGGTTCTTTCGGGATCAAATCGCTAGAGGCTACTTGGATCACAAGTCGCCAGATAGAAGCAGCCCGTATTGCGGTAACTCGTTTCATGAAACGTGAAGGTCAAGTGTGGATTAGAATTTTCCCGGACAAACCGGTAACTAAGAAACCAGCTGAAGTACGTATGGGTAAAGGTAAAGGTGCTCCTGAATATTGGGTAGCTGTTGTTAGGCCCGGACGTATTATTTTTGAGGCAGAAGGCGTTCCTTTAGAAGTTGCTAAAGAAGCTTTAAGACTTGCTGCTCAGAAATTACCTATCCAAACTAAATTTGTCGTACGTAGAGATTACGTAGAAGCATAAAAAAGTGAGGGATCAATGTTATAAATAACTTGTTGTTATAACCGCTAGACCCGAACATAAAATAAATAACAATGAAAAACTCAGAAATCATAGGGCTTTCAAAAGAAGAACTCGTAGCTAAGATTGCAGAAGAAAAAGAAAACTTGGTCAAGTTAAAATTCGCGCACACAATTTCGGCTATAGAAAATCCTACCCGTATCACTAAGGTAAGGAAGGACATTGCCCGATTAAACACTGAATTGACTAAGCTGACGAAAGCTGAGTCTGCAACTGAAACTAAATAACTTTAGAGTCGAAATGGAAAGACAATTAAGAAAAACAAGAACCGGGTTGGTGGTAAGCAACAAGATGGACAAATCTGTTGTGGTAGCGGTTGAGCGTAAAGTGAAACACCCGATCTATGGTAAGTTTGTGAAGAAAACTACCAAATTTATGGCTCACGACGAGAAAAACGAATGTGGTATCGGTGATACGGTATTGATCCAGGAGACTCGTCCGCTGAGTAAGAACAAGAACTGGAGATTGGTACAAATTTTAGAAAGAGCTAAATAAGATGGTACAACAGGAATCAAGATTAAACGTAGCCGACAATAGCGGCGCAAAACAAGTATTGGTTATCCGTGTACTTGGTGGAACCGGCAAGAGATATGCTTCTATTGGTGACAAAATTGTTGTGACCGTAAAAAGCGCTCTGCCATCTGGTAACATTAAAAAAGGAACAGTTTCTAAAGCGGTTGTAGTAAGGACGAAAAAAGAGATCAGACGTAAGGATGGCTCTTATATTCGTTTTGATGATAATGCTGCAGTATTGTTGAACGCACAAGATGAGCCACGTGGTACACGTATTTTTGGCCCGGTAGCAAGAGAACTGCGTGAGAAGCAATTCATGAAGATTGTATCATTAGCACCGGAGGTATTATAATATGAAAAAGAAAGTAACACAAGCCAAATTAAAGATCCGTAAGGGAGATTTAGTAAAGGTGATAGCTGGCGATTCAAAAGGCCAACAAGGTAAGGTACAGGAAGTACTTGTTGCCAAAAGCAGAGTAGTAGTTGAAGGTGTAAATATGATTTCAAAACATACCAAGCCAAACGCTGCGACACCAAATGGTGGTATTATTAAAAAAGAAGCTGCACTCCATATTTCAAACGTACAGTTAGTTGATCCAAAATCTGGTAAGACTACCCGCGTTGGCAGAAAATTAAATGCTGATGGAAAATTAGTGAGAGTTGCTAAAGTATCAGGGGAGGAAATCAAATAATGGCATACGTACCAAGATTAAAAAGCAAGTATAAAGAGGAAATTGTAACTGCACTTAAAGACAAGTTCAATTACAAAAGCATCATGCAGGTTCCTAAATTGGAAAAAATTGCGATTAACCAGGGTGTTGGTCGTTATTCCGTAACCGATAAAAAAGTAATGGACAGCTCAATTTTGGAGATGTCAACTATCGCTGGTCAACAAGCAGTAGGGGCAAAATCTAAAAAAGATATCTCCAACTTTAAATTACGTAAAGGTATGCCAGTTGGTGTAAGGGTAACGTTACGTGATAATAACATGTACGAGTTCTTAGATCGATTAATTTCCGTAGCTTTGCCTCGTATCCGTGATTTCAAAGGTATCAACGATAAAGGTTTTGATGGAAAAGGTAACTACACGCTAGGGATCACCGAGCAGATTATCTTCCCAGAGATCAACATCGACAAGATCAATAAAATTTTAGGTATGGACATTACGTTTGTAACTTCTGCCAAAAATGATGTTGAGGCGTTGGAACTTTTAAAACAATTTGGATTACCATTTAAAAATCAAAAAACAGAGCAATAATGGCAAAAGAAGGTGTAAAAGCTCGCGAAATTAAGCGCCAAAAATTGGTGGCGAAATATGCAGAAAAACGTGCTGCTTTAAAAGCTGCAGGTGATTACGAAGGCTTAGATAAATTACCAAAAAATTCATCGGCTGTACGTTTGCACAACCGTTGCAAGTTAACTGGCCGTCCTCGTGGATACATGCGTACATTTGGCATTTCAAGGGTAACATTCCGCGAAATGGCCCTAGATGGCAAGATCCCTGGGGTTAGAAAAGCTTCTTGGTAAGATTAAGTATCAAGACATAAGTATCAGGTATCAAGACAGTCTGTTGATCAGATTCTATCTTGATACTTGATATTTTATACTTGCTACTCAACAAAAGAATATTAACCGATAGTAGGTCCAGAAGCCGGGTGGCTGCAGGATACCACTATCACAAATCAATCATAATGAATACAGATCCAATAGCAGATTATCTGACAAGGGTGAGAAACGCCATTAAGGCCAACCACAGAATTGTAGAAATCCCTGCTTCAAACCTTAAAAAGGAAATCACAAAAGTACTTTTTGACAAAGGTTACATCGCAAACTACAAGTTTGAAGACACAACAACTCAGGGCGTAATCAAAATTGCTTTAAAGTATAACGCAATTACCAAGGTTTCAGCTATCCGTACTTTAACCCGTATCAGCAAACCAGGTTTAAGGCAATACGCAGGCGTTGAAAACATGCCAAGAGTATTAAATGGTTTAGGTATCGCAATCTTATCTACTTCTAAAGGTGTAATGACCGATAAAGAAGCAGCCAAATTGAACATTGGCGGTGAGGTATTGTGTCATGTTTATTAATTAGGAGGATTACACAATGTCAAGAATAGGAAAGAATCCAATTAACGTGCCTGCTGGCGTAACCGTAACAGTTTCTAACGAAAATTTAGTCACCGTTAAAGGGCCAAAAGGAGAATTAAGTCAGCAAGTAGATGCAGAACTTAGCGTTAAACAAGAAGATAACATTTTAACCGTTAGTCGCCCAACTGATCAGAAAAGACACAAAGCCCTTCATGGTTTGTATCGCTCTTTGATCAATAATATGGTTGTTGGTGTTACAGAAGGCTATAAAATAGAACAAGAATTAGTAGGTGTGGGTTACCGTGCCACTAACCAAGGCAATACTTTGGATCTGGTTTTAGGATATTCGCACCACTATGTATTCCAATTGCCACAAGAAATTAAAGTAACCACCACATCTGAAAAAGGTCAGACTCCTAAAATCATTTTAGAGAGTATCGATAAACAACTGATCGGCCAGGTAGCTGCAAAAATCCGCTCGCTACGTGCTCCAGAGCCTTACAAAGGTAAAGGTATCAAGTTTGTTGGTGAAGTGTTGAGAAGAAAAGCAGGTAAATCAGCTTCTAAAAAATAATTAAAATGGCAGGAAAAAAATTATCTCGTAGAGATCGTATTAAAAAAGGTATCAGAAAAAGATTGACTGGTTCTGAAAACCGTCCACGTTTATCAGTTTATAGAAGCAATAAAGGGATTTATGCGCAGATCATTAACGATGTAACTGGTATTACCTTGGTTTCAGCATCATCTTTATCTAAAGATTTTACTGGTAAAGGAACAAAAATTGATCAATCTGTAGCGGTAGGCAAATTGGTTGCCGAAAAAGCAATCGCAGCAGGAATCAAGGAAGTTGTTTTCGACAGGAATGGTTATTTATACCATGGCCGTGTCAAATCGTTGGCAGAAGGTGCCCGCGAAGCTGGTTTAGTATTTTAATCTAAGAAAAAGATCAAATGTCAACTATCAATATAAAAAGAGTAAAGACTAGCGAAATCGAATTGAAAGATCGTTTAGTTAGCATACAGCGTGTTGCCAAGGTAACCAAAGGTGGACGTACGTTCAGCTTCTCAGCCATTGTGGTTGTGGGCGATGAAAACGGCGTTGTAGGTTATGGTTTGGGCAAAGCAAAAGAGGTGACCGAAGCAATTGCCAAAGGTATCGACGATGCAAAGAAAAACTTGGTAAAAGTTCCAATCTTAAAAGGAACTGTGCCCCATGAGCAGATCGGTAAATTTTCAGGTGGTTTCGTTTTAATCAAACCTGCTGCAATCGGTACTGGAGTTATTGCTGGTGGTGCGATGCGTGCAGTATTGGAGAGTGCCGGTATCCATAACGTATTGGCCAAATCAAAAGGTTCATCAAACCCACACAACGTGGTAAAAGCTACAGTAGATGCATTGACCAAAATGCGCGATGCCTACACTGTTGCCCAAAACCGCGGGGTTGATTTAAATAAAGTTTTTAACGGATAAGATCATGGCGAAAATTAAAATAACCCAAGTAAAGAGCATTATCGATAGAAGCGAACGCCAAAAAAGAACAATGAAAGCATTAGGCTTAACAAAAGTTAACCAAAGTGTAGAAGTTGAGGCCAACGCTGCCATTATCGGAATGGTAAGAGCAGTTAACCACTTGGTAGCGATCGAAGCGATCTAAAAAAAGAATTATTAAAGATCAGTTCGGATTTGTCCGGACTGATTATTTTATTTATCGTTGTTCCTGATTAGTGAAAGCGAAGGGCAACATAACAAGTTTAAACAATGAACTTAAGTAATTTAAAACCTGCAGCAGGTTCTACAAAAAAAGTAAAAAGGATTGGTCGTGGACAAGGTTCTGGTCGTGGTGGTACTTCGACCCGTGGCCATAAGGGAGCCGGATCACGTTCTGGTCATAAAACTAAGATCGGTTTCGAAGGTGGTCAGATGCCTTTGCAACGTCGTGTACCTAAAGTTGGCTTCAAGCCAATCAACCGTACCGAATATGTGGGTGTGAATTTAGATGTACTTCAAGGATTGGCAGAAAAATTCAACTTGACAACTATTGATTTTGCCGCCTTGCAACAACACGGTTTGGCTTCTAAAAATGACCTGGTAAAAATCTTAGGTCGTGGAGAAGTTAAAGCGAAATTAGATGTTACAGCTCACGCTTTTTCTGCCAGTGCGCAAAAAGCAATCGAAGCTGCTGGAGGCTCAATCGTAAAACTGTAATTAATGAAGAAGCTATTTACTACTTTAAGTAATATTTGGAAAATCCAAGAACTAAAGGAACGTATTCTCTATACGCTTACCATTCTTGTGATCTACAGGATCGTTTGCCAGGTGGTATTGCCAGGCGTAGACCCATCGCAGATTGTGAACAATGAAAAGACAGGAATCTTAGGCCTATTGGATATGTTTGCAGGAGGTGCTTTCTCTAAAGTATCTATCGTTGCATTGGGTGTTATGCCATATATTTCTGCATCTATCGTAGTTCAGTTATTGGGCATTGCCGTGCCTACTTTCCAAAAAATGCAGAAGGAAGGTGAAAGTGGCCGTAAGAAACTTACACAGATCACCCGTTACCTGACCGTAGCCATTACCTTGGTACAGTCAATCGGCTATGTGAAGACACAGATCGTTAGCCCACATCCAACAGCGGTATTGATCTCGTCTCCTACTTTGTTTTACGTGCTCAGCGCATTTGTATTGACTGCGGGGACATTGTTCGTGATGTGGTTGGGCGAGAAAATCACCGATAAGGGAATTGGCAATGGTACTTCGCTCATCATCATGGTGGGAATTATCGCGCGCCTTCCGGCAGCGGTAACTTCAGAGTTCTCTGCACTTTTTGCAGGTAACGATGGAGGTCTGATCAGATTGGTGCTCGAAATCGTTGCGCTCTTCGCTGTGATCATGTTTACGATCCTGATTGTTCAGGGTGTCCGCAAAGTGCCGGTACAGTACGCAAAACGGATTGTTGGTAACCGTCAGGTTGGAGGAGTTAGGCAGTACATCCCGCTGAAGGTAAATGCTGCTGGTGTAATGCCGATCATCTTTGCCCAGGCCCTGATGTTCATTCCTAGTGCCATCATCGGCATGTTCCCAAATCTACAGAGCAGCTGGCTGCATAATTATGTAGACATCACTTCGGTGACCTACAGTGCAACATTTGCCTTCTTGATCATTGCCTTTACTTTCTTTTATACTGCAATTACAGTTAATCCGACCCAAATGTCGGATGACATGAAAAAGAATAATGGATTTATTCCTGGCGTAAAACCAGGTCTGGCCACTTCAACTTTCATCGACGATGTAATCTCCAAGATTACTTTCCCGGGATCGTTGTTCTTGGCCATTATCGCCATTCTTCCATCTATTGCGGTAAAAGCAAATATCAATCAGGAGTTTGCGCATTTCTTTGGCGGTACTTCCCTGTTGATCTTGGTCGGTGTAGTATTGGATACCCTACAGCAGATCGAAAGTTATCTATTGATGCGCCACTATGATGGCCTGATGAAGACCGGAAGGGTTACAGGCCGCACAGGAATTCCTGCAGGCGGAGGTGCCGCACTTTAATCAGCTAATTAGCACATTAACTAATTAGCTAATTATTATATGTCGAAAATCATCTACAAATCTCCGGAGGAGATCGAATTGATCAGGGAAAGTGCATTGCTGGTTTCCAAAACATTGGCAGAAGTAGCCAAGGTAATTGGTCCAGGCATCACTACACTTTCGCTTGATCAGTTGGCCTACGAATTCATTAAGGACCATGGTGCAACACCGGCCTTTCTGAATTATGGCGGCTTTCCAAATTCGCTCTGCATTTCTCCGAACGACCAGGTGGTACATGGTTTTCCCAATGATTATGTGATCAAAGAAGGAGACCTGATTTCGGTAGATTGTGGCGTAATCAAGAACGACTTTTTTGGCGATTCGGCCTTTACCTTTTCCATTGGTGAGGTAGATGAAGAAAAACAGAAGCTGGTAAAGGTTACCCAGGAATGCTTGCAGCTTGGTATTGAAAAGGCAGTGGTAGGGATGCGGATCGGAGATATTGCATTTGCGGTACAAGAGCATGCAGAGCGCAATGGCTTTGGGGTAGTGAGGGAATTGGTTGGACATGGAGTAGGCGTAAAGCTGCACGAAAAACCTGAAGTGCCGAACTATGGGAAACGGGGAAGCGGAATCAAACTGGAAGAAGGGATGGTGCTGGCCATTGAACCGATGATCAACGCAGGAACTGCTGCGGTAAAATTCTGGAACGATGGCTGGACAGTAACGACCAGGGACAATAAGCCATCGGCACATTTTGAACATACGGTTGCTGTTAAAAAAGGGAAAGCGGATATTTTATCTACCTTTTCTTTGATCGAAGAAGTTTTAGATAAAAAAAAGTAAAAAATTAAAAATTTTTATTTAATTTTGCAACCCTGTTTAAGAGCAGCTAAATAAGTAAAAATCAAGATTATATGGCTAAACAAGCCTCAATTGAACAAGACGGAGTAATCAGAGAAGCATTATCGAATGCGATGTTTCGGGTTGAGCTCGAAAATGGGCATGAGATCATTGCGCACATTTCAGGAAAAATGAGGATGCACTACATCAAAATTCTTCCTGGCGACAAAGTAAAATTAGAAATGTCTCCCTACGATTTGACGAAGGGTAGGATAACATATAGATACAAATAGATGGACTATTGCAGGCAATTGCCTGTGCTAGTTCCATTGCCGATAAACAATAGAGAAATGAAAGTTAGGTCATCAATTAAAAAACGTAGCGCTGATTGTAAGGTGATTCGTCGTAAAGGCAAACTTTACGTGATTAACAAAAAAAATCCAAAGTTCAAACAGCGTCAGGGATAATTAAAACATTAGGACGAATTCGTACAACGGTGGCCCGCCGTTCGGTCGTTCAGCTTAAAAATTAACAACAAATATGGCAAGGATTTCAGGTATTGATTTACCAAGAAACAAAAGAGGTGAAATCGGACTAACCTATATCTACGGAATAGGTAAATCGACTGCTCAGCAGATCTTAACTGAGGCAGGTATTGATTTCAACAAAAAAGTACAAGATTGGTCGGATGATGAATTGTCGGCAATCCGTACCATCATCAACGACGGGATCAAAGTTGAAGGCGCATTGCGTTCTGAGGTTCAGTTGAACATCAAACGTTTAATGGATATCGGTTGCTACCGTGGTCTACGCCATAGAAAGGGCTTGCCTGTTCGTGGTCAGCGTACCAAAAACAACTCTCGTACCCGTAAAGGAAAGAGAAAAACTGTGGCTAACAAGAAAAAAGCAACTAAATAATCGATAGATCTGAGGCGCGAGATGTGAGATGTGAGAACATTTTATAAATCTGCCCAAATCTGGAATAAAAGATAAATTTAGATACTGAGTGCCGAGTTGGAGCTATTCTCCTATCTCAAGTCTCAGATCTCAAATCTAAAAAAGCAAAATGGCTAAAAGTAAAAAAATCACCAAAAAACGTATCGTTCAGATCGAGTCTGTCGGACAGGCACACATCAACGCTACGTTCAACAACATCATTGTTACGCTGACCAACAACAATGGCCAGACCATCTCATGGTCTTCAGCTGGTAAAATGGGCTTCAAAGGTTCTAAAAAGAACACGCCTTATGCTGCTGGCCAAGCTGCATCTGATTGCGGTAAGGTAGCGTTCGACTTAGGTCTTCGTAAAGTAGAGGTATTTGTAAAAGGTCCTGGATCTGGCCGTGAGTCGGCGATCAGAACTTTGCAAGTTGCCGGAATTGAGGTTACCTCAATCAAGGACATTACGCCACTTCCACACAATGGATGTCGCCCACCTAAGAAAAGAAGAGTATAATCAATTAATTTTTAAAGCTAAGAGTCTCCCGATGCGGTCGGGATGATACTTTAAAATCACAATCAAATGGCAAGATATACAGGACCAAAGTCCAAAATAGCCCGTAAGTTCAGAGAGCCAATTTTCGGCCCTGATAAAGTATTAGACAGAAAAAATTATCCTCCAGGCCAACATGGCGCTTCAAAAAGGAGAGGAAAACAATCTGAATACGCGGTTCAGTTAATGGAAAAGCAAAAAGTAAAATACACTTATGGTGTGTTGGAAAAGCAGTTCCGTAACCTGTTTACCAAAGCTTCTTCACGCCAAGGGATCACTGGTGATAACTTGTTGCAATTGCTAGAAGCACGTTTAGATAACACCGTTTATAGGTTAGGCATTGCGCCAACCCGTTCAGGTGCACGTCAATTGGTTAGCCACAAACACATTACCGTAAATGGTGAAGTCGTTAATATTCCATCTTATCAATTAAAAGCTGGCGATGTTGTAGCGGTTCGCGAGAAATCTAAAACATTGGAAGCCATTACGAATTCAGTAGCAGGAAGGTCAATCAACAAGTTCAATTGGTTGGATTGGAATGCAGGCGAGTTATCAGGTAAGTTCCTAACTTATCCTAACCGCGATGAGATCCCAGAAAATATCAAGGAAAACCTTATCGTCGAGTTGTACTCTAAGTAAGCAATTTTGTTAAAGCCTTCTGGGCTTTAACATTTTTACGTTACACAATATTCACATAACGATCTAAAAACATTATAAATGGCAATTTTAGCATTTCAGAAACCAGATAAGGTAATCATGCAGAAATCAACCGATTTCGATGGTCAATTTGAATTTCGTCCTTTAGAGCCCGGTTTCGGTGTAACAATTGGTAACGCCCTAAGAAGAATCCTACTTTCTTCGTTAGAAGGTTTTGCCATTACAAGTATTCGTTTTTCTGGCGTTTCACATGAGTTCTCTACCATCAAAGGTGTTGTAGAAGATTTAACAGAGATTATCCTGAACCTGAAACAAGTACGTTTCAAAAAGGTAGGTGATTCTGGCGATTCAGAAAAAGTTTTCATCATCGTTAATGGCCAGGAGCAGTTCCAGGCCGGAGACATCACTAAATTCTCTAACAACTTCGAGGTGCTCAACCCTGATTTTGTGATCTGTAACATGGAGAAATCAGTGACTTTAGAGGTAGAATTAACGATCAACAAAGGTCGTGGTTATGTGCCTGCTGAAGAAAATAAAATTACAGATACCGTTGTTGGCGTAATTGCGATCGACTCGATCTTTACCCCAATGAAAAATGTGAAATATACGATTGAAAATTATCGTGTTGAGCAAAAAACGGATTATGAGAAATTAATCTTGGACATTTCTACCGATGGTTCGATCCATCCGGAAGAAGCTTTGAAAGAAGCAGCCAAAATTTTGATCCAGCACTTTATGTTGTTCTCTGATGAGAACTTGGTATTGGAATCTCAGGCCAAAGAAGAAACTAAAGAAGTGGATGAGGAAATCTTGCACATGCGCAAAATCCTTAAAACCGAACTGGTAGACCTTGATCTTTCTGTTCGCGCCCTGAACTGCCTGAAAGCAGCAGACATCCGCACTTTAGCTGACTTGGTATCTTACGATGTAGCTGATATGTTAAAATTCAGAAACTTTGGAAAGAAATCCTTAACTGAAATTCAAGAACTGGTGAAATCTAAGCAACTATCGTTTGGCATGAACCTTTCTAAATTTAAGTTAGACGAAGAGTAACACATAGCGCTTGGCGCTCAGCGCTCAGCGTAATTATTCACAGTGTATAATTCCCTCAGATTAAGTTCAAAGAGACGGTATACACTTTACAAAACAAAAAATGAGACACGGTAAAAAACACAACCATTTAGGCAGAACAACTTCGCACAGAAAAGCGATGTTGGCTAACATGGCATCATCACTGATCAAACACAAAAGAATTACAACAACCTTAGCAAAAGCAAAAGCTTTGCGCGTATATGTTGAGCCGATCATCACCAAATCAAAAAATGATACTACCCACTCACGTCGTACCGTTTTTGCTTACCTACAAGATAAGGAAACCGTAACCGAATTGTTCCGTGATGTAGCAGCTAAAGTAGCTAACCGTCCAGGTGGTTATACACGTATCATCAAATTGAACAACCGTTTGGGCGATAACGCTGAAATGGCCCTGATCGAATTGGTAGACTACAATGAAGTATACGGAAACGATACTGCTGCTGCTGAGAAGAAAACAACACGCAGAAGCAGAAGCAAAGCCAAAAAAGCTGATGCCCCTGCCGCCGCTGCCCCTAAAGCTGAAGCAGCCGTTGAAGATGCAGTTGTTGTTGAAGAAGAAGCTGCTCCGGTAACTGAAGCTGTAGCAGAAGAAACCCCTGCAACTGAAGAGGAAGCTCCAGCAGCACCAGCTAACGAAGGCGAAGCCGCTACAGAAGAAGCAAACGAAGAAGAGCCAAAAGCTTAATTCACAGTTAACCATAAAAAAAGCCCTTTAAGAATTCTTAAAGGGCTTTTTTATTGCTCATCAGTTAACCAATTAACCAATTAACCAGTTAATCAATTAACCAATCAATCAGATTTTAACGTTTTCCATCCCATATTGCTTCAAGACATCAGCAGGAACGCCTGGCCATTGATTTGGCGTATTGCCGACATAACCGATATCCTTAACGCCCATTTCTGTGGTGTAAAAGCCAGAAGCCGTTAAACTTCTCAATCTGTTAAAGAAGGCAACACCGGCCTGCATTTCTGGCCTTGCTTTTTTAGGATAGGCGATTTCATCAATAATCTCAATCTGTTGCGCTTCAGTTGCATCGATGAATGGCTTTTCAAAGCGATTGAAGCTTTGGATATCCAGCCATTTCAGTCCGCCACGCAAAGGGATCTGATGATCTGGTATATCCTTTACAATAAATTCAATAAATTCTGGAACTTTGGCATCTGTGGCACTTCCCGATACCTCGTCTTTGGGGATGATGATATCTACCAAAACCGTGATGGTGGCCATTTCATGCTGGGTAAAGAAAGTATCGGCATGGAGTTTTTTATCCCGCTCGGTTTCCCAAGCTTCCCGACCAGCCTCGGGGCCAGTTGCCGTTTCTTCGGTTTTTATATCAGTTTGCTTGCAGGCACCTATGAGTACCGTTGTGCTCAGTGCGGTAAGCCCGATCGCCTTTAACGAATCTCTTCTGTTCATACGTTAGATATTTTGCTTTTTCTGCTCAGATAAAATGTATTCTGCCGTTCTCATGGCCAGGGCAAGGATGGTCCATGTTGCATTTTTATCGCCCTGTTGAACAAACGGCGCAGCATCTACCACAAAGAGGTTTTTGCATTCGTGCGCTTGGCAATATTTGTTCAATGCCGATTTTTTAGGATCATCGCCCATCCTAATGGTTCCCACTTCGTGGATGATTTTTCCAGGCGCCAACAGACCGTAATTGGTCTCAGGTCCCTGGATTTCTGAAGTAACGATTGCGCCCATCTCTTTCATGATGGAAAGAAAAGTCTCCTGCATGTGTTTGGCCTGCTGGATTTCCTCCTTTGCCCATTTGTAATGGAACCTGAGCACAGGGATGCCATATTTGTCGACCACATTGGGATCAATTTCACAATAGTTGTCTTCACGGGCAATCGCTGTTCCCCTTCCGGCCATGCCTACCGAAGTGCCATAAAAACGACGATAATCTTCTTTTAACGATTTCCCATAACCTCCAGCTTCTTTCATCTTTCCATTTTTGTCGGGCACCAAACCGTTCATGGTCGGTACACCTCCGCCAAATCCATAAGATGGCATGTGCATGCCGCCACTGTACTCGATGTGATAGCCACGTGGAAAGTCTAATTTTTTATGATCTCCCCACCAAGGCGAATAGATGTGAACACTGCCCAATCCATCTTCATTGTAACGCTTGCGGTCCATGAGTTGGGGCAAGAAGCCAGAAACACCCGCGCCTGTTGAATCATGCAGATATTTCCCCACAATGCCACTGCCGTTTGCTAATCCGTTGGGATGGGCACTGGACTTAGAGTTGAGCAAGATCCTTGCTGACTCGCAGGCACTAGCTCCCAAGATAATGAGCTTGCCATTGACCTGATATTCCTGAAGATCTTTTTTATTGACATAAGAAACGCCAACAGCTTTTCCGCTCTTATCGGTAATTACTTCCCTCACCATGGCATCTGTGATGAGCTTAACGTTTCCGGTATTTACAGCCGGAATGACGAGGCACGATGAAGCGGAGAAATCTCCATAGACCTTACAGCTCCTGCCGCATTGACCACAATAAAAGCAAGGTGCACGGTCCTTATTCCCTTTTATTTCTTCGGTCATTACGGCACCACGACCGGTAATAACTGGAACTCCAGCTTTTTCTGCCCCTTTTTTGATGAAGAGTTCGTTGAGCCTAGGTTTTGGTGGCTTCATGAAGATGCCGTCCGGTTCGTTTTCTATCCCCTCAACGGTGCCATAGATGCCGATCATGCGGTCTACCTTATCGTAAAAAGGCTTAAGGTCATCATAGGTAATGGGCCACGGATCGGTCAATCCATCTGTTGGCTTAAAGTCGATAGGTCCCATCCTCAGCGAGATCCTTCCCCAATGGTTAGTCCTCCCGCCCAACATGCGTGAGCGGAACCATTCGAATTCAGTTTTATCCTTTTTGGTATAAGGTTCGCCGTCAAGTTGCCATCCCCCATAAGAAGCATCAAAATCGCCAAAGGGACGAACGGTCCCAGCACCCCGACGAGGCGACTCCCAGGGCCATTTGAGTTGATGGGCATCTAAACGTGGATCGAAATATTGCCCCGCCTCGAGCATCAACACTTTTTTTCCGGCATTGGCCAGCACATAGGCTGCCATTCCTCCTCCCGCACCAGAGCCAACAATAATGGCATCATAGAGGGTAGGGGATTTCTTGATCTGAAAATCGCTCATGTATACGTTTGTAGTTTGGTCTACCTAATTTAGTGCTTAATTTTAGGAAATGAAATAGCACAACCAGTATTTAACGTAATATTTTGATTTTATTTGATGTATTTTTGCAAGATCATACCATGGAGCAGCATCAGGTCTTATTGCAATTCTTTAACCTCTTAAATGAAGCGATAGCTACTGAAAATTTTGTTAAGCTTTCGCTT
This sequence comes from Pedobacter sp., assembly GCA_031119475.1. GTDB lineage: Bacteria > Bacteroidota > Bacteroidia > Sphingobacteriales > Sphingobacteriaceae > Pedobacter. The sequence goes on along the minus strand of JAVHXV010000008.1, from coordinate 134,674 downwards.
GGCAACTATCAGGGCAATGAATCCGGACTAAAGAATATATATGTTAGGCCCACGCTGATCAAGCGGAAGCGCATGCTTTCTTTCACTTACCGATACCAAACCAGGGACATTTTTAAAAACTATGCGATTCAGGAAGGTATAAAGCTGCTCGAGCAATTGGTTGAGCAGGATTTCAAGATCTGCACTTTATTTACTGTTGATGAGGAAATCATTATTGAACAGCAAAAAAAAGGTCAATTCAGGCTAAGGAAAAAAGAGTTGGCCAAGCCCCAGCAAATTGATCTTTCGCACGACAAGGCCAAGCAGCGTTTAATCAAGCCTGCGGGCAAGGATTACCTCCACGCCTTAAAAATTACCGATGCAGAGGGAAATGTTTTCAAAAATGCACAGGATAAGTACAGGCAGGTTAACCAGTATATCGAAATCCTGCATTCGCTGATCAAGGAGCTGCCGGCAGGGAGCATTCAAAATGTGGTGGACATGGGTTCGGGGAAAGGATACCTGACCTTCGCGTTATACGATTACCTTCATCATCAGCTTAAATTAAATGCCAAGGTTACCGGCGTAGAATTCCGTGAAGATCTGGTAGCCCTATGTAACGACATCGCCAGAGAATCTAAATTTGAGCAGCTGGATTTTGTACAGGGCACTATTCAAAATTATGAAGTGGGCAACATCGATCTGCTCATTGCCCTCCATGCCTGCGATACCGCTACAGACGACGCTATCTTTAAAGGCATAAAGGCTGATGCGGGATTGATCGTAGTGGCACCATGTTGCCATAAACAGATCAGAAGAGAAATGGAAAAGCATAAAGTCAGAAATGAGGTTTCCTTTTTGACCCAATATGGCATTTTTATGGAACGTCAGGCAGAAATGGTTACGGATGGGATCAGGGCCTTGATCCTGGAATATTTTGGCTACAAGACCAAAGTTTTCGAATTTATTTCAGATGCCCATACGCCGAAGAATGTGCTCGTGGTAGGGATTAAACGCCACGCTCCAAGCGCTGAACGAAAAGAAGAAATTCTCGTTGCACTCAAAAATACAAAAGCCTATTTTGGGATCGGATATCATCAATTGGAAAAGTTGTTGGGAATGTAGGGGGATTTGGGTATCAAGTATCAAGTATCGAGTAGCAAGCAGCAAGTGGTGATAGTAAGTAATGCCCAGCGGATAGCGCATGGCGCTAGGGAGTATGGAACCCCACAAGGTTGACTTAGTATAACAAGATCGATTTTATTAATCTAGTATCCTTACACTCGCAACCCTATTACCTTTTCCATTTTACTTCTTCCATCTTCTCTTTTCCCTCTTATCCTGCCAACGTGTCAGCCATTTTGGCTTTTTAAGCTACACTTTAACAGTATTTTCTGATAGATTTCTGCCAAAAACTAATTGGCACATGGCTTGTTATTATTGGGGAAGAACAATAAAAATTAAACAGAAAATACATAAATCAAATGGGAAAAATAATTGGTATAGACTTAGGAACAACAAACTCTTGCGTTTCCGTAATGGAAGGTAATGAACCTGTAGTTATAGCCAACAGCGAGGGTAAGCGTACTACGCCATCTATTGTTGCTTTTGCAGAAAATGGCGAGCGCAAAGTGGGTGAACCTGCAAAACGTCAGGCGATCACAAATCCCACTAAGACAATCTATTCGATCAAACGCTTCATGGGCAGTAATTATGCCGAAGTGGCCAAAGAAATTTCGCGTGTACCTTATCAGGTGATTAAGGGTGATAACAACACGCCACGTGTGGAAATCGACGATCGCAAATACACACCACAGGAAATTTCGGCCATGATCTTGCAGAAAATGAAAAAAACTGCTGAAGATTTCTTGGGCCAGGAAGTGAGCGAAGCGGTAATTACCGTTCCTGCCTATTTTAATGATGCACAGCGTCAGGCAACCAAGGAAGCTGGCGAAATTGCTGGTCTGAACGTAAAAAGGATTATCAACGAGCCTACAGCGGCTGCCTTGGCCTATGGTCTGGATAAAGCACACAAGGACATGAAAATTGTGGTCTTCGACTGTGGTGGAGGTACGCACGACGTTTCTGTATTGGAATTGGGCGATGGCGTATTTGAAGTTAAATCTACCGATGGCGATACGCACTTGGGTGGTGACGACTTTGACCACGTGATCATTGAGTGGTTGGCAGAAGAGTTCAAAACAGAGAATGGCATGGATTTGCACAAAGATCCGATGGCATTGCAACGTTTGAAAGAAGCAGCTGAAAAAGCAAAGATTGAATTATCAAGTACGACATCAACAGAAATCAACTTGCCATATATCACTGCCGATGCCAGTGGTCCTAAACACTTGGTGAGGACATTGAGCCGTGCTAAATTTGAGCAATTGGCTGGCGACCTGATCAAACGTACCATTGACCCATGTAAATCGGCCCTGAAAAATGCCGGACTTAGCGTAGGTGATATCGATGAAATTATCTTGGTAGGTGGATCAACACGTATTCCAGCAATCCAGGATGCAGTAAAAAGCTTCTTTGGAAAAGAGCCGAGCAAAGGTGTAAATCCTGATGAAGTGGTAGCCATTGGCGCAGCGATCCAAGGGGGTGTATTGACAGGTGAGGTGAAGGATGTACTCTTGTTAGATGTGACACCACTTTCTTTAGGTATCGAAACCATGGGTGGTGTAATGACCAAATTGATCGAGGCCAATACGACTATTCCATCTAAGAAAGCAGAAACTTTCTCTACAGCAGCTGATAACCAGCCAAGTGTAGAAATCCATATCCTGCAAGGTGAGCGCCCTATGGCCAACCAAAACCGTACCATCGGTCGTTTTATCCTTGACGGTATTCCACCTGCACCACGCGGTGTACCTCAGATCGAGGTTGCATTTGACATCGATGCCAATGGTATCCTGCATGTAAGTGCAAAAGATAAAGCTACCGGCAAAGAGCAGAAAATCCGTATCGAAGCTTCATCAGGCCTTACTGACGACGAGATCAAAAAAATGAAAGAGGAAGCAGAAGCCAATGCCGAAGCAGATGCAAGGGCAAAAGAAGAGGCCGATAAAATCAATGGTGCCGATGCACTGATCTTCTCTACCGAGAAACAGTTGAAAGAGTTTGGCGAAAAATTATCTGCCGATAAAAAAGCACCGATCGAAGCCGGACTTCAAAAACTGAAAGATGCACATGCAGCCAGAAACTTCGCAGACATTGATGCCGCGCAAGAAGAATTGCAAAATGCTTGGAACGCAGCTTCTGAAGAAATGTATAAAGCTGGTCAGGAAGCACAGCCTCAAGAAGGAGCTCCCCAAGGCGAAGCACAACAAGGTGGCGATAGCGTAACCGACGTTGATTTCGAAGAAGTGAAAGATGATGAGAAGAAATAATTATTAGAATTGTTGGTCCGGATTTTTAATCCGGACTAGTAAAGTCCCTCAATCTGAGGGACTTTTTTATTTCTGCTCGATTTGGCCTGTCTTTCCAAAAACTTTATGGAGTATGATCATGGCGGGCCAGATCAGCATGGGCGACATGCGGCTGAGCATGTGCCACGGAGACGGAATAATGGCAGATAATAATGCACCAAAAGAGAAAATGGCAGGGATGGTCAATGTTCTCCATCGGGCCAATTTGCGCGAATTGAGTTCATCAAAGCCTTCAGAAATCCTGCCCTTATGCTTAATGATATAGCTGAGCAAAAAGTAATTAGCGAAGCCAGTTGCCGAAACATTGGCACAATAGAGATAGAATGGGATGTTATAATTGGTGTTTTCACTGTAATAGGCTGAACTAAATGGCATCAGCACGATGGTAAACAGGAAAAGAAAATTAAGCCAGATTAGCCCATCGTCGTAATCCTTGATGAACGAGAACAGGCGATGATGGGACCGCCAATAAATGGCAATCACAAAAAAGCTGATGATAAATCCAATAAACAAAGGGATCATCCCCAATAATTGATTGATGATCATCTGATTGTTGAGGTGCTCGCCTTTTTTTAACCCGTCATACAAGAGATGGATAGAAGGTGCCTTGATTTCGATGACCAAAAGTGTAATCGCAATCGCAAATACGGCATCGGTAAAGAGGATCATCCTTTCGATCTGAAACTCTTTTTTAATTTCATTGTGGATTTTTGACATAGTTTAGTGTTAGCAACCGAAGATAAAAAAAGATAGATACTTTGGCAATCTTAAAAGATTGTCAAACTTCAGCCCCATCTAACTCAATAAAAAGAATGTTTTTTTGGACTTTGTCAAAGTAGATTGCCCAGATATTCCTCGATCATGCTTTGGAGGATCTTCTCTTTTTCAAAGAGTTCGGATAAAAGCTTGAACTGGTTCCTGGCACGATCTAAATTCTGGGTGGGATAGGCGATCGGATAGTAGATGCTGCCGTTTAAGAAATCGGTCAAAAACCGGAGTGCCTGCATATAAACCATGTATTTTCCAGCAAAGAGGATCAATTCTTTTTCGGTATTGGTCAGGATAGGGGCCATTTCAGACAAATAACCTTTGATCATAGCCTCAAAATAAGGAATACGTATCGTAATCTGTTCAAGGTCGGTCTCGTTTTCTGAAAAGGCGCATACATAGGTGCGGATCATATCGCCCAGATCAGAAATAAACTTGCCTGGCATCAGGGTATCCAGATCGATTACACAAACGCCTGTAAAATTATCTTTAGACAATAACACATTACTGATCTTGGTATCATGGTGCATCACACGGTCTGGAAAATCACCATGCTGCTGATAAGAAATAAAGTACGAGACCAAAAAATGATGATGCTTGGCCGTTTCGATTTCATCTGCGGCCATGTGCTGTAATTTTTCATCACCTTGTTGCAACGCAAAGTCAAATTGCTCATATCGCCAGGCCAGGTCATGAAAGCCCGGGATAGTTGGCTTGAGGAGACCAGGATCAAACTTGTTCAGCAACCTGCTCAGCTTGCCAAATTGCTTGGCAGCCTCATAGGCCTGTTTAGGATCGGTGAGGGTATCAAGTGCTACAGTGTTGACCACATAGGGCAATAAACGCCAGTATTCATTCTGGTGGTTCACCATCAGCTCCCCATTTAAGGCTGGGATTGGCGCCGGAAAAAGGTAGTCTGGATGGTTTTTTGCCAAGTCATCTGCAATTGCACTGACATTATGGGCAATAGCGCATGGATCTTTGAATACAGCTGTATTTATTTTTTGGAGCACATAAGATCGATCCCCTATATCGACCAAAAAAGTACTGTTGATGTGCCCCGAACCGATTTGCTTAACATTTGCCGTCTCTGAAGAAAAACCATAGGCAGCAAGGATTTCAGGACTTACCGTTAGTTCCATAGCTTTTCAGGATACACGCCATCTTTGATCAGCTGGTCGATGCTGGCCTGTACAAAGGGCTTATCTTCCTTATAAGTTACACCAAACCATTTGGTGCTGGTCGGAACCACTTTAAAAGTTGCGGTATTGCTCTTTACCAAATTTTCACCGATCAAGGGGATGAAAAATTCTGCTTTTGGATTGGATTTGTTTTCCATTGCAAATTCCCTGAACAGCTCTTCAGTGATTTTAAATACGGCAGGTGTGAAACCCCAAAAATTCATGGAAACTGGCGTTTCGAAATCAAGCGGAAACTTATCATCATGCTCTTCATAGACGATTACGCCATTTTCCTGATAAACTTTCGTTCTTTCGATGATCTCTACCAAGTTTCCACTTTCATCAACCTTGCAGACACCGCGGGAAACTGCGCCAAAATCTGAAAGTGTTTTTCCGATCTGATAGCCAATAATGGAGAAGTTGCTGTCGTTGGCCTCATCATTTAAAAAATCGACCATCTTTTTAAAGGCATCGAAACCATAAAAATCATCGGCATTAATGACACAGAATGGTTCTTTTACGATTTTTCTGCCCGATAAAATGGCGTGTGCCGTTCCCCAGGGCTTTTCGCGGTAGATTTCTTCGTCGATGCCGAACTGTTTAAGGTCAAAATTTTGAAAAACATACGCTACTTCAATCTTTCCTTTAAGTTTTGGATCAAATATCTTTCTAAAATTGTCTTCAAATTCTTCCTTGATAATAAAAACAACCTTGCCGAACCCAGCTTTAATGGCATCATAAATGGAATAATCGATAATGGTTTCGCCATTAGGCCCGAAGCCGTCCACCTGTTTCATGCTGCCATATCTACTGGCCATACCGGCAGCTAGTATTAATAAAGTTGGTTTCATTCAGTAATTGAGTTAATTTTTCAAAGGTAAGTTTTATCAGCTATAATTTCATTGGCCGCAGTGTTTGGTAAGGACCAAAGAATGGAAGCAAGATATTATAAAATTTGATTGATTACAAGTCATTAGGCTTCCATATTCATTCTCCGCTGAAACTCATCCACGAATAAACTGACATGATAGCCATCCATTAACGCATGGTTAACATGGATGGAAACAGGCATCAATTTTTGCGCTCCTTCAATTGTCATCTTGCCAAAGGAGATTTTTGGACAGCTATCTTTAAACGAAAAGCTCCTGGCATGTGATAAAGAGGTAAAATTTAGCCATGGCATGGCCGATATGTGCAGCACATGATCACCAGATCCAGCAGGAACCAAGCCCTTACTGTTTTTTACACGGTCGATCTCTTGTTTTGCGCCGGCCTGGAAAACTTCAAACGCTTCGTGGAAATCGATATAGGAAAAACCAAAAGTATGGTCGTCGCGGTTGATTACCGCAGATGCATGTACTTCATCATACACAAATACTTCTCCATCGGCAATCCTTAGCCTAAAAGCTTCGATGGCATTTGCCGCCGCTAGGCACTGATGCAAGTAATAAAGGAAGAAACCATAACCTTGCGTTTTGCATCGCTGATAGGCAATGCTACAGTCGATGTGTACACAAACCCCAAAAAAAGGTTCTTCAAACCTATTGAAAAAGTTAAAATGATCTTTTCTGGACCAGTTCTCGAGGTCAAACCGTTGCTTCATGGAGTAGGGATAAAATGTCGGTAATGTTTTCGGTCGATTTAAAATGCTCATGTACCACATGGTGCTCGACCACTTCATGGGCCCAAGTGGTATGATAGGGGATATGTACGGCATGGCCACCGAGCGCCAATACCGGCAAAACATCAGACTTTAAAGAGTTGCCGATCATCAGAAAGTTTTCGGGCTTGCAGTCCAGATGTTTTAAGAGTTTCAGGTAATCATATTCCTGCTTGTCGCTCATGATTTCAATGTGATGGAAATAAGATTCTAGGCCAGACTTTTTCAGTTTTCGCTCCTGATCGAGCAGATCGCCCTTGGTGGCCACCACCAACCGGTATTTCCCCTTTAAGGCTAACAATACATCTTCTACGCCCTTTAAGAGTTCGATGGGCTTATCAAGCAATTCTTTGCCATATGTAATTGCTTTTTCTATCGTGGCCAGACTGGCTGTACCTTTGGTAATGGTCAGAATGGTTTCTACCATAGACAGCATAAATCCTTTTACGCCATACCCATACAATGGTAAATTCTGGATCTCAATCCTAAAAAGCTCACTGGCTACACTATGTAGGGGCAGATAATCTTCGAGCAGCGCACAAAATTTCTCTTCGGCCTCGCGAAAATAGGGCTCGTTGACCCAAAGTGTATCATCGGCATCGAAGGCAATTACTTGAATGTTTGTCATGCGGCAAAAATACGAAATAGTTGAAAGTTAAAAGTTATGTCAAAGGCTGCACAGCGGAAAACGTAAAGCAAAAAGCGGAAAGCAAAAAGCCAAAAGGATAAAGCGGAATGCTGATATCTTACAACTTTGAAACCTTTCAACTTTACAACCTTTCAACCTTTAGCCCACAACCCACGCAACAAAAAACCCACCAAGACTGATCTTGATGGGTCGGGATGTTCAAATGTGTGGTGTGTTATTTTGAATATTTATAGGCAACAGTACTGTTGTTTGAGGTTAAGCTGGCCACCAGATAGGCTGTTCCATCTGCTGCAACCTGCATATCAAATTCAACCACCTTCTCGCTGATGATCTTTTTCTCAGGATTCCAGTTGTTGGTTACCTTGTTAAAGGTCCGCATGTTTACAGATGAAGCATTGGCCCAAGCCATATACAGTACACCGTTCTGGTCTACGCCCAATGCAAACTTGTCTGCTTCGCCGCCTGTAGCTACCGGATTTCCCAGCTCTTGCCAGATATTGGCTGTTTTATTGTACTTCATTACACGGTCAATCCTTCCAGAGGTTGGTGCTGCCTGATACGCCAGGTACACTTCCCCATCCTTATCGGCTGCAACCCTTACAGAAATGTAACCAGCTACGTTGTCTGGTCCCAAGAAGGAAGCAGGGCCGATGGTTTTCCAAGTATTGTTGTCATACTGGAATACAGAAAGCTTATTCGAGCCAGAAGTCCTGTCCATTGCGGCAGTATAGACTTTCCCGTCCAAACCAAATACAGTATGTTGTGAAGCTACAATAATCCCGCCTGGAGGCGTAATGTTGGTCCATGTGCCACCTGTATTGCTGGTTACATATAGTCCTCTCGCTGCCACTGGTGGATTGTTCACGTTATCGGCCGCACTGGTCCTCATCATTCCCATTAGCGGATTATTGTTCTTGTCAAAAATGAGGGAAATGTAATCAGCCTTTAATGGCGTAAACCTGGTATTTAAGATGGTCCAGTCTAGGCCATTGTATTTAACAAAAGTTGCTCTCAGATCGCTGGTAGTGGTTGGTCCATAATCTTTAAAAGCAGCATGCAAACTGCCATCTTTGTCGTATGCCAAACTCCCGCCATCTGCACGGTATGGATAAATGCCAGTCTGGTTGCCCAAGAAGGCCCAAGTGGTGCCATTGTAGCCCATTACTGCAACCTTGCGCTGGTCGGTCGGTATCGATACACCAGCTTCATCAGTACCGGTCCTGTAATAGATAAAGCTCGGATTGTTGGTCAATGGGTTAATGGCGACCTTGATGTCCCTTGCACTCACTTTTCCGGTCAGGTTTGTACCGATAAGCGACCACGAACGCTCAAATACCATGTTCACCACAAAATTTACCGGACTTGTCAAAGCCGGATCGTTGAATGAGTAGGTGAGCGGTGCCACGAAACTATTCGGTGTTACCTTGCTGGTCTGCACAGTAGCTCCAACCTTAAGTGTTGCGCCTGTTGTGGTTTCGAAGCGGGCGATCAGATTGCTGAGGTCTACATCATCGGTCATGTTAATGAAAACATTCAGCCCCTTGATCGTGCCTACATAATCGGTGGTCAGATTAGGATTATCAGCCTTAAAAAATCCAAACGATTTCAAGGCAATTTTTTGCTCAACCCTTACGGTATAGGTGCGGGTACTTTTGTCTTCTGCTTTGATGCGATAGGCCACAGGCGATGAAAAATCCTGTGCCGAAATGCCAGATTCCTGGACAGTTGGGCCTACCTGTACAATGGTCCTTGAATTGTCAATCGTAAAGCTTGCCTTCAGGCTGGTAATGTCTACGTCAATCGGAAGTTGGACAACAATTTCGTCGCCTACAATTGTTCCCGGATATTCCACATCTACACCTAGTGTATTCTTAACAACGAACTTAAAGGAAGTAAAACCCTTATCGTACATCACAGGATCTTTTTTGCAGGAGCTGAAAGCACCTACAACTACTAAGAGCCCAATCAAGATTAAATTCTTCAGATTTTTCATGTGATTAATTTAGTTTTTTATAGTTTTCTGGCATCAGTACGGCCTTGATGCTCGGGGTTTGGATTAAATATTTTTTAGCATAGGCTGAAATCATGTCAGGGGTAATGCTGTTCACCATGTTTTCATAGTTGTTGAAGTAGCTAAAATCCCTGAAATTGAAATAGAACTGGTTCCGAAGCGATGAACTCCAGAAAAGGTTCTTTCCTGCCTGTTTTTTATAGCTTTCAATCTGCTGCAGCTTGATGTTGGTCAGGTCGCCTACAAAATAATTCGGATTGTCTGCCACTTTCTGTACTTCCAGCTGTGCCTGCTTGATCAGAAAATCTGCCGATTCTGGCGCACTGGTAAAAGTGATGCGCGATCTGATCAGGGTTGATGGGATGCTGGTCGATGAGATCGATACGCCCACGCCGTACACCCCAGAGTTCTCTTCGCGCAGGTTCAGGCGGAGTTTTACCTTGAGCACCTCCTGCAACAAGGTCTGCAATAAGATCTCACGGTAGTTGTAAGCTACATCATTAGATTGATAAAATAGGTTCACAGTACTCTTTGGTGCCTTCCCTGCATAAATGAGGATGTCTTTTGGTGCTTTTCCACCATTCGGACCTTTATACCTGAATTTGTCGTTATAGCTGCCTCCCGGCAAGCCGCCAATGTATTGCTCAATCAAAGGTTTGATGCTGTCTACATTGAAACCGCCCACAATCACAAACTGAAAGTCTTTGGCAGAACCAAACCTGCTTTTGAACACAGGGATAATCTGCTTAAAGTCCAATTCCTTATTGATGCGCTCGGCAGAAATATCCGATTCATAATCATCGTCACCTTTTAACAGTTCTGAAATGGCCTTGTTGTATTCATAGTTTGGTGCCAATTTATTGTTGTCCAAACGCTCCAAAGCCTGGCGTTTTGCCTGCTCAAAAGTCAGGGGGTCGGCGTTCGGATACACCCACTTTAGGTACATCAGTTCAAACATGGTCTTGGCATCCTTCCAATCGGCACTGCCCACCACACCTTCACGTGTACTCGACAGCACAAGCGTAGCTGATGCAGAATTTCCGGTCAGGTATTGCGTCAGGGCCCTTCTGCTGAAATCGCCAGCTCCACTCAGCCCAGTTACAGCTTTTACAAACTGTGAGGTCACATATTGCGTCGAATCAAGGGCATAGATGCCACCTGTTCTAAATCCAGAGATGGTAATGTAGTTTTTACGCTCGGTTGTAGGTTTGAGATACACAGTGGTTCCATTAGACAAAGTCCATTTGGTAACGCCCACTTCTTTGATCTGCTCTTCTTTTACCACATTTCCTTTTGCGGGCTGCTTGCTCAGCAACTGTTTCGGAATAAAGACTTCATCCTTCCACACGTCGATCTTCTCCAATTTCGCCTTCGCAAATAATGACTTTAATGTAGCCTCATTTGGCAGGCTTGCACGATCTTTCTCAGGTGCGGTAAGCAGCACCACGGTATTTCCTTCACGGTTTACCGATCTCAAGAAATTCAGTACGGTCAAAGAATCGATTTGCGGTGCATATTTCAGGGCCAGTTTATTGCGGTCTGTCCTTGCCAGCATCGTAGTTCCATTGTAGAACAGGTCATGGATTTCATTTACATAGGTTTCGGACTCCGTTTTATCTTCGGCAGCTGCCGAACGCTTGATGCTCGCGATATACTCTTCGCGTAATTTCGAGATCTCATCGCTCGTAAAGCCATAGCGTTTAATGCGCTCGGCTTCGGTAAGGAAACTTTTGATTCCCTCGTTCACCTGGTCGTGATAGAGCGAAACCCCGCTGGCAACTACGCCATTTTTGAGTACGATATTGCTGATGGATAGGCTACCGTCCTTAAAATTATTCTGTAGTTGCGAAACCCGATTGAACCGATTTTTGACCAAGGCATTAAAGAATGCCCTTGTAAGCTGGTTTTTATAATCGACCTCAGTCTGGATACCCTTAAAAGCTGGGATCTTGCTAAAAATGCTTAGTTCAATGCCAGAAGCCTCCTTATCGGTCACGATAGAGGTCAGGGTATCTTTGTGTACCGGCAATTCATAAAATTGGCGCGTTGCCTTGCTCTTTGCACGATAGCTGCTGAATTCGTTCTTGATGTATCCTTCGACCTTTTTTGGATCGATATCGGTTACAATGGCAATCGACATCAGGTCAGGGCGGTACCATTTTTCATAGAAATCAACGATGCGCTGACGTGGGAAAGTTTTAAGGATGTCTACTTTGCCAATAGGCAAACGCTCGGCATATCTCGAATTGTTGAACAGTACAGGCAGATATTGCTCCCTTAAACGATCCGCAGCTCCCTGCTTGCTTCTCCACTCTTCAATCACTACACCTCTTTCCTTATCAATTTCCTTTTGGTCGAAGGTTACGCCAAAAGCCCAATCGCCCATAATGTCAATTGATTTCTCCAGGTTTTTTTCGTCCTGCGTGTTGATGCTGATCTTATAGACCGTCTCGTCAAAACTGGTATGGGCATTCAAATCGGCCCCAAATTTTACGCCTTTTGATTCAAGAAATTCGATGACATCATTTTTCGAATAATGCTTGGTGCCGTTGAAGGCCATGTGCTCGATAAAGTGCGCCAGTCCCAATTGGTCTGGATCTTCCTGCAGCGATCCTGCATTCAAGAACAGCCTCAGTACCGAATTGCCCTTGGCCTTATCATTTTTATAGATGTAATAGGTAAAACCGTTGTCCAATTTCCCGGTCAACAGGTTGGGGTTCTGGGGCAACTTTTGTGCAACTGCCCTTCCGCCGATGGCCACCAGTACCGCCAATATTAATTTACTAAAATTTTTCATGTGCTGCTGTTCCTTCTATTTTTTAGTAATGATCAATTCTTTCTGCAAATGGTCTGGGCCAGGTAAGCCTAAAGTATAGTTTTTACTGTTGCTTAATAATCTGATGATAATGGTATTGTTTTTCGTTGGGTCTAATGCCGCCTCTTTCCATTGGATGGTAATAGGACGTTCAAAGATCCCCGGAGGGAAAGTCAATGTATTTCCCTTGGTAATCAGTTCAAAGTCTTTCCCTTCGGCAAGGCCATTGCCCACCACAACTTCGTATTTTACTTCGATCGGCTCAAATTGGAGCTCGGCACTGAGGTACACATTGTAGTTCACCACATCCTTGCGGTTGGAAAGTACTTCAACGCTGCCCTTGTTATCCACCATAATGTGGAAGAATGGGTTATTATATGGGGTAACTTCTTTCTTGCAAGAGGAAATCGACAATAAACTAGGCAAGATGACCAGGGCAAGCAGATATATCTTAATTTTTTTCATTTCGGTATTAGTTATAGCCAGGATTAGGGATAATGGCATGGTTTGCTTCAAGTTCTTTCACGGTAATCGGCAGCACGAACTTATTGTTCGGGTAGGTTAGGCTACAGGTAGTGGCATTGCAATCTCCTCCACGCACCAGGTTTTCCTTTCTCCTCACCAGATCAAAAAAGCGGTGGTTTTCAAAGCATAGCTCGCGGTTGCGCTCGTCGGCAATCTGCCTGTACAGGTCGGCATTTGAAGGGTAGGTGATGGTAATGACCCTATTCGGATGCGCCTGTTGTGAAATGATACGAAGGTCTTCGGCGGCTTCCGTGTATTTGCCCAGGTTCCAATCCGCTTCCGCACGATTGAGATACAGTTCGGCCAACCTGATCACTTTAATGGTCAAAGTGGTCGTAGACAAGCTGCCATTGCCATATTTGGTGCTCAATACTTTTCCAATGTTCTGTCCACTGCTCGGTACAAAGAATAGATTGGCCCTGAGGTCATCTGCATCATAAAGACTGAGCAATTTTGAACTGGCAGTATATTGTGCGCCCGTAGCATCAGAATAGATCGGGAATACGGTAGATGCCGGGATGGAACTGCCACTCGGAATGTTATTATATTGAAAGATTACACCAATTTTTGGATTAGCACCTTTGGTATTTGTATTCAGGAACTGTGATTTGTAATTGGTCTGATCTGCCAGTTTGTAAACCGGGTCATTTATCACCATGGTGGCATAACTGGCTGCCTGTGCCCAGTTTCCCTGATACAGGTAAACCCGCGAAAGCAAGGCCAATGCGGCCTGATAGCTAATGCTTGCCTGATCGGTATGGTTGGCATACTGCTGCAGGAAAGGCAATGCAGCCTGCAGGTCGGTTACAATCTGAGCATAGGTCTCTTTGATCGTATTCCTTGGCACTTCGGCACCAGGACTAGGCGTTTTGGTCAGTACGGGCACACCCAGGTGCGAGGCATCTGCCGTAAAATTATAGGGCTGCGCATAAGTCCTGCTCAGGTCAAAATGACACAGTGCCCTCATTACCAAACCTTGCCCATAAATGGAGTCAAGTGTGCTTGTCTGCGCAGGAAATTTGGTTTTAAGGCCAGGTACAGCCTCCAATATATTGTTTACATTGTTCAGTGCGCTGTAAATGTTCAGCCAGATATGGCCTGCGGCAAATTCATCATCGCCTGGCGTACTGGTAAAATTGAATAGTGGCAACGCGGTTGTAGCGGTTGCAGATTTGATCACATTATCTGAACTTAGATCGCCATACAGCCCAAACTCGCTGCGGTTGTAAGTAAGCATCAGGTTATATGCGCCGTTGATCGCCAGTTTTGCACCATCTACGGTCTCGAAAAGGGTAAGCTTGCCCGTACGGTTGATCGGCTCCTTTTCCAGGAATTTTTTGCAGGCACTTGCCATCAGGCAGATGACCAACATTAATATGATGTTAAAATAATTTCTTTTCATGGTGTGTGTATTAAAATCCAACATTTAGGCCAAATGAAATCAACAATGGCAATGGATATGGATTGGCATAATTTCTATAGTCGTTACGGTCTGATGCGGTGCTGTATGGTGTCCAGAAGCCCACGTTGTCTGCCTGGACATATACACTCGCGCGATCTAGTTTAATCTTGCTGAGCCATTGTTTGTCGAAACTGTAGTTCAGACTGATGTTCTGTAGGCGCAGGGATGTCTTTTTATGCAGGAAACGTGATGAGTTCCTTCCAAAATTGGCATTTTCGCCCAAAACAGATTTTGGCAAGTTGGTCAGGTCCCCCGGTTCGCGCCAGCGGTCTAATGCATTGGCCGACTGGTTGTCTGTGGCCAGGTTACGTCCATCTGATTCTGCATCACGTTGGAGTACACTAAACCCATATCCACCCACATTATAGACCATTAACGACGACAAAGTAAAGCGCTTATAGCTGAACGTATTTGTCATCCCTCCAAAGAAATCTGGAGATCCCGAGCCGAGTGCAACACGGTTATTCAGGTCAAATTCCCTGGTCAAGTTACCATTGGCATCATACCAAAGCGCCGATCCATCGCGCGGATCTACTCCTGCCCAACGGATCAGGTAATAGGTGTTCACATCGCTGCCCACCCTTCTGATCTTCGTATCCAAGATCTTATCGTTTCCATTATACAGCTCAATGATCTTGTTTTTGTTATGGGACAGGTTAAAACTCGTTGACCACTCAAAATTCTTTCTGATGATGTTTTTGGTGTTCAGGGTCAGTTCGATCCCGCTGTTCCTAACCGAACCGATATTTTGGGTAATGCCCGTAAATCCGGTGGTACGGGTTACGTCGGTCTCATCCAAAAGTCCATTTGTAGTTCTTTGGTAAGCCTCGATTTCGAGTGAAATCCTTTTGAAAAGGCCCAAGCTCAGCCCAGCATTATAGATTTTGGTATCTTCCCAAGACAACACCGGATTTTCTCCCGTAGTCATGGTTGCGCCTGCCTGGCCGTTATATCCTTTGTCCAGATTAAAAGTGTAAACGCCTTTTGCCTTGTAGTTACCGATCCTGGAGTTTCCATTCGTTCCATAACTGAACTTCAGCTTGGCAAAGTCTATCTGTTTAATGGTCCAGAATTTCTCATTGCTAATGGTCCATGAAGCACCGATCGAGCTAAAGGTTGCCCACCTCACATCAGATCCGAAATCTGAATTGGCATCCCTTCTGAAACTGCCCAGCACGCTGTATTTGTTATTAAAGGTGTACCTCGCCTGTCCATAATAAGAAACGCCAGTTTGGTCTTCACCGCTTGGGGCTTCGATCGTTACCTTGGTGGCATACCTGAGGTCCCTTACGTTATCATCTGTAAAATAAGATCCCGTCAGGTTATTTGATCGTCTGCTCAGGCTTCTCGCCTCGGCACCTATCAGGGCCGAAACCTCGTGTTTGTCGAATGTTCTATCGAAGTTAACGCGCTGCTGGCTATTCCAGTTGAAGGAACGGGTCCTGCCTTCTACGCCATATCCGCCATTATTTCTTTCGCCAAAGGTATAAACCGATCTGAATTCCTTTTGGGTAATCTTGCTCCAATCAATGCCATTGGTAGAGGTAAAGGTGAGCCATGGCAAGAGGCGTGCGGTACCGCCAATGCTTCCCTGCATGGCATTGGTTTTTTGTCCGTCGTCATTCAATTTCGCAATGGCGAGGCTGTTGTATGCCGCTACCACATAGTTGCCATTTGCATCATATGGGCTATCGATTGGCCTATTATTGTAATAGCTGTCACCAGGCGAAAAGAACTCGTTTACATTGTACGAAGCGCCGACACGCAAAAATAAGTCTACAAATTTGCCCACTTTTTGGTCAACATTGACCCTGCCCGAAAAACGTTCTACCTTGTTGTCGATAATGATCGGTCTTTCATTGTAGTAGCCAGCACCAATATAATATCTGGTTTTTTCGTTTCCACCAGAGTAGGTCAGGTTATGTGAAGTAGTCAATCCGTTACGATAAAGCAGGTCGTACCAATCTACGTTTGCCGTACCCAAGTTTGGCATGGCCGATTGGTTCAATGCGGTATTGTTGCGGTAGGATTCGGTATAGAGTTCGCGGTACTCATCGGCATTGAGCACATGGAAGCGGTTGTTGTTCAATAAACTGATGCCTGCATTGACCTTATAGTCCAATTTCTTTTGGCCAGGGATACCTTTCTTGGTCGTAATGAGGATAACCCCGTTCGATCCGTCGGCACCATAAATCGAAGTGGCCGTTGCATCTTTGAGCACGACGATCGACTCGATATCCTCTGGATTAAGGTAGGTCAATGGACTTACACTGGTATTTACGCCTATAATGGCATTGTTCTCATTTCCGGTCTTAAGTGGAATTCCATCAATTACCCAAAGTGGGTCAACCGCGGCACCAAAAGAGCCTTCACCACGTATGGTAGTCTGGTATCTCGGCCTTGCTGTACTTGTTCCCCCATCCTGTACCTGGAACTGTATTCCAGGAACAATACCTTCCAGCAAGCGGTCGATCCTGTCCTGTGGTTTGCGCTCTAGGTCTTTGGCCGTAACCACAAAGGCACTTCCGATCTGGTTTTCCTTGCGTTCTTTCGAGCCGTATGCCGTTACGATAACCGTTTGCAATTGGCTGGCAGTCTCTGCCAATACGATATCGATGGTTTTTTGGTTGCTGATGCTCACTTCCTGTGAACCGTAGCCCAACATGGCAAAAACCAAAATCCCATCGGCAGGTGCCTGGATGGTATAGTTTCCATTGCCATCTGTAGAAGTCGCCCTGTTGGTCCCTTTTACGCTTACTACTACACCAGGTAGGGGCAGGTCTGCCTGTCCAGGCCCTTCCTTAGACTTCACCGTTCCCTTTACCGTAATGTCTGCAGCTGCAGATTTGGCATTGGCCTCACGGATGATGACCGTTTTATCGATGATCTGGTAGGTGAGGGGCTTGCCCGAAGTAAGTTGTTTTAATGCGTCTTCGAGCGATGCGTTCTTCAGTTCGATATTGACGGTTCCGGCCTTTTTAAGTACGGATGCATCGTAAAGAAAGAAAAAACCACTTTGTTTTTTGATGTCGATACAAACGTTTTCAATGCCGGCATTGCGGGCAGAAAGTGTAACCTTTTGCGCATAGCCTGATGCCTGAACGACTAAACAGCTGGCGAGAAGTAAGAGGGTTGTTAACTTCATGGTTAATAATGTTTTTCTAGGAATTAACCTATATTTTCCCGGTAACTTGCCGGGAAGAAAATGTTTCATATTTTTGTGTGTGTTGGTTTAAAATTGATTATTTAACGGATAGGCAATTTGAGCATTACACATCTGGCCGAGAACACTGCAATGTCCTCGGCTTTTTTGTGCAATCATCTGTGTGGTTGTGTGTGTTTTTGCATATAGTTGGTTTGGTTGTTGGTTTAGAAGTTTACGGTTAGGGTTTTTTTGTTCAGCGTAAAATCTACGCCGCTAACTGCATTTAGCATGGCCAATACCTGGTTGAGCGTAGCCTGGCGCCTAATGTCGCCGCTGTATTTTTTGGCAGATGGCTTGCCTACATACACGATTTCTACATCGTACCAGCGCGATACCTGCGAAAGGATCTCTTTCATGTCATCATCCTGAAAATAGAACATGCCTTCTTTCCAGGCGATTGATTTATAGGTGTCTGCCTTGTTGATGTCGACCGTGCCATTGGCGATGTTGGCTTCTTCGCCCGGTCTGAGTAGGCTTTCGATATTGTTCTCCGTAATCTTGATCGATCCTTCGATCAGTGTGGTTTTACTGTTTTTTGCGTACGAGTTGATGTTGAAATGTGTGCCGAGCACTTCAACCTGTGTATCATTGAACAAGACGCGGAAAGGATTGGCCTTATTGTGTGCCACCTCAAAATAAGCTTCACCTTTAAGTTCGATGCAGCGGTTTTGGTTAAAGTTGGCCGGGAATTTTACAGTTGATGCCGCGTTCAGGAAAACTTTACTGCCATCGGGCAAGATCACCTTATATTCGCCTGCCTTTGGTGTGCTGAGCGAGTTATAGCCTTTGTGGATTCTATTTTTGTAACATAAGAATCCATCTTTTACTTCCATAGCTGCCAGATGGGCTATCTGAGATTTGTTGGGTGTGCCCACAAGGTTCAGTGCAGTGCCATCGGCCATGGCCAGCTCTGCTTTTTGCGAGCCCGGCATAATGTCTGCCAGTGCTTCTTGGGCGGTGCCTGGAAGCGCAAGCTCGGTCTGCTGCACATAATAGATGAGCGCAAAGCTCATGGCGATCAGTACAATGGCCGCAGAACTATAGGAGATGATCTTCTTCCAGTTTAATCTGGGCTGGGGCCTAACCTCGTCCATGAATTTATTCCAGCCCGCATTGACGTCAACTTGGTGGAGATAATTGAGTTCTTGTTGGACCTGATGGGTATCTCTAAACGATTCTACCAGGAGCAGATGGGAGGGGTCTTCATTCAGCCATTGCTCAAAAACTGAGCGTTCACTAGCTGAAAGCTCGTTTTTTAGATATTTGGTAATCAGGTTGGAGATTAAGATAGGGAGTTTTTGTGTTTTCATTTCCTATATAGGAAACCTGAAAACCAAAAAGGGGTGAAAAGAAATTGATTTTTTTTTGACAACCTCGCAGGTTCTTAAGAACCTGCGAGGTTGTCTGATTATTTGATTCCTACAATAAAGGAAAGCAGTACGATAAAGAACTCGGGGTTTAATTTGGCCCTTACCAATTCCAATCCACGTTTCTTTTGTGTTTTGACCGTATTAATGCTGATGCCAAGTTCGGCTGCAATCTGCGGATTTTTTAGGCCTTCGAGATAGCCCATCCTAAAAATCTGTTGACAGTTTTTTGGCAGGGTGGTCATGACCTGATAAAGTTCAGCTACCACTTCCGCACGGATCATGGCGTTCAGTCCACTCTCTTCCTGTACCGGATTGGGCTCCTGATCGTTGAGAAAGCCGTTTTCGAGCTTTTGCCTGCGGAGCTTGTTCAGGCAGACATTCCGCACCGAGGTATATAAATAAGAAGTGATGGCGGCCTGTTCGACCTTGAGTTCTTCTTTTTTGCTCCATAAACCCACAAATGTCTCTTGTACAGCATCTTTCGCCGCTTCGTCGTCCTTTAGGTATTGCATGGCAAAAAGACACAACTTCGCATAGTTATGCTTAAACAGCTCCTCGAACGGAATGGTATGTGTGTGTTTAGACAAAGCGAGATTTAGCGGATTTAACGCAAAAATAATATTTGTTGTGCAGGAATACAAGTAGTTAGGGAGTGAGAGTGGTAATTTATTTTCGTTCTAGTTAAGGCTGGGGATAAGTAGCAAGTAGAAAGTATAAAGTAGAAAGACAGGGAGATTAGTTAACGAATCAAATTTTTTGAAATATTTACATAGATTATCATCCTTCCCCTTGCCCCCTCCTCCAAGGGAGCTCCTGCGGAGCCTGCGGGACAGAGGGGGACATGCGTGGCGCAGAAGGGATTTTTTCTGAATAGGATGGATTGCTATACTGTTCAAAGTAATTCTCATCCTCTCCCTGCCCCCTCCGAAGGGGGACATGCGTGGCGCAGAAGGAATTTTTTCTAAATAGGATGGATTGCTATATTGTTAAAATTAATTCTCGTCCTCCCCCTGCCCCTCCAGAGGGGGACATGCATGATGCATAAGATTTTTCTACAGATAGCATCCATAGTCGATGGTCAATTATCCATCGACAATGATCTATAATCTTTGCTCTTTGCTCTTTGCTCTTTGCTCTTTGCTCTTCGCGCTCTTCGCTCTGCTAACTGAACGTCCGGAAATCTTGTCCGTCCTTAATGTTGAGTACACTTTCATAGATCAGGCGGATGACATTGTCTACATCTTCCTTGTGGATCATTTCTACCGTAGTGTGCATGTAGCGCAAGGGCAGGGAAATCAGTGCGGAAGGCACACCTCCGTTCGAATAGGCAAAGGCATCGGTATCGGTTCCGGTGGAGCGTGATGATGCCTGGCGCTGGAAGGGAATGTTGTTGTCTTCGGCTGTTTTGATCAGCAACTTGTTCAAGTTGGTCTGTACGGCCGGTGCATAAGATACCACAGGCCCTTTTCCGGCTGCCAGATCGCCCTGGGTAATCTTGCTTATCATTGGTGTCGTCGTGTCGTGTGTCACATCAGTTACGATGGCTACATTGGGCTTGATCCGCTGGGCAATCATTTCTGCACCGCGCAGCCCAATTTCCTCCTGAACTGAATTCACGATATATAAACCAAAAGGCAATTTTTTCTTGTTTTCTTTTAATAGTCTGGCTACTTCGGCAATCATAAATCCACCTGCACGGTTATCTAGTGCCCTGCCTACATAATACCTGTCGTTCAGCACCATAAATTCATCTTCATAGGTAATTACACAGCCCACATGAATCCCCAGTGCTTCCACTTCTTCCTTCGTCGTACAGCCGCAATCTAAAAAGATGTTTTTCAGCTGTGGGGCTTCCTCTTTTTCACCATGGCGCGTATGGATAGCCGGCCAGCCAAACACTGCTTTCACCATTCCCTTTTCGGTATGGATGTTTACACGCTTTGATGGCGCAATCTGATGGTCCGAACCGCCGTTCCTGATCACATAGATCAGACCATCATTGGTGATGTAGTTGACATACCAGGAAATCTCATCGGCATGTGCCTCGATCACCACTTTGTATGCGGCCTTCGGGTTGATCACTCCAACTGCGGTACCATAATTGTCGATAAACTGCTCATCTACGTAAGGCTTAAGATAATCAAGCCACAGACGTTGTCCTTCCCACTCATAACCCGTAGGTGCAGGGTTATTGATATAAGCCTCAAAAAACTGTAGTGATTTTTTGGTCACTACCCCAACATGCTTCTTTTTATTTTTTTCTTTCATATAGAAGATTACACTGATTAAAAATGATTACACCGATTGAACCAAATCATACTGATAATAAGTGCACAACTGGTCCTGGTGCAGATTTGGTAAAAATATAAATATTGTTGTAACTATTGGATATTTTCTGGCGTCTACTTCAAAATACAAACGCTTAGCGATTGGGCATGGTATTTGTATTCCGAATAAAACACACAAAAAAACACACAAATGAAACATCTGAATTACCTATGCCTCGGCATGGCCTTACTATGCCTATGCGCATGCGGCGTAAGCTTTGTCCCCCTTACCGCCCAACGTTCTCCCGCCATTAGCTTTCCCGAACCGACCACTAGGATTTTGGTCATCAATCGCTTCGATCCTAAAAAGGTTGATTTTATCCTTCGTAAAGAAAAGAAAAAAGAAGTCTATGGCCGTGGTATCCAGGCTGAAATCGGTCAATTGCTCAATGAAATGGAAAGCCTGAAAGGTATCGAACTGATCAAACAGTCTGATAGCCTGACCATGGCCAGAAATTTAAAATCGGAGCTCGACAGCACAGTGCTCACCGTTGGTGAGATCAGGCATTTGGCCACCAAGTTTGGAGCAGATTATATCCTGGCACTCGAAGACTATGATGCCAGTTTCGTACAGGATGAAGTGGTGCGGTCTAAAAATAGCGATGGAACAGTTAAAAAAGTAGCGAAATATTCATTGGCTATCAGTTCCTCATGGGTTTTGTATGATCAGGATGGAAAGTCGTTCAAGGAATTAAAAGGCAATGTAAGTAAATACCATTCTGAAAGGGAAGTGCTGAGTGCGCTATTGGCGATCGGTCCAGCATTGGGATCGAATACAAAAATGGTCCAGGAAGTTTCAGTACAGGCCGCTAAACAGGTTGCAGGCTACTTCAAGAGCCAAATGATCACCATGAACCGGCCGTTGTACACCGATAAGCCCTTAAAGGCAAGTGCCAATGCCATTAAGAATGGGAATTTTGATGCCGCACAACAAGAACTCGAAGACTTATCGAAAGATACTGATGCCGTACTTTCTTCCAAAGCCTATTACAACCTAGCGATATTGGCAGATTTAAAAGGAAATCGGAAAATGGCCATCGATCTCGCCGAAATGTCCATGCAAAAGAAAAGGAACATGTACGCCAGCATGCTGTTGAATGAGTTTAAATATGGTAGGACCTAAACGCAAAAGTTCGCCAAGTAATGTAAAGTTCTCAATAACAGGCTTTGTGGTCTTCGTACCTTAGTGGTTATTTTAAAGCTCCTCCAGTCGTATGAGCTTCGTATCAACGTCGTACCTCATTCGGGAATTACAGGGACTTTACATGGACATAACAGGGACATCACCCGGACCAGCCCCTGTAAACTCCCTGTTAAATTCCCGTCAGCTCCAACTCATGTTGCTGTTAGTTACGAACTTAGTACGAAGATGATACGAAGCTGGTAGGAAGGTGATGCGAAGATGATGCGAAAAAGAGTGGATGATTAGCCGAGGTCAAGCTCCAGCTTTACAAAATCAAATCCATGGGCCTGATAAGTTTCATCAGTAGCCCGAAAACCTAATCTGAAGTAGAATTCCTGTGCGTTCGTCCGGGCGTTGCACCACAGTTTGCGGATGTGCTGGATTTTACAGAAGTCGATAAGGTATTCCATCAACTGCTTGCCAAGCCCTTGGTTTTGCACGTGTTGTAGGATGGCCAATTTGCGGAATTGCGCCTCCTCACCTTTGACAAAAAGGGAAACAACGCCAGTCAGCTCATGATCGAGATATAGTCCAAAATGGATCCCATCAAAATCACCCTCCAACTTCACAAAGTCTAAGGGATGATCAGGATACATGACCTCATGCCTGATGCGCCAGGTTAGGGAAGGGAAGATTTGTTCGACGACAACCATGTAGAGATGTAGAAAGTAAAAGGTAAGATGGAAGAGGTAAGATGGAAAAATTAAGATAGAAGAGGTAAGATGAAAATAGAGAAGAGAAGTGTTTCAGCCTTTGATGCTAATCACACATCTTCCATTTTCCCTTTTCCCTTTTCCCTATGCCTTAAAGTGGTATGTTTCCATGTTTTTTACGTGGATTGTTCACCACCTTGTTCTGTAGCATCTGGAAGGCCTTGATCAATTTGATACGGGTTTGGGAGGGCTCGATCACTTCATCAACAAAGCCTCTTTCTGCAGCGCGGTATGGGTTGGCAAAGATATCTGAATATAATTTTTCTTTCTCGAGCCATTTTTCCTGTGGATCTGCTGCGGCACTGATCTCTCTTTTAAAGATGATCTCTGCGGCGCCTTTCGCGCCCATAACGGCTATCTCGGCAGTTGGCCAGGCAAAGTTCATATCCGCACCAATGTGCTTGGAATTCATTACATCATAGGCGCCGCCATAGGCCTTTCTGGTAATGACGGTAATCCTCGGAACGGTGGCCTCGCTAAAGGCATACAATAATTTTGCGCCGTTATTGATGATGCCGTTCCATTCCTGGTCGGTTCCAGGCAAAAATCCAGGTACATCTTCCATAACCAGTAAAGGAATGTTAAAACTGTCGCAGAAGCGTACAAAACGGGCAGCCTTAATGGAGGCATGGTTATCCAATACACCAGCGAGATAGGCGGGCTGATTGGCCACTACGCCAATGCTCCTCCCGGCCAAGCGGGCAAAGCCCACCACCATGTTCTCCGCATAATTGGCATGCACTTCCAAAAAACTATCTGAATCGACCAGAGCGGTGATGATTTCACGCATGTCATAAGGCTGGGAGGCATTTTGCGGCATAAACTCATTGAGGGCCAAACGCACTTCATCTGCAGGCTCGTAAGGTGCCAATGGGGCCGTTTCCTCACAATTTTGTGGCATGTAGCTCAATAGTCGTTTGACGTGGGCGATTGCTTCCAGCTCATTGGCACAGGCAAAGTGTGTTACGCCAGATTTGGTGGCATGGGCAGCCGCTCCGCCCAACTCTTCCGCACTTACTTCTTCATGCGTCACCGTCTTGACCACATTTGGTCCGGTAACGAACATATATGAGGTATTTTCGACCATTAGAATAAAATCTGTAATGGCAGGAGAGTAGACCGCTCCGCCAGCACACGGGCCCATAATGGCCGATAATTGTGGAACAACGCCAGAAGCCTGGACATTCCGATAAAATATATCAGCATATCCGCCCAAAGAAACTACGCCTTCCTGGATCCTAGCGCCGCCACTGTCGTTTAATCCGATAATCGGCGCTCCATTTTTTAGGGCCATTTCCATGATCTTGCAGATCTTTTCGGCATGCGTTTCTGAAAGTGATCCTCCAAAAACTGTAAAGTCTTGCGAAAAAACATAGGTCAAACGCCCATTTACAGTACCGTAACCTGTTACGACCCCATCGCCAAGGTATTTTTCCCTGTCCATTCCAAAATCTGTGCTCCGATGGGTCACCAACATGCCAATCTCTTCAAAACTTCCTTCGTCCATCAAAAAGTGGATGCGCTCACGGGCAGTCAGTTTTCCCTTTTTGTGCTGATGGTCAATCCTTGCTTGTCCACCGCCCAATTGCGCTTCCTGAATTTTATCTTGTAGGATTTTGATCTTGTTCTTCATATTTGATTGTCATATTGATGGGCTCAAAATACGGGAAATCCCTAGCTTTTCCTTAAAAATTTTATCATTTTAAAGGACGGTCGATGTGCCTCTCAGCGATGATTTTAGTTATAAATTACATTTTATTTACGATTTAATTTGATAGTTTCAAGATTTTGGAAGTATTTTTGACCACTTGAACAGAAAATCATTTATGTTGCTCAGAAAACACTATTTATTGCTCGTAGCCCTCTTTATGGGGATTTTTACGGCTAAGATGGTCATTTCGGGGGCACCAGTTTTCTTTGCCCATCTCGACAAGGACCTGATGAATGCGGTGATCATGCAGCTTGAGCAAGAAAATCATGATGACTCTGGCAAGGATAATGTCAAATTCGCAGACCACAAACTCATGTTCCACCGTTATGACCTGACTTACGTTCCGGTAGTCATGAGCATGGGCATGAATAACAGTTTTATTGAACACTCCCGGCGATATGTAGATCCCTACCATCCCTCCGTTCCGACACCGCCTCCTAACTATGCTTAGTTAAGGAGAAAGCATTTATTACAAGAACAAAGAACAAAGAGCAAAGAGCAAAGAGCAGAGACAATGAGCAAAGGACATTTCTTTGATATCGTTTTCTTATGCCCTGCATGTCTTTTATCATTGATCCTTCATCCTTTCTCCGAGCTTTAAGCTTTCTGCTTTTCGCTCTATCAACTCAATTTTAATCTAAACGCTAGTGTTATGGAAAAAGGAAATTCGACCGCTTCCCGGTTCGAAGTGAAAAAATATATTTTAAAAAAGAATTTGAAACGCGATATCCCATCGAGTATCGTTGTATTTTTGGTGGCCTTGCCACTATGTTTGGGTATTGCGCTGGCATCAGGCGCGCCCTTGTTCGCCGGACTGGTCGCCGGAATTGTTGGCGGGATAGTCGTAGGTTCGATCAGTGGTTCGCAGTTGAGCGTAAGCGGCCCGGCAGCCGGATTGACTGCCATCGTATTGGGCGCCATCGGCAGCTTGGGCAGTTATGAAATCTTTCTGTTGGCCCTGGTACTCGCCGGTGCCTTACAATTGGTGCTCGGGCTCATCAAAGCGGGTACAATCGGGAATTATTTCCCATCGAGTGTAATCGAGGGAATGTTGGCGGGGATCGGTCTCTTGCTCATCCGAAAACAACTTTCCCATGCTGTAGGATATGATAAGGACTATTTTCTGGATGAAAGCATCGCGCAAAGAGGAGCAGAAAATGCATGGTCGGCCGTTGTCAATGCCCTGAATGCCTTTAGTCTTTCGGCCACATTGATCAGCGTGCTTTCCATTCTGATCTTGGTCTATTGGCCAAAAATCAAGAAGCTGAACAGCATACCTGCTCCATTTATCGTGGTTGCACTTGGTATTGGCTTGGCCCTGCTTTTTAAGGGTACCAATTATGCATTGTCTGAAGACCACATGGTCAATATCCCCTTATTTGATGGGTGGCATGAATTTAAAGGATTGTTCACCAGTCCTGATTTTTCGGCCATCGGAAAAACCGAAGTATGGGTTGTAGCCCTAACCATCGCCGTCGTGGCCAGCCTGGAAACGCTCTTGGGTATTGAGGCCGTTGATAAAATGGATCCCATCAAACGCATTACGCCTACCAATAGGGAACTGATTGCCCAAGGTGTAGGAAACATGACCAGTGCCATGCTGGGCGGATTGCCCATGACTTCGGTCATTGTAAGGAGTTCGGCCAACGTAAATGCGGGGGCAAGGACAAAAATGTCGTCAATTATCCATGGTACGATGTTGTTTCTGTCGCTGATCCTGATCCCAAATGTGATCAACATGATCCCTTTGGCCTGTTTGGCGGCTATTTTATTGGTCACAGGTTATCGATTGACCCGGGTATCGCTATTTAAGCACATGTACCATAAAGGCTGGGACCAGTTTGTCCCTTTTGTGGTTACTGTACTTGCTGTTGTGTTTACCGATCTTTTGAAAGGGGTGGGGATAGGAATGGCCCTATCGATATTCTACCTGCTCCGGACCAATATGCGCAATCCTTACTTTTATAAAATGACAGAGGAAGGCGATAAGAAAAATATCAGGATCAAGCTGGCGGAAGAAGTGTCTTTCCTCAATAAGGCGGCGATACAGGTGCTGTTGACGGGAATTCCGAAAGAGACCAATGTCATTATCGATGGCTCGAACTCGAGGTTTATAGACCCCGATGTCCTGGAAACCATATTTAATTATAAGCACAATGCTTATACTAAAGGCATTATTGTAACTTTAGAAAATATTAAAAGTTACTATACCGTGCCGAAACTAAATACCAAAATTGTAGAAGAAATTAATCCATAAAATTATGTGCGCAAAATCAGTAGAAAAATATAACCACGACCACACGGTCATTACTTACGATAGCCTATTGCAGGGCAACAAGGATTTTGTTGCTGCGGCATTGAACGAAGATCCAGAATATTTCAAACGCCTGTCTGAAGGACAGCAGCCACCCGTACTGTGGATCGGCTGTTCAGACAGCCGTGTACCGGCCAACCAGATTACCAATACCAATCCGGGCGATATTTTCGTGCACCGCAACATTGCCAATGTGGTGACCCATAGCGACATGAACCTGCTCAGTGTACTCGATTATTCGGTGAACGTGCTCAAGGTAAAACACATCATCGTATGTGGCCACTATGGCTGCGGAGGTGTAAATGCCGCGTTGGGGGATACACAGGTGGGCCTGATCGACAATTGGCTCCGCAACATCAAAGACGTAATCCGTTTGCACGAACGTGAAATGTCGACCATCAAGGATCCAGAATTGAGGAGCAAACGATTGGTAGAACTCAATGCCATTGAAAGCGCGAGCAACGTAGCCTATACGTCAATTGTGCAGAATGCCTGGGCAAACGGACAGGAACTTGCCGTCCATGCCTGGGTGTACGACCTCAAAACGGGGATCATTACCGACCTAAAGGTGAGTGCGGCCAGTGCCAACGACCTGTCTCCTGTATTTAAGATGAATGTAGGAAAATAACTTAAAAGGCCAGCAGAAATGCTGGCCTTTTATTTTTTTATTCCGCTAAGAACGGATACCTGTAATCTTTAGGTGGATCGAATGTTTCCTTGATCGTGCGTGGAGAAACCCAGCGCAGAAGGTTGATCATCGAACCGGCCTTGTCATTCGTGCCGCTCCCCCTGGCTCCGCCAAATGGCTGCTGGCCGACCACGGCACCTGTACATTTATCGTTGATATAGAAGTTGCCGGCAGCATTTCTCAAACGGTGCGTAGCTTTTTCCAAGGCATAACGGTCCTGGCCGATTACCGCTCCCGTTAATGCATAGATCGATGTGGTATCAATGATCTCGAGGATTTCATCAAATTTTTTATCATCGTAGACATAAACCGTGAGCACTGGGCCGAAAAGCTCCTCACACATGGTGGTGTATTTCGGATCATCAACCAACAATACGGTCGGCTCGATAAAATATCCCTTGCTCTTGTCGTAATTTCCGCCTGCAATGATTTCTACACCTTTGTCCTTTTTAGCGCCATCAATGTATTTGGCCAAGTTATTGAACGATTTTTCGTCGATTACAGCATTGATAAAATTGCTGAAATCTTCTGTTGGTCCCATTTTTAAGGTCGCCATGTCTCTCAACATCAATTCTTTGATGGCCGGCCACAAGCTTTTTGGCAGGTAGACACGTGAAGCCGCAGAGCATTTCTGTCCCTGGTATTCAAATGCGCCTCGCAAAATGGCCGTACTTGATACCGCCGGGTCTGCGGAGCCGTGTACGAGGATAAAATCCTTGCCACCTGTTTCTCCTACAATTCGTGGATAGGTCTTAAATTTATAGATGTTCTTGCCGATTGTTTTCCAGATGTCCTGAAAAACTCCAGTGGAACCAGTAAAGTGGATGCCCGCAAAATCAGGATGGTTAAAAATGACCTCTCCAGCATCAGGTCCGGAAACATATACCAGGTTAATGACCCCATCAGGAAGACCAGCTTCCCTAAAGATCTGCATCAGCACATTTGCAGCATAGATCTGGGTATTTGCAGGTTTCCACACCACTACATTTCCCATCATGGCTACCGAAGTAGGCAAATTGCCTGCAATAGCCGTGAAGTTGAAAGGGGTCAATGCGAAAACGAAGCCCTCTAAAGGACGCTGTTCTACGCGGTTCCAACTGCCACGTGGCGATACCGGAGGTTGCTGCTGGTAGATTTCAGACATGTAGCTCACGTTAAAACGGAGAAAATCGATCAGCTCGCAGGCAGAGTCGATTTCTGCCTGATAGGCATTTTTGCTCTGGCCAAGCATGGTAGCGGCATTCAGTTGATAACGGTAAGGTCCTGCAATGAGGTCGGCGGCCTTTAAAAAAATGGCGGCACGTTGCTCCCACGCAAGGTTTTCCCAATCTGCTTTTGCGGCCTTTGCGGCATCGATGGCTTGTGCAACATGATCTTTGTTGCCCTTGCTAAAATTGGCCAGCAGGTGCTGATGGTCGTGCGGAGGGGTAACTTTTCCCTTTTGCTCGGTGAAAACTTCCTTTCCACCAATATACATTGGTATGTCTATTACTTTTGAACGGGCATCGGCCAATGCCGCCTTCAATAGTTCGCGTTCTTTGCTTCCTGGTGCATAACCCAAAATGGGCTCGTTAACAGGCGTTGGTACATTGAAAAATCCTTTAAGCATAAGTTAGTTATCAGTTTATACAAAGATAGGCTTTTTTATATTGCGGGCCTTTGTATTTGAATACAACTGACAAAAAATCGACTTAAAATATCTCGAAAATTTATAAATTTGTGTATGAGCATATTAGTAAAAACCCAAAATGAACAAGAAGAAAAAGTGCTGTTGGCATTTTTGAACAGTTTGAAATATGACTACTTATTGGGCGTAGAAAATATGACAGATATTGAAAAGTCACATCTAGATCAGTATAACAAAGAACTTCATGATGCTGATCAGGAAATCCAAAATGGGGACTTTGTCCTCCACAACGATGTTAAACAGATATTCAAAAATAGGCGAAAAGCTATATAATGGTTGTTGTATGGAACAAACGTGCCATTAGGCAGTTGTTAGATATCATGCAATATTTGGATGATAATGCTTCACCATCTTATGCTTTAAGAATTGAAAATGAAATCCTGTCTTCCATAGAAAAGCTTCCAAAAAATTTCCAAGTCCATCAGCTGGATAGGTTTAAGCTAGATAACGACAAAACATTCTATGCGTTTGAAGTCGACGTTTTTCGTATTTCCTATCGCTGCTTAAAAAACCAGATCAGGATTTTGAGAATCCGCCATACCAGTAGGATTCCTGTTATACATTAACCGTCGACATGATCAAATATCTCCGCCTTTTACTGTTTCCCTTTGCCTTGATCTATGGATTGGTGGTTTTCTTTAGGAATAAATTTTACGACTGGGGAATCTTTAGATCGACATCATTTGACCTGCCTGTGATCTGTATCGGAAACCTGGCCGTTGGTGGTGCAGGAAAAACACCTGCTACAGAATATCTGGTAAGGCTACTTGCTGGATACCGGGTTGCCATATTGAGCAGGGGCTATGGCCGTAAGACCAAAGGATTGATCATCGCCGATGCACAGGCCAGCGCAGCAACCATTGGCGATGAGTCCATGCAATATTACCGAAAGTTTGATGCGGTGACGGTAGCGGTCAGCGAAGATCGCGTAAAGGGTATACAGGCCTTAAAAGATCAGCATGATGTGATCCTGTTGGATGATGCCTATCAGCACCGGGCAGTAAGGGCAGGATTCAATATCCTGTTGTTCGAATTCGATAAAATACTAAAAAGACAATTCCTCTTGCCAATGGGCAATCTTCGTGAGTCCTTATCCAATTACGACCGTGCCCAAGCCGTGCTCATTACCAAGAGCCCGTCGCCTGTAAATATTGTAGACCAGATCGAAATCAGACGGAAGATTGATACGACACTCGAACAGCGGATATCGTTTTCCTCCATCAGCTATGGAAACCTGCTCCAACTGTTCAATAAATCTAGCCTCCCAGTTGAACAGATTAAGGGACGATGTACATTTGTACTGTCGGGAATTGCCAATCCGGAGCCATTATACAAGTATCTCAGCAGCTTTACAAATGAGATGGAACGTTTTGAGTATCCCGATCACCATGATTTTACCCGGAGCGAGATCGAAAGATTGGTGGCTGCTTTTCGGGCCCATCCTTCCAACGAAAAAATAATCATCACAACAGAAAAGGATAGTCAGCGTTTATTAGGTGATAATTTAAAAGATTTACTGCTAAATTTGCCAATCTATCTATTGCCGATCGAGATGGTCTTGGCGCCAAAAGATAAACTTACCTTTGATCAAAATATATTGAACTATGTTGCAAGCGCTAAAAGAGTCGGTTGAATACCTGAAGAGAAAGTTGAACGGTTTTGAGCCAGAAATCGGGATCGTATTGGGTACAGGGCTGGGCGGCTTGGTCAACGATATTGAGATCGTACACAGCATCATGTATGCCAGTATCCCGAATTTTCCGATTTCTACCTTGGAATTCCACTCGGGGAAATTGATTTTTGGCCACCTCAAAGGTAAAAAGGTAGTGGCCATGCAGGGCCGCCTGCATTACTATGAAGGATATTCGATGCAACAGATTACATTTCCCATCAGGGTATTGAAAGCTTTGGGCATCGACTATTTATTTGTCTCCAATGCGGCAGGTTCCTTAAATCCAGCGTTTAAAAAGGGCGACCTGATGATCATCAATGACCACATCAACCTGCAGCCTGAAAGTCCACTTCGTGGAATCAACGATTCTGACCTGGGGCCTAGGTTTCCGGATATGAGCCAGCCTTATCATCGCGAACTGCTCCAAAAAGCCATGTCGATTGCCAAAGATAAAGGGATCAATTGCCACCAGGGAGTTTATGTAGCCGTTACGGGCCCGAATTTGGAGACCAGGGCAGAATATAAATACCTTCGGATTATTGGAGGCGATGCGGTGGGAATGAGTACAGTGCCCGAGGTAATTGTGGCCAACCATGCCGGATTACCAGTTTTTGCCATTTCGGTATTGACCGATGAGGGATTTTCCGAAGAGCTGCAGCCGGTGAGCCTGGAAGAGATTATTGCCACAGCTACGGCTGCCGAACCAAAAATGACAACTATTTTAAGCGAGCTTATTTCTACACTATAATGCGTAAACTCCTTTTGTCCCTTCTTTTTTGCAGCCTTGCGCTCAGTTCGGTAAATGGTTTTGCGCAAGACCTCAAAACAAATGTTACCAATAATAAGGAACTTGATTCGCTGAGAAATAAGGCAGAAAATGCACAGGATTCAGTCGTTTTTAATTCCAAATACATTCGTTACACCACTTATCGCTTAACCAAGGACAGTATCCAGACAATTCCCATCGATACGGGACTAACGGGGATCCAAAATTTCAGTCTGTTGGTGCAGCCCAAAAATCCAAGGATCAGTACAGGGGTATTGGGTCTGCCGTCCCGTCCATTGTTGTTCGAACCCGTAAAGACCATTGGTTTCGACGTAGGTTTCCATTCGCTGGATCTCTATGCGCTCGACCATGATGATATCAAATTCTATCGGGCAAGGACGCCATTTACCAGCCTATATTATGTGAGTGGTGGAGATAAGGAACAGGTGCTCAAGATCATCCATACCCAAAACGTAAAAAGAAACTGGAATATCGGAGCCAATTTCAATCGGATAGGCTCAAATGGAGATTATACCCATCAGCGGGGCGACGACCTCAATGGTGCGTTTTTTACTTGGTACCAATCGCCCAATAAACGGTATAACCTTTGGGTCGATGCCATTTTCAATACGCTCAAGGCCCAAGAAAATGGATCTGTGCTCAAGGAAGATCTTTTCGAGGACAGTAGCCAGACCTTGGTCGATAAAAAGGCCGAATCGGTACGTTTGTCATCGGCCAGGCAATTGTGGCGGAAAAATACCGTAATGTTAAAACAAAGTTATTTTGTGGGCAGAATTGATAGTGCCAATTACCTGATTTCGCAGAGCGTTTTACCGACCAATAAGATCACCCATACTTTAGTTTACGATAACAATTCTTATTCTTTTAAGAAAGATGAAATAGATACCTACCTTGTTTTACCAAAGGATGCAGTTGATTCTGTTTTTACCAACGATTCGACGAATGTAAAGCACGTGATGAACGAGTTCGTGTACAGCTTTTTCCTGCGCGCCAAAGGCAATTCTTTCTTTAAGAATGAGCTCAAGATCAATGCCGGCATCAGGCACGACTTCTACAAATATCTACAAGTGGGCAAATATCGGGATTCGACAGATTTTTATCGGTACCGAACGGCATTCCAAAACGTAACCATTTTAGGTTCGCTGGGCTACCGCTTTAGCAATCGGGTAGATTTTAATCTTGATGTTCAGCAGATCCTGCAGGGCGAAAATGCAGGCGACTTTCTATACGAAGCCAAGAGTAATTTGCTGTTGAGCAATGCTGCGGGCCGTATTGTCTTGGGGGCTTATGTACAGAACAAATCGCCGGAAGAGATTTTTAACCGCTACTATGGCAACCACCACCATTGGACCTCGGACACATTTGACCGTACCAAAACTGTTAACCTGGCTTTCAACTACCTGAACGATAAGTTTAATATCGATGCATCGGCCAATTATTACCTGATTACCAATTACCTCTATTTTGCTGGAGATACCCTGGTCAGGAGCAATGTGGTCCCCACTCAGGAAAACAGCGCCATTAGTTTGCTCAAGTTAAGCTTGGGAAAACGATTTACCTATAGATCATTCCATTTGGATAGTTATGTAGTGTACCAGAAGACAGACTATGCAGCGGTGTTGAGGACCCCGGTTTTCTATACTTTCAATAGCCTGTACAAGGAACAGACTTTTTTCAAGGCGCTTAAAACGCAGATCGGGATCGATGTACGCTACAATTCTACTTACAATGCACTTTCTTATGCGCCTGCAGTGAGCCAGTTTTACAATGGTGCGGTAGTAAAATTGGGATCTAAGCCTGTGGTAGATGTTTGGGTGAAGGCCGGATTGAGAAGAGCCAATCTATTCCTCAAATACGACTATGCCAACCAGGGACTGTTCAGTAATGGCTATTATACCGTTAACCGATATCCCATGCCAGACCGCATGCTTAAATTTGGAGTAAGCTGGAATTTCTATGACTAGCGATAGGCGGTAAGCGATAGGCGTATGAACTTGTCGCTGTGCCCCAAACGCCATGCGCCTAACCTTAAGTCTTCTGCGGTTTCTTTTTAGCGGCTGGAAATAATACGTTGTTTAAGATAAGGCGATAGCCAGCAGAGTTCGGATGCAGGCTCAGGTCGGTCGGTGGATCATTGACCTGGTGCTGATAATCTTCTGGGTCATGGCCGCCATAGAATGTAAACTGGCCTTTTCCGATCTCACCATGGAGGTAGCGCACTTCATTTCCCCCCTTATTTTCTCCGAGGATGGTTACACTGGGTTTAATGAGGCTTTTCTTAAAGGCTGTAGTCTGTCCCATAAAACCTTTGATTACCCGATCATGATCTTGGGTGAGCATGGTCGGCACCAGATCCCACTTGGCAGAAAAATCAAAAAGTGTAAAGTAGTCGTTTGAGGCATTGAAATTTCGGGTGAGGGTTACATCTATGTCCGAAAATTCATAACGTTCGGGGTTCATGTCCAGCTTAAAATCCTTGAAGGCCACCGTATTGTTGAAGTTTAACTTAGCCTGTGCATTGGCGTCGGTACCATCTCCATCAAACATGCTTTCGGCAATATCAATGCCATCAGCCGCTAGGGCAATGTCGAAACTATCTGTTCCGGAACACATGGCAAATAAAAAGCCGCCACCTGCACAAAACTCCTTGATCCGCTTGGCAACGGCCAATTTCATTTCAGAGACTTTTTTGAAGCCGTTCCTTTTGGCTGCGTCTTCCTGATATTTCACATCTTCACGGTACCAGGTCGTATTCCTGAAAGAGGCCCAAAACCTGCCGTATTGACCTGTAAAATCTTCATGATGGAGATGGAGCCAATCGTAGTTGGCCAGTTTATCTTTGAGCACCTCATCGTCGTAAATGATGTCGTAGGGAATTTCAGCATAGGTGAGTACCAAGGTTACCGCATCATCCCATGGGAGCTTACTTTTAGGTGAGTAGACAGCAATTTTTGGTGTTTTTTCCAGTTTGACCATTTCCATGTTCACATCTGGATTGCTGATTTCGTTGAGCATGGCGCTTACTTTTCCATCGGCCACGATCTCATAGGAAACCCCTCTGATCTTGCATTCATCTTCAACATTTTTTTGGTATCTGATCAGGAAGCTTCCTCCACGGTAGTTCAACAGCCAGTCTACCTCTGCTTGTTGTTTGATGCTCCAATAAGCGATGCCATAGGCTTTCAAATGATTTTTTTGCCCTTCGTCCATAAAGATCAGGATAGATGAAGCCCTGGCCACTACCGTAGCGGAAACCAGGATAAACAACAAAAAATATTTTTTAAGGTCCATGTGTTTTGGTCGATAGTCCATAACTACTAGTTCATAGCTGGTAGTTTATAGTTGGTAGTTCATAGTTGGTAGTTTATAGCTGTTGGTTCATAGCTGGGAGTTTATAGTTTATAGTCCATAGTTAATGGTCTATGGTTGATAAGCAAAATTTCCTATCATAATCCACGCCTAAATGCTAATCGCTATATGCCCTACGCTAAATGCCCTTCGCCAAACGCTAATCGCTCCACTAATGTATATTTTTTGGGTGCCAATTTAAAATATATCTCATAACGCTGAAATCAGGAATTTGATATAGTCCCGAAATTCTTAGGCAGAGTAGTGGTAAATTGTTAAATTTGGCCTCACCAAAATCAAGAACATGAGTAAAGCGATAATAAAAACTGAAAAAGGCAACATGACGGTAGAATTCTACGATCAGGATGCCCCGAATACTGTTGCCAATTTTAAGAAGTTAGCCAATGAAGGTTTTTATGATGGGATCAGCTTCCATCGCGTCATCCCGAACTTTGTGGTACAGGGCGGTTGCCCAAATTCAAAAGACGGCGCTACAGGAATGCCCGGAACCGGTGGCCCTGGCTATAAAATTGACTGCGAACTGAATGGTGGCAACCAATTTCATGATAGGGGTGTGCTGTCAATGGCACATGCCGGACGCAATACAGGAGGATCCCAATTTTTTATCTGCCATAGCAGAGACAATACCGCACATTTAGACCGCAACCATACTTGTTTTGGTAAGGTGATCGAAAATGTAGATATTGTAGATGACATTAGGCAAGGCGATAAAATTCTTGGTATCGAAGTTTTAGAAGACAATGCATAAAGCGAATAGCGTTTGGCGTCATGTACGCTTTGCGCCCATCGCCCTGCGCTTAATATAAAATATATGAATTTAAGAGGAATAGTAGCCGTATCTGGCAGACCAGGATTGTTTAAGCTTATTGGACAAAACAAAGCAGGCTATATTTTGGAAAGCCTAGATGCGCAAAAATTGAAGATCGTCGCGAATATTGCGACCACAAAACTGGCTTCATTGGAAGACATTACCATCTATGGCGAAGACGAAGAGCTTAAACTAACCGATGTACTGGCTCAGATCGGATCGGCAAAGGGCAATGTGCCCGATGCGAAAGCAGATAACCAGGCCTTGAAACAGTTCTTTTTGGATGTAGCTCCTGGCCACGACCAAGAAAAGGTGTATGTATCTGACATCAAGAAAATCCTTTCCTGGTTCCACATCCTTAAAGATTTGCCGCTGTTTACCGAGGCTGCACCAGGTACCGAAACAGAAAGCCAAAAAGTAGAAGAAAAGTTGGAAACTAAGCCAAAAGCTACGCCGAAGGCGAAACCTGCAAATGCAAAAGCACCTACGGCTAAATCTTCTGCGCCAGCCAAAAAGGCAAACATGACCAGTAAGAAAGGGGTGTAAGGGAACGTGCAAAGCGCGCGGCGCATGGCGGACGATCATGGCGCATGGCGTTTGGCGAAAATACTAAGGGTTTATCTTGCCCTGTCGGCACCGATCAGAAATGGTCGGTGTTTTTCGTTAGGTGAAAACGTTCCAATGTATGTCAATTGATCAATAGCCAGACAACGATCAGGATAATGATGGAAACAATGATGGATATATTGAAGTAACGTTTCTCTTTCGAGGTATCAGATTTAAAATGATAGTTTCTTTTGTAATCGCCTGGGGTTTTCATAGTGCCTCCTTTTATTAATGATGTGTTTTGGTGCTGAATTCCATAAATGGTTAACTGTTTATTTGGTTAACTGTTTATTTGGTTAATTGTTTAACTGGTTAATTGTTTAACTGGTTAATTGGTTAACTGTCTACAACTAAACAACCAACAACTAAACAACTAAACAACCAACCAACTCATTCATGATGGTAAGGTTCATTTTTGAGAATGGTAAATGCCCGATAAAGCTGCTCTATAAAAAATAGGCGGACCATCTGGTGCGAAAAGGTCATGTCAGATAATGAAACACTTCCATTTGCCCTTTTGTAGATGCTTTCGTCAAAACCATAAGGGCCGCCAATGACAAAAATAAGGTGCTGTACACTCCCGATCATCTGCTTGTTCAGATAAGCGGAGAAAGCAACTGAATTATATTTTTTCCCTTTTTCGTCCAACAGTACGACAACATCTGAATGATTGATCTGTTTGCTGATCAGTTCTGCTTCTTTGCTTTTCTGCTGCGGTTCGCTCAGGCTTTTCGTGTTTTTAAGATCGGGGATGATCACGATATTGAAATTGATGTAATGCTTTAACCGGTTGAGATATTTGTTTATCCCCTCAATTAAATAGTGATCTTCGGTCTTGCCAACGGCGATTAATGTAATTTTCAACTGCTTAAGTTTTGATAGCTAAAATTAACCAAAAGATGCAGCTTTTGTAATAAATAGCTAAGTTTGATTAAATTTCTGTTATGGAAGATAAAATTGTGGTTTACAGCAGCTATTACAATCCGATCGAGGCCAACATTATTAAGGCGAGGCTCGATGATAGCGATATCCCTTGTTTCCTGACCGACGAAAACGTTGCTACCATCCAGCCCATGTACAATCAGGCCATTGGCGGTGTAAAGCTCAATGTCTTCGAAAAGGACATTGAAAGGATCGATCAATTGTTGGCCGAAGAAAATCTTGCCCTGCCCGACTCTGAAAATGCCCAAACAACTGAACAGGTAATTTGTGAAAAGTGCGGTTCCACAAATGTGGGACTGGGACAGGCCACCAAAAAACGTTTCAGCTGGTGGGTGACCTTGTTATCGCTCCTGTTTTTTATATATCCCTTTAAGACCAACAAATGCTATCATTGCTATGATTGCGGCCATGAATTTACCTAGCCGAAAGGTTGTGGTCCTTTATTGTTAACCTTAATTTAACACGGGGTTGTTTTTTAGCTTATTATTTTGCCATTGATAGATGATCAGCTCAAAAGATTTCGGAAAAGAATTTTTGTGGGGAGTGGCCACCGCAGCCGCCCAAATAGAAGGCGCTGCCGAAAGCTATGGTAGAGGACCATCCATTTGGGATACCTTCTCCCAAAGATCGGGCAAGATCAAAAAAGGCCATCGGCCAACCTTAGCCTGCGATTTCTACCACAGGTTCAAAGAAGATATCGCTTTGGTTAAGTTGCTTGGATTTAAGGTTTTCAGGTTTTCGATTTCCTGGTCGAGGTTATTGCCCAATGGCCGGGGGCAAGTCAATCCAGAAGGCATTGCTTTTTATCATCAGGTGATCGATGAATGCCTATTGCAGGGCTTAATGCCCTATGTTACGCTTTACCATTGGGATCTACCCGAAAAATTATCAAAAGAAGGGGGATGGACAGCCTTCTCCATCAATGCCGATTTTAATGAGTTTGTTTTGCTCTGCGCGAAAACGTATGGCGATAAGGTCAAGAATTGGATCGTGCTCAACGAACCTTTGGGCTTTACTTCACTGGGCTACATGCTTGGCATCCACGCTCCTGGACAGACCGGGCTATCCAATTTTTTATCGTCAGTACTGCACGTTGCCATTGCCCAGGCAGATGGGGGCAGGATCTTGCGGGCTGAGGTCGCCAGTGCGCACATTGGTACTACTTTTTCCTGTTCAGAAATTATTCCGTATACCCAACAGGAAGCTGATCTTATTGCTGCAAGGCGGATGGACTGCCTGATGAACCGATTGTTTATTGAGCCCACTTTGGGGATGGGCTTTCCCGATGCGGATTGGGATGTATTGGAGAAATTCATCATTGGGAGATCCACTTGGCGATATCAAGAGCGCATGACATTCGATTTCGATTTCATCGGACTACAAAATTATTTTCCCATGGTGGTGAAGTTCAACTCCTTCGTCCCCATTATCCAAGCTTGGGAAGTGAAGGCACGATACCGAAAAAAACCATATACCAGCATGGGCTGGGAAATCAATGCCGATAGCTTTTACCACATCCTCAAGCAGTTTGCGGCCTATCCAGGTATCAAGGAAATCATGATTACGGAAGGCGGTGCAGCCTTTGCCGATCAGTTCGAAAATGAAAAAATCAATGACCAGCAAAGAATAGCCTATTTCCAGGATTACCTCTCTGCACTGCTCCGCGCAAAGAACGAAGGTTTGCCCATTACCGGTTACCTAGCGTGGACGTTAATGGACAATTTTGAATGGGCAGAAGGCTACCAGGCGAAATTTGGGCTGGTGCATAACGATTTCAAGACCCAAAAGCGTACCGTTAAAGAATCTGGGTATTGGTGGAAACGGTTTTTGAGCCAAGCGTAAAGTGTGAAGAGTAAAGAGTAAAGAGTAAAGAGTAAAGCGAAAAGTGCAAAGAACAAAAAAAGAGCAAGAATATCACCCTTGCTCTTTGTGTTTATTTTAGATTTAAAGTCTCAAGTCTCAAGTCTCAAATCTTTGATCTTTTGTCTTTGATCTTTGTTCTTTTATCCTTGATCTTCGAACTACAGTCCGGCAGCTTTTAATGCGGCTTCTCTTCTGATGATATTGAGGGCACCACCGGCTTTGAACCATTCGATCTGCTGTGCATTGTAGCTATGGTTTACTACGATCGTCTCGCTGGTTCCGTCTGTATGGTTCAAGACCATTTCTAATGGAACATTTGGCGTGAAGGTAGTAAGGCCCAAGATATCGAGTGTATCGTCTTCACGGATCTTATCATAATCTTCCTTATTGGCAAAAGTTAAGGCCAACATGCCCTGTTTTTTGAGGTTGGTTTCGTGGATCCTGGCAAAAGATTTCACCAATACGGCACGTACGCCCAAATGACGAGGTTCCATGGCGGCGTGTTCACGTGATGATCCTTCTCCATAATTTTCATCACCGATTACAACAGAACCCAATCCTGCGGCCTTGTAGTCGCGTTGGGTTGCTGGAACAGGGCCATATGCTCCCGTTAGCGCATTTTTGACATTGTCGGTCTGGTCGTTAAAGTAATTGACCGCACCGATCAACATGTTGTTCGAAATGTTGTCCAAATGGCCGCGGAATTTTAACCACGGTCCAGCCATCGAAATATGATCTGTTGTACATTTTCCTTTAGCCTTGATCAATAATTTTAAGCCTTTAAGATCTGTACCTTCCCATGCTGTAAATGGATCCAACAACTGTAGGCGATGTGAAGTTGGTGAAACCAAGACCTGCACGTTTGAACCATCGGCAGCTGGTGCCTGAAATCCTGCATCTTCTACGGCATATCCTTTAACGGGTAGTTCATCTCCTTTTGGCGGATCCAATTTTACCTGTTCACCTTGCGCATTGGTCAAGGTATCGGTCAGTGGATTAAACCCGAGGTCACCCGCAATCGCAATTGCTGCTACAATTTCGGGAGAGGTTACAAAGGCATAGGTATTTGGATTACCATCGGCTCGCTTGGCAAAATTTCTGTTGAAGGAATGTACAATGGTATTTTTTTCTTGTTTTTCGGCACCGACCCTGTCCCACATCCCGATGCATGGTCCGCAGGCATTGGTAAATATGGTGGCGTTCAGATTTTCGAAGGTATTCAGTAGTCCATCACGATCTGCGGTATAGCGTACCTGCTCTGAACCTGGATTGATCCCAAAGTCAGCTTTGGTAGCCAAACCTTTATCGATGGCCTGCTGGGCAATGGATGCTGCCCGAGATAGATCTTCATAAGAAGAGTTGGTACATGAACCGATCAATCCCCACTCTACTTTTAAAGGCCATCCATTCGCTTCGGCCACATTTTTCATCTGAGAGATCGGTGTGGCCAAATCTGGTGTAAACGGACCGTTCAAATAAGGTTCCAGTTCATCAAGGTTGATTTCGATCAATTGGTCAAAATATTTTTCTGGGCTGGCATAGACGTCGGCATCTCCGGTCAAATGTTCCTTAATGGCATTGGCGGCATCGGCTACATCGGCGCGATTGGTGGCACGTAGGTAACGCTCCATGCTTTCGTCATAACCAAAAGTAGAAGTGGTAGCACCAATTTCTGCACCCATGTTACAGATCGTGCCTTTACCTGTACAGCTGAGGTTGATGGCACCATCGCCAAAATATTCAACGATTGCTCCCGTTCCACCTTTTACGGTAAGGATACCAGCTACCTTCAAGATGACATCCTTGGCAGATGTCCATCCATTGAGCTTACCTGTAAGTTTAACACCGATCAATTTCGGGAATTTCAGCTCCCAAGGTAATCCTGCCATCACATCGCAGGCATCTGCTCCACCAACACCAATGGCAATCATTCCCAAACCTCCCGCATTTACCGTATGGCTATCGGTACCAATCATCATTCCGCCCGGGAAAGCATAGTTTTCGAGCACGACCTGGTGGATGATACCTGCTCCAGGTTTCCAGAAGCCTATCCCATATTTATTGGAGACTGAAGCCAGGAAATCAAAAACTTCCTTGCTTTCTGTATTGGCTTGAGGTAAATCGATACTGGCGCCGCTCTTTGCCGTAATCAGGTGGTCGCAATGTACAGTTGAAGGTACAGCTACCTGTGGCCTTCCTGCTTGCATAAATTGCAAAAGTGCCATCTGGGCGGTCGCATCCTGCATGGCCACGCGATCTGGTGCGAAGTCTACGTAATCTGTTCCGCGGATAAATGCCGTATTCGCATTTCCATCCCAAAGGTGAGTATATAATATTTTTTCGGAAAGCGTCAAAGGTCTACCCACTACTTTACGTGCTGCCTCTATACGGCTACTAAAGTTTGCGTACACCTTTTTGATCATTTCAATATCAAAAGCCATTGATAAATTGGTTAAAAGGTAAGCTATTCGTCTATTTCGGGAGCGAATTTACAAAAAAACGGGCTTAAAAGCTATCATGCTTGTCTCATAATCTTATTTAGAGAGATTCCAAATAGGTGGTTTACGTAGCAACCTCGCAGGTTCTCAAGAACCTGCGAGGTTATGTTCATTACCGGACACTTGCGCCCGTTAGCGGACAGCGGAAGTTTTTGGTTTAGGTGCTAGTTATTGATTTTCAAGTGGTTAATTCACTATCAGCACATGGCATCATGTTGGCTGATCATGTTCTGTTAAAGTGTGCCAAAACGGTAACCTTTTTCGGCAAGGTACTTTAAGGTTCTGGGTAGGGCATATGCGAGGCGATCAAATGCCTTCAGGCTGTCGTGGAAAAC
The DNA here is from genome assembly GCA_031119475.1 of Pedobacter sp. Taxonomy (GTDB): domain Bacteria; phylum Bacteroidota; class Bacteroidia; order Sphingobacteriales; family Sphingobacteriaceae; genus Pedobacter. The sequence continues at coordinate 92,115 of JAVHXV010000008.1, read as the reverse complement.
AATGATCGACCCATTTTCAACATGGTCGATCACATTTTGGTAGCATCTTTCAGGACTGAGGTTTTGGTCGAAATCGCCGGAGAGGACGTCCCACATGACGATCTGCAACGCGCTGAGTGCATAGCGCTCACTATGGTCTGGAGTTGTAGGTTTTAGGCTTTCAGCTTTAAGCTTTCTGATCTGGCTTTTCTTGATCCGTCCGTATGGAGGCCTGAACAGATGGGTTTGGGTAAGTAACTGGCATTGCAGAAAATCGGCTATATATGTTTCATCATCTGTGGCCCAACCTTTCAGGTGATGATAGGTATGGTTGCCGATCTGATGGCCTTCCTGCTTCAGCCGTTCAAAGATTTCAGGGAATTTTTGGATGTTATCGCCTATGCAAAAAAATGTTGCCAGGGCTCCATGGCTTTTTAAGGTATTTAAAACAAAGTCTGTAACATTGGGTATAGGTCCATCGTCAAAGGTTAAATAGACGATTTTTTCCTTTCGGGATTTATTCCACAATAATGACGGATAAAACCATTTGAGTAGGCGGGGAGACTTAACCAGGTACATGCCCAAAAGTAACATTTACCTGCACTACTTAAAAATTTACAAAAATCATTAATTGTTTATTTATTATTGTGAAACTAATTTTTATGAAACAAGTTGCCAATTTTAGCTTATTAACCAAACTTTTCGCCACCATCATGTTGACGGCAGCCATCAGTTATGGCCAAAAAGCCAGTGCACAGCAAGTGATCACCATCCAACAGGCGGTAGAAAATACGCTAAAAAATAACTTGCAGATCAAACAGGCAGAGTTTAGCGCGGCCTTAAGCGATGAAACTTTACGCCAGTCAAAATATGCCCTATATCCTTCATTGAACGGAAGTGCCAGCTATAACAAGAATTTTGGCCGCAGTATCGATCCTTCTACCAACCAATACATTACCGAACAGTTTTCTTCTGCCAATGGAAGTATTTCTGCCGGTGCCGATTTGTTCCAGGGCTTTCAAAAAATCAATGTCATTAAGCAGAATAAAATATTGCTGGATGCCGATAAGACCAACATCGAAAAAATTAAGAACGACCTGATCCTTTCAGTAGTGACCGGATATATGCAGATTTTGTACAATAGAGATCTGTTGGCAGCATCGGAGGAGCAATTAAAAGTTGCCCAACAAACCTCAAATAGGGAGCAGGCTTTGTTAGATGCAGGAAATAAGACCTTGGCAGATGTATCACAGGCCAAATCGCAGGTGGCTGTAGCAGAACTGAATGTAACCAATGCGCAGAACAACCTTTCCATCTCGTATCTTACCTTGAACCAATTGATGGAAATGCCAGCCAATTCAAAATTTGAAGTGCAGGTTCCCTTAGTTTCAGATGCCAAGATTGCGCAAGACAGCTATGATGCAAGTGCCATTTATACCACGGCATTAAACACATTCCCAGATATCAAATTGGCGGCATTAAGAACCGCTGCCGCTGAAAAGGAAATCGACATTGCCAAAGGGAACTATTCGCCAAGGTTATCCATTGGCGGAGGCTTTGGCTCAAACTATTCGAGCGGGCGTCAGATCATTACCTCGGCCTCACCAAACGGTACCCGGGTAATCGGGAAAACTGGTACCACTAATGAAGATGTGGTCGTTCCAGATTTCAGTTATACCTATGCCACGCAGAATTTCAATAACCAGTTGAAAGATAACTTTAATCAATTTGTTGGACTGAGCCTTTCTATCCCAATCTTTAATGGTTTTGCTGCACGATCGAGCGTGAGAAAAGCGAAAATAAATTATCAGAATATACAAGTCCAGGAATCATTGGCAAAAAATAACCTCAGCAAGGTAATTTCACAAGCGGTATTGGATCTGAGGGCTGCTGAAAGCAGATATGCTTCTACACAAAATGCATTCAATGCACAGAAAGATGCCTATTATGTGGTAGAACAACGCTATAATGTGGGATTGGTCAACTCCCTTGACTATAGCACCGCACTGACCAATAGAAATAAAGCTGAGATAGACATGATCCAGGCAAAATACGACCTGATATTTAGGGCGAAGGTGATTGATTACTATTTGGGCAGACAAATTACTTTTTAGGTAAGTTGAAGGTTAAAGGTTCAAAGTTGAAGGTGGGATTGTCAGTCAGCCTTTCAACATACAACCGTGCAATGTTACAACTGAAGAACAAACAAGAAATACAAACAAAAAAATATGAAACTTAAACACATTTTAATTGGCCTTGGCGGAGTAATTTTACTTTTAATCGTGCTCAAATTCACAGGTGTGATTGGTGGTGAGCAAGTGGAGAAGATCACCGTAGAAAAAGCGGGCGACAAAAAAGTGGTCGAGACCGTAACCGCGAATGGTAAAATCCAACCGGAAACTGAAGTTAAACTCAGTTCAGAGGTTTCTGGAGAGGTAACCGAACTGCTTGTTAAAGAGGGCGACGTGGTTAAAAAAGGCCAATTGCTATGTAAGGTGCGCCCAGATGTGCTCCAGTCTGGATACGAAAGGGCTGTGGCTTCCTACAACTCGCAAAAAGCGAGCGTGGCTGCGGCACAGCAATCATTGGCACAGAGTCAGGCCAATTTCGTCAATGCCGAAGCTACCTATAAACGTAACGTAGAGCTCTACAATAAGAAAGTGATTTCAGCTTCAGAATTTGATGCGGCCAAAGCTGCCTATCTTTCTGCAAAAGCAAGTTTGGCCAGTGCAAAGGAAAATGTGACCGGTGCAAAATTCGGATTGGAACAAACCGGTGCCAATGTGAAAGAAGCGGGTGCCAACCTGGCCAAGACAACCATTTATGCGCCAGTTGATGGGGTCGTTTCCAAATTGTCTATTGAACTGGGCGACCGTATCTTGGGAACATCGCAGATGGCCGGTACAGAAATCATGAGGATTTCCAACCTCAAAACCATGGAGGTAAATGTTGATGTAAATGAGAACGACATTAACCGAGTGAATGTGGGCGATAGCGCGACAATTGAGATTGATGCCTTTGCCGACAAGAAATTCAAGGGCATCGTGACCGAAATTGCAAGTTCCTCAACCAGTGTGGGCACTACAACCGCATCCGTAGATCAGGTAACCAATTTTTCGGTAAAAGTCCGTCTATTGTCTGAGTCTTATGATCAGGTTAAAAATGGCGCCAAAGACCTGCCATCGCCCTTTAGGCCAGGACTTTCGGCCACTGTTGATATTGAAAGCGAATCTGAAACCGGACTGGCGGTGCCGATCCAAGCCGTCTTTACTGGTGAAAAAGAGAAAAAAGGCGAGGAGAATGGTGGCGGCAACAACCAGGATATGGATAAGCAAAAGACCAAGCTCACCGACAAGAAAGTAAAGCAGTTTGTGTACTTTTTCGATGACAAGACCAAGACCGTTAAAAAAGGTGAGGTGACTACAGGTATACAAGATGATAAATACATTATTGTAAAATCTGGTGTAAAATCTGGACAAAGCATCGTGTCTGGTCCATTCTCTGCCATCCAAAACAAGCTTAAGGATGGAATGAAAGTCGAGGTAACCACCAAGGATAAACTTTTTAGCAACGACAAGAAGAAATAATTTAGGCCTGCGGAGTGCTAAACTTCGCAAGTCTTAGTTCAAAACTTCGTAAGTTTGCGCTATGATCGCAAAAATTGCCATGATCGGTGGGGGGAGTTGGGCTACCGCAATTATCAAGATGCTGTATGATAATACGGCCGAAAAAGAAATATTTTGGTGGATTCGGAATGAGGATTCCATTGCCCATTTAAAGAAGTTTAAACACAATCCCAATTACCTGAGTTCTGTCGAAATCAATATCGATGGATCGCACATCTCCCCAGACCTCAAGGCGATGGTCCAAGCGGCCGATTATGTGATCTTAAACGTACCTGCAGCTTTTTTGAAGGAAACTTTGGCGCCTTTAACAGCGGCAGATCTGAAAGGTAAAAAAATCATATCTGCCATTAAAGGGATCGTGCCTGAAGAGAACCAGATCATTGGCGAGTTCATGCATCAGCAATTTGGCATCCCGCTATCGGATATTGTGGTCATCAGTGGGCCATGCCATGCCGAAGAAGTAGCCTTGGAAAAGCTTTCCTATCTTACAATTGCCTGCACCGATATTTCATTGGCCGCAAAATATGCTGCCCTCTGTCAGACCAGGTACATCAAAACCAATATTTCTGATGATATTTTTGGGACTGAGTATGCAGCCGTCCTGAAGAACATCTATGCCGTAGCCAGCGGGATCTGCCGTGGGCTAGGTTATGGCGATAATTTCCAGGCCGTGCTGATCTCCAACGCCATCAGGGAAATCAAGTTGTTTGTAGATGCAGTACATCCCATCGACCGTGACATTAAGGAGTCGGCCTATCTTGGCGATCTATTGGTGACTGCCTATTCCCAGTTTAGCCGGAACCGTACATTTGGGAACATGATCGGAAAAGGCTACACCGTAAAATCTGCACAATTGGAAATGAACATGGTTGCCGAGGGTTATTATGCGGCAAAATGCCTTCACATCGCCAATCAAAAATACCAGGTAGAGATGCCGATCAGCGAAACCGTATATCAGATCTTGTATGAAGGCATTTCGCCCACCATCGCCATGCGCGCACTTACTGAGGAATTGAATTAATTTGTTAGCCAAGAGAAACTACTAGACTAGGTGTGATCCGACAAAAAAGACAAAACCTAATTGTGAAGAACAAGAAATTCTGGAAAGGGTTTTATGTGGTGATGTTTTTACTCGGTGCTGCATCCATAATTTTTGAAATTTCGATCTATCGGCACACCCTTATCGAAGTCTATATCCCAATCCTCATCATTGTAGTGGTTGGCCTCATTGCTTTTTTCTTTAATAGATCACATTACAAACGTACCTATGAGCTATCGGGAAACTTCTTTCCGTTATTGCAAAACCTGATCTCTTGGGGCTTCATTTCTTGTTACATTTTTATGGCGGCCAATTTTTATTTGGCTGAACAGGCTACAACTGAGTACAGGTACGATATCAAGGAAAAAAAATCAATGCCTGGGCCTAAATGGAACCGGAGAAAAAGGGTACCATTGGTAAAGATTGATCTTTTTGGCATTGAAAAAGAATTGGTCTTTGACCATACTGAAACAGATAACGTTGGAAAAGCAGATAGCGTAATGGTCAGCATCAAAAAAGGTGGTCTCGGCTTTAAAATATTGGATAAATATCAGGCCTACAATTAGAAAGGGGATGTTCTAAACATTTTATCTGTTTCTACTGTTATTATAGGAAATCAAGACTTATGAAAACGAAAAAGATATTAATGGGATTGGCGGCCGTCGGGATGGTGGTGTCGATCAACTTCAATGCGGTAGCACAGGAGAAAAAGACCAAAGTAGGCAAGGCCCTCCATAAGACTGGTCAGGCAGTAAAGAGCGGTGCCAACAAAACAGCGGAAGTAGCGGCTAAAGGTACGGCCAAAGTGGTAGATGCAAAGTGGAAAGGAAAAATGGCACCAGATGGCTCAGACGTATATATCGATGGTAAAAACAACAAATACTATATCAATGCAAAAGGTGCCAAAGTGTACCTGAAAGCAGGTGAGATCAAGGATAGACCGAAAGATTAATTCTTAGTTTATAGTTTTTAGTTAACTAATGCACAAAAAAAACCTCACTATAAATAGCGAGGTTTTTTTATGAATAGTTTAACTATCAGCTAATAACTATTAACTAAGAACTAAGAACGGCGTCTTCTTTCGCCACCATCTCTTCTGCCTTCGCGTCTGCCGTTAGAGAAGTCCCTAAAGCCTCCACCGCTGTTTCCGCCTTCGCGCCTGCCGCTTCCGCCACCTCTTCTATCTCCGCCATAGCCACCGCTTCTGCGTTCGCCACCATCTCTTCTGCCTTCGCGCCTTCCACCATCACGGTTGCTCACCGGGGCATCTCCACTTCTTTCGATCCTCACTTCGCGTCCATTGAACTTCACGTCCCTAAAGTTGCTGAAAAGGGCATCAACGGTATCGTTTTCTACTTCAATAAAAGAATAAACACCTTTCAGGTCAATTTTTCCAACAGTTTTACCACTGATCTTACCATTGTTGCACACAAAGCCCAACAGGTCTCCCCTGGTGAAATCATCTACAGAGCCCACGTTGATAAACAGACGGGTATAATCGCTGTTGCTGAAGCTTCTGCTGCCACGTTCTCCACGGTCGCGGCGGTCGCCTCTTTCACCACGCTCGTCTGCTGGTGCATTCAGGTCTGGTGCTTTCGAATAATAATCTAGGAAACGGTTGAATTCCAACGACGCAAAACGTTTGATGACTTCCTCTTTGCTCAGTTCGGCAAACTCATCCATGATACGTGGGATGTACTGATCGATCTGATCGGTATTTACTTCCACATTGTGGACTTTATGTACCAGTGCGAACAACTGTTTTTCGCAAACGTCGAAACCTGTTGGCAACTCGGCCTTGGTAAACTGCTTGCCGATGATCTTTTCGATCTGGCGGATCTTGCCGATTTCTTTTGAGTTGACGATACAGATGGAAATCCCTGTTTTACCGGCACGACCTGTACGACCTGAACGGTGGGTATAGCTTTCGATCTCGTCTGGCAATGAATAATTGATGACGTGGGTAACGTTGTTGACGTCGATACCGCGCGCGGCCACATCTGTAGCGATCAACAACTGCATGTTACGATCGCGGAAACGCTGCATCACCTTGTCACGCTGCTGTTGGGAAAGATCTCCATGCAGCGAGTCGGCATTGTAGCCATCTTTGATCAAGTGCTCGGCCACATCCTGTGTATCCAATTTGGTCTTACAGAAAACCACGGCAAAGATTTCTGGGTTGAAATCGACGATGCGCTTTAAAGCGGCATATTTATCGCGTGCACGTACCACATAATATTCGTGTTCGATATTTACGTTCCCTGTATTTTTGGTGCCCATGGTCAATTCTACAGGATTTTCCATGTAGTTTCTGGCAATGCGGCGCACTTCAGGCGGCATGGTCGCAGAAAATAACCAGGTTTTTTTATCGTCTGGTGTAGTCGATAAAATGTCGTTAATGTCTTCTTGGAAGCCCATGTTCAACATTTCGTCGGCTTCGTCCAATACTACATATTTAACTGCTGAAAAATCGATGGCTTTACGGCCAATGATATCGAGCATACGGCCGGGCGTGGCCACTACGATCTGTACGCCGTTGCGTATTTCGCGTAGTTGTTGCATAATGTTTGCGCCACCGTAAACGGCAACTACATGTGCATTAGGCGTGTTCTTTGAGAAATTCTTGATGTCGTTCGCAATCTGTAGACAGAGTTCGCGCGTTGGGCATAAAATCAATGCCTGCGGCTTATTGCTCCTAAAGTCTATTAATTCCAACAGCGGCAATCCGAATGCGGCTGTTTTTCCTGTTCCTGTTTGGGCCAAACCAACAAAGTCGTTACTACCTTCTAACAGTACAGGAATAGCTTGCTCCTGAATAGGCGTAGGATTTTCAAAACCTAGCTCTTTTACGGCACTAACAACGTCATCACTTATCCCCAATTTACTAAATGGGTTTATCATTATAACTTGTTTTAATTAAGCCGCAAAGGTACGGTTAATTATCCGCATTTCACAGGGGGCAGGGCAAATAGTTTTTAAACCCAAGAAGATGTCAAAATATTGACACTGAATAAATTAGCTGGAATGAGCTAATCGACGTGAATTCCCTCATTGACCAGATCGGCTTCATTGAAGCTGATTTCGCTCAGCACCTCGCCCTTTTTATTTCTATAGGTATACCTGATGGTGTTGAGGCCCACGGTCTTTATTTTTTGCATCAGGATACCGAGTTTTCCTTCACTAAGGATGGCCTGCTTCATCGTCTGCTTTGCTGCAACACTCCTTAGGCTGTTGGAAATGGCATCGCCCACTTCTACTTCGTACACCAGCTCGTCGGCTTTCCCCAAGTCGATCTTCACGATCTTGATTTCCAGCTTCGGATCGATCACAATGGGCAGGGAGTTGTTGAAGGCGATGAGCATATTGCTGATCTCGGGCGGAATAGTGCCTTTCCCTTTGGCCAGTTTCCGTTTTGGATCTTCCCTTAACAGCGATTTTAGCTTCTGCTGGTCGAGCGCCACTTCATGGATCAGCTTTTTGTTCCTGGAGTAATAGCTGATCTTGAGCTTTGCGCCACTTTCGATCAGTGCATGGGTGTTTTTATCGGCCATGATCAACGAGGCAAACATGGCAGGGATCATCTGTTTATAAAGGTTCACTTCGGGATCATCGCGCCTGAACCTCGAATAAAATGAAACACCGATCGCTTCTTCGCCATTTTCGGCGGGCAGCACCGCTGCATCGGTCTGGTAGGCAATATTCGGATCGATCTGATAGAGCTCACTGATCAATTGATTGCCGATCGATTTGTTGTAGGTTTCTACAAATAACTTTGCCCGGACATGGTCGCTGGAGCAGGAAGAAAGGCACAAAAAGAAAGTTAAGGTGGCGAGGCCGAGCGTTAATTTTTTCATTTTTTTAAACTGATGGGCCTAATATATTATTCCATTGGAAGATTTGCTTTATCTCTGTATAATAACTACCTCAACCGGTCAGCCGACCTCAACAGTTTTTCATCGTTCCTGATCCCCCGCAACGCCAAGATACAGAAGAAGATGGCAACGACAGGAAGGAACATCCCCGCTTTATAATCGGCATTTTCTAGTCCTTCAGGAATTTTTTGGGCAAACCTGCTGCACCAGAAAGATAGCGCAATGATGAATACGATGCTGGCAATGATGATCTTTTTTTGTGCCTCCCTTTTGCGGAAGTTAAAAATGTTGATCAATACCATAAGGGCAACGGCGATGGTCATGACCGTCAATGGCATGTTCGATTCGACCTGGGTAGATTGGCTGCCAATCTTTTGATAGAGCCCCGTCGCATAGATTTCATGTCCGGTTGTTCCCGACGTAGCGGTCACCATAGGCAGAAAAAACAAAAGAGAGATGGTCATGGCGGCCAATAATAGCCAGATGGTCTGTATGCGTTGTATCATAATTTTATTGTTTTAACAAAGTTAAAGGATTTGTTTAAAGTAGCAAGCTTATTGGAAGTATCGGGAAGCAAGAAGCGAGTATTGTGTATCAAGGAAAAAGGAAAATGGAAAACGGAAAAAAGTGCAGGGCCAAATCTCATCATCTCATCACTTGTTGAGTTGTTTGTTGTTGAGTTGTAGTCTGGTCAATCGCTCCAACACCTCAACAATTAACCAATTAACCAGTTAAACAATAACAACCTCATCACCTCATCACCTCATCACCTCATCAACACTCAACTCAACAATTAACCAATTAACCAGTTCACCAATTAACCAATTAAATGTATTTTTGCAGGCAGTGGCTACCAAAAGATATTTTATAGAACTCAGTTACAATGGTACAGATTTTCATGGATGGCAGGTTCAGCCCAATGGGATTACGGTGCAAGCGTGTTTGGACAAGGCTTTGACTACATATTTCAGGCAGCCGATCAGCTCCTTGGGCTGTGGGAGGACTGACGCTGGCGTACATGCCACGCAATTTTTTGCGCATTTTGATGGAGAAGACATCAACCCCGCGGGCTTGGTAGAGAGCGTGGGTGGATTGAATGCACTATTGCCCTATACCATTGCCATTAAACGTATTTTTGAAGTCGATGTAATGGCACATGCCCGCTTTGATGCAACGGCAAGGTCTTATCAATATCACATCCATTTTAACAAAGACCCTTTCAAGATCAATCGCTCCTGGCAATATAAAGGGGAACTTGATGTCCATAAAATGAATGATGCCGCTGCCATATTATTGGATTTTATCGATTTTTCTTGTTTTAGCAAATCCAAAACCCAGACCTTTACCAATAATTGTAAGATTGTTGCGGCCGGTTTTGAAAGGATGGACCAGGAATTGGTATTTACCATAACCGCCGATCGTTTTTTGAGAAATATGGTGCGTGCCATTGTGGGCACACTGGTACGCGTAGGCAAGGGCGAACTTACCAAAGCACAATTAAAGGAGATCATAAATAGTAAAAACAGGAGCAACGCCGGGCAATCTGTCCCTGCTTGTGGCCTATATTTAACGAAGATAGAATACCCTTACGTATAGGCACGGCGCTTGGCGCCCAGCGCCCTGCTCTAAGCTAAAAATTTATAACGATGTCTAAAATTACCGGCGATGCATTTAATGTGAACCTGCTCAAACGTGTTTTTGAGTATGTGAAGCCTTATCGTGGGGTTTTTAGATGGTCGATCGTCCTTACTTTATCGCTTGCCCTGATTACGCCAGTGCGGCCCTTGCTGATCGGCTACACGCTCGACCATTTTATTTTGGTCGGCAATTACAGTGGATTGGTAAGGATGACCATTTTGATGCTGGTGCTCCTGCTCCTGCAATCGGGCATACAATATAGCCAGACGCTGCTGACCAACACTTTGGGCCAGTCGGCGATCAAAGACCTCAGGATCAACGTTTTTAACCACATCAGCCGTTTGAGATTAAAGTATTTTGATCGCACGCCGATCGGACAATTGATTACCCGAACGGTTTCTGATCTCGAAACGATTGCCGATATTTTTTCAGAAGGGCTCATCGCCATGGTGGGCGACCTCTTGCAGGTTATCGTGATCGTTGTGGTAATGTTCTATATCGATTGGGAACTGTCATTGGTGGTGCTCTTGCCCATTCCATTGTTGATTGTGGCCACGCGCATTTTCCAGAAATCCATTAAAGTAGCCTTTCAGGAAATCCGTACAGAGGTTTCGAACCTGAATACCTACCTCCAGGAACATATCAGTGGGATCTCGATCATTCAATATTTTGCAAGGGAAGAACAGGAATACAAAAAATTCCTAAAGATCAATGCACGCTACCGCGATGCCAATATCCGTTCTAACTGGTATTATTCCATCTTCTTTCCAGTGGTGGAGTTGATTTCAGCGCTTTCGCTGGGCCTGCTGATCTGGTATGGCTCTAAAATGATCTTGGAAAAGCCGCTAACGGTCAGGCCAGATATCATTGTCATGTTCATCATGTTCATCAATATGTTGTTCAGGCCAATCAGGGAGCTTGCAGATAAGTTCAATACGCTCCAAATGGGGATGGTTGGTGCCGAAAGGGTTTTCAAGGTATTGGATACACAGGAAGCCACGGTGAATGCGGGCACCTATCGGCCAGAAAAAATAAATGGAAACATTGTTTTTGACCAGGTTTGGTTCAGTTATAACCAAGACGATGAAGTGCCGGAAGACGGTTATGTACTGAAAAACATTTCTTTTGAAGTAAAGGCTGGTCAGACCATTGCCCTGGTAGGTGCTACTGGTGCTGGAAAGTCTTCGACCATCAATATCCTCAACAGGTTTTATGAGATCCAGAAAGGCGAAATCAAGATCGATGGGGTCCGGATTGCCGATTATGAACTCAATTTCTTGAGGAGCAACATTGCGACGGTCCTACAGGATGTCTTTCTTTTTTCGGATACGATCTTCAACAACATTACGCTCAATAATCCCGAAATTTCCATCGAAGAAGTGGTCGATGCGGCTAAAAAAGTTGGCGCGCACGATTTCATCGAACGTTTGCCCGGCGGTTATCATTATAATGTGATGGAAAGGGGAGCAACCCTTTCGGCCGGACAGGCCCAATTGATTTCTTTCATTAGGGCATTGGTCTACAGGCCAGCTATCTTGGTGTTGGATGAGGCGACTTCATCTGTCGATACCGAATCTGAACTCATGATCCAACGTGCAATCGACAAACTGATGCAGGGCAGAACTTCCATCGTGATCGCACACCGTTTATCGACCATCCAAAAAGCAGACCTCATTATTGTTCTAGACAAGGGAGAAATCAAGGAAAAAGGTACACATCAGCAGTTGCTGAAACTAGATGGCTATTATAAACGCTTGTACGAACTCCAGTTTTCTTCTTCGGGAATTGCCAAGAGTTGATTAAAAGCTTAAAGACTAAAGCTGAAAGAACAAAGTTGAGAAACTATTTTAGCGAAAAGGCTAAAGCTTAAAGCAGTAGGGTAGATAAAAAATTCATTTAAGCTTCACGCTTTGTGCTTTTTGCTTTTTGCTTTTTGCTTTGCTCTTCCCGCTTTGTGCTTTGTGCTTTCAGCTTTCCACTTTCCGCTTTGCCCTTACCGCTTTTCTTATTTCACCAAATGATCGGCAATTACGGTCCTTTGTGTTTTTCCGCCAACATGCGTATTGGTCTCTGCTGTTCCCAATCCGATGCTCGTATTCCGCAAAAAAGTAATCTTATAGGTGGTCGAATTCATTGTCAGGCTCTCTCCATCAGGAGCAACCGTGTAGCTCCCACTAGAGATCACGGTTTTATTTTGTCTAATGGCCTGCCCTTCGGCCGTAAAGATCAGGGTATCGATTGGATTATAGAAGGTGAGCGTGTCGCCCTTGACTGGGTCTTGTTCTACATTATCAAGGAACACGGTCCTGATCTGGTATTTGATCGGCCACCTTCCGATCAGGCGCTGCTGCACGAAGGTCTGCGGATTTTCTTCCTCTTTTTTACAGGCCAAAAGACCTATGGCGATAAATAGGATTAAACTTAGCTTTTTCATGATCGATGAGGTAAATATAGCAATATTGTACGGGATTGACATTTTATTATCCAATGCCAATGCTATTTTTCAAAAACCCGACTGGGCAGAAAATAATTTATATCTTCAAATTTAATTCGTAGCCATGAAATCAGTTTTATCCAACCTGACCTTCCAAGTGTTGGTGGCCATTACCCTGGGCGTGCTCGTAGGGCATTTTGCACCTGGATTTGCGCCTTATGCGGAGGTGATCAGCAAGAGCTTTATCAACATGATCAGCATGCTGATTGCGCCCATTATCTTCCTGACCATTGTGCTCGGGATTGCACACATGGGCGACATGAAAAAAGTTGGCCGTGTAGGGGGAAAAGCAATCCTCTATTTTGAAGTTGTAACCACAATGGCCATTCTTATTGGATTGGTAGTGGCCAATGTGCTCCAGCCCGGAGTGGGCGTAAATGTCCATGCCTCGGTTGCTGATGCCGAAAAACTGAGTACCTATACCAAGCAGGCCGGAGAGATCAATTGGCTCGAATTTGTTGCACACATCATTCCCAAGAATATTTTTGATGCCTTTAGCAAGGGAGAAATCCTACAGATTTTATTCTTTGCGATCCTTTTTGGCTATGGCCTGAACAAGATGGGCGAAAAGGGACAGTCGCTGATCGGCACGTTCGACAAGATTTCGAAAGTGCTGTTCCACATCATGAAAGTCGTGATGCGTGTGGCACCGATCGGCGCATTTGGCGGGATGGCCTTTAGTGTAGGGAAGTTTGGCCTGTCGACCTTGTTGCCGATGGCCCAATTGATGGGCTCGGTCTATCTGACCTGTTTCCTATTCATTTTTGTGGTGCTCCTGGGCATTTGCCGATATTATCAATTTAGTCTGTGGCAATACCTGAAGTATATCCGTCAGGAAATATTGATCGTACTCGGTACCTCGTCGTCTGAATCGGTGCTGCCCAGCATGATGAAGAAAATGGAAGATATCGGTTGTGATAAATCGGTTGTAGGACTGGTGATCCCAACTGGCTATTCTTTCAATTTAGATGGAACTGCGATTTATTTATCAATGGCCGTCATTTTTCTGGCACAGGCCTTTCATGTACCCCTGACCTTTGAAAAGCAGCTGGGGATCATGGCGGTGCTGATGATCACTTCAAAGGGTGCGGCTGGTGTAACCGGAAGTGGCTTTATTGTATTGGCAAGTACGTTGACCGCCTTGCGGATCATGCCGGTAGAGTACATTGCGATTTTATTGGGCGTCGACCGCTTTATGAGCGAGGCCAGGGCAATAACCAATATGATCGGCAATGGGATAGCCACGATCGTGATCGCGAAGAGCGAAAAGGAATTTGATGAAGAAAAATACAAGAGGGCAATCTGTCCGGCCACGATTGAAAAATTGGAAGAAAATATATAATACACTTTGACAATCTCCATTCCATTGGAGCCAAAAAACAACAATTTCTGTTAAAATAGGGAGTTTGACTTTGACAAAGTCCAGCACTGATTTGTGGATAGACTTTGACAATCTCCCTGTCCTATTTGCCTGCAAACGGCCATTTTTGTGAAAATCTATCGATTGACTTTGACAAAGTCATTTAACAGTTGACAATCTATCGCAATTAGCTTAAGTTTGCACACAAAAATAGATAGCATGAGTGTTTTAGTAAATAAAGATTCAAAAGTAATTGTTCAGGGTTTTACCGGAAACGAAGGTACTTACCACGCTGAGCAGATGATTGCTTACGGTACGAACGTAGTTGGCGGTGTTACACCCGGAAAAGGCGGTCAGACACATCTGGACAGGCCTGTTTTTAACACGGTTAAGGATGCTGTAGAAAAGGCCGGAGCAAATGTTTCTATTATTTTTGTACCTCCTGCATTTGCGGCCGATGCCATTATGGAAGCTGCCGAGGGCGGGATCAAAGTGATTGTCTGCATTACCGAGGGCATCCCTACAAAAGATATGATCGCCGTGAAATCTTATATCGCTGATAAAGACTGCAGGCTGATCGGCCCGAACTGTCCTGGAGTAATCACCGCAGACGAAGCCAAGATTGGAATTATGCCGGGATTTATTTTCAAAAAAGGCAATATCGGTGTCGTTTCTAAATCTGGTACGCTGACCTATGAGGCCGTAGACCAGGTGGTGAAAGCTGGATTGGGCATTACTACGGCAATTGGTATCGGTGGAGACCCGATTATTGGCACCACGACCAAGGAAGCTGTAGAGCTGTTGATGAATGACCCTGAAACCGAAGGCATTATCATGATCGGAGAGATTGGTGGCGGAATGGAAGCCGAAGCAGCAAGATGGATCAAGGCCAATGGCACCAAACCAGTGGTAGGCTTTATTGCTGGCCAGACTGCGCCTCCGGGACGTAGGATGGGACACGCAGGCGCAATTGTAGGTGGGGCAGACGATACTGCTGCTGCCAAGATGAAGATCATGGCAGAGTGCGGAATTGTTGTGGTGGAGAGTCCGGCAGAGATCGGCGCAGCGATGGCAAATTCACTGAAGAAATAAAATTATTGATCATTGATAGGAAACGCCCCATGGATAACATGGGGCGTTTTTTTTGATGGTACACTTGTGTTACCACAGGGCAGTTAACCAATCAGACAATTAAACAGTTAACCAATTAAACAGTTAACCAATTCACCATTTTAGGTGGCTTTTCTGCAGAGGCCCATCGGGAATAGCCCCGATTGGAATGGAAAGCCTTTGGTGCAGCCAAAGCTTGGAGTACAAAGCGGGACTATCATTGATCGGAGCCACTGTCCATGCGCTTCGGACCCTTGTCTACATTCTAGTTTACAGTTGTCAGTTCACAGTTGTCAGTTAACCAATTAGACAATTAAACAGTTAACCAATTAAACAGTTAACCAATTCACCATTTTAGGTGG
>JAVHXV010000008.1:56435-76535 GCA_031119475.1 Pedobacter sp. | reverse complement strand
CTTGTCTACATTCTAGTTTACAGTTGTCAGTTCACAGTTGTCAGTTAACCAATTAACCAATTAACCAATTAACCAATTAACCAATTAACCATTTAAACACTTAAACAATTAACCAGTCAACCACTTTTCGGTGTAATGTATTTTTACCTTGTGCTGAAACTCCGTCGTTTGCAATTGATTATATTTGTTAAGACATCTAACCGAGAGCAATTTGCGTATATCTATCTATCAAACATAAATAGACATGAGAAAGATCATCAATCAAACATTCATCGTGCTGGGCTTGTTAATGGTAACGAGTTTAGTGGCCTGCGCCCAAAAACAGGAACAAAAATCACCTTCAAAAACGACCAAGAAAATGGAATGGAATAAATTAACCAAAGAGGAAGAGGATGTAATCGTCCGTAAAGGCACCGAATATCCTGGAACGGGAAAATACGATAAATTTTTTGAGAAGGGAACTTATGTGTGCAAGCGCTGCAATGCGCCATTGTACCGTTCAGATTCCAAATTTGATGCACATTGCGGATGGCCGGCATTCGATGATGAGATCAAGGGCGCGGTAAAAAGACATGCCGACGCCGATGGGCAACGGACGGAAATTGTCTGTGCCAACTGCGGCGCACACCTTGGCCATGTGTTCATGGGCGAAGGCCTCACCGCCAAAAATACAAGGCACTGCGTGAATTCCGTTTCGATGAGTTTTATACCGGATAAGAAGTAGAGATTTAAGAAGTCCAAAAGTCAAAGAGTCCAAGAGTCCAGCAGCAGTTCGGAGTTTTGGACTCTTCGACTTTTTGGACTCTTGGACTTCAGACTCCCGCTTCGAAGTATTTTGTTATATTTGCCGTCCGCTGATTAACGAATATGAAGATTCATTGGAAGTTTTTACTTTTCTTATGCTTTGCTACTTTCGGTGTAAAAGCGCAACAGCCTGTTGCTAAGCAGGCGGATACAGTTGTTCAAACAATTTTTACTACCTACTACGCTAAAAAATTCGAGGGCCGGAAAACGACAAGCGGTGAACGTTATCGCGGTAAGATGTATACGGCCGCGCACCGCACTCTTCCTTTCGGTACCCTGGTAACGGTCAAGAATTTGGTGACCGGCAAAGTGGTAAAGGTACGCATAAACGATCGTGGACCATTTAGCAAGAAGTTTTCTTTAGATCTTTCGCAGGCTGCGGCCAAAGACCTGGGCATCTATAGACTGGGCTATGCCAGGGTGGAAATCTCTTATGTGCTGCCCAAATAATTTGCTGCCTAAAAACTGGTGTTTAAACTTCTTTTTTAAAATTATTAACACTCCCTTTTTTTTCGTAAGTCCTTAAAAAGAAATAATTAGCTTTTTTCAATGTCGTTTATGACGAAAATTTGATGAGAATTACGACAACTTCCAACAGCATGTTAACAACTTTGTAACCAAAAAAATAGGTCAACTTCTATATTTGTTAAACAAAGTTCTTTAAAAAGAATCCACTCACAACATTATTTAAGTACTTCATATTTAGTTGTTTAAAAACGGTGTAATTTTTCAACGTTGCTAAAGTTTGACTAAATGGTTTTGTTGGCGGCATGATTTTGATAAGAGCGATAGACGAGGGTATTGGAGCAAATTTTTTTCTTTCAATGCCCTATTTTTCTAAAGTTAAAAAAGGTTGAGTTTATGCAAGAAGAGCTACTATTAAGGGAAAACAAAGATCGTTTTGTTTTACTGCCGATCAAATACCCGGCAATCTGGGAAATGTACAAGAAAAGTGAAGCAAGTTTTTGGACGGCAGAAGAGATCGATCTTTCAGACGACCTCAAGCATTGGGATGAACTGAACAGTGGGGAAAGGCATTTCATTTCGCACATCTTGGCTTTCTTTGCGGCAAGCGATGGGATCGTAAACGAAAACCTGGCCGTAAACTTCATGAGTGAGGTACAAATTCCCGAAGCCAGGTGCTTTTATGGGTTCCAGATCATGATGGAGAACATCCATTCCGAAACCTATGCCCTGTTGATCGACACCTACATCAAGGATCCTGAAGAAAAAGACCGTCTATTCCATGCCATCGATACGGTTCCCGCAGTGAAAAGGAAAGCAGAGTGGGCACTAAGGTGGATCGAGAATGGTAGTTTCGCCGAACGACTGGTTGCTTTTGCTGCAGTTGAAGGTATTTTCTTTAGCGGAAGCTTCTGTTCGATTTTTTGGTTGAAAAAACGCGGACTGATGCCGGGACTAACCTTCAGCAATGAACTGATTTCAAGAGATGAGGGCATGCACTGCGAATTTGCCTGCCTGCTCTACAGCATGCTCGAGCATAAACTGCCACAAAATCAGGTGCATGATATCATCCGCGATGCGGTCGAAATCGAAAAAGAGTTCATTACCGATGCACTGCCGGTAGCCTTGATCGGCATGAATGCCAAGCTCATGAGCCAATATATTGAGTTTGTGGCCGACAGGTGGCTGAGCGAATTGGGCTACAAAAAAATATACAACTCAAGTAATCCATTTGACTTTATGGAAATGATTTCTCTTCAAGGGAAAACGAATTTCTTCGAAAAGCGAGTGGGCGACTATCAGAAAAGCGGTGTGCTGACTTCGACTGAAGACAAGGCCTCGGCATTTTCACTCGACGATGATTTTTAATAAAAGCAAAGCGCTTAGCGCCATGCGCTATGCCATGAAATAAATTTTGAAACCAGGTGCCGCTGTACAAATAAGCACCATAATACTAGAAAAGGATGTTTGTAATTAAAAGAGATGGCCGCAAAGAAGCGGTAAAGTTTGATAAGATAACTGCTCGCATTGAGAAGTTATGTTATGGTTTTAATGCTGAATTAGTTGATCCGATCGATGTGGCCAGAAAGGTAATCGAAGGGTTATATGATGGCGTGACCACTTCAGAGCTTGACAATCTTGCGGCAGAAACGGCTGCGTCACTTACTACAAAACATCCAGATTATGCCTTGTTGGCTTCGCGGATCGCAGTATCCAACTTGCATAAGAACACGTTGAAGTCGTTTTCCAAAACGATGGAAATGTTGTATACCTACATCGATCCCAAAACTGAAAAGCCATCTTCATTGATTGCAGAAGATGTTTGGGAAGTGATCAAGAACAATGCGGATATTTTGGATAGCACGATTATCTATGACCGCGATTTCGGGTTCGACTATTTTGGTTTCAAAACATTAGAGAAATCCTATTTACTAAAAGTTAATGGTCAGATCGTAGAGCGTCCACAGCACCTGTTTATGCGTGTTGCCGTTGGGATCCACAAA
The DNA here is from genome assembly GCA_031119475.1 of Pedobacter sp. Lineage (GTDB taxonomy): Bacteria > Bacteroidota > Bacteroidia > Sphingobacteriales > Sphingobacteriaceae > Pedobacter. The sequence continues at coordinate 73,263 of JAVHXV010000008.1, read as the reverse complement.
GAAGATATCGATAGTGCCATTAAAACCTATAATTTGATGAGCGAACGTTGGTTTACACATGCGACACCAACTTTGTTCAATGCCGCTACACCTAAGCCACAAATGTCATCCTGTTTCTTGCTGACCATGCAAGACGATAGCATCGAAGGCATTTATGACACCTTAAAACAAACAGCGAAAATTTCTCAGAGTGCCGGCGGTATCGGTCTGAGCATCCACAATATCCGCGCAACCGGAGCCTATATCGGTGGTACCAATGGAACCAGCAATGGCATCGTTCCCATGCTGAAAGTTTTTAACGATACAGCCCGCTATGTAGATCAGGGCGGAGGTAAACGTAAAGGCGCATTTGCCATTTATTTGGAGCCTTGGCATGCAGACATTTTCTCGTTCCTAGACCTACGTAAAAACCATGGTAAGGAAGAATTGCGTGCACGCGATCTGTTCTATGCGCTCTGGATCTGTGACCTGTTTATGCAGCGTGTAGAAGAAAATGGCGATTGGAGCTTGTTCTCCCCAGATGAGGCACCAGGCCTGGCCGACTGCCATGGAGAAGAATTCAATGCGCTTTACACCAAATATGAAAAAGAAGGTAGGGCGCGCAAAACCGTTAAGGCACAAGAACTTTGGTTTGCCATCCTGGACGCGCAGATCGAAACAGGTACACCTTACCTGCTCTATAAAGATGCGGCAAACAGCAAGTCTAACCAACAGAACCTGGGAACCATCAAGAGTTCAAACCTGTGTACAGAGATCATCGAATATACGTCTAAAGATGAAGTAGCGGTTTGTAACCTGGCCTCACTGGCTTTGCCACGATTTGTCATCAATGGCGAATTTGACCACCAAAAATTATACGAAGTAACTTATCAGGCCACCTTGAACCTGAACAAGATCATCGATTATAACTATTATCCGGTAATTGAGGCGCAGAATTCCAACTTCCGTCACCGTCCGGTAGGTTTGGGCGTACAGGGATTGGCAGATGCATTCATCTTGTTGCGCCTACCATTTGAAAGCGAGGCTGCAAAAGAATTGAACAAGGATATTTTCGAAACCATCTATTTTGCCGCAATGACCGCATCTGCCGATCTGGCCGCAAAACATGGTCCTTATGAGACATTTAAAGGCTCCCCACTTTCTAAAGGAAAATTCCAGTTTGATCTTTGGAACGTTAAACCTAGCAGCAACCGTTGGGATTGGGATGCATTGCGCAAGCGTGTAGTTAAAACCGGTGTGTACAACTCATTATTGGTGGCACCAATGCCAACTGCATCAACTTCACAAATCTTGGGTAACAACGAGTGCTTTGAGCCTTATACTTCAAACATCTACACCAGAAGGGTATTGAGCGGAGAGTTTATTGTAGTCAACAAGCATTTGTTGAAAGACCTGGTTTCTCTGGGCCTATGGAGCCCTGCCATGAAAGATAGGATCATTTTGGCAAATGGATCGATCCAGGATATTGCAGAAATTCCTGATTTCATCAAAGAACTCTACAAAACAGTTTGGGAGATCAAGATGCGTAACATCATCGATATGGCTGCCGATCGTGGTGCCTATATCTGCCAATCGCAATCGCTCAACCTGTTCATCAATGCACCAAATACATCAAAACTGACTTCAATGCACTTCTATGCTTGGAAAAAAGGATTGAAGACCGGCATGTATTACCTCCGTACGCAAGCTGCGGCACAGGCTGTTAAATTTACGGTCGAGAACCAAGCTGGGAAGGCCATTGAAGCTGTTATTCCAGATGTCATCCCTCAGGAGCAAGTGGCCGAAGAAATTATCGACGGACCAGTTTGTACCATGGAAGAAGGCTGCATCAGCTGCTCAGGATAAACTACATTAGCTATACGCTAAATCTTAACCCTTAAATAGATAACAATCCCGTTCAGTGTAAAAGCTAGCGGGATTTTTTTATGTGATTACACAGATTAAAAGAGATTGCACAGATTGAAAGATCGCTGCAAGATTATCTTTTTATAGTCAGCTTTTAAGCTTTGAAGACTGGATGTAATCCTGTTATGCTATCTTCGTGTGCGATAAGAGCCAACGTTCCAACATTGAAACGTTCCAGCCTTTCTAACATCCAACAATATAACAATACAGCCTACAACTTGAACCGGTCTCTACATACCAAACATGAAATCATTCCCTGCGAACGCTGTGGAACAGCTATTGAGTGCAAGGCAAATTCGTATACCAAATGCCAATGTAGTGTCGTACAGCTTTCCATCAATGAAGTCCAGCACATCAGTGAACTGTATGATGGCTGCCTATGTGCCAAATGTCTATCTGAATTGCAACAAGAATACCGATTGATAGTTAGTGGTTCATAGTTAGTAGTTCATAGTTAGTAGTTCATATTTGATCGTCTATAGCTAATGTCCTTGTCTCAAATCTCAGATCTCAAATCTTTTGTCTTTGATCTTTAATCTTTCGTCTTTAATCTTTGATCTTTAATCTTTCGTCTTTTGTCTCCGATCTTTAATCTTTTGTCTTTGACCTTTGCTCTTCCAACTTTCCGCCGTACCTTTGCATCAAATTTTTATACCTATGAGCAAAGTAAAAGTTGGCTTGGTGCAGATGAGCTGCACGAAGGATAAGCAGGAGAATTTAGACAAGGCGATCGCACAGATCCGTGAGGCAGCTGCAAAAGGTGCACAGATTGTCTGTCTTCAGGAACTCTTTACCTCGTTATATTTCTGCGACGTAGAAGATTACGATAATTTTGATCTCGCGGAAGCTATTCCCGGACCATCTTCCAATGCCTTGGCTGTCATCGCCAAAGAACTGAATGTCGTTATCGTGGCTTCACTTTTCGAAAAGCGTGCAGAAGGACTATACCACAATACAACTGCCGTTTTGGATGCTGATGGAAGTTACTTGGGCAAATACCGCAAGATGCACATTCCGGATGATCCTGCCTATTATGAGAAATTTTACTTTACACCGGGCGACCTGGGCTATAAGGTATTCCAGACCAAATTTGCCAAGATCGGGATCCTCATCTGTTGGGACCAGTGGTATCCTGAAGCCTCAAGGATTACCGCATTGATGGGAGCCGACATCATGTTCTATCCTACGGCGATCGGCTGGGCAACAGATCAGGACGAAGAGACCAATAAAGACCAATATAACGCTTGGCAAACCATTCAGCGGTCACATGCGGTGGCTAATGGCGTGCCCGTGGTCAGTGTAAACCGTGTAGGCTTTGAGCAGGATGGCGCCATGAAGTTCTGGGGCGGAAGTTTTGCCACCAATGCACAGGGCAAACTCCTTTACCTCGCCTCGCACGACCAGGAAGAAACCGTAGTGGTAGACCTTGACCTCTCCCAATCAGACTTTTACCGCAAACATTGGCCTTTCCTACGGGATCGAAGGATCGACTCCTATCAGCCGATTACGAAAAGGTATTTGGATGGGGATTGAGTCCAAGAGTCGAGAAGTCCAAGAGTCCAATCCATCTTGGTAAACGTAAAAGCTGAAGTGAACTTTTTGTAAAGCTGCAGGGCTACATTGTCAATTTAAATGAACATGAGTTTTGGATTATTTTGGTTATTTTGAAATCTAAAATTCTTGATGATGATTTTCAAATTTGAAAATTTGTTGGTGTGGCAAAAGGCGCTGGATCTAGCAGATGAAGTGGATATATTGACACGTACATTCCCGAAGAATGAAGTTTACGTATTATCCTCGCAAATGAAACGGGCAGCAGATTCTATTTCACTCAATATCGCTGAAGGCAGTACGGGACAAAGCAATAAAGAGTTTATTCGATTTTTAAAATATGCTCTTAGATCAGATATGGAAGTAGTATGTTGCTTATACCTCGGAAAGAGGAGAAAGTATATACCAGAAGAACTTTTTAATAAATTATACGGTGTGTGCCACGAAATATTGCTCATGATCAATGCACTCATCAAATCGATGAACTAATGTCAAAACATTTAAATCAATCTTCCGATTCATCAATGGACTCTTCGACTACTGGACTTTTCGACTCAAGTCCAAAAAAAATGGGTTACTCTTTCCCCGCCGAATGGGCAAAACATGAGGCAACCTGGTTAAGTTGGCCGCATAAGGAGGCTTCGTGGCCAGGTAAATTGGAGACGATCTATGCGCCTTATTGCCAATTTATCAAAGCAGTGGCCAAAGGAGAGAAGGTACGTATCAATGTGCGTGACGAAGAAATGAAAGCATTTGCGATCAGCGAATTGAAAAAAGTGGATGCGGATCTGGCGCAGATCGAATTTTATTTTAACGAAAGCAATGATGCCTGGTGCAGGGACCATGGTCCGGCATTCCTGATTAAACGTTCGGATCCACATGCTAAAGCAGTGGTTGATTGGGGCTATAACGCTTGGGGCGGAAAATATCCTCCTTTTGAACTTGATGATGTCATCCCGACCAAGATCGCAAAGCATTTTGATCTCCCGCTTTTTGAGCCTGGCATAGTAATGGAAGGAGGTGCAGTAGAATTTAATGGTGCGGGAACGATCCTCACCAGCAGGGCATGTCTACTTAACGAAAATCGAAATCCGCATCTGAACCAAGAGCAGATCGAAACGTATCTTAAGGAATTCTATGGTGCCGAGCAGGTACTTTGGGTAGGTGATGGCATTGTTGGTGATGATACCGATGGCCATATTGATGATATGACCCGTTTTGTGAATGAAGATACGATACTGACCGTGGTAGAAAGTAATCCGTTGGACGAAAACTATCTCCTGCTCCAAGAAAATTTAGCCGAATTGAAGAAAATGAAGCTAAAGGATGGCAGATCGCTGAACATTATCAAATTGCCCATGCCATCACCTGTAATCTATGAAGATACGCGCTTGCCAGCTTCTTACGCCAATTTCTACATTGCCAATGCTGCGGTTATCGTGCCTACTTTTAGGGATGTGAACGATCAATTGGCTTTGGAAATTATCCAAAAAGCTTTTCCCGACCGCGAGGTCATCGGAATTGATTCAACCGACATCATCTGGGGATTGGGCAGCTTCCATTGCCTCAGCCAACAGGAACCGGCGGTTTAGTTTTTACTTCCTAGTTCTTAGTTAAAAGTTGGCAGTTACCAGTTTATAGTCCCTGCAGTCACGCCAGTGTACTGCAGGGCAGTTACCAAACAACCAAACAACAATTAACCAGTTAACCAGTTAACCAATTAACCAATTAACCAGTTAACCAATTAAACAATTAACCAATTAAACAGTTAACCGATTAACCAATTAAACAGTTAACCAATAAATACTATCTTTACAATCATACAACATCATTGCATGAAATTACTAGCAGGAAAAACAGCACTGATTACTGGTGCATCAAAAGGAATAGGCCGTAAGATTGCCGAAAAATTTGCAGAACAGGGTGCCAATGTGGCCTTTACTTATCTGTCTTCAGTAGAAAAAGGCGAAGCACTGGAAAAAGAGCTCCAAAGCTTTGGTACCAAGGTTAAGGGCTATCGCTCTGACGCTTCGAAATTTGATGAAGCAGAGCAATTGATCAATGCCATTGTTGAAGAGTTTGGCGCATTGGATATCGTGGTAAACAACGCTGGTATCACCAAAGATGGTTTGCTGATGCGCATGAGCGAAGAAAATTGGGATGATGTGATCAACATCAACCTCAAGTCGATCTTTAACGTGACCAAAGCGGCATCTAAAGTGATGATGAAGGCACGTCAGGGCGTTTTCATCAATATGAGCTCGGTAGTAGGGGTAACGGGCAATGCCGGACAGGCCAATTATGCGGCCTCAAAAGCCGGGATTGTTGGTTTTACAAAATCTATCGCCAAGGAACTAGGTTCTAGGAATATCCGGGCCAATGTAGTTGCACCAGGCTTTATCCGAACCGAAATGACTGAAGTACTTGATCCTAAAGTTGTAGAGGGCTGGGAGAAAGATATTCCATTGAAACGTGCTGGTGAAACAGAAGACATTGCCAATGTCTGTGTATTTCTCGCATCAGATCTCAGTGCCTACGTTACCGGCCAGACTCTCGCTGTAGACGGCGGAATGCTTTAAGTTTTAAATTAGCATTTTTACGGAAGCGATGGGTAATTTTTTAACTGCCAATTCAATTTTTACCTGTATGGCCTGCCTGGTACTGGGCGGGCTATATGCATGGTTATTGTATGGAACAGCTAAACACCTCTCGAAAAAGTTAAAACCCGTACTTTTCGCGCTACGCATGCTTTTGGTAGCGCTCATTAGCTGGCTGCTTTTTGCGCCTTTGGTAAGATTGATTTCTTATACTCCTGAAAAACCGATTATTGTGCTCGCCAATGATAATTCCATATCGGCAGCTACGATAAAGCCACCTGGATTTGATCAGCAACGCTACCAGAATGAGCTACAAAAATTGGGCGACCAGCTATCGGCAAAATATGAGGTCAGATTATATAATTTTAGTGATAGCGTCAGGAATGGCCTTGATTTCTCTGGAAAAGGTAAACTGAGTGATGGTTCGGCCTTGTTTCATCAATTGAATGACGAATTGCTAAACCGGAACGTTGGTGCGGTCATACTGGCGAGCGATGGGATTTTTAACCGTGGAGGTAATCCCCTTTATGAAATCGACCAGATCAAGGCACCAATCTATACCATCGCCCTTGGCGACACCATTGCAAAAAAAGATGTGCTGGTGGCCAACGTAAACTACAATAACCTGGTCTATCTCGACAATGAATTTACGCTCGACATCCAGGTTCAGGCCTTTCAGGGGAAAGGAGAAACAACGCAACTCTCCGTCTCAGAAAATGGAAAACAGCTTAAACAGCAAACCATTCAGCTTGCTTCAGCTAACGAAGTCAAAGATGTTCAGGTTAAACTAAAGGCTAATAAAATTGGCGTACAACGTTATACAATTAGTCTTTCTGCGATAAAAAATGAAATCACGACTAAAAATAATGTACAGACTGTCTTTATTGAAGTAATAGACGGACGCCAAAAAGTTCTGCTTGCCGCTGCAGCCCCCCATCCAGATCTGGCCGCTTTTAAACAGGCCATTGAGCAACAGCAGCATTATGAGGTAACTTTGGCCCTGGCCGATGAGCTGAATACCGTTGATCCAAAGAACTTTAGCTTGGCGATTTTGTACCAGTTGCCCAATGTTAACCTGGCAGCTGCCAATTTCATGAACAGGATAAAGGAATCAAAGCTTTCATTTTGGTACGTTATTGGTGCACAGACTAATCTTCAGGCCTTTAACCAGGTTCAGCAAGCGATCAGCTTTAGCCGCAGTAGCGCTTCGCTCCAGGAAATTTTTCCTTACACTGCCGCTAATTTTACGGCTTTTAACCTGGATGCCTCCTCCCTAAAACAACTTGCCGACTATGATCCATTACTAATCCCATTTTCTAGCCTGAATGTAAATGGAAGCTATTCATCTCTCTTTAACCAGCGCATCGGAAAACTGAACACCCAAAACCCTTTGCTGTTCTTTATGGAAGATAATGGCCGTAAGCTCGGATTTTTAATAGGTGAGGGCATCTGGAAATGGAAGTTGGAGGAAGCTAAAAATGAACAGGGCTCATCATTGGTCAATGAACTAGTTGCTAAAAGCGTACAGTACCTATCTGCGAAAGATGACAAGCGGAAATTTAAAGTCTACAGCAGCAAATCGACCTATGATGAAAATGAAAACATCATCCTCAATGCGGCTTTATATAATGAAGCTTACGAGCCGATCAATACACCTGATGTGAATGTGCAGGTCAAAGATGGCAATGGCAAAGTTTATCGCTACTTGTTTTCGAAGTTCGGCTCAGCCTACAGGCTCGATGCAGGGACTTTACCACAGGGAAATTATACTTACATGGCTACGACCACGTTGGGCAAGAATACCTACACGGCCAATGGCGCTTTTTACATCAACGCGCTCATTGCCGAATATCAACAGACCACTGCCAATCATCAATTGCTGAATACACTGTCGCAAAAGAGCGGTGGTAAGCTGTTTATGCCAAAAGACCTGCTCCAGATTATTGATGAAATGGAGAAAAAAGGACAAGTGAAGACCATAAGCTATGAAGACCGCAGATATGAGGAACTGATTAGCTTGAAATGGCTATTTGTGCTCATTATCCTGTTGCTTTCCACAGAATGGTTTTTACGAAAACGTAACGGCGAGGTCTGATGGAAAATTTGAACACCACGGCAATCATCGAAATTTTGGGAACAGTTTCCTTTGCCATTTCTGGTGCTTTTGCAGCCATGCAGAAACGCCTCGATCCTTTGGGCGTGCTGATCATTTCTTTTGTAACGGCAATTGGGGGAGGAACAATCCGCGACCTGTTACTTGGGGATACCCCAGTAGCGTGGATGAGAAACATCAATTACTGTCTATTGATCTTGGGTACGGCTATGCTGGCGATTTTCTTTAAGACCTACATCAAACGATTTAAGGTAACACTTTTTATTTTCGACTCGTTGGGACTTGGGCTGTTTACCATGGTGGGTGTCCAAAAAGGAATCGTCTTTGGTCTGGAGCCAGGAATTTGCGTTGCATTGGGTACCATAACCGGATGTTTTGGCGGGGTGATCAGGGATATCCTGTTAACGACCATTCCCTCAATTTTCAGGACCGACAAAGAGCTCTATGCAACGGTGTGCATCATGGGCGGATCAATATATTTCGGATTACTGCATATCAACCTAGAAGCAGACCTGGCCAAACTGATTGTAATCACCTTTATTTTTATCGCAAGGATTATTGTGGTAAGGCTGAAATTGACCTTGCCGAGGATTGGGTATTAGAAGTTTAAAGTTAAAGGTTTAAAGTCGAAGGTTTAAAGTTGAAAGGTTGTAACGTTTAAATCGCCCGTAGTCAATCTCACGTCTAATGTCTTTCATCTTTGATCTTTCATCTTTAATCTTTTTTCCTACGCTTTGCGCTTTGCCCTCTGCGCTCCACAATAATCACTGGTAAAGAAATTTTTCCAGTTTCCCTTTTTGATGGGCATCGTTCAACTGCCATAATTCGGCCGACCACGTTTTTTTATCATCTTGTGAGTTGAGGTAGGGGAGCACAATGGACATGGCACCGAGCACCATTGCTTTTTGGTCTTTGATGTTTGGATTTTCAAGGGCAAATTTGGTAAGTGCAGCCATGTACATCAACATCAGCTCTGAATTGGTATTGAAAAAATCAGTTTCTTTTTCTTCGAGGAAGAAGGTGAAATCGGGCGTGCCGTTCATCCACCTCAACAGAAATTGGCCGGCTTCGTTTCTAGTCTTGTTCTTTTTGTTGATGGGTGTAGCAAATAGATAGTCGACAACCTTTCCAACACTTGGTTCGGCCGCCTTATACTGGCTGTTTTTGTTCAGCTTGATCTGCTTAAGGACAGGGAGATCTTGTGAAAAGGCTGTGCCCGATAAGAGCAACAGCAGGTACAAGAGTGTGATTTTAATTGTTCCCATCGTTAATGAATAGCCTTATAACGAAGATAATTATTTTCAGGAAATTACAAGGGGCTATTTTTCTTCTTCCTTTTGTTTTACGATCACGAAAACATCTTCATTGTCTTTTTTCATGAAGTACTTTTCACGTGCAAATTTTTCGGCACTGTTCAGGTTACTGTCCAGTTCCTGTAGGTCTTTTTTGACGGATGCTGTCTCTCTGAGATAAAAATCTTTTTCCTGTTGCAGCTTGTTGACCTCTGTGCGGTATTCATATTGCGATAACATGTCGTTTTTGTCAAAAAATAACATCCATACCCCGAATGCCACAATGGCAATGAAATACTTATTCCGGATCAATTCTAATAGACGTTTCATTTTTAGAAAGAGGACTTGGGCAGTAGATTAAATTTAGGCTTATGATAGCTAACAAACCATTAGCTATGAACTATAAACTATTAGCTACGAACTAATAACTATAAACTATCAGCTATCAACAAAACATCCGATCACTTTGGCCATTTTCAAAGATTGCCAAAGTTTCGGATGTTTTACAGTTCTTTTATCAACTTATTAACAGTTTATCTTTTGGCGTATTTAAAGTCCTTTCCGATAAAGCGTGCCGCATCGCCAAGTTCTTCCTCGATGCGGAGGAGCTGATTATATTTTGCGATCCTATCAGAGCGTGAGGCCGAACCTGTTTTGATCTGCCCACAGTTCAATGCCACAGCCAGGTCGGCAATGGTGGTGTCTTCAGTTTCGCCGCTCCTGTGGCTCATTACTGAAGTATATCCGCTATTTTGTGCCAGACTAACGGCGTTGATGGTTTCTGTCAGGGAGCCGATCTGGTTTACCTTGACCAGGATCGAATTGGCGGTCTGGGTATCGATACCTGTTTGTAGGCGCTTAACGTTCGTTACAAAAAGATCATCGCCTACCAACTGGACGCGGTCGCCAATCTTATCGGTCAGTAATTTCCATCCATTCCAGTCATTTTCATCCATGCCATCTTCTATGGAAATGATCGGGTATTTTGTAGATAGTTCTGCCAGATAAGTAGCCTGTTCTTCGCTGCTGCGGATTGCTCCTTTGTCGCCTTCAAATTTGGTATAATCGTATTTGCCGTCTTTATAAAATTCTGAAGAAGCACAGTCTAGGGCCAAGAAGATATCCACGCCAGGTTTGTAGCCAGCTTTTTCAATGGCTTTTAAAACGGTTTCGATGGCATCTTCAGTTCCTTCGAAAGTTGGTGCGAAACCACCTTCATCGCCAACAGCTGTAGATAGGCCACGGTCGTGCAAAATTGACTTGAGGTTATGGAACACCTCTGTTCCCCAGCGCAATGCTTCTGAGAAAGATGGTGCGCCAGCTGGCATGATCATAAATTCCTGAAAGGCGATCGGTGCATCAGAATGCGATCCGCCATTGATGATGTTCATCATCGGAATAGGTAAAGTGTTGGCATTTACTCCTCCAACATACCGATATAAAGGTTGTCTGCTTTCCGCTGCTGCGGCCTTCGCTACGGCTAGGGAAACACCCAAAATGGCATTCGCACCGAGGTTGCCCTTATTTTCGGTCGCATCCAGGTCGATCATCAGTTTGTCGATCAGGTTTTGCTCGAAGACATCAACGCCCTGCAGAGCCTTTGCAATGGTGGTATTTACATTTTCAACTGCTTTCAATACACCTTTGCCCATGTAGGTCTTCTTGTCGCCATCACGTAGTTCTACAGCTTCGTGCTGACCTGTACTTGCACCAGATGGAACCGCTGCGCGACCGATCTGGCCATTTTCTGTAACTACTTCTACTTCTATAGTTGGATTTCCCCTTGAATCAAGGATCTGCCTTGCATGGACATCAATTATTAAACTCATTTTATTTTGGTTTTGATTAAAAATTACCCTTAGTGTAAAAAGTACAATTAGCTAGGGTGTATCCAAAGTTAAAAGAATTTTTAAACTATCGTTAATAGGAATGTATTTTTTTATTCCAACGTATCCAGGATGTAAGAGCATAGAGCATAGAGCAAAGAACAAAGAGCAAAAAGATGAAAGATATAAGATTTGAAACCAGGAGCGATTTAACTTTCCAACGTTACAACCTTTCAGCCTTTCAACTTTAAACCTTCAACTTTAAACCTTCAACTTTCAGCCTTCAACTTTAAACCTTCAACCTTTAACTTTCACCCTTTCGCTTCCATCCAATACACCAGTTCATTGATGAAATTGGCGGCCCTTTTATTGGCAGTTTCAGGATTGCTCGGCTGTCCTTTTTCGTCGAAGGCCTGATCAACGGTAGCGATTGGGAATAGGGCAGGTACGGTAAGTGCGCCTATCTTCCACAAGCTAAATTGGAGGGAAGTAATTACCTGCGAACCGCCAAAAGCACCTTCAGAAACCGTACAGATCGCTACAGGCTTTCGTTTCCATTCAGGGTAGAGCAGGTCGATTACATTTTTCAGGCTTGCCGGATAGCCGCCGTTATATTCTGGGCTAACGATGATGATACCATCGGCGGTTTTGATCTTTTCGGCAAAAGCCAATACAGCTGGCGTTGGATTGGGCATCAGGCGCAGCCGCTCCTCAAAAATGGGAAAGTTTAGTTCGGCAAGATCAATGAGCTCTGCTTTCGCAATATGGTTTTCTTCCAGATAATTTTTTAGGTACAAGGCCACACGATGGCTTTTCCTGCCCAACCGCACACTGGCAGAAATAATTCGGATTGTTTTCATGGACGAAGATACGAATAGCTGATCGTTTACAGCTAATAGTTATAGCTGAAAGCTTGTAGTGCATGGAGCTTTAGTTCCGTAAATCGTCAATCTACAATCGTCACGCTACTTATTCCCATTTAAACGTCTTTACGGCTACGGCATAGATGCCAATTCCCCAGAGCAGCAAGATCAATAATTGATGTTTTACATCCCACAGGCCCGCACCTTCAAAAGCAACTTTGCGCATGGCATCATTGAGGTGGGTGAGGGGCAATGCCCTGCTGATCGGCTGTAGCCAGGTCGGAAAAGCATCAATTGAAAAGAAAGTTCCCGACAGCAAAAACTGTGGCAAGGTAATGATATTCGAAATGGGCGGGATGGTACTTTCATTTTTGGCCAGGCCAGATACCACAAAACCAAATCCCATAAAAACCACGACCCCAAAAAATGCCAATATCAGCATGTCGATAACAGTAATGGCACCATTGATGAGCGTAAAGTTGAAAAAATAATGTCCGATCAAGATAATGACAACCGCACCGATCAGGGCAAAACCAATCCTTGCGATGGCCTCGCCAAGCACAATACTCGAACGTTTGACCGGCGTAGCAAAAAATCTTTTGATCACCAGGTTCTGCCGTAGGCTGAAAAAGACAAAAGCAGTTCCGAAAACCCCAGTACTCAATAAAGAGAAACCGAGCTGGCCCGGTAACAGAAAATCGATGTAATGATAGGCCCTTCCGGTTACGGTGGTCGCTCTGATTTCGGTTACCGTAGGCTGCACATGTTGCATGTTTAACTCATAGGAAAGCTCGTTCAGCAGCGATTTTAAGATGTTGCCCTTATCCAGGGATGCTGATGTGTATTTGACATGTGTAATGTAGGCTGGCCTTCCGGCGGGATTTTTTTCTACTGTGATCAGTGCATCATACTCGCCTTTCTCCAGTTTTTTATTGATGTTTTCCTGTGAATCGTTTTTGCTCAACTTCACAATGGGCATTTTATCCAGCGCTCCCACAATTGGATTTTGAAGATCTGAATGGGGAGCCAGGGCTACATCTACCTTTGTGCCCGATCCGCCCAAAAACCCGAAAACCAGAATAAAGATCAACGGAAAGGCCAATGTAAAGACAACCGCAGATGGGCTGCGCATAATGGATCTGAAGCTTGCTTTTGCCAAGGCTAAAGTGGCTCTGGTGTGGCTATATTTTTGCATTTTGAGAAGTAGTTGTTGGTTGTTTAGTTTGTTAGTTTTTTGATGCCCTCCGACAAGCTCAGGTTACAATCCTTCGATATCAAACCGATCGCCTATTCACTTTGCGCTAAGCTCTCAGCTCTCCGCTCTTGATACTTGATACTCGATACTTAATACTTGATACTTGATTCTTTGAATCTCGTCTCTATTCTCTCCATTCCTTACCGGTCAATTGGATAAATACATCTTCGAGGTTGGCTTTCTTAACTTCTTTTTTTCTTTCAAAGCCACTGGCAATCAGGTTGTCGATCAATCGGTCTGGTGTGTCAAGAGCAATAATCTGCCCGTTTTCTACAAAAGCTACCCGGTCGCACAATTGCTCGGCTTCATCCATATAATGTGTGGTGATCACTACAGTAGTGCCCTGATTACGAATTTCGGTAATGAGGTCCCATAGGTTTCTTCTGGCCTGTGGATCAAGCCCAGTAGTGGGTTCATCCAAAAAAATAATCTTCGGAGAATTGATCAGGGTAGTCGCAATGGAGAACCTTTGCTTCTGTCCGCCAGACAATGCCTTGTATTTTGCCTTGGCCTTATCTTGCAGGTTTACTTTTTCGAGCATCTGCATCGGATTGACGGCCACGCCGTAAAGTCCCCCAAAAAGCTCCAACAGTTCTACCAAATTTAGGTTTGGATAATAGCCTGCAGCCTGCAATTGTACGCCAATGATACTTTTAATGGCATTTGCTTGTGCATCAACAGAGTAACCATCCACAACTACCTCTCCGGAAGTTTTGGACCGTAAGGTTTCAATAATTTCTAAGGTAGTGGTCTTTCCAGCGCCATTCGGACCGAGCAGGCCGAAGATTTCATTTTCGTAGACTTCAAAACTTAGACCTTTTACCGCCTTGAAGTCGTCGTAGTTTTTGACCAGATTGCTTACGCTGATAATGGGCTTGTTTTTTTCCATGAAACTAAAGTAAGAAGCTTTCTATGAAAAGTAAATGAATTTTATGCGAATTGCAGTAAAATGTCGATGAAATGAGGTTTGTTAGCGATGAATGGCTATTGGTATTGGGTGTCAAGTATCAGGTATCAGGTATCAAGTATCAGGTATCAAGGCTTGATGCTACAAGATCCTTAAGCTAAGTTTAATGCGAACCCGCTACTTGCTACTCTATACTTGCCACTTTTTTCGCCTACCAGGCCAGTTCTCCTTTGATCAGGCTTACAAAATCATCAAAAAGGTAGCGCGAGTCGTGTGGGCCTGGTGATGATTCAGGGTGATATTGCACCGAAAACGCCTTTTTGCCTTTCACACGGATCCCTTCAATCGAGTCATCGTTTAAGTTGACGTGCGTAATCTCTACTTTATCGGATTTTCTGACTTCTTCTGGGATAACTCCGAAACCATGGTTCTGTGAAGTTACCTCGCAATGATCTTTGATAATGTTCTTTACCGGATGGTTCAATCCGCGATGGCCATTGAACATTTTCATTGTGCCAATGCCATTCGCCTCAGCCAATAACTGGTGTCCTAAACAGATCCCGAACAGGGGTTTGTCTGCAGCTAAGATTGATTTGACCGTGTCAATGGCATATTCCATGGCCGCTGGATCGCCAGGGCCATTTGAAATGAAGTAACCATTGGCACCCCATTCGTCCATTTCCTGAAAGTTGGTTTTGGCAGGGTAGACCTTGACATATACATCGCGGTCGTCGAAATTTCTGAGGATATTTTTTTTGATGCCCAAATCGAGGGCCGCAATTTTATAATTGGCATTTGGGTTGCCATAATAGTAAGGTTGGGTGGTAGAAACCTGTGAAGAAAGTTCCAGCCCATCCATATCGGGCACTTCTTCCAATTTCTTTTTCAGTTCCTGCAGATCTGTAATTTCTGATGAAATGATGGCATTCATCGCACCTTTATTGCGGATGTGACGGACCAAAGCACGTGTATCCACATCAGCAATGCCGACAATGTTTTCGTTCTGGAAATTGTCCTGAATAGATTCTGAAGCTTCTTTCCGGCTATAGATGATGTTATAGTTTTTGCAGACTAGACCGGCAATCTTGATCGATCCAGATTCGATCTCTTCCTTGTGCATCCCATAATTTCCAATGTGTGCGTTCGTGGTTACCATGATCTGTCCGAAATAGGATGGATCTGTAAAGACTTCCTGATAACCGGTCATTCCAGTATTGAAGCAGATTTCGCCGGTTGTCGTCCCGATTTTTCCGGCAGCTTTTCCGTAAAAAACAGTGCCATCGGCCAATAACAAAATTGCAGGTAACTTGGTGTAGTTAGTTGTCATAAGTGGTGCAATAAAAAGAAATGGAATCTGATGAAAGAATGGATAGCTGTCTAAAGTTTGGCGTTTGGCGTGATGCGCTTAGACAAAAAGAGAAAAAAAGCTGATTGAACTCATTCATTTCAGGATACAAAGATAGGGAATTTGGAGGGGAATGCAAGAGGGAAAATAAAATAGTTTGGCGTTTGGCATTAAGTTTATTTGTACCTAATCGCCGAACGCAAATCGCTGTTCGCTAATCTCGATTGTAAACCCTAATTTTGTTTTACAAATACAAAAATATGTCTGTACACAAGGAAGTAAAAAGGGTCACGACGCACATTTTGCGGGAGATGAAACATCGCGGGGAGAAAATCGCGATGTTAACAGCCTACGATTATTCAATGGCTACTATTTTGGATGATGCAGGCCTGGATGTGCTCCTCGTAGGGGATTCCGCATCGAATGTAATGGCTGGCCATGAAACAACCTTGCCCATCACTTTAGATCAGATGATCTATCATGCACAGGGCGTGGTGAGGGGAGCGAGCCGGGCTTTTGTGGTGGTCGACCTTCCCTTTGGTTCCTATCAGGGAAATTCGAAGGAAGCCCTAAATTCCGCTATCCGCATTATGAAAGAATCCGGGGCACATGGCGTTAAGCTTGAAGGTGGCGCAGAAGTTGCAGAATCGATCCAAAGGATCATTACTGCTGGTATTCCCGTAATGGGACATTTGGGACTGACCCCGCAATCTATCTATAAATTTGGTACCTACACTGTACGGGCCAAGGATGAAGAAGAGGCCAATAAACTCAAATCTGATATCCTGGCGCTCCAGGAAGCTGGTTGTTTTGCGGTGGTGCTGGAAAAAATCCCTGCTAAGTTGGCCAAAGAAGTAACGGAGAGCCTCCAAATACCGACAATTGGCATAGGTGCAGGTCCGCATTGCGATGGACAGGTTTTGGTAGTGAACGACATGATCGGATTAACCAAGGGATTTAAGCCCCGCTTTCTCCGTCAATACCTCGATCTCTATGAAGGCATCTTAGGTGCAGCAAAATCTTATATCCAAGATGTAAAGGCAAATGACTTTCCGAACGAAAAAGAACAGTATTGAGAATGGTTAACTGTATGATGGTTAACTGTTGAACTGTTTAATTGGTTAACTGTCTATGGTGGTTAACTGTATAACTGTTTAATCGGTTAACTGTCTAT
>JAVHXV010000008.1:40012-56335 GCA_031119475.1 Pedobacter sp. | reverse complement strand
GGTTAACTGTCTATGGTGGTTAACTGTATAACTGTTTAATCGGTTAACTGTCTATAGGATCTAAACAACTCAACACCAAACAACTCAACACCCAATTAAACAATTAAACAATTAAACAATTAACCAGTTAACCAACAATGCCCATCTCAGCTAAAGATATCCTCTACGAAGACAATCACCTGATTGCCGTGAACAAAAGGGCTGGCGATATTGTGCAGGTAGATGAAACGGGCGACGAACCTTTGGATGAACAGGTTAAGAAATATCTGGCTGCGAAGTATAACAAGCCGAATGGTGCATTTTTAGGGGTGATCCATCGCTTGGATCGCCCGGTAAGTGGACTTATTCTTTTTGCGAAAACCAGTAAATCGCTCGAACGGATGAATGCCATCTTTAAGAATAGAGCGGTTACAAAGACTTATTTTGCTGTGGTTCACCAGAAACCGGCCCAAACCGAAGGAAAACTGGTGCACTGGCTCATCAAAAACTCGCAAAAAAATGTGGTAACTGCCCACAACCGTGAAGTTCCCGGTAGCCAGCGTTCAGAATTGGATTACCAATTGTTGGGACAGGTCGGGAGCTTTTATTTATTGAAGGTCAACCCGCTCACGGGAAGGTCGCACCAGATCCGTGTGCAGCTCTCGAGCATGGGCTGTCCGATAGTGGGCGATAATAAATATGGCTATCCCAGGGGAAGTAAAAAAGGGAGCATCTGCCTCCACGCCAGAAAACTGGAGTTTGTCCATCCCGTTCAAAAAGAGCCCATTACCATTTTTGCACCATTGCCAATCGATGGATTTTGGGAGAGATTTGAACAGTTTTAAGCTTGATCTTTGAGTTGGTGTGTAATAAACCACAGATGGCACGGATAAACACAGATGATTGGAATAGTCACTAGCTTTCCGCTTTCCGCCTTCCGCCCTACGCTTTGCGCCTTTCGCTCCTCAATAACAATCCGTCTTATTCAGCACAATTGATTCGCCGAACTTAAGGTTTTTGGTGTTTTTGAATAGGATTTTGCCGTTCTTTTCTTCCACGTCACCATAACCTTCAAAAAGCTGGTTTCCCTTTTTTAGGAAAGCGACCTGCCTTACGGATTCTTTTCCTTCTGCATTGAAGGTATATTCGGCCAGCAACGTATCGCCATGCAGTTCGCCCTCAAAAATGCCTTTGTTTTTGTCTTTTTCATAGAGGGCATAGCTCAGTTCGCCTGTGGTAATCTCACCAGAGCTCATCATGGTCAGTTTAACGGTATCTTTGTCTTTGATGTAAGCGTAGCAGATCTGTTGGCTGCTCGAAATGATAGAGGTATCAATGGTTGTCGAATCGGTCATTTCTCCATTGTCCTGACTGCTATTGCAGGCCATCAGTACACCGATCATTCCGAAAAGGGAAAGAAAATATTTTTTCATTGGGGATAATTTTTATGTTATCATCAATCAACAATAATCAAGCCTAAAAAGTTTATAGTGCCTTTTCAAAGCAGATGCTATTCTCAACATTTGCGTACTGGCCATAATTGGGTGTGGCCCGATAGCCCATTTTGTGGTAAAAAGCCACTGCTTCTGTCTGCCTCTTGCCTGTTTCAAGTACGCAGCTTTGATAGCCCATTTCCCTTGCCCAATTTTCAAGTTCGCTCAAAACTTGCCCTGCAACACCTTTTTTTCGCGCTGTTGGCAGGGTGTACATTCTTTTAACTTCCATCGCTTCCTGCGAATAGGGCTTGATTGCGCCGCAGCCTACCGGGATTTCATGTTCATAGGCAACGATTACCGCCGGGATGAGGTCTACCTTGTTGTATTGCGCATAAAAAGCATGTTCTGGCCCGTCTTTTTCGGCAAGGTAGGCATCCAATTGTTGAACTAGTTCGATGAAATCGGGATTAGTGGACGAAGTTCTTTGAAGTGCAATCATAACCTGAACTTATTTTTTGCAGCCCGAAGCGGTTACCTGGCTCATGCCTCCATCCATATTGATGATGTGGGCAAAACCATTCTGGGTGAGGAGGTATGCTGCCTGTGGACTTCGATGGCTATGCGAGCAGTACACCAAAATGTCCTTGTTCTTGTAGGCCTTTAGTTCCGCCATCCGGTCATTAAGTTCCTGTATGGGTATATTGATTGCATTTTTAAGAGTCCCAAAATTTGGCTCTGCATTGCCCAAAAACTCGTTTTTGGTACGTACATCAAGCAAGATGGTGTTGGGGTGTGACTTGATATAACTGCAAATTGATGCGGGGTCGGTGTGCTTGAAGGAAATGGTACTTGCCTTGACGAGTTCCATGTGGCATTTGGCACATTTTCCGGGGCTATCCCATAAGGTTTCGTCACAAGTTTGCCCGCATGGTAGACAACGATATTTTTCTGTTGTTGGGGACGAGCCCATGAGGAAGAATGATCCAAGGGCCAAAAGAACAATGCCAAATAAATTTTTCATAATTAAATCGTGTAAATGCGCTTGCCCAAAACTCACAACTCAAAACCTGCAACCCACCAATCACGCCCGCAGAATTTTTTCCATCTTACGGCCTTTTGCCAGCTCATCGATCAGTTTATCGAGGTACCTGGTCTTCTGTGTAAGTGGGTTTTTGATTTCTTCTACACGGTAGCCACAAATAACGCCAGTAATGAGGTATGCATTGGGATTGATATTAGCACGTTGGAAAAAGGTTTGGAATGTCGCTTTTTCATCAATCAGTGCCCGGAGTTTTGTTTCATCGAAACCGGTCAACCAGGTAATCACTTCATGCAGTTCGTCCAACGTTCTGCCCTTGCTTTCCACCTTTTTAACGTAATGTGGATAAACAGAGGCGAAGGTCATGTTGGCAATACGCTCATCATGTTTGCTGGTGTCGTTCATGGGGTAAGTTGATTATTTTAACCGGTTTAATTTTCCTTTATTCTTTACGATATTTTGGTAGTCCCATTGGATTTCTCGCGCCAACCGGAGCCAGCGCTTCAGGTCTGCCGTGATGATCTGCCCGACATGGTTGTAAAAGATAGAGGCATCCTTGAATTTCTTTCCGACGGTATCCAATTTTTCTTCATCAAAACTGGCACCGCTCCAGAACATGAGCCGCCACCCTGGTTTTTGCTTGCTATAGCCCACAATGGGATTACCATCCAAGAACCATACGGGATGGGCGTGCCAGATCTTGCTTTCTGCTTCGGCAAGCTCACGATCAATGGTATTGGCCAAGAGCATACAGATTTCCTGGTCTTGTTGTTCCTGCTTTTCGTTATAGGATTTGATGTCGGGATGCATGGCAGATCAGCGGTTGATAGCGCTAATTTAAGATTTAAATCTGAAGTTGCATCTTTAAATTAAAATCCATCCCTGCATGCAAATGCTTTTAGCCCGACTTTTTTCGTACCAAGAGTACTTCCCCATCTGCTAATTCCAGATAGCCCTGTTCATAACAGAAGAAGTAGGTACTTCCATTGCCCGTTGGATAGCTTTGTGTATGGTAATTGAATTCAAAGCCTAGCTTGCCCAATGTGCATGCCTTAACTTTCGTTTTTCCATTCCGGTTGATGTTTGTTAAAATTTTCCAGTTGTTTCTCAAAATGCGGTTGATCTCGCGAAATGTGGCATCAGCTGTTGCCCTTGCGGCATTGTTGTAGCCACTTCTACAATTGTCGTTACAGAATTTTTTGTCGGCCCTGCCCTTCAACAGGGCGCCACAATCTAAACAGGTACGTTCCATAGGTTTTTGGTTTGGATTGGGATGACCATTAAACATAACCAATGCAGCGTTCACTGCCAAAAGCAATTGAATTTCTTAAGAAAACACAACTATTGGCGTTTCTTTCGGATATATACGAATATAAATGGTTAGCCTCCGATTACCGGTAATCTCATTCTCCATATTTGTGCCGTCGGCGATTTAGATCGCTGTTCGTTAAAAAATCGAAACTTAAATTTTAAGAACATGGAAAATGTAGTAAACAAAGTGATGTTGAGTGGTTGTGCCGGGGCAGATGCCGAAGTCAAGATTTTTGGGGAAAACCAAAAATTGGCACGCGTAAACCTTGCCGTGAATGAACATTATAGAAATTCACTTGGCGAGGACGTAAAAAAGACCCAATGGTTTACCCTTACTTTTTGGAATACCAAGGCAGATCTTGCCGAGGCCCAGATCAAAAAAGGGACATGGTTTGCAGTAGAAGGCCGCTTACAGACCAACAACTACGAAGCGAAAGACGGTACCAAACGTTACGCTACGGAAATTGTGGTCAACGAAGTTGAATTCAAAACCGCAACTGAAACCAAGTGAGGGGAAAGTTTATTGCAGCAGTATTTTTGTGTGCCCGGCCATTGCTGGGCGCATAATTATACTTGGCATGGAGCAAAGTGCATGGAGCAAAGTGCATGGAGCAAAGAACAAGGAGCAAAGAACAAGGAGCAAAGAATCAGGAAATGAGCAATTGGCTAGGAGCACAAATAATGGATCAGAAGTAGGACGGCTCTTTCTATCAGTGCCGATGCGTTAAAACTTAAAAGCTAATCCGCCATAATAATTCGCGCCTGGAGCGGGGTTGTAATACCTTCCATTTGCAGCATTCAGATCATTGCCTAAGCTGTAACTGGCATTAAAAATGTTATTCGCACCTAAGCATAAATCAATCTGATATCCTCCAATTTTCCAGCTTCTGATCCCAGCTTTCAAATCTGCCAAATGATAACTTTTGCCATACACTGTATTGGCATCGTTTAACGGAATTGCCGAAGTATAGTTGTGCTGTGCGAAAAGAAACAGACCTTTCGCAAAAAGAAATTCTACGCCACTGACAAATGTATGGGCAGGTACTCCTGTTAGTTCGGTATTATTCAAATTCTTAAATCTAAAATGATTATAGGTAAAACTGCTCTTGAAATCGATGTGCCTTAGCCATCCTTCGGTTGACGAAACATTTAGTCCATAGCCAGCCTCCAGCTCAGTCCCCAACTGGGCAGTCCGTCCAGCGTTTACAAAATATTCTACATCGGCTGTGGTCAACCGCCTGACAATCGTGTGCGCCAAGTCAAATTTGAAAACAACTGCATTCAGCTTCAATCCTTTAATGCCCATGAAACTTAGCCCGCCCTCATAATTCCAGCCCGACTCGGCCTGGAGATCAGTATTGATGACCTGATCAGCCGACCGCACCTCGGCAATGGTGGGTGGAGAATAGCCCCTGCTCACAGAACCCTTCATACTCAAATCTTTGCCAATCAGATAGGATGCTGCGAATCTGGGCATCAATTGTACGGGAAAACGTCGGTCCTGCCGATCTACCAAGAGCGGAAAGTAGCTATCATAAGCATAGCCATAGCCATTTAAACTCGAACCTAATTCCAACATCAGCCGGCTATTAATGTCAAAATTGATTTTGATAAAACCAAAGCTTTGCCTGGCTATCAGCCTGTCATTGCTCTGTAAGGCCTCCGCAACACCTCCTTTGTTGTTGAAATTGCTTACCAAAGTTGAAGTGCGCGCAGTTTCGATGCCGATATAGGCTGAGAGATTGTTTTGTCCAATGGCTTGGTCGTAGGCGATAAAACTCCTTAGCCCAATCGTATTTTCCTTGCGTTTCTCAAAATTGGTAATGAAGGGGTTTTTATAGTCCGTAGTACTGCCAAAAGCTGAAACAGTCCATTGAAAGTGTCGATCAAATCGATAACGATTAGATAGGCCGCCATATAGGGTCTGATTATCAATTCCGGCATTTTGTTGTACTGCGCTGGGAGTTGCTGCGGTTGAGGGCCTCGCGCTCCTTGGATTCGCCTGTACCTGCGCATCAGTTAGTCCGCCAGGTGTCTGATAGTGCAAATCACTATAAAAAACAAGCAGTTTGAGTGCCCCTCTGTCGCTATACAACCACTCCTGTGTAGTTTGGATATACTTACGGCTTAGGGCACTCTGTTCGCGATAGCCTGTACGCTCTTGGTAACCTTCCTTGACCGAAAATCTATAGTTTTTGTACAGCTGAACGACTTTGGCATATTGATGGAAAAGGCCGTATGAGCCTGCATCAAGCCCAAATTCCCTTTCGCTAGCTCGATATTGGGCTGTATTGATCGAAATCGCACCACCCGTGTTCGCGCCAAATGTACTGGCTTGAGGTCCTTTTAAGATTGAAAATGCACTCAGTGCAGCAGGATCGATCAGGTTGAGATAGCTATTTCCTCCCGCATCTGTCAAAGGGAATCCATCTATATAAATCTTAATGTTACGGATGCCAAATGGCGAACGCAATAAACTCCCACGCATGGACAGCCGATAGCTGCCTGGAGACCTTTCCTCCATCCTGACACCGGCAACCGTATTCAACAGGCCAACCAAAGACTGCTGGGACTGATTTTTCGTGTCATGTTCATCCAGATAGGTGTTTGCTCCTGTTTCCCGCAACTGATCTGGCAATGAAAAATACCAGTTTGTAACCATAACCTCTTTAAGTCTGTTGGTTTTTGTCGTATCGCTTACCTGGGCAAGAACGGGAAGCCAGGCCAGCAGAAAAAACAGGGAGAGATTTAATTTCATCGGGCCTAAATATAGCTATTTAGCAGCTATGCGCCAGATGATCCCGCTGACATCATCGGCTACCAATAATGCCCCGTCTTTTGCTACTGCTACTCCCACTGGACGTCCATACACCTTGCTGGCGTCCTTATCGGCTACAAAGCCTGATAAAAAGTCTTCCATTTCGCCTGCTGGCCTGCCTTGTTTGAATGGAACAAAGGCTACTTTGTAACCGGCGAGTTCCGAACGGTTCCAAGAACCATGCTGGCCTATAAAAGCACCACCCTGATATTTTGCAGGAAATTGTTTGGCAGTATAAAATGCGAGTCCCAACGATGCTGTATGTGAACCCACGGCAACGTCTGGGACAATTGTCTTTTTAACCAATTCAGGATTTGCGCCCTTTAAGCGGGGATCTTCATGCTGTCCGAAATAGGCGTAAGGCCAGCCATAAAATGCTCCTTCTTTGACACTGGTAATGTAATCGGGAACCAGGTCATCTCCAAGGCCATCGCGTTCGTTTACCGCTGTCCACAGTACATTTGTACCAGGCGCCCAATCTACACCAACCGGGTTGCGAAGTCCACTTGCATAGATTTTCTCCCCCGTCCCATCAGGATTGATTTCTAAAATATTGGCTCTCCGTTTCTCATTTTCAATCCCATGTTCTGCCACATTACTGCCGGAACCTACGGTAACATATAGTTTATTCTGTGCCTTGTTTACGATCAGGTTTCTGGTCCAATGGTTATTGTATCCCCCAGCGGGCAGCTCAAGAATCTTTTTGCCCTTGCCGGTAATGGAAGTGGCTCCAGTCTGGTAAGGATACATCCATACCCCATCCGTATTGGCCACATAAAATGAATTGCCAATGAAAGCCACACCATAGGGCTGGTTCAGTCCGGATAAAAAAGTGCTGATCATTTCAGGTTTGCCATCTTGGTCTGCATCCCTGAATAACATCACGGTGTTTACACTTTTTCCCTGTACTTCAGATTGTGCCTTGCCAGTTACCGCATTGACAACCTGTTCGGCCTTGCTGCGCTGCGAATTGGAGAGCACCACCAATACATCGCCATTTGGCGCAACGACAATATTGCGGGGGCTCTTCATCCCATCGGTAAATTTGGTCACTACAAAGCCGGCAGGAGCGGTAGGGGTTTTTCCTTCAGGCCAACCAATGACTTTACTGAAGTTTTTCTGATCGGGCGTAGCATAGGGCTCAGGCAGTTCGATCTGTTTTCCTGTGCCGGTCTTTACACTGACCTTACTTCCTTCCTGGCTGCTAGAGTGGGTATTACAGCCGAACAGTATGGCTGAGACTAAAATAAGCGTTTGGGGGAAATGATTTTTCATGTTGCTGTTGTAGATTTTGTAGTTTAAACAGCAATAACAGCAAAGTGTTTGTCGACTTCACCTAGCGGATTAAAAAAAGTCCAGTTTGGAGAAAGGTACACCATACCACATGAGAAATAATCCCTTGGCAAACATTTCCACAAAAAAATAGAAGAAGATGCTGAGCAGGCCAATCTTAATGATTTCCAAAAATCTCCTAGGTCTTAAGAAATCAAATAGGATATAGAACATAAAAGCGTACCCCAATAAAGTCCAAATGCCTTTATATTCATTGTGCAAGCCAATAAAAATATAAAAAAAGCCACAGCCCAGTAAAAGAAAGAAATTTAAGCCTCCAAAGGCAAAAATAGACGTTACCACTGCTTCTGCTAGATTCCTGAATTGTTTACGGAAGAATAGGTATAGCAAAATTGAAATGATGGGGATAGAAAAGAAAAGAATAAAATTTAAGCTCTTCCCGATATAGTAGGCAAATTCGTTATTGAGGTGATAGATTTCATCTTCCTTTTCGAATACCGGATTGGTGCACACAATCAATAAGGAAGTGGTCACCAAATAAAAAGTTAGTGGACTAAAATAGCTTTTTCGCCTTCCGTTTAGATAATTGCGAATGGTCTGTCCAGGCTTGATTAAGAGGTACCAAAAAAGTTGAAGGTAGCCCTTGTCGGTATGCGTTAGATTATGCCAAATCTCATGTACAATTTCTTTAAAAGAAATAGGTCCTACATGGGCATTCTGGCCACAATTATTGCAGAATTTTCCGTTAAAATGATAATTACAGTTTTTGCAAGTGATGGAAGGCTGCTGCATGAGTTTTGTCTGATTTTTTTTAAGGTTATTCTATAAGGTGCGCCTTGAACTCAATTTTTGTGCGAATAATAACTATTGTTATAACATTAATCTCCAGTTGAAAACACCTTCGCCCTCACCAATTTTTACAAAGTTGTTTTTCTCGAGCACGGCAAAAGATGCAGGATTATCTTTTGCTGTCTGCGCAAAAATGGAGGTTACATGGTCGTGCAATTTGGCCCATTCGATCATGCAACCCACGGCTTCGGTCATGTATCCTTTCCCCCTGAAAGGCTCATAGGTGCCGTAACCAAGTTCAAGTTCCCCGTTTTCATCTGGCTCGCCCACAAAACAGATGTCGCCCACCATCCTGCTCTCCGATTTTAGGATGATGGTCCACAAGGTCGAAAAAAGATGATCCTTGCCCGTATCGGCAACATTGGGCAAAATGGTTTCCTCGAGTGCTTCCCTTAACTCTGGCGAAATGACTTTTGTCGTCGGATTTAATTTCAGATCCCTTTCCAGGGAATTGTCATTGGCGATATACTTGATCAGCTGATCATAGGATAACGGTTTTAAAATCAGTCGCTCGCTGGAAATCATAGGTTACGAAAGTAGGTCGATGAGATATCCCTGAACAAATCCAGCAACCAGAAAACAGAGTGCTGTCGAAAATATCGTTTTTACAAACGTGACCGACTTGCGCTCCTGATCATAAAATTTAATGTTGGTCCATATATTGTACAAGGCAACAATCGGCAATTCAAGATATCGGGTTTCAAAATCTGGGACTATCAATTTGATCAACTGTAGGAGCGAAGATACGATCAGGATGAGCGAAAGGTTATATAAAATCAAGATCACTGTTTCCGCATAATTGTAGCGGGAACGATAAAAGGTAAGGTAGATGATGAGGGAATATACTGGCGCCATGACGACCTGTAAGATGACCATATATTGATGGAAAAATGAAGCTTCCTTACTATCTCCGGCATTAAAATAGTTCATTAGGACCAAATTCGTCCAATAATAGATCAGTGCAGCAATAGTGGCGCACAGAAAGAACATCGAAAAAGGTTTTTGGTGCCTGGCGCGATGACCATCAACGTAGTCCTTTTGCATTTTGCCAGGCGATTGAACTAAAGATTTTAAGGTGTAAAGAAAACCTTTGTCAACATGGGTAAAGAAATGAAAAACTTCATGAGCCAATCCCGATAATGTTAACCTCTTGACCAGGTAGATCTGTCCGCAGCTGCTGCAAAAATTACCCTGTCCAGTAATCTGACAGTTTTTGCAATGGTTATCGGATGTAATCATAGACCCTGTAGAAAATTAAATTTATGGTGACGACACTATCCTACGAATTTAGATTTTTATATGGATAACAAAAATAAAAATCAGGCTACCTTACTGTTAAATTTTAAACAAATCTGTCAAAATCTTATTATTTATCAGGATGGAATAGCCTAAACTGCGATCGTTTTTTTATCTTTAGCCAAAAAAAAGTCAAAAGTTAAAAGTAAAAAGTTCAAAGAAAGAAACTGAAGTAAACGAGTGCCGTTTTGGTTTTTTGTTTTTGACTTCTGACTTTGATTTGGTTAATCGTCAATAACATCTTCTTTACTGATAAATTCAATTTATATATGTCAAATACTTCAAAAATTATCTACACCAAGACCGATGAAGCGCCCATGCTGGCCACCTATTCCCTGTTGCCAATCGTTCAGGCCTTTACTTCTTCAGCGGGTATTGATGTAGAAACAAGAGATATTTCATTGGCAGGACGTATCCTGGCCAACTTTCCAGAATATTTAAATGATGGCCAGAAAATTGGCGACGCCTTGACGGAATTGGGTCAATTGGCCACCCAGCCAGAAGCCAATATCATCAAACTGCCAAATATTTCTGCTTCTGTTCCGCAATTGGTTGGTGCTATAGCAGAACTGCAATCGCAAGGATATCATTTGCCAAACTATCCTGAAAATCCACAGACAGAAGAAGAAAAGAACATTGCCGCAAAGTACGGCAAAGTATTGGGATCGGCAGTAAATCCGGTGCTCCGAGAAGGAAACTCTGACCGAAGGGCACCTAAAGCGGTGAAGAACTATGCGAAGAAAAATCCTCATTCGATGGGAGCATGGAGCAGCGACTCAAAAACACGTGTGGCCAGTATGGAGGAAGGCGATTTTTTTGGTTCAGAGAAATCATTGACGGTAGATCAGGCCACCAAATTTAAGATTGAATTTGTAGATGAAAATGGAACTGCCAGCGAATTGAAAGGATTGACGGCATTACAGGCAGGAGAGGTCATCGACTGTTCGGCCTTGAGCCTATCCGCACTTAAGGCTTTTGTGGCAAAAGAGATCGAGTCGACGAGGGCAGCTGGAACTTTGCTTTCCGCTCACCTGAAGGCAACCATGATGAAGGTTTCAGATCCATTGATTTTTGGTGCCATTGTTGAGGTTTATTTTGCCGATGTCTTTGCCAAATACCAAGACCTATTCAAGGAATTAAAGATCGAGACCAAAAATGGGCTGGGAGATGTATATGCGAAGATTGCAGGACATCCAAAGCAAGCCGAAATAGAAGCTGACCTGGCCAATACCATGGCCAAAGGACCGGCCATTGCCATGGTCAATTCAGATAAGGGAATTACCAACCTGCACGTTCCTTCAGATGTGATTGTTGATGCTTCAATGCCGGCCATGATCCGTACTTCTGGACAGATGTGGAATGCAGACGGAAAGCTCCAAGATACTACTGCATTGATCCCAGATCGCTGCTATGCCGGCGTATATACGGCGACAATAGAAGATTGCAAGAAAAATGGTGCCTTTGATGTGACCACGATGGGATCTGTTCCAAATGTTGGGCTAATGGCACAAAAAGCCGAAGAATACGGTTCCCACGATAAAACTTTTCAGGCCAAGGCCAATGGGACCATCCGCGTTACTGATGCCAATGGTCAGGTTTTCTTTGATCAGCAAGTGGCTATAGGCGATATCTTCCGCATGTGCCAGACCAAAGATGCACCTATTCAGGACTGGGTGAAACTGGCCGTAAACCGGGCACGCCTCTCCGCAACGCCGGCAGTATTTTGGTTAGATGAAAATAGGGCGCACGACCGTGAAATTATCGCTAAGGTGAAAAAATATCTTGCCAACTTTGATACCAATGGTTTGGATATCCGCATCCTGTCGCCAGTAGAGGCCACTGAATTTACCCTTGAGCGGATCCGTAAAGGAGAAGATACCATTTCGGTGACCGGAAATGTGCTGCGTGATTACTTGACCGATTTATTTCCAATCTTGGAACTGGGTACATCAGCAAAAATGCTTTCAATCGTTCCTTTGATGAATGGTGGTGGACTTTTTGAAACCGGTGCGGGAGGTTCGGCCCCTAAGCACATCGAGCAGTTTATCGATGAGGGATACCTACGCTGGGATTCTTTGGGCGAGTTCTTGGCCCTACAGGCTTCATTGGAACATTTGGCTCAGACACAGCATAATCCTAAAGCACAGATATTGGCTGATGCCTTAGATGAAGCCAACGCTAAATTCTTGGATACAGATAAATCTCCAGGTAGGAAATTAGGAACCATAGATAACCGTGGATCACATTTTTACCTGGCCCTCTATTGGGCACAGGCTTTGGCCGCGCAGACCAAAGATGCTGATGTCCAGGCAAAATTTGCCCCATTGGCAAAAAGCCTGACAGAAAATGAGGCAAAGATTTCGGAAGAGCTGATTGCTGCCCAGGGAAGCGCGCAGGAGATCGGGGGTTACTATCATCCGAAAGATGAGCTGGCGGCAAAGGCGATGCGCCCAAGCCAAACCTTTAATCAGGCATTGGCATCGCTATAAAAATTAATGTCGCATTAAATGCCCATCTGATTATTTCTGATGGGCATTTTTTATTTTTCTTCCACTAGTTTTTTGATCACCAAAGCCAGCTGCTCCAAGTTGTGGTCGCCATTGCCGGTAGATATGTACCTGATCTTTCCATTTTTGTCGATCAAAAAGCTTTTGGGAATCGAACCAGTCGCATAGCGGTCCCATATCGCCCCGTCCGGATCGATACCTACGGGGAAATTTAGACCATCTTTTTTCAGCTTGGCCATTTTTTCAGCAACTTTATCTCTAGGCTCACCTTTTGAAATGGGGAGCAGCATAAATGCACGATCTTTAAATGGACGGATGATCTTTTCAGGGAAATCATAAAATTCCATGATGCAGGGTGCACACCAGGTTGCCCAAAAATTGATCAGTACAACCTTTCCTTTCAGTGATGAAAGTTTCACCTTTTTGCCATCCAGCATTTTAACAGTAAAATCCACCGCCAGGTCATTTATCTTTAAAAGATATTCATGGTCGTAGGAAGTTACATCATTTTTGGGAGCAGTCACATTTTTCTTCTTCTGATTTGCTTGGCGCTCTTCCTCAGTAAAAATTGTTAATAGGACAATGAATTCCTTGTCGCCGATTTTTTCACCAAATTTTTCCACCAAGGCCGCTCGCTCTTCACTGGTGACGCCCTTTTGCATCGCTTTGACATATCCTTCTTTCCCCAAATTGGTAGCCTGCTCTTTGGTGATGATTTCGTTACCTGCAATAATCACATATTCCGGCTTCTTGATATCGGAACTTTGTCCGTATGTTAAAAAACTGGCTCCCATTAAAAGTAGGAGCATCAAAAATCTATTCATAAGATAATTAACTAATCAATTAGTTAAACATAGTGATTTGCAATTGAATTATCAATTTATGGACAACAATTCCTAAAACAAATCAAAAGTTTAATGCGTTGTAACTATAAATTGATGTTATGAATACAGACCCTAACCAAGCCAACGATAAATTGCACGGCAATAATCTCGGCGAAACCAAAGATTTTGACAATCTTTCTTATGATCGTGATAAAAAGAGTTATGAATATGATGTCAAAGGTGATGACCCCGATTATGACCATCCAATGCCCTATGAAACTGTAGCTGCGGGTGCTGTAGATGATAATTCAACTTACGATGAAGCTAATCCATATGTAGGGGATGAATACGCCAGCGACGAGGAAAAAGTTAACGATAAGTTAGATGAACTGGGCATGCATGTCGATAACGGTGAAAGTGTTTTGCTAAGCCCTGAAGATGAAATCCTGGCCCGCACCGATGAAGATGACCGCGACGACCTTGATGAAGAAGGCTATCCGGTAAACGATAAACCTGTTAGTTAGTAGTTAACAGTTCATAGTTTTCAGTTCATAGGTATCGGTTAACAGTTCTTGATTCATATTGTAATTGACAGTTAATTCTATCTTTTAAACTTAAAAGTCCTTTACTGAAGAACGCTATGAATCCGGAACTACCAACTGTGAACTAAAAACTATCAACTAAGGCCTTGCCCTTTACGAATCTAATCTTAAGCATCCATAACTGACAATTGGCAACTGAGATCGGTACCTTTACAGAACTAATCCTATGCGCCCAAAACTACCAACTATAAACTTACAACTACCAACTAGGAGTAAATCCTTTTACGGCTCCAATCCTATGCGCCCAGAACTGTAAACTGGCAACTGCCAACTGAAAACTAAATCAAGGATTTAAATCCAGATTAAACCTCCTGCGCATTTCTTCCAGTTGCGGATTTTTATCGACGAGATAGGTGTATTTGTCCTTATTGGTATAAATCCGTTTTTTTGTCGTGTTTTCTGCACGTTTGGTCACAATCTGTAGATCGAAATTTTTAAGTGCAGTCCGCAGAAAATTGAGCAGTTCTACCTTTTCATTTTGAAGCGTGCTTTCCAAGGCCGAGTTCTCCACCAAGACCGTGATGGTCGTCCCCTCTAAAATGGGGTCATTGTTCATCAAGGTATAGAGATGGATCTTATGTTCATCGTTTGCCTTCTGGGTATAGACTTTCCAAAGTTCCATGAACTGCTCAGGGGTAAAATCCTGTTTTTCCTCACCAGCAATATATTGAGGTCCTTTTTCTTCCTCCCCTTGGGCAATCCGCTCCAAATCTGTTAAGGAAGGGATAAGCGAACCGATATTTTGGTTCAAGGGCTGGATTTTGATGGAACCTGTGGAAGGTTTGGGCGTACTGACGATAGGTGTGCTGATCGGAGGTTCGGTAGGCAATGGGATATCCAAATGATCGGGCAGATCTTGCAAGTCTTCTTTCTCGATAAAATCCTGTAGATCGGCCAAAGATGCATCCGCTATGCCTCCCGCTTTTGGCGCTTCGCCTTCGTTCTTCCCGACTTCCCCACTTTCCGGCCACACAGTCTTTGAGCTTTCCGCTTTTAGCTCTTGGTCACCGGTCTTCCCGACTTCCCGACTTTCCGGCCCCACAGTCTTTGAGCTTTCTGCTTTTGGCTCTTGGTCACCGGTCTTCCCGACTTCCCGACTTTCCGACTTAACTAAAGTTTTTTTTTTATCCTGATCTAAGTCAGTTGCTGTCGGGGTAGGCAATTCGGCTAATTTGATGGCTGATGGGATATGGCACATCTTGATCAGCGCCAATTCTACTTGTAGGCGTTGGTTTTTACTATTTTTATAGATCAGATCGCATTGGTTGGCCAGATTGAGTGCAGTAAGCAAAAATCCAAGATCAGCGGCCTTGCTTTGGGAAAGGTATTTTTGTCTGATATTTTCACTTACTTCAAGCAATTGTACCGTCTGGGGATCTTTGGTGACCAAAAGGTTCCTAAAATGTGTGGCCAGCCCATTGATGAAGTTATTGCCATCAAAACCATTGTTCAGCACTTCATTGAAAAGCAGTAATGCAGCCCCCACTTGGCCATTGCAAAGGTCATCGGTCAGCTTAAAATAATAATCGTAATCTAAAATGTTCAGGTTTTGGATAACAGCCTTGTAGGTTACATTTTTATTGGTGTAGCTTACAATCTGGTCGAACATGGATAGCGCATCCCGCAATCCACCATCCGCTTTTTGCGCAATGATGTGCAGGCCATCCTGATCTACGGCAATCCCTTCACGTGAAGCGATCTTGTTGAGATGGTTCGCCATATCCTCGACCTGGATCCGATTAAAATCGAAGATCTGGCACCTGGATAAGATGGTTGGCAGGATTTTGTGCTTCTCTGTAGTAGCTAAAATAAAGATGGCATAGGGAGGAGGCTCTTCCAAGGTTTTAAGAAAAGCATTAAAGGCACTTGCCGAGAGCATGTGGACCTCATCTATGATGTAAATTTTATATTTTCCGGCCTGAGGCGGGATGCGTACCTGCTCAATCAGGCTTCTGATGTCGTCAACGGAGTTATTCGACGCAGCATCCAATTCATGAAAATTGAAAGAGTGGCCAGTTTGAAAAGAAACACAGGAATCGCAGGTACCACAAGCCTCTTGTTCAGCAGTGAGCTGGGTACAGTTAATGGTCTTGGCCAAAATCCGGGCACAAGTAGTCTTCCCAACTCCCCGCGGACCACAGAATAAAAAAGCCTGCGCCAACTGGTTATTTTTAATGGCATTTTGTAGCGTCCCGGTAACGTGCTGCTGGCCAACTACGGTTTCAAACGTAGCCGGACGATATTTTCGCGCCGAAACAATAAAATTTTCCATCGCAACGAAAATAGGCAAAAATTTGCAGTTGAAATATGGGAATGGTTAAATGTTGAAAAAGAGTCTGGAAGTCCGAAGTCGGGAGTTGGAAAGTCCA
>JAVHXV010000008.1:23142-39912 GCA_031119475.1 Pedobacter sp. | reverse complement strand
GAGCCAGAGGTCCCAAACCCAACTTCGTCAGTTGCTAGGTAATTTTATTATTCAGGTGATATCCCAACTTGCGAAGTTTTAGGTGAGGTCAGAAGTCCGATGTCGGAGGTCAGGAGATGGGGTCCAAGAGTCGAAAGGCCCAGAGCCAGAGGTCCCAAACCCAACTTCGTCAGTTGCTAGGTAATTTTATTATTCAGATGATATCCAACTTGCGAAGTTTTTAGGTGAGATCAGAAGTCCGATGTCGGAGGTCCGATAATATAGTCCAATAGTCCAAAATCCAACTTCGTCAGTTACAGGAAGATTTCCTGTTAAATGATATCCAACTTGCGAAGTTTTTAGGTGAGGTTGGAAAAGTCCGATGTCGGGAAGTCTGGAGATGGACTCCTGGTCTCTTGTACTCTCAAAGCTGCCTTCGGACTTCCCGACTTCCGACTTCCCGACTACTTCACCACCAACCTCAGTTCCTTCCGATATTCAGATGCGCTTTTGCCCGTAAATTCCTTAAACTGCTTGTTAAAATGGCTGAAATTATGAAATCCGCTTTCATAGCTGATGTTGGCAATGCTGGTCTGCTTTTCGGCCAATAACTTTGAGGCATGCACGATCCGGTATTCGTTCACGAACTTGGTAAAGGTCTTTTTGGTGATCTTTTTAAAATACCTACAAAATGAGGGAGCCGTCATGCTGGCCATTTCAGCAACAGCCTCTAGGTTGATTTCCTCCTGGAAATGATCTTTCACAAAATTGAAGACCATGTTGATCCGGTCATTGTCCTGCAGTTGCATTTCCATTGAAAATCCCGACGCGTTGAGGATTTTATAGTCGGCTGCCTGCTCAAGATCCTTCAAAATGCCGATCAGCGACAATAGCTTTTCCAACGGCGATTGTACATCCATCAATTCAATCCGCTTGCCCACTGCATTCTTCGTTTCGGTTCCAAATGCAATTCCACCTTTCGCCTTTTCGAATAATGGCTGTAGAAATCTTGACTCGGGCAGGCCCAGAAAATCCTTTCCCAAAAAGTCCGACTTCAGTTGTATTACCGTTTCGTTCTTGTTTCCGGTATAGGTATCGGTAAAGCCACAATGAGGCAAATTACTGCCAATCAGGATGAGGTCGCCATCGGTATAATAGGAGATATGGCTCCCAATCTGTCGTTTCCCCGTTCCACCATTTACAAAGACCATCTCGATTTCTGGATGATAATGCCATAAATGTGCCTTGTTGTTAGCGTACTGTTGATATTTGGAGTAATAGAACGAACTGCCAAAAGATGGCTCTACAACTTCAAAACTTGGTCTGAGCTTTTTCATTTCATTACAAATTAAAGCTTAAAACTATGTTTTATTGTTAATTTTATGTAAATTAAATATGAATATGGTTAATATAGCATAGATATTAGCCAATATGGAATAAAATACATGGACGTATTGATGGTAATTTTGCTTTATCAAAAAAGAATTAATCATTAAAAGAAATAGCCATGAAAAATTTATTACGTTTTAGCTTATTGGTAGCTATCCTTTTTACTGCCGCTTCAGTTTATGCATACGATGAAAATTTTGCCCTCAAAGTAAAAAGCACTAACCAGAAGTCTATTGTTTTTTATGTACAGGAAAAACAGGATGTTTCCTTTTCAATTTATGGTGCCGACAATGAGGTGCTATATGTTCAGCAGATCCATGCAGAACAAGCTGCTGCCAAAACCTATAACCTGGAGGCCTTTCCTGACGGAAACTATAAGTTAAGGTTGGAAACTGATCAAGCGGTAACAGAATACCAGATCGAAATACTAGATGGAAAAACAATCGTTCAAAAACCAACCATCACACAGAAGTTCAAACCGGTATTGATCAAGGAAAATGCAACAATTAAGTTGAATATCGAAAATAGCGATAAAGCCCCAGTTGAAATTGTAATCGTAAACGAAAACAACAATCAATTATACAGCGATGTGCTTAAAGATAGCGCCAACGTCAGCAAAGTTTTCAATGTGAGCAGAGCCGATGCGAAAGAACTTACATTTATCGTAAGACGCAATAACCAGGAGTTCGTAAAGACTTTGGCCCTGAGATAAACAATAAAAACTTTCTTATATAGGTAACAAAAGGAGATCAGAATTGATCTCTTTTTTTTTGCCTAAAAAATACCCACTGATACGGATGTTTTAAGACTGGCAATTTCTGCAATTTTGTAAATATTGGTTAAATGGAGAAAATAGTCAAATTTTTAAAGCTGATGGCCGGTTTTGCGGTCTTCTTATATCGTTTGAGCAGGTAGTTAACTGAAGGGCCATTTTTTGGTCTGTGTAACTAAACCTTGCTGTGTTCGTCTGATGTTTAAGACTGATGTGTTGAGTTGATCACCTTATTCATTTAACAGACATGAAAAAACTATTATTAGCGCTCTTGATCTTTACAGTTGGCCAACAGGCTTCTGCCCAGGTAGATACCATCCACGCGCAAAATCACAAACTTCAATTACAAAATTTAAAATTCGGTAAAGTAGATTACCTGGTTTATTTCGTGGATTCGGTTACCCAAAAACGAACCGTTGGCGACATCTGGCAGAGAAAGACCGAATTGGCTACCTTTCAGGGTAGGCCGACCATCAAGTTTACGTGGGATTGCTTGCGAAACGATACAACATTTATGGCGATTGTCAATTATTGCGACAATAAGACCTTGGCGCCAATCTATCACTACGCCAACTACAAAGGCAGGGGAGTGGTGGCGTTCGATTACCGCAATGGGATGATGGTGCCAAGCGATACGATCAAAAATAATCTCGGAGTTAAAAAAGGAAATACGGCATTGACCATCCCTGTGATCAGTTGGGAACAGGACCTGGAGACTTATGCGCTGTTGCCCATTAAAAAAGTAGGCCAAAAATTTGACATCGCATTTTTCGATCCCAATGAAAAAGTACCGACCTATCACCGCTATGAAGTTGCAGGAAAAGAAGACCTTGTTCTTAATGGTGATGTAAAGATCAAATGCTGGTTACTGACCATCAACTACGGAAGGGGCAGCCATGCTACCTTTTGGCTAACTGAAAATACAAAGGAAGTGGTCAAGATGAAGGAATACTTCAACGGGAAATATCGGATCAAGGTGAGGCAGTTTTAAGTCAAAAGTCAGCAGTCCAGCCCAACTTCGTCAGTTGCCAGGAGATTTCCTGTTTGGATGATGCCCCAACTTGCGAAGTTTTTGGATGAGGTTAGAAAAGTCCGAAGTCGGGAAGTCCGATGGTAAAGTCCAATAGTCCAGCAGTCCAAGAGTCCAGCAGTCCAAAACCCAACTTCGTCAGCTGTTAGTTGATAGTATTCTTATGCAACCTCCAATGGACTTTTGGACTCTTGGACTCTCACTTCTGACCCCCGACTTTCCGACTCCTGACTGCAAAGCACCAACCTGGACTTCTGGACTCTTCGACTCTTGGACTCTCACTTCCGACCCCCGACTTGGACTTCTGGACTCTTCGACTTTTGGACTCTAACTCCCAAACATTTTGATTTAATGAATATTATCACTACATTTGCGTCCCGTTTTGGTGACGGGCAATTAACAAAATAATTAAAAAACAATGAATCAGTACGAAACTGTTATCGTTCTTACCCCGTTGTTATCAGAAGAAGTAGCGAAAGAGGCTTTGGCCAAATT
Source organism: Pedobacter sp. (assembly GCA_031119475.1). Classification (GTDB taxonomy): domain Bacteria; phylum Bacteroidota; class Bacteroidia; order Sphingobacteriales; family Sphingobacteriaceae; genus Pedobacter. Next base: position 36,247 of record JAVHXV010000008.1, on the reverse strand, counting down.
CAAGAAGCTCATTACTGATAGCGGAGCCGAAATTGTCGCAGAAGACAATTGGGGTTTGAGAAAATTAGCGTATCCGATTGACAAAAAAGCAAGCGGATTTTTCCACCTTACAGAGTACAAATCTGGAGGGGAAATTATTAACAAGTTAGAGCTAGAATTGAAACGCGACGAGCGTGTTTTACGTTTCTTGACAGTAAAATTAGACCGCCACGCGGTTGCTTACAACGAGAAAAAACGCAGCGGTGCTTTTAACAAAAAACCTAAGAAAGAGGAGGCTGCAGCATAATGGCAAAGGAACAGATACAATATGTTACCGCTCCAAAAGTGGACGATAACAGAAAAAAATACTGCCGTTTTAAGAAAAATGGTATCAAATACATTGATTACAAAGACGCAAACTTCTTGTTAAAATTCATCAATGAACAAGGTAAGATCCTACCTCGCCGTTTAACCGGAACTTCATTGAAATTTCAACGCAAAGTGGCCCAGGCTGTTAAGCGTGCCCGTCACATTGGTTTGTTGCCTTTTGTTACTGACCAATTAAAATAAGCGCAGACATGGAAGTTATTCTAAAACAAGATATCAAATCACTAGGTGAGAAAGATGATATCGTGACAGTAAAACCAGGTTTTGGCCGTAATTATCTGATCCCTCAAGGATTTGCACAATTGGCTACACCATCTGCTAAAAAAGTATTGGCAGAAAACTTAAAGCAAGCTGCTTTTAAACAAGATAAAATTAAGAAAGATGCAGAAGGCATTGCCGAGCGTTTAACCGATGTGAAGTTGAGCATTGGCGCTAAAGCTGGCGAGTCGGGTAAGATCTTTGGTGCAGTAAACACCATCATGATTGCCGATGCATTGAAAGCTAAAGGCTTTGACGTAGACCGTCGTCGCATTACTTTCGAAACTGAACCTAAAATGGTTGGCGATTATATCGCTAACTTGAACTTGCACAAAGAAGTGAAAGTTAAGGTTCCTTTCGAAGTTGTAGCTGAATAGGCTTTACTTATGTTGTCCCGAGTGTTAACAAGGGATCTCTGAACAAAATCTAACCCTCCTTTAATTTAAGGGAGGGTTTTTTGTTATCTGCGAGGATCGCAGCGGTTGCGAGGAACGAAGCAAAGCTCCTGCGGAGCCTAACTATTCATGTTTTACCACAAAGCGCACAAAGACACAAAGCACAACAAGTAATTGGCATAAGCTACACGCTATACGCCATGCGCTCAGCCAACCGCGCTAAGGCTTCTCATGTGGTTAATATTTCATCTGTGTTCATCTGTGCCATCTGTGGTTGGAGACAATAGATCAAAGATAAAGAGCATAGATAAAGCGCATACTTAATCTGTCCATTTTTCAAAAATTATCTTCAAGTGTTGTTTTCTTTTAATGATTAAAATAATGAATAAAAGCAGTGGCAACAGATTGAAGGAACCGATATAAAGACCAACATAAATATTGTAAGCTAAACCAAATCTGATGCTTCCAAATATGCCGAAAAGCAATAGGATCAGCAAGAACACCAAACATATATCCAGATAGCGGAGATACAGCCCTGTCGCAATGCCCATTCCAATGATGGCCAGCACATACGGTAATTCAAAACTAGGCACAGCCACATACGAAATTAGGATGTTCAACCAAAGCAGGCCTATACAGGTGAGTTCAAGTTTAATCTTCATGCTACTTTTGAAACCTGAAGTTAGCACAAATCAATCTCTTTTTAATTACATTTGAGGCGATGGCCAGATCAAAACCAAAAACTACCAAAAAAACATCAAGATTGAAGCGCTTTGGCATCGCTTGCCTCAAAGTGATCTTGTGGTTTATCGTGTTTTCGATCATCTGGGTGTTGGCCTACCGTTTCATCAATCCGCCTATTACCCTATTAATGGTGCAACGCAATTGGGAACGAAAGTCTGAGGGTAAGGCTGCTAAAACGGAGCGGAAATGGGTGAAGTTCGAGGAAATCTCCGATAACATGAAACGTGCGGCGGTATCTGCAGAAGATGCACAGTTCCTCCAACACATGGGCTTCGATATCAAGGCCATCGAAAAGGCCTACGCCGCAAATGCCAAAGGCAAAAAGTTAAGGGGAGGAAGTACGATTTCGCAGCAGACCGCCAAAAATGTATTCCTATGGCCTGGCCGATCGTTCATCAGAAAAGGACTGGAAGCCTATTTTACACTGCTTATCGAACTGTTGTGGAGCAAGGAACGCATTCTGGAAGTTTACCTCAACGTGATCGAAATGGGCGATGGAATTTATGGGGCAGAAGCTGCCGCACAGGCCTACTATAAAAAGTCGTGCCGAAAATTATCTCGTAGCGAAGCTTCGCTGATCGCCGCCTGCTTTCCAAATCCGCGCCGCTGGACCCCAAAAAAACCTACCGGATACATCCGCCATAAACAATACCTGATCTTGAGAAACATGAGAAGATTGGGACCACTTGATTTTTGAGGTAAAATGTAATAGGTAAGATGGGAAATGTAAAGAAAGGCGCATTTTGACATCTTCCATCTTCCATCTTCCATTTTCCCTCTTCCCTTTAATCATGCTCCCTGTTCCACCTGATCTTCAGCTTTCCTTCCTCGTCTACAGCTTTTAGATGGAGCACAATTCCTTTCATCCGGGCTTGCTGTCTTTCCTCCTTGTCCGTAATCTTTTCATCGCGCTTTGGATTTCTTAAAGGGATATCCATCGCAATATTGGTCCCACTGCTCAGTCCATAAATGCCGTTCATGTTAAAATTGAGCACACTGGTGTTCACCTGCATCGGACTGATCGCAATCTTATCGCCCATGAGCGTCAAAGTGCCATCCAGGTTATCAATCACGATGTTGGAGAAATCGCGATTGGCAAAAGCCAACTTCTGTACCTTCTGCAGGGGCTCAAAGCCAATCAATGCCGCTTGGTTCAGGTTAAAGATCACCTGACCATACATCGACCTGGATACGATCTCTCCCTTGGGCGTAATACTGCCAGACGTATTCACCTTGGCCGACAAATAGCCTTTCAGGTTTTGATTGGTGATAGACGATTGCCCGAAATTCTCAAAAGCATAGAAAAAATCCTTTACGTTAACCTTGCTTACTGTTGCTTTTAGTGAAAATTTGTTGATGGGCCCAGCCTGTTTGATGTTACCGCTCAAGCTTAGGCTTCCTCCGGCGTGGTTCACTCGGAGCTGGTTCACAAAGATACCATCGCCTACTAAGGCGACATCGGCACTGAGATTGGAAGCAACAAAACGTTTATAGATGGCTCGATTTACGTTGAGCTCGATCTGGACCTTGGCCGCTTCAAGCACCTTGGTCAGTTGATCGCTCACTTCGGCTATGGCATTTCCATTTGCGCTTTTTTTCCTCACCGTTTGGCGCTGGCCCAATAGTCCCATAAACTCGCCAAGATTAAGCTGTGGACTGCTCAATTTGAGATTTGCCAATATTTTGGAAGGGTCGGTATAATAAAAATTCAGGAAATTTTGTACCGAGCAGTTCATCCTGACCACGCTCTTGCCCAACTGGAACCTGCTGTTGCTAATGTTCAGGTCTTTTTGGTTGAAGTTGAGCATCAGCTCGCTGTTCACCAAGTTCATGTTCCTTGGCAGATAGGTGATGTCTGCATTTTTGATCATCACATTTCCTGAAAGTACGGGCTTGGTAAACCTAAAGTTGTCGATATCTGCCTTACAGTATAACCTCAAATCTGCCGTTCCTTTTTTAAAGCTGAACGTTCCTTTCCCGACTTGGTTGTTCAGGCGTGTCAAGGGAAACTGGGCCGTCACAAAACCTGCTGCCAAGGGCCTGGCCAGATTGGTGATGCTAAACGTATCGACCTTTAAGGGGGCATTGTAATAATCTGCGGTCAGCCCGTAGAACCTGATTGCTGAATTTTCATCGCCGATTTGTCGTTCTAGCGTATCCTTATTGGTAAAAGTTCCCGTAAAACTGCAATCGGTCAACTTCCCTGAAGGAATGGTCACCGTGTTATTCTTTACGTGCATCCGAACGTTGATCAAGGGATCCTTGTTCGTTTTGCTGCCATCATCAACAATGCTCCCCACTACGCCAATGGGCTGGTCGATCGCAAAGCGCAGCAGCTTGGCCGAAATATTTGGAGAAAGCAATAGAGAGAGGTCTTTGTAGGAAACCTCGTCGGCCCGGATGTTGATCGCAAACGCGGACTCGTTCTTGGCGAGGTCTATCTTTGCCCCGATATAAAATTCATTATTGCCGATCATCAGCCGCTCCTGATCGATGGTCACTGCTTTTGTGGTGCTATTATAGTGCGCCACAAGTGTTCCCGATAGCGCCTTATCTTTCAAAAAACTTCCCTTTCTGGTGTTGAAGGCAAAGCTTTTGATCAAGGTCTTCACCTTGAGCTGGCCATTCCACCCCGAGTCGGGATAATCTATTTTCCCATTCAGTTCCTCCACCAAAAAATGGAATAACTTGTACCTACGCTCATTGTTGATGACCAGATCTACCTGATTGAAATCAACCCTTTTAATTTCGAAAGCCTGCTGCTCGTTCTTGGTTTTCGGGCGATTGCTTTTTTTCCTGAACATACTGGTGTTGCTGTAGCCCAAACTATCCGTGTATAGGTATATTTTAGCCCGATTGAGCGTGATCTTATTGATCTTGATGTTACCGGCGATGAGCGAAAAGATATTGAGCGAAACGCCAATGTCTTCAGCATACAACAGTTCATGCTGGTGCACTTTCCACAAACTATCTTTGAGGGAAACATTTTTTAAGGAAACCGATACGCCCGGAAAGCCTTGGAGCAAAGTAGTTTCCATAGACCTGACTTCGATTTTCCCGTTTACATTTGCATTGAGCTGATTGAGGATGGTGCCCAACACCTGTTTATTGTTGTGGTTGATGTAATAGGCCGCACCGACCCAAACAATCATGATGAGGACCACGAGGGCCGAAACAATTTTGAGCGAAATTTTAACCCAGCGTGACATACGGGATATAACAGACGAGAAGGAGGATATGTTTGGTAGCGCGAAGCGCTAAGCGAAAAGCGTTTGGCGTATGGCGTATAGCGTTCGGTGTAAAGCGTTGGGCAATCGACTTTCGACTTTGGACTTCTGGTCTCTTGGACTTCTGGACTCTATCTTCGGACTTCCCGACTTCGGACATCGGACTTCTGACCTCACCTAAAAACTTCGCAAGTTGGGTATCATCTAAATAGGAAATTAAGCCAGCAACTGACGAAGTTGGACTGCTGGACCATTGGACTATATCATCGGACCTCCGACATCGGATTTTTCCAACCTCACCTAAAAACTTCGCAAGTTGGAGTATCATCTAAATAGGAAATTAAGCCAGCAACTGACGAAGTTGGCATGCAGGACTTCTGGACTCTATCTTCCGACTTCCCGACTTCCGACAATCTGGACTCTTGGACTTCTGGTCTTCTGGACTCTATCTTCGGACTTCCCGACTTCCGACTTCGGACTTCTGACCTCACCTAAAAACTTCGCAAGTTGGGTATCATCTAAATAGGAAATTAAGCCAGCAACTGACGAAGTTGGACTGCTGGACCATTGGACTATATCATCGGACCTCCGACATCGGATTTTTCCAACCTCACCTAAAAACTTCGCAAGTTGGAGTATCATCTAAATAGGAAATTAAGCCAGCAACTGACGAAGTTGGCATGCAGGACTTCTGGACTTTATCTTCGGACTTTCCGACTTCTGACAATCTGGACTCTTAGACTTCTGGTCTTCTGGACTCTATCTACGGACTTCCCGACTTCGGACTTCCCGACTCTAGCCTAGCTGCTCCGCAAATACCAATTTATGCCAACTCTCGCCCAACGGCACTTCCCATTTGTCTTCATATTCCTGGAGCGTTTGTACCAGGTTGTTGAATACGGTGGTGGAAGTGGTGATTTTTTTGATGCTGACCAAGGTTTCGAAATCTTCTTTGGTGGCCACGTGGACTTCCCCATCAACTTTATAGGCCATATTGAAACGGTCGAATAAGTCTACGCCATAGTCCTGTTCAATTTCCTTGATGACACGGACTGAGGCATCTATAGAGCATCCGGTTGCATTCGCCACATCCTGGTCTACAATCAGTACAATGAAGAAATTGTAGGGCAGCTCGGCCTTGGCCTGCAACTGATGGCCATGGGCAGTCCACTGCGAAGTGAAATTGGCCAGCTTTGCCAGAATTTCTTCGGCTTCCACATCGGTAAACCGGCGGTTGCTCTGGTAGATCCAAACCTTGGATTGTGGAGAAAAAATCATGTTCAAATTTATACTTTTATTTAATTTAATGCTGTTAAAACCTGCGCCCGATGAAAAAGTTTACATTGAACTTAAAAAAGTGTGTTTTCTTTTTAGCTAGCCTATCTTTTCTGCTTTTTTCTGGCTTTGAGCTGCCAGAGGAAGAGACTGCTTTTATCCAAAATTTCCTCACCAAATATTACGACAAGGATGGGCAAAATAAAGATACGAAACGTTTCGAAATCAATGTTACCAACACTGGGTTTTGCCGTTACAGAAGGATTCTGAACAACGGCAAGGAAGAATATTTTGCGTTTAACCTATCGCGCTTCAAGAGTATGGATTTTTATGGAAGTACGGCCAAAGGCGAATTGTACCTCCGTACCAAAAATGATGATGTCGTCGTGCAGACCAGAAACGACAGGAAAGGGGAGGTCGACTCTACCGGCACTTTCCTAATGATCCCCTTAAAAGATGTAGACGAAACCCGCCTGAACGAACTCGCACAACATTTTAAACAGGCCAATGAAGAACTGGCGAAGATGTAGCCTTTGGTTGCTTAGTCGTTGTTTGTTTAGTTGCTTAGTCCGCTATACACCCTCAACACCTCATCATCTAACAACTCAACATTTAATTGCTTAGTCGTTGTTTGTTTAGTTGCTTAGTCCGGTATACATTCCTAATTACCTCAACAACTGAACGACTTATCAGTTGAGTATAAAGTATAAAGTAGAAAGACAGGGCGTCTAAACGACTCAACATCCAACACCTCAACATTTAATTGCTTAGTTGTTGTTTGTTTAGTTGCTTAGTCCGGTATACATTCCCTCACCAACTCACCATCCAACACCTCAACAGTTAACCAATTAACCAATTAACCAGTTAACCAATCTCTACAGTCCATTCGCCCTGGCCGTGATCTCTGCAATATCCAAAACCTTAACTTCCTGTTCTTTGTCTTTCAGCTTAACGCCGTCGCTGAGCATGGTCATGCAGAACGGACAGCCTGCGGCAATCACTTGGGGCTGTAGGGTAAGCGCTTCTTCCACACGTTCAATGTTGATGTCCTTGAAGCCCGGTTCTGGTTCCTTGAACATTTGGGCACCACCGGCGCCACAGCACAATCCGTTGGTCTTGCAACGTTTCATCTCTACCAGTTGCGCATCCAATACTTCTAGGGCCTTGCGTGGCGCTTCGTAGACGCCATTTCCCCTGCCCAGATAGCAAGGATCGTGAAAGGTAATTTTTTTGCCCTTAAAGCTTTCCCCGCCTTCTGCCTTTAGCTTGCCCTCGTTGATCAGGTCTTGGATGAGCTGGGAGTGGTGGATGACCTCATAATTCCCGCCGAGGCCGGGATATTCATTTTTAATGGTATTGAAGCAATGCGGACAACCGGTGACGATTTTTTTGATGTTATAGGCATTCAGTACCTCGATGTTTGTCATGGCCTGCATCTGGAACAGGAATTCATTTCCGGCCCTTTTCGCCGGATCACCCGTGCAGCTCTCTTCTGTGCCCAATACCGCATACTTGATGCCCACATGGTGCAGGATCTTACAGATGTCGCGGGTAATCTTTTGGGCACGCTCGTCATAACTTCCTGCGCAGCCCACCCAAAATAAGATTTCTGGCTCTTCGCCCATGGCCATCAGTTCGGCCATTGTTGGTACTTTAAATTCCATTGTATATTGATTACACAGATGATATAGATTTCACAGATTGATCTATCCTCTTTGCTTTTTGGTCTTTTATCTTTCTTCTTTGCTCTTTTGTCTTTGCTCTTTGCTCCCTGTCAATTACTCTTGGTTCGCCCAATTCAACCGGTCTGCTGGCGAATATTTCCATGGGGCACCATTGTTTTCTACGTTGCCCAACATCGCGTTGATGCTCGATGGCGCAACAGATTCTTCCATGACCGCATACCGCCTCAGGTCTACAATGATGGCCAATGGATCGATATTGATCGGACAGGCTTCCGTACAGGCATTGCAGCTCGTACAGGCCCAGATTTCTTCACGTGTAATGTAATCGTCGAGCAGGGCTTTACCATCCTGGAAATCCTTTCCATGCTTTTCGATATTCTTGCCCACTTCTTCCATCCGATCGCGCGTATCCATCATGATCTTGCGTGGCGACAACAATTTTCCGGTGATGTTGGCAGGGCAGACCGACGTACAGCGCCCGCACTCGGTGCAGGTATAGGCATTCATGAGGTTGATCCAGGTCAGGTCGTTCACGTCCTTTGCCCCAAACTTTCCGGGTGCCGCATCGGCGGGAACGAAAGTGGGATCCAGCATGGCCTTGACCTCGTTCGTTACACTGTCCATGTTGTTGAACTCTCCCTTTGGCTCCAGGTTTGAAAAATAGGTATTGGGGAAGGCAAACAAGATGTGGAAATGCTTAGAGTAGGGCAGGTAGTTGAGGAAGGCAAAAATACCGATGATGTGGAACCACCAGCAGACCCTTTCCAACAAAATCAGACTACTTGTACTGCTCGGCAGCAGGTTTTGCAGATACGCGCTGACCGGAAAGCTTCCCGCGCTGAGGTAATGGCCTTCATGTAGCGCCTGCAGTTTCGCATCGGCGGCATTCATCAACAAGAAGGCAGTCATCAATAAGATTTCGGTAATCAGGATGTAATTGGCATCAGACTTGGGCCAAGTTTTCATTTCCACTCCACTGAAGCGTTTTAGCTTTAAGATGTTGCGGCGAATGAGGAAGATGGCACAGGCCAGCCATACGCCCAGGGCCAGCAGCTCAAAAGAGCCGATCAGGAAGTTGTAAAATCCACCAAGGCCTGCAAACACACGGTGTGTGCCGAAAATGCCATCGATCATGATTTCCAAGACTTCGATGTTGATGATCACGAAGCCAAGGTAGACCACCAGGTGCAGTAAAAATGGGACTGGTCTTTTGGCCATTTTGGTCTGGCCGAAGGCTACACGGAGCATGGTCATCCAGCGTTTGCCTGGCTTGTCGTTTCTCTGGGCAGGCCTTCCGATCTTGATGTTGCGGATTACCTTTCGGGCGTTGAAGGTAAAAAAGGCAACGCCTGCAAGCGTAATCACTAAAAAAATAAGCTGTGCTAACATAGTTTGTCTGCTGTACGTGCGACTAAGTTAAAATATTTAATGCTAAATAATTGATCATGCCCAAAAATTTAGAAATGATATGAATAATTTTGGAAGATGGGAGCCCACGTAAGTAACTGATTTTGAGTATGAATTTACCCCTGATCTCCATCTTTTAAAATAAAATTGAAAAAATGTTCGCACCTTTTCAAAAAAGACACTACATTTGTGCCTCCGAAAAGGGCATGCCCCTTGACAAGGACAGTCGGTACGGTAGCTCAGTCGGTAGAGCAATGGACTGAAAATCCATGTGTCGCCGGTTCGATCCCGGCCCATACCACTTGAAAACCTCAGAGAAATCTGGGGTTTTTTTGTTTGTTAAATACGTGCCAGCACATCAACTGTCAGTAGAAAATGTTCTAATTTTTTACATTGCCATATTTTACGGTAAGCCATTCATAGGAAATCCTGCACATAGCTAATAACAGTTTGTTCATTATAGTTTATTGAAATTAATAGGAAGTTATGCACAGGCTAGATATTTTCCCAAATTGGCACCGTATTGGCATTAAATAGATTTACCTTGCATCTAAATTTACCTCTAATGCTATTTATATGGTCTAGATTTTCCTGAGAATAAACCCCAATATATACACTATGTAACTTTTCGCCAGATTTTTGACCCTGATGTGCTGCTTTATTAATAGCATCTATTATATGTGTATCATATTCTCCGAAATTAAAACCAAAAGTAACAAGCGAACCTTCAATCTGGCATAATTGATCATAACAATATGATAAATATTTATTGTGCGAAATATGATTCAGCTTCTCTAAAGCACTTCCTGCTGTGACAAAAATTGGATATGATTTTTGTTCCATTCTTTCATTTATTTTCTGTAAAAGGTAATGCTGAATATCGTAGGTTTCCTTTTCAATCTCAACTCCAGTATCGAATATTAATAGTGCTCCATGTAAATAAAAAATTGTTTGCTCTTTTTTATGCTTTCCCCATCTTAAATCAGAATAGATTGGTTCTTGTTTTTTGAGAACTTCATCAGGATTTTCTATTTCACGACCGAATCCATCTATTGCAAATTCAGACTCGTTGCGCATTAAAATCCAGTATGGCAGTAAATCATAATTAGTCGAAAATACTTTGCCTTTTTTTGAAAGATATTCATTTAAAAAATCATGACAGCATTTACTTTTTTCCTCTGGAACTACAAACACGTGTTCAGGATGCAGTTTTTGAACAGCTTCTATTAAACTTGACTTTAAAATATTATTTGCTTCAAAGATTTTATCAATTAAAACACGATCTGTACTAAATGCCCTTGCTATCTCAATAAAATTATCAAGCTGTTGCATAACCAATTCAAAGTTTTTAGTATTAATAACCTCAAAAAGTTTTTTTAATAAATCATTATCAAGTTCATCAATGAATTTGCTTAGAGCGTTGTAAGAAAATATTTTGGAGTCGTATGCAATGCTAAAACCATTACCGAAGAGGAGATGTTTTTGCCTCCTTTTTTCGTTTAAAGAATTTATGACCTGTTGGTAAGTATGTAAATCTTTAACCTGTACATTGTCTTTACTCATAATGCTTGAATTGAGATAATTAATTAACTAAAAGTTAAATATAACATTCATTGTTATAAAGGCATAAAATGTAAAAATTATGAACATTTTTGAATGTTAATTGATATGCAATTCATCAAATATTGACAGAAATATCCAAAATCTCAATCAATTACTTTATTTAAGGAGCAGGTTAAAGTTTTAAATATTTAAACCCCCTGACAAGAATTATTAATGAAATATCCCCCAACTGGCGCAAGTCTTAAGGCCATAACGCAGCTGGCCGTTTCTTATGATAACACGTTTAAATATTCACAAGCCGCGCTCCGTGTAAGACTTGCAATAGTGGGGGATATATGATATTGAGCTAGGTAAAAGAATCCTACAATCTCTACAGTAAAAGCAATAGCAATTGGTTTAAAACTATCTCCAAAAGATCTTGTAAATTTTAATCTGCTAATCAATTACTTTCTATTTATCTTTAGAAGTAACTCAACATCTCAAAATGTCAGACAAAAAAGAACATTGGATAAAAAACCCTTGGATTGTTGGTGTAGTCCTTTTAGTTTTTACGCCTCCATTATCTGGAATATGGGATTTTATAAAAGGAATACCATATTGGACAACCTTAACGACTATTTGGAATTGGTTTGTTAATTGTGAACTAAAACTTTGGTGGATATTAGTTTATTTCTTTTGTATGGGCTTAATAAGTGCAATCAAAGCCGAAATTCAAAAGAAAAGATACATTCCTAGAACCTACTTGAGGTTTACAGCTTTAAAATATGGCAATTTTAAATGGAAATGGACTTGGGCACAAGATAATTTAACAAAGGATATTGATATTTCAAATTTAACCCCAGTCTGTCCAAATAGTGATTGCAATAATAATTCAATCTATGAGAGTAGAACTGCATCTAAAAAAGATGGACGTTTTACTTCCTATGTTAAGTATCATACGTGTAGTATATGCAATAAAGAATTTGTTGTTGATGGACATGACAGTATGATAAGAAATATTATTGAGGACAGAATCAGGGCAAATACGTTTGTTGAGACGACAAATGAACTACCTGAATTTGCTAGAAAAAGTTAACGACGGTACCATTTCAGTAAGCACAAGTCCCCCCACTGCCGCAAGTCTTAAGGCCATTGCGTACTGGCCGTGACCTGTGACGGTAAGTTTAACATAATTAAATTTCTTGCCAACATTCAACAGATAATCAATCTCTACAATAAAAAACCTATCCTTACCTCAACGTTAACTAACCTCAGTACCCAAAGTGCTGGGGTTTTTTATGTTCAAGATTTAAGCCTATGAGCCGTAATTTGCCATCAACGATCGATATCAGACCCGTGTTGCCCACCGCCAGCGATGTGGCCGAATTGATTGCCCTGCTCTACCAATACTAAATCAAACTCTATGGCCTTGCGGCCTGCAACCTCGAAAGTCCGGAGACATTGATGAAAAACAATGCCTATATATTGGGCGCTTATTTAAAAGATGAACTCTGCGGCATTGGTTCGGTGAAATTTGTAAACGACTATGCCGAGGTCAATAGGGTGTTCGTACTGGAGCAATTCAGGGGTCTTTCAGTTGCCGATCAGCTATTGGAGGCTTTGATGGCACATGTCCAGTCACAAGGGATCAGCTAAATTTACCTGGAGACAGGAAACCTGCACCATGCCGCCATCAGGTTCTACCAAAAACATGGTTTCAAAGAGGTAGAACGTTTTGGCCGCTATCAACCAAATAGGGTCAGTATCTATTTTGGCAAATCATTGTAGCTTAACACCCAATTGGCGCAACACTTAAGGCCTTAACGTAGCTGGCCGTGACTTGTGACGGTATAGGTTTTATTAGCACAAGTCTCGCTATTCAATGGGCTCCATAGGAGCTCCTTTGGAGCGCTTAAGACTTGCGCTAGTGGAGGGGATAGAAATTGTACTTTATAATTGGCTTATCCACATCCTCCCCCTGCCCCCTCCTCCAAAGAAGTCCTCCAAATGAGCTCCTGCGGAGCCTGCGGGACGAAGGGGGATAGCGAGACAATAGCACTTTTCGCTAGTTTGTCTTCGGACCTCAGACTTCGGGCCTTCCAACTTTGGTTGTGCTCTGGACTACTGGACTCTTCGACTCTTGGACTCTATCTTCGGACTTTCAGACTTCAGACTTATCCAGCTTCAACCAAAAACTTCGCAAGTT
>JAVHXV010000008.1:0-23042 GCA_031119475.1 Pedobacter sp. | reverse complement strand
GAGATCTCATTTAAATAGGAATCAACTGGCAAACTGACGAAGTTGGATATTGACTGCTGGACTGTTCGACTCTTGGGCTCTATCTTCGGACTTTCCGACTACTGACTCATCCGGCTTCAACCAAAAACTTCGCAAGTTGAGATCTCATTTAAATAGGAATCAACTGGCAAACTGACGAAGTTGGATATTGACTCTTCGACTCTTGGACTCTATCTTCGGACTTTCCAACTACTGACTTCCCGACTCCCTGCTACAGCTTATAATTCCACCAATCCTTAGTCTTCGCACTATCCACTTCGCCCTCTGCAATTTGGGCATGCAAAATGGCCGATGGATTAAACTTCTTGCTGTTGATGATGTTCTCGCCCACAAATGTTTTTTCGATGTATTGTAGGGAAATGGCGGTGATGCAGAGACATCCAGGTTCAATCTCAAACTGAAAACTTTGTCCGGGTACTTCAGTGTTGCGGTAGCTAAATGGAATATCCATCAGCTGTATCTCGGCATAACTAACAAGACTGTTCTCCAAATCGACCTGTTCTACGGCAATCATCAAGGTACAGCGATCCAGTCGATCTTTTGGGAATTTCACATCCACCGGAATGTTGAGGTCGGGGATATCCACCTTTAGTGTAGTGCCCTGAAGCGAAACCTGGGGCTGTACAAAGAAATGGTTCTTCACCATCGATCCGGCATTGAACTCGAAACCGGCCAGGTTTCTGAAACTGTGTGGGTTTAAGTTCAATTGTTGGGTATCAGAGTCTTTAACGACATTCAGGCAGCGGAGGATTTCCGTATTCAGCCTAAAGTTCATGGTGCCATCACTGTATTTATGGCAGATTTCCGCCAGTCCCCACCTGATCCCACGCGCCAGCTTGCTCGCCTTGCCGAAAAATTTTGCCGCTTTTCTGGTGGCTTCCGTGCGGTGGCTCGGTATGGTGTGCGCCTTGCCCTGCACCAATTGCTGCCCTTGATGTTCACGATAGGTCAGGTTGCCTACAATGCCTTTAATGTAATTGCCTTTAATGATTGCCATATTTTCGGGGATTAAGTTTAACCATATTCGGATCTCGTTCGGGACAGCATTATACCATCTTCCATATAAGTCCAATTTAAATCTAACTAAAGTAAGGGATAAATCCAAATTTTTACAATGAAAATCTGGACTTATACTGGACTTATACTGGACTTAACCTGGACTTATACTGGACTCATTACCTTTCTGTTTCGAAACTTATACGAAGCAGCGTCGGAGTTGATCTTATGGATTTAGGTCATTGGATCATTAGTCATTAGTCATTGGGTCATTTGTAATTCGTAAGTCGTCATTCGTTATCCGTCATTAGATCAATCGCTATCATCTGTGTGCATCTGTGTTTATCTGTGGTCAATAATGTCTGTTTAATAAATCCGAATTCCTATCCCTCTCGTTAATCAGACATTCAACAAAAAAACATCAACTATGAAAAAGCAATTCATTTACCTGTTGGGCATTGGCGCCATGGCGGCCATTTCGGCCTGTCAGAACAACAGCAAGTCTGATTCAATGGGCGATACCACCGCCACAATGATGGATACATCGGCCAACCAAAAATCTGTGAAACCGACCGGTCCAGCACCAGACTGGGCACCTGGCATCAAGCCGGAAATGCAGGCTGTGATCGAAAAGTTGGCCAGCTATGGCGATCGGCCCATCCCGACCTTAACCGCGGCAGAAGCGCGTAAAAACCATACGCCTACCGATGCCGTGATGGACCTGATGGCCGAAAACAACATTCCGATGCCAGCCCTTAAGGTAGATACCATGGGCAGGGAAATTCCGGTCAGCGGTGGCAACATCCACATCCGGGTGTACACGCCACAGGGCAAGACAGGTGCACTTCCTGTTATTGTCTATTATCATGGGGGAGGGTTTGTGATTGCCAATATCGACGTGTACGATGCATCGGCAAAAACCCTGGCCGACCAGGTAGGGGCCGTGGTTGTTTCTGTTGCCTATCGATTGGCACCTGAACATAAGTTTCCTACTGCTCATGACGATGCCTTTGCGGCCTATCAATGGGTGGTGAAAAATGCGGCCGCCATTGGTGGAGACGCCAAGAAAGTCGCCGTTGCCGGAGAGAGCGCAGGAGGGAACCTGGCACTAAATACCGCCATCAAAGCCCGGGATATGAAAATGATGGTGCCAACGGCGATATTGGCCGTTTATCCAGTCGCGGGATCTGACATGGCGACTCCATCCTACACCAAAAACGCAAAAGCCAAGCCTTTGGATAAGCCCATGATGATGTGGTTCGTTAAAAATTACCTGAACAGCATGGCTGAAGCCAAAGATCCAAGAATCGATCTGTTCTCGGCCAACTTAAAAGGGATTCCCCCAACAATCATCATTACTGCGGAATTTGATCCGTTGATGAGCGAAGGTGAACACCTGGCCGAAAAGCTGAAAGCTGCTGGTGTGAGCGTAGACAGTAAAAACTACAGCGGTGTAACGCACGAATTCTTTGGGATGGGAGCCATTGTTCCCGAAGCAAAAGATGCAATGGGCTACGCGGTGAGTGGGTTGAAGAAAGCGTTTTAGTTTTTAGTTGTGAGTTGTGGGTTGTGAGTGGATCGTGCACAGGCAGTCGTATTTGCGAGGAGCGTACTTAGGATGGAGGCCAAAAGTAATAATTATCTTTTTACTCCACCTGCCCCCTCCGAAGGGGGATAGCGTGGCGCCTAGACTCTTCTTGGACTCCATCTTCGGACTTTCTGACCCCGGACTTTCCCGACTTCAACCAAAAACTTCGCAAGTTGGGTTTTATCTAAATAGGGATCAACTGGCAACTGACGAAGTTGGATGCTGGACTTCTGGACTCATCGACTCTTGGACTTTACCTTCGGACTTCCCGACTACTGACTTTCCCGACTTCGTCTGGACCTCTGGACTTTTCGACTCTTGGACTCTGACCCATCCTTCCCCTGCCCCCTCCATAGGGGGATAGCGTGGCGCCTAGACTCTTATTGGACTCCATCTTCGGACTTTCTGACCCCGGACTTTCCCGACTTCAACCAAAAACTTCGCAAGTTGGGTTTTATCTAAATAGGGATCAACTGGCAACTGACGAAGTTGGATGCTGGACTTCTGGACTCATCGACTCTTGGACTTTATCTTCGGACTTCCCGACTACTGACTTTCGGACTTTAGTCGAACTCTTCGTTCAGCAGGTGGGAGTTAGGAAATATATTATTATCTTTAACCTGCAAAATGTTAACTAACCTCGGCACCACAAGTGTTGGGGTTTTTTATGTCCAAAAATTTAATGCCATGAACAATAGAATGCTTCAGCATATCGATATCAAAAATGTTTTACCTACAGCCACTGACGTAGCGGTATTGATTAAAAAACTCGACGAATACCAGATTAGTCTATATGGTATTAAGGCCTGTAACCTGGAAAGCCCGGAATCATTGGCTAAAAACGGTGCGTTTATGTTGGGAGCTTATGTCAACGATCAGCTTTGTGGGATAGGGTCGGTAAAATTGGTCAAAGATTACGCGGAAGTCAAAAGGATGTTTGTGGATGAACAGTACCGTGGATTGGCCATTGCAGATCAGCTATTGAATGCGCTAATGGAGCATGTGAAAGCTGAAGGGATATCGGAAGTCTTTTTGGAAACCGGTAACCTGCATCACGCGGCAATCAGGTTCTATCTCAAGCACGGTTTCCGGCAAGTTGACAGCTTTGGGAAGTACAAACCCAATGGGGTCAGTATTTATTTTGGCAGATCATTATAGGCATATGTTTGAATACCTAGATAAAGGTTATTTTCCAGGTTGGGTGCCAAATGCTATTCGCAGAAAAATCGATACCAGTGAGTTGGCTATACCTGATCCTGAAATCGAGGCAACCGCCAATCTGCTGATGGAATTGCTTCAGGTTAATATAGCCGTCTATGTCGCATACGCCGATGCCAAAAGTGGAAAGCCAAATGGCCTTTGCCAAGTATTTAAGGCAGCTAATTTAGAAGTAGGACAATTGATGACGCTCAAGCATTTCGAACGGCTACAGGGAAAGTACATCATTATTGCCTATGCCAGGCCTGTGAAGTTCCTGAAATCGACTCTATCTTCAGACTTCCCGACTTAGACGGACTTTTGGGCTCTTCGACTACTGGACTTTTCCCATCCTCCCCCTTGTTGGTAGTTGTGAGTTTTGAGTTGTGAGTTGTCTCGAAGACTCAGCAGAGCTCCTTGGGAGGATGCCTTTGGCATGAGTTTGGACTTTCCCGACTTCAACTAAAAACTTCGCAAGTTGGGATTTCATCTAAATAGAGATCGACTGGCAACTGACGAAGTTGAATATTAGACTCTGTCTTTTCCTCCCCCTTGCCCCCTCCGAAGGGGGATAGCGTGATGCCTAGACTCTTCTCTGGACTTGATCTTCGGACTCCCGGCTACTGACTTCAGACTTTGTCTTGACTTCTGAACCCTTCGACTCCTGGACTCTGACCTCGTCCCCCTGCCCCTCCGGAGGGGATAGCGCGGCGCCTAGACTCTTCTCTGGACTTGATCTTCGGACTTCCCGACTACTGACTTTCGGACTTTGTCTTGACTTCTGGACTCTTGGACTCCTGGACTCCATCTTCAGACCTGACTAACAACCAAAGGTTTTAAACTCCTCTGAACAAATTGCCGAATTGCAAGTTATCATTCATCTACCAATGAAAAACACTATGCAAAATCAAGACAAAATGAGCAGGCGCACCGCTATTGGCGGGATAGGCGCTGGCCTGGCCACTGTGGCCATTACACCAGTCTTAGGTGCTACCGGATCGAATTCATCGTTATTTCCATCGGCCACGCCCTTGGAAGATCCGACAAGCAAATATCCCAAACCTCCTTTCAAGGCACAAAAGCAACCTTGGCCAGGACTGGCGAAGCAGATAGATCCACAGCCCGACCATGGCGAAAAAAGCTATAAGGGTAGTGGAAGATTGATGGGAAGAAAAGCACTGATTACAGGTGGCGACTCTGGGATGGGAAGGGCCTGTGCCATTGCCTATGCGCGCGAGGGTGCTGATGTGGCCATCAACTATCTTCCTGCCGAAGAAGCAGATGCAAGGGAAGTCATTGCCCTGATCAAAGCTGAAGGCAGAAAAGCAATCGCCATTCCGGGCGACCTTAGAGAGGAGAGTTTCTGCAATCGACTGGTCGGCGATGCCGTTAAGGCCCTAGGCGGATTAGACATTTTGGTCAGCAACGCCGCAAGGCAGCAAACCAAGGCTTCTATTTTGGACATTAGCACGGCAGATTTTGATGCGACCATGAAAACCAACATCTATGCACCTTTCTGGTTGATCAAGGCTGCACTGCCCAATTTAAAACCCGGCGCTTCGATTATCGCAACGGCATCTGTTCAAGCTTATGATCCTTCTCCAGACCTGTATGATTATGCGCAGACCAAGGCTGCTACCATGAACTTTGTGAAATCGTTGGCCAAGCAGCTGGGGCCAAAAGGGATTCGGGTAAATGGCGTCGCACCAGGCCCAATCTGGACCCCACTTCAGGTGAGCGGTGGAGCCACCATGGAAAAGCTCACCACATTTGGAAAAGATACACCGTTGGGAAGACCAGGTCAGCCAGCCGAATTGGGATCGATCTATGTACAACTTGCCGCCAATGATGCCAGCTTTTCTACCGGACAAATCTACGGGGCCGCGGGAGGGGCGGGGCAACCTTAGGTTAGTTGGCAGTTTTTAGTTGTGAGTTGTGAGTTGTCCCGAAGGCTCAGCAGGACGTTCTTGGGATGATGCCTTTGGCATGAGTTTGGACTTTCCCGACTTCAACTAAAAACTTCGCAAGTTGGGATTTCATCTAAATAGAGATAGACTGGCAACTGACGAAGTTGAATATTGGACTTCTGGACTCTTCGACTTCTGGACTCTGACCCATCCTCCCCCTTGCCCCATCCAGAGGGGATAGCGTGATGCCTAGACTCTTCCTCGGGACTCTATCTTCGGACTTCCCGACTACTGACTTATCCGGCTTCAACCAAAAACTTCGCAAGTTGAGATTTCATTTAAATAGGAATTAACTGGCAAACTGACGAAGTTGGATACTTCCCGACTTAATTTGGACTTCTGGACTCTTGGAATCCAGGACTGTACTCCAGACTTCGGACCTCCGACTCCGGACTTTTTCCTGTTCAAGCTGTTCAACATTATTCATTTTGTTCAATCTCTAACTTCTTTAGGATTTACAGGTTTAACAGTTAGTTTCGAAAATCGTTAAGCTGCGAGGTCTAGATATTGACATCGAACCTTCCGGCAGAAATTGATTTGTGATAGAAAGATTGGTCTGACCATGCAATACGCTAACTTTTACAGCCTTTTTGATGTTTCGCCCGTTCCCATGTGGGTGTTTGACACCGATACCCTGAAATTTTTAGAGGTAAACAGGGCAGCAGTGGTCAATTATGGCTACAGCAAGGATGAATTTCTGGACATGACCTTAAGAGACATCAGGCTAGCGGAAGAGGTAGAACAAGTAGAAAAATTCGTGTCACAAAATGCAGAAACTGGCAGTTATTTTAGGAAGATTTTTAGGCATCGGCGCAAGAATGGGGAAGAAATCAGTGTTGAGGTACAGAGCAACCTGATCAATTATAAAGACCATAAGGCAAGGATCGTGCTGGCCACAGATATTACCGACAAACTGAAGGCAGAACGCAACCTGCTCAAGAGCGAAGAGCGTTTCAAGGCGCTGGTGCAGGATGGATCAGACCTGATCACCATTCTGGATTCCGATTTTCATTACCAGTATGTTAGTCCGGCCTCGGTAAAAGTCTTTGGTGTAGAGCCCAGTTTCTTTATCGGCCGAGATCCCTTTCAATACATCCATCCCGATGATAAGGAGAGGGTGGTGGTGGAAGCCAAGCAGATCTGGAGCAAAAGGAAGATCCAGCTTTCGCCCTATCGTTATAAAGATAGCTGTGGCAATTGGATCTGGATTGAAACCTGTGCCACCAATCTATTGAATGACCCTGCCGTGGAAGGGATTGTCTGCACTTCAAAAGACATCACCGAAAGGATTGCGGCAGACATGATCATCCGTGAGAACATCGAAAGATACAATATCGTATCTAAGGCAACGAGTGATGTGATCTGGGACTGTGATTTTAAGCAGAACCGGATTACGTGGAACAAGGCACTCAAGGGCATCCTCAAATATAGCGGTAAAAACCAGACTACGTTCGACTGGTGGAAAGAACACATCCACCCGGAGGACCAGGAAAAGGTGCTTGAGAAATTTCAGCGGCATTTGGATGAGGGAAAGGAAAAGTGGTCAGATGAATATCGGTTCCTTTGCGGCGATGGGAAGTACAGGTATATTTTCGATAGGGGTTTCCTACTCGTTGATGAAAATAATGCGCCTTCACGCATGATCGGGGCCATGCAGGATATTTCCAAGCGGAAAGAAGAGGAGCAGTGGTCGAAGCTATTGGAATCTGTGGTCATCAATACTTCAGATGGGGTGCTCATAACCGATGCCTCGCCCTATCCAGGCCCATATATCGTATATGTGAATGATGCTATGCTCAAGATGTCTGGCTATGCAGAAAAGGAGCTGATCGGAAAATCTCCTGCCATCCTCCACGGTGAAGCGAATGACCAATGTGAGCTCGACGTTTTAAAAGAAGCCATCGAGAAAGGCATGGAATGCACCCTGGAACTGAAAAATTATACGAAGAATGGCCGACCTTATGATGTGAGCATCACGATCTGCCCGGTTACCGATTCAAAAAAGCAGTTGACGAACTGGATCAGTATCCAACGGGATGTGACCAAACAAAAGGAATATCTGAATGCCATTGAAGAGCAGAATGCGAGGTTGAGAAATATCAGGTGGCTACAATCGCACGGTGTGAGGGCTCCATTGGCCAGGATCATGTCGCTGGTCGAATTACTGGGCATGAGCCAATCGAAAGAAGAAACAGCCGAACTGATCGATTACCTTCAGATTTCGGCAGCCGAACTAGATCAGATCGTAACGGCCATTGCGAATGAAACACCTAAGGGTTAGTTCACAGTTGTCAGTTCACAGTTTACAGTTCGCAGTTTATAGTTATGCTGTCAGAGATCCCTCACTGCGTTCGGGATGACAATCCCCTAGTCTCTTAAATCTTGATACTTGATACTTTTATCTTTAATCTATCGTCTTTAATCTTTTATCTCGATACTTGATACCTGATATTTGTGTCTCTTAATCTTTTATCTTTAATCCTTCATCCTTTATCCTGATACTGTGCCCTATGCAAAACCGGGTCGATCCTTTTGGAAACATTATTGCAACTGCTGCGCGTGGACAGTGGCTGGGCAACCGTGGGCAATTGCATGGACAGGGGAAGACCATCTTAAGGCCATTCAAACATCAGGCATGGATCATTTGTGCTTTGCAGTTTAAGGGCAGGCATCGGGAGATCATGGCGCCCAATTTATGGACGGAACTGTTTTTTTTAGATGAGGCAACAGCACTTGCGGCGGGCCATCGGCCATGTTTTGAATGCAGGAGGGAAGCTGCTGTCCGATTCAAAACGACCTGGATCATGGGCAATCCTGGCCATGGCTTTCACCAAAAAACGCTGATCGGACAAATTGATGCGATCTTACAAACGGAAAGGATCAATGCGCACAAAGAAAAGGTTACCTTTAGGGAAAAGGCAGGTCAGCTTCCGAATGGCACGTTCATTGCCATTGCCGCACACCCCTATCTTGTTGTTGATGGCATGATTTATCCCTGGAATCCTTTCGGCTATGGAGCAGGCCAACTGATCGATCCGCAGGAAGAAGTAACCGTACTTACGCCCAGATCAATCGTTGCGGCCATCAAGACAGGCTACTCGCCACAGATTTCCCTGGCAAACGTTACATCTATTTAAAAAACTGCTTGTGGTCGTATAAGATCCGTTCGATAGGGAAGCTGAGATAAGTGACTTTAGTGAACGATGGATCGGCAAACTTTAAATAAAATTTACCTGGATCTACCGAATTAGTTAGCACAATTTCATTGTTGACCAACACTTGGGGATCTTCACTGATATCAATGTTGGCATTCTTTCCTGGCTTAGGCGCTACTTCTGTTTTTGCGATCATCCTGTGCACCAACAGGTAATTGGGCATTTCCTCAAATATCACTTTTTTTCCGAAGGCTTCATCCAGGTTGTAGGTATGCGCATAGACCCCGTTTTTCCTTTCGATGATGGCATTTAACTTAAGCTGTTTACCTGTACGCGTAAATTCCCATGTGTCGCTAGTGGTATGTCCTGGCTTTTTTGTTTGTAAGAAAGTGATTTGCTGTAGATCGTCACTTAATGTGCCAAACTGCATGGTACGGAAATAGACAAAATTTACCAGGTTATCATCCAATATGATATCACTACTGTACATGTTGCGGTACTTGTCTGGGATATAGGTGAGGTAAATGGCCTGTTTTTTTTCAAATGAAATGAGCAGAAAATTCTTTTCGATCACTGTGCCTGCTGCGTCTCTAGAAATCTTTTTGTTGTTTTTTTCACTATCCTTAAAGGTTTTCTTTAAAAATAGCTGGAAGGATTTGTCGATGACGAAATCTTGGTCAGAACGTCCCTGATTAAACTTCGCTTCTGTAAGCGGTGTAAAGGTGTATTTTGAGCAGCCCATTTTAAAAAGGGCAAGGAAGATGATCAGGTATAGTGGTTTCAAATTTTTCATGATCGTTTTATCTAGTGCCATATTTATTGTAAGCGCCAATATAGGATACCGCTATAGCTGGAAAGCTATCATAAGGGACTAAATGAAAAGCGGCATCATCAAGCCAGTGTATGCCATGTTGGGCATCCCACTTTAGTGAATTGTAGTAGCGAAGATTAACTTCTGTACCATATTTAAAGCTGGTGAAAGAGAGATTGTACAAGCTTTTGTTGAAGAAGAACTGGTCTTCGTCCTTATAGTCCATATAGGCCAGGTTCATTTTGTTGGCCCCCTCGAATGAATTGAGCGTATAGCCGGTAAACTTATAGTAGCTGAGACTGACCGAACTGATCGCTGCGTTAAGCTTTCCGGTATAGGCCAAGGTTCCTCCACCAGTAAAGTAACGGTCTTTCGCATCTCCCAATCCAATATCTGGCATCAACAATCCACCATCGTTATAATAGGTAAACTGGATGGTCCTGAAAAAGTTGAAGCCCAAAAAACCCACACGCTGTCTTTCCCGTTTTGGATCTGAACTCCAGACAATGTTTGTGCCCAACGAGAGGGAGCTTCCGAAGGGATTTTGCAGGGCAGGGGTAATGGTATTCGAAAAATAGGAGAGTGGAACAAAATGCCGTTCCAGGTAATTGGAACTGGTAGGGGTAAACCGGTTTCTTGTGCCTACGGTCATGGTCAATGCCGTAATGAAATCAAAGGTAAGCCGATCTGGTTTGCCCTGTATGGCATTGTTCCTCGAACCCATGCCGCCAGAATAGAGCTGGCATTCTACATTGAGTGAGGGATGTGTCCACGAGGCAATGAAATCTGAAGCTACACCTGCGGTGGCAGCTACCCTAAAATTAAATGGGGTTTTATCTTTGGTGGCGAGTTCTACCACAAATTTTACTCCGGCACCATATTGGAACCTGTTGTAATTGCTTGTTGGATCGATGTCCAGCTGTGCTGAAGCCGTGGAATGGACAGTCAATACCAAAAGCAGACCTATGCAGGACGATTGGAGAGCGTTACGCATAAATAAGCATTAATTGATTAATAGATAGCAATTTACATTTAAATTATGAAATAAAAAGAAATGTAAAAAAATAGATCATCCGTTCGGACAATTGTCGCACCTTTTCCCTTTCAAATACTTTAGGCAGCATTCTTTCTTCTTTTTCTTTTTTTTATCCTTCTTGTCCTTTTTCTTTTTGTCTTTTGACATGATTGAGATGATTACACCGATTTATAGTGATTACACAGATTATTGTTGATTACACCGATTATAGATGATTACACCGATGCTTTGCCATCCAATTTGGAAGCATATCAGTGTTATCCTTAAATAACAACAAAAGGTACATATCGTTTGACATGTACCTTTTGGGTTGTGAGTTGCAGGTTGCAGGTTACGGGTTGCAGGTTGTGAGTTGTGAGTTTTGAGTTGTGAGTGGCGAGTTGTGGGTTACGCGTTAAATAAACGCTCAACTCCCAACTATGAACTACGAACTATAAACTGTTAACTAAAAAACTACTCCGTCTCGCTATCGTATACGATCTGGCCTACGTGCTTATCGATCTGCCATCTGCCGGTGCCTTCTTCGCCGATGACCTCGAAGAGCTCGAGCGCACGGCGCGCTTTGTATTCTTCTTCGCGCTGCTCCCTGAAGAACCAGTTTAAGAATTCAAGGGTAACAAAATCCTGTTCTTTTTGGCAACGGGCCGCAATATTTTTGAGCGATTGGGTCACGCTGATTTCTTGGTCCAATGCATCTTCGAACACTTCCCTAAAAGAGTTATATTCTATTTTGATGTTATTGATTTCAGGCGAAATTGCCGTTCCGCCCATATCCAAAACATATTTATACAATTTGAGCTGATGTTGCCTTTCTTCTTCCGCCTGTTTGAAAAAATAGGTGGCAGAATAATCATAGCCATTTCTGTTGCACCATGAAGCCATAGAGAGATAGATGGCCGAAGAATGTGCTTCTTTTTTGATCTGTGCATTCAGTAGTACTTCTACATCAGTAGAAAGTAAACACTTGATTCTGAGGAGGTCTTTCATTTTTTCGATACTTTTATAGGAGTATGACAACAAAGCTAGTGCTATTGTTTAAGAAGAAAGAAATTAAAAGCAATATGGAAAGAGTCTAAGTCGTGATTAGGTGCTTGGTTAGTAGTAAAAAGTAAAAAGTATAAAGTAAAAAGTAGAAAGACAGGGTGCCTAAGCGAATAAACAACTCATCAAATAATCGGTATCAGGTATCGAGTATCAGGTATAAGGACAGGGTGCCTAAGCGACTCATCAACTTGACAACTCAACGATTGAGTATAAAGTACCAAGTATAAAGTAGAAAGTATAATGACAAGCTGGCTAAACAACTCATCAGATTACAAATAATCGGTATCAGGTGTCGGGAATCAGGTATCAGGACAGGGTGCCTAAGCGACTCATCAACTTAACAACTCAACGATTGAGTATAAAGTAGAAAGTATAAAGTAGAAAGACAGGATGCCTAAACAACTCTACAACTGAACAAACTCAACAATTAATCGCTTAGTTGTTTAGTCTGGATTCATTTCTAATCATCTCATCAACTGAACAACTCATCAGTTAACCAATTAACCAATTAAACAGTTAACCAATTAAACAGTTAACCAATTACCAGTTAACCAACTAACCGGTGTAGCCGGTCAAAAATGATGTGGTTCAGTTCGAGCATGGTGAAAGTACCTTGAAGGATTTCCTTGAGCTTGATGATCTGGATTAGGGAAAGCACATAGCAGTGGTCGCAGGCACAGATAAAGATAATTTCGAGGTCGGCACTTTTTGTTGCGGTCAACAGCCGCTCTTCGATGTCGATCTGATAGACTGCTTTTTTTAACTTCAGCAGGTTGCGGTAGTCGAAACGTGCCAGCTTGCCAGCGAAATCAATGTACCAGCAATTTTCATTGTCTGATTGATAAACAGCGCCGTTTATAGTACTAAATACTTCTGTAAAGTGGATAGAAGGGACGGTTAGCGTTTGCTGCATGGGTGCTGATTGATCTTGCTCCAACAAAGGTGTAAATTATTTGGAATTATTCCAAATAAATATAAAAAGAGTTGGACTTGTCGTATCCGCCCCTAAATTTGTCTTATCCTGCCATAAGGATTATGGGATTTAATACACAATTTTGATAGGGCAAAGAGCAGAGAGCAAGGAGTCGAGAGCCAAAAGTCCTGAGCAATGACTAATGACTAATTACTACTGACTAAATGATCAATTATGGAATTTAACATCGAAATCAAAGCGCCAAGAAAGGAAGTTTGGGAAGTACTTTTTGGCAAGGAAACTTATCCCATCTGGACGAAGGCATTTTCTGAAGGTTCTAGGGTAGAGACCGACTGGAAAAAAGGAAGTAAGGCCCTATTCCTGGACGGACAAAATCGCGGAATGGTTTCCAAGATCGCAGAAAATGTACCGAACGAATTCATGTCGATCGAACACCTGGGCTATTATAAAGATGGCCAGGAAGATTATGAGACGGCGAAAAAGGAAAATTGGGCAGGTGCTAAGGAAAATTATACGTTGACCGACCTTAACGGTCAGACCAACCTGCACATTTTCATGGAAATGAATGAGACGGAAGAAAACAAGCAGATGATCGACATGTTTGCGGATATGTGGCCGAAAGCCTTGGCCAAAGTGAAGGAACTGGCTGAGCGGTAGGCGCATGGCGCTGAGCGCTAAGCGCTTGGCTTCAACTTTCCAACACTTATACTAGCGCATGGTAACAGGTGCGGCAGCGTGGTTCATAGCTGTCTTTTTCGCCGAGCAGGATTTTATTGGCATTGGCCACGGTACGGAAGGAGTATACGGCCGGACTTCCGCATTGCATGCATACGGCATTTACCTTGGTTACGTGTTCGGCTATGGCCAACAGGGCAGGCATGGGCCCGAAAGGCTTCCCCTGAAAATCCATATCTAAACCAGCGATAATGACGCGGATCCCTTTACGTGCAAGTTGGTTGCAGACCTCAGGAAGGCCATCATCAAAAAATTGTGCCTCATCTATCCCTACTACCTGCGTATTGGTGCCCAACAACAGGATCGCTGATGAACTTTCTACGGGCGTAGATTGAATGGAGTTGAGGTCGTGGGAAACAACGGCAGTTTCATGATACCGGACATCTGTTTTAGGCTTGAAGATTTCTACATTCAGCTTGGCGATCTGTGCCCTTTTTAAGCGCCTGATCAGTTCTTCAGTCTTACCAGAAAACATGGAACCACAAATTACTTCGATGCTCCCGCAAAATTCACCTCTCCTAAAATTTTGTTCGCTGAATAACATTATACTGGTATTTTGGCCAAATATAAAAGAATTATATCGTACTTTTGGTTGTCATTTATTAACATAAATTGTACGTTTTTCCGTTAGCTATCAGTGAAAACCTTAATTGCAACAGATGAGACAAGAAGATCTTTTTAGGAAGTTAGGATTGATTTTAAAAGAACTGAATGAACAGTATGAGTTTCTGGCCGAAAATCCGCAGCAGCTGAGCGAATTGGAACTCGAACTTTTCCAGGCGAACGCCAATTTCTTGGCAGACCACGTACAGATCATCAAAAAGATCAATCTCAATGGCAATCCGGTCCAAAATGATACAGTGATGCCATCATTGCAAGATGAACAGGAGGAGCCAGCTTTTGCAGAGGAAGAATCGCAATTGGAAACCGTAACCTTCGATGAACCCTCTGAAACAGAGGAAAATGAAGTAGTCGAGCCAGCGGTGCCCCAATTGGATCTGATCGAAGAAGAAGTCTTCAAACTAGACCAGTCGCCATCTACCTTTGAATTTATCCTGAACGATCATTCGGAGCACGAACGGTTTGAGTTTGAGGAAAAAAGCGTTGACGAACTGTTCAATCGGCCGTTAAGTGAAGCTGAAGAACAGATTTTGGCCCAAAAAATGAAGTTAAGGGAAAAAATGGCCATGGAGGCCGATTCTATGGAAGATGACGAAATCGGGCCAGAACCTTTCTTGGTTACCGCTAAACCAGTGCCCGTTGAAGAGGAGCAAACAGCAATTGTTCAACCTGATGAAGCCCCTGCAGGTATCAGCCCCGAAGATTTGGATCTGGAGAAACCTAAGGTCAACCACCAGGAACCGGTCGAAGATCCAAACTATAAGCCCACCCTCAATGAACTATTGGCAAAAGGCAACGAAAATATCAATGCTGTTAGTCGCCCTGCCATAAAGGACCTCAAACAGGCCATTAGCCTGAACGATAAGCTCCTGTATATCAAAGATCTTTTTAACGGTTATAACCTGGCCTATGCAGAAGCGATCGAAGTGGCCAACAAGTTGCCCAATTTTGAGGCGGCAGATAACTTCTTCCAAAAGAACTATGCCGTTAAAAACAACTGGGCCGAAAAACAAGCTACGGTAGACCAGTTTTATTCGCTACTGAACCAAAGGTTTAAGTAGATAATAGCGCAAGGAGCAAAGAACAAAGACAAAAAAGTCCAGAAGTCCAAAAGTCCAAATAAAAAGTCAGAAAGTCAGAGATCAGAAGACAAAGTCCAAGAGTCCAGAAGTTTAATGGTTCAATAAGGTATGTTATGGACTCTTCGACTCTTGGACTCTTGGACTTCAAATTAAGCCTTCATCAGCTCTTTAAATAAATCCCATTCTGTTCGAATCCAGTTTCAGGAAAATAAAGATCAGGATGGTAAAGCTCCACAATGAAGTTCCACCGTAGCTAATCAGTGGCAGTGGGATGCCGATGACAGGAACGATGCCAATGGCCATTCCAATGTTGATGAACACGTGGAAAAAGATGATACATGCCATGGAATAGCCGTAGACCCTGGAAAATGCAGAGCGCTGTCGCTCGGCCATGTTGATGACCCTCAGCAATAAAAATACATAAAGTCCCAGCACCACACTGCAGCCGATGAAGCCCCATTCTTCTCCTAGGATAGAAAAGATAAAATCTGTTTTTTTCGCTGGCACATAATCAAGCTTAGTCTGCGTTCCCTGGCGAAAGCCCCTTCCTACAAATTGGCCAGCGCCGATTGCGGTCTTAGATTGGATCACATTATAGCCCACCCCTTTTCTGTCGGTCTTCATCCCCAAGATCAATTCTATCCGATCCCGTTGGTGCTTTAGCAGCACGTTATTGAAGATAAACTTAGCTACAAAGAGATAGGCAATCGCGGCAAGCGTAATGAGCCCAATTGTAATCATCTTCTGCTGTTTTTTCTTGTTGTTATAAATGAAGAGTCCGCCGAGTAACAGGATGCTCGAAATGAGTACCAGCGGACTGAAGAACAGGTTCACGATAAAAAGCAGCACCATCCCCCAGAACATCAGCAGCAGACTGCCAGGCAAGCCTTCGCGATAAAGCGGAAACATAAAAGACAGAAACACCAATGTAGAGCCGGCATCAGGTTGGAGCATGATCAGGAACATCGGTAAAATGATAATCGCTGCACAGATGAGCACAGGTCTCAAGCTATTTAATTTTACGTTAAAAGTGCTGATGTACCTCGCCAGCAGCAATGCCGTACCAAATTTGGCAAATTCTGAAGGTTGGAGACTAAATGACCCGATCTGGATCCAAGCCTGGTTTCCACCTATATTTTTGCCCACGAGCAGCACGGCGACCAATAAGACCATCGTGCCCCCATAAATAATAGGCGCAAATACGCTGAAGAACTTGCCGTCGAGGAGCAGGATCGTCAAGCCCAAGATGAGCCCCGTAATGATAAATATCAATTGCTTGCCATAATCGGCAGCAAAGCTGAATTCGGCTACCTTGTCGGGATTGTAGTCTGCCGAATAGATATTGACCCACCCAATGATGCAGAGGGCCAAATAGATCAGGATGGTCACCCAATCTACATTGAAGAAAAATCTATTGCTTTGCTGTTGCATGGGCGGCAGGGGGTTGGCGGTTAGCGGTTGGCGTAGGGCGATTGGCGATAGGCGTTTGGCGGATTGCGTTTGGTGACTGGCGGTTGGCGGTTGATGTAGCGCGATTGGCGGGTGGCGTTTTGCCTTTACTTTTTACACTATCTGCTTTGAGGCTGTCTGCCTTATTCTTCAATTTTGCAGGTCTTTCAGCAGTTTTTAGTGCAGGAAGCAGGTTGTCGTCCATGTATTGCTTGATGCTGGCCCCGTTAATGTATCTGCCGGAGAGCGAATCGGTCAGGTATTTTTCGGTCAGGTAACTGGCAATAGGTGCGGCATACGTTCCACCATATCCGCCATTTTCGATGATCACGGCAATGGCAATCTTCGGGTTCACCCGTGGGGCAAAGCCGATAAATACAGAGTGGTTTTTACCGCGGTTATTCTGCACCGTACCTGTTTTGCCGCACATGATGATATTTTGTAAGCGAGACTCTGTAGCTGTTCCCCACGATTGGTTCACGGCATCTTCCATGCCGTCGATGACCTGTTCAAAGTACCGGCCATCTATGCCAACACTGTGTTTAACGGTATATTTTGGATCGATCTTGTTGGAATTTCCAATGCCCTTTACAATATGCGGCTTAATGTAATATCCCCGGTTGGCAATAATGGCCATGATATTTGCCATCTGCAAGGGCGTGGTACTGATCTCGCCCTGTCCAATGCCCACTGATAAAATGGTGCTGTAACCCCAATACTTACCGTGCATCCTGTCATAATCAGCTTTCCTGAACAGTTTATAGGCCTTTTCACCAGGGAAATCCAGTCCCAGGGTATCGCCAATGCCAAATTTTCTGACCTTGTTCTGCCAATCTTCATAAGTGGTACGCTGGTTTTTGTAGCCGTTCTTGGTGATGAGCCTTTGGAAGATGTTCCAGAAGTAAGTATTGCAGGAACGGGCAAGTCCACGGCGGAGGCTGATGTTGCCATCTACGTGTTCGCATTTTACCCTGCGGTTTCCAGCAATGTAATAACCTGGACAATTAAAAGTGGTGTTTACATCAACCACACCTTCACTCAGCGCGATCAGGGCATCTAAAGGTTTAAATGCTGATCCGGGCGAGTAGTTGCCCTGGATTGGCCTAACAATGAGGGGGTGATAGGGATTGGCCCAGATTTCCTTGTAATTTTTGCTGAAGTTGCTGCCCACCAACTTGTTCGGATCATATCCTGGACTGCTCACAAAAGCCAAAACTTCACCTGTCGATGGTTCAATGGCTACCACACTTCCCACTTTATTGGCCAACAGCTGTTCGCCCAATTTTTGGATCCTGGAGTCGATGGTAGAGATCAGTTGTTCCCCAGATTTGGCCATTGAATCGAGCTTTCCATTGGCATAACTGCCCTGTGCCACATTCTTGGCATTGTACAACATATAGGTTACCCCTTTATTGCCACGGAGTATCTCTTCATAAGATTTTTCTATGCCCGCTCTGCCAATATAGTCCTGGAGCCGGTAATAGCCTCCATATTTCTCGATTTCCCTGGGCGTAACTTCCTGCATGTAGCCTAAAAACTGGCCTGCAATGCTATCTGGATAGTAACGGATGGTCCTTTTCTGCACGTAAAAGCCCTGATAGTTGTACATTTTTTCCTGGAGTGCCGCATAGGTTTCTACAGAAAGGAGTTTCTGGAAAATAGAGGCCTGCGATCGGGATTGTACCGTGGCCTTGTGCAGTTTCTTCCTGAATTCTACCATGTCGATGCCAATGATCTGGCAAAGCGAAAGGGTGTCGAAAGGTTTGACCTGGTTGGGGGTGACCAAAAGATCATAGGTGGGCTGGTTTTGGGCCAATATCTTATGGTTCCGGTCTAAGATCACACCCCTAGCCGGATAGATATAGATTTTACGCAGTGCATTGTTGTTGGCGTTGATGAAGTATTTGTCGCTTGCGATCTGGATATAGAAAAGCTTGCCCAATAAGATCAGGGCAATCAGCACAATCAATCCTTGGATAATATATTTCCTATTAAATAATTGATCCATTAATTAGCTTTTCTATTTAGAAAGAGAAATTCGACAAGTAAAACGGTAAATAAGGTAAAAACTATACTGGATAGGCACCTGCCCAACGTATAGAGCGCCGTTGTAAATTTAAATGCTTCTAAAAAGAATACCAATAAATGATGGACCAAAATGCAGATCACTGCATAGAGCGAAAACCATTTGAAGCCCATGTTGCCCAAGGAGGGCTCAGGTTCATCAAATGCCTCCCGGTTTACGCTCACCGAAATAAACAGGATGCGGATAAAGGCCAATGCCACGCAGGCCGTTGTGTGTACGCCCAAGGTATCATAAAATGCATCGAGTGTAAGTCCTGTGAGGAAGGCGATACAGAACAGCAAAAAATTGGGGATGCCAAAGGGTAGCGCCAAAATGAAAAGTACGTATAGAAAAGGGGTAGAGAGGTTGTAAAAATTCATGTTGCGCAACAGAAAGATCTGCACAAATAAAAGTACAATCCACCTCAAGATATTGACGAGTATGATCCTAGCGTTCATCGGGCAACCTGTTTTCTAATGTCTGCTGTTCCTGCGCAAATTTATCTTTTATCACGTAAACATATTGCAGTGTACTAAAATCGTTAAAGAGATTGACTTCCAAAGTCATGAAACTATCGCCGGTACTGATCTGCGTCCGACTGATCCGGCCCACAGGTATCCCTTTTGGAAAGCCGTTATTCTGTCCTTTCGAATAGCCCGAGGTAATTACCGTATCACCGATATTGACCTTAAAATGGTTCGGTATTTCTTTCACGTAGGCTTTTCGGTAATCGTGGTTGCCCTCGCCCCATACCAGGGAACCGAATGCGTTATTTTTCTTTAAGGTTACGCTCACAAAGGTATTTTCGTGGAGCAGCGACCTGATCGTGGCAAAATGTGCGGATACATCGTACACATAGCCAACAATTCCCTGCTGTGGGGAAATAACGCCCATGCCACTTACGAGTCCGTCATTGCTTCCACGGTTAATGGTAATGATGTTGTTGGCCTGTGTAATGGAGTTTTTGATCACCTTGGCAGAAACTAAGGTGTATTGCTGTTGGAAAACAGTGTCTTTGACAGTCAAAGTCTTGCTGCTGTCTATATTTTTTAGGGAGAGCAGTTCGGTTTTGAGCTTACTGTTTTCGATGGATAAACTGTCGTTGACTTCCTGAAGGTTGAGGTATCTTTTGACAACGTTAAGCCGCTCATAGGCACTGCCCACCACCTCATTGGTCGAGTTTAGGGTAATGCTACGCTGATAGGCATTGTTTTTTATGGTAAGTACAATGCCAATGACGAAAAAGAAAACAAAGAAGAAAAATGCGTTATATCTACTGATGAAAATCCAAAGGTTACGCATTTCAGTTGAAAGTTGAAGGTTGCAGGTTGACGGTTTGGGCCTACAACCCACAACTTTCAACCTGTAACTTTTAGTTTACTGCATTAAAAATTTAAAATTGCCAATGTTTTTCAGTGCAATACCTGTACCACGGACTACTGCACGAAGTGGATCTTCGGCCACATGTACCGGTAGTTTCGTTTTGGCGGCCACACGTTTATCCAGTCCGCGCAACAATGCACCACCACCGGTCAGATAGATCCCGGTCTGGTAGATATCTGCAGAAAGTTCTGGTGGGGTAATCTCCAATGCTTTTAAAATGGCCTCCTCGATCTTTGAAATCGATTTATCCAGGCAGTGTGCAATTTCGGTATAGGATACTGTAATCTGTTTCGGCACGCCGGTCATCAGGTCCCTGCCCTGCACCGCAAAATCTGCTGGCGGATCAGAGAGTTCTGGTAGGGCGGCGCCCACTTCGATCTTGATCTTTTCGGCAGTACGGTCGCCGATCATGATGTTGTGCTGGCGGCGAATGTAATTGACGATATCTGAGTCAAAGTTATCTCCCGCAACGCGGATAGATTGGTCGCAGACAATTCCCGAAAGGGCAATTACCGCAATCTCAGTTGTTCCACCACCAATATCGATGATCATGTTGCCCATTGGTTCCTCTACATCAATGCCAATACCTACGGCTGCGGCCATTGGTTCGTGGATGAGGTAGACTTCTTTAGCTCCGGCAATTTCGGCGCTGTCCCTTACCGCACGTTTTTCTACTTCGGTAATACCTGAAGGAATACAGATTACCATCCTCAATGAAGGGAACATCCATCCTTTGCCACCGTTGAGCATGCGGATCATGCCTTTGATCATGGCTTCTGCCGCATTGAAATCTGCGATTACACCATCTTTCAAGGGCCTCACCGTACGGATGTTGTCGTGGGTCTTGCCTTCCATCTGCATGGCCTGGCGGCCGATGGCGATGATCTTGTTGGTCTGCCTATCGAAAGCTACGATAGAAGGTTCGTCGACAACCACTTTGTCGTT
Source organism: Pedobacter sp. (assembly GCA_031119475.1). Taxonomy (GTDB): domain Bacteria; phylum Bacteroidota; class Bacteroidia; order Sphingobacteriales; family Sphingobacteriaceae; genus Pedobacter. The sequence goes on along the minus strand of JAVHXV010000008.1, from coordinate 1,995 downwards.
ATGTATGATCAGGGTGTTTGCGGTGCCTAGGTCGATAGCTACCTCTTGTGTAAACCAATTGAATAAACCCATTGATGTCTAATTATTTTTATGCTGATAAATCTATATACTTCAAATGTAAAAATACTTTTTTTATTGTATTTTATGGAAAGAGAATTTACTGGGCTAAGGGCTGAGGGCTGAGGGCATGGCGCGTGGCGTTATCCAGTTCTGCGCCCTAGTCTTTACTCTTTGCTCTTTGCGCTTCACTCTTTGCTCTTTGCGCTTCACTCTTTACTCTTTGCGCTTTACTCTTTTCGCTTTTCGCTTTGCTCTTCGCTCTACGCTCAGCGCCAAGCGCTAGTGTTTAAAATGCCTTACTCCCGTTGTCACCATCGAAATGCCCTTTTGGTTGGCCATGTCGATCGAATCCTGGTCTTTGATTGAGCCACCAGGTTGGAGCACGGCGATGATTCCGGCTTCGGCGGCAAGTTCAACACAATCAGGAAATGGGAAAAATGCATCTGAGGCCATCACGGCATCCTTCAGGCTAAAGCCAAAAGATTCGGCCTTGATCACCGCTTGCTTAAGCGCATCTACCCGCGAGGTTTGCCCAACACCACTTGCCAATAGCACATTGTCCTTTACAAATACAATGGTGTTGGATTTGGTATGTTTGACGATCTTGTTGGCAAAGATCAGGTCTTGGATCGACTCCTCGCTCGGTTTGCGTTCCGTGACCACGGTCATCTGGTCTGCTCCTTCCAAGCTCAGGTCCTTATCCTGTTCAATTACCCCGTTCAACAAGGTTTTAAATTGTTTTCCAGGTAATTCTACCTGGTTTCTCTGCAGGATAACCCTATTTTTTTTTGCCTTAAAGAGCTCCACAGCCTCTGGTGCATAAGATGGGGCAATTAAGACTTCAAAGAATAGGTTATTGATTTCAGTGGCCGTAGCCAGGTCGATTTCTACGTTGGTAATGAGCACACCGCCGAATGCAGATACCGGATCGCAGGCCAGGGCTACTTTCCAGGCTTCGAGTACATTGTCTCTGGAGGCAACCCCACAGGCATTGGTATGTTTTAGGATGGCGAAGGTAGGTTCAGAAAACTCGTCGATCAGGCTTACTGCCGCATCTACATCTACCAGGTTGTTATAGCTCAGTTCCTTGCCGTTCAATTTGCTGAACATCTCATCAAGATTGCCATAGAATGTGCCTTGCTGATGCGGGTTTTCTCCGTAGCGCAAGGTTTGTGCCTGGGTCAGGCTTTGTTTGAATACCGATAATGGCTCATCAGTATTGAAATAATTGAAAATGGCGGTGTCGTAATGTGAGGAGGTATGGAAGGCATTTTTTGCATAGGCCTTGCGTTGTTCAAGGGTAGTGCTTCCGTTTTGTGATTCCAATTGCGACAAAAGCTGTCCGTAATCATTTTTCGAGGCGATGATGACCACATCATTGAAGTTCTTGGCTGCTGCACGGATCAGTGAGATTCCACCGATGTCAATTTTTTCGATAATTTCTTCATCGCTGCCACCAGCTTTTACCGTCTCCTCAAACGGATATAGGTCTACGATGACCAAGTCGATTTCAGGGATTTCATATTCGTTGATCTGCGTTTTATCCTCGGTTAAATTTCTGCGGTTGAGGATGCCGCCAAAAACTTTTGGATGCAAGGTCTTTACACGTCCGCCCAAAATAGAGGGATAGCCCGTCAGGTCTTCTACGGCGGTTACCGGAAGTCCGAGGTCTCTGATAAACTGTTCTGTTCCGCCAGTAGAAAACAGCGTTACGCCATTTTGGGCAAGATATTGAACAAGAGGGGCTAGGCCATCTTTATAATAAACTGAAATTAAAGCGTTTTTGATTTGAACAGACTGGCTCATGAAAGGTGTGGTTTAAGGCCGCAAAGGTAGCAAAAAAAGGTAGATTTCTAGAGCGAATAGGTAAAAAAGTATAGTAAAGTATAAAGTATAAAGTATAAAGTATAAAGTATAAAGTATAAAGTATAAAGT
>JAVHXV010000007.1:193064-202805 GCA_031119475.1 Pedobacter sp. | reverse complement strand
TTATACTTTATACTTTATACTTTATACTTTATACTTTATACTTTATACTTTATACACAGGGCTTTCTACTTCATCAACCTTGCCACGTATTTTCCGATGATATCGAACTCGATATTCACCTGGTCGCCAACTTTGACCTGATGGAGGTTGGTATGTTCATAGGTATAAGGGATAATAAACACCGAAAATTCATTCGACACGGAGTTGACAACGGTCAAGCTGATCCCATTTACGCAAACAGAACCTTTTTCTACCGTAACATTTCCTGTTGATGGCTCGTAGCTGAAACGGTACTCCCAACTTCCGTCCATTTCCCTAACGAGGATACATTCGGCGGTCTGGTCTACATGGCCCTGAACAATATGGCCATCAAGCCTGGCATTCATCTGCATGCAGCGTTCCAGGTTTACCTTGCTCCCGACCTGCAATTGTCCTAAACTTGTTTTGTTCAGTGTTTCTTCAATGGCCGTTACGGTATGTGTATTCTCGCCAAGTGCCACAACGGTAAGGCATACCCCATTATGCGCAATGCTCTGGTCTATCTTAAGTTCATCTGCCAGTACCGATCCAACTTCGAAATGGATGTTGCTTCCTTCTCTCCTGATGTTCCTGATTTCGCCCAGCGCTTCGATTATCCCTGTAAACATTAGTATCTTCTTCTATTTTTGATCCAGTCACTTTGCCCCTGCTGCAGTGCCAAAGGACTTAATGCTGTTTTCTTTTCATTTTTAAGCAGCTCAACTGCCATTAAAGCTGCCAACATCGCTTCTTCTCCATCCGTTTCATCCAAACTTTGGGCATTGAAATATTTACCTACAAAATGGGTATCGAAATTTCCTGAAGTGAATGCTGGATGCTGCATCACAAATTTACCAAAGCCCAAGGTAGTTTGTATGCCCGTAATGTCATATTCGTCTATTGCCCTGATCATTCTTGCGATCGCTTCTTCCCGATCTTTGCCATAGGTGATCAATTTGGCAATCATGGGATCATAATAGATTGGAATTTCCATGCCCTGTTCAAAGCCATCATCTACCCTTACCCCATTCCCTTTTGGGGTCTGGTAGGTTTGCAGCGTGCCGATATCCGGCAAAAAATTGTTCAGTGGATCTTCTGCATATACACGCAATTCTATGGCATGGCCATGTATGTTCAGGTCGCCCTGGCCAAAGCCCAAAACTTCGCCGCCGGCAATCTTTAATTGTTCTTTTACAAGATCTAGTCCGGTAATCAGTTCTGTTACCGGGTGTTCTACCTGTAGCCGTGTATTCATTTCCAGGAAGAAAAAGTCTAGGTTCTCATCCAAAATAAATTCTACTGTACCTGCACCTACATAATTAACCGATCGGGCTACATCAACTGCGCATTTTCCCATTTTTTCGCGGATAGCCGGAGTAAGCACTGAAGAAGGAGCTTCTTCCACTACTTTCTGGTGCCTGCGCTGCACCGAACATTCGCGCTCAAATAAATGCACGATGTTGCCATGTGTATCGCCCAATACCTGGATCTCGATGTGCCGTGGCGAGGTTACATAGCGTTCAATAAATACAGATCCATCACCGAAGGCGGATGTGGCCTCACTTACGGCGAGGTGCATCTGTTCTTCAAAATCTGCTACTCCTTCTACAATGCGCATTCCTTTTCCACCCCCTCCTGCTGCCGCCTTGATCAATATCGGAAAGCCCACTTCGATGGCCCTTTGCTTTGCTTCCTGTATATCGGTAATGGCTTCCTCCGTGCCCGGAACCATCGGGATTTGGTAGGTTAGGGCCGCGGCCTTCGCCGAAAGCTTATTCCCCATAATTTCCATGGCCTCTGGAGTGGGCCCGACCAAAATAAGTCCGGCTGATCTCACCGCTCTCGCAAATGCTGCATTCTCAGATAAAAATCCATATCCCGGATGGATGGCCTGTGCACCTGTTTGCCTGCAGGCATCAATTATTTTCTCACCCACCAAATAGGATTGATTGGAGGGCGCAGGGCCGATGCAAATGGCTTCATCGGCATATCTAACATGCAGGGCAGCACGATCGGCCTCAGAATATACCGCAACGGTTTCAATCCCCATTTCTTTGGCCGAACGCATGATGCGCAATGCGATCTCTCCACGATTGGCTACAAGAAGTTTGGTTATTGGCGGTTGTGGCTTGGATGACTGTGGCATGTGTTAAAGTTTCAAGGTTTCGATGATTTCAATCGCCTGGTCGATCATGGCCGATGAAACATCCAAATGTGTTACAAATCTAATGGTTTGATTGGATGTGCTGTTGCACATGATCCCTTTTTTTGCCAATACCGAAGTTACGGTGGCCGAATCGAGGTCGTCCCTGACATCGAAAAGTACAATATTGGTCTCCACCGGCATTACGTTTTTCACAAAATTAGCTTGCTCCAAGGCATCCGCTAATGCTTGTGCATGTTGATGGTCTATGGCCAAACGGTTTACATGATGGTCTAAAGCATATATACCCGCTGCCGCCAAAAAACCAGCCTGCCGCATTCCGCCGCCCAACACCTTTCGGATCCTTGTGGCCTGTTTGATGATGGGCTTTGTACTCAGGAATACAGATCCCACGGGCGCACCCAATCCTTTTGACAGACAGACTGAAATCCCATCAAAATATTGGCCATAATCTGCTGCCTGATCTCCAGTGGCCACCAGCGCATTGAATATCCTGGCCCCATCCAAATGAAGTTTGATGTTTTTTTCGGCACACAGTTCATTTATGGGTGCAATCTGGTCTAAAGTATAGCATTTTCCGCCACCCTTGTTGACCGTATTTTCGAGCACAACTAAGCTTGAAGTTGGGTAATGTATATTTTCCGCATTGATTTCAGGCTCGATAAGCTGAGGGGTAAGTATTCCTCTTTCACCATAGAGCAACCTGACCGATGCCAGCGAATTATAGGCAATGCCCCCACCTTCGTAACGATAGACGTGCGCGGTCTGGTCGCAGATGACCTCGTCCATCGGCTGGGTAAAACATTTGATGGCAATCTGGTTGCTCATGGTTCCCGAAGGGCAAAAAAGTGCGGCTTCCATCTGGAAGAGCTTGGCGAGCTTTTCTTCGAGCGCTTTGACGGTTTCATCTTCTCCAAAAACATCATCGCCAACTTTGGCCTGCATCATGGCTTCCAACATTTCTGGTGTGGGTTTGGTAACGGTATCGCTTCTAAAATCTATGTTGTTCATTCAGATTATTTTATCACCATTAAGAAATTGAGCAAATTGAGATGATATCTTATTCATTTCGATCTGCCTGTCATGTATTATTAGATTAATGTTCTTCAAGTTCCCGGAAATAGTCATTTACAAAAGGCTTGAAAGATTTTGTAATATTATCTGTAAAAAAGTTAATTAACAAACCTTGAGGTGCCCTAAGTAATTTCATGTAAGTAAGTAATTGAGCTTCGTGCCCTGGAAGCATGTTTTCAATAGCTTTAAGTTCTATTACTATCAAATTATTTACATATAAATCAACCCGTAGATTTGTACCCATCAAAAATTCATCATAATAAACCGGCAAAAAGACTTGCTGTTTTACTTCAAACCCATTTTTCAAAAGTTCATATTTAAGACATGCTTCGTAAATGCTTTCCAAAAGCCCAGGTCCTAGCGCCCTGTGGACCTTAATAGCACAGCCGATAATTTCATAAGAGAGCGAGGTAACCTGTTTCTTGGTCATGTTGATGATGCAAAATCAGCAATCCTCCATCAAAAAACAATTTGATTATCTTAATTTATTGTTGTTGTATTTTTAAGATTTTCAAATAAATAGGCATAATCCTTCATCTTAATACACTTAATTTCTTAATGGTTTTACCTGTCATTTTTGTTCAGCATACCAATTCAATTTTTGGTCTGATTCCCTCTTTAATAGTGTACAAAATACACTTTAGGATAAATTTAGGTTTTAGTGCACGGAGATAAACTTATTGTTAAGGAATAAAAAACTAAATTTTAATTTTTTATTTCAAATAAACCCGCATATATTGGTGGACTTTTTATCTAAAATCAAACCAAAAAAAAGAAAAAATGATAGTTATTGCAGATGGTGGATCGACCAAGACCAATTGGTGCCTGATCAACGAGGCTGGAAGAAAAATCCACTTCAACACCGAAGGCTACAACCCCTACTTTTCAGACAGCGAATACATCGAACACTCTTTGAGAAGTTCACTGCCTGATCACCTAGAGCCAGAAAAATTAACAGAAGTATATTACTATGGCGCAGGTTGTTCTACCGATGCAAAAAGAAAAATTGTCTCAGATGCCATGGGAAAGGTGTTCGCAAATGCGAAAGTTCATATCGGACATGACCTCTTGGCCTCCTGCCGTGCGCTATTGGGCGATAATGAAGGGTTTGCGGCTATTCTGGGTACCGGCACAAATACCTGCCTATACGACGGGAACGACATTTCATTGAACATCGATTCGTTAGGCTATTTTTTGGGCGATGAAGGAAGTGGCAGCTTTATCGGTAAACGCATCCTGGCCGACTACATGAAAGGATATATGCCAAAAGGCCTCCGCGAAAGCTTCTATGATAACTATGCACTGACCAACGAAGATATTCTTGACCACATCTACAATAAGCCCCTGCCCAACCGTTTTTGTGCAAGCTTTAGCAAGTTCATCTACGATTTTAAGGAAAGCTACGAAGACTATACCCATACGGTAGTCGATTATGCCTTTACTGCCTTTTTTGATAACCTGGTGGTGCATTATCCAAACTATAAAAAATATGAGCTCAACTGTGTAGGTTCTGTAGGTTACAGCTTTAGGGATATCCTGAGCTTGGTGGCAGACCGCTATGAAATGGGCGTCGGCAAGATTATCCGCTCACCGATAGATGACCTCGTCGATTATCATTTGAGCAAGAGGAAGTAAGCGCAGGGCGTTGGGCGTTAAGCGGAAATCTAAAGCGAAAAGCATGGAGAGCAAAGAGAAAAGATAGTTAACATGTCTTTATTCTTTGCTCTTTTATCTTTGTTCTTTTATCTTTTATCTTGGTTCTTTACCCTATGTACTTAACGCTTTGCGCTCGGTGCTTAACGTTTATCGATTATTGAACAATAATCTTTCTGCTGTAAATCTTGTTATCCGCCTGCAAAATAAGGATGTACATGCCTGAAGTAATGTTGTTTTTTGCAAGTTCCCAATAGAATTCCTGTTTACCTGCAGCCTGTTCTTGTTTGACCAGTACTGCGAGTTGCTTTCCGGTTAAATCGATTACTCTTAGATTTACCATGGCTTTGGCGGTCAAGGTGTAGGCAATAGTAGTCGAGGAAATGGCTGGATTTGGATAATTGGTGAAATTGACCACGTCTTTGCCCCAGAAAAGCGGAGTAAGGCCCGCCCAATCTGTTGAAGCGGTCAGCTGCACGGGCAGTTCACCTGTCCCAGCATTCATGGCAAGGAAGTTTTCTCCGCTTGTTGGCAAGGCACTGGCAACCGCGCCCAATTGCGCCTGAACAGAAATGTTCAATGCAATTAGTCCAACAAAAAGCATAAAAAACTTGTAGAGTTTCGCCATACACTAGGGTTGATCGTGTAAATATAACACTTCAGCTTAACTTTAGTTAAGAAAATATTACTTTTTTTCGAGCAAGGATAGTGCTATGCACTAAAAATAATAAATCACTGATAAACAGCACTAATCTATCGTCTTTTGTCTTTTCTCTTTTGTCTTTGCTCCTTTGTCCTTGTTCTTTTGTTTTGGCTCTTTTGTCTTTATTCTTTGCTTTTTATGCTTTGCTCTCCTAAAACGAAATTTCCTTTCCAAACAGCTTTGCGTATTTTCGTTTGTCGAATTTATATAGGGTTGCCGCCCTGAAAGAAACGCCTTTTTGTTTTTCGTTCAGTTCCTTTAACACCCCAAAGCTCAAGATCTTCTTTCTGAAATTACGTTTATCAAGCTTCTTGCCCAAAATGAGCTCATAAACGTTCTGTACCTGGGTCAGCGTAAATTTTTCGGGCAAAAGCTCAAACGCGATCGGTAAATGTTTGATCCTCCGTTTGATCTTCTCCAATCCCTTATCAAAGATATATTGATGGTCGAATGCCAATTTGGGCAGTTCCTTTATATTAACCCATTGTGCACGTTTGGCATAATTGGAAACTGGCTTCAATGCCTTATCTCCTCCCAACCGCAGCATGGCATAATAAGCTACCGTAATTACCCGCCCCTGTGGGTGCCTTTTCACTTCACCAAAGGTATAGTATTGTTCCATGTAGATGTTGCTCAGGCCAGTAAGTTCGTGCAGGATGCGTGAAGCCGATTGGTCTACACTCTCCTCCTCGCCCACCAAATTGCCAGGCAGGGCCCACCAATCCTTATAAGGCTCCTCATTACGCTCGATCAACAAAATTTTGAGTTCCCCAGCATCAAAACCAAACAACACGCAGTCTATAGAAACCGCGGAGTTGAACACAGGCAATACTTCTTTCAAGGTCAGTTCGTTTTATAAATAATAGATAACTATAATATTAGAACAAAATAAATACACTTGCCCCGTTAATTCATAAAAATAATAAAAAAAAAATTACTTAGTGTAAAAAATACACACTATATTCGTGTATTCTAATGAAACCAAATATCAAAAATATTGCTGTACTTACTTCAGGTGGTGATGCCCCGGGCATGAATGCCTGCATCAGGGCGGCAATCCGTACAGGAATTTATCATCAAAAGAACATGTTTGGGGTGATGCAGGGCTATCAGGGCCTGATCGACAACAACATCATCCCCATGGATGCCCGTTCGGTAAGCAACATCCTTCACCTTGGGGGCACCATTTTAAAAACTGCGCGCTGTCTGGCATTTAAGGAGGATGAAGGCATGGAAACCGCTTTTCGGAACATGCAGGCCAAATCAATTGATGGACTGGTGGTGATTGGTGGTGATGGTACCTTTACCGGTGCCAAACGTTTTGGAGAAAAATATGGCATTAACGTAATCGGTGTACCCGGCACGATCGATAACGATCTTTACGGTTCAGATTTTACCCTGGGCTATGACACGGCAGTAAACACGATCATCGAAGCCATCGATAAGATCAGGGACACGGCCAATTCGCACGACCGTCTGTTTTTTATCGAAGTGATGGGTAGGGATTCTGGATGTTTGGCCCTGAGAACGGCCATTGCAAGCGGAGCAGAAGCAGTATTGCTTCCAGAAAAGGAAACATCGCTCAAAGACCTGATCACTAAATTGAAGGAAGGCGCTTCTACAAAAAAATCTTCCAGCATCGTGATCGTTTCCGAAGGCAATAAATATGGCGGTGCTTATGACATCGCCAAAAGCGTGAAACGAAAGTTTACGCACTACGACACAAAAGTAACTATCTTAGGGCACCTGCAGCGCGGTGGCAGTCCGAGTGGTTACGACCGGATATTGGGCAGCAGGTTGGGCTTTGCCGCGGTAAGCCACCTGATCAAGGGCGAAACCATGAAAATGGTCGGACTGCGCGGCAATGAGATCAAGTTGACCAGCTTAGAGGAAGCACTGCATGCGCACACCTATAAACTGGAAGACGACCTATTGGAAATGACACACGTCTTATCAATTTAAACCGATGATAGCAGTTGTATACAGTGGATCAAAGAGTGCCTTTTGGAAAATTTCAAATGACGGAAAGGCTGTTGCCGAATGTACCATTCCAGGTATCAATCCGACCTTTAATGACCCCAAACATATCCTTTACCTGCTCAATAAAAATATTGTACTGATCAACCATGCAGAAAGCATTAAGAAGATCTTTGTGTTTGCCGCAGGCGCATCTTCGGCCGCCATGCAGGAGTCATTGGCCAATACCATTGGCATTTTCTTTAAAAATGCAAAGATTAAGGTTCAGGACGATATCTATGGCGCATCGATTGCCGCCTGTTATAACCATACTGGAATTGTAGGCATTTTGGGCAGCGGTGCAAACTGTGCCTATTATGATGGCAAGAAGCCTGAAAAAAACAATTACGGACTTGGCTTCATTTTGGGAGATGAGGGCTCGGCCAATTACCTGGGCAAAATGCTCTTGAAAAATTTCCTCGAGGGCAAGCTTCCCGACGAAATCAATAAGCAATTGGAAGAAAAGTACAACCTGGATCGGCCCATCATCCTTGAAAAAATCTATAAAAAACCCAATGCCCAAAATTACCTCAGCTCGTTCCTTGATTTCTATATCGAAAACCGTGGGCACAAATTTATGGAACAGTTGATCGATCAAGCTTTTGAAAAATACATCTGCACCTACCTGATCCCTACCATGGCGCAACATCCGGGCGAAGAAGTCCACTTTGTGGGAACGGTAGCCGGAAATTTTCAGGACAGATTAAGGGTGGTCGCCAAAAAGCATGACATCAACATCATTACGATTACCAAAGAACCAATTTATAATTTACTGAATTATTACTCAAATTAAATAAAATGACTAAAGTAGGAATTAATGGATTTGGCCGTATCGGCAGACTAGTTTTTAGGGCTGCATTGAAAAGGGGCCTGGATATTGTAGCAATCAACGATTTGATCGAGCCAGATTATATGGCTTACATGTTAAAATATGACACCACACATGGCCGCTTTGACGGAACGATCGAAGTAAAGGACGGAAACCTGGTCGTAAACGGCAAAACCATCCGCATTACCGCAGAAAAAGACCCAGCTAACCTGAAATGGAATGAGGTGGGCGTAGATATCGTCATCGAATCAACAGGATTGTTCCTGACCAGGGCCGATGCAGAAAAACACATCGCGGCAGGTGCGAAAAAAGTTGTCTTCTCTGCTCCGGCAAAAGACGGCGACATCCCAACCTATGTAATGGGCGTTAACCATAAGAGCTTAACGGCTGATCAAACGATTGTGTCAAACGCCTCCTGCACCACCAATTGCCTGGCACCGATTGCCAAGGTGCTGCATGATAATTTTGGCATCGTTGAAGGTCTGATGAGCACCATCCACGCGGTAACAGCAACCCAAAAAACAGTTGATGGCCCTTCGGCCAAAGATTGGAGAGGCGGACGTGGCGGTTTCTCGAACATCATCCCTTCTTCTACCGGCGCAGCCAAAGCAGTCGGACTCGTATTGCCAGAATTGAAAGGCAAGTTAACAGGTATGTCTTTCCGTGTTCCTGTGGCTGATGTATCTGTGGTAGACCTTACTGCACGTTTGGCAAAACCGGCAACCTACGAGCAGATCAAGGCTGCGATGAAAGCTGCTTCAGAGGGCGAATTGAAAGGTGTATTGGCCTATACCGAAGATGAAGTGGTTTCATCTGATTTCATCGGTGATCCACATGCATCGATCTTCGATGCGAAAGCCGGTATTTCTTTAACCGACAACTTTGTAAAAGTAGTTTCTTGGTACGATAACGAATGGGGCTATTCATCTGCCCTTGCTAAATTCGTAGAATACTACGGAACTTTAAAATAATCTTTTTTTAGTTTTAAATGCGAAGGCAATATCCGAAAGGGTGTTGCCTTTTTTGGTTATAGAAGGGAGATATGAGATGTGAGATGGAAGATGTGAGATGAAAGATGGAAGATGGAAGATAGCTTTTTTTTGATATAGAATGCTATCTTCCAGTTTAACCTTTTTAGTAAAAAGTAGAAAGCCCCGAAGGGGTGCCTTTGGCATAAAGAGTAAAAAGAAAGAAGCCGAACCTTTGCGCCCAGACTTTGAACTTATGGTATCAAGTAGTGAGTATCAAGTAGAAAGACAGCATGTAGAACCTATGCGCCCAGAC
>JAVHXV010000007.1:0-192964 GCA_031119475.1 Pedobacter sp. | reverse complement strand
TTTCAACTTTGAACTTTCAACCTTCAACTTAAAGTAGAAAGTATCAAGTAGAAAGTATCAAGTAGAAAGACAGCATGTAGAATCTATGCGCCCAGACTTTCAACTTTGAACTTTCAACCTTCAACTTAAAGTAGAAAGTATCAAGTAGAAAGACAGCATACTAAGCCTATGCGCTTAGACTTTCAACCTTGAACCTTCAACTTTCAACTTTAAACCTTCAACTTCTCTTAACAAAAACAAACTCAACTTTTTTTCCATCGCCAGAAATGGTAGCCAGCAATTGGTTTCCAGAAAGCCGATAGCTGATTTTTTTTGGGAAATCGTTTGCAGGGTTTTCGCACACAAAATAGTGTGGCCCTATTTCAGTAAGCTTGAAAAGTACAGGTCCTTTACTTCCGGTAACTTCTGCTGAATAATACCATTCGCCATCTCTTTCGATCAGAGCGAGTTTTTCCTGAAAAACGACCTTTCCATTTTTCTTGGTCTCCGCTGTGCCTATAAGCTTTTGTGCTGCCAGCTTCCAGCTTTCACTTGCCGTTTCCCCTGGTTTAACGTTGGTCTGGCTCCATGTTCCCGCAAGCCATTTCAATTGATTTAAGCTCGGCCTGTTCTTGCCCTGCCCATAGCTTGTTCCAACAACTGCCATGAGCAAAAAAATTAGTACTGATGTTTTCATGTGATCTTTTTTTGGTAAAAGTAAGCAGAGGGCCAGGTCAGGTATTGTACAAATCAGACATCAGTGCTTATTAAGGAAAAAATTAGCCATATTTTCAGCATCAAAAGCATAGCTTGACGGATCTTCGCCTGTAAAGGCCTTAAAATCACGGATAAAATGCGACTGGTCGTAATAACCAGAAAGATAAACGATCTCGGCCCATGGGCGTTTGCGGTCTTGGATGAGTTCGTAGATGTAGTTGAACCTGATGATCCGACAATAATATTTGGGCGAAAGTCCGATATATTTGAGGAACAGCCTGCCCAATTGCCGATCGCCCATCTGTGCTTCATCTGCCAATTGTTTAACCGTTACCAAGCCTTTGCGTTTAAAGATGAGATCGAGGGCTACATTTATAGGCGTTTCTGCAATGGGTAGCATGGCGATGAAAAAGCGATCGAAGATCTGTTTGGCCGTTTCGGGACCAGGATAAGGCAAGATCTGTTGGTGCAGTTGATTGAGTTTTGGGTCGGACAAATCTTTGAGGGCAATAGTGCGATCGGTAAACTCCTGCATCGTCAGCCCGAATAGTTGCGTGAGCGCCGCGGGCTTGAACTTTACGGCCACCATACCGGCCACGCCCGTATCACGCAAATAGAAAAAACGGCTGATCTGTCCGGCAATCAGGTATTTATCCTGGTCTTCCCATTGCCCGTTGATATTGATCTGGAATTGGTTTTGATAATGGAACACCAGTTCGGTAAATCCATCGGGGATTATTTTTTGTGGCTGGCCATCGGGCGATTGGTTTTCGATGATCCAGTAGCACTCGATCAGGTGGGCCAATTGGGGAGCGGGATCTAAACGGATAAAATTCATAAACGAAAATAGACGATTACAAAAATTAAAAAAATTTGTAACGACTTCACCTATTTGGAGTCTTTTAATTGGTAAAAATTGATTTGGAAAATCATTTCGGACAAGAAATTTAATATGAATTTAACATTCACTAATAAATTTATTAAAAATTTCAATTTATCTTTGTCTAGTAAATGTCGCTTTGCTTAATAATTTAAGCTGTTTTGTCATTTTAAAAACATGAAGCAAAAATAAATTAATTTTTCTTAGTGTATTTTTTACACTATTAAAATAATTGCTATATTTGCATCATCATTTGGGCAATGCCAATAAAGCGGCACCAAATTTGAAAGAGAAAAAATATTCCGAAAGGAGTTTAAAAGATAACCCGTTCATACAGGTTTATATTTGGTTAGAAAAAGAGATTCGTCTGGATGGAGAATCTCTTTTCTTGTTTATGGGGTTTACCAAATGGCTTCAACTAGCTTTCTCCCCTTAACCTCCGTATTTCTTCTAAGGCCATGATATCTATTTGATATCGCATATCAAAAGTGCTTACTTATTAATAAGTGCTTTATGAGTGATTTTCGCTTTGTTGATCGTCATCTGTATTTTATAGAGACGTGTAGCCATTTCGAACCGTTCTTTATAGCTACGCTTTAAAGCTTCTTTTAGGAGTTCCAATTCAGCTTTATCAAAAGAAAATTTACTGCTTTCCATAGCAAGGTTTTAAAGACCATATAAAAATACAAAATGTTCATTACTTAATCATAACTAGTTATGTTTTGATCAGGTTTTTAGTACTGATCTAATTTGGTTAGAAAAGAGATTTGTCTGGATGGAGAATCTCTTTTCTTGTTTTATCACCTAAACCGCCTGGTCTTACTAAAGTTCTATTTTATATTTTGCGCCAGCTTTACGGAACATGTCATGATATCTCTGGTATCTGGGCTCCATGGCAGAACCTTTATAGCGCTTAAGGTGGTAATCAATATAATCCAAAAGTGTCATCTGGTCATAGAAGTCAACTTTGTTCAAGTCTAATTTCCATTTGATCGCATCTTCCATAAACTGATCGAAATTCTCTGTTACGGCATACTTCAATAGATTTCCATCCCTAATGTCAAATGTACTGGCATTGCATGCGGTATAACCTGTCTGCTGATAGACCTTCCACATTGCCGAAATTTTCTTGGCAATGGTTTCTTCATTATCGCGAAGGGTATCAACCTTAGCCGCGAGGTAAAATCGCTGCTGGTACATGTACTTAAATCGCGTTCCATCTACGTCAGGTACTGTCCATGCGCCCACCATGAGACAAATATTCTGCATCTTTTTCAAGTTCCATTCTGGAAATAGCGTTTGTAGATAGTCATGCGCGGCACCTGTTTTCATGCTTGGTTTTATCGCCAAAAACTTAGCCATCCTGGGATCATCACTAGTCTGTGCAAATGACACGGCTGTGCAAAAAACAAAGATTACACAAAGCCTTAATCGAAGTACAACATTCATCCCCGAAATTAATAAAATATGTAGTGAATGTTTTGTATTTGCCTAGAAAAACAATTTGTGTCTAAGCTATAGAAAGCACTTTAATCGACTTGATGATTACTCTCTTTCCTTTATGAGCTTATTGCGGTAGTGCCAAATCGAATCAATTGGAAAAGTGCCAATTGCAATCTCCAGATTTGTTTCCCGCCTAGGCACATTAAAAATTTTTCCCTTCAATGATACTTGTGTTGGATTACTTACTGTTGTAATCTTAACCAATTTATTTTGGGCAAGTTCATCAACCGTTTTAGAAAATGTGAAGTTAACATTGGTTAATCTTTTATCAAACATCTGATATAGGCTATCAGGATATTCGGGTGTCACTCTATCGACCAGATATTTTTTAATCAAACGACCATCATGGTCTTTAATAACCTGGATAGGTTTTTTTAAATGTGAACTATAACTCTCAAATGCTTCCACATTTAAACCTTCCGTTTTCAACATATCTTCAAGATTAAACGCTTCTCCATTCGCACTTCGTTTATTTCTTTTCCCATATACCTTTCCAGTTAGACCATCCTTTCTAATCACATAATAAATATAGGATGTATCTATTCGTTTAAGTATTTGAGCCTTAATATTACCTTCTGAGTCGATTTTATCCTCAATCAGTGAACTTTTCCTCATGAATATATACATGGTAAAGTCCTCTCCAGAAACTTTCTTAACAGTTCGGTGGACCTGCTCGAGCTTACCTTTGTCAAAAAGAAAGAATTGGGCATTTGATTTAATATCCAAAATTTCCACCTCCTTTTTGACTACTGGCATACACGAACTTACAAAAGCTATTAATACAAAAATGCTTGTTTGAAAAATCATATTCTCATTTTTTAAAAGCTCGACCATGTGTGGGAGGATTCTTCATAATCACCATACGATGTCCCTCCACCAATTGGCGAGTCTGCCACAATTCTGGTCCGCCATTCTACCTTGGCAGTAACTTGGGATGTGCTTTGCACTTTATCCCATTCAAAGCCATCAATAAATACTTCTCCATACAACATGTTTCCAACGACATATTCTGATAAATGGACAATATATAACCATTCCCAAGCACCGCTTTTTTTGATTTGACCCATTTGCTCTCTACTTTGAAATGTCCAAATATCCCCATCACAAAATACCCAAGCAACTTTTTTTGATCTTAGTGTGTCTGGCCCATTATATTCTGTTATAGGGCTTTCCTCGGAATCTACATAACTTACAGTACTACCATAATTAAACTCAGGTTCTTCGGGCCCACCTACATGGGTATCAACATACATAATTAAATTACCAATAGTTTTTAACGTTTCAGCATCATCATCAGGAATTTCGATACCAAATTCACTTTCAATATCCATCAGGATTTCTATGAAATCAAGGTCATCACATCCTAAATCAATGAATAAATGTGTTCCATCTCCCATAGTCAGAATATCTTCATCCCCGAAATGCTCTGAAAGAATGTGCCGTATGATATCTCCTGTTTGATTTAAAAGCCTATTTCCTGCCCCATCTTTGAAGCTCATTTTTTGATTTTGGCCATTTGCTAGGTTTTCATTGCCAAGGCTCTCTAAAGAGTCTTTTTTACAAGATGAAATGGTTACCGTCAGTACAGCTAAACCTAGAATAAATAAAAGTTTTATAGTTTTCATTTTAAGGATAATTGATTTCGACGAAAATAAATCAATTCTCTCACTTAATCTCTAAATGTAAAAAAATAGAACATTTTAAGCTAAAATCACCAATGGTTACATTTATGTAGTCATTTCAATAGACATTATATTCCTAACCTACGCTCGGCCTGAACAGACGGTATATTCGGCTCCAACGAACGGTAAACAAAACCACTTTTTCGGCAAAAGCGACAATACACGACAAATAGGTAAAAATCCGTCAAAACCCGACAAAAGCGACAGGCACATTTTTAGTTCAATGCACTTTAGCTTCATGATCACTATACCTTTACAACCATCTAGCGCCAGGCGCTATTGGCTGGACCAACCTGAAATTTCGTACCAGTTTTTCATCACAAAGTATCAAAAACTGAAAAATTCGATGACTAGATTTATACCCATAGCAATTATCATGGGAAGATCGACATACTTTGGCATTGTATTCATAATAGCAGTTGCAGCTTTGGCCATCAGTGCTTTTAAAAGACCTGGTCAGAGGCCAAACATCCTGCTCATTGTATCGGAAGATCATGGTCCGCACCTCTCCTGTTATGGCGACACGGTTGTACAGACACCAAATTTAGATCAGATTGCCAAAAACGGCATTCAATTCAACAATGCCTATGTGACCGAATCAGTTTGCAGCCCTTCGAGGAGCAGCATCCTTACTGGGTTATATCCACACCAAAGTGGCCATCTGGGCCTTACCACACATGGTTTCCATTTTGTGGGCAAAATCAGGACACTCTATCAGACGCTAAAAAAAGGTGGTTACCGTACGGGTATGATCGGCAAGCTCCATGTGGAACCCGATTCTATTTTTCCGATCGATTACCATCCCATCACCAGTCCGAATTACGAAAAACTTGGCCTCATCCGCTATGCGGAATATGCAGAAAAATTCATGAACGATGGCGAGGAACCTTTTTTTCTGATGGTCAATTATCCAGATACACATTGGCCATTCCAAGATCAGGTAGAAGGCAGACCGCGAAAAGTACTGAAACCCGCTGATGTTACCTCATTCCCCTATCTCCAGTTCGACAATCAATTGATCAGGGAATACAGCACCGCACTTTACAATTGTCTGTTGCGTTTGGATGAATGTGTGGGCGAATTGATGGAAAAACTGACCAAAACAGGTAAGGCCAACAACACCTTGGTCATTTATCTTTCCGACCACGGCGATGAAATGGGGCGCGGAAAATTTGACAGTTATGAAATCGGCACAAAAATACCTTTGTTGGCCAGTTGGCCCGGACATATCAAAAAGAACATCCAATCTGATGCGCTGGTGTCTACGGTAGACCTGCTGCCCACCATCCTATCAGCAGCGCACCTGCCCATCGAAGACCAACGGGTTACCGGAAAAAGCCTGTTGCCATTATTCGAAAACCCGGCCCTGAAATTCAGGAAATACCTGTTCACCGAAAAAAATTGCGATCAGATCGGGATGTACTACCCGAGAAGAACCATCAGGGATGAGCGCTACAAACTGATCTACTCGCTGTTAGACCGAAAAAATCCGGTTGCCCAAAGCTACATGGCAAATGTAAATCGCGGGGCAGCAGTAGCTGGAAGCCCGACAATCAACGAAGCGGAAAATGCATCACCTTTGGTCAGAAACATCTATGCACTTTGGCTGCAGCCGAAGAAAGTGCAATTGTACGACCTTAAAAATGATCCATGGGAATACCACGACCTATCGACCGATGCCAAGTACGACCAGGTCAAAAAAAACCTGCTGGCCGAACTGAACAGATGGCAAGTTCAGACAGATGATCCACTTCGTTTCCCTGAAAAATTAAATCGCCTCACCCAAGAAAACGACACGATGAAAGTCGCCAAAAAAATGAACTGGAATTATCCCAGTTATCTGTATGGAAAGTAGTTGATAGTTGATAGTTGGTAGTTGGTAGTTTATAGTTTATAGTTCATGGTTCATTGTTCATGGCTGATGGTTTAAACTGATGGCTAAACACCAATACTTTTAAATTTCGGAAGTATCGAACCAAGGTGGGTTCTTTTTTGTTAGTTGACAATGGGACTCGTAAAAAAATGGTGCTGCGTGTTAAGTTGTATGCTAGTCATCGCCTGTGGCCGGACAGAAAAAGCGCCCGATAGCACCCAAAAACATAATCATGATGTAACAGATTCTGTAGCACGAAATACAGTGCCAGCATCTATACAAGAGATCAAGGCCCTTTTCGCCACGACCATCAACCAGTTGAGTATGGGCAAATTGGATTCGACAGTATTGACCTATGATTGTGCTGGAGAACGCAGCGGCACCATTACCTATTTTACCGAAAGTGGAAATTTACGATTGATCAGACATCGCTATAGCGAATACAGCCATTATACAGCGGAAGATGAATATTTTGTAAGCGATGAAAAACTCTACTTTGCCTTTCTGCATGGCGTATCCTGGAGTTTCGTATCAGATGGGGCTACAAAAGACGACCATTTGGAACAGCGGATCTATCTTGCCAACAATAAGCCCATCCAATGTCTGGAAAAGAAATATGCTGTCCAAACTGGCCAGACAAAAACGCCAAACGCAGTAAATCGGCGGGTAGATTGCAAGCCGGTTGCCCCCCTACTTAAAAAATTTGAGCAATTGTTAAATTTTAGAAAGGTCAAGCGCGATTGTTTAAGTTAAATGAATATGAACCCTGGGCATCTTCAAAAACCATCTGACTGCTCAACTGTTATCCTTCAAAAACTATATGTTATGATTGATCCAGAAGAAAAAATACCTTATGATGATTCTCAGTCTTCGGAAGCCGATGACCAACAGAGCCAAAAAGATGTACATGGAAATGGCTTTGATGACAATCATGTTCCCGTGGCAGAAGAAGAGGCTGATATAGACCTGCTCAACCAGGCTTATGATGCTTCCACACCTTCATATATCTTAGACGTTGATAAAGGGATCCAGAAAGAAAAAGAAGGAGAATAGAGACTCTTTGAGCTACTTTTCGATCTTAAAATAGATCTTAAACGTAGTGCCATGTCCAATCGAGCTTTCCACATCGACTTTTCCGCCCATCGCCTCAATTTGGTTTTTGGTAATGAACAGGCCAAATCCACGGGCATCGGCATTGCCATTGAAGGTCTGGTAAATCCCGAACATGTTTTCGCCGTGCTTTTTAAGATCTATCCCAATGCCGTTATCTGAAATCTTGAGCACAAGTTGACCTTTTTCCTCAAAGCAGGTGAGCACAATAACAGGTTTTCGCTCAGGATGACTGTACCGTAGGGCGTTTGACACAAAATTGAGGAGGATACTTTCGAGGTAGGCGCGGTTATACTCCACTTCGATTTCTGGTGCTACATTGTTGGTAATGGTTGCACCTCTCGATAAAATCTGTGCATTTAAGGTCGATAACGTCCGATTTACATAGTGCGCCAGGTTGAGCGGTTCGACCACAATGTCGATGCTGGTCTGGATATTGACAATATTGTTCAGGTTGAGCAGGGTCTCATTGAGGTTACCGGCTACCTTTTTGAGGAGCTGGATCATTTCATCCCGTTCCTCAATGGTCTTCGCATTTTCGATCAGTTCAGAAATGCCCTGGATGTTGCCCGAATGTGAACGCAGGTTATGGGAAACGATGTAGGAAAAATTGAGCAGGCGCTTATTCTGTTCGGTAACCAGGTTAAATGATTTGTTCAACGCTTCGGTAGCCAGCACATGGCTGGTGATGTCGATCATGATGCCCCTTAACCTGAGCGGCTGGCCAACTTCGTTGATCACGGTTACGATATCCCTGATCCAAACGATCGAACCATCATTGGCGATCATACGGTACTCAAAATCGTGCTGCCTTTTTTGTGCTGTGGCTTTGGTGGTATGCTGCTTTACCCGCTCCTGATCATCAGGATGGATATGGCTGAACCAAAATTTGGGCACACCCATCCACTGCTTTGGGGTATAGCCCAGGATATCGTACACCTTGTTGCTGATGAAAGTACAGATATTTTCGCTGGGATTGGCCTCCCATACAATCCCATCGATGGTATTGATCAACGATTCAATCCGTTTTTGGGAGGCGATGAGTATTTCCTGTTCGGCCTTGCGCTTGGTAATGTCTTCAACAATGACGATGTGGTTGCTTGGGGCCTCGCCCTCGTTCCATAAAGGCGTAATGATCACATTGCCCCAAATTACCTGGCCATCTTTGCCCAGATAGCGTTTTTCTTGATCAAAACCACGGATTTCACCTGCCAAAAGCCGTTTAAAAAGCAGTTGGTCTTCTTCGAGATCATCAGGATAGATCACAGACTTGATCTTTTTCTGCATCAGTTCTTCCGCACTATAGCCCAGAAAATGGCAGAGGTATTGGTTAACTTCAAGAATTGCCCCAGATTTAGAATCAATGCGGGCGATGCCAATAGCGGCATGGTCAAAAATCTTTTTGAACTTGCTTTCGGTATCGATCAACTGTGTAGCCTGATCGTGCACAAGCCTTTTCAATTTGCCCTGCTTACTCAATAAGATGGTCAATAAATAACTCGATAGGCCGATCAGGCTCAACCCGAAGATTAAGGAAGCCAGGATGGTGAGCCAGGTGCTGTTGGGATTGGTGCTCACCACATATACTTTCCAATCGCCATCTGGGAAGACAATCGATTTAGAAAGTGCATTCTTAAACGAGTGCTGTTGCGGAAGAAAAAATTCTTCCTTGTGCGTAATTTTATTGACTTTGGAAAATTGAAACCTGAAATTCTCGTATTTTTTGTTATCAATACCGGCAGTTTTAAATAGTGTTTCCAGTTTGATCACAATGGCCGAAAAGCCCCAGAACTTGTTATTGATAAATAAAGGTAGCCTACCGACAACGCCCATCCCTCCTTGGGTGAGTTCTACAGGGCCCTGATAATACATTTTTTTGGTCTGAATGGCCTTTTCAGCTTCCAAAATGGTGCGTTTAGGACTTTTATAAAGGTCCAGGTTGATGACTTTTTCGTTCCCTTTGATCGGATAGACATATTTGATCACCCCATGTGGCACCAATTGCACGGCCTTTAGCTCAGGATTAGACCGCATCAATTGTTCAGCTACCTTTTCGAAATTTTGGGGAACCCCATTGTTATCGACCGTTAGTGCCAATGTTAGGGCAACATTGTAACCGTTTGATAAGGTCTGTTCGATGTTCTGCTCCACATTATTGATGACCGTAGTGATTTCCCGTTCCCTATTTTCTTCAAAAATCTGATAGCGTTGGGTAACGATCAGCATGATGAGGCAGAGGAGGAAAAGAAAAAAAAGAAATCCGGTAGTTTGTGGCCTGGACAAAAACCAGTCAGATAGCCTACTAGACTTTTTCTCCGTCATGGGTTAAAGACTTAAAATGTTGCAGCATTTGGTGATGATGTAGGCTTATGAGCAGATAAATATACTAATTTGATTCAATGATGAACGCAGATTAAATATTTTCGATCAAAATGTTCTGTTTTTTTACATCTGATAAAATTGTGGATGCGTTGGACTACATTTGGCGAAAAGCTCGACAAAATGAAAAAATCTAAATTACGCCCTATCCTAGTGGGGCTGCTTGCGCTTGCCATGGTTGCAGGCTGCAAAAAGGACAACAAATCCAATGACCTGACCGATGAACAACAGATCCAGCAGGCAAAAACCTGGTTTACCAACCAGCAAAAATCTCAGGCCACCAGTTTCAAAGACAGAAAAGGCAAAACAGTGCAACTGACCTATGTTCCTGATTGGGAGCATGCTAATGTTGAAGTGATTGATGGAAGAACTGTTGTTACCGCGGATGTAAAAACCAACCTTCAGGCCGTTTACGGTGAAAACACTTATTTTAGTCTGGTCATTAAGAACGAAGAAAATGGCTATGAAGCCAGGACTTTAAAAATCAGTTCCTTTGATGGAAAAAACAAGAAGGATCTGCTAAATAGGGAGCAGCTGTACAAAGCAGCCTATACCGATGAAGATCTTTCAAAAGATGGTGTAGAAGCTGAGGTCAAAGCCTATGATGCACATTTGAAAAGCAATGGAGCAGTTTTGTATACCGCAAGCGGCAAAACGATGATCAACGACCAGCCCAGTTCAGATTGGCGGCCCTATACTTTGGCCAATATATATGGCAAGCAAACGTTAACGACGAATATATTGCCGAAAACGATGCAGACGTATTGCTACGATGCGTATATGGTGACAAGGGTATACGAAGATGGGGTGCTAATAGATATTTATCAAGAATTTATGGGATTTCAAATATGTAGAGAAATAGACAGTGAATATTTAAACCCTACGGATTTAAATGGTGTTGGAGGAGCTTTGGACCCACCAGTTGAAGAGAATGCGGTATACATCAATTGGGGAGAAGCTATTGATGTAGACATTTCAACGACCGTTATAGACGATACAACAAGACATGTTGCATGGTATTGTTATACAGCTGAATCTGGCGCATTAAAATATAAAAGCTATGAAACAATAAAAGCAAGCCGATGGAAATCAGGATGGTATGGTTTCTGGACTGTTGGCTACACGATTAAAGGTGTTTATCACAATACCATATTACCCGAGGGTACATTAACAGATCAGGACTCTACTCCAATGTTAGTTTATGCAGAGGATCAAACTGGATTAACTCAACGCCCAAAAATATATTTAGTATTTAAAGATAAACGTAGTTATATGGATAATGGTCAACATAAAATTAGATACTCAAAAGATTACCCTGCATGGAAATCGTGGGCAAAAGAGAGTTTAGGTTGGCAAGATAGGGAGGAACATTAATGTTAATCAGATTGATTTTGTTATTTATTATTTTTTGTGGGTTAGGTTGCTCCATTTCAAATAAAGATCATATAGTAATATTTGAATTCAGCGACAATTTTCGAACATTTAAACCAAATGCTCAAATTGAAGAAGATAACGGAACTTATAAGATTATATATTTTAAAAAATATGTTATGTACGAGTTGTCAAGTATAAGGTATAATGTAAAAACAAAAGTTGTCAATGGAGAAGAAATCAATGAAATGTATCCTTCAACTGATACAATCAATAGTTATTTCATTTTGGAAAAAGAAAAAAATAATGGGTTAAAATATGACTCAATATCAGTATTAAGCCCAAAGCCTTTTGACCGAGATTCTCTAATAAAAACATTAGTAATTGACAAAGAAAATTTAGCAATCTTCAATTTAGATTTAGGAAAACCAGAAAAGGTCATAAGAAATCCTAATGACCCAAAAATTTGGGTAGAATATTATTACAATGGTGGAGGAAAGAACTCAGATTCAATTTATCGATATTATGATGATCGATTAGCACATATTGATTTTTCATTCTCAGACTCTTTAGACAGAAAACATAAGAGCAAATTGGTTAGAACTGATTTTATCCATTTACCTCGAAAGGAAAAAGGCTCAGATGGAAAGGAAATTATCAAGCCTAGAACTGAAATGATTACTTCTATAACATTAATAAAAACTACTAATGAAGAAAAGTATCGAAATCTATTTAATCGATTTGAAGCTGATTCAAAATAATGCACTTACCTAAATTAACACATTCTAACAGAAAGTTTAGACAACCTCGCAGGTTCTTAAGAACCTGCGAGGTTGTCTAGAGTATAGAAGTGTAGATAAAAAATGATGCCCTTCAAAAAAATATATTTCTTATTAATTATCGCTTTATTAACATGTAATAGGGCCGAAAAAAATAAATTGAATTTATTCGAATTAAGGTTTACTTATGATTTTAATACATCAATAAGTCAACCTAATTATAAGGACATAAGAAAAATTATGATTTTGGAATATCAAGATATGTTCATGTATATTTTAAAAGATATAGTTATTGATTCAAAATACTCATTCTCTGATAATGGGAAGCCCATCTTAAAATCTCAAACTAGAAATACCATTTTATCTTATTATGTAATTAAAAAAGGATTTAAGCTTGGCTTAAATTATACCTCGTTTACGGACTTAAAAAGTAAATCTTTCAGGTACGATTCTCTAATGCAAAAAATAAATCTAAGCGATAAAAACCTGGAGTTTAATGAAAACAAAGGAGAATTATTACAATTAACTAAAATAGGTAATTCGAACAATTTATTAATTGAAAAACTTAAGTTTTCTAAACCAGAAAGAGATTTTGATTTCGTATTTAGGCTATATAATTCACGAATGAAGAGTGTTCCTTTATCAATAGCACCAAATTTAGATAAAGAAAAAAATAGTAAATTAATCAGACTTACATTTATAAAAAAGCCAACTTTAAAAAATGGAATCATTATCCCAAAAGAGGAGATGACAATTGAGCTTAAAAAAGCAAACACTATTCATGAAAAGGAGTTCATATTGCTATTTGAAAGGTATAAAAAAGAAAGTAAGAAAATTAACTTCCATTCATAACCTCGCAGGTTCTCAAGAACCTGCGAGGTTGTCCATCTTATTTCAATTCCTCTCTCAATTTTTCGATCAGTTCTTCATTTTTGGTGCCAGGAGGGATTTTCTTTAGCCAATTTTCGGCTTCCGACTGATTGTGCTGTTTCCAATAGGCCAGTGCAATAGCATAGGCCGCATCATATTTAAATGCCGACTCGCCATTGTAGATCACATCCAATACCTTAACCGCTTCTGCAAATTCATTTACTTTCAACAAGGTCAATCCGTAGAAATAATTGACCATTGCATTGTCGGGTGCTTTGGCCGCCAATTGCTTCAGCGAAACCTTAGCTTCCTGATATCTCTGGTGATTAAAATCTGCCGCTGCCTCATCCAGTTTAGTATCTCCCGTTAGACCCCGATCGGTAACCATCATCACGTTCTGTTCCATAAAGGCATCTTCTGGACTTTTGTTCCAAGGCGACCAGATCCACAATCCAATAACTAAAATAGCCGCCGCGCTGGTCATCCACCTTAGCAGCAGACTGAACTTTATTGCTTTAGGGCCATCCTTAAAATATTGCCTGCCAAATTCCGAAAGTGTAGATTTGAATTGCTGATCATCGGCATTTTCTCCGAGTTCCATTTGCAGGCTCCGATGGATTTCCCGATAATCGGACAGGTGTTGCTGAAGTTGCCGATCTTGTGGCAACTGTTGCTCAAACTCAGCCCTTTCAGTTGCCGACAAGTCGTCTTCTTCATATCGTGCTACCCATAAAACTTTATCTTCTTCCATCATATTTGTCTTTAGTTACCATTTTTATGAGGCTTGCCATACATTCCGATTTCTTCTTGCGCAGATAGCCATAGCTTACACCAAGTGCTTCCGCTACTTTTTCCTGCGCATCGCCCCGCATGCTCCACTTGATAATCTCTTGGCAGCGACCGCCCAATTTGGATAGCGCTGCTAAAAATATGCGCGATTGTTCCTGCTGTGCCAACAATTGTTCCGCCTGTTCAAATGTATCCTCGCCAACATGTAATAAATTGTCATCGCCATTTGTTACCTGTAAAATCGATCTTTTTTTGATTTCGTTCAGCCATTTGCGCTTACAGACCAACAACAGGAACGGTTCAAACGGACAGGTGAGCTGGAGGTCCTTGTATTTCGCCTGCCTATAGATATCGACCAGGGCTTCCTGAAAGATATCCTGCGCATCGTCTGCATTGCCATTATTGGACAGCACAAATGACCTGATCTTGCCAGCAGTTTTCTGGTAGATTTCTTTAATGAGCGTCGCATCATTGTTTATCAAAGCCTTTAGGTAACGTTGATCAGCATGTACAGCTTTTGACATCGGCTATTGATTTAGAGGGATTTACCGACGAATTTAAACTTTCTTCCGCACTGCGAAAAAAAAATTAAAAATAATGGGGTAACATTTTTTGAACAGGCTTTATCTATCAGCAAAACCTATGAAATGGCGGATGCTGAAAAGCCTTTAACGAGTAAGCTAAATCTGGGCAGATGAAATTCTTCCCACAAAACCCTAAACCATGAAAAAGTTAAACCTAACCTATGTGATCCTTACGCTCCTTATTTTATTGTCGGCAGCCTGTAAAAAAGATCGGAATTTTGGTGGAAAATCAACAAAGGATTTTGTTGAACAAAACGGCCCCGAAGTTCAGGTGTTCAAGAAAAACAATACCGTTGAACAGACCTTATTGCTTAAAAATGGCACAAAAATCATTATTCCGGCAGGCGCCATCAGATTGAACGGGCAGGCTGTAGTAGGCGATGTAACCTACGAAGCCATTGAAGTATTAAAAAGAAGCGATGTACTGTTCAGCGGTACCAATACCAACCACATCAGTGGAGCCCCACTGGCCTCTGATGGTTTTATTTACCTGAATGCCAGTGTAAACGGCGTTAAAGTGGATAAGGCATTGGCCATAAACCTACAGATTTCCATCCCGGCCAAAAGAACAGGAATGACGCAAATTTGGGAAGGTGTAGAAAAAGTTGGCAACGATAACCAGATGGCCTGGCAGGCACCAGCACAAAATCCAAATGGCGGTGGCATAAAAAGAGATGTTGATGCCATTGGTGGCAACTTTACCTTCGATATGGGCAATTTGGGATGGATCAATTGCGATGTGTTCTACAGCTATACCAACCCAAAAACTACAACTACGGTTTCTTTGGTCAACAATCCAGGTACAATGGCATCTTTCAGGGCCTTTAGTGGCGAAACATTTGTCTTTTTCTGTGCAAAAGGAAGCAATGTAGCTGCACAGCTATATACACCTGATGGACCAAACAAGGTGAAAAGTTATGACAACATGATGCCGGTTGGAGTACAGGGGAAATATATTTCATTCAGCATTAAAGATGGTAAATTCTATTATGCGGAACTCGAAACTACCATTGTTGCCAACCAGAACATTACCCTAACGCTTGCAGAAACAACTGAAAGCCAGGTGCAGGCAGCCATTAACAGCCTAAACAGCTATTAAGATTTATAATTCCCAATTTTAACGTAAAGGTGGGGCCTGTAATGGGCTCCATCTTTGTTGATATTTGGGTGTTTGGGTGTTTGGGTGGTTAGATGATGATACTACTATTCAATTATAGCTATACAATTTTTTCTATATTTATACTGATGAGAAAGCTGCTTATCTTCTTGTTCTGCTGTTACATAGGCGTAGCGAGGGCACAACAATTGCCTGTAGATACCGCAGCAGCAAAAGTTATTGCCACAACTGAAAATGGCGCAACCAAATTTACTTCAGAACTTCGGCCCCTTCGGCCCATTGCCGGTGCGCCTGCCCCTTTCTATACCTATTTTTGGGAATTTGGCGATGGTGGCTTCAGTTTTGAGAAAGAGCCCATCCATTATTACAAGACCACAGATTCGGTAAAAGTAAGGTTATACGCAACCAATAATTACGATGATGGCAAACGTCCACCGACTAAGCCAAAACCGATCAAGCCTGCTGCGACCAAACCCATGATTGCATCTAACAATAGTGAAAACCCAAGTTTTTTTAAGATGGGCGGTAGCATCGAAATGAAAAGCAATTGCATGCCGAAGCCAGGCGATGACATGATGCTCGTTTTTGGCTACCGGAACAAACTGGAGAGCGGACAGCAAAACGTTAGTGGAACATTGGCAATCTTGTTCAACGACAAGGAGTTTAACAACAACAATTTTGTGCTGGCAGAAACGCGTACCTATCATCAGGAAAAGCAGACCGAACTCAAG
This sequence comes from Pedobacter sp., assembly GCA_031119475.1. Lineage (GTDB taxonomy): Bacteria > Bacteroidota > Bacteroidia > Sphingobacteriales > Sphingobacteriaceae > Pedobacter. The sequence goes on along the minus strand of JAVHXV010000007.1, from coordinate 176,600 downwards.
CCCTTACTGAATTCGGCTTATGTGAGGGAAAAGAAAAACAATCCGGTTTATTACGCATCAACGAATCATGAACTCGCTGATCCATATAACGAAAAAATACTGCTCAAAGACAAATTGAATGATTTTAAAGATGCCCGAAGCTGGAAGTTTACGGACCTCAAGTCGAATGAAGAACGTTTTGTATTCATGCATTTCAAAACAACCCCAGAAATGGTCAAGGATACCAATGCGGTGGTCCGCATTTCTGCTGCCTTTATCCCCGATAATCCACTATTGGAAACCGAATTCTTTAATATGGAACTACAGATTGTAGCCTCCCATGATCCCAATAAAATGGTGCTCAGAAAAAGCAGGATGAACTTTCGGTTTACGGGCAAGCACAGGGAGCTGACCTACAAGATCCGTTTTCAGAATACCGGAAAGGGTCCGGCCAAAAAAATCGATGTTGCTGTAAATATTCCAGCGGTTTTTGCACCGATTACCTTGCGCGTAACCAACACGAAACCTGAAGTAGTCAATTGCGATTCGGCATATGCCGGACAAAGCTGTCTCAAAACCATTCGAGGTGCCGATAGTGTGCATTTTGTATTCAACAACATCTATCTGCCAGGTTTGCAACAAGCGGGAGTAAAAGATGCCGATTCGACCATGGGCTTTGTTGAATATAAGATCAGGTTTAAGGAAAAGCCAAAAAAATTGCCCATTAAGAGCGGCGCGGCAATTGTATTTGATAAAAATGAACCCATTTATACCAATCGGGCAGTTGGTCGTTTTAAGATGGGCCTATCACCCGCATTGATTATTGGCTATGGTTTTCCGTTCGAAACAGACAATAGGAATTACCTCAACAACAAAAATTTTGTGATCGGTGGAAGCCTAGCGCCTTATGCACCACATCGCTCCTATTGGCAGGCCGAAATTTATCTTAACTCCTTTAAGGAAAATACATTTTTAGTTAATGTTGTTTCCGGTGGACTAAAAGATACTACTGTAAATCGGACCAGTTACAGGGTTGACCGTAAGACCTATTACAGGACCAATAAAATCATGACCATCAATGCCGTACCGATGCAATTCAGGTACAACATCAGTAAATATTTTGGTGCTGGCGCAGGGGCATTGGTGGCAGTAGATGTTTACCACAAATCGATTGATGAAATCAATTATCGCCTGATCTCCCCACAAAATGGTGCGGCAACAAGCCTTGATGTGGTCGCAAACGAAAATATTGATCGTTATACGAACATCAGGACTTCCTTTTTCGCCGATATCCAGATTGGTTTGGTGAGGGTCGGTCCTGCTTTGGGCCTTCGGTATATTTATGACCCAAAAACAAGTACCAACAGGATGGCGAGTTACGTAACCTGGAAATTTTAGGCGAATTACAGGATAGTCAATTTGCTGCTGGTTTTTGCTTAGCTTAGCGGAAAGCAATCTGAGATGCGCGCTATTTTTGCATTACTTTTTCTGTTATATTTCGCTTCGGCCCTTTTTGCACAAAATGAAGACGAGCAGAAATTATCCAGACTCCAACAAAACGATCAATTAAGCGATTGGATCTATGCCCGCTTAGATCATGTGGCCCAAAATCCTGCCCAGCGCGTCCCTTACCTCATGCAAACGCAACAACTGCTTTGGCGAAGGGCAAAAACGTATGGTGAGCATGAAGCCATGATCAACCTGCTCAATAGCCAAGGTTATTATCTTTTATTGAACAGCGATATTTTAGGTTCAATAGACTCCTACGAATCGGCCTATAGCTATTATCTGAAATATAAAATTTCCAATTACGAAATTGTTGAATATACCTTAAAGCCATTGAGCAACAATTATACCCGATTGGGAGATTATGAGCGGGCGCTGTATCTACAACAGCTTTCACTCAATTTCCTGATCAGGACCAATGACCTGCCCGAACACATTGCTGGTGCCTATAGCAATCTGGCTATTTCCTACCGTTCGATGTCGAACATCCCCGAAGCAGAAAACTGTGTTAAAAAAGGCCTTCGATTAGTCGCGTCAAATTCTCAGACCCAATTGCTGCTCTACAACATCATGGCCGATATCTTATTTGATAAAAAGGAATATGCCGCCTCCAATCACCTACTTAAGACTACCATCCATAAACAGCAAGCACCTTATGCCGGGAATGCCAACTGGTACATGAGCGCCTATACGACCATGGGCAACAACTACTTAAAATTGAACCATTTGAAAGAAGCCGATGAGTCATTCAAGATTGCCTTAACATTTGGAAAACGTTATTTCAAAACGGCTAGATTTAGAGAAAAGGCAAATATTTTAACTCAAAGGGGAAAGATCAAGCTTCTTCAAAAAGAGCCGACTGCTGCGCTTCAATTTTTTAACGAAACCTTACAGACGCTCCACATTAATGATGCCCAAAATAGGATGATGTTATCACGCTTATATGCCGATAATAAATTAATGGATGTTTTTGAACAGATGGGCAATGCATACCTCCAGTTGGGAAAGCCCGAAGAAGCCTTAAAATCTTTAAAATTAGTGTTGTTTACGGCTGATCAGATCCGCGATACCTATGCCGACGATAAGACTAAGGAACGCCTGCAGGGAGACCTGAAACGGATTGCGGAAAAGGCGATAGAAACCTGTTACTTCCAATATACACGCGCCAAAAACCGCGCCCTGTTAAAGGAAATACTCCTGTTGGCCGAACAGAGCAAAAGCAGGACATTGTTGGACCAAACGAAGAAAAACCAGCAATTGATGGCCAACAACCAAAAAGATCCACTGCTGGTCAAAAGGAAAAGCCTGGTACAGGCCATTGTGTATGAAGAAAAACAGGCCATTGAAAACAGCGGTGCAACAAGTGGTTCAAAACAATTGGGCAAATTAAAATATACCCTTTCATTGGTAGAAAAACAGCTCAATTTAAGATATAAGAAACTTGACTTATCTGAAGTCCAATCTAGCCACAACAACATCATTAGCCAATTGCCAAAAGCGCAGGTTATCGAATATTTTATGGGCGCTGATGCCCTGTACCTGATCTTAATCCAGCATCAGGAAATCGTGCAGGTTGTAAAAATCAGCGGAGCCAAGCAGATAGACCAAATGCTGCGATCGTTTACCAACACCTATTTTCAACAGGGGCCAACGGCGATGCTGAACGCCCCAAAATCATTCTTTAGGTCTTCTTACAAAATCTATCAGACTGTTTTTGCTGGGCTAAAGCTACTGCCTCAATCTCCGCTTATTATCATTCCAGATGGTGCGATAGGCTATCTCTCATTCGACGGGCTGATTACTTCGGACCAGTTTCATGAGCACCTGCCCATATCGGCCTGGCCTTTCCTGATCAAAAAACAAGCGATAACTTATGCATTTTCATTGGCTACGCTAACGGCCAATCGTCCAAATCAGAATTCAAAGCAGTTTACCGGGCTTTTTATCACCCATCTTAAGAATAAAAATGTTCCCCTTCCAGCAGTAGAGGAAGAAGCTTCGGCTATTCAGAAAAATATAAGTGGCACATTTTTGTTTAATGGAGCAGTCGACATCAAAAGCTTTAATCGTGCTTACGAAACAAGTAAGGTGCTACACATTGGCACACATGCCTATTTATTTGGTAAAAGCCAAGAGCCCACCGTCGACTTCGATAAGGAAAAACTTTTTCTTTTTGAACTATTGGCCAAAAAGGGAACGCCCTCACTTGTTGTACTGAGTGCCTGTAGAACAGCAGATGGCCTATTGACCAATGGTGAAGGCATTATTAGTCTTTCAAGGGGATTTGCCGCCATAGGCACTCCTGCTACGATTGCAGGACTTTGGAATGTCAATGATTTGGCAGCTGCACAGCTCAGTGCCAATTTCTATCGGCATTTGACCAAAAAGAACAAAGCTGGAGAAGCGCTTCACCAAGCTAAACTCGATTGGCTTGCCCAAAGCAAAAAAGCGAATGATTTTTACAATCTTCCATACTATTGGGACAGCCTGATCTACATGGGTGCCGATCAGGAAATTGAGCTTGCCCCTGCCCGGAATGGATGGCCGATATATGCAATTATTGTCGCAACGCTTTTAGTGGCAGTCTTGCTCTATTTAACATTCCGCAATCGTATGGGCTATACCAGAAAATAAATCTTTTGAGGGATTTGATCGAACACAAATCGCGTAACCTCACACAGCCAAAGCTTGATGCCAACCAGACTATCCCGGTAGTTTTCAAGATAGTAATAACCTCCACCGCCTAAATTTGCATCTCTAAGGCGAATGAGTGTCAAAATTTCTGCCCCTTCAAAATGATGGTCTGAAAGCCTCACCACGACTTGATTCTTATTTTGGGCCAACAAATCGAGCCATTGATCAGCGCCTTCAACCATCTGGAGGTCGGCTGGATCACCAGACCACTCGGGCAGTTCAAGGTACCATTCGCTTTGGTTGTTTTTATGGAACTTAAATCTTCTGTCGACCATTTTTTAGTTTAACCTTTTTAAACACAGTTACGGCCAACGGTGGCACTTGGATCATAATAGACTGCTGTTGGTAGTGTGATGGAATGTTTTCTGTAGTATATACGCCCTCATTCAGCTTTCCCGATCCATAAAATGCTGTCGAGTCGGTATTCAATATTTCTTCCCATTTTCCTTTTGGAAGGCCAACCCTAAAATCGGGCCTGTATACTGGCGTAAGGTTAAGTACGATGACCAAGGTATCTTTTGGGTTTGAAGATTTTCTGCTGTAGATATAAACCGAGTTGTCGATATCGTCGGCATCGATCCACTCAAAACTGTCGTAGCTAAACTGGTCTTTGTACAGTGCTGGTTCGGTGGTATATAATCGATTGAGTAATTTTACCAATTGCTGAATCCCAAGATGTGGTGCATGTTGGAGCAGGTCCCAATTGAGCGACTCGTCAAAATTCCACTCATTGGTCTGGGCAAATTCATTCCCCATAAACAACAATTTAGTTCCCGGATGCGTAAACATGTAGGCATACAATGTCCTCAGATTGGCAAATTTCTGCCACTCATCGCCGGGCATCTTATAGATCATTGATGATTTGCCATGAACAACTTCATCATGTGAAAACGGCAGCATGAAATTCTCTGTAAAGGCATAAGACAGGCTAAACGTCAATTGATGATGGTGGTGTTTTCTATTGATGGGATCATGCTTGAAATATTTGAGCGTATCGTTCATCCAGCCCATCATCCATTTCATGCCGAAGCCCAATCCGCCCGCATACACTGGCCGGGTAACGCCATCAAATGTACTGCTTTCTTCGGCAATGGTCTGCACGCCACTAAAATTCCCATAAACAGCTTCGTTCATGTCCTTGAGAAACTGGATGGCCCCTAAATTTTCGCTTCCACCATATTCGTTGGTACCGGCCTGATCGGGCGTTCTCGAAAAATCAAAATATAGCATGGAAGCCACGGCATCTACCCTAATTCCATCGGCATGATATTTATCCAGCCAGAACATAGCATTGCTGACCAGAAAGGAGCGCACTTCATTCCTGTCATAATTAAAAATGTACGACTTCCAATCGGGATGGAAACCTTTGCGCATATCTGCGTGCTCATATAGATGCGTTCCATCAAAATTAAATAGTCCATTTGCATCTCCAGGGAAATGTGAAGGCACCCAATCCAAAATCACTGCAATATCTTGCTGGTGCAAACGATCGATCAGCTCCATCAAATCTTGTGGACTGCCGTGCCTCGAGCTTGCCGCAAAGTATCCGGTAATCTGATAGCCCCACGACGGGTAATAGGGATATTCCATGATGGGCAAAAATTCTACATGCGTAAAGCCCATTTCCTTGATGTAAGGGATCAGACTATTTGCAATTTCCCCATAGCTTAAAATCCGTTCTGGATGACTTGGATCTCGTTGCCATGAACCCAAATGAAGTTCATAAACAGAAATCGGCTTGTCAAGCGCATTTGATTTGGGCCTTTTACGTAGCCAATTTTTATCTTTCCAAGAATGTTCGGTATCCCAAACAATGGAAGCTTTTTGCGGCGGATGCTCCCAACGTAGCGCAAAAGGATCGCCTTTTTCCCGCTCCTCCCCATCAAAACCTTTGATCGAATATTTGTACAGTTCCCCTTTGCCAACATGGGGTATAAAACCTTCCCAAATGCCAGATTCGTCAAGCCGTTTGAACAATTGATGGCTTTCCCTGCTCCACGCGTTAAAATCGCCTATCACCGATACGCGCTGTGCATTTGGCGCCCAGACCGCAAAATAGACACCTTTTGTCTGATTTACCTCCAACAGGTGCGCCCCCATTTTTTCGTATAGACGGAAGTGTTTTCCCGAAATAAAAAGTGCAACGTCGAAGTCTGTGAATAGAGTATGGGCCCATACACTTTTTTGATAGGCGTCAAACGGATTATCCTTTTTTGCCATTACTTCAACTTTTGTCTCTTTCTTTTTGGTAGTGGCCATTTGCTTTTAAAGATAGTTATTTGATTGTTTTATTAATCTAGTCGGGCAAATATCCATGTACGATCAGGTCATCATTGTGGTTGATGGCATAGTTACATCCATTATGGATGAGCACTATGCGCGATGATATGTCCAATATTTCCCGATAATAATGATCTGTGATGACAAATCCCTTTTCAACGCTAAACTTGCGGATATGGGCTTTCAGATCATCGACCATCATGGGTGCCATTTGCGAAAAAGGCTCATCCAACAGTACATATTTTGCATCGCTATAGATTATCAGCAAGGCTTCCACGAATCTTCTGCTTCCACCAGACAAATTCCCTAATTTTTCTGTTAAGTTAGACCTTACAACATTTATCTCCAACAATTGTTCTCGATATCGATTTGAAAATAGGGCAATCAGCTGATCAATCTTTAGGTAATAGGGGATGAAATAGGCCTGGGGCAGATAGGCAACCTCACGGGTGAGATAACCTTTGTTAACAACTGTCCCATCAACTTTTAAATGCATAAACCTAGGCCGTAATTCTCCAAAGATAATTTTAAGCAAGGTCGATTTTCCTGAGCCATTCCTTCCCAGTACGCCCACAATTTCGCCAACCTTGCAGTTGAGGAATACACTGCTCAGCACTTCCCGATCTCCAAATCGGTGATGGACACTATCTATATAAAGCTCCTGCATAGGTAATTCAGATAGAAAAGCAGACAGAAAACAATCCCGTCCAGCCCATAGAAGACCGTAAAAATCCTTGTGTAGCTTAAGCCTAGGTTCCGATAATAAAAGGATCTTCCAGAGAAAAACAGTTTCTCGATCAATAAGGTAAGGCCATGTCCGATGAGTTTAAAAGCAATCACGATTTCGTAAAGATCAATGTGATTGAATCCTTTAAACGTAAATAGATACGTGAGGTAAATACTGAGACTAAGGTTCAAGCAGGCCATCAACTTGAAATGATGGATATAAATGAACCTTAGTTTCTTGATCATGGACCTAGCTACCAATTATTTTAATGTGCATAAAATTTTTATTTGATCTAAATTTCAAAGATTGATGCGCATCGAAACTGAAATCAGTGATTTCCAGATCATCAACGAAAATTTTGCCGATGCTGAAAGGTAAGCCGATCACCTGATAATCGTAATATTCATAGTTGGGCGTGTATAAACCTTCCACGCTCTGTTCGATCAGCAAACTTTTGCCATCCCCTTTCACGCTGAATTTCTTTTCCAGGTAAATGTCCTGCTCATAGGCAAAGGTATCCCCGTGGTCCTCAAACAAAAAGGAATTTACCTCATGATCTGCATAATAGATATTGAGCAGTACTTCATCAATGGGTTTCTCGCCAACATATTGCATCACCGGATATTCTGGGATCACTGCGCCTGCCCTCACAAACAAGGGCATACTTTCGAGTGGTGCATCGATTCCATATTCATTCTCCCCAATCAGCACTTCATTGGTCCAGAAGTTATACCATTGTCCTTTGGGCAGATACACGATCCTGGAAGTTGCACCTTTTTCCAATACCGGGCAGACCAGGAGCTTATCGCCAAAAGCAAATTCATCCTGTCGGTAATGATTGCTTACTTTTTCCTGTTCCAGCATGACCAATGGTCTTAGGATAGGGAAACCGTAACGGTGATGTTCCCAAAAAACTGAATAGATATAGGGCATCAGCCGATACCGCAGTTCAATAAATTTCCGGTTGATGCTTGTAAAAGGCTCGCCAAAGCTCCAAGGCTCACGTTCTGCCGTATCTCCGGCTGAGTGGGCGCGCATGAAAGGTGAAAATGTACCGAGCTGGATCCATCGCGTAAAAAGTTCGCCATCGGGCTCTCCACTAAAGCCACCAATATCTGTTCCTACGAATGGCACACCAGATACAGACATTCTTTGGCATTGAATATTGCCCAGTTTCAAGTGCTCCCAAGTGGCCACATTGTCCCCTGTCCATACACAGGCATAGCGCTGCATTCCCGAATAGCCAGCCCTGGTAATGGTGAATGGTCTTTTATTTCGCTGTAATTTTTTTAGTCCGTCGTAAGTTGAACGCACCATCTGCATACCGTAGATGTTGTGTGCCTTACGGTGTGAGCCTCGATGCCCATCGAAGTGGTGCCTTACATCATTCGGGAAAGTTCCGGAGCCAAAAACAGCCGGTTCATTCATGTCGTTCCAAAATCCGGCTACGCCAAGGTCTACCAATTCTTTATAAAGTCCTCCCCACCATTCGCGTACTTTTGGATTGGTAAAATCAGGGAATTGACACCTGCCGGGCCATACATGGCCTTCCATAAAGTAGTCATCGCTTCTTCGGCAGAAAAAATTGTTTTCCTTTCCTTCTTTGAATACCCAGTAATTATCATCTACCTTGATTCCAGGATCGATCATCACTACAGTTTTCATCCCGATGTTCGACAGGTCCTTGATCATTTTCTTAGGATCTGGAAAATACTTTTTGTTCCAGGTAAAGCAACGGTAGCCGTCCATGTAGTCGATATCCAGATAGATGGCATCGCAGGGAATATTCCTGGACCTAAATCCCTCCGCAATTTCACGTACTTTCTGTTCAGGATAATAGCTCCAACGGCATTGATGATAACCGATTGCCCATTTTGGAGGCAGCTGATGGGTACCAGTCAATGTTTGATAACGCTTCACCACATCCATCATGTGCGGTCCGTGGATATAATAGTATTGCATTTCTCCACCATCGGCCCAAAAACTTGTCTTCTGGTCGTCTTCACGCCCGAAATCAAAATATGAGCGGAAAGTATTGTCGAAGAATATGCCATAGCCGTCATTATTATGGATCCCAACATAAAACGGAATGGTGCGATAGAGCGGATCCTGTTCCCAACCGAAAGAGTAGGCATCAGTGTTCCAGTTCTGGAATTTCCTGCCGCGCAAATTCATGTTGCCTGATTTATCGCCCAGTCCAAAGAAATTTTCTTCGGCATTATTTTTTTTGGTTGCGTAAACGTAATAGCCACCAAACTCCACATTTTCTTCCCAATGCATGGGCGTGCTGTCACTGCTCATGACTTTGCCAGAGAAATTGTCGACAAATGAAATCAAAAAGTCGGCCTTGCTTACCCTACAAGTAATGGTATTGGTCGAAATGGCATAAAAATCGTCGTGCTCTTCCAGATTAAAAGTTGTCACTTTTTGGTCTACCACAGGTACGGCATAAGAGAAATCTGCTAAAAAAACACCTTGTGGCGCTAATCTTACCCTAATGATTTCATCGCTCACTACCCTGACCTCTACTTTGGCATTCCCATCAGAAAAGTAGAACTTGTTACCTTCCTTCTTTACGCCAGCTACAGAACTGAGGTATTCTTTAACAATTGGTTTTAAAGCAGTTACAGGATTATTCAGGTGCTGAATAAGTTCTTCTGCATTGGTATCGGCTATAATTTTTTCTTCAGGGGCTTTGTTATTTTCGTCTTCCATATTAAACTGCTTTCTTCGTTACTCCCTGCATCTTTAATTGTCTATTGGAGTAGGGATAAACTTATTAAAAATCCCAGAAATCTCCATTTTTTTCTGGTCTTTTTTCCTGAAACCTGTCCATAAAAAAAGCCCTGTAGCAATATCTTCTTGCTACAGGGCGTTTTAACTTGTCGTTTTCCGTTAAGGGTTAAATGTGAATGACAGATAGTAGAGTGCTCCAACTTCTGGGTTACCAAACGAAGTGGTATAATATTTATTAAAGATATTTGCACCACCTAATTTGATCACAGATTTAACTGAAGGCACTTTAAGGTTAACCTGGGCATCTACAGTTGAGTAGGCCGGAACAGTTCCTGTTGCAAATGTTGAGCTCCAGTAGAACGAATCCTGCCAACGGTACTGTACGTTAAATCCAAAGTTTTTCACGATCTCCCTACTTCCGATACCTGCGTTAAATCTCCATTCAGGGGTATTAAAGTTATTATCGAAACCAGCTGGGGTATCGCTTAACTTATTGTATGAAGTATTACCATTCAAGTTAAATTTACCAACTTGGTAATCTAATCCTATTGCACCACCATAAGATTTAACCTCTCCGTCTAGATTAACGGGAACACTAAATTTCACTGCGGTAGTGGTTGGATTTTGGAATAGATCAATTCCACCAATAAAATCTTTGTAGATGTTATAATAAGCATAGGCATCGATCAACAAGCTAGTTGTAGCCAATCCTTTATAGCCCAACTCAAAAGATTTCACGCTTTCAGGACGAAGGCCTTCGGCATCAAAGGTATAGGCCTGAAGCAAAGCTGGATTAGAAGTTCCTGTTGCAGCTCCTGATGCGAGGTAAGCCCTATAACTGGCGGCTGTAACTCCTTTATTGGTATTCAGTTGATATTTATTGATAAACTCTGGCAAACCACCGATCAAACGGGTTGAACCTCCACCTACAGCCAGGTCAATATATTGGTCTTGCGTAGTCGGGTTACGGTAACCGGTCTGGAAAGAAGCCCTGATGTTATTGTTTTTGGCCACTGTCCATACACCAGTGATACGAGGGGTAATCCTTCCTTCGAAATTTTCGCTCTTGTCATAACGTCCAGCTACGGTCATCTTGAACTTTTCGCCGAATTTCTTACCCAATTGTACAAATGCGCCGTATTCATTGATCACGATATCACGGGTGGCATCGTCAAAGATGGTTCCATCTGAGTGCAAGAAATAATCACGATAAGAAGCTCCTACCTGAAGGTCTACCACATTATTCAAGGCGTTCGAGAAATTGTACATACCCTCATAGTGGTACATATTGGTTTTGTCATTGAATTTAGCGCCATTAGCCGGGCCAATGGTTTTTGATGCGATGGTGTTCTTGGCAGTTTCAAAGCCAGGCGTACCCGGAAGCAAACGGCCCTGATCGGCAGTTGCCCTTGCCGATGAATGTGCAATCGCATCGCTTTGTCCGGCAATCCTCGATCCCAAATACGTATTAAGGTACTGGGCAAACCATCCGGTCTGGCCTGCAGAAGGCTTCCAGGCCTCATTGATGAACGTTCCTAAAATGGTGGCATTGTAGGCTTCACCTGAACGCTCTTGGGTGGTATATCCCCTTAAAAAGAAGTCTTCCCCTTTCAGTTCCAGTTTATATTGTCCGATCTTGAAATTCCTCAGAGAATAACGGTCGGTCCCTGTATAAACCGAAGTACCTGTACCCCAGTTTGCCTGTGCAATGGCCTGGATGGTATTGGTAAATTTGTAGTGCAGGGCAGTTGATGTCTTTAAAGATTTGGTATCATAATCAACCAGGTCAGTTTCTGCATAACCGGTCCTCGACACAAATTGATTTGGCAGCACACCAGGAGAATTTAGGCCGAAATAGAATGGCAGATATTGGCTGATCGTAGCTGCACGCAGTGGAGCCGGAACATTGGCATTGATAAAGGCTACATAAGTCGGATAACTTGATCCGGCAGGCACCAAGCCCAATACCGCCCTGGCATCAAAAGCGCCTCCAGAACCAGCTAACAATGCGGCACGAACGCCCTGTTCAAATGATTGGGCGGTTGTACGCAAGTTGGCATTGATCTCATCGCCATAAATATTGATCCCATCATAATTAGGATCACTGCTCCTGTCGCCATCTTTCAATTGACGTGCGGTGCGGTCAAAGTTACGGTTGTCGGTGGCCGTCCAGTCTTTGGCCTGTAGGAAAGAGAAGGAAGTCTTAAATCCGAATCTATCCCATGCCTTGGCCAAACGTACATCCAATTGCTTAAATTCCTGAAGGCCTTGTCCGCTAGCATCATCATTTACGTGGTTGATGCCTGTTTTATATTGGAAGCTTGCACCTTGATATTGATAAGGATTTTTAGACGTCATCAACAGGGTACCATTGATACCACCTGCACCATACAGGGCAGACGCAGCACCTGGCAATAACTCTACGTTATCGACATCCAGTTCAGAAAGGCCTACGATATTTCCAACAGCAAAATTCAGACCTGGTGCCTGGTTGTCCATTCCATCAATATATTGATTGAAACGGACGTTTCCATTGGCATTGAAACCCCTGGTATTGATTGATTTAAAGGTCATACTCTGCGTGCTCATTTCTACACCTTTGAGGTTGTTGATGGCATCGTAAAATGACGCGGCAGGAAGCTCTTTAATGGCTGATGAACTGATCCGTTCTACAGAAACTGGCGATTCCAAGATCCGCTCAGGTGTTCTTGAAGCAGAAACTACAACTTCCTGTCCTAAAATAGCACCGCTCTCGAGTTCAAAAGAAAGTCCGGTCGTACCTGTGGAGATTTCTCTTTCGATCGAAGTAAAGCCGATGTAGGAAATGACCAATGTGAAAGGAGGACGTTCTGAAGTGCTGAAAGAAAACTGTCCATTGGCATCAGTAGAAGAGCCTATCGTTTTTCCCTTTATGGACACGTTTACGCCCGGGATCGGCTCTTTCGTCAGCTTGTCGGTGACCCTACCGCTAACAATAATATTTTGTGCGTGAACAGCAACCGCAGTTACCATCAACATACAAAACATAATCATGACTTTAGTAAAGATTTTGTTCATACTTAAGTAGTTTATATTGTTTATTTAACATAAACTTACCACTAATTTTGATACTTACAAATTCTATCTATTTAAATTTTTTACTCTTCAAAATCGATTTTGATTGTAATTACATTCATTTTTATAGTAATTTGCAGCAATATGTTTCTGATTTTGAAACACATAAACGACCAGATAAATCTTATTTTCAAGTATGAAAAGAGTTAAAGCCCTCCTCTGTATTTTGGTACCCATAGCCTTGGCTTATGTCCTAAATACGAAATTTGGAGACACTCCACCCCTGTTAAAGTTCCTCAATCCATTTACCGGATTTTGGCAGAATGCGGAAAACTCGCTCGTATCCGATAAAAAAATGGTGTTCAAAAATGCTGAAGCAGAAATCAACATCCTGTTCGATGAGCGGATGATCCCACATGTATTTGCACAAAATGACCACGATGTATATTATGCACAGGGCTATGTAACGGCCATGCATCGCCTGTGGCAAATGGATTTCCAGACACGGTTCGCCGCGGGAAGGCTTTGTGAGGTAGTTGGCCCAAAAGCAATCGAGGTAGATCGCTACCAGAGGAGGATGGGCATGCTGTATGGCGCCGAGAATTCCTTGCAGGGCATGATGGAAGACCCCAAATCAAAAGCAATGATTTTGGCCTATACACAGGGCATCAACGATTATATCCATTCCTTGTCGCCTGCGCAACTGCCCATGGAATACAAACTATTGGATTTTAAACCTGAGGATTGGACCCCGGTAAAATGTGCCCTGTTGCTCAAACAGATGTCGGCGGTATTGGCCATGGGCTCAGATGAATTCTACATGACGAATATCCTTAAAAAATTTGGTCCTGAAGTAACAAAAGACTTGTTTCCTGATTATCCATTCAAGGAAAGCCCGATCATTCCTGTGGGTACGAAATGGGATTTCACACCACTGCCCATCCCTCCAACACCAAAAGGATATACCGAAATGATGACTGGAAGCGTGCGCACGGAACAGAAAGAAGAAGGCATTGGCAGCAACAATTGGGCGGTGTCTGGAGCCAAAACTGCTTCTGGCTATCCAATCTTGGCCAATGACCCTCACCTGAACCTTACCCTACCGTCTATTTGGTATCAGATCCAACTGCATGCACCTGGACTAAATAGTTATGGGGTTTCGCTTCCGGGCGCACCTGGAATTGTGATCGGATTTAATAACCACATTGCCTGGGGCGTAACCAATGTGGCGGCCGATGTGCTCGACTTTTACCAGATCAAGTTCAAGGACCAGTCCCATCAGCAATATTGGTACAATAACGCTTGGAAAAATACGACCAAACGCTACGAAAAAATCAAGATCCGTGGTGCTAAAGATGAAACCGATACTGTTTTTTATACCCATCATGGACCAGTAGTCTATTTTCAGCGGCCTAAATACAGCAATGCCAACAATGTACCCTTAGGAAATGCCTTAAGGTGGATTGCACACGACCGTTCCAATGAGCTCATGACCTTTTATTATCTGAATAGGGGCAAAAATTATGCAGATTACCGCAAAGCATTGACTTTTTATACCGCACCAGCACAGAATTTTGTTTTCGCAAGTGCGGATAATGATATCGCCATTACGCCCAATGGCAAGTTTCCTCTGAAATGGAAAGATCAGGGCAAGTTTATTTTAGATGGTTCAGATCCTGGCAATGATTGGCATGGATGGATTCCTGCGGCACAAAACCCAACGGTAAAAAATCCGCCGAGGAACTTTGTAAGCTCGGCCAATCAATCCTCTACAGATCAGACCTATCCTTACTACATCAACTGGGAGTTTTCGCCCTATGAACGCGGACAGCGCATCAACGATAGATTGACAGCGATGGACAAGATCAACTTGGACAGCATGCGCCGATTACAAAGCGACTCCTATAGTATTGTTGCGGAAAATCTATTGCCGCACATTTTATCATTAGTTGACCTAAGCCGATTAAATGCTACGCAGAAAGAAGCTTTCAACATCATCTCAAAATGGAACAGGTTTTTTGAGGCCAAGGAAGTTGGTGCAAGCATATTCGACCTCTGGAGCAAACGTCTGGAAAATGACATCTGGGATGATGAGTTTAACATTGAAGATAACACTATGCGTCATCCAAACCGCGACCGTACCATTCAGCTGATCCAAAAGGAGCCAAACTCCAAATGGTTCGATAATGTGAAAACTCCAAATAAAGAGACCTTGGCCGACCTGGTCAATGAATCCTTTAAGTTTACCTGCGATAGCCTCGAAAGGAAGTTCGGCACCATAGGCATAAAAAACTGGAATTGGGCAAAAGTGAAGAACACCAACATTCCCCATCTCGCCAAAATTCCTGGAATGGGCTCAAAAATCTTAATGATAGGTGGTGCCAAAAGTACAGTTAATGCACTGAGCGAAAGCAATGGCCCTTCATGGCGAATGGTAATCGAATTGGGAAAAATGCCCAAAGGACATGGCGTTTATCCTGGTGGACAATCGGGCAATCCCGGCAGTCCCTTTTATGACAACATGATCGATACCTGGGCCAAAGGCCAATTGAACGACCTGTATTTCATGCAATCGCCCCTTGATGAAACCCAAAAAATTATTGCGCGTTATAAAATTTCAAAAAAATAGGAAATGGTATTTTTAGTGATCCTCATCGTTTCTTTTCTGCTCCAGTTATTCCTGCCATGGTGGGTAATTGTTGTTGTTAGTTTTGCCACCTGTGGACTGATCGGCAAGACCGGAAAAATTTCTTTTTGGCAACCTTTTCTGGCCATTGCCCTGTTATGGATGGGAATGGCCTTATTTAAGAGCGTCCCTAACCACCATGTTCTGGCCATGCGGATAGCAGAAATGCTCAAGGTCAAAATTTGGCCATTGGTATTGGCCATTACCATGCTTTTAGGTGGCCTTGCTGCAGGGATCAGTGGTTTTTGTGGCTATCACTTCAGAAAAGCCATGATTGTTAAAAAAGGCAAGTGAAGTTGAAGGTTTAGTTAAAGGTTCAAAGTTGAAGGTTGAAGGTTGAGATATGAGAGTAAAGATCAAAGACGAAAGAAAAAAGATTAAAGACAATAGATTAGAGAAAATTGATCAAAGGCCAAAGATTAGAGATCAAATACAGTGGATGAAAGGTAATGGCTATAGTCTAAAAGGTGGTCTGTGTTTAAAAGTTCTGAAGTGTATGCCTAGACACCCTATCTTTATACTTTTTACTTTTTACTTTTTACTTCCTACTGCACCAACAAATTACATCCCCTGATATCGGAGTGGTCAAATCTGCCCAGGACTTCAAAGCTTCCGTTGGCATGAGTTTTTCCAAGGTCTTGCGTGGCGATAAAAGCACAAGAGTTGATGTTCGCCAGGTCGATTACGTTGATACCGCCACTGCTTTTGTGCTGCACCAAACTTAAGGGATCAGCGGTATCGCGGAGCAGGATTTTCATCCATGGCGGACAATTGAAAATGCCATTTCCAGCTGAATATCCCTGAGATAAAAGTTCGGTCATCCCATATTCGCTATGGATTTTTTCGACGCCAAAGCCTTTTGTCAATATTTCATGGAGTTCCTCGCGCACCATCTCTTTTCGTTTACCTTTCATGCCGCCGGTTTCCATCACGATCAGCTCTGCAAAATCAGGCTGAAACTGTTCCACAAAATCCAATAAGGCATAAGTCACTCCGATCAATAGGGTTCTTTGACGCGTTTTTTTTAATTGTTGGAGTGTATCAAAAAGCCGATCCAGATCATGGAGAAAATACCCACTGCTCGAGTGCTTGCTTTGCTGCAATAGGGCATCAACCATGTAAATGAGGGAAGAACCTTCCCGCTCCAAATAAGAAGGAAGCAAAGCCAGGATGCAATAATCTTCAGCTTGGCCATAAAACTCTGCGAAAGCAGCATTGAAACTTTTCTCGTACATGTAAAGGTCTGTAACCACGTGCTTGCTGGTCGACTGTCCGGTAGTTCCCGAACTGCTAAAGGTAATGGCTGCAGGAGCAGCACTGCTCACCACGGTATGGCTCTTGAAAAAACTGATCGGCAGAAATGGGATCTGATGGTAATCTGTAATTATAGCTGGATCGACGCCAAGGTGAAAAATGTAGTCGCGGTAAACCTGGCAATGTTGTGCCTGAAGCCTAAAAATTTGTAAGGCCATTTCGGTAAATGCCGAATCATCGGAAATTGAAAAAATCTGATCAGAATGGATGCCCACAGCGCAAAAATACAGATTTCACCACAAAGGCACAAACCCCAAACCGTAGCTGCGAGGAGCGCAGCGACAACGCTCCGCAGGAGTTCCCTTTGGGACAGCCTCTCCTATAAAGTTTTAACCACAAAGACACAAAAGGCACAAAATCAATCTGTGTCCATCAGTGATAGCTGTGATCCATTTAACCAAAAAGACACAAAGGGCACAAAATCAATCTGTGCCCATCTGTGATAGCTGTGATCCATTTAACCACAAAGAAACTCAAAGGACACAAATCAATCTGTGTCCATCTGTGATAGCTGTGGTCCCTTTACCACAAAGACACAAAGGGCACAAAATCAATCTGTGTCCATCTGTGATAGCTGTGGCTTTATAAGAAAAAATTTTACCCAGCAGCAGCTGCTTCAATATCCTTGAGGATAATTTTATGCATCTTCATCATGGCATTCATTACACGCGCTGCTTTCTCAGAGTCCGGATCCTGCAGCAGATCTTCCAAGATGGCGGGCGATACCTGCCATGAAAGGCCAAATCGATCTTTCAACCATCCACATTGCGAATGTTGACCGCCTCCGGCAACTAGCTTCTCCCAATAATAATCGATTTCTTCCTGCGTATTGGCATCTACCGAAAACGAGACCGATTCGTTAAACTTAAATGTTGGTCCTCCGTTCAACAGAATAAACTCCTGATTTTCAATTTCTAAGGTAGCCGCCAGAATTTCCCCACCAAAGTTCGGTGCTTCCTGAGGATAATGGCTCATACCGAGCACTTTGGTATTTTTAAATACCTGGGTGTAAAAGGCAATGGCCTCTTCAACATTATGGTCGAGCCATAAGCAAGGTCTGATTTTTTTCATCTTCGGTTATGTTTAACTTGTAAAACAAAATTAAACACCTTAAGTTCACGATGAACTGTGTAAATAGGACAAATAAAGGGGGGATATATGACAACTCATCACCTCATCATCTCACCACCTTATCCTAACCAGCTACCAACAAGAAATAGTTTTTCTTTCCCTTCTGTACCACGATAAACTGGTCGCTGATGAGATCTGCAGTCGTGTAATTGGCCAACATTTCGGCCACTTTATTTTTATTGATGCTCAATCCGCCACCTTGAATAGTTTTCTTAACCTCTCCTTTTGATGGGAATACACTGGTTTTTTCTGCCAAAAGTGTGGCTACATCAATGCCACCAGCCAAATCGGACTTACTGATCGTATATTGCGGCACACCTTCAAAAATTTCCAATACACGCTTTGAATCCAAAGTTTTGAGGAATTCAAGCGTACCGTTACCGAAAAGGAATTCAGAGGTTTTTAGCGCAGTTTCCAAAGCGGCTTCAGAATGGGTCCTGATTGTAATATCTTCTGCCAAAGCTTTTTGCAAAATCCGCAGATGAGGTGCCGCCTGATGCTCTTCTTCCAATTTTTCAATTTCTGGCTGTGTTTTGAGCGTGAAGATGCGGATCCATTTTTTCACATCATCATCGGCAGCATTCAACCAAAATTGATAGAATTTATAGGGCGAGGTCTTCTCGGGATCCAGCCACACCGCTCCGCTTTCTGTTTTGCCAAATTTTGTACCGTCTGCTTTTTTGATCAGTTGGGTGGTGATTGCATAAGCTGTACCCGAATCCTTCCTCCTGATCAGCTCTGTTCCCGTCACAATATTTCCCCATTGGTCTGATCCACCCATCTGAAGCGCACAGTTGTAATGCTTCCAGAGGTAATAAAAATCATAGCCCTGTACCAACTGATAGCTAAATTCGGTGAACGACATGCCTGTTTCGCCTTCCAAACGCTTTTTCACGCTATCCTTCGCCATCATGTAATTCACGGTAATGTGCTTGCCCACATCGCGGATAAAGGCCAGAAAGTTCATGTTCTTAAACCAATCGGCATTATTGACCATCACGGCCCCATTGCCCGAATCTTCGAAAGTGAGGAACTTGGAAAGCTGGCGTTTCATCCCTTCCAGGTTATGGGCAACCATTTCTTCGGTCTGCAGGTTGCGTTCGTCTGATTTCCCTGAAGGATCGCCCACCATTCCAGTAGCACCGCCCACAAGGGCAAACGGCTTATGACCGGCGTTTTGAAAATGAATTAACGTCATGATCTGCGTCAGATGGCCAATATGGAGCGAATCAGCTGTCGGATCGAAACCAATGTAACCAGCTGTCATTCCTTCATTTAGTTTTTCTTCCGTATTGGGCATGATATCATGCAACATTCCACGCCAACGTAATTCCTCAACAAAATTTGCCATATTCTAATTTTTGTAGGGCAAAGATAGTTTTTGGAGGGGAAAGCATCAAGCGTAGCGCGTAGGGTGGAAAGTGAAAAGCGTAGGCGGAGAAGCTATTCAATTTATTCGACTTGTGTTGCCTGCATTCCTCAACTTTCGACTTTCGGACTTTCTATTATCTTTACGCTATGAATTTCCTTTCCCATTTTTATTTTGAAAAAGATAATCCGGATCCTTATCAGGTGATGGGCACCGTACTGCCCGATCTGATCAAGAATGCAGCAAAGGACTGGAACTTCTACCCTCAAAAAAAAGAAGCGCTTTTCGAAGATGATCCCTTCTTGAATTCGCTGTTGATTGGATGGAAAAAGCATTTGGAAGTAGATCGTTTTTTTCATTCTTCTACATTTTTTCTGGAAGAAACCGCGCAGCTGAAAAAATTGGTCGTCCCTATTCTTGAAGATAGCCCTGTACGACCATCATTTTTGGCACACATTGGGCTCGAACTGATGCTAGACCATTTATTGGTGGAGCAGAACCTGATCAACATTACTTCTTTTTACGATCAGTTAGCCCGTGTTAATGACCAGATCCTGCATACTTTTCTTCAAAAAGCAGGTGCTGAAGACTCAGCACATTTTTTTAGATTTTTGGAGAGCTTTAAATCGAGCAGGTACCTCTTGAGCTATCAAAAAATAGAGAATATCAGTTATGCCCTGCAACGGATCTGTATGCGGCTCTGGACCCATCCCTTTAGTGAAGATTCGATCGGCCAGCTCACCCATCAGCTCAGCAGCTATAAATTAACCCTCGAGAAAAACTATTTAAATATTTTCAGAGAGATGGCCTTAAACCTAAAGTCTAACTGATCAGCTGACCATTCCCAAACCAAATTAAAATAACTATACTTATTCTTATATTTTGATGCAATTTACTTATTTTCTATAAAGCAACCACCTGGGCAATTCTTCACCTTCCATTGTTCCTTTTTTCCCTTTTCTGCCAAAGGCACCCCTGCGGGGCCTTTTATCTCTCATTTTTTCCAGTAAACCTTTTATCTTTGCTACATGTCGATCAAAGAACAAATGGATGCTTTGGTAGCTGAGCTCAATCAGCACACCTATAACTATTATGTACTGGCCATGCCCACCATTGGCGATTACGAATTCGATCAAAAATTGCAGGCCCTGGCCATTTTAGAGCAGCAGCATCCTGAATTTGCCGATCCCAATTCGCCTACACAGAAAGTCGGGGGCGAGATTACCAAAAGCTTTGTTACGGTAAAGCACAAATGGCCCATGCTCTCTTTGGGCAATACCTATAATGAACAAGATCTCCGTGATTTTGACGAAAGGGTAAGAAAAGCCATTGGAGATGATTTTCAATACGTGTGCGAGTTGAAATTTGATGGGCTCTCCATTAGCCTAACTTATGAAAACGGCACATTGGCCAGGGCAGTAACCCGGGGAGACGGCACACAAGGGGATGATGTGACCAACAACATCAAGACCATCCATACCATCCCCCACCAGTTAAAAGGCAATGGCATACCAGATTTATTCGAGATTAGGGGCGAAGTATTTATGCACCGCGCCGCCTTTGAAAAATTGAACAAAGAGCGGGAGGAATTGGGCGAGGTCACCTATGCCAATCCCAGAAATTTTGCGGCCGGTACCGTAAAGATGCAGGACCCCAAAGAGGTAAAAAAACGTCCGCTCGATTGCTTCCTGTATGCGGTTTACAGCAATAAACAACTGTTTAAAACACATTGGGAGAGTTTGCAGGCAGTCAGGTCATGGGGATTTCATGTCTCTGACGACGTCAAACTGGCTAACAACATCGACGAAGTGCTTGGTTTTATTGCCCACTGGGACACGAACCGATTTAAGCTCAGCTATGACATCGATGGGATAGTGATCAAAGTAAATAGCTATGCCCAACAGGAGGAGTTGGGTTTTACGGCAAAATCTCCACGTTGGGCCATTTCCTATAAGTATAAAGCCGCCGAAGTTCAGACGGTTTTAGAGAAAGTGACCTATCAGGTCGGCCGAACCGGTGCAGTTACGCCTGTTGCCAACCTAAAGCCTGTTTTATTGGCTGGCACAACCGTAAAACGGGCGACGCTACACAATGCTGATGAAATTAAACGATTGGGGCTCTGTGAAAATGATACCGTATTTGTAGAAAAGGGCGGAGAAATCATCCCAAAGATCATCCGTGTGAACATGGCAATGAGGGCTCCTGATGCAAAGCCGATCAGTTACATCACGACCTGCCCGATCTGTCATACGCCTTTGCTAAAAAAGGAGGGCGAAGTGGCCTATTATTGCCCAAATGATGAAGGATGCCCACCACAGATCGTAGGAAAAATACAGCATTTTATCGGCAGGAAAGCAATGGATATTGATGGCCTGGGCGATGAAACCATAGAAACTTTTTATCAGCGCGGACTGGTGAAGCACATCAGTGATTTGTATGTCCTACATGAAAAGGCCGACCAGCTGAAGGCCATCGAACGTTTTGGCGAAAAATCGATTGAAAACATGCTCAAGGGGATTGAAGATTCAAAAAAGATGCCTTTCGAGAAGGTGCTGTTCGGATTGGGCATCCGTTACGTGGGCGAAACCGTAGCCAAGAAACTGGCCCGTGGCATGAAACATATCGATCAATTGGCTAAGGCCTCCATTGAAGACCTGACCGCAATCGATGAAATTGGGCTACGCATTGCAGAAAGCATCCAAGAATATTTTGCTAAGGAAGAACATCGCCAACAAATAGAAAAACTAAAGGCCGCAGGTCTTCAATTTGAAGTGCAGGAAATTGAAGTCGTTTTACAGAGCGAAGCTTTGTTGGGCAAGACCTTTTTGATTTCAGGAACTTTCGAAAAACATAGTCGGGAAGAGCTTAAAACGATCATCGAAGAAAATGGAGGAAAGATCTTGAGCGGTATTTCTTCAAAACTTGATTACTTAGTAGCGGGCGACAACATGGGACCATCAAAACTCGAAAAAGCAACCAAATTAAACATCCCCATGATTAGTGAGGAAGCATTAATGGAGATGATTTCTTGATTTGGGTAATGGTATCGTGTATCAGGCCCCGCAGGGATGCCTTTTGGCATATCGAGATATGTAGCATAGGCAATTAAGCGTTTTTCCCTGTTTACTTTGAGCGTGATGCTTTTCGCTTGGAACTTATGCTTCGAGCTTTATGCTTTTCCAAAAAGGATGCCTGTGGGTGCTTTTTTTTACTTTTTAATTTGCCATTTTACTTTTCTACTGGCCAAATCATTACATTTGTAAATCAGGTTAACTGGACTAAACTGCATTTAAAATCGTTAAAGCTAGATTTTTCATCCAATAAGCATCTTGTCTAGACTTGATACCCGCTACTTGATACTTAATTATGAACAAATTTCACGGCACAGGTGTGGCCCTGGTTACACCATTCAAAACAGACGGAACAGTAGATCATCAAGGATTGGAAAAATTGATCAATCACTTGGTAGATGGAGGAATAGATTACCTGGTATCTTTGGGTACCACAGGTGAAACCGCCACATTGAGCAAGGAGGAAAAGAAGAAGGTGTGGGAATTGACCGCTGAAATTAACAACGGGCGCTTGCCCTTGATGGCAGGCATTGGCGGAAATGATACCCGTGTGATTGGAGAGGAGATCAAAACATTTGAAAGCAACCATTACAGTGCGGTATTGTCGGTAAGCCCTTATTACAGCAAGCCTACACAAGAGGGGATTTATCAGCACTATAAATATTTGAGCGAGTTGAGTGCCTTACCGATCATGCTCTACAATGTTCCGGGACGGACAGGCAGCAGCATGAGTGCGGAAACGACCTGCAGGCTCGCACATGATTTCAAGAACATCATTGCCACCAAAGAGGCCTCTGGTAGCTTTGATCAGTTCAATCAGATCATGAGAGATAAGCCATCAGATTTTTTATTGATTTCTGGGGATGACCCGATTGCGCTTCCCATGATTGCCATTGGGGCGGTAGGCGTAATTTCAGTGATCGGAAATGCCCTGCCAAAGCAACTGTCAACTGTGATCAACCTTTGTCTGCAAGGCGATTTTGCAGCTGCATTACCGGGCCATTTAAGCTTGCTTGAGATTACAAGATTGATGTTTGCCGAAGGAAATCCCGCAGGTGTAAAAGCGACGTTGAAACAATTGGGAATTTGCGAAGATGTTGTCAGGCTGCCTTTGGTAAAGGCATCAACCGGGCTGAACGAAAGCTTAGCGGCAGAGCTTAAAAAACTGGGCTAAGGTAAATTCATTCCATAAAAAAAGCGCCTCGGTTAGTGGCGCTTTTTTCTTACAGTCAATTCCGACTATTTTTTGTTTTTAGTGTCTTGGATCTCTAAACGGATAGCTTGAGCTAGGTTTTTAAGATCTTGCATGCCTTTACGTACACGTGTACCAGCTGCACTGTTTGCTTTGTTGTAAAATTTGTCTGCATCAGCCTCTAAAGAAGCCACAAGTGCTTTTACGTCGCTAAATTTTTTCATTTTTTAAATACTCCTTTTTTTAGTTTTTTTAAGGTTTTGATTAATACTCAGATACTAAAGTAAGATGTTTATTTAAATAAAAAAATTTTTGCAACAATAAAAAAAGGGTCATATAGCGGTATTTTTCCACATTTTAATGGGTTATACACACCTGATCATTAGGTAGATTTACTTATCTCTCTGATTAACAGATAATTAAATATTTAACTAAATAAAAATGCCCTTAACAGTATTGTAAGGGCATCTTTTCTATTTTATTGGGTTACTGGAATTTTAGCTTCCTTATAGTGGCCGTTCTGGAGTTTTTCAGCCACTTCGCTAAATGCGTCCAACGTTCGTTGTACGTCTTCCATGGTATGCACGGCTGTTGGGATCAGTCTTAGTTCGATCATTCCTTTGGGGATCACTGGATAAACCACGATTGAACAGAAGATACCATAATTTTCGCGCAGGTCCATCGTCAATGCAGTCGCTTCCAATAGCTCTCCTTTCAAAAATACAGGGGTAACTACAGTATCTGTTACACCAAGATCAAAACCACGCTCACGCAGGCCCTTTTGCAAGGTGGTCGCTACCTTCCATAGTTTTTCCCTGAGTTCTGGATTATTTTTAAGCAGTTCTAAACGTTTCAACAAACCAATGACCATTGGCATAGGCAATGCTTTGGCAAAAGTCTGTGAACGCAGGTTATACCTGAAATAATTGGTCAATTCTGTGGTCGAAGCTACAAAACCACCAATACCTGCCATTGATTTGGCAAATGTCCCAAAATATACGTCTACACCATCGATACAATTTTGCGCTTCGTGGGTACCAGCTCCTGTCGGGCCCATCGTGCCAAAACCATGTGCATCGTCGATGAGCAACCTAAACTTATATTCGCTTTTAAGGTCGATGATTTCTTTCAGTTTGCCCTGGGCGCCAGACATGCCGAAAACACCCTCAGTAATGACCAAAATACCTCCGCCTGTCTGTTCTACAAGTTTGGTGGCACGCTCCAATTGTTTTTTACAATCATCGATATTGTTGTGCTTGTACACAAATCTTTTGCCCATGTGCAGTCTTAGGCCGTCCACAATACAGGCATGGGATTCGCCATCATACACTACAACATCATTACGGTCCAGTAAGGCATCGATAATAGAAACCATTCCCTGGTAGCCGTAATTGAGTACAAATGAATCTTCCTTGCCTACAAAGGCCGCTAATTCCTGCTCCAATTGTTCATGGTATGTAGAATTGCCAGACATCATACGGGCACCCATTGGATAGGCCATTCCAAAGTCTGCAGCACCTTGTTCATCCGCCTTGCGTACCTCTGGATGGTTGGCCAGCCCAAGATAATTGTTCAGGCTCCACACCAATAATTCCTTGCCCCTAAATTTCATGTGCGGTGCAATCTCTCCTTCTAACCTCGGAAAAGAAAAATAACCATGAGACCATTTTTGGTGCTGCCCCAATGGGCCCATCCGCTTCGCAACTTTATCGAAAATATCCAATGTCTATTATTTTAGTGATGTAATTATAATTTTGCAAATTTAATGTTAAAATAGGTATTAAACAAGCGTTGCGTTTGGCGTGGGGCGTCTGGCACATTCGAAATTAAAAAACCTCGACAAATTAAATCATCGAGGTTTCTTCAGTGGTCATATTGTCAGCAGTCTCGCTAATCGCTTTAAACGTTTAATCTACATTGTCGTGCAGGAACGAATTGTTAGGCCTGATTTCTGTCGTGCCATCTTCGTCGTTGCTCAGGGTAAACCTGGAAACCTGTGACTCTGAAGAATGCTGAACCTGTTGCAATTGCATCTGTTTGCGTTTATAGGCAGGTTCGTTTTCGAGTTCTTGCAGGCCGTTAGTGGTACGCAATTTCATGCTCAAGTCTTTCAGCCTTAAGATGCGTTCTTTTGATTTCCTCAATTGATCTTCGATCGACTCGTCATTTTTATCGTCATCAAGGCCAATTTCTGTCATTTGTACTACAGGTGCAGCAACTTCTTCCACTACTTCTTCAGTGATTTCTTCTACTTCAAACTGAGCAATTGGTGTTTCGAATACAAATTCTGTTTCGGCAACCTTTACCTCAAATTCGAAGTTTGCTTCCTGAGGGGTTTCCTGTATAGGGGTTTCTTCTACCAAGTGGTGCACCACTGGTGTTTCAGCCTGCGCCTCTGGTGTTGTTGTTCTATTGATGTTGAAAAGGTCACCAAAAAGATCAGACTGCTTTGGCTCTTCCTGCACTTTCAGGGTCGGCTCTTCGCTAATTTCTTCAGGTTTTGCCTGGATGAAAGAGTTGATCGGTTCAACCGGTTTCACCAATGGTGCTTCTTCTGGAGTGAGCAGAGAGATTTTTTTGATGTTCTGCTTGTCTTTTGCACGCTGTTCTGTGGTCTGGAAGCCTGTTGCAATAATCGTTACCGATAATTTGTCTTCCAAACTTTCATCGATGCAGTTACCCCAGATCAGGTCTGCAGACAGGCCCGCTTTATCCTGGATGTAATCGGTGATGATGGTTACTTCGTCCATCGTTACTTCGCGCACACCTGAACTGATGTTCAACAAGATATATCTTGCGCCTTCGATTTCATTATCCTTTAACAATGGCGAGGCCAATGCGCCCTCTACAGCAGCCAGTGCACGGTTTTCGCCAGATGCGGCATAGCTGCCCATGATCGAAACCCCACTATCCTTCATGACCGTACGCACATCTTTAAAATCAACGTTGATGTATCCTGGAACGGTGATGATTTCAGCAATGCCTTTGGCAGCGGTGGTCAAAATATCATCTGCTTGGGCAAAGGCCGATCCCAAGGTCAGGTTTCCAAAAATTTCTCGCAAGCGATCGTTTGAGATCACCAGATAGGAATCTACGTATTTTTTGAGCTCGTCCAGACCATCATCTGCCTGCATTTTTCTACGCTTGCCTTCAAAAGCAAATGGCGTGGTGATAATGGCCACAGTTAAAATATCAAGTTCTTTAGCGGCCTGGGCAATGATCGGGCTGGCGCCTGTTCCTGTACCACCACCCATTCCGGCCGTGATAAAGAGCATTTTCGTTGTGCTACCCAACATTGCTTTAATGTCGTCTATATTTTCTATTGCCGAGTTTTTGCCCACTTCGGGAATTGATCCAGCTCCCATCCCCTCGGTCAAGCTCGAACCCAACTGTACCTTGTTCGGGATCGGGCTAAATTCCAATGCCTGCGCATCGGTATTACAGATGATAAAATCAACGCCTGTGATTCCCTGACGGTACATGTGGTTTACCGCATTACCTCCGCCACCGCCTACACCAATTACTTTGATGATCGATGACTTATCCTTTAACATTTCGAACTTCATATCGTTATGAATCAGTTGTTTAAAAATCTAAAAATTGCTGTTCATCTCTTTTGTAATATTAACACTTTTTTAACAGGGGTTTTCCACAACTGTTAATAATGTGGAAAATTCCTGTTTTGTGGAAAAATATTACGGTTTTATATAATCTTCATCGCTTACGTTCATGTCGTCTTTGATAAACTCGCTTGTTTTTTTCAACAACTTATCAAATAGGCCTGCACGTTTCACCTTTTCTTTGGCGACAGTAGGTTTTTCAACAAATACACCTGGCTGCTTCATTTCCTCCAACAGTTCTTCAGCCTTTTGGATCCCTTTGATCAATAGACCAACACTGGTGGCATACATTGGGCTCTTAAGATCGTCGTAGATGGTTTTAGGCATTTCCTCATATTTGGAAAGGTGCTCATTTGGATAACCTACACGGCAATCCAATCCAGTTACGTATTCAACAAGTTGGTTGAGGTGTTTGAGCAAGGCCCCACCACCGGTAATGACAACGCCTCCAATGAGTTTTTTCTCATAGCCTGAAGACTTGATTTCGTAATAAACGTGCTCAACGATTTCTTCCA
This sequence comes from Pedobacter sp., assembly GCA_031119475.1. Classification (GTDB taxonomy): domain Bacteria; phylum Bacteroidota; class Bacteroidia; order Sphingobacteriales; family Sphingobacteriaceae; genus Pedobacter. The sequence continues at coordinate 148,726 of JAVHXV010000007.1, read as the reverse complement.
TACGGGCCTGGATAACGTAAGCAAGGTTTTTAACTGAAATTTCTTTTGGCTCACGGCCACGGAGACCTGGTACGCAGATGATCTCGTTTTCTTTGTTTTCTTCTGCCAATGCGGAACCAAAGCGTGTTTTTAACAGTTCTGCCTGGTTTCTCATCACAGAGCAGCCTTCTCTGATGTCTTCGGTCACACTATTTCCTCCAAATGGAATAACTGCTGTATGGCGAATGATCCCTTCATGGAAAATGGCAATATCTGTGGTACCTCCCCCAATATCGACCAGGCATACACCAGCTTCTTTTTCTTCATCGCTCAACACCGATTCAGAGGAAGCCAATGGCTCTAAGATCAATTCCTGCGTTTGCAGACCGGCGTTGGTCACGCAGCGCATGATGTTCTTCACAGCGGTAACCTGTCCGGATATGATATGGAAATTAGCTTCCAGGCGCACCCCGGCCATACCGATCGGATCTTTGATGCCAGGCTCATTATCTATGGTAAACTCCTGAGGGAGCACATGGATAATTTCTTCACCTGGGGGCATGACCAGCTTAAACATGTCATCGATCAATTTATCGATGTCTTTTTTACTGATTTCATTGTTCATGTCCCTACGCGTCAAAATGCCACGGTGTTGCAGGCTTTTGATGTGTTGGCCGGCAATGCCTACATTGACAACACGGATTTCGACATTAGATTGGCTGCTTGCCAGCTCCACAGCTGCTGAAATGCCCTGAACCGTTTTTTGGATATTGGAAACCACACCGCGCGTTACGCCCGCCGATTCGGCTTTTCCAATTCCTAAGACCTCTATCTTATCGTGCTGTGTCCTGCGCCCTACGATTACGCAGATTTTGGTTGTACCGATATCCAATCCTACTACGATTGGCGATTGGTGGTTAGTTTGTTCTTTGCCCATAACGATCTAATTTTGTTGAGTTTTATTATTGTTTTTCACTGGCTTCCCTGCCTTCGGCGGAGAAACTTTGGTATCTGTTTGCTGTGTTGTTGATTTTCCCTTAGCTGCTGCTGTATTGGCTGTGCCAGATTTAACCGGCATAGCTGGTTGTTTGGCAACAGGTACTGCTTTGGGTGTCGTTTTTTCCTTTACTACTCCTTTTGCAGGTGTTGATGCCGGTTTCGGTTTGTCGTCGCCGCCATTCGCAATTGCCTTTTTAATTTCCTCCTGTATGGTAGCCTTAACTACAGAATCAACTGATTTGGCTGTCGTAGTGCTATCAGGCATCTTGCTCACGATCGCTTTGGCCACTGCCAGTGAGTCATACTTTTCACAGACAATCTGGTTGATATATTTTAAATTGATGGTCTTATAAGCAGACCATCCGACAAGCGGCATGGCCTGTTTGTAAAATGCCAATAGGTTGTTCATTTTTGTGTCGAGCGAATCTGCATTTCCCAAAATGATGCGCTGGTTTCCAACACGAGGGATCAGTTCGATATCCAGGTTATCAGTCACAAAAATCTGCTCAATCTGCGCATCCCACAAGGTATCTTTTTTGAGGAACAGTGCCGTCTTATATAGATCTGCCGCTAGTGGGGTCAGCAGGGTATCGACTTTCCCTCCAAACCCCTCCAAAATGTTGCCATTGGCCACCAGTACGTCGGCTGTAAAATTCGGCGACATTGGCATTTTCAATCCTTTGCTATCGATATAATAATCTTGACCTCCAGCATTCAATATGCGCAATACGGGCTGCCTTTGTTTGATTTCGATGTTGATGATCCCATCCATGTCGGCGTAGACCTTTGCAAAAGCGATATAAGGATTTGCTTTTAGCGAAGCTTCAATTGCGTGGATATTGATCTGGTCCAAGGTTCTTCCGATCAGCTCACCATGGCCTTGTTTCAGGATGGCATCAATTTCTTCACGCTCAATAAAATTATCGGCACCAGGGATCATGATCCTGACATTTGCACACTTCACCTCATGCTTTTTAAGGGTAATGAAACTCATGAGCACCACCACACCAGCGAGGCATGTCAACCAGGCCAGTCCCTTCAAAATTGCTTTCCAATTGATCCTTTTAAGCATGTGCCAATATATTTTTTAAAGGTTCAACCATGGTATCAATGTCTCCTGCCCCTACTGTTAATAGCAGTTCAGGTTTATTTTGCTTAATAAGATCTGCAAGTGTGTCCAGTCTGCAGCGTTTTTTCTCCTTTATGCTGATTAGGTCTAGCAGCATTTGCGAATCTACGCCCTCGATTGGCAGTTCCCTTGCCGGATAGATGTCCAGCAGCAGTACTTCATCAGCTGTGCTTAAAACAGCTGCAAATTCTTTTGCAAAATCACGGGTCCTTGTAAAGAGGTGTGGCTGGAAGGCAACAGTCAGCTTACGTTCTGGATAAAGTTGTCGCACCGCATCAAAACATGCCCTCAATTCTTCAGGGTGATGCGCATAATCGTCAATATAAATATGCGATGGCGTTTTAACCTGTGTTTCAAATCTCCGTTTTACACCCTTAAAGGTGGCCAATGCGGCTTTAATGCTTTTCTGATGGATTCCCAAGCTCAACGCTACGCCGATGGCCGCAACTGCATTTTCGACATTGTGCCTGCCCGGCATGCAAAGGCAAAGTCCTTTGATCACATTTCTTCCATCTTCAAAATCGAAAACAAAATTTCCGTTTTCCACCCTTATCGCTGTGGCCCGTATGGCCGAGCCTGCGTTGGCACTATAACTGATGCCATGGATGGGAAGGCCATCTTTTACAAAGATCTTTCCTTCGGTCTTCAATTGTTCAGCAAATAGCTGGAAAGATTCGTGTAGCTGGCTTTCATCGCCATAAATGTCCAGGTGATCTGCATCCATAGCGGTGATCACGGCCACATCTGGATGCAGGGTAAGAAAGGAACGGTCATATTCATCAGCTTCTACCACCACGACATTATTTTTGCCGAATAGCACATTGCTGTCATAATTGGTGGTAATTCCTCCCAAAAAGGCGGTACAACCAAAGCCGGTATCAGTGAGCAGATGTGCGATCATCGAAGAAGTTGTTGTTTTACCATGCGTGCCCGCTACCGCGATGCAATACATGCCTTCACTGATAATCCCAAGCACCTCGGATCGTTTTTTAAGGCTAAAACCTTTATTTTTGAAGTGCTGAAGAATTTTTGAATCCTTTGGAATGGCAGGTGTATAAACCACTAATGTATCGTCGTGGTTCTCATGAAAACAAACTGAAATTGCCGATTCTTCATCCAAGTAAGTAATCAAGATCCCTTCTCTTTCCAGAGCAATGGTGAGGTTGGTCCGCGTTTTATCATAGCCACACACCACCACCCCACGTTTCGCAAAATAACGTGCAAGCGCGCTCATTCCGATCCCTCCGATCCCAACGAAATACACTCTGTTTATTTTACTTAATTCCATACTGATGATTACACCGATTTTATTTGATTACACCGATATTGTTTTTCTATCTTTAAACTTCTCTTTATTTCTTGCTCTTTATTCCTATGCTCTAGCCTATCAGCTTCAACACTTCTTCTGCAATCACCATATCTGCATCCTCCATGGCCATTTGACCGATATTGTGGCTTAATTTCTCGCATCGCTCGGGGTTGTCGAGCAACTTCAAGGCTTCAGCGACGAGCGTATCAACTGCCGATGAATCCTTGATTATTATGGCTGCATCATTTTTAACCAGGGCCAATGCATTTTGGGTCTGGTGATCTTCAGCTACGTTTGGCGATGGCACCAGGATCACCGGCTTTTCAATGAAGCAAAGTTCGGCTATCGTACCTGCTCCTGCCCTGGAAATAATCAAATCAGCCGCCGCATAGGCCAGATCCATATGATTAAGAAACTCTAGGATCTTAATGTTCGGATGATGGTCTACACCTAATCTTTCGATAATGCCCTGATAATAATATTTACCAGTTTGCCAGACTACCTGCACATCTCGTTCCAACAGGTCTGGCAAATGTTTTTCAATGCTTTTATTCAAGGTCCCTGCGCCCAGGCTTCCTCCTGTAACCAAAATTGTCCGTTTTACTGGATCCAAATTCAAGGTTGTTGCACCAACTGAACGCTTATCTTTGATATCGATTACATTTTTTCTAACGGGGTTGCCAGTTTTTAGCAATTTATGGGCAGGAAAAAACTGTTCCATCCCATCAAAAGCTACACAAACCTTTACCGCATTCTTTCCCAAAAACTTGTTGGTCATGCCCGCGTATGAGTTTTGTTCCTGAATAAGGTAAGGAATGCCTTTTAGTGATGCTGCATACAATAACGGACCTGAAGCATAGCCCCCCACCCCAACTACCGCATCTGGCTTAAATTCTGTCAGGATCTGCATGGCCTTACGGATGCTTCCGATCACTTTGAAAGGGAGGCTTAGATTTTTCAGTATCGAGCCCCTTTGAATCCCACTGATCTTTAATCCAACAATTTTATATCCTGCCGCCGGAACTTTTTCCATTTCCATTCTGCCCAAGGCACCCACAAAAAGAATTTCGCAATTTGGCGAAATGCGCTTTAGTGCATTGGCAATGGCCACGGCGGGAAAAATATGCCCGCCTGTGCCACCTCCAGATATGATAATTTTGGGAAAATTATTCATTTTAATTTTTTTTGGCCCCATGGCACCTCCCCAATGGGGAGGATGATGAGACAGGGTATTTATTTGTTGTTAATGATTACACAGATTTAATTGATTACACTGATTATATAAATCTTGATTTTCTTCTCACTTGTTGTCTGTTACTTGATACTTACTACTTTTAACCTTTACTTTTAACTTACCTATGCCATCGCGGGTATTTCTCCAACGATTATTTTTTCCTGCTTGGTACTGTTTTCTTCCACATCACGGCTTACGCTCAATATAATGCCAAATGCGATACTGGTAAAGATCATTGACGTTCCGCCCATACTTACCAAAGGCAGCGGCACCCCCGTTACAGGACCCAATCCCACCGCAACCGCCATATTGGCAAAGGCCTGGATGGTTAGGCTAAAGCTCAGTCCGGCTGCTAATAAGGCCCCAAAGGCTTTGGGACTTCGGGTTACAATCCTTACGCATCGATAAAGCAGGACCAGGTAGAGTACCATGATCGATAGACCGCCAACCGTACCATATTCTTCAATTATAATGGCAAAAATAAAATCAGAATAGGGGTGCGGTAAGAAGTTTCGTTCGGTGCTGTTCCCTGGTCCTTTACCAAACAATCCGCCTGAGGCCAGAGCAATCTTAGCGTGATCGGCTTGGTAAGTCTTATCAGATGATTGCAATTCGGGATGCATAAAAGTGTTGATCCTTGAGTTATAAGTTTCCCTCCTTGGGCCCAAAAACACTACGAACATCAGGAGCAAGATTCCACCCCCACAGACCAATGCAATCTGCTTGATACTGATCCGGCCGATGATCAACAGCAAAATACTCACGCCGAACAACATGAGTGCGGTCGATAAATTGGCCAATGCAATCAATACAAATACAACGCATACGGATCCCATAATCGGGACGAAGGCGTTTTTTACATCTTTGATATTTTCCTGCTTCTTGGTCAACATCCTGGCCAAAAAAGTGATAAGCGCCAATTTTGCCAAATCTGACGTCTGAAAAGTAAGGTTGATGACCGGGATCTTCACCCAGCGCGAAGCATCATTGATGCTACTTCCAAACACCAGGGTATAAACCAGCAATGGAAGGGTAATGATCATCAGTATCTTGGAAATTCCGGCATAATACTTATAATCGAGCAGGTGGGAAATATAGATCATCCCGATGCCCAACAAGACGAAAATGACGTGTTTAAAAAGCAGATAACGCTCCACGCTCATTCCTTTGCGATAGGCAATCCCGGCGGTCGAACTATACACCGCCATGATCGAAATCAGCGACAGCATGATGATGATCAGCCAGATCCATCGGTCGCCTTTCGTTTTTTCCAGAAGTGCATTGATGTTAAACATATCTTATAATTCTTTTACAGCTTCTTTAAACTGGTTTCCCCTGTCTTCGTAATTCTTAAATAAATCGAAGCTTGCACAAGCTGGTGATAACAATACGGTATTGCCTTTCTTGGCCAGGTGGTAGGCTACCTGAACAGCTTCATTCGCGGAAAATGTATTGACGATGATTTCTACATCATCTTCAAAGGCTTCATGGATGCGCTTATTGTCTTTGCCAAGGCAAACGATCGCCCTCACTTTGCTGCGCACCAGGTCTTTTAACATCGCATAATCATTGCCTTTATCTACGCCGCCCATGATCAGGACTACATCTGTTCCCACACTTTCCAATGCGTACCAGGTAGAATTCACATTGGTCGCCTTCGAATCGTTGATATAGGTTACGTCAGAAATTTTGGCCACGAACTCCAACCGATGTTCAATGTTCTTAAAGTTGCCCATGCTTTCGCGGATCGTCTCATTGCGTAGCTCGAGGACTTTTGCCACTATGCCCGAGGCCATAGAGTTGTAGATGTTGTGCTTACCTTGTAAGGCTAACTCAGAAATTGACATGATAAATGGTTCGTTTAGGTTTATGCAGATGTTAATGCTTTCGTTTTCTAAAAAGGCCCCTTCTTTTACGGTCTTTTGGATAGAAAAGGGGTAGGTTTTGGCCTGAACAGTGCTTGCTGACAAAATCTTGCTGGTTTCGGGATCATCGGCGCAATAAATGAATACATCGGTTGCAGTCTGATTTTGTATGATCCGCATCTTAGACGCAGCATATTTGTCCAATTGATAGTCATAGCGATCAAGATGATCTGGCGTAATGTTGAGCAGTACAGCGATATCAGCCTTAAAATCGAACATATCGTCGAGCATAAAACTGGATATCTCAAGTACATACCATTCATGGTCCTGTTCGCAGACCTGAGCAGCAAAACTTTGCCCAATGTTCCCGCCCAATCCTACATTTAAGCCCGCATTTTTTAGGATGTGGTAGGTAAGCATGGTCGTTGTAGATTTACCGTTAGACCCCGTGATACAGATTGTTTTCGCGTTTGTATATCTTTTGGCAAACTCGATTTCAGAGATTACCGGTATGTTTTTTCCTTTCAACGCCGATACTATAGGCACTGTTGATGGAATACCTGGACTTTTGATCACTTCGACCGCGTCCAAGATCAGCCCTTCGCTATGCTGTTTTTCTTCAAAAGGAATTTCAAGTTCTTTCAGTGTTGCTTTGTAGTGATCGGCAATTGCACCAAAATCAGACACAAAAACATCGAATCCATGCTTTTGCGCCAATTTGGCCGCACCAACTCCACTTTCTCCCGCACCAAGAACTACAATTCTTTTCTTCATTTAGCGCAGCTTTAAGGTTACGAATGTGATAATGGCCAACATAATTCCGATAATCCAGAAGCGTGTTACGATTTTTGCTTCATGGTATCCTTTTTTCTGGTAATGGTGATGCAATGGCGACATCAGGAATATCCTCCTACCTTCTCCAAATCGCTTTTTGGTGTATTTGAAATAGCTTACCTGTAAAGTCACCGATAGCACTTCGATCAAAAACACGCCACATAAAATAGGGATCAGCAATTCCTTGCGGATCATAATGGCGAAAACGGCAATAATCCCTCCAATGGTCAAACTTCCGGTATCGCCCATAAAAATCTGGGCCGGGTAAGAATTGTACCAAAGGAAGCCCACACATGCTCCTACAAAAGCACCAGCAAAGATGATGAGTTCCCCGGAGTTGGGAATGTACATGATGTTCAGATAGTCGGCTATTACGGTATTACCTGAAACATAGGCCAAAATACCCAGGGTTATGCCGATGATTGCTGATGTTCCCGTCGCCAGCCCATCTATCCCATCGGTCAGGTTTGCACCGTTGGATACTGCGGTAACGATGATAATTACAAATGCCAAAAAGACGATAACCGCATACTTCTCATAGCCAGTACCCAAAAACTTAAGCACCTTGGCATAGTCAAATTCATTGTTCTTGTAAAAGGGAACATTGGTCTTGGTCGATTTGATATCTTGTGTATAGTAAAAGTTTTCGCCTTTTTGCCTAAGGATCATCGGTGCGGCATTGACCGTTACGGCAGTATCATCTACTGTTTGCCTGACCACGATATTAGGATGGTAAAACATGGTCAGTCCGACGATAATAGCCAGTCCAACCTGCCCAACTATCTTAAACCTTCCTGCAAGGCCTTCCTTATTTTTCTTAAAGACTTTGATATAGTCATCTACGAAACCGATCACGCCCATCCAGATTGTGGTAATTACCATCAGGATTACATACACATTGGTAATGTTGGCAAACAGCAAGGTTGGGATCAGGATCCCCAGCAAAATCATGATTCCGCCCATGGTCGGTGTACCTTGTTTTTGCATCTGGCCTTCTAAGCCGAGGTTGCGCACGGTCTCGCCGACCTGTTTTCTGTGGAGGAAATCGATAATCCTACGTCCATAGACCGTCGTAATGAACAGGGATAGGATAATGGAAAGCGAGGCCCTGAAGGTGAGGTACTGGAACAACCTTAACCCAGGAAAATCATAATGCTTATGCAGATATTCGAATAATAAATATAACATCTATTGAATTGGGTTTAGCTGTTCGTTAAGTACTTCTTTATCATCAAAATGATGTCTTACACCATTGATTTCCTGATATTTTTCATGGCCTTTTCCGGCCACCAGAATAATATCTCCTGATTTGGCCATGTGGCAGGCTGTCCGTATAGCCGCTTTTCGATCGAGTATGCTCACTACTTTGCGTTGGTTGCTTGGAGACACTCCCTTTTCCATCTCATCAACAATCGCTTGTGGATCTTCCGTACGGGGATTATCTGAGGTAAGGATCACCTTATCGCTCCAATCGCAGGCCACCTGTGCCATAACCGGTCTTTTTGTCCGATCGCGATCGCCACCGCAGCCAATTACGGTAATCACTTGTTCGGTTCCCTTTCTGATATCTGAAATTGTGTTGAGCACATTTTGGACTGCATCTGGCGTGTGCGCATAATCAACAATCGCAATAATACCCTCATTGGATACCATATAGTCAAACCGGCCTTCGGCACCCGATAAACTGCTCAGGACCGTCAGCACCTGGAGTTTATCCTCGCCTAGCAACATGGCTGTTCCGTAAGCGGCCAACAGATTATAGGCATTGAAAGACCCGACCATCTTAAAGTAGATATCCATGTGATCAATGGCCAAGAAAAGACCGCTGAACTTATTTTCGACTATCTTGGCCTTGAAATCAGCCATTTGCTTTAAAGCATATGTTTTTTTGGTCGCCCTCGTATTCTGAAGCATGACCATTCCATTTTTATCGTCTAGGTTGGTCAATGCGAAAGCTGTTTTAGGCAGTTCATCAAAAAAACCTTTTTTGGCCTTTAAGTAATTACTAAAGGTCTGATGAAAATCTAGGTGGTCGTGGGTAATGTTTGAGAAGATCCCTCCAGCGAACGTTAGTCCGGCAATGCGCTGCTGTACCACCGAATGTGAGCTTACCTCCATAAAACAATGGCTACAACCAGCGTTCACCATGGCCAGGAGCAGTTCATTCAATGCAATCGGATTTGGCGTGGTATGTGTAGCGGGAATGACACCTTCATTAATCTGGTTCTGCACGGTAGAAATCAATCCGACCTGATGACCTAAGCCTCTGAACAACTGAAACAATAAGGTAGCTATCGTCGTTTTCCCATTGGTACCGGTAACGCCTACAAGCTTTAACCGCTGTGATGGGTGGCCATAAAAATTTCCGGCCACAATGCCCAACGCTGTATCGGCCTGCGCCACCTGAATATAAGTTACCGTTGGAGCCAACGTTTCCGGAAGTGTTTCGCAAATGATGGCACTTGCGCCTGCAGAGATTGTCTGATCAATATATTGATGGCCATCTGTTGCAGTGCCCCGAATAGCGAAAAACAAGGTATGTGCAGCAACCTTACGGGAATCAAAGGCAAGCGCAGCAATATCCTGATCTGGTTTGCCTACCAGACTTTGAATAGAAACACCATATAAAAGATCCTGCAACTGCATCTATCGTGACTTATAACTTTCTCAATTTAATTCAATCTCTACCATCAATCCTTTGCCTATCCTGCTTCCGGGCTGGATAGATTGGCTGGTTACCTTGCCTTTGCCCCTTACCTTCGCCTTTAATCCGGCATTACCGATCAGGTACATCGCATCTTTAAGTCCCATGCCACCCACATTTGGCATTACACCTTTTGTCGGCGTGCTTTCCTGGTAAGCAATGCCGTTGACCGTATCCAATGCATTAAAGTATGGTGATTTTGCCGCGTACAAGGCTTTGATCCCAAATGCATTATAGACCATTTTTGTCGCTTTGCTTTGTCCAGCCTTTGCTTCCGGAGCGATAGTGTTGCCCACCATGTTCTGCTTTACCGCAGTGTACATCTGTACATCGCTGGCGTAGATCCGGTCGGCGATCTCCCTGAATACCGGACCAGATACAAGTGCTCCATAATACTCTCCAATTGGGTCATTGATCACCACGATCATGGAATATTTTGGACGTTCGGCCGGAAAATAGCCGACAAAGGAAGCCTGGTATTGCTTTTTCGCCTTATAACCCAAATTGGCATCTGCTACTTGTGCAGTACCCGTCTTGCCTGCTATCTTATATAATGGATTATAAACGATCTGCCTACCGCTACCCTCGGTCACCACCCCCTCCAACATGGCCCTTACCTTACTCAAGGTTACATCTGAGCAGATTTTCTCATTGATCACCTTAGCTTTAAACTGTTCGATCGGATTGCCCAATCTCCTGATTTCCTTCACAAATATTGGTGCGATATATTTCCCGTTATTGGCCACTGCGTTGTAAAAAGAAAGCATCTTTAAAGGCGTAAGCTGCATTTCATATCCATAAGCCATTTGCGGCAAGGTCATGTTCTTGTTCCAGCTCTTAAACGTCTCTGGGTTTTTGATCACAGGCCTAGCCTCCCCGGGAATCTGCAGGCCCATCAGTTCATTGAGTTTCCACTCGTACAGGTGGTCGGTAAATTTAGACTGGCGGTCGCGATAATTGGTGTTTACGAGGTAGGCAATGGCTGCATTGGATGATTGCTCAAATGCCTTTTTTACCGTAACCCTGCCAATACTCCCATGCGAATCTTTAATGGTATGCCCTGGGATCGGGTATTCGCCCGTATTGACCATAGTATTGGTATCAACGAGCTTATCTTCGAGCAAAGCCATGTATGAGGCCAGCTTAAACGTGGACCCGGGATCCTGATTGCCCGCTATGGCATAATTAAAGTTTTCCTTATATATTCCTTCTTCCACACGGGTATAATTGGCAACCGCCCTTACTTCGCCCGTAGCAACCTCCATGATAATCACTGCACCATGATGGGCCTTACTTCTTTCCAAGCCTTTTCTTAGTGCATTTTGTGCCAGGTCCTGCATATTGATATCAATCGTTGAAATGATATCTGCCCCATCCTTCGGCGCAATTTCCGCATCGCTGTTTACCGGCACCCAAAAACCTCCACTAACACGCTGCATCAGCTGCCTTCCTTTTTCGCCATTGATGTAGTTGCCATATGCACCTTCCAATCCGACCACATTTTTCACGTTTTCGTTGGCATAACCGATCGTTCTGGCCGCAAGATCTTTAAACGGCAAAATCCTTTTGTTCTTCTGCGTAGCGATCAATCCGCCATGCTTGCCCAAATTAAAAAGCGGAAATGTCTTGATGACCTTTAAATCCTGATAGGTCACGTTCTTTTTGATCAATAAGCTCCGGGATTTTTGTTCCCTTGCCTTGCGCAGGTAGCGCCCATAATCTTTCGCACTTTTATTGCCAAAAAAGGCAGACAATTTCATGGCGAGCGAATCGACCTTCGAATCGAACAAATCATCTTTCGCAATGCCACCCGCAATCATGTCCATCCTCAATTCATATTCCGGCACTGAAGTAGCCAACAAACTTCCATCATTGGAATAGATATTTCCACGTGCCGCGTCGATCTCGAATTCCTTGGTCGACAAGCTATCTGCTTTTGCGCGCCATTTTGCGCCCTGGATAAATTGTACATCGCCCAACCTCAACAGCACAGCAATGGCAAAAAGCACAATCAGGCCAAAGGCCAGATATACGCGCAATAAGATGTTTGCTCTAATGTTCATTGTTGTTTACGACTATTTTTTTTGGCGGTTCAATTAATTCCTTAATTCCCAACGTATCAACTTTCTTCGCTACTTCGGTCATCTTGCTCTTAAACATGAGATCTGATTTCAGCGACTTATATTCCCAGCTCAATTCTTTTACCTCTTTATTCAACTGGTCAATATTGCGTATGTTTTTCATGGCCATGTGGCTATTCGCAATGTAGATCATCCCCAGTACGCATAGAAAAATGAGATAAGGCAACATATCTGTCGCCGCTTCCTTACTGACCACCCCTTCTACAAATAACTTCCTAAAAAAGACGGTCGCACTTCCCTGCTTTGCTGGAACGCGCGTTTCTACCTGTTCCTCCGGAACGGGCGGCTCCTCTTCTGCCTCCTCTGTTATCGGTCGCTTGAACTGGTTATTCATATTTTTTCAGCAATCCTTAATTTCGCACTTCTGGCCCTGCTGTTTGCCTTTAACTCCAGATCACTTGCCACAATCGCTTTTCGGGTAATCGCTCGCAATGGCTTCTGCTCGTTTCCGAAAAAATCTTTCTCTACTTCCCCACGGAATCTTCCTTTTGCTATAAAATTTTTCACAGGGCGATCTTCCAGGGAGTGATAGGAAATCACTACCAGTCTACCTCCTTGATTCAATACCATGGCCGATTGTTCCAAAAAACTCTCTAGCACCGCTATCTCTGCATTGACTTCCATGCGCAGCGCCTGAAAAACCTGAGCCATATATTTATTTTCCTTGCCTTTAGGAATATGCGAGGCAATAACATGCTTGAATTCAGCCAGTGTTGCGATTGGGTTTTCCAAACGGGCAGTCACAATGGTCCGGGCAAGAGATTTGGCATTTTTGACCTCGCCATAGATTCCAAAAATCTTATGCAGCTGATCTTCAGGATAGGTATTCAGCACTCCCGCAGCAGTAAGTTCACGTTGCTGGTCCATCCGCATATCGAGATGAGCATCGAAACGGGTAGAAAAGCCACGGCCAGGTTCATTGAACTGATGTGAGGAAACCCCAAGATCTGCCAAGATACCATCCACTTGCTGATACCCAAGCAAACGGAGGTTATTGCGGAGAAAACCAAAATTCTGGTCCACAAACTTGAAACGGGGATCGTCCAATACGTTGCGTTGCGCATCGGGATCTTGGTCAAAGGCGATGAGCACGCCATCCTTATCTAACTTCTTAAGGATTTCACGGGAATGGCCACCTCCACCAAAAGTTACATCTACATAAACACCGCCTGGCTTGATATTCAAACCTTCGATGCACTCCTGAAGCAGAACCGGAACATGGTAATTATTTTCCATCTCCATCCCTCCTATTCTTATTGCCCATGACCTCCTCTGCCAGCTTCGCAAAATTTTCAGGTTCGTTGTCAAGCAATTGGTCGTATGCTTTTTTAGACCACAATTCGATCTTGTCGAATTGGCACACCAGCACCACATCCGAATCGATACTTGCCCAATCTAACAAGGTTTTCGGCAACAGTACCCGTCCAGAAGCATCCAAGGTCAGCTCTGATACGCCACGCAGGAAAAAACGGTTGAATTCCCTAGTTTTTTCTTCAAATTGATTAAGCTTGCTGACCTCTGCCGCAATTCCGTTCCAGACCTGCTTTGGATAAATGGTTAGGCATTTTTCAAAGCCACGGTTAATGATCAGTCCCTCTCCCTCAACATTAGGCAATTGCTTTTTGAGGCCAGCAGGCACCATGAGGCGGCCTTTGGCATCAATTTTACAAACAAATTCTCCTAATAGTTGAATCATTTTACCACGTACACATTTTATGTAGTGTAAAAATAAATACTTCTACCACAATTCCCCACTTTGTGACACAAAAAGTTTTCAACATTTTAAATTATTGCTTTTTGAGCCAGTTAGGATAATCCAAAACTATAGAAAATAAAAAAGGCGAATGATCGAAATTTATCGACAATTCGCCTTTAATCGGTGAATAAGCAAGTTTTTATAGCAACCTATTCCAAAAGTGGGAGATTAGGGAGCTTTAGTGGGAGGATTTCCCCAAATTATCCTGTAATGGCCTTCACTCCTGGCAGTTCTTTTCCTTCCATGTACTCTAATAGGGCACCGCCACCAGTAGAAACGTAGCTCACTTCATTTTCCAGTCCAAACTTGGCAATGGCGGCCGCAGAGTCACCTCCTCCAATCAGTGAGAACGCGCCATTCTTGGTGGCAACGACAACGGCTTCTGCAATCGCCCTTGTGCCCTGCTCAAAATTGGCCATTTCAAATACGCCCATAGGCCCATTCCACAGAACGGTTTTAGATTTTTTAATGGTTTTGCTAAATAAGGCAACGGTCTTCGGACCAATATCAAGTCCCATCCATTCGTTAGGGATCTTCCCAGAATCCACCTCGCTTTTTTGCGCATCGTTGGCAAACTGATCTGCAATGACCGTATCGATGGGAAGCATCAGGTTAACACCCTTTGTCTTGGCCTTTTCCAACAGCTCTAGGCAAAGCTGCATCCGGTCTGCTTCCAAAAGCGAAGTGCCGATTTCGCCACCTTGTGCCTTGGCAAAAGTATAGGCCATTCCGCCCCCAATAATGAGATTGTCTACTTTATCGAGCAGGCTTTCGATCAGCAATATTTTGTCGGAAACCTTGGCTCCGCCCATGATGGCCGTGAAAGGTTTGTCTGCGCCATGATCTACTTTTTCGGCATTTTTAAGCTCTTCGGCCATCAGGTACCCGAAATATTTCGCATCCGGAAAAAATTGTGCTACAATGGTAGTGGAAGCATGGGCGCGATGTGCTGTCCCAAAAGCATCGTTTACATATACATCGCCCAATTTTGATAACTGGCGTGCAAAATCTTGGTCGCCTTTTTCCTCTTCCGCATGGAAGCGAAGATTTTCGAGCAATAGCACCTCTCCAGGCAATAATGAGGCCGCCAGCTTTTCTGTAGCTTCCCCCACACAATCCTCAGCAAACTTTACTTCAACCCCTAATAAGGCTGACAGGCTTGACAGGATGTGCTTCAATGAATATTTGTCGTCTGGACCACCTTTTGGACGACCCAAGTGCGACATGAGGATCACCGCACCTCCATCCCTTAAAATCTTTTGGATGGTAGGCAAGGCTGCACGCATCCGTTTATCGTCTGTAATATTAAAATCTTTATCTAAAGGAACATTGAAATCTACTCGGATCAATGCTTTTTTGTCCTTAAAATTAATTTGGTCGATTGTGTTCATATCTTAAAGTTCAGTTATTGAGGTGCGCAAGTTAGTGTATTATATACACAAAGCAAAAATTGCTGTTGCCGATCAGTATAATTCCAAAATCATTTCATAATGTGGGCCAACGCCTGCGATTTCGAATTCATCAGATACTTTATCAAATCCAAGTTTATGGTAAAATGCTACCGCTGATGTCCTCGCATTACACCAAAGGTATTGCGCCTGCGTGTTTTTAATATAGTCTATGGCAAACTTAACGATTTCCGTACCATAGCCCTTACCATTGAAACAGGTATCTGTAGCCATCCCCCTTAATTGATAGCCAAGATTTTTTCTTCCTTCGTAATTTTTTGGAAAGAACGAGGCAATCGTGGCAATTTCATCACCTGCATAAAACGCCAAATGGAAAGCCCCTTCCACCTGGTCTGTTGGGAAAACGCAGTCCTCAAGCGGCAGATTATTTCTTAAGATCTTGCTTCTCAATCCCAAGGTTAGCTCATAAGGAATAAATTTAACCATTTGCCTTTTCAATTTTTTCAATCAGGTCTACCAATCGATTGGAATAGCCCGATTCATTGTCATACCAGCCCACCACCTTGACCAAGTCACCTACAATAGAAGTCAGCAGGGCATCAAAAATACAGGAATGGGCATTATTTATAATATCTACCGAAACGATCGGGTCTGTTGTATACTGTAAAATATTGGCCATGCTACCCTTTGAAGCAGCTTTAAACGCCTCATTGATTTCGCTGATCGATGTCTTGTTTTTCAGGATGCAGGTAAAATCTGTTAAAGAGCCGTTCAACACTGGGACACGGATGCCAGCTCCTCCAAGTTTTCCATCCAGATGAGGGAAAATATGGGTAATGGCCTTCGCCGCACCAGTACTTGTAGGGATAATGGAAGTTGATGCCGCCCTTGCCCTTCGCCAATCATGGTGTGGTGAATCATGCAGGTTCTGATCTCCAGTCATGGAATGGACAGTGGTGATGTAGCCTTCTTCGACACCCCAATGGTCGTCTAAGATTTTTACCATTGGCGCAACATTATTGGTTGTGCAGGATGCATTGGAAAGAATGGGCGATCGCAGGTCGATCTGCTGATCGTTTACGCCAATTACGACCATCGGGATTTCGGGATCACTGGCAGGAGCCGAAATCAGGACCTGCTTTGCGCCGGCCCTTAGGTGTTTGGAGGCGGTTTCGCTTTTGGTAAACTTTCCTGTCGATTCGATGACCAGGTCGATCTGCAATTCGTTCCACGGCAAGTTTTCAGGATCTGTATGAGAATAGATCAGGATGGTCTGTCCATCAATGGTCAAGGAATTTTTACCGGCAGCAACCTCCCCATCATATACGCCGTGAACTGAGTCATATTTGAAGAGATGGGCCAAGGTGGCGGGCGTAGTCAGATCATTAATGGCTACAACCTGCAGTTTTCGCTGGATCGCTGTACGCAAAAAAGTCCGTCCAATTCTTCCAAAACCATTGATCGCTAATTTCATGCCCAAAATTACCTATATTCTTTTAAAGGCGAAGTCATTTTTGCGTTTATTTAAGCACGCGTACGAAGACCAGGCGATTAACGTGAAGGTGATTTTTTTTCGCCGACGGTATTCATCCGGTTACTTTTGAACACATCAACCAATCGATAGTCTGCCGTAAACTTTCTGCCTATGGCATAGGTAACGGTGATGTTCATGATGATGCAGATCGCAATCAACAGCGAAATCAGCACAAAATTCCCCAAATGCTGCAGTCTAACGGAAAGAAAAACCATGGAAACAGTAAATAGGCTGAGGCTGACTACAATCTGATTGGAATTGAGCCCAATTTTTTGCAGCCTATGATGGATATGGTTTCTATCGCCTTTAAATGGCGGTTTACGATGTATAATCCTGACAATGAAAATCCTGAGCGAGTCGAAAATCGGTACCAGCAGCACGGCAACGGCGATAGATGGTGCCGAATAGAATTTGGGTTTTGGTAGCGACCCTACCTTGTTGAGTTCGATGAATTTGATGGCCAAAATCACGCAAACGAGCCCAATGATCAGCGAGCCCGTATCGCCCATAAAGATTTTTGCTGGCGCATAGTTAAAGACCAAAAATCCGGCAATTGCCCCAAACATCGCAAATGCAATAAAGGCATAGGAATAGGAATCAGCAATGGCGAAGAACACCCCGAAACTGAGCATTGCCAATGCGCCCAATGTACCGGCAAGCCCATCAACGCCATCGATGAGGTTAAAGGCATTGTTGACAAAGATGATCACGATGATCGAAAAGACACTTCCCCATAGCACATTTACTTCCCAGAGATAAAATACACCGTATAAACTGGTCAGCCTAAATCCGCCCGCTACAACCAAGATGATGGATACGACGAGCTGGAGCAAAAATTTAGTGCTTGGATTTACACCATATAGATCATCTTTCAACCCTAAAGCAAAAAGGATAATCGAAGAAGTAATCAGAAAATTTGCCTGCTTATAATCTACCATGGTGGCGAACAGCAGGGTCGTAATGGTAAAACTGCAGAAAATGGCAATACCGCCCAACCTCGAAATGTGGATCCGATGGGCCTTCCGATATCCATCCAGGTTATCGAACAATCGATACTTAACAGCAGTGAAAATAATCGAAGGGATGCCAGCAATCGATAATAAAAATGCCAGCCCTACTATAGCGATATAATAAATTAAATGTCCTTGAAAAAAATCCACAACTGAAATTATACTCAAAAGTAATATAAAAATTACATAAGGTGAAACTACGCAAAAAATTGGGGAAGTTTCCTCAACTTTTTCAAAATTACCGTTACATACGCAAATGGTATGCCATTGGTTTTGATTGCTTTAAGATCATTTAAAAACGCACGATAGCGCTGTTTATAGTTCGCGTTGCTCATTCCACCAACCCTCATATTAACTATCAGTTCATTTAGATACATTGCTCTAATCCTGTGTTTAAACAAGAATCTCAGTATTAGCTCATAGTCTGCAGCGGTGCCGTATAACAGCGAATAATTTCCAAATTTTTTAAAGATTTCGCTTTTTACATATAGCGTCGGATGTGCCGGCATCCAGCCCATAACGATTCCTCGGGGTGTATACGGGGTAGAGACCCATTTTCTGATGATTTTGTACGGAGGATCGACATTTACATAATTGAGGTTTCCATAAATGGCATCGGCCTGGGTACGACTAAAGGCCTGGGCGATTTTTTCGATAACGTTGGGCGCAGCAAGCATATCATCGGCATTGAGGATTCCGATCACATCGCCAGTTGCCAGTGCCATTCCCTTATTCAACGCATCGTACATGCCCTGGTCCTTTTCTGAAACAAAATGGGCAATGTTTTGCACATAATTCCCAATGATGGATATGGTGCGATCAGTAGAACCACCATCGACCACAATGTATTCGATTGCCGGATAAGTTTGTGCCACCACAGATTCTATACAATCCTTGATATAATTTTCGGCATTATATACCACTGTGATTACACTTATTTTCATGATCGATCAGATTAGCCTCAATGGAAGCTAAGATAGAGAAAGGATGCAAATTTTAAAATTGGAGGCTAGGCCTAGCTAGAAAAACGGAAACTTTTCCTGATGTAGTATATCCCTCCAGCTCCTACGAGCACGAATAACAGCCAGATATAATCATCTAAGGGGAGACTTGAGGCGCATGCCCCGGTACGATTATAGGTAAAAGTCACATAATCCCCTTCGCGGATGGGTGATCCTCCCAAGGTGGTCGAAATGACACAGCCGCCGAAAGAAGTAGAATTGATTTCATTTTCGGCAGGGATCGGCACGTTCTCGCTGCCATTCCAATAGCTGCTCGCAGGATAGATGTTGATGAACCCACATTTATAACCCTGATGCTGATTGTAGCCATATCCATAATAGATAGGTACGTAGGCTGTATTCTTATAGTACCTTTTTTGAGGCTGGGAAGTTCCGTAAGGATAGCCCATGCCCAAATATTCTGTATACACCTTATCGTCTATCCTACAGCCAGACCCACTCGTATCAGCAAAGCAGCTGGTTACGGTGAGCAGCAATAAGAAGGTTAATTTGAGGTATTTCACGATTAAATATTTGTTACAACACTTATCTAAACAATTTGATTGCCAAAAAATACATAAATGATGCAATCCTAGTTAAAATCTTATTCTTAAAAAGAATAACGCATTGCAAATTAATTAAAAAATTTAATCCTTCCCAGTTTATGTCAAGGAGATTACACGTACGTGATGATTTATGGGGAAAAAACTACCCAATTCTACACTTAAGTGGATAGATTGCTTTAATAATTAATCTATACTAAAAATATGGCTTTTTCTTTTTAACATCATAAAGCCCATGCCACTACAGATTACAACCATTACTGCAACGTAACTGTCAATATCACAATTATTAACTGGATTGTACTCAACGAGTTCTCCTGGGCTGCTACTATACCCACTACGTGTTGCATAAATGTAACATGGCGAATCGGTATCTACAACGCAATAAGTGCTGGTACTCAATAGGCGATCAGACTCGTAACGATGATAATAAGATGGCACCCCATTGCGAAGCCTGCCTTCAGGATTGATATAAGTATAAGTGGTGCTACTTGAGCGACAGCCGGTATTGGCCTGTGTGCCCAAAGTGGTAAGCATCAATAACAATATGGGGATCAATTGTAGGTATTTCATTGGTAAGGATTTAATAAACAATAAAAACTATTTTGCTAGAAAAATCAACGTGGACCATTAATTCAATAAGCATACCAACGATTCTGTTTTTCATTTTGCAAAAACGAACAAAATGAACAGGCACCTATAAATTATAGTACCATTACATGGTTAGCCATTATCCATATTTAAAGGATTTGATTATTTTTGTGTGTTATATCTTTATTCATTTAAACAAAAAAGCTTAATTGAACAGAGAAAATCGTAATTTAAAAATATCTCGTATATTGGAAATGTTATGGATTTAGTGAGATTGACCATACCTTTATGATGAGCGCTTATATTTGGCATTATGATGGCATATAAGAATTAAACTAAAAACTTTTACTTTTTACGAAATGTTGGTTCATCATTTGATTATTTTATAAAAAATACCGCACTGGCATTACGCAAAAAATTAATTATTAAGCTCCTACCCAACCTGATCATGCAAAAAATAACGACCCTCAACAAATTATTTTTTCTTTTTACCATTGCCCTCTTGTGTGCAGCTTGTTCCTCTAAAGTGGCCAGGCGCGAAAAATCACTTTTTAATGCTTCTACAGATATCGTTACCGATACCATTAAACAGGTATATGTGGTAAATGACCAAGGATTGGGCGATCTTTATTATAAGATCAAGCCAAACGACCTTATTGCAGTCAGGAACCTTCAGAACCAGGAATTTGGTGCAACTACCACCACTATGGCCAACAGCCAGAATTCTGGGGCAGTAACCAGCTCTAATACCATCACCTATCAGGTAGATGCCGATGGCGTGGTTAACTTGCCGGCAGTAGGAAGGGTTGCTGTAGGCGGATTGACCAGAAAAGAAGCTACGGCTAAACTCCAGTTCGTTTATGGCGAAAAACTATTAAAAAACCCGATCATCGAAGTCACCATTGTTAACGTAAAGGTTACGCTTTTGGGAGAATTTAACCGTCAGGGCAATTTCTTACTGGAACGGGACAACACCAACCTCATCGATATCATTGGCGAAGCTGGAGGGATTACCAAAAACGCCGATCCAAAAACATTAAAGATCATACGTGGAGACAGGAGCAAGCCAGAACTGATCTATGTTAACCTAAATGATGTAAATAGCTTGGCCAGTAAAAAACTGATTTTGCAGAACAATGACATCATCGTTCTACAGCAGACCAAAAGCAGTGCCTTGGGCGAAAAATTGCAGAGTTCGAACAATATCTTACAACCTCTCCTTGTCGTAATTAACTTAGCCGCTTTAATCTTTACCCTAACACGTTAATGAGTACGCCAGATAGCCCACCAGATTTAAAATCTGTTAGACAGGATATAGATTTCTACAAGATATTCAAGGTTTTTTTAAGCCGATGGTATTGGATTGCCGGATGTGTCATCATCGCCATGGTCATTGCCAAAATTAATGTACTGTATACGCTGCCCATCTATCAGACTTACGGATCGCTAAAACTAGAAGATGCCAATCCTGCCATCAGTTCTTCAAATAACCTGAGTGCGCAGATGTACACCTACACTGACCGGATCCAGAATGAAGGCTTCGTGATCAGGAGCAATGATGTTTTATTGAATGCCATTGGCAATTTGGATTACAAAATCTCCTATTATCTAAAAGGAAGGATCAAGACCAGCGAATCCTATCCTAATAAACCTTTCTCCATCGTCATCCTCAAGCAGGATTCAGTTGATTTTTCTCGCGATATTTATCAGATCACTCCTGTTAATGCCCGTACTTTTTCTATCCGCACTTCAGAAAATGGTCCGAAGAAAGAATACCACTACAACGAGGTGATCAATTTGGGCAAAATGGCCTTTAAGGTGACGAGCCGGGTTCCCGACAAGGGCGAATACAGCTTTAAATTTAACACGAAAGAAGATTTTATAGGTAGAGCTGGTCGTATTGATGTGGGTGAGGCCGCTAAATATACGAATGTGATGAACATCAGCATTACCGATCCCAATCCGGTATTCGCCGCTGATGTGCTCAATCAGATCATGAAGGAATACATCAAGTATGATCTGGAACAAAAAAGGCGTTCAGCCCGTCAGACAATCGAATTTATTGAAAGCCAAATGAACCTGGTGCTGCAAAAAGCAGATACTGCAGGCACACAATTGGCAGAATTCAAACAAAAGAACAACATTACCGACCTTTCGAGCAGTGCCCAGATGACCTCGACACAGATTGCCAGTCTGGAATCCCAAAAATCTGCACTCAACCTGCAACTTATCGGGATTAACCAATTGGAAGACCAAGTAAGGAACAGCCGGAACCGAATCGAGATCAATAGTTCACTGGAAGGTGATGTATCTGGACTTTTGGCCAGCCTAATCGCGCAGCTGAACAGCCTGATCCTTTCACGGGAAAGCAAATTGACCCAATTCAATCCAAATTCAGAGCCTATCCTAGAACTGAACAGACAGATCAACGAGGCTAAGGCTGCCATCAGAAATAACATCAGGGCCCTGAAGGAGCGTCAGTTGAAATCAATCGGATTGATCAATTCCCAACTTGGCCAGGCGCAACAGACATTGAACCAATTGCCTTCAAAAGAAAAAAAATACGTTCAATACGAATCAAATACTGCGGTCAACAATGAAGTGCTCAAACTATTGAGACAGAAAAAGTTAGAGGCCGAAATGAATGCCGCTGCGGTTGTTCCAGGTGCGTCTATTGTAAACCTGGCCTATCCTAACCACAATGAGATTTCTGCCGGACCGAGCAAAATTTATTCGTTCGCCGCCATGATCGGCCTCAGCTGCGGTATCGGATTGATCTTATTGGTGCGTTTCCTCAACCCGTATATTTATGATAAGGAAACTGTGGAAGGATTGACCAACACGCCAATTATCGGGGTGATCCGCAAGTTTCCGGATTACATTGATAAGGATAGCAGGCAGGCCCTATCTTTGGCCAAGCCCAAATCGGTATTCGCTGAATCAGTGCGTTCAGTAAGGACCAACCTTAGCTTTTTGGCGGCAAACAAAAAAAGCAAGACCATTTGTGTCACTTCCGAAGTTTCGGGAGAAGGAAAATCTTTCGTTACCGTTAACCTGGCCGGTACATTGGCATTGATCGACAAAAAGGTAATCCTCATCGCTGCCGATTTAAGGCGATCAAAATTGCATAAGGTTTTTGGAAGCGATAACAAAATTGGCCTAAGCTCCTATCTATCGGGACAAAAAACATTGGAAGAAGTCATGATTCACGATAGTATACACAATATAGACTTTATCCCATCGGGCCCAGTCCCACCAAATCCTTCAGAGTTGCTGCACACCGAAAACATGAAGGAACTGTTGAACCTATTGGCGCCTAGATATGACTATGTATTGGTGGATACAGCTCCTGTAGGGCTTGTATCTGATGCGATACCATTGATCCGCCAATCAGATGTAAACCTCTTTGTAATCAGGTCTGGCAAATCACAATTCCGTGCTGCCGCCATTCCGGAGCGACTTTCTAGAGAATATGGGCTGAGCAATCTGGCCATCGTACTCAATGCATTTGGCGACGATGCGCTACATTCGAATTACTATACCACGGATTACTCAAGGGGCGGTGGAAATAGCACCTATTATTATTCTGATTACTCAGGCTATGCCGGATCAGGCTATTATGATGAGGATCCTAAAAAATGGTGGGAGTTTTGGAAGAAAAAATAACGGGACTTTGAAACCAGGTAAAATTGCCATCCATTAACTGCTCATTTATTTTTTCCCATTTTCGCAGATCTGAAATCCGCGACAAAAGCAGAAGTGATATATGATTGATCATACATATAAGTGGTATCCCATATATACCCGTTCTCGCGCGGAAAAGAAAACGGAATTAGAGCTGAAAAAAAAGGACATTATTGCTTATCTCCCTTTAAGAAAGGAAGAGAAACAATGGGCCGACAGAAAAAAAATCGTCGAGGAGCCACTGTTAAAATCCTACCTTTTTGTCTACATCTCGGCTAAGGAATATGCACAGGTCTTGATGACCCATGGCGTGAGCCGGTTTATCTATTTTTCTGGAAAGATCGCAACCATACCCAACAGGCAGCTTGAAGACCTGAAGCTCCTGCTGGCCAATCCAGGTGATCTAGAGCTGATCGACCATGAACTTTCTCCAGGAGAAAAAGTGCACATCAAGGCCGGGCCTTTCAAAGGAATTATGGCAGAATTAGTATCTTTAAAGAGTAAAAAAAGTTTAGTTTTACGGTTACAGAACCTTGGCTATGCCATCCATATCAACACTTCAATGGCCTACATAGAACCCATGAAGTAAAAGCTTAATTATTAAGCAATTACAGAAAATCACCTGTAATTGAGAAGGCGAAGCTGTGTTCATCAGGTAAATAATTACTGTTGATTGATGTATAAAATGTTAGAAGTATTAACCCAAATTAACCATTAGATGTGTCGTATTGCTGGCATTTTTGCTAAAGAATTTTCTTCCGATCAACTCCAACATCACATTACCCGAATGTGCGACAGTATGCAGCATGGCGGTCCTGACGATTTCGGCTATGAAATTGATGAAAAAGCCAAACTTTGCTTTGGCAGTAGAAGGCTATCCATCCTAGACCTGAGCAGTGCGGGCCACCAGCCCATGCATACCGATAACGACCAGCTCGTGATTACCTACAATGGAGAGATCTACAATTTTAAGGTTCTCCGCAGCCAATTGATTGCAGAAGGCTATCAGTTCCACTCCGAAACAGATACCGAAGTGATCATCAAAGCCTACCAACATTGGGGGGAAGCTGCTTTCGAAAAATTGAATGGCATATTTGCTTTCTGTATACACGATAAAAGGAAAAACTGCTTCTATCTGGTACGCGACCAAAGTGGGATCAAACCTGTTTATTACACCCGCAAGGAAAATTCCTTTGTATTTGCTTCAGAAGTAAAGGCATTTGAACACAGTGGCATTGACATCCAGGAAAACGAAAATTGGAAAATATATTATTTGGCTTTTGGCCATATTCCAGAGCCTTTTACTACGCTAAAAAATGTATTTAGCTTACCTAAGGGCAGCTTTTTGAAATATGAGCTCGCTGACGATTCCTTTAAGATCCATTCTTATTATGAGTTTGCTGCCGCCATCAACATCCTTGATGAAGATGAAGCGATCGTGCGCATTAGGGAGGAATTTACCAAGGCGATGAAATTTCAATTGATTTCTGATGCCAGCATTGGGGTCTTGTTTAGTGGCGGATTAGATTCGAGCATCATTACGATTTTGGCCGATACCTACGCCAAGGGAAACCTGACTTCTATATCGGCCAATTTTAACGAAATAGATTATTCTGAAAGTGCACATCGTAAGATCATCTATGAGCGCATTACCTCCAAACATCAGGAGCACATGATTACCTACCGCGATTTTGTCTATAATTTTGATTCCATATCAAAAAGTATGGACCAACCTACAAACGATGGGATCAATACCTGGTTTATCTGTAAATGCGCCAAGGAAAATGGGATCAAATCTGTACTTTCGGGCCTAGGGGCAGATGAGCTGTTTGGGGGCTACCCATCTTTTGATAGGATCAGAAAGATCCAAAACCTGGGCAACATCAGCAAGGCGCTCATCAAATCGGCGCGATTCCTCAAAAGCACCAAATTGCGCAGGCTCTATTACCTCAGCTTTCAATCGCCAGTTGGCGAATACCTGTGCCTAAGGGGATTGTATACGCCAGATATCATTGCCAAATTATTGGACATCGATATCCAAACGGTCATCGACTGCCTGCAGGATATTCCTCTAAACGATAGCATCAGGTACCTGAATGATGAAGAAAGGGCAAGCTGGTTTGAAATGAACATGTATATGCAGAACCAGCTACTCAAAGATGCCGATTTCATGAGCATGAGCCACGGTGTTGAGGTGAGGGTTCCTTTTCTGGACCTGAATTTTATCAATCTGGTCAGCTCCATCCACCCCTCGATCAGGTTTGGTGAGCACCAGAAAAAACGTTTATTGATCGAAGCCTATAAAAAAGAATTGCCCGAGCAGACTTGGAACCGGTCTAAAATGGGCTTTACCTTTCCATTTCAGGAGTGGATGAAGAAAAATAAGGAAATTTCTTCCCCAGATCTCTACCAAAACAAAAAAGCTAAAAAATTAATTAGCGCTTTCAACGATGGCCACCTTCATTGGTCATCAGCTTTTGCACTTTACAAGATATTCCATGGCTCATAGGGTTTTATTTTTAACATTAAAGACATTCAGCTTTACAGGTGGCATCGAAAAAGTTTGCCGTACCATTTGCCGTACGCTGTACGATATTGGCGAGGAAGCCGCAGCAGAGCCGATGGTCTATTCGATGTACGATGAAAATTATGACCGCGACTCCAGGTACCTCAAAAAGCAGCAATACCAGGGCTTTAAAGGGAACAGGAAAATTTTCGTCCTGAAGGCTTTCTTCAAAGGCATTACAGCTGATGCAGTCATCCTGAGCCATGTACACCTTTTATCGATCGGCTATTTTATCAAACGGTTTAGCCCCGGCACCAAGGTCTACCTGATTGCGCATGGCATCGAAATTTGGAAAAAATTCCCTGAGCCCAAGTTGAAGGCGCTGCGAAGATTGGACAAAATTATCTGTGTAAGCGAGTTTACCGCAGAAAAAATCAAGAACATCCATGGCATCGACCAAAAAAAGCTCGAAGTCCTTAACAACTGCCTAGATCCATTCTATTATTTCCACAAGGAATTTACCAAGCCTAAGGATTTGTTAAAGCGATATGGTCTGACCGAAGACCATACCATTTTAATGTCTTTGTGTAGGCTTTCTTCTTCCGAAAAATACAAGGGCTATGACAATACCTTGGCCATTTTGCCGCAGCTAGTCAAAAAATACCCTAAACTGCAATACCTGTTGGCAGGAAAATATGATGAGGAAGAAAAGATCAGGATCGATAAGCTGATTGCCAAATACAAAATCACAGACCACGTAAAACTACTTGGTTTTGTAGATGAGGCCGAGGTCAGCGATCACTTCCTTTTATCGGATATTTTCTTGCTTCCAAGTAAAAAAGAAGGCTTTGGCATTGTATTTATTGAGGCCATGGCCAGTGGGCTGAGCGTATTGGGCGGGAACAAAGATGGCAGCGTCGATGCTTTGAGAAACGGAGATCTGGGGATACTTGTTGATCCCGATAATCTGGAAGAGATTGAACAGGCACTTGCCAATATGTTGGCGCATCCACTTCGTCACGAAGAAAAAATAGAGCTCCAAAAAAAGGTATTGGCTTCATTCAATTACGAAGATTATAAAGAAAGCATCAAATCGCTAATCTTAAACGGCACAACAGCTTTCCATCAATTACCAAAGCACAACAGCTATGATTAAAGATCAGGAAAATTGGGAGATTGCACCATCAAGCAGTTTATTTGACCTTAAGTTAAAAGAGGCTTGGGCCTATCGGGACCTCCTATGGCTGTTGGTCAGGCGGGATTTTGTTTCCTTTTATAAGCAGACCGTGCTCGGTCCATTATGGTTTTTTATCCAGCCACTTTTCACCACGGTAATTTTCACCTTTATTTTCAAGCAGCTAGCGGGGATTTCGACAGATGGCCTACCAGGTCCACTATTTTACATGGCAGGCATTACCGCATGGAACTATTTCGCAGATTGTTTGACCAAAACATCTACCGTATTCAAAGACAATGCCTCCATTTTTGGAAAAGTCTATTTTCCAAGACTGATCATGCCCCTAAGCATTGTATTGAGCAACCTGGTGCGCTTTGGCGTGCAGCTGATATTGTTTGTGATGTTTATGGCCTATTATTATTTCGTGAGAGGAGAAAGCTTTTCACCAAGTTGGGCCATTTTACTCTTCCCCTACATTTTATTGCTCATGGCACTGCTGGGACTTGGCCTTGGCATGCTGATCTCAGCAATGACCACCAAATACCGCGACCTCTCTTTTTTAGTAGGGTTTGGCGTTCAGCTCCTGATGTATGCCACTGCGGTCATCTATCCGATTACCACTGCGGTCGAAAAGGCTACGGAAAAATTTCCTCGCCTCAGCTGGCTTATCGAATACAATCCCATGAGCATTTTGATCGAGGCTTTTCGTTTTGGTTTTTTGGGGAAGGGCGCATTTAGCTGGGCCTCATTGGGCTACACATCGGTGGCAACCCTGATTGTGCTTGTTGTAGGTATTGTGGTGTTTAACAAGGTAGAAAAAACTTTTATCGATACCGTTTAATCAGTTGGCTATGTCAGAAATTGCGATCAAAGCAGAAAATTTAAGCAAAGCGTATCAATTAGGTGATATTGGAACGGGTACGATCAGCCGTGATCTGGAAAGGTGGTATGCGCGCATCCGCGGAAAAGAAGATCCTTTTCTGCGAATCGGGGAAACCAACGACCGTAGTTCAAAAGGAACAAGCGATATTGTCTGGAGCCTTAGGGACCTCAATTTCGAAATTAAACAAGGCGACGCAGTGGGCGTAATTGGAAGGAATGGCGCTGGAAAAAGCACATTATTAAAAATTTTGAGCAAAGTTACCGCACCTACTACTGGCAGGATAACGGGAAAAGGGCGGATTGCCAGTCTATTGGAAGTAGGAACAGGCTTTCATCCCGAACTTTCGGGAAAAGAAAATATTTTTCTCAATGGAGCGATCCTTGGGATGAGAAAACATGAGATCAAGCGTAAATTTGATGAAATCGTAGATTTTGCAGGCATAGAAAGATATATTGATACACCTGTAAAAAGATACAGCAGCGGAATGTATGTTCGCCTTGCCTTTGCTGTGGCGGCGCACCTCGAGTCGGAAATCTTGATCGTGGATGAGGTTTTGGCAGTAGGTGATGCAGAATTTCAAAAGAAATGCCTTGGAAAGATGGGAGAAGTAAGCAAAGGTGAAGGAAGGACAGTTCTTTTTGTAAGCCACAACATGGACGCTGTAAACGCGCTCTGTAAAAGTGGTATTGTACTTGAAAATGGCGTTGTAGGCTTCATTGGTGATGCAGGAGCTTCGGTAGATTACTACCAGAGCAATGGAGCAGCCGTAAAAGATACCTGGAAAAGGGAAAAAGAAACATTGCAGCCACATTTCAGTGAAATTTCATACGAAATTTTGGGCAAACAGCCAGAGCTGACCTTGCGTGTGAGCTTCAAGACCACTTCAGGTGGAAACTTCCCCCCTGCAATGGCTGTTTTTGGCATCAAAGGAAGTACCGGTGGCACGATTATGGAAGCGATTCCATCGATACAGCCCTATCTGCAATTTAAAGGTAAAGCAAACCACCATGTTTGTGAAATTGAACTCAATGGGTTTATTCCAGGTACGTATACACTATATGCCTGGCTAGGTGCAAGCGAAGCGGAAGGCTATGATTGGCTTGATGATGTGCTCACCTTTGAAATTAACGATGCCCCTACACCTGAACGTACTTTTCCTTACAGTCCGAGAACAGGTTTTATTGTTGCAAATGCTAAATTGATCACCTAATTAGGTACGATACAAATGATTGAAGAGGTAAAATTTAATGGCGAGTTATTGGGTCTGATCATCCGCTCAAATTATCAGAAAGAAGGGATCTCTTTTTTTACACCTGGCGATTTCTCCCAACAACTGGGCTACATGAACCGTGCGAAGGGATATGTAATTGATCCCCATGTACATAACCTTGTCGAACGTAAGGTTACACTGACCCAAGAAGTGCTATATATCAAAAATGGAAAAGTCAGGGTCGATTTTTATGATGACGATAAAAATTATTTGGAAAGTAAAATTGTGGCCACAGGCGATGTGATTTTATTGGCCGCCGGCGGACATGGTTTTGAGATGCTTGATGACTCGGAGATCATAGAAATTAAACAAGGACCCTATTGTGGCGACGAAGATAAAGTGCGGTTTAAACATACGCCACCTCAAATCAACTATAAAGAAAAACAGTAATTATCAATTAAATGGCAGACAACTTTAAACTCTATAGCCAATATTACGATCTGCTCAATCAGGGCAAAGATTACGTTGGAGAAGCAAATTATGTTGCGGATCTGATCAGCACCTATAGCCCAGGCGCAAAAAGCATCCTTGAATTAGGATCGGGAACTGGTAAACATGCGAACCTACTAGCTGAAAAAGGTTATCGTGTAATGGGTCTGGAAAGGAGCCCAGAAATGGTGGCCATTGCAGAACAGACCGCAAATGATCGTGTTAAGTACAAGGTAACCGACATCACCGACTTCGATCTAGACCAACAGTTTGACGTGGCCATCTCGCTTTTCCATGTCGTTAGCTACCTGACAACCAATCAAAGCCTGATCCAGACTTTTAAAAATGTTGACCAACATTTGAGAGAAAACGGGCTTTTTATCTTCGATGTCTGGCATAGTTCTGCCGTAAACCACCAAATCCCTGAAAAACGCACCAGAAAATTCCAGAACAAAGAGATAGAAGTGGTCCGAAAAGCTGATCCTGTGGTTTTCCCGGAACGCAATGTGGTGGAAGTCAACTTCGATATTACCATTACCAACCAAGCTGACCAACACCAAGACCAAATTTTTGAAAATCATCCCATGCGGCATTTTAGTGCACCGGAAATAGAAATCTTGGCCTATGCCACTGGGTTTGAAGTCATTCATTCAGAAGAATTCCAATCCAAAGCAGCTCCATCGGTAGCTACATGGGGCGTCTGCTATATCCTACGAAAAAAAGGTCAATCTTAACATCTCAAATATTATAAATTATGGCTCAAAAACCAATTCCCGTCAACACGCCATTACTTGATGGCAATGAATTGAAATATGTAACAGAATGCATCGAGACGGGATGGATTTCAAGTGAAGGTCCCTTCATTTCAAAGTTTGAAGAAAAGTTCAGCACGTACATCGGCAGCAAATATGGCATTGCCGTAAGCAATGGTTCAGCTGCACTTGATATTGCGATCAAGGCACTCCGTATCGGGCCAGGCGATGAAGTAATCATGCCTGCTTTTACGATCATTTCTCCGGCACAAGCTGTAGTTACCGCTGGAGCGACACCAGTTCTAATAGAAAGCGATCCAATTACCTGGAACATGAATGTGGCAGAAATCGAGGCCAAGATTACTCCTAGAACAAAGGCCATCTTGGTGGTGCACATTTATGGCCTGCCGGTAGATATGGATCCGGTATTGGACTTGGCAAAACAATATGGGCTCAAGGTAATTGAAGATGCTGCCGAAATGCATGGCCAAACCTATAAAGGCAAAATGGTCGGCAGCCTTGGCGACATCAGTATCTTCAGCTTCTATCCAAATAAGCACATCACCACTGGTGAAGGGGGCATGGTGCTCACTAATGACCTAGAATTGGCAGAGCGGTGCAAGAAGCTAAGAAATTTGTGTTTCGAGCCAAATGGGCCTCGTTTTATCCATTATGAAATTGGCTGGAACTACCGCATGACCAATCTGCAGGCCGCCCTGGGTTTGGCACAGCTCGAACGGATCGAACAGTTTATCGAGAAAAAAAGAGCCATGGGAAAACGTTACCAAAAAGAGCTTGCTTTTATAGCTGATCAGGATTTCCAATTGCCATTGGCCGAAACCAGTTATGCCGAAAACATTTATTGGGTGTTTGGCCTTGTTGGCCCAAGTGAAGAAGCAAAGAATAAAATGGTTGCCCATTTAACTAAAAATCAGATCGGGACACGCCCTTTCTTCTGGTGCATCCATGAACAACCTGTTTTTCAACAGATGGGCCTTTTTAAGGATGAACACTATCCTGTTGCCGAAAAATTAGCGAGAAATGGCTTTTATGTGCCGAGTGGACTGGGACTGGACGAAACAGATTTGACTATTGTGAGCCAAACCATGAGGGAGTATGGCGGCTAAGGAAAAAGTCACCATACTTATCCATCCACATGGCGATCTCTTCTCCAATCCGACCATGCTTTGTCTGCTGGGCAGGCTAGTCGAGCGTGAGCAAAAGCTGGTCTTGTTTATTTACGAAACGCCAACTAATATCCCTGTGGACATCTTAGAGAACGTTATTTTTAAGGTTCTCCCCTACGTCTACCCAAGGATTCCACGGCGGCCATCGATTTTTTTCCCCAGGACCTTTTTCCCTTTTCTGGCAGCAAAAAATGTTGCTTTAAGCTATCAGGTGCAAAATATCATCTGTGTAGATCCTGAAGGATTGATTATTGCCGGAAAGTTATTCCCAAAACTGAAACATCTTTATAATTATATCTCCTTTGAACTGTTCTTTCTAGATGAAATTAAGGATTCCCTATTTAGGAAAAACAAGCTGACCGAAATTTCGATTTTAAGCCATCCCATCAAGTCTTTGGCTATCCAAGATCAATACAGGCTCAAATTATTTTTGGAAGAAAACAGACCTCGCCATATCGGCAAAACATTTTTAGTTCCGGTTGCACCCGAAAAACCAAAGAATTATAGCGACCCAACTCCAGCACATTTGTTGGTCGATGTACCAGTGGGCAAGAAGACCTTGATTTACTCTGGCAGCCTTTACAAATGGTCGGGCTTATTTGAGCTATTGGGCCAAATGGAGAAAGAATGGAAAAATGAATATCAGTTGGTCATCCATAATCGTTTTCCATCACACCACGAATCGGCAGAAATCCGCGAAATCAATGCCTATATTGGGAAAGGGCTACCTGTTTCATTGGTCAATCTGCAATTATCATATGATGAGTATTTTCTTTTTCTGAAACAGTTTGATGTTGGCCTGGCCTCCTATCTCGCTTTTACGAGCGATAGCCATTACGATGGGAAGAATTTCGGCGAGATTGGATATTCATCGGGCAAGTTCAATACCTACATGATGATGGGACTTCCAACAATTGCCACAAAGAACACTTCATTTAACGAACTATTAGAAAATTATCGATTTGGTGCGGTTATCAATGATTTTTCAGAAATGGACCAGGCGCTGTCTTTTATCTCTTCAAATCTTGAGGACTGCAGGAAGGAGGCCTTACGGGTATATGAAGAGGTAATGGACCCTGACCTTTACCTGCCTGCCTATCTGGATTATTTATTGTCAGATTTAAACAACGCGTAAAATGCCCAAGCAGATCAAGCTAAAATGTCAAAATGGCCTGTCCTTTAAACATGTGGTTGCAGATGTACTGGCCGATCTTGATGAATTTGAATTTATAGAAAGCGAACATCCCGATTTTATTATTTTCGGTCCTTACGGCGATGACCTACCCCCACCCGGCGATTATGTTAGGATTGGTTATTTCTGCGAGAACATTACTCCAGATCTCGACATCTGCGAATATGCATTTGGTATTCCGTCTGAGCGCGAGATCAATGATCCAAAGTATAAAAGGATCCAGTGGCATGGACTGAACCCGAATTCATTGATTAAAAATCTATCGGATAACGATATTGATGAAATCATCAGCCAAAAAACCAAGTTCTGCAATTTTTTATACTCCAATACGGTTGCCTACCGGGAAGATTTTTTCCGACAGTTGTCGAAATATAAAAAAATCGATGCGCCTGGTCGTTCCATGAACAATATGCCTTCGATTGATACGCTTTATCAAGGCGATATCTGGGACAGAAAAAGGGCATTCCTAAAAGAATATAAATTTACAATAGCCTTCGAAAACTACGCTTATCCTGGGTATCAGACAGAAAAACTGTACGATGCGATGCTGGTCAACAGTTTGCCCATCTACTGTGGCGATGCCAACATCCAGGAAATTTTTAATCCCAAGAGTTTTCTGAACGCAAGAGATTATGTAGCTATTACGAACAATGGACTGATCAAATTTCTTGAACGCGTGTCGCAACAGGATTTCACAGATTATAGGCCACAATTTAAGACAAGCCTTGCACAAAAGGCAATCAGGAAATTTAAAACGATGGGCAGGGCTATCAAGATGAAATATGAATTCAATCATCTTGATTTTTCGCCTTTGATCGATCGCATCATCGAAATCGACCGAAATGAGGACCTGTACATTTCCTATTTGAAACAGCCTTGGTTCAACAACAACGAGGTATCGTCAAAATTAAAAACTAGAGACCAATGGATGAAGATCTTCAACTCTTAATTAAAGAGCCTTTAGTTTCCATTATTATTCCCCTCTACAACGCAGAAAAGTTTATAGCGGATACTATTCAATCGGCCCTGTCCCAAACCTGGAAAAATATCGAGATTATTGTAGTTGATGATGACTCAACGGATGGTTCATTGGCCATAGCAAAAAAATTCGAGGCCAAGGGCGTTCAGGTGCTGCACCAAAAGAACAGTGGAGCTTCGGCGGCGAGAAATAAGGGATTATCCATTTCGAAAGGGAAATACATTCAATTTCTGGATGCCGATGATTTTATCACTGAAAATAAAATTGAGGAACAGTTAATTGTTCTAAAAGACCTGCCCAATCATTTGGGATTATGTGCTACGGTCTATTTTTTTGATGGCGAAGATCCCTTTCAGCAAAAACCTATACATGAATGGTATGGGATCGATACGGATGATACCGCAGATTTTATCATCAAACTATATGGCGGGCCAATTGTTGGCCAGACCTTTGGTGGGATGATCCAGCCTAATGCCTGGTTAACACCAAGAACCATAATTGATCGGGCAGGAGGTTGGGACGAAAGCCTAAGCCTAGATGATGATGGCGAGTTTTTTTGCAGGATCATGCTGGCAGCTGATGGCATACGTTACACAACCGCACCGGTAAACTATTATCGAAAGTTTAGAAAAGGTTCTAATCTATCCGCAAAAAAAGACCGAAAGGCGGCCGAATCGATGGTCAAAGTCATCGATCTGAAACATCGATACCTATTGGAAGCAATCCCGCAGGAACGCCCGCTTATTGATCAGATCATGGCCCGGCACTACCTATCCGCCGCTGCCAATTTATATCCCAGCCATAAGGATATCGTCAATCGCTGCCTTCAAGTGGCCAAAAGTCTGGGCTATACCAAAATTGATTATGAAGGCGGAACACCGGGCAAATTGTTCAGCAAAATTTTCGGATGGAAATTAACCAAAGATTTTGGTTACATTTCAAGATGGATTAAAGGCAAAATAAATACCTTATGACAATAAAAGATTTTCCGATCATCTATCATCTTGGACTCAAATTAAAGCATTCGAAGTGGATGGAAAGAACCAAGAAGCACATTTCGGCATATTTGCGCAGCCACAAAGAGGCAAAAATACAATTGGGGGCCGGGCAAAATAAGCTTGAAGGATGGTTTAACACCGATTATTTTCCCAGGCATGAGATTTATTTCCTAAATTCCACAAAAGCTATTCCTGCACCGGCAAATAGTTTCGATTATGCTTTCAGTGAACACCACATTGAGCACATCCATTTGAACGATGCCAAATTTCTGGCGAAAGAAATTCATCGCATCCTAAAACCTGGAGGGGTTTTTAGGGTCTGTACGCCAAATCTTTTGACTTATCTTGAAGCTTATTTCGAAAAAGATCCGATGAACAATCCCTATGTAAGTGATACAATCAACGATTGGATAAAAGGTGGATTTTACAACGCCAAAAATTATGCCCCGGCCGAAAATGAGGAAAGTGTCGCTTTTTTTGTCAATGATATCTTTTTAAACTATGACCATAAGTTCATTTTTGATGGGCAGACCTTAAGTCAAATGTTGCTCAATGCCGGCTTTTCATCAACAAGACTATGTCAGGCCAATGAATCTTCCATTGTGGCCCTAAGTGGAATTGAGGCCCATGTACCAAGCAAATATACGTTGGTCGTGGAAGCGGTGAAATGATCTTAAACCACTACTTATCATGTTAGCCAATCGCGAAATGTCGAGGAATGTAATTACCATTGCTACCTCAAAAAAGCTGTATATCGATATGGCCGTAAATCTGGCCAGGTCATTTATATGGTGGAACAAAGATTTAGACATCACATTTTACATCGTTACCGACCATGCAGAACTGATTCCCGATGACATCCGCCAGCAAATCAAGACGATTGTTATCAAGCCTGGAGAGCTGGGAGAAGGATTTTCTTCAAAGCTTCACCTCGATCTCTTGGCGCCTCCGGGGCAAACCTTATTTATAGATAGTGATTGCCTCATATTTGGGCCTTTGACAGAATTATTTGAACGTTTTAAGGGTAAAAGTGTATCTGTGCTAGGAAATTATGTGAGTGATGGTGAATGGTTTGGCGACATCAAAAAAATCTGTAAGGACTTTAATATTCAAAGAATGCCTAAATTTAATGGTGGCATTTATTATCTGGAAAAAGGTGAAACAGCCGATCAGGTTTATCAGACCGCACGGGAGATTGAACAGAAATACGACGAGATCGGTTTCCAGAGATTGAGAAATCGGCCAAATGATGAAGTGATCATGTCGTTGGCGATGCAGCTTCATGGCATGGAGCCTTTAATTGATGATGGAACTGTGATGAGCGACCCACAAGCCTGTCCTGGTGGTTATCACATCGATGTGCTTAATGGCAAGCGCTGGCTATTAAATCCACCGGCTCCTCACCGGCTGCATCAAGACTGGCACCCTTTTGCCCGGGTAGAACCATTAGTTGTACACTTTTTGGGTACTTACACCGAACATTATCCCTACAAAAGAGAAGTTTATCTGCTCGAAAAGGCGCTTAAGGATGAGCTAGGATGGATGGAAAAAATAAAAGCAAAGTTGATCATCGAATATCCCCCAAGATTGAC
This sequence comes from Pedobacter sp., assembly GCA_031119475.1. Taxonomy (GTDB): domain Bacteria; phylum Bacteroidota; class Bacteroidia; order Sphingobacteriales; family Sphingobacteriaceae; genus Pedobacter. The sequence continues at coordinate 112,019 of JAVHXV010000007.1, read as the reverse complement.
GGCTGCATTTAAAGATATGTTCAGATCAACCTATCACCGTCTTTTTGGCGCCAGAAAGGTAAAAGTATCCAATAGGATTTAATGTCAGGTCACCTAAGGTACATTAAAGGGCTAGATGCGCTGAGGGCTTTTGCTGTCATTACGGTCATCATCACCCATTGGGGACCAACGGCCTTCCACTCTGAAACACTTTCATTTTTATTGAAATTGTTCCCTAACGGAAACTTTGGTGTCGATCTTTTTTTTGTGTTGAGCGGATTTTTAATTACCCGCATCTTGATCAATTCTAGGTTCGAAAATGAGGAAACCGATAAATTTCAGCTGATCAAGGCCTTTTTTATCAGACGGTCATTGCGGATTTTTCCCATTTATTTTTTACTGGTCTTGGTGCTATGGGCTATTGGCGACAAGCCTGTGGGAGATAACATCTGGTATTTCCTTACGTATACATCAAACCTGCTCATCATTGAAAAAGGGAACTGGTACAGCAATCTTAGCCATACCTGGTCGTTAGCTGTCGAAGAGCAATTTTATCTCCTATGGCCCTGGATCATTGTATTCGTTCCAAAAAAATATCTTTTATCAGCGATATTGGGCTTTTTAGGCTTAGGGATTGTGAGCAGCCTGATGTTATATGTTCTGTGTGGTAAACTGTTTTATATCCTAATGCCACCATGTCTGATCGCTTTTTCGATTGGCGCAACCTATGCCTATGTTGAATATGATCGCCGGTTTGAGCATTTTCTGTTCACAACACTCAAGATCTTGTTGCCCATTTGCTTGATCGGTTATTTGTTGAACCAATTTGGACATGGCTTTGTGCTCATCAGGCTAATCAATTCTATCATCTCCATCTGCCTGATCATTTTCACTATCCAGAAAAAACAGGGTTTTTCGAAAGTTTTTTTGGAAAACAGGGTATTCATGACCATTGGAAAAATAAGTTATGGCATCTATTTGTACCATTATCTTGTGCCCAAATCCTATATTGGTGCAATAGATTATCTAAATAATTGGCTTTCCTTATCTGAACGTTCGCTCCGATTTTTGAAAAACCCACCTCCGGCCTATCTTATTGAGCTTGCGCTGGTTTTCGGATTGTCCTATGTATCATTTTATTATTTTGAACAGCAATTTATCAGGCTCAAAACTAATTTTAGGTATAACAAATCGTATTGAACAACAAATCTACGTCATCTTCAGATTATTAAGTACATTTAAACATCGGCCATTGGCTGGCTGACCTCATCTAAAAACGCTCTTATGACTGCTTACGGCGATTCATATTTTAAAGAAGATATTTTCTCAACAGATTATCCGATTTTGGCAAAAAATATTGTCAGCATCTATCAACCTAAACGTGTGATCGAGGTAGGCTGTGGACCTGGACATTTAACGAGAAGTTTAGCAAAATTAAATCTTGAAGTGACCGCCATTGATGGATTTTCGACTCCTGATTTCTCGGATTATCCAAAGATCAATTTTACCAAGGTCGATCTGAACAACAGTACGGAAATGAAAGCTTTTCTTGATCAGCAACTTACATTTGACCTGGCTATCTGCACAGAGGTTGCAGAACATCTTTTGCCCGAGAGTTCAGCACATTTGGTGGGGTTTTTAACTGCGCTGGCTCCAATCATCATCTTTTCGGCTGCAGTGCCCAACCAGGGTGGCAACGGACATATCAATTGCAGAAGTCGGGGGTTTTGGCATGAACTTTTTGCAGCACAAGGTTATCGTGTGCGCGATAGTTTGAGAGAAACTTTAAGGTCAAGTGAAAATCTGGCCGTTTGGTACAAGCTCAATATCCTAGATTATGTAAAAGAAGATCAGCAACACGGTAATGACGGATACCTTAAGATTATCGATCGATTGATTGCCAGTGAGAGCCATGCGGCGGAGTTGTTTTATCATCAGTCTACCGAAACCAACAAATTGGCCCAATACCTTAAGTATCCGGGCGTGAAACAATATTTCGGCATCCGCAACCAACTCAAGAAGCTATTTAGATGATCGACGTAAGCATAGTTATTCCGGCATACAATCGACTCTGGTGCCTTCCCAGGGCTGTAAAAAGTTGTTTGAACACGCAATGTAGGACCGAAATCATCGTGGTCGATGATGGCAGTACAGACGGCACTTGGGATTGGTTGGAAAGTCAGCCAGACCTGATCAAAGTGAAACAGTTCAATCAGGGACAGACTTATGCGGTGAATAAAGGTACGCTTTTGGCCCGCGGCAAATATATCCGTTTCCTTGACAGCGATGATTTTCTTGAAGCGGGTATAATTGATCAGCAATTTACAGCAGCCGAGCAGTCGGGAGCCGAACTGGTCTACAGCCGCGTAGACAATTATGTGGAACGGACCAAAGAAAAGATCCAGCGTCCAGATTTGGGCGAGGTTGCCGATTTTATGGAACTACAGCTCAGCAAACGTTATGGAAGTCATTTTTTAGGGATGCTCTTTCGAACAGATTGGGTCGCAAAAGTTCCAAGAAGGCCTGATTATGCGATGCGCGAAGATCGGATGTTCCTATTGGAATATCTGTTGTTGGAACCAAGGATTGCCTATGTTCCAGGCTGCGCCGGATATTGGGTAAACCACGACGACCAGATGCAGGGAAACTATAACGGATTAAAGGCCCAAGTTACCAATTGGCAGCACCTAAATATCTTTAAAGTTATTTTGGGAAGGTTATCTGAACAGGGTAAACTTACCCAAGCAAGAAAAAATGCAGCAATTGAGGTGCTTTGGGTACTTGCTCACTGGATTGCAAAAGATTATCCCAAAGAAGCTTTGGGAGTAGTAGCTTGGATCAAAGAATTAAATCCCAGCTTTGTTGTTCCCGACAAGGGACTCATGGGCCTATTGTTCAAAACTTTGGGATTTAAGCAGGCACAGCGCATATTACGCCTCAGGAGATCCTTATTGTTAAGATAATGCAGACATTGAATTTATTCTACGAAGAGCCCGATCCAGATCGTTGGTTTCCATATGACCATTATTTGCGAAGGATGATCAGGCGCATTTTAAGGGGAAAACCCCGTCCAGGTGGTCAGATGATGGTTGCGCTGGAGCTCATGCGCGGATTGGACAAATTGAATATCCCCTATCGCTTTAATGATTACAGCTATGCACGAAATAATCCCAATGAGCTCATCGGGGTAATCGGAAAGACTTTTTTGCTGGATGAGCGCAAGTTTAAAAATCCGATTTTATTGGGTGCAAGTGTCTTTTCACATCCACTGGAAGACCCTGAACTACTGGCAGCCCATCCCAATGTTAAAAAGATCCTGGTGCCAGGCGAATGGATGAAAAAAATGTTCGAACCTTATTACGGGAAAACGGTAGAAGCCTGGCCTGTTGGGATTGATACCGAAAAATGGAGCCCAGCCATCAAACAACAACCAAAATATGATTTCCTGATCTACGATAAAATAAGGTGGGAACATGAAAATTTTGAAAATAAACTGATCAATCCGATAAAAGCTATTCTTGATCGGCACCAGCTTTCGTATACCAGCATCGTTTATGGGCAATATGACCATGCCCAACTGATCGAGAAAGTGGGTTCGAGCAAGGCAGTTATTTTCTTGTGCGAACATGAAACACAGGGATTGGCCTACCAGCAGATCTTATCGACCGGAACACCGGTATTGGCATACGACCAACAAGAATATTGGGTAGATCCGGCATTTTATCCACATCGCGTAAAATTTGGACCTGTAAGTGCCGTACCTTATTGGGACGAAAATTGTGGCCTTAAGTTCCAATCTATCCAAGAATTTGAATCTGTGCTGGAGCATTTTCAAGCAGAACAGGCCAAGGGCAATTTTCATCCCAGAAAATATATACAAGAAAATCTTTCGCTTGAAAGTTGCGCCATGGCCTATCGGGATATATATTTGAAACTCGCGAACCAATTAAAAGCCCAGTGAAAGTTTTATTTCTTTACAACAAAGTAGACCTATACGCAAAGATTCCCGGTGGCGTGCAGATCTGTTCGCAACAATTTTTGGATATCGTTAGTTGCTTAACCAATGAAGTCCACCTGTTCGAAGTGGCCCACAGCCGTGCGTTTACTTTTAGGCTCCTGCATCGGCTTAACCTGGATGCCTATCAAAGCTATCAACCAGAAAATTACCGTTCGGATTTATTGGATTTTATTCGCGAAAAGGAGATTACGCATGTCTTTATCAATAAATCTGAACTGCTAAAATTTTCAAAATTGATCAAAATGTCCGGATTATCTGCTGTACCAAAGGTGATCATCATGTCGCATGGCAATGAATCTGGCGATCTGTTGGGCGATCTCACGGGAAAAATACAGAAGTTCAGTCCGTTCAAAAAGATGTTGGGCATTCTCCGACTTGGAATGGCGATGTACCTGGAATCCTGGTACAGAAAACGATATGTCGACCTGGTGTGCAGCATGTCTGATGAGGAAAGTGCGCTGGAAAAATGGCTGGGCATCAACTATCCATTTTTTATTCCGCGGCTCATCGATCACGGTTCTAGTGCAGAACGGCTTGCCATGCCCAATATTTACGGTTATGTGGGCACCTTAAACCATATGCCGAATCTTGCTGCACTTTACCAGCTATGCGATAAATTGGCCGATAATGAGGTAAAAATTCAGCTCAATGTTGTAGGCGGTCCTGCTCCAATTGGAAAGGAACTGGCAGCCAAATATAGTTTCATCAATTATTTGGGCGCACTTACTGATGAGCAATTGTCTGCAGAAGTAAAAAGGTGGTCGTATTTTATTAATCCCATCTTCAATTATTCCCGGGGGGCTTCTATGAAATTGGGAAAGGCCATTGAATGGGAGATACCTGTCATTACAACTAAAGCTGGCCGAAGAGGCTATTCATTTAATGAAGGGAGCCTGATCGAAACCGAAGACAATGCCGTTGCAATGGCTGAGCAGATCAATAGGCTGAGAGAAATCTTGCCTGCGGATTATGAAAAGCTACAATTGGCAATCAAAAAAGTAAAGCAGAGCTCTCCAACTGCTGCGGCCATTGCAGGTCTGCTTCAACAAAGACTAAGTCAACTATAACTTGAAAAAAGTACTCATCATTTCGCCATATTTTCCACCGTACAATACTGCTGATATGCAGCGGGTCCGTATGAGCCTTCCTTTCTACAAAGAATTTGGCTGGCAGGCCGAGATCGTTACCATAAAAAATCCCGATGTAGATTCTCCAATGGATCCCATGCTGTCACAAACTGTTCCAGCGGATACCATCATCCACTATGTGAATGCACTGCCCAAAAAATTGACCTCAAAGATTGGGCTGGGAAGTGCGGCACTACGGTCACTTTACTTCTATAAAAAGAAGGTGGACAAACTGTTAAGACAGGGCCAATATGACCTTGTCTTTTTTTCGACCACACAGTTTGCGGTATGCACATTGGGTGCTCTTTGGAAAAAGAAATTTGGTATCCCCTATCTCATTGATATGCAGGATCCGTGGCTTTCAGATCATTACATCAACCTACCAAAAGCGCAGCGGCCTAAAAAGCATTGGTTTTCCCATCGGTTAAATCAGACACTTGAGCCCATTGCCATGAAAAATGTAGGTGGACTGATGAGCGTATCAGCGGCCTATATTGAGGTGCTTCAAAAGAGATATCCCGAACTGCACGACAAACCTGCAGATGTGATTACCTTTGGCGCATCTGCTGTAGATTTCGAGATCGCAAAAACCAATGCGTCTTCGCTAAAGCTTGTCTATGATAAAAATACGAACAATAGAAATTTAGTGTATGTGGGCAGGGGCGGCCACGACATGCGGCCTGCGCTTGAAATCCTTTTTGAAAATTTTAAGCGGCTATTGACCAAAGATTTTGAGACCTACAATCGGTATCACTTCTATTTTATTGGCACGAGTTATGCAGCTGCCGGAAAAGGAACGCCTACTGTTGCTCCCATTGCCAAAGAATTTGGCTTGTCTGCCCATGTAACCGAGCAGACAGATAGGATCGGCTTTTTCGAAAGCATTCATAACCTGGCAAATGCCGATGGATTGTGCATTATCAGTTCAAATAGTGCAAGTTATACCGCATCCAAGCTTTACCCCTATATTTTATCAAAAAAGCCGATTTTGGCCATCATCCATAGCCAGAGCAGTGCGAGCCACATCTTAAAATATTGCCATGCGGGAATAGGGATTTCAATAAATGAAACGGACAATCGGGCATTGGAAAAATTGGTGAGTTACCTAACAATAGTCAATGAAGAGCAGGTGCCTGCTACCGATTGGCAAAAATTTGAAGAATTTGGGGCGGCATCTTTAACTAAAAAGCAATGTGAATTATTTAACCGCGTCATCTCTGCCCATGAAGATTCTAACCATAGTTGAAAATCTTGGCCTAGGTGGCACAGAGCGCGTAGCCCAAAATTTTTCTATTGGCTATCAACAGGCTAATTGTGATACAAAAGTGCTGGCCACGAAAGCCCTTGGCATGAGGGCTACCTATCTGGCCGAAAAAAATATTGAAGTTTTGCCTGGTGGTGAAAGCCTCCAGCAAAGTATCGAAAAAATAAACCGATGGAAACCTGATGTCATCCATATCCACAGGCCAGGGTATTACAATGAACTGAACCGACTGCTCCCTTTGATCAAATTGTCGGACACCAAGGTAATCGAAACCAATATATTTGCCCGGCCCGACTATTCTTCAAGCGCAAACCTGATCGATGCGCACCTGCATCTTTCGAATTGGTCTCTATGGAAATGGCAAAAGTGGACCGGGAACCTCAACCAGCTTGGAGCTGTAGTGCCCAATCTGATTGATTGTAGTCAGATAAAGACTGTTACAAAAGGAATAAGGCATCCGCGACTTGCGCATTTGCCCACTGGCGCTATCATTTTAGGGAGGATAGGTCAGCCCATTATTGCCAAATGGAATGGGATTATTTTTGATGCACTTCAGGCTTTGCTGAAAAAAGATGAGAAGTACCATTTAGCTTTGGTGGGCCTGCCAGAAATATTGAAAGAAAAACTGAAGAGCTATCCACAACAGGTACAGGACCATGTGCACTTGCTTGATCCAATCTACAATGATCAAGAGCTGAATATGCTTTACCAAAGCTTTGACATCTTTCTACACGCCTCGCAAATTGGCGAAAGTTTTGGAATGGTATTGGCAGAAGCACACCTGAACGAAATTCCCATCGTTACTTTAAATACACCGCTAAAAGACAATACACAAAATGAACTGGTAGGCAATGGCCGTGGCGGGTTTGTGGTAACCGACTTAACCAATATGATCAAGGCCATCGAACTGATTGCCAATAACCTAAATCTAGCGGAACAATTTGGAAAGGCTGGAGCAGCTCACATCAGGGAAAATTTTGAATTGGGCTTTGTAACCGGTAAAGCGCTGGTCTTGTGTGAAGTCCTATCAAAAAATTACAGCAGGCAACAAACTTTGCAGGCATTACATACCCATCAAATCGTTACCCATTGTAATGACCAAAGGATCAGGGAACTGTGTAACAATATGATGGGCGAACTTTCATTGAAAGAAAAAATTTTACTTAAATTAATTCATATGCCTTTATTTTACAGAAATTACTTAAAAGCAAAAGGAATTAACTCGTAATTTACAGCCATCCGCTAACCCATCATGAACTTAGATTTTATCTTTCGCGCCCTCCTTCGAAGGCCTTTTTTTAGGGGCCAGGATCGGCTCTTTAATTTTCTGTTCAAAAGAAAGTTATTTAACAAACGGGAATGTACCGTTGTTCCTTTGAATGGCAATTTTAAGATCAACTGCGACCCCAATACTTGGATTGGTGCCCGGATTATATTTTTAGGCGATTACGAGCCCCCCCTCAAAAAAGTTTTCAAAGACCACATCAAAGCTGGGGATCAAGTGCTGGATATTGGTGCGAACATTGGTTTCCATACCCTATATTTTTCAGAATTGGTTGGTCAACAGGGAAAAGTTACCGCTTTTGAACCTGTTCCGGCTAATTTTGAGCAGCTAAAGAAAAACATCGCCCTTAACCATTTTCAGAATATCGAGACCAATCCGGTAGCGTTGAGCAACAAAAATGAACAGCTAACAATTGCGGCAGATGAAGGTAGTACCAATCCAGGAGCTTATAACTTGTTTGACCGGAATGGGACAATAGCGATCGATTGTAGGATTGGCGATGAAATGATAGGAAATAATCGGGTAGATTTTATCAAAATAGATGTAGAGGGCTATGAGAGTTTTGTTTTGGATGGACTTTCCCAAACAATCGAGAAGAATAGGCCGACGATTGTTTTTGAATATGACCAAAACTACCAACGAAAGACTGGTCAGGCAGACGATGTAATTTTTAAGCTACTGGGTGCTGACCGATATACTTTTTTCGAGATCAAACAAAGTGGACTCCGTCAATTGGATCAATTTGGGTCTATCAGTAGCGGTAATATTTTAGCAGTTCCAAATGTCTAACAGACTGGCAATCGTAACCACACATCCCATCCAATATTACGCCCCCGTATTTCGGTTATTGGCCGAAAAAATGCCGGTAAAGGTATTTTATACCGCCGGGGCAGGTAAGAAATTGGACAAGGGTTTTGGCAAAAACATAGAATGGGATATTCCCTTATTGGAAGGATATGATCATCAATTCCTGACCAATATTGCTACAGATCAAGGTACACATCATTTTAAAGGCATCATCAATACAGACGCAATTTCGTCGATCAAAGCATACCAGCCTACGGCCATACTTGTTTTTGGTTGGTCAAATCATAGCCACCTAAAGATCTTGAGACATTTTAAAGGTAAAATTCCCATTTATTTTAGGGGCGATTCGACTTTATTAGATCAAAAACAGAACATCAAGAATGTGTTGCGTTCTATTTTCCTGAGCTGGGTCTACCGACACATCGACTATGCATTTTATACTGGAAGTGCGAACAGGCAATACTATCTCAAATATGGTGTGCCTGAAAAAAAATTGATCTTTGCCCCGCATGCAATTGATGTTCGTCGCTTTGCCGAAGACCGAAATGAGGCGGCCTTGGCATTCAGGTCTTCACTTGGTTTAAGTGATTCTGAAATATTGATCCTTTTTGCCGGCAAATTGGAGCCTAAAAAAAATCCAATGTTATTACTATGTGCTTTTGTGGAAATAAATCTGGCTAATGTGCATTTGTTATTTGTGGGAAATGGGGTGCTGGAAAATGAACTTAAAGACCATGTGAAGCTACAGGTTCCTGAGATTTTGGCAACAAAAATCCATTTTTCTGATTTTCAGAACCAAAGCATGATGCCGGTCGTTTATCAGGCGGCCAACCTCTATTGCCTGCCGTCAAAAGGGCCTGGTGAAACCTGGGGACTTGCCGTAAACGAGGCAATGGCTGCAGGAACTGCCGTATTGGTTTCCGATAAGGTGGGCTGTAGTACCGATCTGGTCTCTACAGCGGTGGGTGCAATTTTTAAAAGCGAAGATTTAGCTGATTTAAAACAAAAATTAATAATTTTAACCCAAAGCAAATCCGATTTAATAGATAAAGGAAAAAACGCAGCTAAGGCCATACAAGACTGGAGTTTTGAGCGGCAAGTTAGTGCAATATTAGCATATGTTAACAGATAAGCATCCTAACTTCTCGCGACAAAAAGTACTCATTCTCATCTATGTTCCATGGGTAATTTCGGTGGCTACACAGCTAGATCCGGTTATCTCATACTTTGTCGCCTGGTTGGGTTCGTTTTTTATCTTTTATTGGACACTCTTCTCCAGGGTAAAATTCATCCCCCATGATCTGCCGCTAGCCAAACAGGTTATGCGCCCCATCGTTTTGATCCAGCTCATTTTTGCGGGATTTATGTGCTGCACATCAATCTTCTATTTCATGGACCACCTGGGCTATGAATATTTTAACAAGACAACCTTACTCCCATTTAGGGAAAATGCGCAGACCTATGCCATTGCCAAGTGCCAGCGGATGTCTTTATTGGCACATGCCGCCTTGGTAACAGGAATGATTTCGCAAGTGAAGCAGTTCCCTGTCATTAAGCACAAGCTTAACCTGAACATGGATTTTTTCCTGATCTGGCTCTGCGTAATCAGTTACGTTCTGGGGGTAGGTTCCTCGCGCATAGCGAGTATCGTACAGTTTTCATTTGGTCTGATCAACATTTCCATTACCTGTAGTGCCTACGTATTTGTACGTGGTATCGTCCAGCGAAAAACTGGTTTTATCATCTTTGGTGGAGGACTTTTCTTTTTTAATTTCTTGGCCTCCACGCTGACGGGATACAAGGAAAGTATCATTATCAATGTAATTATCATCAGTTTCCTCCTTTATCCTTATTTTAAAAAACTGATCCTTTTCTTGTCGATTCCAACAATCTATATTCTCCTTTATGTACTGCCAACGTTCGTATCTATTGTACGGGGCCAGGCTTGGGGAGGTGAAAAAACAGCTGCTGAAGCACGTTCAGCGGCATTTAATACCATCTTAAACAGTGATTCGGAGCAAATTAACGAAAACAACTGGACATTTTTGACCCAACGGTTGAGCGAGATCGATATGTTTACCGGGTTCGTAAAACATATTCCTAGGGAGCATGATTACTATGGCCTCGAAATCGTAAAAAATTCAATGCTGGCCATTATTCCAAGGGCACTCTGGGCCAACAAATTCGTAACCGAGAACATCTCAATGGAAAGAGTGTACGAAGCAGGAGTGGCCAATCGCCAATCGAGCGTATCTGCAAAGACCCGCCCGGTAGTAGATGGCTACGTCAGCGCGGGTTTCATCGGCGTATTCATCTCCATCTTTTTATATGGGCTCATTACACAATGGATCTGTAATAAGGCCGAAGAGTGGTTTGGCGGTTATGAACTTGGCTGTATCGTTATCTTTAATGCTATTTTTCAAAATTTATGGCGTGGCAACAACTTTGAGTTTTTGCTCAACAACATCTTTTACGGCTTTATATCAATGTTCGTCATTTTTTGGATGTTAAAAAGATCAAACACCCTAACCGAATTACATGTCTACCAGCATTCTGCAGATCAGCCCCGCCTATAAGCCTGCATATATTTATGGTGGGCCTACCATGTCTGTCGCCAAATTATGCGAGGCCTTGGTCAACTCATCGAGCGATATTGAGCTTTCGGTATTGACAACGACCGCAAATGGTCCGACGGAACTACCAGTTGAGATCGGAAAGCCTATAATGGTTGATGACGTCAAGGTTACTTATTATAAACGGATTACCAAGGACCATACCCATTTCTCTCCTCAGCTGTTCAGGGTACTAAAACAATTAATCGTCAGCGCACGTAGCCCTAAAAAGCGGGAAAAAAGTGCCATCGTGGTGCACATCCATGCCTGGTGGAACCTGATTTCGTTGTTCAGTTGTGCAATCGCCAGATTTTATCGTGTTCCGGTAATTTTATCACCCAGGGGAATGCTCACCGATTATACCTTGGGCAATAGAAATTCGCTGACAAAATCCGCCATCCATCTCTTAATGGGCAAGGGCCTACTTAAATATTGCCATATTCATGCAACCAGTGAGCAGGAAAAGGAAGATGTCCTGAAAATTGTGGTCCCTAAAAGCATCACCGTAATCCCAAACCTGGTCAATCTTCCTGAAAAGGCACCTGTCCGGCAAAAATTAGAAGCACGGCCATTTAAGCTTATTTTCCTCTCACGTATTGAAGAAAAAAAAGGTTTGGAATTGCTTTTAGAGGCCTTGTCCGATGTAGGTTTTGATTTTTCCTTGACCATTGCGGGCTCAGGTGAAGCTAATTATTTGGCAAGTTTAAAAGCAAAGGCCGAAGTATTTGGGATTGCCGAGCACATAGAGTGGGCTGGCCATGTAGACAATGATCGAAAATTTGATCTTTTGGCGCAACATGACCTCATGGTGCTGACCTCCTACAATGAAAACTTTGCAAATGTAGTTGTCGAAAGCCTCTGGGCAGGTACAGCCGTGCTCTTGTCATCGCATGTTGGCCTATCTGATTACGTTAATGCCAAAAATCTGGGGTGGATTTCTGATCTGTCTATTTCATCTATCAGGGAAAAATTGACTACGGCCTTTCATCAATCAGCAGAAAGGAATATGATTAGGGAAACTTCGCCCTCGATTATTGCACACGACTTTAGTACAGCTGCTCTGACCCCGCGTTACCTGGAATTGTACACGAAGGCCATAAATTAAAAGGATTGCTTAACTTAGGCTAAAGAAATGGATCCAGCTTTCAGTTTTATTATTCTAACCTTCAATGAGGAGCAGCACCTGCCCAGATTATTGCAATCTATTGCCGGGCTTGCTTCGCCGATCTATATTCTTGATTCGGGCAGCACCGATGGAACCTTGGCGATTGCAGAAAAATACCGTGCCCTTGTTAAGACCAATGCATTCGAAAACCATCCCAAGCAATGGGATTTTGCACTGAAAAATTTTGAAATCAAGACCCCTTGGATTATTGGCCTGGATGCTGACCAGGTTGTTACACCTGAATTATATGCACAATTGCAGCAATTCAAGGATGAAGACCATGCGGGAACAAATGGAATCTATTTTAACCGTAAAAATTTCTTTAAGGGAAAGTGGATCAGACATGGAGGATATTACCCTAAATATTTGCTCAAAATGTTCCGTACCCATATAGGCTATTCTGATCTCAATGAAAATATGGACCATCGCTTCATTGTACCGGGAAAGACAGAAATCTGGAAAAGGGGACATATTTTGGAAGAAAATCTCAAAGAAAACCAGATCAGTTTTTGGATAGCCAAGCACATCCGATATAGCGACCAGATCGCAACAGAAGAAATTGAGCGAATGTCAAATCTCCGAGCACAGACCTTGCAGCCCAAATTCTGGGGCAGTCCTGATGAACGGAATGCGTGGTTAAAAAGGTTGTGGTGGAAATTACCGCTGGGCTTGAGGCCTTTTCTGTATTTTAGTTATCGCATGGTGTTCCAACTGGGTATATTAGATGGATCTACCGGAATTCTTTTCCATTTTTTACAGGGATTTTGGTTCCGTCTCATCGTAGATGTAAAAATTAAGGAATTGTTAAAGATAAATGCTCATCTGAAAAAAGACTAATCATAGCGCATATGAATGAACTGCAGGATCAAAAGCAGGCCAATAGGCAAGCCATTATTTTCGTTGTAAAGCTGTTATTTTTCTACCTGCTCTTTAGCCAGGGGAATCTGTTTATGAACAGTGTAACGAGCCCGTATGGGCGCTTCCATAATGAATACATCGCTGCCCATTTCAACTATATCCAATGGCTGAAATCGGCATTGATCGTGCCCGCCGTATGGATTATTAGGCTATTTGGCTTCTATGCCATCCATAATGAGATGGACGTGCTCATTGTAAACGGCCCATACCTCAGGATCAACTATGCTTGCCTCGGTATTGGCGTCATGTCATTCCTGGTGGCTTTTGTCATTGCATTTCCTGCCCAATTAAAGGCCAAATGGAAGCTCTTGATATTCGGACTGCTCTTGATCTACGTATTAAATGTATTGAGGATCGTAGCGTTGGGCGTACTCTTGGGCTGGTTCGAATCTTCGCGCCGGAATTTCACTTATCACCATGAAGTCTTCAACATCATTGTCTATATCTGTATATTCATTCTACTTTATTATTGGATTAAAAAAAATACAACAATCCTAGAACAACCTAAATAAACAGTGAAAAAGACCGTAGCGTTAAAAAAAGCCTTTGATAAAAAAGAGTTTGACACGGGAGCATCGCGTTTCAAGATCTTTTGCTGGTATGTAATGAGTATGCTTTTTTTCCGATCTGGCCTAATTCCGGTCAGTAGCATCTTGGTAGCACTATTGCGTCTTTTTGGGGCCAAAATTGGCAAAGATGTGCGCATCAAGCCCTATCTGTATGTGCACTATCCTTGGAAATTGACCATCGGCGATCATTCTTGGCTCGCAGAATGCAGGATTGAAAATCTAGCACACGTAACGATTGGCAAAAATGTCTGCGTTTCGCAAAAGTCTATGTTGCTGACCGGTAACCATGACTATAAAAAAGTAGGTTTCGACCTCATTACAAAAGAAATTATACTCGAAGATGGGGTATGGATCGGGGCCAAAGCCACGGTATGCCCTGGAATTACCGCGCATTCGCACGCTATACTCACGGTAGGATCGACTGCCACTAAAAATCTCGAGGCCTACGGCATCTATCAGGGCAATCCCGCCACAAAGGTTAAAGAAAGATCCATCGAATAATTTTCACTTTCGATATCTGGCGTAAAACACATGAACCATAAAATGAATCAACTGTTTCCCAAAAATAACATCAGGCAGTCCATTTTTAATTTTTCGTTTCTGTTGTTCCTGCTGGCTTTGTTGTTTCGCTTCTTCAAACAGTTATCGAGTACGTATGGCTTCCAGACCTGGCAGATTTCAGAATTCCTGATCAATTATCAGGGCGGCTTTGTGAGGCGCGGCCTGTTGGGCGAAATGCTCTTCCTTTTTGCGTCAAAGACCCACCTAGATCTAGAGTGGATGGTTAAGTTCATTTGCCTGATCAGTTTTTTAGCTGTTTGTGTATTCTTTATCAAGGCTTTTTTAAAGAGAGATTATGCGCTCTATATACTTCCGCTCTGCTTTTTTCTCGGGATGGGCATCTTATCTGATAATTGGATCAGGAAAGATTACCTCATGCTCTATTTTTTCATTCTGATCTTAAAAAGCTACCAACGCAATTGGCCGCTCGCAATCAAAATTCTGATGATCAATAGTTTGTTTGCATTTGTACTATTGACACATGAAGTATTTGCTTTTTTTTCCCTTCCGGCAATCTTATTGCTATTTTTTGGTCAATATCGGCCAAAAGGCAACTTATTGGCCCTCACCTATGCCATCATCTCTTTGTTGCCCAGCATTTTTTGCTTATTTGTTACGCTCCATTACCATGGAAACGCAACAATAGCACAGGCCATTTGGGATTCGTGGCAGCCCATTGCAGGTCATAACCTTCCCAAAGTATTGGATATCAATGCTGCCAATGCAGTTTCTAGCCTTGGCTGGCAAAGTGGGACGACTTTCAAGGAACATTTCACCATGAATTTTTTGGCTATCGATAACGATATTTTTTCGCTATTTATCTGGCTAGTTACCTTTCCGATTGTCTATTACATTGCTACTAACTTCTTAATGGTTTTTAGGAAAACGGAGCTTAGTTTTACCGAAAACGATCAGGTTATCCTTTCTTCGATCATTATTTTTCAGCTGGTCAGCCTGCTACCTGTTTTTTTTATTCTATCATGCGATTTTATTAGGATTTTCTTTTATTGTATCGGCAGTGCGTTCGCTATATTCCTTATCATCCCAACTGAAACATTGAACAGTTTAATTCCTACTGTCATACGTAGGTTTATTATCCGTTTAAATGCTAGCTTGGCAACCATTTTGACGCCAAATAAAACAATCCTTGTTTTCCTCATGCTATTCATTGGTATATCAACTTATACATTTTTTTTAAAGGACCTGGTCAGAAACAGTATGATCTACCAGATTTTGTGCATCCTGTCCAAACCTTTTGTTATCTTAAATAAACTATGGCCGTACGCGTTCAAAAAGTATTTGACATAAACTTAAATTAATCCAGATAATCTAAATCCATGTCGCTCCGTCCACATTTTCAGCTCCTCCGGCCAACGCAATGGGCAAAGAACCTGTTTATCTTTTTGCCTTTGTTCTTCCATGGGAAGTTGTTGGACATCGATCTGCTGTTTCAGTGCGCTATGGCCTGTATTGCTTTTTCGTTTGCGGCGAGTTCGATCTATTGTTTCAACGACATTTACGATGTTGCCCTAGATCGTTTGCACCAGAGCAAATCCAAACGGCCCATCGCCTCTGGCAAAATTACAGTTTCCCAGGCCTACATCATGATGGGAATCTGTATGACTGTAGCCATTTTGGTCATTTTTATTTTTTTCCGTGGAAAGCAGCTTTATCTGCTCCTGGCAATGATCATATGCTATTATTTGATGAATATCGCCTACTGCATCCGCCTTAAAAGTTATGCGATCATCGATGTATTGATCATTGCGATAGGTTTTGTACTAAGGATCTATGTAGGCGGCCAGGCCACCGGCATCTGGCTTTCGGAATGGATGGTGATCATGACCTTTTTGCTGGCACTGTTCTTGGCTTTTGCCAAGCGGAGAGACGATGTCATTCTGTATGAAAAGACCGGAATCCGTTATCGTGGAAATACCAATCGCTATAACCTGGAGTTCATGAACCAGATCCTGACCTCCATTTCTACGATCACCATCATAGCCTACATCATGTACACGCTTTCTCCCGAGGTGATTGCCCGGTTTCAGAACCATCACCTCTACCTCACCTCCGTGTTTGTGCTCACGGGCATTATCCGCTACCTGCAGGTAACTATTGTGGATTCTAAAAGCGGAAGTCCGACCAAAATTTTGCTCAAAGACAGGTTTGTTCAGCTGTGTATCCTTGGTTGGATCTTTTCATTCCTAATCCTGATCTACCTATGAAAGAGACAATCGCTGTTTTCGATTTCGACGGAACGATTACGCGAAAAGATACGTTATTGGCTTTTATCAGATTTAGCAAGGGAAATCTCCGGTTTTTACTCGGATTTTTATTGTTCTCGCCTTTGCTTCTGGCCATGAAATTGAGACTTTATCCCAATTGGAAAGCCAAAGAGCAATTGTTTACCTATTTTTTTAAAGGTACAAAGATTGAAGACTTCGACCATTGGGGCGAAGATTTTAGTGCGGTCATCCATCAGCTCTTGCGTAACGAAGCCATTAGGGCTTTAAAGTTACATCTTGGAAAGGGCCATAAAATTATTGTGATCAGTGCTTCTATCGAAAACTGGATTATACCTTGGACAAAAATCATGGGCATTGAGGTAACGCTGGCCACAAAAATAGCCGTAGATGACCACGGTAGGCTGACTGGGAAATTTCTGACCAAGAATTGCTATGGGCAGGAGAAAGTAGTGCGTTTGCTCGAAGCTTTGCCAAATCGCCATGAATTCCATATTGTGGCCTATGGAAACAGTCGCGGCGATAGGGAACTGCTCGACTCTGCCGATGAGCGTTATTATAACAAATTCGAATAATATGCAATATATCATCGCCTTATTATCTATCCTGCTGGGTGCTGTGGCGCAATTTTTTTTAAAAATCGGCGTAACTGCCGTTCAGGAAAAGTCAAAACACAGTGCTGATATCCTAAAGAATGGGATAAGCAATCCCTATCTGTTGACTGGCCTATCTTGCTATGGCCTGAGCCTGCTTTTGTGGTTTTTTGTACTTTCCAAGATGGAATTGAGCAAAGCCTATCCAATGGTCAGCCTAGGATATATTTTTACCCTGATATTAGCCTATCTGTTTCTAAATGAAGCGATAACTGTTGCAAAAGTTGTCGGCATAACCTTCATCCTGATCGGTGTGATCGTATTGAACAGGTGATTTTAGTTGGTAGTTTGTAGTTGATAGTTTGTAGCAAATGGTTGAATGGAAACTGCAAACTAACTGATAACTGTAAACTGATAACTGTTAACTGTTAATCGTTTTCCAGAGCAAATCCTTTAATTCGGTAAGTCCTTGTTGTGCCACTGAAGAAATAAATAGGGATGGAACCTTCGGCAGGTCGTTCTTCATTTCGGCTTTAAGTTCATCATCCAGCATATCAGATTTGGTGATGACCAATAAATGTGGCTTCTGCATCAATTCGGGATTAAATTCCTGTAATTCGTTTTTAAGGATGTCATATTCTTCCCTGATGCTGCGACTGGTATCGGCTGGTACCATGAACAGGAGTACGGAATTCCGTTCGATATGGCGCAAAAATCTAAAGCCTAGGCCTTTTCCTTTAGAAGCCCCTTCAATAATTCCTGGAATGTCGGCCATCACAAAAGATTTGCCATCGCGATAGGAAACAATGCCCAAGTTTGGGACAATCGTTGTGAAAGGATAATCGGCAATTTCTGGTTTGGCTGCAGAGAGCACAGATAGTAACGTAGATTTTCCGGCATTTGGGAAGCCTACCAGTCCTACATCTGCCAAAACCTTAAGTTCAAGCACCATCCATTCTTCCAGGCCAGGCTCGCCGGGCTGTGCAAAACGTGGTGTCTGTAGGGTTGGTGTTTTAAAATGCCAGTTGCCCAATCCGCCCCTGCCACCTGGGGTCAAGATCTTGGTTTCTCCATCAGCGGTGATCTCAAAAAGAAAATCTCCAGTTTCGGCATCGCGGGCAATGGTTCCCAAAGGGACTTCTAAAACCTCATCGGCACCATTTTTACCTGTCTTTTGGCTACTCCCACCACTTTCCCCATCTTTTGCAATAATATGTTTTCTGTATTTTAAATGGAGCAAAGTCCAAAATTGGGCGTTCCCTTTTAAGATAATATGGCCTCCGCGGCCACCATCTCCACCATCCGGACCACCGGTAGCTGTAAATTTGTCACGATGCAAATGTGCAGACCCTGCCCCCCCTTTTCCAGAGCGGCAGCATATTTTCACATAATCTACAAAATTTGATCCTTGGGACATGCAATTAGCTAATTTGCTAATTAGCTAATCTGCTAATTAGTATTGGTCGATTACTTCACAAAGTTTACCAAAAATCTCGTCGATTTCGCCGATACCATTGATTTTGGTGAGCTTTTTTTGTTCTTCGTAGTAAGGCAGCACCAAGATGATCTTATTGAAATATTCGTCAATTCTCTTCTGCAGTTTGTCGGCCTGGTCATCTACCCGGCCCGTTTCCAATTGGCGTAGGGCAACACGTTTGACCAGTTCTTCTTTCTCCACATCAAGTGCGATGACACCATCTACCTTACTACCTTTGCCTTCCAGGAACTTATCAAGTTCGATTGCCTGTGGAATGGTTCTTGGAAAACCATCGAAAACAAACCCTTTCGCACCTGGATTTCTATCGATTTCCTCCTCCAACATATCGATGGTAATCTGGTCAGGCACCAATTCTCCCTCTGCAATCAGCTGGCTAACGCGTAGGCCTAGTGGGGTCTGGTTTTTGATGTGCGCCCTAAAAAGGTCCCCGGTAGAAATGTGCACTAACTGATACTTAGAGATCAATTTTTCTGATTGGGTGCCTTTGCCTGCACCTGGAGGACCAAATAGAACTAAGTTAAGCATTAAGATTGGCTTTAAAATTTCAAAAGCCTAACAGCCATTGGCTGCAAGGCTCTTCTAATTAGTGTGCACTCGTAGGGATTCGAACCCCAAACCTTCTCATCCGTAGTGAGATGCTCTATCCAGTTGAGCTACGAATGCATTCCGTATCCTTAACGGACTGCAAAAGTAACGTTTGAAATTTAATTTAACAATTTTTTATAGAAATAAATTGCCCTGTCGGTTTTGTCCGCTTTTGACGTATTTGTCAGGTGTTGTCGGTTTTGCCAATAGCTGAGGTTGGTTTACCGTTCGTTGAAGCGGAATATACCGCTCGTTCAGGCCGAGCATAGGCCACAAAAAAACTTTCAACAGATATGTAAAATTTTAGTAGAAAACTCTTAACTTTGCAAACCGAATTGCAGGCGCCTAAAAACGCTTTTGATTTCCGATAGCTGCAAAGGATTGCCTAGACCACTATCGGGCTGATTTTTAAAATTTTACCCAAAACAATATATGCCTAACATTGGAAAAATAGCGCAGATTATAGGACCGGTAGTTGACGTAAGTTTTGCTAACGATGCCCATTTACCTAAGATTTTCTCTGCATTGGAGATTACAAAAGAAAACGGACAGACGATCGTTCTTGAAGTTCAGCAACACCTTGGCGAAGACCGTGTACGCGCCATTGCGATGGACTCGACAGACGGTTTGGTACGTGGAATGGAAGCATTGGATACTGGAGCCCCTATCAAAATGCCTGTTGGTGACCAGATCAAAGGTCGTTTATTCAACGTAGTGGGAGAAGCGATCGACGGGATCAACGTGGTAGATAAAGCAAACGGCAGGCCAATCCACAATGCCCCTCCTAAATTCGACGAACTTTCTACCGAGACAGAAGTATTATTTACCGGAATCAAGGTAATCGATCTATTAGAGCCTTATGCAAAAGGTGGTAAGATCGGGTTGTTCGGTGGTGCGGGTGTTGGTAAAACCGTATTGATCATGGAATTGGTAAATAACATTGCCAAAGCCTATGCAGGTCTATCTGTATTTGCCGGTGTGGGTGAGCGTACACGCGAAGGAAATGACCTTTTGCGTGAGTTCATCGAATCAGGCGTAATCAACTATGGCGACGAGTTCCTTCATTCTATGGAAAAAGGCGGATGGGACCTGACCACAGTTGATACCGATAAATTAAAAGATTCAAAAGCAACCCTGGTATTTGGCCAGATGAACGAGCCTCCAGGTGCACGTGCACGTGTGGCCCTTTCAGGACTTACCGTTGCAGAATATTTCCGTGATGGTGATGGCGAAGGCGCAGGAAAAGATATCCTTTTCTTCGTTGATAACATCTTCCGTTTCACACAGGCAGGTTCTGAGGTATCGGCACTATTGGGCCGTATGCCCTCAGCAGTAGGTTACCAGCCAACTTTGGCCACAGAGATGGGTCTGATGCAAGAGCGTATCACTTCTACAAAACGTGGTTCGATCACATCTGTACAGGCGGTATATGTACCTGCGGATGACTTGACCGATCCGGCTCCAGCAACAACATTTGCGCACTTGGATGCGACTACCGTGCTTTCACGTAAGATTTCTGAGCTTGGTATCTATCCAGCGGTTGATCCATTGGATTCTACTTCCAGGATTTTAAATCCAGCTGTACTGGGAGACGACCATTACAACACCGCACAACGCGTGAAAGAAATTCTTCAACGTTATAAAGAATTGCAGGATATTATCGCCATCCTTGGTATGGACGAGCTTTCTGAAGAAGATAAATTAACCGTACACCGTGCACGACGTGTACAACGTTTCTTGTCGCAGCCTTTCCACGTTGCAGAGCAGTTTACAGGCCTTAAAGGCGTATTGGTAGACATCAAAGAAACCATCAAAGGATTTAACATGATCATGGATGGAGAAGTTGACGAATATCCTGAAGCTGCATTCAACTTGGTAGGTAGCATTGAAGAAGCCATCGAAAAAGGAAAGAAACTATTGGCAGAAGCGAATTAGAAACGCGTTTAGCGTTCGGCGATCAGCGTACCTACGCCCTACGCCCTACGCCCTACGCCAAACTACTAAAACATGACACTAGAAATTTTAACTCCAGATAAAAAAGTTTTCGAAGGCGATGTAACTGCAGTGACCGTTCCAGGCACTTTAGGTTCTTTCCAGATCTTAAAAGACCATGCGCCAATTATTTCGACACTTGAAGATGGACTGGTCATTATCAAAGCAGCTAGCGGCGAAAACACCTTTAACATTAAGGGTGGAGTAGTTGAAGTGCTGGAAAATAAAATTATCGTATTGGCAGAAGCCGTTGCTTAAGCCACATACATTCCATCAAAAAACCTCTAGATTAGTTTCTAGAGGTTTTTTTTTGTTGATAGGCCATATTTTTATGGTCGATAGGAGAACATGAATGGTCTTTGCTCATTCCTCCTTGCTCTTTGCTCAAAAAATTTCCTATTTTTAGCAAAACCTTAACGCTATGCAGACCGAAAATCAGGAGATTACCAAAGAAGAAATCAAGAAGGAGTTCCAGCTCGAGCGCATGATCCTGTTCAGCGATGCCGTGTTTGCGATCGTGATTACGCTAATGGCCATTGAGATCCATTTGCCCGAGCTACCGCATGGCGTTAAATACACAGAAGCTTCCTTTCTGGTAGCGTTAAAGCACTTGTGGCCAATCGTATTTGCTTATGCGCTAAGTTTTTTCTTCATCGGACAAATGTGGTATAAGCATCTGCAGCTATTTGCCCTATTGAAGGAATATAACAAAGGACTGGTCATCAGAAACCTGATCTTCCTATTTTTCATCGGACTCTTCCCTTTTGGTGCATCTATGATTGTTTCGGGCAACATTCTGACACCCTTTCTTCTTTACCTTAGCATTTTGATCTGCTGTTTTGCCGCACAGATTTTATTACAGGACTACATTGTTAACAGAAGCAAAGGTATCACCATCAATACCGATTTTACAGATGAGCGCATCGACCTTAAAAAAAAGACCGCAACCATTATCGTAATGGTAAGCTGTGGCCTGTTGGCGTTGATTACTGCCAAGCTCATCGAAAACAGTGAGGAAAAGCCTTATGCCTTTGCCTGGATCATCGTGTTTGTGATTGCGGCCAGGATCATCAACACCAAAAATGGGGCAAAAAAATAAAGTTCCCGAAATCCTGAAATGGGTCTTGATCAGTTTTTTTTGCCTGTGCATAGCGGCTGAAATCTATTCGATCTTTGCTGCATCCGGGAACTGGCACTGGCTCTCAGCCAAAAGAGTGTTCATCCTTCTTTTTTTGAGCTACATATTTCTGTGCAAGAGCAAAACTACATGGATCATGGCAATGGCACTTTTCGTATATGGCATGCTCTCCTGTATGTTCTCTGGACTTCATGGTTCCCTCAGAAATCCAACAACCATGGAATTTACCGCAAACCTATTCCATTTTATAAACCCTATCGGTTCCATTAGCAAAAGATTGACAGATGCGGTGCCGTTGATCTTTTACTTTTTTTCCTTCCTGTGCTTTGCCACACCTACTGTTAGAAAATGGTACGGATTTTCAGGTTTTAAGGGCAAGTCTCAAGCCTCGTATTTGAAATAAAAAATCCAACTTTCTATAGCGCTTTTCTGATTTTACGCAGAAAATCAGCTAATTACAATGCATGCATAACATCTATACCGAATACCGAAATCATATTTAGTCTACATAGCGCCATCAATAAAACTGCAAGAACCATTAAAACAAACATAAATTCTTAATACAACTAAAAATTCAGAATAAAATTTTTTTTCATTTATTTTTTGATAGCTATTGACAGTTTATGAACCAAAAACTAAATTGGTTTTTATAAACAAGTGATATGCAAAGCGCAAGGATTTTAAGTTTAAGAGTGATTACCTTAGCCGTTTTTCAAAATGTGCTAAGGGTCATTATTTTACCAATTATTCTACTGCCAAGTAAGCAGGGGCCGCTACACTAAATATTTAATACTCAAATATGAAAGGCGTCCCCACAACAAAAGGACGCTTTTATTTTAATCGGAAAAATAAGATGCACTATTACGATTCGAGTACGATCATCTATCTAAATGGCAGGTTTGTAAAAGCCGAGGATGCCAAGACTGACCTTTATGGTCAATCGCTTCACTATGGCCTGGCTGCATTCGAGGGGATCAGGGCCTATAAAACGCACAACGACACGCGCATTTTCAAGATCAAAGACCATTTCGAAAGGTTGCAGCGCTCGTGTGAGCTGGTCAATATTCCCTATCCATGGGATAATTCCGAACTGATCCGACAAACCTACAGGCTGCTTGAACTTAACAATCTCAAAGATGCCTATATCCGTCCAATTGTATACAGCGAGCCCAACATGACCTTGATCGCACCTGAAAAAGTATCCATTATGATCTGTGCATGGGAATGGGGCGCCTATCTGGGCGATAAACTTTTAAAGGTATGCATCTCTCCTTTCCAACGCCCTAATCCTAAATCGACTTTTGTGGAAGCAAAGATCAGTGGCCATTATGTGAACTCTATTTTGGCAACCACCGATGCCAAACAAAAAGGCTATGATGAGGCCCTGCTTTTAGATCAGCATGAAAATGTGGCCGAAGGATCTGGAGCCAACATCTTTATTGAAAAAAATGGAAAATTATACACTCCAGCATTAGGCAATATCCTGGCAGGAATTACACGGGCAACCGTCATCGAACTCTGTCATGTGCTCGACATTGAAGTTGTCGAAAAAACCATTAGCGTGGCCGAACTGAAAAATGCAGACAGTGCTTTTTTCTGTGGCACAGCAGCTGAGATCGTTGGCATCCACACCATCGATGATACAGTTTACAGGCAGAGATGGAGCGATAGCATTGGCTATACCATACAAAGGGCATACAAAAATTTAGTGTTGGAACGCGTAAACTACGAAGTAATTATTTAAGCCTTTAGGCAATTAGTTCTTTTATTATTTAAATAAGTTAGTATGTTTGTAATTCTAGTCCAACGACATGAATTTTTTAACAAACATTATTAGCAACATTATAATCATCATTTCCAAACATGGAGGTGGAATTCGTTGCGTATAAGTTTTAAAATTATACAATATTGAAACCGCCTTCGAAAGAGGCGGTTTTTTTTTGCCCCTGAATTAATCAATAACAATAAAAATGAGCGAAATCAACAAATACAGCAAAACCTTTACACAAGATCCAACACAGCCTGCAGCGCAAGCCATGCTCTACGGAATTGGCCTGACCGATGCCGATATGGAAAAGGCACAGGTAGGGATTGCAAGTATGGGCTATGATGGAAATACCTGTAACATGCACCTGAACGACTTGGCCAAGGTGGTCAAAAAAGGTGTATGGGACAATGATCTGGTTGGCCTTATCTTCAATACCATTGGGGTCAGCGATGGCATGAGCAATGGTACCGAAGGCATGAGGTACTCTTTAGTAAGCCGTGACATCATCGCAGACTCGATCGAAGCCGTTTGCGGAGGCCAATATTATGATGGATTGATTACCATTCCAGGGTGCGACAAAAATATGCCGGGATCTGTAATCGCCATGGGGCGATTGAACAGGCCTTCGATCATGGTCTATGGCGGAACAATCAAACCAGGTCATTACAAAGGGGAAGACTTGAATATCGTATCTGCTTTTGAAGCCTTGGGTAAAAAAATTGCCGGACAGATTGATGAAATTGATTTTAAAGAAATAATTAAACATGCCTGTCCCGGTGCAGGCGCGTGTGGTGGTATTTATACGGCAAACACCATGGCAGCAGCCATCGAGGCTTTGGGCATGAGCCTGCCCTATTCTTCTTCCAATCCTGCATTGAGCGATGAAAAACAGGCTGAATGCTATGCCGCAGGAAAAGCCATCAGGGTACTGCTGGAAAAAGACATCAAACCAACAGACATCATGACGCGCAAGGCATTCGAGAATGCTGTGGTAACGATTATGGTGCTTGGAGGTTCTACAAATGCAGTACTGCACCTCATTGCAATGGCCAAAAGCGTGGATGTACCGTTAACACAAGATGATTTCCAGACCATCAGTAACCGCATTCCGGTATTGGCCGATATGAAACCGAGCGGTAGGTATATGATGGAAGACCTCCATAAAATTGGCGGTGTACCAGCGGTGATGAAGTACTTATTGAAAAAAGGATGGCTACATGGCGATTGCCTAACCGTTACCGGTAAAACTTTGGCAGAGAACCTAGCCGAAATTCCTGAGCTTGATTTTGAGACGCAACAGATTATTTTTCCTGCAGAAAAGCCCATTAAAGCAACTGGCCATTTGCAAATCCTATATGGAAATTTGGCCGAAGGTGGAAGCGTAGCTAAAATAAGCGGAAAAGAAGGCGAATTTTTTGAAGGACCGGCCAGGGTTTTCAATGGAGAATTTGAACTGATTGAAGGTATATCAAGCGGAAGGGTCCAGCCTGGAGATGTAGTGGTAATCCGCGATGTTGGTCCGAAAGGCGCCCCAGGCATGCCCGAAATGCTTAAACCCACTTCTGCAATCTATGGCGCAGGGCTTGGCAGTAGCGTTGCACTCATTACCGATGGAAGGTTCAGCGGCGGAACACACGGTTTCGTGGTAGGCCACATCACACCTGAATACCATGACGGAGGCCTGATTGCCTTCGTAGAGGATGAAGACCGCATCGAAATCAGCGCCATCAAAAATACAATTACCCTAAAAGTAAGTGCCGAAACCATTGCGGCACGTAAAGCAAAATGGCAACAGCCGAAGCTCAAAGTAAAGAAGGGCGTGCTTTATAAATATGCCAAAACGGTAACTACAGCAGCTGAGGGCTGCGTAACTGACGAAGTTTAAATTAAATACCTACGGAAATGACACAAGAAACGATGCTAGCTGAAGCACAGCCAACAACTTCGACCAAACCTTTCAAGGGAACAGGTTCACACTACCTGTTAAATGCTTTGATCGAAGAAGGTGTGAAAACCATATTTGGTTATCCAGGAGGCGCAATCATGCCAATTTATGATGCCTTGGTCGATTTTAGCGGCAAATTAGAACATATTTTGGTCCGCCATGAACAAGGTGGCATACATGCTGCCCAAGGTTTTGCAAGAGCGAGCGGAGAAGTCGGTGTCGTATTTGCCACGAGTGGACCAGGTGCAACCAATCTGGTAACCGGACTTGCTGATGCACAGATCGATAGCACTCCCCTAATCTGCATTACCGGTCAGGTTTTTGCCCATTTGCTGGGGACTGATGCTTTCCAGGAAACAGATGTGATCAATATCACCACACCGGTTACCAAATGGAACTATCAGATTACCGATGCCAAAGAAATTCCCGAAGTCTTAGCGAAAGCATTTCACGTAGCCCGGAGTGGTAGGCCTGGCCCTGTGCTGATCGACATTACCAAAAATGCACAATTACAGATCGAAGAATTCCCAGAATATATTAAATGCAACCACATCCGCAGCTATCGGCCTAAGCCAAAAGTGCGCCTATCCTTTATCGAAGATGCTGCGGCCCTAATCAATTCCGCAAAAAAACCATTTGTTCTTTTTGGGCAAGGGGTAATCTTGGGCAAGGCCGAAGAAGAATTTAAGGCTTTTATCGAGAAGGCTGGTCTACCGGCAGCATGGACCATTATGGGCGAAGGCGCCATCCCTACCAATCATCCATTGAATGTAGGCATGTTGGGCATGCACGGAAATTATGGACCAAATGTACTGACCAACGAGTGTGATGTATTGATTGCAATAGGCATGCGTTTCGACGACCGGGTTACGGGCAGGTTGGACAAATATGCCAAACAGGCTAAGGTTGTGCATTTGGACATCGACCCAGCCGAAATCGACAAGAACGTAAAAGCAGAAGTAGGTGTTTGGGGCGATTGCAAAGAAACGCTTCCACTTTTGACCAATCTCGTTCATCAAAATAGACACGAGGACTGGGTTGCCAAATTCAGGTCGTATAACCAGGAAGAAATTGAACAGGTCGTCAATGCCGAGCTTTATCCGCAGGGCGATGAAATGACCATGGGCGAAGTGCTGCGCAACATCAATGAGATCTGCAAAGGTGAAGCTGTAATTGTAACCGATGTAGGCCAACACCAAATGGTGGCTTGCCGGTACGCCAAATTTAACCATACGCGCAGCAACATTACTTCTGGCGGACTGGGAACGATGGGTTTTGGTCTCCCTGCAGCGATTGGCGCTAAATATGGTGCGACGGATAAAACGGTCATTGCCATTATTGGCGATGGTGGGTTCCAGATGACTTTACAGGAACTGGGTACGATTATGCAATACGGTGCAGCCGTTAAAATCCTGATCCTGAACAACAGGTTTTTAGGAATGGTGCGCCAATGGCAACAGCTATTTCACGACAAGCGATATTCCTTCGTAAACATTACCAGCCCAGATTTCGTGGCATTGGCCAAGGCCTATTACATTGATGGCCAGCGCGTAGACCAACGTGAAAATTTAAAACAGGCTTTGGAAACCATGATCAATCATGAAGGCTCCTATTTATTGGAGGTAATGGTCGGAAAAGAAAATAATGTTTTTCCAATGGTGCCACAGGGATGCAGTGTAAGTGAGATTAGATTGAAGTAGAGAGCAAAGAATAAAGAGCAAAGAATAAAGATTAAAGAGCAAAGAATAAAGATTAAAGATTAAAGATTGAAGTAGAGACGAGATTACATCAGGAACAATAGAAACCAAGTCATTCTTCCTTGCGCTTTGTTCCTTTCCGTTAAAAAATAAAATTATGCAAGATAGTTTATTACATCAGCCGGTTCCTTTTGATTATGAGGGAAAACAGGAGTTCAACATTATTGTATATGCCGAGAACAGGATCGGTCTCCTGAACAGGATTGCCATTATTTTTTCCAAAAGAAAAATCAACATCGAAAGCCTCAACACTTCGCCTTCAGAGATAGATGGAATCCATCGTTTTAACATCGTGATCACAGAAAGCTACGAAGTGGTGCGCAAGCTGGCTCGACAGATCGAAAAGCAGGTAGAAGTGCTAAAGGTGTACTATGTAACCAATGATGAGGTGATCTGGCAGGAATTGGCGCTATATAAGGTTTCTACAGATGAAATTACAGAGAAAGTGACCGTAGAACGCTTATTGAGGCAATATGGTGCTACCGCGGTTGTAATCAGAAAAGACTATACCGTATTTGCCGTTACAGGCCATAAAGAAGAAACTGATGCGCTTGTTAAAGCATTGGAGCCTTATCAGCTGATCGAGTTTGTGCGCTCGGCAAGGGTAGCTATCATTAAAGACAGTGCAGGGTTTCATGAAAAACTGAAAGAATTCGAAGCTTTTGAGCCGGGAGATGAATTGGTCGAAAATGAATTCCTGAACAAAGGGGAAAAAGTTTTTACAATGTAACTGGGTGCGGTAAGCAGGAAGCGCTTGGCGTTAATTATTAATAAATAACCTTTAAAACAAATTATAAATAGAAAGCGATGAGCAATAGGCGTATCAAACGCTAAACACCACGCTAAACAAAATTAGATCATGGCAAATTATTTCAACACGTTATCACTTAGAGAAAAACTAAATCAACTGGGAGTTTGTGACTTTATGGAAAGTTCAGAATTTTTGGATGGTGTCAATGCCCTAAAAGGTAAAAAACTCGTCATTGTAGGTTGCGGTGCCCAAGGTTTAAATCAGGGCCTTAACCTAAGAGATAGCGGTCTAGATGTATCTTATGCCCTGCGCAAGGAAGCCATTGAAGGCAAAAGAGATTCTTGGAAAAATGCAACCGAAAACAATTTCAAGGTGGGTACCTATGAAGAGCTGATCCCATCAGCAGATGTGGTCATTAACCTTACGCCCGACAAACAGCATACCGCAGTAGTCAATGCAATTATGCCACTGATGAAAGAAGGTGCTACCCTATCCTATTCCCATGGTTTCAATATTGTTGAAGAAGGAATGCAGGTCCGTAAAGACTTAACGGTAATTATGGTTGCCCCAAAATGCCCTGGAAGCGAAGTTAGGGCCGAATATGTACGTGGCTTTGGTGTGCCAACACTGATTGCCGTCCACCCAGAAAACGATCCACAAGGCAAGGGCCTTGCCCAGGCCAAAGCTTATTGTGTAGGAACTGGCGGCCACAAGGCAGGTGTGTTAAGGTCATCATTCGTAGCAGAAGTGAAATCAGATCTGATGGGCGAGCAGACCATTCTTTGCGGACTGTTGCAAACAGGATCTATTCTTTCCTTCGATAAAATGATAGAAAAAGGAATTGAAGCAGGCTATGCCTCAAAATTGGTTCAATATGGGGTTGAAGTGATTACGGAGGCCCTAAAACAAGGTGGCATCACGGCAATGATGGATCGGTTGAGCAATCCGGCCAAAATCAAAGCTTTCGAAATTTCAGAAGAGCTGAAAACAATTATGCGACCGCTTTTCCAAAAGCACCAAGATGACATCATGAGTGGCGAATTTAGCAAGACGATGATGGAAGATTGGGCAAATGGTGATAAGAACCTATTAAAGTGGCGTGCAGAAACCGGAGAAACTGCATTTGAAAAAACGCCGGCTGGTGATGTAAAAATTGGCGAGCAAGAGTATTTTGACAATTATACCTTGATGGTTGCTTTCGTGAGAGCTGGTGTAGAATTGGCTTTCGAAACGATGGTCGATGCGGGGATCAAACCAGAGTCGGCCTATTATGAGTCGCTTCATGAAACACCATTGATCGCAAATACCATCGCCCGTAAAAAACTGTTCGAAATGAACCGGGTAATCTCAGACACCGCCGAATATGGCTGTTATCTTTTTGATCAGGCCTGTAAACCTTTGCTTTCAGATTTTATGAAAAAAGTAGACAGCGACCTCGTGGGTAAAAACTTTAATGAAGGGAAGGATGGATCCGTAGATAACAGGAAATTAATTGAAGTAAATGATGCGATTAGGAACCATCCGGTAGAAAAAATAGGCTCCGAGCTGAGAAAGGCAATGACGGCCATGAAAGCAATAAAAACAGTTTAATGCCCCCGACCACCTCGCAGGTTCTTGAGAACCTGCGAGGTGGTCCAAAATATAAAAAAATGCCAGAAATTAATTGGGATAGCGAATTATACACAAAGCAACATCATTTTGTATCAGATTACGGTGCAGATGTATTGCAATGGCTTGCACCACAGTCAGGCGAGCATATTTTAGATGTAGGTTGTGGTACGGGTGAACTGACCGCAAAAATTGCCGAAAGTGGCGCAATAGTTTTAGGTACCGATTCTTCTGAGGAAATGGTAACTGCCTCGAAACGCAATTTTCCAGAGCTGGAATTTGAAGTGATCGATGGTACGCAGCTTCCCTATCTCGAAAATTTCGATGCTGTTTTCAGCAATGCTACGTTCCATTGGATCGATAACCAAAAGGCACTGACCATTGGTCTCTATCACAGCTTAAAGAAAGGAGGCCGTTTGGTTACCGAATTTGGCGGAAAAGGAAATATCAAAAGCATTATCGACGCAGTCGGACAAGCAGCACAACAACTTGGACTGGAATCAAAGCTGAACAAGGATTTCTGGTTCTTCCCTTCCATTGCCGATTATACAACCTTACTTGAAAAAAATGGTTTTGAGGTGGAGCAAGCTTGGCTTTTTCATCGTCCAACCCCCTTAAACGGTGAAAATGGAATGCACGATTGGATTACGCAATTCGCACCATATGCCTTTAAAAACCTGGAAGGAAAATCAGCAGTGGCCATCCAAAACCTCGCCGTAGATCTGTTAAAGTCAACCCATTACGTCAATCATCAATGGATGGCCGATTATAAA
Source organism: Pedobacter sp. (assembly GCA_031119475.1). Classification (GTDB taxonomy): domain Bacteria; phylum Bacteroidota; class Bacteroidia; order Sphingobacteriales; family Sphingobacteriaceae; genus Pedobacter. The sequence goes on along the minus strand of JAVHXV010000007.1, from coordinate 81,063 downwards.
AGACTAAGGATCAAAGCATTTAAGCGTTGAGCATGGCGCATAGCGATTAGAGATTAGCGCATAGCGTAAAGAACAAATGAAAAAATAACAATGAAAAGTCCCGTCGTCAATATCCAAAATTTCACCTTAAAATTTCAGCATAGCACTGTACTGGATGAGCTATGCTGGCACATCAATGCTGGTGAAAATTGGTTGTTATCTGGCAAAAGCGGCAGTGGAAAAACCGTGCTGGCAAAGGCAATCGCCCAGCTTATCCCAGACTATGGCGCCATTACCACTACAATTGGACTACGTTCAGCCATTCATTATGTTGCCAATTGGTACCAATTTAAGGACTTGGAAGGCCAATCTAATTTCTATTATCAGCAACGCTACAATAAACAGTCTGTCGAGACTACCAATACCGTTGGTGCTGAACTGAGATATTTTGGCAAAAAACATCAGCTCGATTTTGATGAAGTTATACCAATACTTACCGCTTTAAACGTTAATGATCTCCTCAGTGCCACATTGATCCAATTATCGAGCGGCGAGCACAAGAAATTACAGCTGTTAAAGGCGCTATGGCTGAGGCCAAAACTTTTGATCCTGGACCTGCCCTACAATGGGCTCGATTCTGCTTCAAGAAAAAACTTAAATCACCTCCTCGATGGAGTGGCCACTAGTGGTACACAGTTGATCTTGATTGCCAATGACACCGAAATCCCATCTTGCATTAATCGCTTTGCCAAGATTGAGCATGGAAAAATTGTTGAAAGCGACGAAATGCAGCCCCGGAAATTTGAGCTTCTCGAGGTCGACAGACCGCTTCCGGAATTTCTGACTGTTAACAATTGGCCTGAGCCAGTCGGGCACCTCATCAAAATGATCGATGTAAAGGTAAGCTATGGCGACAAAATCGTATTGGAAGACATCAATTGGGAAGTAAAACCTGGAGAAAAATGGGCACTCCAGGGACCAAATGGTTCAGGAAAATCAACCTTGTTAAGTCTGATCTGTGCCGATCATCCCCAAGCTTTTGCCAATAACTTTTATCTTTTTGGCAATAAACGGGGAAGTGGAGAGAGCATTTGGGAAATCAAAGAACGGATTGGACTGATATCGCCAGAGCTCCACTGGTATTTCGATCCATCGGCAACGGTTTGGCAGAGCATCGTTTCGGGGTTTTATGATAGCGCCGGACTTTTTTGTGAACCTGGCTATACCAAAAGCCGACAGGCAGACGAACTGATTGATTATTTCGGGCTGATGCCATATAAAAATACATTGGTGAGCCAACTTCCCCTAGGCACGCAAAGATTGGCCCTATTGGGACGAACGATCATTAAAAATCCGGAACTGCTCATTCTCGATGAGCCCTGCCAAGGTTTGGACACACAACAGATCATTCATTTCAATAAGTTGGTGGATGAGCTCTGTAAGAATGGAACAACATTGATCTATGTAGGTCATTATGAATCGCAGCTGCCAACATGTATCGAAAAAAGAATAGTACTGGAAAACGGCAGAATAAAAGCACTAGAAAATATTTTAGAAATGGCGGTCCAAGATTGATGTCAAGCCATTCAAGTTATTATCAACATTAAAATTATGTTACACGATCCGAACAAAGTTTACGTTTTTGACACCACCTTACGTGATGGGGAACAAGTTCCTGGTTGCCAATTGACCACTCCTGAAAAAATTGAAATCGCCAAGGAACTCGAATCTTTGGGTGTAGATATCATCGAAGCAGGGTTCCCCATCTCCAGTCCCGGCGACTTTCAGAGTGTTGTTGAACTTTCCAAAGCGGTTTCCCAGCCGATCATCTGTGCGCTTACCCGCGCCAACAAAGGTGATATCGACTCGGCCGTTGCGGCTTTACAACATGCCAAGCGGCCAAGGATCCATACCGGAATTGGGTCTTCAGACATGCACATTAAGCATAAGTTTAACAGCACGAGGGAAGAAATATTGGCACGCGCGGTTGATGCTGTAAAATATGCCAAGAAATTTGTAGAAGACATCGAATTTTATGCAGAAGATGCCGGCCGCGCAGATATCAACTTTTTGGCCACCATGGTCGAAGCCGTGATTGCGGCTGGAGCCACCGTGGTTAATATCCCCGACACCAATGGTTATTGCCTGCCAGACCAATATGGCAGCAAAATCAAGTTTTTGAAAGACCACGTGCAGAACATCGATCAGGCTATTATATCGGTTCACTGCCATAACGACCTTGGGTTGGCCACAGCAAATTCAATCGCAGGACTACAAAATGGGGCGAGACAAATCGAAGGCACCATCAATGGGATCGGCGAACGTGCGGGCAATACTTCCATTGAAGAAGTGGTGATGATCTTAAAGACCCATAAGGAGTTAGGGCTGCATACCAACATCAATACCAAAAATTTCTATGAATTGAGTCGAATGGTCAGTTCGCAGATGCGGATGCCTGTACAGCCCAATAAGGCAATCGTTGGCAGCAATGCTTTCGCCCATAGCTCTGGTATCCATCAGGATGGCTTTTTGAAAAATCGCGAAAACTATGAGATCATCAGGCCGGAAGACGTAGGCTTTCCTGATGCCAGCATTGTCCTTACTGCCAGAAGTGGTCGCCATGCCTTGAAATTCCACCTGGAACGCCTAGGTTTTGCCTTGAACAAAGAAGAATTGGCCAAGGCCTATCACCGTTTCTTAACGATAGCTGACCGTAAACTGGACATCAACGATGAGGACCTTACCGCGATGATGAGCGAAACACTGAGTGACAAACGTTTAGCGTAGCGCGAGAAGCGATTAGCGTGGAGCGGTAATAGCATACAAAAATGAACTAAATTGGGCAGCAGCATTAGCCGTTTGATAACACTAAATGCCAACGCCAAACCAAAACAAGAATAAAATGAGTAATACACTATTTGATAAAGTATGGGATGCACATGTGGTGCGAAAAATAGAGGGCGGACCTGATGTACTTTTTATCGACCGTCACCTCATCCATGAAGTAACCAGCCCGGTGGCTTTTCTTGGACTGAAAAACAGGGGAATTGGCGTGCTCTATCCCGAACGCACTTTTGCAACGGCAGATCACAACACACCGACCATCAATCAGCACTTGCCGGTATCGGATCCTTTGTCTGCCAATCAATTGGCCGCACTTGAATCGAACTCAAAAGCCCATGGCATCAGTCATTGGGGCTTAGGGCATCAAAAAAATGGAATTGTACACGTCGTAGGTCCAGAATATGGTATTACACAGCCGGGATCTACCATAGTTTGTGGCGATTCGCATACCTCTACACATGGTGCCTTTGGGGCCATCGCATTTGGTATCGGAACATCAGAAGTGGAAATGGTATTGGCTACACAGTGCATCATGCAGCCGAAACCAAAAAAAATGCGCATCAATGTAAGTGGAAAACTTGGCCTTGGCGTAACTCCAAAAGATGTGGCACTGTTCATCATTTCAAAATTGACTACCTCTGGTGCAACAGGATATTTTGTTGAATATGCTGGCAACGTGTTTGAAAACATGAGCATGGAAGGAAGGATGACCGTTTGTAACCTCAGTATTGAAATGGGTGCCCGCGGTGGAATGATCGCACCAGATGAAACGACGATCAACTATGTGAAAGGACGTGAATTTAGCCCGAAAGGCGAGGCTTGGGAGCGTGCAGAAGCTTACTACCGGACCTTGAAAACAGATGAAGGTGCAGTATTCGATAAGGAATTTAATTTTGATGGCGCTACCATCGAGCCCATGATCACCTATGGAACAAATCCTGGAATGGGTATTGGCATTTCGCAGGACATCCCTGATGCGGAACAGGTAGAAGGTGGTGCCGCAACCTATGAGAAATCGTTAGATTACATGGGCTTTGCAGAAGGCGATTCGATGATCGGCAAAAAAGTCGATTACGTTTTTGTAGGCAGCTGTACCAATGGGCGCATTGAGGATTTCAGGGCATTTGCATCCATTGTAAAAGGTAAGCATAAAGCCGATGACGTGACCGTTTGGCTGGTACCAGGATCGCACATTGTTGAAAACCAGATTAGGGAGGAAGGATTATTGGATATCTTCACCGAGGCGGGATTTACGCTACGCCAACCTGGCTGTTCAGCTTGTTTGGCCATGAACGATGATAAGATCCCCGCAGGAAAATATGCCGTAAGCACCTCCAACCGAAATTTCGAAGGCAGGCAAGGCCCTGGATCAAGAACATTGTTGGCCAGTCCATTGGTAGCCGCAGCGGCTGCCGTAACCGGAAAGGTTACCGATCCCCGCACATTAATTGAAGAACTCGTTTAATCAGTATTTAACATGGCATACGATAAATTTAACATCCTAAAAAGTACCGCAGTCCCACTTCCAATTGAAAACATAGATACCGATCAGATCATCCCGGCCCGTTTTTTAAAGGCTACCGAACGAGTTGGTTTTGGCGATAATCTTTTCCGTGACTGGAGATTTAATCCAGACAATAGCTTAAAACCAGATTTTGCATTGAACAACCCAATCTACAGCGGCAAGATTCTAGTAGGAGGCAAAAATTTTGGCTCTGGTTCATCCCGTGAACATGCTGCCTGGGCTGTGTATGATTATGGTTTCAGGTGTGTGGTTTCTAGCTTTTTTGCGGATATCTTCAAAAATAACTGCCTAAACATTGGCGTACTGCCAGTGCAGGTCAGTGCAGCTTTTGCAGACCGGATCTTTACAGCCATTGCCGCTGATCCCAGCACAGCATTGGAAGTAAATCTACCAGAACAGACCATCACCCTGTTAAGTACCGGCGAAAAAGAATCGTTCGACATCAGCCCTTATAAAAAACACAACTTATTGAATGGTTTCGATGACATCGACTACCTGCAAAGCATTAAACAGGAAATACAGGAATTTGCTGACCAGCAAAAATTTTAATCATTAATCTGTGCAATCACTTATAAATCGGTGCAATCACATTATAAACCGGTGAACCTACATCATGAAACGAAAAATAGAGATCATGGACACGACACTACGCGATGGGGAGCAAACCTCTGGCGTGTCGTTTTCTATATCTGAAAAATTAACGATCAGTCAACTGCTTCTTGAAGAACTACATGTTGATCGTGTCGAAGTGGCATCGGCACGTGTGTCTGATGGTGAATTCCAGGCTGTGCAGGCCATTACCAAATGGGCCCAAGAAAATGGACACATCGACCGGATTGAAGTCCTTTCATTTGTAGATAATGGGGTCTCTATCGATTGGATGATCAAAGCTGGCGTAAAGGTTCAAAATTTATTGACAAAAGGTTCGCTAAATCACCTGACCCATCAGCTAAAAAAGACCCCTGCACAACATTTTGAAGAAATCAGGCACGTCATCAACCTTGCTACAAGCAATGGCATCGCCACAAATGTCTACCTCGAGGACTGGAGCAATGGCATGCGGAACTCTCCTGAATATGTGATCCAATTCCTTGACTTCCTGGCGGCACAAAACGTAAAAAGAATTTTGTTGCCAGATACGCTGGGAATTTTAACACCTGTTGAAACCCAAAGGTTTATTGCAGAGCTGTTGGAAAAATATCCCGACACACACTTCGATTTCCATGCCCATAATGACTATGACCTGGGTACGGCCAACGTGCTGGAGGCTGTAAAGGCAGGGATCAATGGCCTTCACCTTACCATCAACGGAATGGGCGAACGGGCAGGAAATGCCGCTTTGGCAAGTGCAATCGCAGTAATCAAGGATTTTGCTAAAGAAGTTGACATCAGTGTCCGTGAATCATCGATCTATAAGGTCAGTAAACTGGTCGAAACCTTTTCTGGTGTGAGGATACCAACCAATAAGCCCATTGTTGGCGATAACGTTTTTACGCAAACAGCAGGCATCCATGCGGATGGCGATAACAAGAACAACCTTTATTTCAATGACCTCTTGCCTGAGCGTTTTGGCAGAAAAAGACAATATGCTTTGGGAAAGACGTCAGGAAAGGCAAATATTGAAAAAAACCTGCTTGAACTTGGCCTCAAACTTAATGATGAAGACCTGAAAAAAGTAACGCAAAGGGTAATCGAATTGGGCGACAAAAAAGAGACCGTTACCAAAGAAGACCTTCCCTATATCATCTCCGATGTACTCGATAGTAGTTTATACGAACAAAAGATCATTGTAGATTCGTATGTATTGACCAATGCCATGGGCTTACGGCCTTCTGCTACCATTGCTGTCTCTATTGAAGGTGAACAATTTGAAGCCAATGCACAAGGTGATGGCCAGTTCGATGCCTTTATGAATGCACTGACCAAAGTCTATACCAAGAAGAAACTGAAATTACCAGCCTTGATTGATTATACCGTGCGTATTGCCCCAGGAAGTAATTCAGATGCCTTGTGCGAGACCATCATCACCTGGGATACACAGGCCAAAATATTTATCACCCGTGGACTCGACTCAGACCAGACCGTATCAGCCATCAAGGCGACGCAAAAGATGCTGAATATTATATAGAAGAAGAGCACTGGGCAGAGCGCATAGAACATAGAACAAAGAGCAAGGAACAATGAACAAAAACATATAGAACATTCAAACTAATTAATAACAACATGAAACTGAATATCGCGCTTTTAGCAGGAGATGGAATTGGTCCAGAAGTAATTGACCAGGCCGTAAAAGTATCGAATGCCATCGCTAAAAAATTTAACCATGAAATTGTGTGGACTGCAGGAATTACAGGTGCAGCAGCCATAGATGAAGTAGGAGAACCTTATCCCGACTCTACGCATGAGATCTGTATGGCAGCTGATGCCGTATTGTTCGGCGCGATTGGGCATCCCCGCTTTGATAACGATCCAAAGGCAACTGTACGACCAGAACAAGGGCTACTAAAAATGCGCCAAAAATTAGGTCTATATGCCAATGTTCGCCCAACATTTACTTTTCCATCTTTAATTGATAATTCGCCACTAAAAAGGGAACGGATCGAAGGCACAGACCTGATTATCCTCAGGGAATTAACCGGAGGAATTTATTTTGGTGAGCGAGGAAGGAAAGATGATGGCAACACTGCTTTCGATACCTGTACCTATACCCGTTCAGAAATTCAACGTCTGGCCAAACTTGGCTTTGAGATGGCCATGGGCAGGGGCAAAAAACTCTGCTGCGTAGATAAGGCCAACGTACTCGAATCATCACGCCTATGGCGGGAAACCGTTCAGGACATGGAAAAAGATTTTCCTGAAGTACAGGTAACCTATGAATTTGTTGATGCTGTAGCCATGCGCTTGGTACAATGGCCAAGTTCATACGATGTGATCATTACCGAAAATCTTTTTGGCGATATCCTTACAGATGAGGCTTCAGTGATCTCTGGTTCCATGGGCCTTATGCCATCTGCCTCGATCGGTGTACACACCTCACTCTTCGAGCCTATTCACGGTTCTTATCCGCAGGCCGCTGGAAAAGATATTGCCAATCCGTTAGCCACCGTGCTTTCGGCCGCAATGATGTTTGAAGATGCTTTCGGATTAAAAGAGGAGGCAGAGCTGATCAGGACAGTAGTGAACAAATCTTTGACCGAAGGGATTGTGACCGAAGATTTGGCCGGAAAGGGCAAAGCCTATAAAACCAGTGAAGTTGGCGATTGGCTAGCCAAAAACATCTAAAATTGCATAGCTTGCGGAGTTGTAAAACGCTGTAAGCTATTTCACGCAACCTAATTGCGCGCAATCACGTACCTTAAGGTATGATAAGATTCTTAAGCGCTGTCTTGTTGTGTATTCCTATTCTGGCTTTCTGCGGCAAAGAGTATCCTTCTGGAGCATGTTACTTCAAAGAAAATCCAGCAGGTAAACATGATGGAACAGATGGAAACTGGCTCAGGTCAGACCGCAAACATCAGACTGCAGTGTGGAAAATAGCCAATGAGGTCAACTTACAAAGCAATAATGGCTTTTGCGCTTACCAGACCATTTGGGAAAGGGCCGATTTTTATAAATGGTATGGCCATAGGTGCGATAGCTTGGGATGCAAGATCAGGTGGCCAAAATTGGCAGCCAAAGTTACCTTTAGGATGGGGCTGCTCATGGGAAGCATTCCAACGCTAACCGGAAATTCGAACAAAGAAATAAAGGATTTTATCAGCACGGGCAGCGAACTGGTTCTGCGGGATAGCTGGCAAACGCTTCGGGAAATTCGGCTGCACAAGCCGATGGGCGCTATGGAAGCCAGGACATGGGATGCCTCCATGCTTTTGAGCGAACAGAAATTAATCCACCCCGCCTACCTGCAACTATCTGACCGATCCATACGGAAATTAGAAAAATTGCTCCGTAAGGAAACGCTAGCCACCCAGTATCTCTCTGGCATTGCCTTCGAAGGCAGCTTACGCACAATCGACGATGTATATGGATACGGATTAAAAATGATGGGGTATTGATAGTTGGTAGTTAATGGTTTACTTGATACCTGATACTTGATACCTGATACTTGATACTTGATACCTGATACCTGATACTTGATCCCTGGCAACCCTCTTGAAACTGGCAGCAGTTTTGCATGATTATCATGAAAACACACACACAACATGAAAAAGTTAACTTTACTATTAATTTGCGTCGCCTCACTAGGTTTGGCGTCTTGCAAAAAAGACACTATTGTAAATGGTAGTACACCAAACATTACAGTAGTACGTGACATTACACCAAGCCAATGGATCTTGAGCACAAATGGGCAAACTTATTCGGCAGATCTGAACATCAATTTGATCGATCAGTACCATATCGATAATGAAGGTACATTGGTGTATATCTCTTATAACAATGGTGCCAGTTACATCCAGTTACCCTTTGTATACAATGTAGATGCGTATAGTTATGAGGTTTATCCTGGCGGATTATCAATTGATATCCAGAGTTCCGACCTACAGAACAGGACGCCGATCAAACCGACCGCCAACGTAAGGATCAAGGTGGTACTGGTATCTACAGAATAAATGATCTAAATATTCTAGCTTTGGATGGCTTGAACGCCCAATTTAAATACGATTAAAACTCTAAAAAACGACTGATATTCGCCTGGATATGGTCGTTTTTTTTATGTGTTCCCGTATTGAGCTGAAGTGCGCGGATCTGCACGCCATTTCTCTCCAATAACAGCTCATCATAAAATCCTTTATAATAGACTTCCACTACTTCAAAACGCCTGCTATTCCAGCTGCTTTTGAGTTCTACCCATTCGGGATAGAAGACCACCTGCTGCTTGGTCGTTTTAACTCCTAGCAATTGGGCATCTTGTGCGTCCAAATGGACAGCATTGCCCAAAATCTTTGCGGTATATAAATTTACAGGATGTTCGTATACTTGTGTGGGATGATCATTTTGGAGCAAAATTCCATCCTTTAAGATCAGTAACTGGTCTGCAAGAAATAAGCCATCTGTGGGATCGTGCGAAACGAGCACGACCGTTAATCCGGTTTCCTTTGCCAAACGCCTGATATCGGCACGTAACTGATTTTTTAGCAGCGAATCTACCTGGCTAAAAGGTTCATCCAATAAAAGCACCTGAATGTTGCTCACCAATGCTTTGGCAATGGCTACACGCTGCTGCTCTCCCCCACTAAGCTCGGATATCTTTTTATCTTTAAGGTGACCGATATGCAGTTGTTCCATTACCTCCAACGTCCGTTGCAATTTGATGGCCACATTGGTATTGGAAAGCATGGCAGCAATATTATCGTACACCTTTGCGTAAATGTTGAGGGAAAAATCCTGGGTCACCATTTTCATCTCGGTATGCCCCGGAATAAGCTGCTCATGTGGACCCAATACCCGTTTTCCTGCAAAATGTACTTCCCCAGAGTCTGGCGCCACCAGTCCATACATGCATTTTAACAAAGTAGATTTTCCGCTTCCGCTCTCGCCAATAATAGCAACAATGTCGCCCCGGCGAATGGAAAAGCTTACCTGACTAATGCCAGAAGACTGGCTTTCCTGATATTGTTTGGTTAAATTTTGTACGCTGATTAACTGCTCGTTCACGTAGTAAAGGTAAGGAAAAAGAGCAAGAGTAAAGAGCGTAGAGCAGAGAGCAGAGCATAAAGAGAAAGATCGAGGGGCAAGGAGCAACGAATAAAACGCACCTAACTATGGAATTGGACTACTGGACTTTTGGACTTCTGGGCTTCTGCACTACCTAAATTCGGTAAACCACAAAAAAATCCTGCAACGCGCGCTACAGGATCTGGTTTGATTTGTGTGTGTTTCTTTTTTGGAAGTTGTAACGTTGAAAGGTTCTAACATTAAAACTTTCCAACTTTTAACCTTAATTCAATCCGAATGTTAAACCGAACGACATATTTTTCAGGCCTTTTTGTGGAGCGCTATCGAACATATCGTTGGCATAGTATTTCGCAAAGAGGGCCAATCCATTGGTGCCTACCCTTAAGCTGCCTCCGTAACGGAATTCGGTAAAGTTATAATCGTCTTTAAATTTTTGTTTTCCATTTTCGGCACTGATCTGTTTTACCTTTCCATCGATCAGGAAAGCTACTTCTGGACCAAGCACTACGTAAAATCTTCTGCCTTTGTTGTTTTCTTTGGTCCTCAATTCAAAATTCAATGGAATGTGGAAATAACTGCTGGAGAAACGGTTTTTGCTATAGGCGATCGCGTCGGTAGTATAAGTTAAGGTAGGCTGGTCTTTCTGGATCGTAATGTTTTTCCTTAAACGGATCAGGGTCCAGTCGAAACCACCTGCAACATAGATCTTGAAGTTAGGATTAAAACGATAGCCCATTTGGATGATGTCAAAAGATACGGTACTGGTCTTCCATCCTTTATATTCCAGGAAATCGTTTGCCGGCTTAAGGTCGAAGCTGCCATTATCGATCAGTTTAGAAAAACCAAGGTCGAAACGGGTAAAGGTAATGCCACCTACAAAACGTCCTTTGCTCGGATCGATCCGGCCAGTGCTGTCTTTCTTGCCGATAGAAATATTTACACCGTAGTTTATTTCCTTATTTTTACGCTTAACGCTGTCTTGTTGCGCATCTGCTGATCCTGTCAAGAAGGTAAGTCCGCTTACCATCATTGCTGCTAATACTAGAGTTTTCATTTGTATGTTTATTTGAGTGTTATTTTTTTAGTTGAAAGTTTAAAGTTGAAGGTTGAAAGTTGAAAGGTTGAAAGGTTAGCTCAAAGAGTAAGTCTCCTACGAATCTTATACTTTATACTTTATACTTTATACTTTATACTTTATACTTTATACTTTATACTTTATCTATCTTTGTTTTTCTTATTGAACTTAAAAAATCCGATGTTGATCCCAACAATCGATGAATTATCATCATCGTCTGTATTGAACCTGACCAGTTTTTTATCGCGCTTATCTACTTTATCAACCACATAATTAACCAGGTCTCCCACATTTCTAATTCCTTTGCGTTCAGTGCTGCCCGCTTCAGAGATGTGGCTTTCGTCTATCTTTTCAGCTACAGGCTCGTTTGCGATCATCTTTTGGTTATCTACAGGCACTTCTTTGATCGGCAGCACATCTATCGGCTTTGGATCTTGTTGTTTAATAGGTAGACGACCCTCATTCTGATTAGGTTGCACGGCCAACTGAATATTTTGCGGTTTATTTTCTGCTGAAGTAACTACAGCAGGAACCTGTTTATTTTCAGTGTTGTTGATTACAGCAGTTTTGGCAGCTACCTCACCTGTTTTGGCTACTGGCTCAACCTCAGTTTTAGGGGCTGTTGCTCCAGTTGGCATTTCAGTTTTAGGCTGTACTACCGCAATTGGGTTGTTGCCCCTCAACTGGATCACTTCCTTCTTTTGGAACATCAATACGGCACCAATCGCCACCACTACCGTTGCGGCAGCCATCCAATAGATTGGAAAAGTCCTTTTCTTTTGCGGAACGAGCTCCTGTTCAATATTGGCCCACAGGTCTCTTGAAGGTTCTATTTCTGCTCCCTCAAATTTATCCCTAAACAGTTGATCAAAATCTTTATCCGGCATGTGTTGCATAACCAAAGCCCTCCATTTTTATAATTTCTTGTTGCAATATTGCTCTCGCTCTCGACAACTGCGACTTGCTGGCACCTTCGGTAATGCCCAACGTTTCGGCAATTTCTTTATGCGAATAACCTTCGATGATGTACATATTGAACACCATCCTATAGCCATCGGCCAATTTTTGTATCACTTTTAACAGATCCTGCATCCCCAAGCTACTAAAGTCGAAACCCTGTGATGGTTGCTCATAGGCATCTTCAATCGGCACAATACTCAGGGTACGCAGGTTTTTTCTGTAGCTTTCGATGGCAGTGTTCACCATAATGCGGCGGATCCAACCTTCAAAAGAGCCTTCCCCGCGATAATCTGTCACTTTTTGAAAAATTTTTACATAGCCCATCTGCAGTACATCTTCAGCCTCCATCCGATCTTTCGCGTAGCGCATACAGACCGCCAACATCTTCGATGCAGTTTGCCGATAGAGCATCTCCTGCGCCTGCCTGTTGCCAGCTTTGCAGCCTTCCAGCAAATCATCAATAGTATATGTTTTGGTCACTTTCATTTGTGTTTGTATAGGGTAGATGAACCCTAGCGGTAAAAGGTTGCATGTGGTTACAAAAAAATTTAATTAGCTAATCAGGTGATGTGCTGGTTAGGTAATGTGGCAATCAGCTAATGCTGCCTGAAAAGCCTAAAGTCTCCCTTATAGGTCAGGAACAGGGAATGATTAAACTGAAGCTGCGAGTCGGAAGCGTCGAGGTCAAAATGAGGTTCAAAACGAACATCAAGGTAAAGATATGGGATGAGCTCCTTCTGATAAAAATACCTGATGGCCAAAATGTTCCTCGATTGCTGTTGATAACCTGCATCATATAAAGTATTGGAGACCGACTGGTATAGTTCCATGCCCTTGATGGTCAGAAATCTATTTCCCTTCCAATAAGACGCCATAAAATTCCCCCATTTGGTATCCATGCCCGCATTTAACCACAACCCAAAACCGCCCTCAAAGGCCCTGGTCTTGGTTGGCGAAAAATCTTTGTAGACCGCAATGTAGTTTGCCGTATAAAACTGCCTGATGCCACCATTAAAGTCATTGCTCAATTTAAAGCCGGTTGCCCCATTAAAAAGTGTACTGATTGGTATATTTTTTAATACATCGATCTGACCACCCTGATGATAGGCCAAAAACTGTACGGGGATAGCCAGTTTCCAACGGTTATTCTTTAAGATGGTATGCTCCATATTCAGACCGCCCACAATCTCTTCCTTTTGGGCATTGCCCTTATAGATCATCTTTTGCCAAGAGATCCAGCTGTCCAACTTAAATTTCTCTTTTTCTACCAAGAGCTGTGTACCATATTCGATCGGGGCGGTAATTTTCCGTTCGAAATCGTAGATGGGCTCTATATAATCGTGTTGGATATTGCCCTCCAGACTTCCAAATATCAGGGTCAGGTTGCGTTTGTGGTAGGTGAGGTTAAATAGCGGCTTGGCATCGTATATGCCTTCATTTCCAAAATCCTTACGTAAATAGGCCCCAGCCATGATCGCTAAGTTTGGATGCGGATAATAGACCAATTGCGGCATCAACTGCGTGCCATAAAGCGTATAACCATCATGGAACTTGTTTGAATATTCATAGTTCCTGACGTAGTTGAAGTTGTATAGGTTAAAATGGAGTTCCTTATTCAGGCTATCTGCTGGACGAATGCGGTTGAAGAGATCAACATTTGGCAATTGTGCATGACCTATCTGTACAATGGCAAGTAGAAGGATAATTAAAATTATTTTTTTCATTTCATCAACCACCTTAATATGGCCGACCAAAATTACGAGTTTAAATCATAGCTGCACGATATTTCATGAAATCGCTATCTAGCTTATCCAACTCGAGAATGTTCGTATTTTAATCCATTTATTGTTTTTCTTCTGAAATAAATTCAGCTCTCCATAACCGCAAAGCCAACCGCATGAATAATCTGCATAGAACAGGCAGAAGGTATTGTTCCTAAAAAAAACGGGCACTGAAACAGTGGCAATTTTTTTGCCCACATGTTTATAGACATAGTTCCAACCACCAAATGGATCTTTTTTAGAAAAGATGGTATCTACCTTAGCCTGACTAATATATTTTTTTTGCTTGAGCAGGACTTTTTCCCAGTCGATAATTGTTGATTGTATTAAGGCTGCTTCAATTTCCTTTCGATCCGCTGGTGTAAAAAATGCTTCATCTTTTATTTCATTGAACGCAATTTTCGAGGGCTCATTCGTCAGTATCGATGAACTATCTTTTAATTCTTGTTCATATACCTGCGACAAAAAGTTTTTGATTTCCTTAAGTTCGCGAACCTGCTTTGTTTGCTCTCTTGAACAGGTAGAACTAGCTATTTCAAATAGCAGCATAAAAAATAATAAGCTTTTGTTCATTATCAAATTTATAGCATGATGAAGCTTCGCTGCTGATTCCACAAAAGTATTTACTTTTCGTTTTTCGCTCGGTACCGCTTATATAGCTTAACTGCAGTCATGATTACTGCGGCAAATATCACCAATCCCAGCAATCCATAAATCCAGTTTACGGCGCTCTTTAAGATCACCGTAAACACAATAGCAACCAATAAGATCGTGGCTACTTCGTTCCACAGCCGCAATTGGTTAGATGAATAGATGAATATTCCTTTCCTCAACTGCTTCATGATGTTTTGACAGATAAAATGATAGGCAAGCAATAGGCCAACGAATCCCAGTTTAACGAACATCCAATCTTGCGTAACCAGAAAATCGAAGTGCGTGTAGTACATCAGGCCACCGGCAATTATGGTTAGGCACATGGCGGGCACGGTGATGATGTTCCATAGCCTCGCTGTAATCTTGGTATATTCCCTGGTAAGGATGGATCGCTCGGGTTCTGTTTTGCCATTGGCCTCGGTATGGTAAATAAATAGCCGCACGCCATAAAATAATCCCGCCATCCAACTGACGACGAAAATGATGTGCACCGCTAAAAAATATCTATAGTAGGCTTCCATAGCAAACAACCAACCTAAGTCTAATACTTAAATTCCTTTACGACTTCAATCGCATACTTCACGTTATCGAATGGAATGTCTGGCATAATACCATGACCTAAGTTAAAAATAAATCCCTGCTCGCCGCGCATCCGCTCAAACAATCGTAGAATCTGTTTTTTGATCACTGGCTGATCAGCATACAGAATATGGGGATCCAAATTCCCTTGAACGGCAATGTCCGCAGGCAACGCTTTTTTGATATTCAACAGGTCTGCATTCCAATCAATGGATACCACATCTGGTCTCGCTTCGGCCATGATTGGTGCAAAGACTGAACTTCCCTTACAAAAAGAGATGACCGGAATATTTCTCCGGTTCAGTCCAGAAATGATGTCCTGATTATAGCGATGGCTAAATTCCTGATAATCGTTCCAGGAGAGGGCCAAAGCCCAACTGTCAAACAGCTGCAGTGCGTTTACGCCAGCTGCAATCTGCAGGTTCAGGTAGTCTGTGGTTACCTTGGCAATCTTGGCCAACAGGCGATGGGCCAGTTCCGGATGATTATGGATGAGCAGTTTGGTTAACTTAAAGTCTTTTGATGAGCCCCCTTCCACCAAATAGCTCATTACGGTAAAAGGTGCACCGGCAAAACCGATCAATGGGATGCTGCCATCCAAACGCTGTTGAATTACCTTGATCGCATCGGCTACATATTGCAGGCGGTCCGTCACTTCGGTTTCCAAACGGTCGATATCTTGTGCATTACGTACTGGATTGGCAAATTTCGGGCCCACTCCTTGGGTAAAGCTCAATTCCCCTCCCATGGCTTCGCCGGTAACCAGAATATCTGAAAATAAGATGGCTGCATCAATCCCCAGCAAATCTACCGGAAGCATGGTCACGTCGGCAGCAATTTCAGGGGTCTTGCACATTTCAAGGAAAGAATATTTGTTCTTAATTTCCCAGTATTGCGGCATAAAACGTCCTGCCTGGCGCATCATCCACACTGGTGGCCGTTCAGTTGGCCTTGAAAATGCGGCATCTAAAAATAAGTTATTCTTCATAGGTTATGGGGCCAGTTTTTTGGCATTTTGCTCAATAGTTTCAATGATTTCTTTTGCTCTTGATGTGTTGGCCAATTCCCTTGCCTTTGTGGTATAGGCCAGGGTACGTTCGGCATCTTTTTTTCGCAGGGCGAGATTGGCCAGGTTGATCAGCACATAGGCCTTGTCATTCTTTCCGCCGAGCGGAAAGCGGCTTGCAATCTGATAATGGTATTCTGCAGCTTCGTAGTCTTCGTTTTCCAACGCAAGTTTCGCCTTCATAAACTCGTAATAGCCTCGCCTATTTTTGGCCAATCGGTCGGGATTTTGTACTTCCGACAACAACTCAGCTACGCGCGGATAATCTTTGTCCTTAAAATATTTGGAGGCTAGTACAATTGAACCATATTTGAAATGGCTCCACAGGATGAAACAGAAAAGCAAGCCAGCGATGGCGGCGAGCTGATATTGTGTATAATATAAACTGACCAATGCGGAGCTGGCAAAGACGGCCATCAGCGCATATCTACTCTGCTTATTGTACATTAATTTGCGACGTCAGTAAATTTATAGCCTACCCCCCTAATGGAATGGAAATACACTGGATTTTTTTGATCTGGCTCGAAATATTTGCGGAAGGTAAGAATAAAGTTATCGATGGTCCTGGTAGACGGATAAACATCATAGTTCCAAACGGTCTCCAAGATCTGCTCTCTTGAAACCGCTTCGTTCTTGCGTTCGATCAATAGTTTTAATAACATCGTTTCCTTTTTGGTGAGCGGTACCACCACGCCATCATCTTGTTTGAGTTCAAATGAGTTGAAGTAGATGGTCTTGTCGCCAATTTTATACGAATTCAGTTCTTTCAGGTCATCTGCCTTAAGGCTGCGTTTAACAAGGATACCTACACGCAAAATCAGTTCTTCTAGGTTAAATGGCTTGACCAGATAGTCATCAGCTCCTTTTTTGAGTCCCATTACGCGATCTTCACTGGTGTTCTTGGCGGTCAGAAACAGGATCGGAACTTCGGTATTCTCGAGCCTAATGGTTTCGCAGACCTGGAATCCGTCCATTTCTGGCAGCATCACATCTAAAATAATCAGATTGAAACGTTCTTCCTTAAATACCTTGAGCGCGGTTTTTCCGTCTTTTACGGCATGAACTTTATAGCCCTCCAATTCGAGGTTGAGTTTAATGGCATCCAATAAATGATCTTCATCTTCCACCAATAATATTCTTAATTTCTGTGGCATATCAATTAAATGTTACTTCAAAAATTGCACCTTGCGGTACGTTATCTTTCACGGTGATATCAGCATCGTGGTTCTGTAATACCTCTTTAACAATAAACAAGCCAAGACCTGTTCCTTTTGATTTGCGTACATTTTCATCTCCCACACGGTAAAATTTATCAAAAATAAGCATTTTTTCATGGTCTGGAATGCCCGGACCTTTGTCTGAAACCGTTAGAAGCGGCTTACCGTCATTTTGACAGAGTTCAACTGCAACTTCGGCACATGGACCAGAATACTTCACAGCATTTTCGATCAGGTTTGTTACTACAGAAGAAAGGGCAAAACGATCGCCCAAAAGTTTAATGTTGCCCTGGATGTGGGCATTGATAATCTGCTCATCTCCACAAGAATGCACCTGCAATCGGTCGGTGATTTTACCCACGAGTTCCGAAAAATCAAATTCCTCCTTTGGAAAAGAATAGGTCCTGCTTTCAATCTTTGTGGCCAACAACATATTTTCAACCAGATCATCAAGGCGTTCGATATCCTTTAACGAATTATTGAGCAGGGAAAGCTGCATATTACGCTCCAGGTCTCTTTTAATGATGGTCTGCAACGACAACTTGATGGCAGCCAAGGGCGATTTGAGCTCATGCGTAACCGAAAGCAAAAAATTCTGTTGCTGTTCATGCAATTTATCTTCCTTTTTGATAGAGGCATGGATGAAATAGGCACCTACACAGAGCAGGAAAAGAAATACGGATCCCTCGCCCATGATCATGGCCATGCGCTCAGGCTGTAAACGGATCACTACCGTTCCCCACCAGAACATTTCGGCTACTGCATAAAGTAAGAGCAAATAAAATATGAGCAGTGATTTTTTCATCGTTACTTCTTAAATACCAGATCTAGCGCATCAAATATTGCCCTTTTGGCTTTTTCAAGATCTGTTTTGGTATGCGCAGCAGAAACAAATCCAACTTCGTAACCAGATGGGCCCAAATAAACTCCCCTATTTAACAGTTCACGGTGCATGACCTTAAATTTCTCCATGCTCGATGCGTCGATCGCCGCTGCAGTTTGGATCTTTTCCTGATCGGTAAAGGCAAACCAAAAAATAGAGCCGATTGTAAATACTTTAAATTTATAATTTCGGGCCGTAGCAAAGCGCTGTAAGCTTTCCACAAACTCCATAGTTTTTGCATTCAGCTCCTTATAAAATCCGCTGCGCAGCAATTCAGTCAATGTAGCGATGCCTGCCGCCATGGCAACCGGATTGCCGGATAGCGTTCCAGCCTGGTACACGCCCCCATCTGGGGAAATGTGGCCCATGATCTCTGCTGATGCCCCATACATGCCCACAGGTAATCCACCGCCAATTATCTTGCCATAGGTTACCATATCAGGCTTGATGCCGTAATGCGCAGCTGCACCTTCAAAACCAATCCTGAACCCTGTAATCACTTCATCAAAGATTAGCAAGGATTTATTTTCGGTACAGATCTGGCGCAGAAATTCGATGTAAGATTGGTCCTGCAAGAGCAAGCCATTGTTGGCGGGAATACCTTCTATGATTACCGCAGCCACCTGATCTTTAAACTGTGCAAAAGCTTCGGTGAGCGCATTGGTGTCATTCAATGGGATTACGATGGTTTCTTCCGCAAACGATTTCGGTACGCCTGCAGAAGAGGTTTCACCAAAAGTTACCAATCCCGATCCGGCCTTTACCAGCAGCGAATCGCTGTGGCCGTGGTAACAGCCCTCAAATTTAATGATCTTGTCCCTTTTGGTATAGCCCCTGGCCAAACGAATGGCCGACATGACCGCTTCAGTGCCCGAACTCGTAAAACGGATTTTTTCGACAAAACGATTGTTTTGGATGATCAGTTCTGCCAATTCATTTTCTAATGCCGTAGGCGCGCCAAAGCTCATTCCACCCTGCATCACCTCGCTCACCTTCTCCCTGATCTTTGCATGGCTATGGCCCAGGATCAATGGTCCCCAACTTGCGCAAAAATCAATAAATTGGTTCCCATCAGCATCCCAGATCACACAGCCCTCTCCTTTTTGGATAAAAAGTGGCGTACCATATACCGACTTGAAAGCCCTGACCGGAGAGTTTACACCTCCCGGGAAATAGATCTTTGACTTTTCGTAAAGTGCGGCCGATTTTTCACGGCTGATGTCAGGTTTGCTCCCGGTATTGATCGGCAATTCAGATTCGTTGCCCGAAAATATTTTTTTTAATGAGTCAAGCATTTGTATTGGGTTTAGCGATTGGCGATCAGCGATTAGCGTTTACTAACGCTGTCCGCCAATCGCCCAACACTTTTTTATATCCAGTTGTTCTCTACCATATCCCTGATGTGATAGGTGGTAATGATGCTCGCGCCAGCCCTGGCAAAGGCATGCATGGTTTCCATCACCACTTTTTGTTCATCAATCCATCCTTTTTGTGCAGCAGCCTTGATCATGGAGTATTCTCCAGATACATTGTAGCAGGCAATGGGCAGATGGGTATGTTGTTTTAATTTCGCAATAATATCAAGATAGGCCAATCCTGGCTTGACCATGAGCACATCGGCACCTTCATTTTCGTCAAGAAGTGCCTCCCTAAGTGCTTCGGTCCCATTTCTAAAATCCATCTGGTAGCTTTTTCGATCGCCTTTGTTTGGCGCGCAATCTGCTGCTTCGCGGAAAGGACCATAATAAGAAGACGCAAACTTGGTGGCATGGCTCATGATGGCCACGTTTTCCTGTCCGGCACCATCTAATTTTGCCCTGATGGCAGCAATCCGCCCATCCATCATGTCTGAAGGGGCCAACATATCGGCACCTGCCTGGGCATGGTTCAATGCCATTTTAGCTATGAGATCTACGGAAGCATCATTGGCGACTTCATCATTGGCCATAATCCCACAATGTCCATGTGTGGTATACGAGCATACACAAACATCGGTTACCACATAAAGATCGGCACCAAAATGCCTTTTCAATTCCTTTACGGTGGTAGGCACAAGTGCATGCGGGTCATAAGCGGCATGGGCATCCTCGCTTTTTTCATCTCCAACACCAAAGAGCATCACTTTGTTCACGCCTAGTTTTAAACCTTTTTCGACATCTTTGAGCAAGGTATCTGTTGAGAAATGGTTGATGCCGGGCATGGCTTCAATGGCATGGGTTACCCCTTGGCCTGGTACAACAAAATAGGGATAGATGAACATATCCTTTGTTAACCGGGTTTCTGCGATCATTTCCCTTACTATTGGGTTTCTTCTAAGTCGACGGGGTCTATGCATACATTTGGGTTTGGCACTAAGCGTTAAGTGTTTTGCGTAATTCAACCAAGCACAAAATTACCTATTTATCCATGGAGTAACATAACAGAAATATCATATTTCATTTCATCTCCTGTCATCAGATGCCAAAGACAGCTTCTGCCAGGCCAATTTCGTCTGGCGAATAAGGCAAGGCATACTTTACGCCCATTTCCTCAAATTTTTTGCCAGTAGAGTTGCCAATGGCGATTACCTTCTGCTCTGGGTCTAAAAGATTATCCGCAAAATAGGCATCAACGTTTGATGGGCTGGTGAAGATCAGCACATTGGCCGTGGTGCCATCAATATTTTCTTCGATCACGGTTTCATAGATCGGGAGATCGACGACCTTTGTACTTGGATCTAGTGATTTTTGGATGCTCAACAGTGAATCCTGTGCCCTTGGGAAAAGAACAGTTTGGTTGATGGCCAGCTTGGCAAATTCATCTGCCACTTCGGTGATATCGCCACTTTCACCAACAAAATCGGCCAGGTGACCAAATTTACGCAAGGTATCTTCAGATCCTCGGCCCACTACGCCAAACTTTACCTTTTTGGCCAAGGCCGGGTTTAACTTAAAAAAATATTCTACGGCATTCCTGCTGCTAAAGAAAATCCAGTCGATATTCTTGAGGTAAAAAGGATCGAGGATATTGACAATCGGAAAAGTACGGATCAGTGAGCGTCCATCAATTTCGATGTTGTGCTTTTCCAGCGCCTTCCTGAAATAACTATGCGCACCAATTTCCCTTGAAATGAATACCTTTTCTGGAAGCTTCCTGTTCGGATCAAATTTTTCGACGATCCTTTCTGCCAGTCCTGCCGTACTTTCGGCCCTTAAAAAAAGACGGTCCGGAAAATGTTCGTCACTTTCAGCCTTGGATGTCCAAACTTCAAAAAGGCCATTTTCTTTTTTACAGTAACAGCCCAGTGGCATGTGGCATCCGCCTTCAAAAAGATTGAGCACTTTACGTTCAACTGCAATTTCTTCGGCCGTTGCCGGATCATTGATCTGCTGAAGTGCCTGGAACAATTCGTTGTCATTTTCACGGATCTGTATGGCCAAAGCCCCTTGTGCAGGCGCCGGTACAAGCTCCGTGGTATCAACCACTTCAACATGGAATTCGTTCAGGTCGATGTTTAGCCGGTTCACACCTGCTTTTGCCAACAAAATGGCATCATAATCCTCGTCGCGCAATTTTTGTATACGCGTAGGTACATTCCCACGGAGGTCTTCAATATTCAGATCTGAACGCAAGGCCAACAGCTGTGCTTTTCTCCGATTGGAAGAGGTGCCGACCATCGCTCCCTTTTTCAACGACAGGCGTTGGCTGATGTCTACCGTATCTTTTAGGATCAGTAATAATTCTGATGGATCTTCGCGTTCTGTTACGGCAGCAATAATCAATCCTGGTGGATTGGTGGTGGGCAAATCTTTATGCGAATGGACCGCAATGTCAATGCTGCCATGGAGCAGTTCTTCTTCCAGTTCTTTGGTAAAAAAACCTTTCCCTTCCAATTTATCTAACCTCAGGTTTAAGATTTTATCGCCCTGCGTTTTAATGATCTTCAACTCTGCATCAATTCCAATTCCTGCCAACAGGTCCTTCGTATAGTTGGCCTGCCATAAGGCCAGATCGCTGCCACGCGTGCCGATTATTATTTTCTTCACCTTGTTATATGTTTTCTACTAAATTAATGGAAACTGCAAAATTAATGGAAAATGTGAAATTGAGGAGGGAAATGTGAAATCAAGGATGGAAAAAAGAAGGAAAATGGAAGATGGAAGATGTAATATGGAAAATGGAAGATGTATGAATTTACCTTTTCCCTCTTACCTTTTACTCTATTCAGCTGTTTTTAACCAAAATTTCCTTGGCCATGACCATCGGGATGGTGATACATTTTTTTTCCATATAATCCATCACCCGTTCCAATACGGCTTTAGAATTATCGTCCAAGGTATTGATTTCTTCTGCGAACACCCCATTCATTGCGGTATGTCTAATCTCCTTGATCTTTTTCGGCACATCGCTCATGGCGATTTCAATTTTGCGCTGACGCAGTACCGATTCGAATTCCTTGATGTTTTCTTCAATGATGTGCTCTGCATGTACCAGCTCATCATATCTTTCCTGAATATTTTTTCTGGCAATTTCCTTTAGCGATTCGACTTCGATATAATGCAGCGGAAACTTTTCGATCACTTCTGGGGCCGTATCATTCGGAATGGCCAGATCGACCACTACTTTTTTGCTGGTGTCGCCATTGAGCAAACTGGCATAGATTTCATTGGTCAGGATGGGCTGTGTAGCACCGGTGCAGGTAATAATTACATCGAAGCCTTTATTAAAAGTGGCCAGTTCGCTTAACGGATAGGCCGTACCATTTAGTTCTTTGGCCAGGCTTTCTGCTTTCTCTATCGTCCTATTGAAAATAGAAAAATTCGAATATTTATGCTTCTTAAGGTATTGGGCCAGATTTCTGTTCGTTTCGCCTGCGCCAATGATCAATAAACGCGCACTGCCGCACATATTTAATTCGCGCAATTTGCGGTAGGCCAAGGAAACTATAGAAACCGGATTTTTCGAGATATTGGTATGCGTATATACTTCTTTGGCGGTCTTGACCACGCGGTTCATGATCATCCGCATGTAATCGCCAGTAAAACCGGCCTCTCGGCAGCACTCGTAGGCCTTACGGACTTGGGCCAAAATTTCCTTTTCTCCCACAACCAAACTTTCCAATGAACAAGAAATACGCATGAGGTGGTTAAAAGCCTCCTCCTTCTCATACACCGCAACATTTTCGATAAATTGTTCCAGGTAAGTCTCGGGCAGGCCCATGTCCAGTACCTGCAAAAATTTATAGATAAAAGCCTTGTTGATTTCTTCGGGACTGGTGAAAATAAATTCTACCCGGTTACAGGTGCCAACATAGAATATTTCCTTGATAGGCAATGCCGATTGGATATTTTTCAACCGATCATCCAGCGTATGCTCACAGATGACCAATTTCCCTAATGCCTTAAGGTCAATCTGTTGATGAGTAAATGCAATTATCTTTAAATATTCCAAAATTGGTTTAGCCTATTATTTAGTGCCAACAAAAGTAAATACGCCAACCCGCAATACTGTCATTATGCTGTAATTTAGGCTTATTTAGAAAGAATACAAATTACATGAACGAGGATATCTTTAACAACTTTTCAAATCAGGTTTTATTAGCCATTATAGAAGTCTAACAGAAGTCTTGTTCATCCCTTATCCTTCGTCCATCCTTCGTTCATCTTCCGTCCATCCTCCGTTCATGTTCCGTTATACCAAGCCGAACACAGGCAGGATATATGTTGGTCTGGTTCTATAAGATGATGATGAATAACTAGCCGATATCCATATTGGTTCGCTTCATTCTTTATCGTAATTTTAAGCTATGATTAGCATTGACCACCACCAAATTATTGGAAGTAACAATAGGCCCATCTTGATCGACGTAACTATCGATCAAAAACAACCTGATGCACCATTGGTTATTTTTGTACATGGCTTTAAAGGCTTCAAAGATTGGGGAGCCCATCATCTTACAGCCCATTATTTCGCACAAAATGGCTATCGCTACCTCAAATTTAACCTTTCGCACAGTGGTGTAGATCCTGATCATCCTACAGACGTAAACGATCTTGATGTATTTGCTAGCAATACTTTTTCAAAGGAATTGTTGGATGTTGACCTCGTGATCGATTATGCCCTAAAAAACCTGAATGTAGGAAAAGTTATTTTGATAGGGCATAGCCGTGGCGGTGGTCTGGGCATCATTACCGCAGCCAACCATCCCAAGGTTAGGGCATTGATTACCTGGAGTTCGATTGCAGATTTTAGCAGTTTATGGAGGAGGGAACAGGAAGCAACGTGGCGGAGAGAGGGCAAAATCTATGTCGTAAATGCCCGTACCAAAGAGAAAATGCCCCTTAACATTACCCTTTTGGACGATTTTGAAGCCAATAGCAAACAATTGAACATTCTCGATGCCGCCTCACGAATCGATGTGCCCTGGCTGATCGTACATGGCGACAATGATGTCAATGTACCATTTGAAGTAGCCCAAAAACTGGCCAATACCAATCCAAAAAGCAGGCTGGTCGAGATCAAAGACGCCAATCATGTATTTGGTGCCTCCCATCCCTATCTAGGCGAAACGTTACCACCGAAGCTCTTTCAGGTCTGTAAAAAATCAATCCGCTTCCTCCATGAACTTTAACCATCCTAAACTAATCAAATCGGGCAGCCTTTGTGTTTTATTGGCAATTTTCTTGTCTTCTTGCACCCAAGGTCAGCAAGAAAAGCAAAAACCCGTAAAGGCCGACCCTCTTCCAAACCAAAAAGAAGCCGCACTGAGCAAAACAGACTCAGTACCAGCGGAAGAGCTATATGCAGATTATGATGTGGTAGTGGCCGATACGGGACTGAACTACAATACGCTTCGCTCGAAACTATTTCAAGTCCATGCCCAGCTCGGCCTGCCAATAGATACCCTCGGGCGTACTTTTTACCCCAAAAAAAACCTGATCGCCTTGCCAGAAGATGATGAAGATGAAATCTATGCCGGCGATTATTTTCCCAGAAGAATTCCTGGCGCGCATTTGAGCTTGGAATATCTCTCAATTTACAAACGCCATTCAAACGGGCATATGATGGCCCTGGTCAGCGGCATCTATGAGAACAGGAAATCAGCTGATAGCGCGCTGATTTTGCTCAAATCTGCTGCACCTAAGGCATTTGTTCTAAGGTCGCGCTTATATATTGGTTGCTTGCACTAGTTGTGCCCCAATACCAATCCATTTTAGCCATCTGCAAAATAAAAACGTATCCTGGCGCTTAGTGTTTTATAGCTGGACTGTAAGCGATAATTTTATAGTTAAACAATTAAAGGTTAACTATTTAATGAAAATCCATACGCTATTATTTTTGGTCAGCCTGCTGGTTCTATTGGCCTGCTCCAAATCTGAAGATGTTACCGAAAATGTAGCTCCCGAACCTGCACCCAATCCCTTTGAAAACCTTGTCGACAAATATTATATTTTAGTTTCATCCACATCAAATCCGGCCTATCCCGATACTTTTGTCGGATCGAGCACAAATATCTATAGCGATTATTATGCACTGCCCTGCATTCTCGATGACCTCCGGATGTTCAAGAGCAATGGGGATTGTGTTTACGACAATGGTCCCCTGCGTTGTAGCCCATTGGATTCGCAAACCGTAACGGTGAAGTGGCGATTTATAGAAAACAATACCAAAATACAAATCTACAACACGAGCAATTCCATTACAACAGACCTAAAAATTTTGATCAATGATGGTACCACATTCAAATATGAAAAAACCATGAAATATGGCAATGATAGCTTTGTGTGGACAGAGACCTGGAAGGTGAAGAAGTAGCGTAGAGCGGAAAGCGTAAAGAGATGTGAGATGTAAGATGTGAGATGTTATTCTCTCTAGGAAATTTAAACTTTCAACTTTTAACTTTCAACTTTTACTTTTCTTTAAGACATCTCTGCACATTCTGCTTATAATTTCTTCCAATGGGCAGTTCTTTTCCTAAAATCTCCACAGCGAACGAATAATAGCTTTCTACTTTGGCCAGTGAAATAATAAAGGAGCGATGGATCCTACAAAATTGATCTTCGGGCAATAATTCTTCGAGCAGGCTGATTTTTTGTTTGGAGACCAGTGTTCTTTCCGCGGTTACCACTTTTACATAATCCTTTACACTCTCGATCCAACAGATTTCGTTGACGTTGATCTTGACCATTTTCCGTTCTACTTTAAGGTAAATGAACTGATCAGGCCCCATCAAGGTAGGCCGCTCCACTACCGCAACAGATCTGAGCGATCCAAAGTACTTCAGCACTTTGTCCATCGCCTTTAAAAACCGCTCAAAAGGAATGGGTTTTACAAGGTAATCGAGCGCATCTAATTCAAATCCGGCCACCGCATATTCGCTATACGCTGTGGTAAAGATAATCTTTGGCGGACTTTTTAGGCTTTTGACCAGATCCGTCCCGGTTAGCCCTGGCATCTTCACATCCAAAAAAATAAGGTCTATCTTTTTCTGCTGCAAGATCTGGAAGGCCTTGATCCCATCCTGGCAGCTGCCCACAATTTCTACTTCCGGAACATGCTGCAGGTAGTTTTCGATCACCTCGATGGCATGTGGTTCATCATCTACAATCAGTGCCTTAATTTTCATATGCCAGTTTTTGCAATTCTATTTCAAGGATAACGATAAACATTTCCTCCTCATTAAAGATTTTTAACGAATGTGCATCGGGATAGAGCAGTTGCAATCTCTTCCTGACGTTTTCCAATCCGATATGCCCAAAATGCCGCGCCGCCTCTGTATCTATGTGGGCCGGCTTTCCATTGGCGATCTTAAATTTGAGCCAATTGTGCTTTACAGTAAGGTCGATGTTGATCCATACCTGACCCACGCTTTCTCCAGTTCCGTGCTTAAAGGCATTTTCTACCAAGAGCATCAACAACAGCGGCGCAATCTGGTGCTGATCGATTTCTCCAGCTGTTGAGAAGCTCAGGTCCAACCTTTCCTCATACCTTAACTTTTCGAGCATGACATAGCTTTCCAAGATCTCAACATCTTTTCGAAGCCCCACATGGTCTACATTGCATTCGTATAGCATGTACCTCAAAATTTCTGACAGGCCCATTACGATCTGAGGAGATTTTGGCGATTGGTTCAAAGTCAGCGCATATAGATTGTTCAAGGTATTGAATAAAAAATGTGGATGGATCTGACCTTTGAGCAAGCGCAGCTCTGCCTGAAGCGCGGCATGGTGACGTTCATACCAGAGCTTGAAAAATTTGATTACAATGGCAAACCAGATCACGAAATTAGCTCCTTTAAATGCACTCAGGTAAGCAGCAGGATTAGTAAACCTGGACCAGAAATCCTTATTGGTACGTTCCCATAGCGGCATTCCTTTCATTCTGATATAACTTTCTACCCGCGGATCGATGACCAAGATATCAAGCAGCCTATTCAGCAAGGGAATAAAAAAAACGAACGGAAAAAGGGTAATCACAAACAGCAGGTATCGCTTCCTGAAAAGATACTTGGGAATGATCACATACGAGACCACATAGAAATACAGGATATGGATGGGCAGAAAAAGGACATTGTTGGTGAGGGAAAACGCCAGGTCATACTTGGTATACCCATAAATGAAAGAGGTAAACAGCCATACCAGCACCCAAAAAATAAAATGGATGGCAATGCGCTTTGTCGTTAACTGAGCAGAAAGTCTGGCCACTCCCAAAAATAACGGATTACCCTTAAAATCTTTAATTTTTATAGCCCCTATCGATAAACAACCTGATTTTGTAGACGAACAGCAGGGTTCGAAATCCAGATCCTACTTATTTCCTTCCCAAAGGCAAATCTCCCTTTAGATTCGTCTTCTATCCACAAAACCACATCCATGGGCTTCATTCAAAAATGATGATGGTTCTCATTCCTAGTTTCGATCCAAATACACATGAACATGAAAAAAACTATGATCGGCGCCCTGTTAGGTATAGTCATTTCGATTGGCGCCAGGGCCCAGGAAAAAAAAGAAACAGCCAATTTTGCACATTGGGTTATCGAGTCGAACGTGAAATCGCCAAAAATTTCGGTCGTCAAATTCTACAACGACCAACAGGAACTGATTTATCAGGAAACGATTAGCGGAAAAAGAATGAACATTAAGCGGACCAAGATCAAAAAAGGATTAGATCAGGCATTGGCACAATTGATCGATTCCCCTGTTACAAAAAACACCACGCTATTGGCATCGAGGGTAAAGAACTGGTAAACAAGGCGTAGCTTTTTTTGTTAATTTTGCTCAACTCCATATCGACTACCATGCAAATTTACCAAAAGGAACTTACGCTACGACCAAGAAATCGTGGTTTTCATCTGATCACGACTGAGATCACCCACGCCTTTCCAGAAATCGCTAGGCTTAAGGCGGGAGTCTTGCAGGTTTTTATACAGCATACTTCTGCCAGCCTTACGTTAAATGAAAATGCAGACCCAACAGTTAGGATGGATTTTGAAATGTGGTTCAACAAAACAGTAGCAGAAAATGATCCCGATTTCCTACATCAGGATGAAGGTCCAGATGATATGCCCGCCCATTTAAAGGCAGCGCTCTTGGGAAACAGTGTGATGGTACCGATTACCAATGGCGAACTCAACATTGGGACTTGGCAGGGGATTTACTTGTGCGAACACCGCAACCATGGTGGAAGCAGAAATCTGGTGCTCACGGCCTGGGGTGCTGATTAGTCGGTTATATGATTAGGTCATAAGGTCATTGGGGAACTAAGGTCATTAGGTCATTGATTCGATCCAGTTTCCATCTTCTTTAATGATTTCTATCAGTTCATCTAATGCTGATGGGGTATTCACGTTCTTTTTAATGACCTCTTTACCTCGGTAGAGCGTAATTTTACCTGGTCCGGTACCCACATATCCGTAATCGGCATCTGCCATTTCTCCTGGACCATTTACGATACAGCCCATGATGGCTATTTTTATCCCTTTGAGATGATCTGTTTTAGACCTGATGTATTGTGTTGTTTCCTGCAGATCGAATAAGGTACGGCCACAGCTTGGACATGAAATGTATTCTGTTTTGGAAATTCTGGTACGTGTTGCCTGCAAGATGCCAAAACTTGTGCTGTTGATCAAGGATAGCGATATGTTTGATGGGGCCGAAATCCAGACACCATCGCCGAATCCATCTGTTAGCAACGATCCCAGGTCACTGGCTGCATACAACATCAGCTCGTCTGCCTCAATTGGGGCATAGGCTTGTTTGATGATGACCGGAATTTGGATGTTATGCTGTTGTAGGGCGACAAAAAAAGCGCGTTGCTGCTGGATTTCATCCGTTTCCAAGACAATAACTGCTGCCACTTGATCGAATGATTGTGCCAGCAGATCGTTAAAATCGAACTCGCTAGCCTTGATGCTGATCAAATGCAGGCTTTCTTTGGATAGGGCTGAAGTAGCATAATCCTTAAAATCGATCAATGGATAACAGTTGATTTTATCTTTCAGCGCTAGCCATGTAGGATAATTGTAGACCTGCTTTAGGTTGCCCGGAAACGAAAAAGAAGGCAGTTCATCTCCCAAGTATACGAGATCTACCGCCTGGTCGGTCAGGTTATATTTATCCAATAATGCATTGTAATTATAGCCCAATGCACCCAAAAAGTAAGGATCTTTTAAGTTTTGTCCACTAATGTCTGCCATTACAACAGGCGGATGATGGTGCCCAATCTGAGCTACTGCGGTCGTTACTCTTCTTGAATAGGAATAAGGGTCGTAGGTTATGAGTTGTGAGTTGTGAGTTATGAGTTGTGGGTTATGAGTTGTGGGTTTTGCAGTGGAAAGAAATTCGCTTTGTGCTTTAGGCTTTTGCCTTTCTGCGCTTTGCGCTTTGCGCTCCGCACTTTGCTCATACCGATCTGCCAAAGCCTTGGCTACTGGCGCTTCAAATTCTGGATCTTCCGTAAGCGAAACCCTGATCGTATCTCCCAATCCATCGGCCAAAAGCGTACCTATTCCAACGGCCGATTTGATCCTGCCATCTTCTCCGTCTCCAGCCTCGGTAACGCCAAGATGTAAGGGATAGTTCATCCCCTCTTTGGCCATGGTGGCTACCAGCAAGCGATAAGCCTGGACCATTACCTGCGTATTGCTGGCCTTCATGGAGATAACCAGGTTATAATAATTCTGGTCTTCGCACATGCGGATGAATTCCATCGCCGACTCGACCATTCCCCTTGGGGTATCGCCATAGTGGCTCATGATGCGGTCAGAAAGCGAACCATGATTGGTGCCGATCCGCATGGCCGTACCGTATTCTTTGCAGATCTTGACCAGTGGCGTAAATTTTTGATAAATCCTTTCCAACTCTGCCTGATAGGCCGATGTGGTATAGGCCAAGTTTTCAAACCGCTTTTTGTCTGCATAATTGCCCGGATTGATCCTTACTTTTTCGACAATCCTTGCCGCCAGTTCTGCTGCATTTGGAGTGAAGTGAATGTCTGCGATCAAAGGCACTTGGTAGCCGCGCAAACGCAGTTCCTTTTTGATGTTCGCCAGGTTTTCGGCCTCCTTTAGGCTAGGTGCCGTAATGCGCACATAATCACAGCCCGACTCGACCATCCTGATGGTCTGTTCCACGGTAGCTAAGGTGTCCATGGTGTCAGTGGTCGTCATGGATTGTATCCTGATCGGATTTGATCCGCCCAAGGCGATATCACCAATGGTCACTTCCCTTGTTAACAGTCTTGAATAGTGTGAAAGGCTATTACAATATTCACCCGGTTTAGCTGTGTGCTGCATGCTGCAAAGATACTCGAAAAAAGTTGAAAAGGTAAGCACCAAGTATCTGATATTGGCGCATCACCCCGTTGTTAGATCAATCGGTCTTTGACCACCAAAGTATCCACCAATACATCGTGCAAACATTGCTGTTTCTTATTGAGGAAGCAATACAGGTAGCCAATGCCAAGCGTAAGGTTGCTGATGATCTTGGCAAAGTTTCTGGCAAACGAAGTCCCCAAACTCAGCCGGTTTCCACCAGAATCGGTTACCTTAATGTCCATTAGCCGTTTGCCAATGGTGGCCTGTCGCACCGAAGCTTCGGCAATAGCGCCATAGATGAGCCGGGAAAGGCCTATCAAAGAGAAACCGATGATAAAAATTACCCTGAATGCATTTAGGCCTGCAATGAGGTAAACGATATACATCAGCAACATGAACACGAAGCCCACCACCAAATAATCGATGGCATCGGCAACCAAGCGCTGATCAAATGACGCAAAATATTGTGGAGTTATCTGTTGTGCCCTAAAGCCAAAATGTGCCCTAAGTTCTGGAAGTTCGTGCGCCTCCTTGTAGTCGTCCATACCGGGTTTTCTCACAAATGTGCCCGGCTGCACATTCAGTTCCATTAATTCCGTTAAAGAATAAGGACCTTGGGGCTTGCCCGCAATTACAATGGTGTAGGTTTCTTCTTCCAAGGCTAAAAGGTTGAGGTATCAATTATCGGATGGATGACCATCCGATAACTAATTTAGTATTTTTCTACCTTAAAGCTGGTCAGGCCGCCCTCAAAATTGATAAAAATCTTATTTGTGGCAGTTTTATAATTTGGCGTTTGATAGGTATTCTTATCCAGTTTGATAAAACCTTCAAAGTCTTTTGAAGAAAGTCCTGTTCTCGATTTGATCTGGCATCCCGAACCATTTGGAATGGCAATCGTCACATCTGTTAATCCGGTTTTGACGTTCACATCGGTAATCGGCAATAAACTGCCCACTTTCGCATCCAGCTTGGCTACGCCACCTTCGAAATTTAGGGTACGGACTTTATAGTTCGACAGGTCAAAATCTGCATCTCCGGCACCGAGGTTAATGTTCAGGTCCCAAATTGGTTTATTGTTTAAGTAGAGGTCGGCTTCGTTGCCCTCGCCTACTGCCCATTTTCCGTCTTTGCGGTCCTGCATTTTAAAGATCAGATGGGTTACGCTATCGGTAATTTCCTTGCTGAGCTTAAAGTTTCCCCTTGTATTTTGCAAATTGGCCGCAAACAAGCTGTCCGTTGCTCCTTTTACTTCAAATGACATGGCCCCGCCGCTGATGGTCAATGTGGTTTTTTTATTGGCCTCAACAGTCAAAGGTTCTGAAAAATGAAGCCAAGTGCGTTTTCCGTCCACAATGTCCACATCGTCATCGTCATCCATGTCACTCCTGAAATGAATGGAACGATCTTTCCACCAAAATTTTTTGTGCGGTTTTTCCTGTCCCTTCACAAAGAGAAAGCCCAATGCCACAACCAAGATTACCAAAGTGATGATGCTTCCTGCTTGGGAATTATTTTTTCCAAAGAGCAGGTTAATGCCCAAGATGATGATAAAGATCGGGAAAAAGCTCCAGACATTCCACCAATGGAAATCGATGACATCAAAATTATCCAATAACAGCACGCCACCTACAAATAGCAGCAGTATGCCCCATATTATTCTATCTAATTTCATTTCTTTTAAGTTTAAACGAGGTGAATCGATCTGATTGAATTACGCGTTGGGCGCTGAGTCCTTATTTTCTTCGGTAATGACTGTTGCCTCTTCTATCGGTGCCTCAGCGGGTTTTTCTTTTTGGAAGTCGGCTGTATTCTTCTTGAAATTTTCCCATTCGTCTTTTCGCTGTTTCCTAAAGATCAGGCTAATGCCGATGGCGATGATGGCGATCGGCCACAACTTCCAGATCTTCCAGATGCTAAACCACGAAGGGATGACATCAAAAGTAATCCTTAATAGCAGATAGACACCGATAACCAGCAAGATGAGCCCACCGATGGTACGGCTGGTGTCATTTGAATTTTTTAAGGGGTCGAATTGCCCCGGATCATTTGGCGCCTTAAATTCCAGACCTGCATTTGGGGTGTTCCATTTGGTCTGTTCAGCAGAATTGGACGGGTTGCTGAAGGCATTCGGCGAGTTGAACATCGGGTCGTTCGGATAAAAATTCTTGAAGTTCTTGAACCGTGCAGAAGGGTCGTTATTCACCGGCACAACAATCCACATCACAATGTAAACGAGCAATCCCGTTCCTGCCAGAAATGGAATGGATAGGCAGAACAAGAGCCTAACGATCTTTACATCAATTTCTAGGTAATCTGCCAATCCAGACGATACGCCTGCAATCCATTTGTCGTGTTCGTTCCTATATAATGTCTTTTCCATTTCCTTATCTCCTAATGATTAAAATTGAGCGGTGTAATGATCACTTCATCCACATTTGCGCCGCTGCTCAGCTTGAGTATGGCATAAAGGGTATCGGCAATATCTTCAGGCTGTACAAACTTTTCCTTTTCGATCGTGGTGCCTGCCCAGGAAGCGGTTAGTGTTGATCCTGGCAAAATTGCCGTTACTTTAACGTGGTATTTTGAAAGTTCTTTCCGCAATACATCATTAAGACTTAATAATGAGGTTTTTGTTACAGTATAGGAACCAGCATTAGCTTTGATTTCTTTACTGGCGATGGAACAGATATTAAAAATGTGCCCGCTATGCTGATCGCGCATGCGCCGGCCAAAGTGTTTGCAGAGGTAATAGGCAGCGTTCACATTTGCCTGTTGCTGTTTTTCGAAGACTTCGTCTGTTTCATCTAACAGCTCGCCAGTCAGGAAAATCCCGGCATTATTCACCAGTACATCTATGGTTTCAAAGTTGGCAGCTACTTTTTCGTAAAATGCAATGACCTCTTCTTTTTTGCTAAAATCTGCTACAACGGTAAGGACCTGCTGACCAAATGGCTCCAATTCCTTGGCGAGCGCAACCAGGTCTGATTCTGTTCGGGCACAAACGGCCAGCTGATAGCCATGTTGTGCAAGTTTAAGTGCGATGGCTTTGCCAATGCCTTTTGTAGCTCCTGTAACGACTGCATTCATGGGCTTAGTTGTTTCTGCAAAAAAGGAGATTTATATCCGAAAACAATAATATTTTTTATAATTACATCACCTCCAGAACATTTTTTGTTGTTTCTTTGTATATTATTGTGTTTGCACTTCGCTAATATTTATGAAATGAACTTTACCAATTTTGGCAAATATATCCTGCTCTTAAAGGCAGCTTTTAGAAGGCCCGAAAAGACTAAAATCTACCTAAAGGCTATTTTTCAGCAGATGGATTTTATCGGTATCGGCTCATTGGGACTAATCAGTATCATTTCTACATTTATCGGTGCAGTAATGACCTTGCAGATCGCCTTCCAATTGGTGAGCGACCTGATTCCTAAAACCATTATCGGTTCGGTAAACCGTGATTCGAGCATCCTTGAACTTAGTCCGACCATTAGCGCGATCGTTTTGGCCGGAAAAATCGGATCTGCTATTTCTTCAGAGATAGGGACCATGCGAGTCACCGAGCAGATCGATGCGCTTGAAATCATGGGAATCAATGCGCCGGGCTACCTGATCCTGCCAAAAATTTTGGCCGGGATTACCATGGTGCCAGTCTTGGTTATCATCGCCATGGTACTTAGTCTTTCTGGCGGGTATTTGGGCGGAACCTTATCTGGAGCCGTAACAGCGGCAGAATACATGCAGGGCATCACCACCGATTTTAATCCCTACACGTTAACGGTCATGTTGGTCAAAGCTTTTGTATTTGGTTTTATCATCACCTCTGTGCCGGCTTATGAAGGATTTTATGTAAAAGGCGGAGCAGTTGAGGTGGCGCAGGCCAGTACCCGTGCAGTCGTAGTGAGCTGTATCAGCATTTTGGCATGTGATTACATTGTAACCCAATTATTGCTATGATCGAGATCAAGGATATCCATAAATCATTCGGAGAAAATGAAGTGCTAAAGGGCATTTCAGGCAAATTTGAGGAAGGAATCACCAACCTGATCATCGGCGGTTCAGGATCTGGAAAAACAACATTACTGAAATGTATGATCGGCCTGCACCAGCCAGAACAGGGAACGGTTTATTACGATGGAAGGGAATTTACACAGCTCAATTTTGAACAGCGGATCGAAATCAGGAAAGAGATCGGTATGCTGTTCCAGGGATCGGCCCTTTTCGATTCGATGACGGTAGAAGAAAACATCATGTTTCCATTGAACATGTTTACCGACCAGACCCGAAGCGAAAAATTAGACCGTGTAAACTTCTGTTTGGAGCGTGTAAACCTGGAGGGAAAAAACAAACTGTTTCCGGCAGAACTTTCTGGAGGGATGAAAAAAAGGGTCGGTATTGCGCGGGCGATTGCCATGAACCCCAAATATCTATTCTGCGATGAGCCCAACTCGGGCCTAGATCCAAAGACCTCGATCGTGATCGATGAACTGATCAAAGAGATTACCGAAGAATACAATACAACGACCATTGTTGTTACACATGACATGAATTCGGTAATGGGTATTGGCGATTACATCATGTTCCTGCATGAAGGAAAGAAATTCTGGGAAGGATCCAACAAGGAAATTGCCAAAACGGATATCGAAGAATTGAACGATTTCGTTTTTGCCAGCCGTTTCATGAAAGCCGCGAAAGGAAAGATGTAATGGTAGCAGGGTAAGAGCAGAGAGCAAGGAGCAAAGAGCAAAGAAGAAAGACCATAGACCATAGACCAATTGTCATCCTGAACGATTGAGGGATCTCTGATGCGCATTAACTTTAAACTTTAAACTTTTCCTGCAGGGATGTCCCCAAGAAACTCCTGCGGCACAACTTTCAACTTTAAACTTTCAACTTTAAACCTTCAACTTTTAACTATAACCATGATACAATTACTTAGTCCGACGCATTGGAAAGATTACGAACTGCTAGATTGCGGTGATTTTGAGAAACTGGAGCGTTTTGGCAATGTTGTATTGGCAAGACCTGAGCCACAGGCGGTTTGGAAGAAAAAACTATCTCCACAGGAGTGGAAACAAAAAACGCACATCAACTTTAGGGGCAGGTCGGCAACTTCGGGCGAATGGATCAAATCGGTTAAAAACCTTCCCGATAGGTGGAATGTCAATTATGAGAATGAAGAGATCAGCATTAACCTGCGCCTTGGGCTGACTTCCTTTAAGCATGTAGGCGTCTTTCCGGAACAGGCGGTCAATTGGGACTATATTTCTTCATCGATCAAAAAATTCAGCACACCATCGCCCAAAGTACTCAATCTGTTTGCCTATACGGGCGCGGCTTCGCTGGTGGCAAAGGCTGCGGGTGCAGATACCACGCATGTTGATTCGATCAAACAGGTGGTCAACTGGGCGAATGAAAACCAGGAGCTTTCCAAGCTCAAGGATATCCGCTGGGTGGTAGAAGATGCACTGAAATTTGTGAAGCGTGAACTGAAGCGCGGCAAGAAATACAATGGCATTATCTTAGATCCCCCAGCCTATGGCCATGGACCAAATGGCGAAAAATGGAAATTGGAAGATCATATTCAAGAAATGATGCAGGATGTGGTGCAACTTCTCGACGAAAAAGAACACTTTTTAATCTTAAATACCTATTCGCTGGGCTTTTCGTCGGTCATCGTAGAAAACCTAATCAAAACCTCCTATCCGCAGGTTCAAAATCTGGAAACCGGTGAACTATTTCTCCAGGCCACATCTGGCATCAAATTGCCTTTGGGCGTATTCGGCAAGTTTAGGCGTACAAGGGATGAGTTGTAATTTGTGGGTTGTGGGTTGAATGGCTAAAGGCAATCGACCCTGGTCTATTTCCACAAAATGTTAATCTGTTGATAATTTTTGCTGTGTTGGCTAATGAATTGATGTATTTTTGGAAACTTGAAACTAAAAACCAGCTACATCGCTATGAAATTAATTAAAGTTGCCGGCGCCCTGTTCATTGGGGCTGCTACTGTATGTACGTTTGCCTATTGTACTTCTGATGCCAAAAAGAAGACCACCAAAACTGTTGCAGCAGATGGTACAACAGTAGAAGTCGAAGATACCGTACGTACTCCTGTAGATACCGCTAAATATGATGCGTTAATGAAAAAACTCGCAAATGGCGATACCACAGGAAAGTGGCCAGTGAAAAAGCAACCTTATCCTTTGGCTGGTGCGATCTTGCCATTCAAGAGAATTGTGGTCTACTATGGCAACCTCCACTCCAAAAAAATGGGCGCTTTGGGCGAATACGCACCAAAAGAAATGTGGAGCCGCCTGAATGCAGAAATCAAACATTGGGAAAAAGCCGACCCATCTACGCCCGTCCAAGCCGGATTGCACTATATTGCAGCAGTAGCCAGTGGTACACCTGGAAAAGACGGCAAATACATTAACCGCATGGGCAACAAGCAGATCGATTCGGTCCTCAAAATTGCCAAGATGAAGCCAAATACCATTGTATTCTTAGACCTTCAAGTGGCATTGAGCACCATCAAGGCTGAGCTGCCGCACATTGCAGAATACCTCAAACTTCCGCAGGTACATTTGGGAATTGACCCTGAGTTTTCGATGAAGGATGGTTCGCTTCCGGGCAAGAAAATTGGCACCTATGATGCAGCAGATGTAAATTATGTAACAGGTTACCTCGCAGATCTAGTCAAAAAATACAATCTTCCTCCAAAAGTTTTCGTCCTGCACCGTTTTACCAAAAAGATGGTTACCAATTCGCAGAACATCAAACTAAGGCCAGAAGTCCAAGTGGTTGTCCACATGGATGGATGGGGCGAGCCCGACCTGAAATTGGGTACCTATCGCCATTTCATTTACGGAGAGCCTGTTCAGTTTACCGGATTTAAGCTGTTCTATAAAAATGACCTCAAAAAGGCACCTAACCGCATGATGACGCCTGAAGAATTGTTGAAGCTGAAACCGGTTCCGATTTACATTCAGTACCAATAGCGTAGAGCGCTGGGCGTAGAGTGTAGGGCGAAAAGCGCTGGGCGGCAGTGTGAGGTCGATTCATTTACGCCATCCGCTTTGCTCTTTACGCCATGCGCTAAACGCCGTGCTCATTGCGCTGCGCGCTTTGCTACTTCTCAAATGTCAATAAGGCATGTTGGCTAGCAGTATGGAGATCGCGCCAGATCCTGTTAATGGTGGTTTGCTTTTTGGCTGCTTCCAGTCCGCAGTAAGGAAAAAGGGCATCGGTTATTTTTCTGGAAAGATGAGCGAGTTTTCGACTGGCCAAACTGACTTCATCCAGAAGCCCAGGTTCGATTTCCTGCTCGTCGATCAATGATTTCCAGGAAAGGTCAAAAGTTTTATAGAAGTTGGTCCGTGCCAGTTCGAGGTCGTGCTTGCACTGGATATATTCATTCTGAAAGTGCGCCAATTGATGTTCGTTAAAGCGCTTATTGCCAGATCGCTGTTGAAACAGGTCTTCGACCCACTCCAAAAAGTGCTTGGCCATGCCCAGGCTATTTACGGCCAGGGTGGTTTCGGCCAACTGTAAAAAAGGATAATCGAAACCTTCATTTTCAACAGACAGGTTGGCATTGATCTCAAAACTCCGGTTGGCAGGAACCAGTTGATGGTGCACTTCAAAAGCATGGCTACCTGTGGCTACCAATCCGAAATAATCCCATCCAGGACACAGGCTTACTTCTTCTTTTTTTAAGATGAACGATTTGATGATGTTTTGTCCATCGGCATCCAATTTTTCGACTCCATTCTCATCATGAAGGATACAATTTGCGGTAAAAATAGTAGCATGCAATGCTCCACTTGCATACTTCCAATGGCCATTGATTTCATATCCATCGCCTTTGGCCCTTGCGGTGCCACCTACTGCGCCACTCCCGGCAAAACATACTTTTGGGTCTCGAAATATAACTTTTGCCAATTCAGGATCTAAAAAACCGGCAAACCATGCGGCACCACCGCAGAGCGTAACCGTCCACCCTAAGCTACCATCGGCACTGGCCAGGGCTTCTTCCAATCGTAAGATTTCTGGCAGTTTTTTACCGGGACCACCATATACTTCGGGAACGAAAAGCTTGAACCATTGTTCATCATGGCACAATTGGAGTACTTTGGGATGCAGCTGACCTAAATCTTCAGCTTCTACGGCACAGCTTTTGATCAAGGCGAGCTGTTGGTCTGTCAATGGCTGATCGATCATCTGGTAGCCTGTAAATTTTGTTTGTAAATCTTCTTCCAATCGATGTAACCAAAAATGGCCACGATAAAAAGAACAGTGGTGAGTACGGCGAACATGAGGAGTTTTTTATGCAGCAACAAGGGAATGGCCACAATGTTCGAAATATTCAAAAAAATCCAGTTTTCAATTTTCCTTCTGGCCAGCAGCCACATCCCAGCCCATGCCGTTGCCGATACAAAGGCGTCAAAAATTGGGACGGTAGAATCGGTGAAATATCGGAGCACCAGATATAGAAAGATAAATCCGACACCGGAAATTGATAATGCAATGCCCATTTCCCTTTGGTCGCACCATGAAACCTGAACTGCTGGCTGGAGTTTCCGCTTTTTCCACACCAACCATCCATACATACTCATGCCAAGGTAGTATAGGTTTAATGCCACTTCGGCATAAAGGTCTACCTTTAACAAAAGGTACATGGACAATAGGATGGAAATGATCCCGGTCGGATAGAGCCAAATGTGGTTGCGTTTGGCCAATATCACTTCCGACACGCCAAAACCCACCGCTGTCCACTCGATCAGCGAAGTCTGTTTCAACTGTGCGAAAAATAAGTTGAGC
Organism: Pedobacter sp.; assembly: GCA_031119475.1. Taxonomy (GTDB): domain Bacteria; phylum Bacteroidota; class Bacteroidia; order Sphingobacteriales; family Sphingobacteriaceae; genus Pedobacter. The sequence goes on along the minus strand of JAVHXV010000007.1, from coordinate 41,208 downwards.
CCTTCTTGAAAATTCATTTACAATGCTTTAAACAATAAAATGAGCTGCCTTGGGGCGTAACAGCATACATGGTAGACCTCTTCCCTACGCTGGCATTATCCAGATCAGGTTCCTTCAAGTTAAAAGTTGTAAGTCAAAAGTTAAAAACACAGCGCTTTAAACTTTGAAACTTAAACTTTCAACTCAAAACGGGTATCATCTCAGCCCAAATAGATTCGGGCACCCCTTGAGTTGGGGGCAAATATAAATAATTTATGGATATACCATACTCACAGAAGCTGCTGAAGGAATTGTGTTATTGTTTTATGGCTGCAGGAGGAGGATCATCCGTTCCGCCGATGCGATTAAAGGCCAGATATTGAAACGCCTTATCTGATGGATGATAAACAATATTCACATCTGCAACAACATGATTTTCTTTGGCAAAAACCAGGTAGGTATAAACTTGATTTTTATAGGCAACAAATTTAGCAGACTTTAAAACTCCCATCATGTCCCTTACCATTTCCAAGTTTTTCACCATTTGTTCTAATGGCATTTTAGACCTGTAGAATGAGGTATGGAGCTGATAGAGCTCATCATATTTCTTCGTATTGAACTTTTTGATCCAAATGTTCAATACACTGTCCACTTCCTTATGTTCTTGCGCTGAGCAAAATAATCCAAAGGTCAGCATCAAACAAATTAAAATGCAAGTTCTCATCTTCAATTTTAAAACAACAACGACTGCCCTTTGTCATCAATTTTGATGTCGTCAGGATTGGTGATTTCGAGATCGATTTTCCTAACTGGCTTGGGCTCTTCTGGAGCAGTAGCGGCGGCATTGGATTTCTCTTCTGCCTTTGGCTGTTCGGTCGCTGATTTTTGAGGCTGCTCTTTTGTTTTTTCCTCCTCAGCTGGTTTGCTCACCGGAGGTAGGACTTCAGTTTTGAAGGCAGGCTTTTTCTTGGGCTGCTCCTTTTCTACTTCAGGCGTTTCGATATCAGGTAGTTCTGCCTCTTCCACCATTTCAGGCACCACTTCTTCTACCACAACCTGTTCTACAAAGTCTGGTCCTGCAGCATTGTCTGCAACAACCGCTTCATCAACCACATCAGTTTCAGCTACATGGGGCTCAACATGGTCTACCGCGACAGCATCTACCAGTTCTACACCAATCTCAGGGGTCTGATCAACCAAGCTCACCTGTTTCACTTCATGCGGTGAAACCCGATTACCATTAGCCTTCATGCCCTTCACATCGATCAGTTTGGCAAGTTCGACTACCAAAGTCTCTGGTATTTTGGTCTTGCCCTTTTCTACATCGATCTGAACCTGTGCATCGGCCTTGCCCGTAATGAAGATCATTTTTGAACCGGGTTCATCGCTTATGATGCTCACTTCCTTACCGATTGGCTGAAGTTCGAAAGTAAATCGTTTAACGAAATAATTTTTAGCCTTGGTATCGAAATGGACTACGCCATAGACGTGCTCTGGATTAAATTTCTGCATGAGCACAATTCCCGGATCGAAATGGTTGCTGAGGTCAAAGGTGGTCAGCTCATAAAAACCTGCCGCATTCACCTGTAAAATCTTGTCGTCGCCATCAAACTCGCCCAGGTATTTGCCCCTACCATCTACATTCAAACGCTTCAGCAATTCATCATACCAGATTTTCAGGCCTGACAGTGTAGATACACCTTTGGTCTTGAGCACAACTTTCTTGACCGGATATTTGGAAACGATGTTACCCATAGAACTTCGGCCCTTGATGGAAATTTCGGCATAATCGATATCGAACTGCAGTTTTTTGAGCTTTGAATGCGGCTTCAGCTGTACGGTAACTACTTCTGCTTCTCCATTCGGATTGGCGGTAAAATACAAGGTCTTCGATCCTTTGGTCCCTTTTGTCAAGTCATACTCCTTATCGCGCGTGACACCCAGCACCGAGAAACGCTTGATGTAACTAGTACCATTGGCCCCATCGCGATAGATCATGTTGTATACCGTACGTTCGTCGCCCTTCTTGAAAACCTGTGCATGGATGATACCTTTACCTACGAAGGTCTTATCGGCTACCTTGGTCACGATGCATTTGCCATCTTCCCTAAAAACGATGATTTCATCGATATCAGAGCAATCGGCTACAAATTCATCTTTGCGAAGACCTGTACCGATAAAGCCGTCCTCACGGTTCATGTATAATTTAACATTGGCCAAGGCTACTTTCGCCGCTTCGACACGGTCAAATAACCTGATTTCTGTTTTGCGCTCACGTCCTTTTCCATATTTGTCCTTCAGCTTCTGGAACCAGGCAATGGCATAGTCGGTCAAGTGGCGCAAATGTCCTTTCACCACTTTGATCTCATCTTCCAGCGCCTTCATCTGCTCATCGGCCTTTTTCACATCGAAACGGGTGATGCTGCTCATCGGCTTATCGATCAGCTTTTTGAAATCTTCTGGCAGGATTTCCCGATAGAGCGAGGCCTTAAAAGGCTCAAACAATTCATTCAATACCACCACTACACTGTCAAAATCGCTCGCATTTTCATACTTCGGATTTTTATACATCCCCTCTTGAATGAAGATTTTTAGTAGGGAGCTGAAGAAGATCTTCTCCTGTAGCTCGCCCAAACGGATTTCGAGTTCACGCTTGAGCAGCGACTTGGTGTAGGCCGTATTCTGGGCCAGGATATCGTTAACGCCCAAAAACTGGGGCTTATCGTCTTTAATGATGCAGGTATTGGGCGATATCGAAACCTCACAGGCGGTAAAGGCATAGAGGGCATCGATGGTGACATCTGGTGAGATGCCGGGCGCCAATTGGATCACGATTTCTACATTGGCGGCGGTATTGTCTTCGATCTTCTTGATCTTGATCTTACCTTTATCATTGGCTGCCAATACACTATCAATCACCGATCCCGTTGTTGTGCCATACGGGATTTCGGTAATGACCAATGTTTTCTTGTCGCGCTCGGTAATCTTTGCCCTTACCCTGATCCTTCCGCCGCGCATCCCTTCATTGTAGTTGGAGAAATCTGCCATGCCGCCGGTAAAAAAGTCGGGCAGGATATTGCTCCGATTGCCTTTTAAGATTTCGATGGAAGCATCGAGCAGTTCGACAAAATTATGCGGCATGACTTTCGTGGCCAGACCAACGGCAATCCCTTCTGCCCCCTGCGCCAGCAATAACGGAAATTTAACCGGCAGGGTAAGCGGCTCACTATTTCGGCCATCATAGCTCAGTTGCCAGGTGGTGGTATCTGGATTGAAGACCACATCGTTCGCAAATTTGGATAGCCTGGCTTCGATATAACGTGGTGCGGCCGCACTATCGCCGGTAATGGGGTCGCCCCAGTTTCCCTGGCAATCGATCAACAGGTTTTTCTGGCCAATCTGTACCATGGCATCGCCAATAGAAGCATCGCCATGTGGATGGTACTTCATCGTATTCCCGATCACATTGGCCGCCTTGTTGAAACGTCCATCGTCCATTTCCTTCAGCGAATGCATGATGCGGCGCTGAACGGGCTTTAGCCCATCGTGGATATGCGGCACCGCACGGTCCAAAATCACATAAGAAGCATAATCCAGGAACCAATTTTCATAGAGCCCATTGATTGGGGTAACCGTATGCTTATGGTCTAAACTTTCTGGGAGATCTGCTTCGTTTAAGTTATTGGCTAATTCTTCACTCATTCGCTGTTAAGGTATTTGGGATGCGTAAATATAAAGCATGCAAGGTGATTTTTGAAGAGAAGTTTTGCACAATGGGCGGAGGGCGGAGGGCGATGAGCGAAGGGCGGAAAGCGAGCATTCCACTTCAAGCAAATCCCCTTGTAACCCATAACCTGCAACCATTCTTTCCATTGAATAATCGCCAACCGCTATGCGCCATGCCCCAAGCCATTATTTCTTACCCTACATCAACATCCACCAAACCCTGGCGCCCTATCTTTGTTTCAACTTAAATTAATACCCATGGAATTAGGAATAGGCATGTTTGGCGACCTGCATGTGCATAAAAATGGCGAGATGCAATCCGCACAGCAGCGGTTGAACGAAATTATTGAAGAGGTAAAACTGATGGACGAGCTCGGAATTGATTTTTTCGGGATTGGCGAGCACCATCGGCCAGATTATGCCGTTTCCAGTCCCGAGATTATCCTGGCGGCTGCGGCAACAGTCACCAAAAACATTAAGCTCGGCAGTGCAGTATCGGTATTGAGTTCGGCCGACCCCGTCAAGCTCTATCAGGATTTTGCAACAGTAGACCTGATTTCGAACGGACGTGCAGAGCTGATGGCCGGGCGCGGCAGCTTCATCGAATCTTTTCCTTTGTATGGTTTTAGCCTGAACGACTATGACGAGTTATATGATGAAAAACTCCATTTGCTGTTAAAGCTCAACAAGGAACAAAAAATCAGCTGGAAAGGAAAATTTAGGCCGGAGCTTAAACACCAGGAAGTTTTGCCAAGGGCAGTAGACAACCACCTGAAAGTATGGACGGCCATCGGCGGAACACCAGAATCGGTACAGCGGGCCGGAATTTTGGGACTTCCGGTAATGTTTGCGATCATTGGCGGCTCACCTTCTAAATTTAAACCACTTTTCGACTACTATCGTGAGGTTTACCGCAGCAGCGGACATGATATGGATCAATTTGAAGTAGGCGTACACATGCATTCCTTTTTTGGCGAAACCAATGCCGTGGCCGATGGCTACTACCCCACCTATTCTGCGCAAATGGACCGTGTGGGCCGCTCCCGGGGATGGCCACCTTATCAAAAGCATCAATATGACTTTGGACGGAGCCAAAGCGGCGCACTGATCATCGGCGATGCCAATGAAGCCATCGATAAGATCCTGGCTGTTCAAGAAATGTTCGGGCTCACACGTTTCTCGGCACATATGGATGTCGGCGGACCATCGCACAAAGACATGATGAAATCGATCGAAATCTACGGAACCAAGATTATTCCGAAGGTAAAAGCAGCATTGGCAGGTTAGGTTCGTACCTCCTTTGGGAGAGGCCGTACCTTGTTCGAAAATGCTACGGAAATTCCTAAGATTTCACAGGGATTTTACAGGGACTTTATAGGGAGTTGTCCGAGTAATGTCCCTGTAATCTCCCTGTTATGTCCCTGTAAAGTCCCTGTTATTCTCTAATTTGGCACGAAGCTGATACGACTTGTGCGCATAGGAACACGACCGGGTTATACACATAGACAGCTAGGGCAAGAGGACAATAATAGTTATAGAATTTTCCGGAGCTCGGCACGCTTAGTGTCAGGCTTAAAGATCAGGACCGCAAAGGCACAAAGTCCACAAAGACACTGATTGTAACATCAATTCAGGCTACTATCATAATTGATTGAAATGATCAAATTTTATTTATATTGCTATTGATTTGGCCACATGAAAATTATCTTTTTTTCACTCCTCATTTTTATGCCTTGCTTTTCCCAAGCACAGCATGTACAATCCAACACTTCCTTATTAAAAAAAGCATTTCAAAAAATAGGCAGCTACAAATTTGATCGATATGGAGACGGGAGTAATGACTCCCTTAATGCATTCAATGATGATTTTGAAAGACTATTGCTCCGAATTACAAGCGTTGATCCGAATTCAATATCCCAACCTTTTAATGAACTCAAAAAGCTAGGCCTTCATATCGCTACTGCTGACGATGGAAATTTTAGAATATACTCCTGGGATGATCAGACTGGAGGAACAATGCGTTATTTTAGGAGTGTTTTCCAATTTAAATCTAAGGGGCAAATACAATCAACAACCATCAACACCGATAAATCTATTGATGAAGATGGAAAGTTCTACAAGGAAATATTCCAAGTGAATGCCAAGGATAAAACATATTATCTTGTATATGGTATTTTTACTGGCAGTACAGCCATTCACCTTCACAACCTTAAAGCTTTTTCCATATCAGATGGAGCACTTGGAAGGGTGAGGATTATCAAGACCAAAACTGGTTTAAAAAATCAATTGGGTTATGAAGTCGATTATAGTGATAGCGATAATCGGCCATCGGTAATTGATATTAATGAAACATTGGTTCAATATGACCCGAAAACACAGTCGATTTCGTTCCCATTAATTCAGGAAAGTGGAAAAATAACCGAAAAAAAATCCGATACCGTTTTAATGGGCAATACTTTGAAAAGATTTAATTATCCTTTGATCTGCTAGGCTATTGCTCCAGCCTTTTCTCCACAAACCCGAATGGCAAAAGGGAACTGACCCCATCGACCTTTAGGATTTCTCCATTTAGGCAATAAAAAAGCACGGCAATTGGCGAGCCTTGCTTTTTCTCGTATTCTGCCATGGTCTGCAGACAGGCACCACAGGAAGTGACCGGATCTTCGATCTTGAACTGATCGGTTTGTGCGGTAATGGCCATGGCCCTGATGGTCCGGTCAGGATAAGTTGCACCGATACCAAAAAGTGCTACACGTTCTGCGCAAAGGCCAGATGGATAGGCCACATTTTCCTGGTTGCTCCCCAATACCACTTGTCCGTTATCCAACAACACCGCCGTGCCCACCCTGAATTTCGAATAGGGAGAATAGGATGTTGCCAGGGCATCGACTGCCTGTTGACATAAAACTTTATCTTCTTCAGAAAGCCTTTCCAATCCTTGGAAAACTTCATAATTGATATTTAATATCCGTCTCGCCATGGTTAAACATACTGAATATTTAGAAATCTCATCTATTTTTTTCTACGCACAGAACTTTTTCACAACGTATTTGTTTAGCAACTGAATCATATTTGTTTATCATCTCAATTTTAACCGCTTGAATAAGTATCTACGCAAAGGATTAAAAATTCTTTTATGGACTATTGGCAGCATCATCCTGTTGGTGGTCTTGCTTGCCCTGTCCCTAAATATTCCAGCGGTCCAGAATTTTGTAAAAGATCGGGCCATCACCTATCTCAAAAAGAAGACCAAAACCGAAATCAGGCTAGAGAGTGTTAAAATTGCCTTTCCAAAGGATGTGGTGCTCAACAAATTCTATATCGAAGACCGCAAGGGGGATACCTTATTGTATGCAGAAAAATTACAGGCCGACATCAGCCTCTTCAAACTGCTCAAAAACACGGTCGAAGTCAACAACTTGGAACTCAAGAACATCCGTGCCAACGTAAAAAGGATCGATCCGGATACGGCATTTAACTTTTCGTTTCTGGTAGATGCCTTCATGTCGGAAGAGAAAAAACCTGAAGGCACGGAGGCCTCTGCCCCACTAAAGTTTAGGATCGATAAATTGTTGTTTACCGACATCGGCCTTAAATACCATGATGACGTTGCAGGAAACGATGTAAAGGTCTATCTAGGTGAATTCCGCACCAAGATCAAAGATTTTGACCTGGCCAACCAGCGTTTTGTGATCAAGGCCCTGAGCCTCAAAAATTCGTCGCTGGCCTATCTGCAACAGAAGCCGCTCACACAGCTGGTACAGCATTTGACCAACACCGTTGACAGCAGCAAGAAGCAGAGCGGAAAACTGCCGAACATTATTGTAGAAGATTTTGCGTTCGACAGGGTAAAAGTTAACTATGAAGACCAGTTGGCCACCACCAAAGCCATTCTTGATCTGAATGAGCTGGGACTGAGCAACCTGAATATAGACCTTACCCTTAATAAATATAGGGCCGATGAGGCCAAACTGAACAACTCCAAAGTACTGTTCGCCTTTAAGCCTGCTCCATCCAATAACCTCAATAAGGTAAAGGACACGGTTGCGGTACAAACATCGCCCATGGCCCTGCAGATCCAAAATGTCGACTTTAATGGAAATCAGGTCCAGTTTGATAACCTAGGAGCCAAACCAACCGAAGGGCTCGATTTTAACCACCTCAACATTACCGGACTTAGCTTGGGTGCCCAAAATTTTGTGTTCAGTAATGGGGGCATTATGGCCAACGTTACCAAAGGTGCACTAAAGGATAAAAGTGGCTTCGTTTTGAACGAGCTTAAGGGAGCCGCCACCTACACCGACAAACAGATCAAACTGAACGACCTGGTGGTGCGCACGCCCAATACGCAGATCAACAGCCAGGCAGAGCTTACTTTTTCTTCCCTTGAAGACCTGACCAAACATCCGGAACGGGTAAGGGTTAACCTGAGCTTAAAAAACACAACTGTTGGCTTAAGGGATGCGGTCTTCTTCAGCAATGCCATTCCCGCCAATTACCGCAACGAGAAAATAAAGGTCAATGCCAACATCAACGGTTACCTGAACAACCTGAATATTCCGCAGTTACAGGTTAGCGGGCTAAAGAATACGAACATCGATATCAGTGGCCGTGCTGCTGGTTTGCCTGATGTCAATAAGACCTATCTTGATCTTCAGATCAAACGTCTATCGCTCACCAAGGGTGATCTTCTGGTCGTTATTCCGAAGAAGACTTTGCCGCCCAACATCCAATTGCCAAACTATGTGAATGCAAAGGGTAACTTTAAGGGTTCATTGACCAACTTCAACACCAACCTCAATATCCAGACCGACATGGGCGGAGCCGCCATTGTGGCCAGCATGAATGGACCAAAAGGCAGGGAAAATTACAAGGCCAATATCAGTTTGAACAACTTTAATGTTGGACGGTTGATCAGGCAGCAGCAGACCATTGGCCGGGTAAGCTTACGTGCCAATGTAGCTGGTAGTGGTCTTGATCCAAAAAATATCAATGCCAGGTTCACCGCGAAGGTATTGAGTGCGCAATATAACAAATACAACTACCGCAATCTCGACCTGACTGGAACCTATGCCGCACAGCGCATCAACGTAAAAGCCAGCATGCCAGATGACAATGCCAACTTTAACCTGGACGCGAAAATTAACCTGGCCGGAAAATATCCAGCTATTCAGGCCAATGTTAACCTCAAGCAGATCGACCTCCAAAAACTGAACTTTAGCAGCACCGAACTGAGGCTGATGGGCAACATCAAAGCTGACATGACCACTGCGGATGTAGATTACCTCAATGGAACCGTTTTTGCCACTGGCCTTCAAGTGGTTAAGGATGGGCGGCGCTTTAATGTAGACACCATACAGCTCAAAGCGGTTTCTACGGCTACATCGAATAGCCTCGACCTGCATTCGGAACTTCTGAGCGCACAGGTATCGGGGAAATATCAGTTGAGCAAGATTGGCAATGCCATTGTAAACCAGATCAACAAATATTACCAGTTTGGCACCATTACCAATATTCCAGACCAGCGGGTGAAATTTTCTGTGCACATCTATAATCCGAAGTTCCTGAAAGATTTTGTACCGCAGTTGACAACGTTCGTCCCATCCAGTATCAATGGCCTAATCGATACCCAGAAAGACAGCCTGATCTTAAATGGCACTTTCCCGAAAGTGGTCTACAATGACTTCAACGTCGACAGCATCCGCATTGCGGTAAACAACAACGACCGCAGGCTAAATTATAACCTTACCATCAAGGGTGTCCAAAGTCCGTCTATTGCCCTGTTTAATTCTGAGATTTCAGGAAGTGCGGCCAACAATCAACTGGACCTTAACATTTATCTGCGCGACCGCCAACGTAAGGACCGTTATGTGATCGGTGGTATTTTCCGTTCCATCCAAAAGGATTTCAGGTTCAATATCGATCCGGGCAAATTATTGCTGGATTACCAAAAATGGACCATCTCGCCAGAGAACTTTATCCAGTTCGGGCAGTCGGGCATTTTGGCCAATCAGTTTAACCTGAGCAGAGACCAGCAACTGTTGAGCATCAATAGCCGGAACAACACCCCAAATTCCCCATTGCGCGTAGAATTTAAGGATTTTAGGATCGAAACCCTCACCCGCTTTGCCGAAACAGATACCACCATGATCGGGGGGACCATTAATGGCGGCATTGATGTGAAGGACCTGGTCGACAATCCGAAATTTGAAGCCGATCTTAACATCAGCAAGTTGCGTTATCAGAAAGATGAACTTGGCGATCTGACCATTGCCATCAACAATAACCGGGACAATGCGTTCCAGGTCGATGCCAGATTGAAAGGTGCACATGAACTCCGCGCCAGCGGCTATTATTACACTGCGCCACAAAGTGCGCTGGATCTTGTGGTCAACATTGACAAAATTGACCTCAGGGAGATCGAAAGCGTATCTGCCGGACAGATCAGGCAGGGAAAAGGTACGGTGAGCGGGCAATTTACGGTGAAAGGCGCATTGACTGAGCCTAAGATCCTCGGTGCCATCAAATTTAACGATGCATCGTTTAACGTGGCCTACATCAATTCCTATTTCAGCATGCCAGATCAGCAGATTACCTTCAATAATGAAGGCATCAGGTTTGATGATTTTACCTTGGTCGACTCGCTCAATAAAAAAGCGGTGATCGATGGCATGATCTATACTTCAAACTTTAAGGACATCAGGTTTAACCTTGACATAAAGACTGATAACTTTAGAGCAATTAACTCGACAGCCGCCGATAATGACATGTTCTACGGAACGGTCTACCTGACCAGTACGATCAAGGTACGTGGGGACATCAACCAGCCTGATGTAAACCTGAACGTGAAGATCAATAAGGGCACCAAATTTTATTATGCCGTTCCGATCTTCGACCCTACGGTAATTGATCAAGATGGCATTGTGCAGTTTATCGATGCAGATGCTCCCCCTTTTAATGGCCAAGTACCTTTGAAAGTAGATAGCGTAAGCAAATCGCCCATGAAGGGACTGAATTTGGTGGCCGCCATTACCATAGATCCAGATGCGGAACTGAACGTAATCGTTGACCCTCAGAACGGAGATGCGCTGACCGTAAAAGGCGACGCGAACCTGAATGCGGCCATTGACCCAAGTGGCAAGATCAGCCTAACGGGAAGATATGAGATTACCGAAGGCTCATATAACCTTTCTGTCGGACCATTTACCAAAAAACAGTTCAAATTGGTAAAGGGCAGCAACATTGTATGGACAGGAGAGCCGACCGCAGCAACGGTAAACCTGACTGCGCTATATGAAGTGATGGCCGCTCCGATCGACCTGATTAACGAGCCGGATAATATCAGGGCAAAAACCAAGCTTCCTTTCCAAGTTTACCTGTACATGAAAGATGAACTGCTGAAACCGACTATTTCGTTTAAGATCGATCTGCCAGAAAATCAGCGGAATGCTTTGGAAGGTACGGTCTATACCAAACTTCAGAACGTAAACCGTGATCCGAACGAACTGAACAAACAGGTTTTTGCGCTATTGGCCCTGAACAGGTTTATTGCCAACAATCCTTTCCAAAGCTTGGCCGGCGGTGGAGGCGGTGTATCTACCCTTGCCCGTTCCAGCGTGAGCAAATTGTTGACCGAGCAGTTGAACAACCTGGCGTCAGACCTGATCCAGGGGGTTGATCTGAATTTCGGTGTCAATTCTTCTGAAGATTACTCGACCGGAACACTGGAACAGAAAACAGACCTTGAAGTTGGTCTTTCAAAAAAATTACTGAACGACCGCCTTACCGTAACCGTAGGCAGTTCGTTCGGATTGGAAGGGCCAAAGACACCTGGACAAAGCTCATCGAACATTGCCGGAAATGTGAACGTCGATTATGCCTTATCAGCTGATGGCCGGTATAGGCTGAGATTTTACAGGCGGAACCAAAATGAGGGCATTATTGAGGGCCAGATCATTGAAACGGGATTGGGCTTTACGCTCGTGGTAGATTACAACAAGTTCAGGGAAATTTTCCAGAGCAGAAAGAAAAAAATGAGAAACCAAATGGAACAAAAACCAAAAGATGAAACCACTAACTAGACTCTGGATATTTTTATTGGCTTGCCTGTTTATTGCAGGCTGCAGTTCCACCAGGCGCCTTAAACCTGGACAATACCTTTATACCGGCGCTGAAGTCATCATTAATCCGGATTCATCTGCCAAGATTGATAACCAGAAACAGGTCAAAAAAACGTTGGAATCGAAAACCAGGCCCCGCCCCAACCATTCTTTCCTGGGCTTCAGGTATAAGCTCTTTTTCTATAACCTGGCGGGAGATAGTGTAAAACCAAAAGGTTTCGGCAACTGGATCAAGAACAAATTGGGAGAACCTCCCGTGCTGATGAGCGATGTAAAGATCAAGTACAATAACGATGTACTCAAAAGCTACCTGATCAGTCAGGGCTATCTCCAGGCAGAAGTAACTGGCGATACGGTAATCAAAAAGAAAAAAGGAAAGGCCATTTATACCGCCAATACCGGCATCAGGTATAAGATCAATAGCATTACTTTTCCTAAAGACACCGGAACGCTTACGCATCTCATCAATATCAATAAGGATAAAACACTTTTAAAGGCTGGTGATTTTTATGATCTCGAGACCTATAAAAATGAAAGGATAAGAATTGACAATGACCTGAAAGAAAACGGCTATTTTTATTTTAGTCCGGATTACCTCATCCTGCAGGTAGACAGTACGATTGGCAAGAATATGGTCGATGTACGGGTGAACATCAAAACTACGGCCCCAGATGCTTCCCTAAAGCCCTATACGATCGACAACATCAACATCTACCCCAATTATACGCTGAGAAGGGACAGCATGCTCAGAAGGTTAAAGCCTTTGGAATACAACGACTTTAAGATCTACGATAACCGCAATACCTTTAAGCCCAAGCTTTTTGATCGTTTGGTGTTCTTTAAGAAGGGAGAAAACTACAACCGCCGCGACCATAACCTCTCCTTGAACAGGATGGTGAACATTGGCGCTTTCCAGGATGTACGGGCAGAATTTTTGCCGATCGACAGTTTCAAGAACAATCAGCTGAACCTGAACATCTATCTTACGCCGCTCAAAAAAAATTCGTTGACCTTTTCGGTTACCGGGACCAGCAAATCGAACAACTTTGTGGGCTCTGAGGTAAAGGTTACGCAGACCACGAGAAACCTGTTTAGGGGAGCCGAGCAATTGGATGTAAGCCTTGGCGCGGGTACAGAGACCCAGGTAAGCGGAAAAGGAGAAACCATTGGTTCCTATTCGTTCTCTGCGGAGGGAAAATTAACTTTTCCGCAATTTATTGTACCATTCTTTAAACCTAAGGTAACCAATGCCTTTATTCCGAAAACGGTAGCTTCCCTATCTGCCCAATTGCTGGGAAGGGATACGGTATACAAGCTTGTTTCTTTTAAAGGAGAATTGGGCTATAACTGGAAAGAAAATGCAAGGAAAGAGCACAACCTGAACCCGATTTCCATTAACCTGGTGCAGCCATCTGATCGGGATTCTGCGGCGCTGGAAGCCTTGTTCAAAAAAACGCCAGGGCTTGAAAACACGTTGGAAGAGCAGTTCATTATTGGAAGCAATTACAATTTTACCTACTCCAACCAGATGGAAGACCGCAGGAGAAATACCACCTACTTTTTTGGTGGTGTCGAAACTGGCGGAAACCTGTGGGGCGCTTTTGTTTCCAAGAATGCCGATGGCAAACGTACGTTGTTTGGTGTTCCGCTTACCCAGTTCATCCGATTTGAAACCGACCTGAGGAATTACCATAAAATTAATACCAATGGATTGGTGTGGGCCAACCGCTTAAACCTAGGTTATGGCTATGCCTATGGCAACAGTACTTCGTTGCCTTTTGTACGTCAGTTTTTTGCAGGGGGAAGTAATGATATCCGGGCATTTAGGGCGCGGTCCCTAGGTCCGGGGACTTATGAGGTAGACCAGACCCAAACTTTTGCCGACCAGGGCGGCGATATCAAGATCATGCTCAACTCCGAATTGAGGTTTAAAATTGCCGGTCCGCTGCAGGGCGCACTCTTTGTTGATGCGGGAAACATCTGGCTCAGAAAAGAAGATATGGGCAAGCCCGGCGTACCGGGAAGTGCCAGGCCTGGTTCTGGATTTAAGTTGAGCCGTGCATTGAGCGAACTGGCCGTAGGTACCGGAGCTGGTGTCAGGATCGATGCGCAGATTTTTGTGATCCGCCTTGATGGCGCCTTCCCCATCAGAAAGCCTTACTTGCCAAAAGGGCAACGTTGGGTACTCGACGACGTAGATTTTGGCAGCAAAACCTGGCGCAAAGAAAATTTTATTTTAAACATTGGCATCGGCTATCCGTTTTAATGACATGACTAATCTGGTTCAAAAGACGAAAAATTTCTTTGTCAGCGTTTATCATCTTTTCATCGCTGCCGGAAAGGGCTTTATGGAAGACCGCGTGATGAAGTTGAGTGCTGCGCTCGCCTACTACACCATTTTCTCGCTTACCCCATTGATCATCATCATCATTTCTGCGGCCAGTCTATTTTTGGGCGACAACATGGATCCCAACACCAAGCTCTTTGGCGAGATTACCAAATTTATTGGGCTCGACGCGGCTGAGGAGCTAAGGAAATTTGTAGAGAATGCCAACCTAACGGGAAAAAGCACTTTTGGCCTGATCATCGGGATTGGAACATTGATTGTTGGTTCTACCGCCATTTTTATCGAAATCCAGGACAGCATCAACCTCATCTGGAAAGTAAAGGCCGTGCCTAAAAAAGGATGGTTAAAATTGGTGACCAACAGGTTGCTGTCTTTCTCCCTGATTGCATCATTGGGTTTTTTGCTGTTGGTATCGCTGGTGATCAATAGCATTGTGGTGGGCATCGGCAATAAACTCGAACTCTATGCGGGGAAGATCGGTATTTCTGCCATCTCTGAATTTTTTATGCTGATCTTGACCAATGCCCTCACCCTAGCGGTGGTGACCACCATTTTTGCCATTATTTTCAAGGTGCTCCCAGATGTAAACCTGAAATGGAAGCCTGCACTGATCGGCGCATTGTTTACCGCCATTCTCTTTAGCATTGGCAAGTATGCCATTGGCATCTACATCGAAAAAGGCAATCCAGGTTCAGCCTTTGGTGCGGCCAGTTCTATTATCGTGATCTTGGTCTGGATTTACTATACCTCGATCATTCTCTATTTCGGAGCAGAATTTACACAGGCCTACGCCGAAAAATACAGCATCGCCATTGAACCCTCCAAATATGCGGTACACCTCAAAACAATCGTGGTAGAGAAAAAAGTCGATGTCCTACCTCCCCAGCATCCTGAGGATACAGTTGATTGTCCTACATAGGTGGTTAGTTGTTTGGTTAGTTGTTTGGTTGGTTAGTTGTTTAGTGCCTGGGCTAACCACCAACCAATTCAGTTTCCTCCACCACAACTTTTTCTTCTTCTAGTTCATCTTTTTCTATGCGCAGATTTTTGATGATGTGCTGTTGCCGCTCTGGTGTATTTTTGCCCATGTAGTATTCCAACAGGCTTTTGATAGTCTGTTCTTTTAGGATTACTGGGTCCAAGCGGATATCTTTTCCGATAAAGAGGCCAAATTCATCTGGAGAAATTTCACCAAGACCTTTAAACCGGGTAATCTCTGGTCGATTGCCCAATTTTTCGATGGCTGCCTTTCGTTCTTCTTCGCTGTAGCAATAAATGGTTTCCTTTTTGTTCCTCACCCTAAATAATGGGGTCTGCAAAATGTAGACATGGCCTGCCTTAACCAGGTCTGGAAAGAACTGCAGGAAAAAGGTCATCATGAGCAAACGGATGTGCATACCATCAACATCGGCATCGGTAGCAATCACGATGTTATTGTAATGCAGGCCTTCGAGCCCATCTTCAATGTTAAGGGCGTGCTGCAACAAGTTGAACTCTTCGTTTTCATAGACTACTTTTTTGGTCAGCTCGTAACAGTTCAAGGGCTTTCCCTTCAGGCTAAAAACTGCTTGGCAATCTACATCCCTAGATTTGGTAATGGATCCCGAGGCAGAATCGCCTTCGGTAATAAAAAGCGTGGTTTCATACCTGCGCTCGTGCGTGCTGTTGAAATGGACTTTACAATCCCTTAATTTTTTATTGTGCAGCGATGCTTTCTTCGCTCGGTCATTGGCCAGTTTTTTGATGCCCGCAATATCCTTTCGCTCCCGTTCCGATTGCAGGATCCTTTTTAATAGTGCATCGGCAACATCGGCATGCTTATGGAGGTAATCATCGAGCTCCTTCTTCACAAAATCATTGATGAACGTACGTACCGATTGCCCTTCGGGCGCAATCTTTTCCGATCCAAGCTTGGTTTTGGTCTGCGATTCGAAAACAGGTTCCTGCACGCGGATGGCTACCGCAGCGATGATAGATGCCCTCACATCATTGGCATCAAATTCTTTCTTATAAAATTCCCTAACGGTCTTCACCACCGCTTCACGAAAAGCGGCCTGGTGTGTTCCTCCTTGGGTAGTATACTGTCCATTTACAAACGAATGGTAATCTTCACCATATTGCTGGCCATGCGTCATCGCCACTTCGATGTCATGCCCTTTGAGGTGGATGATCGGGTAACGGATTTCTTCAGGCTTGTTTTCTTTGGTCAGCAGGTCGTATAGGCCCCGTTCAGAAAAATATTTTTGGTTATTGAAATTGATGGTCAATCCGGTATTCAGGAAAACATAGTTCCAGATCATGCTTTCTACAAAATCTGGAATATAGTGGTAGTTCCTAAAAATGGTATCGTCGGGATAGAAGGTAATGGCCGTACCGTTGCGCTGGGTGGTCTCGATTTCGGAATGTTCCAACGTAACCAGGCCCTTGCTGAATTCCACTTTCTTAGTTTTCCCATCGCGGTAGCTCTGCACCACAAAAGTAGTCGATAGGGCATTAACCGCTTTTGTACCTACACCGTTCATGCCTACCGATTTTTGGAAGGCATTGCTGTCGTATTTACCGCCGGTATTCATCTTTGACACGCAATCGATCACTTTCCCCAAGGGAATGCCACGGCCATAATCACGGATATTTACTTTATGGTCGCTCAAAGTAATGTCTATCGTTTTACCTGCGCCCATCATGAACTCATCAATCGAGTTATCGATGATCTCTTTCAACAGCACATAGATCCCATCGTCCTGTGCCGAACCATCGCCCAATTTACCAATATACATGCCGGGCCTGCGGCGGATGTGCTCCTGCCAGTCAAGCGATTTGATACTATCTTCGTTATAAATCGGTTCTGCCATACGTTGAATTTGAATGCCGAAAGACCATAAATCGGCCACCTTACAAATCTACTTGAATAACCAAAGCAAATCAATCAGAAGATTTCCACAATTGGAGCGCAGAGGGCTGAGCGCATGGCGCAGAGTGCATAGCGCCATACACTCTGCGGAATTGCAAAATTGCTATCAACAAATTGACTAATTAGCTAATTATCCATATCTTCCTAGCTCAAAAAAATTTCGATGGCAAATAAAAAACAGCTTTCTCTTTTCGATCTTTCCATGATTGTTGTCAGTCTGGTGATCGGGATGGGGATTTTTAGAAATCCGGCCTCCGTGGCCGCTACTTCTGGCGATAGCTCCATATTTTTTCTGGTATGGACCGTAGGTGGCATCATTGCCCTGTGCGGCGCGCTTACCTATGCCGAAATTGGGCTACGACTGCCTGCTATGGGCGGCTATTATAAAGTTTTTGCCCATTGCTATCACCCCGCCATCGGCTTCTCGGTAAACGCCATTATTTTGATCAGCAATGCGGCATCATTGGCCGTTGTTGCGCTCATCGGTTCCGACTATGTCAGCGATCTTTTATTTGGCAAGCCCAGTGGCATTTTGTTCAATACCACCATGGCCATTGCTGCCGTAGGCATTTTCTTTTTTGTAAACCTGCTCGGTCTCAAGACCAGTAGCAAGACCCAAAACGTGCTCATCATTATCAAAGTAGGATTGGTGCTCTTACTCATTGCCAGCATCTTTAAAGGTGTGGTGGTAGCTCCACATGGGTATGAAGAGGGTTCGCCCCTGTATTCGCTATCCAACCACAGCGCACTATCGCTTTTTCTCATTTCCATGATCCCCGTCTGCTTTGCCTACGGCGGATATCAGCAAACGATCAATTTTGGCTCCGAAGTAAAAAAGCCGACCATCATTCCTAAGGGCATCTTCATCGGCATCATCATCGTCGTTTCGCTTTACCTGCTCATCAACGTGGCCTATATCGATGTCATCGGCTTCGACAAAATGAAAAATGCCTCGGCCATCGGTGCACTGCTGTGCGAAGCCTGGTTTGGTCCGTTCGGCGCCAAAGTTTTCGATGCGCTCATGTTCCTTTCCGTGCTGGCCTATGTAAATATCTTGCTGATGAGCAACCCAAGGGTTATGTTTGCCATGAGCATCGACAAGGTTTTTCCTAAAATATTCTCTTATGTGAGTCCCAAAACCGGTGCACTGGTAACTGGGCTGGCCACTTTCTCCTTTACGGCAATCGTGGTCACTTTTTTCGGGAAAGGTGTAGACAGCATCCTTAATTTTACCATGTTCCTCGACAGCATTGGCATGAGTACCTCTGCTGCAACCTTGTTTATCCTACGCAAACGCCTACAGGGCGAAACCATGGCAAAGAACAGTTGGAATAAATTTACGCCCATGTTGGCCGCATTTTTTGTGTTCAGCTACTTTATGATCGCCATTGGCGTAGTCATCAAAGATAAAAGCGCAGCCATCACCGGCACCGGACTGTTACTGCTCTTTTTGTTGTTGTACTATATTTTTTATGCAAAAAAAGCAAATACGGCAAATTAATGGACATCTCATACATCATTAACGAACTTGGAGAGGAGCGTGAAAATTATTTCAATGCCATTGCCCCGCCAATTATCCAGACCAGTAATTTTAAGTTCAATACGGTAGCCGATTTCAGGGCCGCATTGGCGGATGAATATCAGGGCAACCTTTATTCCAGGGGATTCAATCCCACAATCGATATTTTACGTAAAAAATTGGCGGCTTTGGACGGAGCAGAAGATGCATTGGTCTTTAGTAGTGGCATTGCAGCCATCACGGTACCGGTACTGGCCCTTTTGCAGAGCGGTGATGAAGTAATCTGTGTAGAAAATCCCTATAGCTGGACCATCAAGCTCTTTCAGGATTTTCTGCCCAAATTTGGCGTCAAGACTACATTTGTAGACGGCACAGACCTTACTGCCTTCGAAAAGGCCATTACGCCCAAAACCAAGTTGATCTACTTAGAATCGCCCAATACGTTCAGCTTTGAAGTGCAAAATCTCGATGCGCTTTCGAAATTGGCAAAAGAGCACGGCATCTTGACCATGATCGACAACAGTTATTGTTCGCCACTTTACCAACAGCCCATTGCACATGGGATCGATTTAGTGGCGCAATCGGCCACCAAATACCTGTCGGGGCATAGTGATGTGGTGGCTGGCGTGGTTACCGGAAAAAAAACATTGCTAAAAGCCATCTTTGAAAAAGAATACCTTAATATTGGCGCGGCATTGGCACCACAGCATGCCTGGCTGCTGCTGCGCGGGCTAAGAACATTACCAATCCGCTTAACACAGATCAGCAATACGGCCGATAAAGTAATCGCCTACCTCAATGGCCATCCCAAAGTAGCTGAGGTCTTACATCCATTCAGCAACAACAATAAGGACCTGGCTTTGGCCAAAAAGCAGATGAAACGATGTGGTGGTCTTTTCAGCATCACCTTGAAAGATCCCAATCTCCAAAAGATCGAGGCCTTCTGTAATGGATTGAAGCACATGCTTATGGCTGTTTCGTGGGGAGGTTATGAAAGTCTGGTCATACCGGCCTGTGCTGGTATCAGTACCACAGATTTTGACCCTAAAAATAACCGTCACATGCTGATTAGGTTATACATAGGTCTGGAAGATGCAGATTACCTGATTGCCGATCTGGAACAAGCTTTAGCCACGATATAATGCCACTACCACAGCTTCCCTTTAAGAAACAATTGGCCTATGCCGCAGGAATGATGGGCTGGAGCATCATGACGAATATCATTATTGTCATGCTCCCCTATTTTTACCTGCCGCCCAGCAATGCTGGCCTACCACCTTTGGTGCCACAGCTACTGTTGTTTGGGGGCTTTAATATATTATCGATCATTTTAGCCTCTGGCCGATTTTTAGATGCGGCTTACGATCCATTTATCGCTTCTGTGAGCGATCGGAGCACCAATACTAAAGGAAGGCGGTTTCCCATTATGAAATGGGCCATCCTGCCCGCAACAGTTTGTTGTAGCCTGGTGTTTTATCCATTGGTTAAAGGAGAAAGCATACAAAATGCCTGGTGGCTCGTTTTCGTCCTCGCGGGATTTTTTGTTTCGGTTACCACCTACATCATCCCCTATAATGCCCTATTGGCCGAACTGACCCATACGCCTGAAGAAAAGGTAAAACTCTCTACCTTTCAGCAAGTAGGTTTTGTGCTGGGCATGATCTTGGGTGCCCTGTGCAATAATATTGCCGACCTTATCCAACAGCTTTTTACGGTAAGCTCGAGGGCCGAGGCCCTGCAGTACACCATATTGAGCCTGAGCATATTTTCGGGGATCGTGATGCTGATGCCTATCCTGTTCGTCAACGAACGGATGTATGTAAAGAGCAAGCCTACGCATATTCCCATTTGGCCGGCCATTCAGAATACTTTCAGAAATTCGAATTTTAAGTACTACCTGATTTCAGACTTCACCTATTACACGGCATTGAGCCTGATGAGCAGTGGATTGCTGTTCTTTGTGACTGTTTTATTGGGGCTGCCCGATTCGGATGGCGGAAAATTTATGGGCCTGATGGTGGTACTTTCACTCGTTTTTTATCCCTTCATCAACTACGGCGCTAAAAAGTTCGGAAGGAAGCCGTTGGTTCTTTTTGCATTCGGTCTGCTGAGCCTCATTTTTGTGACCATTTTCTTTTTAGGGAAACTACCTTTTACCCCGACGAACCAGATGTATATCCTCGTTGTTTTTGCATCGTTCCCACTGGCCGCACTGGGCATCCTGCCAAATGCCATCTTAGCTGACATTGCACAAAAAGATACCGTAGAAACTGGAGAAAACCACGAAGGCATGTTTTTCGCAGTGAAATATCTTTTCGTAAAGTTGGGACAGACTTTGGGCATCGCCATTTTTGCCATGCTCACCATTTACGGAAAAGATCCCGGTCATGATTATGGATTGAGGTTAAACGGCATCGCCGGATTTAGCCTGTGCGTGCTCGCCCTCATTTTCTTTACCAGGTTCCGCGAAAAAAAATCCTAACCTTTTCTTTCTACTTTCTACTTTTACTTTCTACTTTTTACCACTTTTCCTTCCCCCTCTTGCTTCTTCCCTTTACCTTTTCCCTAATCCCTTTCCCATCTCATATATTTTCCCTATCTTTGCCGCACTGAAGCAGAATTTCTTTATCATTTAAAGCAACTCGCAAGTTAGTCCTTCCGCAATGATTGTTCTAGCTTCTTCATATTTATACACTTAAACATTATACTTTGTTATTTTCAGCATTAAACCTGATTGCGCCGATATTGAAAGCGCTTGAAACAGAAGGTTATACACAGCCCACTCCGATACAGGAACAGGCAATTCCATCTATCCTACAAAAGCGCGACCTATTGGGATGCGCACAGACCGGAACCGGAAAAACTGCGGCATTTGCCATTCCCATGCTACAACTGCTTAACCAGCCCCATGCCAACAGCAAAGGCCCTAAGCCCATTAAAGCATTGGTTTTGACGCCAACGCGCGAGCTGGCCATCCAGATCGAAGAAAGTTTTAAGGCCTATGGACGCCACATTCCACTGCGACATTTGGTTATCTTTGGTGGCGTTGGCCAAAAAGCGCAGACAGACGCATTACAACGTGGCGTGGATATCTTGGTTGCCACACCTGGCCGATTGCTCGATCTGATGAACCAGGGTTTCATTACACTGCGCGATATTGAGATTTTTGTGCTAGATGAAGCGGACCGGATGTTGGACATGGGCTTCATCCACGATGTGAAAAAAATCATCGCCAAACTGCCTGCCAAAAGACAGACTTTATTCTTCTCGGCCACCATGCCGAATGAGATCAAAAAATTGGCCGATACCATCCTGACCAACCCGGTCAGCGTTGAGGTTACCCCGGTTTCTTCTACTGCCGAGAAAATCCAACAGGAAGTCTATTTTGTCGAAAAACAAGATAAAAAGTCTTTATTGGCACATTTGCTCCAAGACAAGACCATAGAGACCGTATTGGTCTTTACCCGCACCAAACATGGGGCCGACAAGGTAGTTAAAGATCTGACCAAATTGCACATCAAGGCAGAAGCCATCCATGGCAACAAATCACAGAATGCCCGTCAACGTGCCCTGACCAACTTTAAGGCAAGGACTACCCGTGTATTGGTGGCTACAGATATCGCTGCACGCGGCATCGATGTGGATGAGTTGGCCCATGTGATCAATTATGAACTGCCCAACATTCCAGAAACCTACGTACACCGCATTGGCCGTACAGGCAGGGCCGGGTTAAGTGGGATTGCCTATTCATTTTGCGATGGCGAAGAGAAGGAATTTTTGGACGACATCGAAAAACTGATAGGCCTGAAGATCCCCGTAAATGAAAACCATCCCTTTGCAATGAGCTGGCAAAACCTGATGGTTGCCGCAGCCGATAAAAAAACAAAAGGAAAGAAAAAACCAAACCAGCGCGAACCCAGGGAACGTGAACCTAACCTAAGTGGCAAAAAGAAAAGTCCCCACGGTGGTGGAAAACCCAATCACACGGGCAGCACGGCCAACGCACACCAACAAGGCGGAAAAAGAAGATTTAACCGATCCAAGAAAAGGGATTAAAGGTGCTTCCTCACTTCGCTCGGAAACACGATCCCAATGACTTTAATGACCCAAAGTTATCGTTCAGTATTATTCGGTCTTACATACACCATCTGCATCACGTTGATGTTCCGCATGGCAAAAGCGGCTTCGCAGTAGTTGAGGTAATAATTCCATTTACGGATAAAACGGTCGTCGAAACCAAGGGCCCTGACCTCGTTCAACTTATGGTTAAAGGCCTCAAACCATAGGCGCAAGGTCTTGGCATAATCCAGGCCCAGGTCTTTCAGGTCTACCAAGGTGAGTTCACTGGTGTGGTTAATGGCCTTGTTCAACTGGGCTACAGATGGCAATAGCGATCCGGGAAAGATATGTTTTTGGATCCAGTCTACACCCTTTCTGAGTTCCTGATAACGGCTGTCAGGACTGGTGATCACCTGAAAGGCCAATATGCCGTTTGGCTTGAGCACTTCGTTGCATTTGGCAAAATAAGTTTCGTAATAATTGTGTCCAACGGCCTCCAACATTTCTACAGAGACAATTTTATCAAACTCACCGGTGATGTTTCGATAATCCTGGATTACAATATCTATCTTATGGGTTAAGCCCGCAGCTGTTACGCGTTGTTGAGCCAACCTTTGCTGTTCTTTCGAAATGGTGACAGAAGTTACCTTACAGCCATAGTTTTTGGCCATGAACAGGGCATTTGCGCCCCAGCCGCTACCGATTTCCAAAACATGGTCTGTGGCTTTCAATTGCAGCTGCTCGCACAAGCGGCGGTATTTTGCTTCCTGCGCCTGTTCTAGGGTTAGATTTGGTGTTTTAAAATAAGCAGAAGAATACGTTAGGGAAGGATCCAAAAAAATGGCAAAAAAATCGTTATTGAGGTCATAATGCTCGGCAATATTTTTTTGGGATCCGATCAGGCTGTTTGCCCGATTGCGGTGATAGAGCTGGTTAAACCATTTGAACAGGTTAAGGCCAACATTCCTAATTTTGCTTCCAGAAACCGATGGCGCATTTTCGATATTGGCAATGATCCATTTGATCACCGATGTAATGTCCTTGGTTTCCCATAGGCCTTCTACATACGATTCGCCAAAGCCGATATCGCCATACAGCACAATACATTTAAAAAACTGTTCATCTTTGATGGAGAGGTCAGCAGAAAGGCTCGCATTAGGTTCGCCTATCGCTGTGGTTTCCCCATTGGGCAGGGTCAACCTCAAATAACCTTTTGTCATTCTACCGAGGGCATACATGACCATATTTTCATAGATACCTGGTTTTTTTTTAACTAGCGTGATAGACGACATGGTTATTGATTTGGTTGATATGGTTTATATACGTTTTTCTGAAGTTCCCGGTTTGCAGCTTTACGGTGGAATGCAATTTTTTTAATCCAAAGTTTAAAAGCTTGCCAATGGATCAATCCCATAATCTGCAGCGGAATGAGCGGAATGGCAAAAAAATAGCGGATCATATTCCTGTTGTTCAATGCCTTCCTTTCGCCCATCAACGTGCTGATAAAGAACTTCTTCCCTTTCCGATCGTAATCGTCAATTTTAATATCCAATTTTTCGTCGGGAACTGCAAGTTTGAAATCAAAAAAAACATCAAGGTCTATGAAAGGCGAAACATAGAATAGCTTTTCTGCGCGCTGTTGAAATATGCCTTCATGCAAATCTTCCCTGTCAAAAAAGAACAGCTTCATTTCCCGATAGGTATTGCTGATTTCGGCAACCGCACATCGTGGATTTTGCTGCGCATCAAAACAGAAATAGAAGGAAACGGGATTGAAATTATAGCCCAGCACACAAAGATTGGTGAGCAACATGATTTTTCCCGCCCCGATTTCTACACCCTGTTCGCGCAGGTAAGTGCAGATATGCTGTTTTGTGGTTTGGTTCAATTCCGGATTTTCCTTTGGCAACTGCAGGTGATCTTTATCCCTGAAACTAAATAGGTTAAACTTATTGTAACTGAACCATTTGAGCTTATGCTGCAAGCTATCGATTTCATCTATATCGATATAGAAAAGATAGATACGGTACCAGAAAGCATGTCGTTTCGGACTTAACCTATGGTGCATCACACTAGCGGAGTAAATGGAAGAGGTAAAAGGGAAAAGGGAAGATGGGGCATGCAGCCCATCAGCTTCTTCTTTTTCCATCTTACCTTTTACCTTTTCCATCTTACTTAGTACTTTATACTTTGTACCTTCAACTTTATACTTTAAGAACCTGTTAAACTCTTACATAAATCTACTGCACTTTTATAGGCATCTTCATGGAATCCATATTTAAAGTAGCTTCCACAAAAATAGACCGGGCCTTTCTCGTTCAACAAATATAGCTTTTCTTGTGCCTGCATGGCCGGTACATCAAAAAGTGGATGATGATAATCGATTTCCCGAATCACCTTTCGCTGGTCTAAGGAAGCTGAAGGGTTGATCGACACAAAATAATCTACATTTTTCGATACGCCCTGGAGGTTGTTCATCCAATAAATGGTGCTGGGCACCAAAGCATCGCCCTGCTGTTCTACCCGATAGTTCCAACTGCTCCAGGCCAGTTTCTTTTTGGGCATTTGGGCAGAATCAGTATGCAGCACCGCTTTATTGTACTGATATTTAAACTTGCTCAGCAACCTTTCTTCATTTGCAGTTTTATCCCTTAAGATCTTATATGCCTGATCGGCATGACAGGCCAAGATCACTTTGTCGAATATCAATTCCTCTCCTTTATCTGTCATGATCAGTACTTTTCCATTTTCCAATCGCTCTACCGCCACAATTTTAGTATGGGTTCGGATCTGGTTGCGAAATGGTGCGATGAGTTTTTCCCGATAAGACTGGCTTCCCTGATCTAGCGTGTACCATTGGTGTTGGGTGTTGAGGCCTAAAAAGCCGTGGTTCTTAAAAAAACGGATGAGGGAGACTGCAGGAAAATCAAGAATCTGGTCCATGGGCGTAGACCATACCGCCGCACTCATGGGGATGAGGTATTTCCATAGCATATCTTCCCCGTACCCAAATTCGCCGATGTACCTTGCGAGCGAATAATCGAGGTATTTCGGGTCGTCCAAAATCTTAACGCTTTCTTGGTTAAATCTGTTAATCTGCAACAGCATCTTTAAGTAAGAGGGATTTAGCATATTTCTTTTTTGCGCAAAAAGATGCCTCATGCTTGACCCGGCATATTCCAGCTTACTGGGCAGATATTGCACACTGAAGGACATGTCGGTGGGTTTTACCGGTGCCCCAATTTCTTTGAACAGTGCACATAGATTTGGATAGGTCTGGTAATTGAACACCATAAACCCGGTGTCGATCGGTACGGGATGTCCGTTTTCATCAACAGTTACCGTATTGGTATGTCCGCCAACATAATTCAGTTCTTCGAATAGCGAAATATCATATGCTTGGTGGAGCAGGTGTCCACAGCCCATTCCGGCAATACCGGTTCCTATAATGGCGAGTTTTAACATAGCATATAGTTAGATGGAAGATGTGGCATATACTTAAGCGTGGTCATGGTTTATTATTGGTCTTCGACAGGCTCAGACTGACAGCGTCCGAATAATGCACAGACGAAATGTTGTCACCCTGAGCTTGTCGAAGGGTACTTAGCGAAGTTTTATTTTTTCAAAAAGATAATGGCACACCATCCATTCGTTCCCTTTATGGTAATTGAACAGCTCTTCGCAGGCCATGTAGAACAGGCGCCAGTAGACCCACCATTTCAGGGCCTCTTTTTCGCCATAGGTTGCTGCTAAAATGGGCATGATCTCTGGGCGATGTCGGTCCATGTTGGCTAGCCACGCGGCAGCTGTTTTTCCATAATGCTGTCCATTTACCACCCAATGCTTGGCAATCTTGAGGTCGTCGTTAAAATAAAAGAAAAGATGGTTAGACGGCATGATGCCACCCGTGAAAAAATATTTGCTCATCCAATCGCTCTCATCCTTTACCTCAAATTTATAGGCAAGGGCGCGATGGGTAAAAATATGCACGAACAGCTTCCCATCCGGTTTCAGAAAGGAAGCCACTTTGGCCAGGAGCAGTTGATAGTTCCGCATGTGTTCGAACATTTCGACCGAAACGACCCGATCAAACTGACCGGCAATCTCAAAAGTATTCATATCTGCTGTTACCACTTTGAGGTTTTTAATACCCCTTTCCTGTGCAGTGGTGTCTATGAATGCTTTCTGCGTGGCCGAATTGGAGACTACCGTAAAATTGCTTTCCGGAAATTTGGCCGACATGTACAAGGAAAGCGAGCCCCAGCCACAGCCCAATTCCAAAACTTCCTGTCCATTTTCCAGTTCTGCCCGCTTACAGGTTAGTGCCAGCATATCGGTTTCGGAGGTATCGATATCGCTTACACCATCTTTCCAATAGCCACTGCTATACTTGAGGTGCTTGCCCAAACAATATTGGAAAAATGCCGTAGGCAGTTCGTAGTGCTGTTCATTTGCATCGGCAGTATGGATGGCTATAGGCGATGATTTCAGTTCCTGAACCAATGCCATTAATTTTTCCTGCTGTAGTGCTTCATCACCTAGGGTTTCATCAGCCAATCGCTGCTTCAAAAGCTTTCTGATCCCGATACGGATAATCGGGTCTGGGATTTTATTGGATTCTAAGAGTTTATCGTAAAACATGAGTGTTGTTTTCGGGTTGAAGGTTTAAGGCTGGAAGTTCAAAGTTGAAGGTTGAAGGTTCAAAGTCGAACGTCGAAAGTTCAAAGTTGAAGGTTGAAGGTTCAAAGTTGTAGGTAGTCTCATTTTAATGCATTTTCTTCTTGATTCCTGATACATGATACTTTTTACTTTTTACTTTCTACTTTTAACCGGCCCGGGAAAAAAAGCATTCGTCCGTTTTTGGTATTCCTTATACGCTACAGGTTTGCTCCTTAAATTCTGCTCTTCGTTATTCGGAACACCCGTTACCTTAAGCAGCAGATATAAAATAATAAGCGGACTGATCAATGCCAATATTCCCCAAGGCGAGGCCAGGGCGAACATGAAATAGCCCATCCAGGAGAGCCATTCAAAAAAATAATTCGGATGACGGCTATATGCCCAGAGACCAGTATCACATACCTGCCCTTTATTTTTTGGATCTTTCTTAAAGGCGGCCAACTGACGATCGGCCATCATCTCTCCAATAAAAGAAATGGTCCATATACCGGTCCCAGCTATTTCCAGCCAATGGATGTTTGGGTCCGGATTGGCAGTAATGATAAAAAATGGAATGGCCAATATCACATTGGAAATGGCCTGGAACTGGAAGAAGAAGAAAAAATTCCGATCGGCCTTCTCGCCCCACTCCTTTCGCAACTGCTGGTATCGCCCCTCTTCTTCGTTTAAATGGCCTATTACGCGTTGCCAAAGGTGGATGCCCAACCGCAGTTCGGCCAATAGAAAGATGCTGCAGATGATGATCCTGCGAACTTCAAGACCTTCGGAAAGGAAAAAGGTGATCAGGGTGATGACGGGAAAATTCAATGCCCAGAATACATCGACAACGCCTGCATTTTTGATTTTTTTGGCCCAAAGCCAAACCCCAAACATGATGGCACAACAGGCAAGCAAGGAAATGAATGTAATGAGTAAAATTTTGTCCATGGACTAAGGGTAAGCTCAATTAAATGATCAACTTAGTAAGAAGCACATGCTTTCAGCACTTATTAAAGAATGCTCCTAAAGAACTCTTGCGGAGCCTTCGGCACAACCCACATCCTTCAACTTTCAACCTTTAACCTGCAAACTTTAACCTGCAACCTTACCAAGTAGTTCTTTCACACCTTCACCTGGTTTTAGGCTGAACAATTTGACCAGCACATAACCGCAGGTGGCGATGCTACCTAAACATACGAATAAAAATAGCCAAAGGATTTTAAAAAAAAGTGATTTTTCTTTGTACCACATCCACAAGGTGATGATTAGGATATTGATGTAAAAATCCCATAAGGTAGCCCGCATCCAGGGAATGCCAGCCAGAAAATCCCATTGTTCAAATAACGAACTTTCTAAACTGGTGCTGATGGCAATGTAGCTCATCCAGGCCAGTAGCAGTATAAAAATAATTTTTAAAGCAGGGATCATGGATTAGGGATTATATCATTAAGGCATTGGACTTCTGGACTTCTGGACTTCTATACTGAACTTCGGACTTGATCCAAAAACTTCGCAAGTTGGGGCATCATCTGAATAGGAAATGATTCAACAACTGACGAAGTTGGCATGCTGGACTTCTGCGCTCAATCTCCGACTTCCCGACTTCCCGACTTTCTGACTCTGCATTGGTCTTCGACAAGCTCAGACTGACACCATTCAAACATTAAAAATCATTAAGATTAAGTCATTGGACTTCCGGTCTCTGGACTTCTGGACTTCAACTTCCGGCTTCCCGACTTCCGACTCCTAAATCTTCCTGATCCTGATGATCCTCATCCAATGCAACATTTTCATCATGGGGTAGGTTGGATCAAATTCCCACCAACGTGTGGCAAAATTAGGGCTATTGGGCTTTTTGTGATGGTTATTCTGGAAGAGTTCGCCCATTAGCAAAAAATCCCATGGCAGTGAATTCTTGCTGTGGTCTTCATTATCGTGGTTGGCATAACCATATTTGTGTCCGCACCAATTGACGATGGCACCATGCAGCGGGCCCATTAAAAAGTGGATCGGCAAAAGTAGGTACATCCACCAATGTGAAGCAAAAGCAACATAAAACGCAATGTAGCACAATCCGCATCCAATTCTCCAAAACCACGAATCGCCAATTCGGTCGATCAAGGGCCATTCTGGATAATTCCCCCTAAAGGCAGGCTCGGGTTCGATCTTATACTTCAGATAATTGAGGTACATATTCTTGGTGGCGATCATCATCCCAAATACATCTTTAAAGAAATGGGGCGAATGAGGGTCTTTCTCCGTATCGCTATAGGCATG
Source organism: Pedobacter sp. (assembly GCA_031119475.1). Lineage (GTDB taxonomy): Bacteria > Bacteroidota > Bacteroidia > Sphingobacteriales > Sphingobacteriaceae > Pedobacter. Next base: position 11,611 of record JAVHXV010000007.1, on the reverse strand, counting down.
GTGCATGCGGTGCAGGATGGCATAGGCACGTGGGTTGAGGAATGAAGATCCCTGCGAGACCAATAAGATGATGTAAAAAAATTTCTCCCAGAAAGGCTCCATCCTGAACATTTTATGCGAAGAGTATCTGTGCAGAAAAAAAGTTTGGCTAAACAACGAAAGGAACCAATGCGCCAAGAAAAAAAATAAGATGATCATGTAAAGTATTGTAGTGATATAAACGAAATCGAGCGGGTTTTAGTTTGGTCTTAGTTGAAGGCTGAGCGCACACGTACAATAGACTATAGATTTTAGACTATGGATTTTAGATTTTAGACTGTAGACTGTAGACTATGGACTTTAGACCATGAACTATCAACTAATGACTAGGAACTAATGCCTACCTTCCAAAATCATCCTGTACACGAACAATGTCATCTTCGTCAGATGGGTTGTTGGCATCGGTATGCTGCCAGATTTCGGCCACTACGCCCCAATCTTCCAATCCGATGAGGCGATGGCGCTCGCCCTGCTGCAATTTGATCTGATCAGTGGCATGGTATTTTTTTAATTCGCCTTCTTCATCTGTTTGGCTGGTCTTGATCCCGACAGTACCGCTGATGACCTGCCATATTTCGGCCCTGCGGTGGTGATATTGCCATGAAAGTCGTGTTTGCGGAGCAACGATGAGCACTTTGGGACTCAATTTTCCACCTATTTTAAGGCTTTCGATATCCAATCCATCAAAATAAGTATCTGCAAATTGTTGGGCCTGTGCTTCATCTATCACAAAAAAACCACCCCATGGACGGGTTTCATCACGTTTAACAACATTAAAACCTTCCATTTGCAAACGCTGTGCAACAGTATCGAATATAGCTTTCTTTTGAGTTTCCATAGGGCAAAAATAGTAAAAAATGGAAAAGGGAGAAGAAAATGGGAGAGGTAAAAGGGAAGAGGTAAGATGGAAGAGGTAAAAGGAAGAGGCAAGATGCCCCGAAGGGGTGCCTTTGGCAGAAGATGTAAAATGGAAATATCCATCTTACATCTCACATCTCACATCTTACTTAATCTCTGTTACCACAAAATCTATGGGCATACCGGCAGTTTGTACGATAAAAGGAAAAGCTGGTTGGTTTAAGATCCACAGTTGCAATTTGCCATCTTCGGTAACGACATGGGTAACATCTGCTTCCTTTCCATTAATTTTCATCGGATTGGCATCATCTGCCTTGACCTTAAACTTTAGTCCGTTATAATTTAAGGTTTTCTTGTCGGCCAAAGTTTTGTAGGCCTCCTTGGAAAGTACGCCAAAGGTCTGGTCGTCGGCCAATTTGGTTACGCCCTGGGCAGGCTGTGTTCCGCCGGCAAGCTTAGTTGCACTTTCCAGAGCCTTATCACTGATTTCAAAAGAACCCTCTCCATAGCCATCAACAGACCAACCGATACTGGCAGGGCCAGCAAGGCTATTGACCACAAAGATCAATGGAAATTCTTGTCCGTTCATGTAGCCCGAGCTGGTTAAAACGGTACCTTTTTTGATTTCTGGAAGTAACTTCTGTGCGTTGGCTATTGTCAATAGGCCTAGGCAAAATAAAGTAAGCAATGTTCTTTTCATGTTTAATCGATTATGGAAATGAAGATAGCGACTTTGCATGGGATTTGGAAAAGTAGAAGGTAGAAAGTAAAAAGTAAAAAGACAAGGTGCCTAGAAGACCTGTAAAAAGGACTTTCATAAACATATCAAGATTAGCCTGTCATTTCGGGCGCAACGAGAAATTTTTAAGATCATAGCAATTATGGCGGGAAAAATTATTTGTCGACCGCATTGCAACTGAGGACAATCAAGATATTTAAAATTTTTGTTACAATTCACGAAGAATATCGTCTAAATATCATGAACACACACAGATTAATCCTCCTTGCAGTGATGTTATCCACTGCCATTTCCTGTAAAAAAGAACAGGTTCCAAATCCGAATGTGGTATATGAGCAGGTGAACATGCGCATCAGGGCGGCTGAAAAGAAGACCATCACTCTAGATATTGATCGCAATGGCACACCAGACTATCAGTTCTTCTTCGAACTGAATGCAAGTGATACCGGCGACCACCAGAATGTATTGGTCAATCCGATCGGTCTAAATTCCGCAAGAATGGAAGCCCCAAACGATAACAATTACCTGAATGCTGGCGAGCTGATTGCGCAGCGGCCCAGTTCGATCACTTCTGAACAATTGGGCGAAAACGGACTATGGGGCAGCGACTTTGCCACGCTGGCCATTAGGCATACCGCAATTTCAGGTAAAGTTACCTATACCGGCGATTGGGCATCGAGCAAGCCACAATTTATGGCCATTAGGCTGATGGTTGATGGAGCAGCCCATTTTGGCTGGGTTAAAATAGGCTTTAACAAAAGTACTGAAGAAATTACCGTTTATGATTATGCCTGGAACAGGGAAGCCAATGCACAGATCAGGGTGGGACTGACAAGTTTTTAGTTAAAGTTAAAGGTTAAAAGTTTAAAGTTCAAGGTTTAAGGTTGTACCGTAGGCTCCGCAGGAGTAATTTGGGAAAGGTTGAAAGTTCATGGTTCAAGGCAGTTTTAGGTTGTGGGTTATAAGCCGCCTGTTCTTTTCCTTTTGACTGTTTATGCCATAGACCTCCTGCAGGACTTTTGACTTTCAACTTTCAACTTTCAACTTTTAGCTCATCTATCGCTGTCCAAATTAGCCCGTCATTTGTCCGGAGCACACCCATTGATTATGGTCTTATCCGCTATCTTTGCTGACAAAACAAGAACCATGAAAAAAATCTATTATTTCCTATTGCTTTTAGCAAGTTTTGGTACCCTGACCGCCAATGCCCAACAGCTCACCCAACAAGAGCGCGACTATGCCACCAAGTTATTGAACGAAACCCATGCCGAGGTTTTCAATGCCATAAAAGGGCTGAGCGAAGCACAGCTGAAGTTCAAGGCCTCGCCTGATAAATGGAGCGTTGAGGAATGCGTAAAGCACATTGCCGCTGCTGAAACACACTTGTGGAAGATGGCCGATTCAGCTTTAAAGCTAGCTCCAAATCCTGAAAAACGTGCAGGTATACCTTTTACCGATGAGCAATTGGTGGCCGCAGTGAAAGATCGCACAAAAAAATCAAAGACCTTTGCTGCGCTCGAACCGGCAAGTTCTCCTTATACCACTTTAAAACAGGCTTTGGAAGCTTTTACGACCAAACGCAAGGCGCTGATCACATACATCACCAATACAAAAGACAACATGCGCAGCCACGTTTTGGTATTGCCAATGGGTACGTTTGATTCTTATCATTTTGTACTGCTGATTGCTGCACACACCGATAGGCATGTGCAGCAGATCGAAGAAGTAAAGGCCAATCCAAATTTCCCTAAACAATAGCAGCAGTAACAAAAAAAGGCGGCCACTTTAAATTGACCGCCTTTTTTTATGAGTTCGTGTTTCTTCCCCCTGCACCCAGGCCGGAGTTGATGCCATTGCCAATGGAAGTGGAAGATGATTCTGATTCATCGCCATCCTGACTGCTCGATGAAGTAGACAATAGATTGTCGATACCCAATTCACCTGTCAAACTTCCGCTGCTAGAGGAGTCATCGCCCCCTCCAAAAAGTCTGCCTCCGTTGGTTTCTTCTTGTTCTTTCTCTGTGAGTTCCCTGTTTTTTTGATTATCTGTTTTCATGGTAAAGATGTTTTTGTTTTGCCTACTCTGTACTGGGTTTTCGGCATGTCCCAAACTATGCCTTGCAGCTAATTACATGTACTACAGTTGGAAAGAACTTTAGTTTCCAAAAATTCTGGAAATGCCACAACCTAAAAGTGTAATCGGACTGTACAGCCATTTTTCTGTTGAACAAGCTATATGTATGGACATCAATTTTCAGATGGATTGGGTATTTACAAAGCAAAACAACTGTTAGATTGTCAAATGGAAAAGGCCGACAGATTACCCTGTCGACCTTCAAAATAGAAATCCAAATGGTCTAGGGAAGGATGAACATCGAAGCAATCTTCATCACATCATCTTTGGGAAGCGGTTCATCAAAACTCGATGTTGCCGCATTGCCAACATCCATGCCATTGATGTTCTCGATGGCAAAGATCACCTGGCTATTATCCTCCTCACCTTTATAAATGGCCTCGTATGGAGTTCCGGTCGTATTGTCATTTCCCACAATCCATGGCTTTACGCTAGTATTGTATCCATTCATGCGCCTGGCAAAACGAATGTGCGAGGCATGCCTTGCTTCCGTAGAATGGATCTGCAGGGCGGCTTTCATGATGTCTTTTGCACTGTCCAAACTGCTTGCCTGTGCCTTATAGGCACGAACTCCGGTATCTTCAAATCCTTGGGCTACATGCAGAAAGGTATCATAGTTGGTAAATACATCCGCAAATTTTCCTCCTGCGGTAAAGTCGTACCTACCCTCTGAAACCGGCCTGCCACCAGCGGCGGCAATGGTCTCATAGAGGAATTTAACATGTGCGCGTTCGTGCTCACGAATGGCAGCAATATTGTCTTTATTTTTGACCAGCCCAGATTTATTAAGGCCGGTTTGGTAGAAATTATGCTCCAGGTACTCTAATGTAAGTGCAAAATTCAGGATATCGATAACCTTTGATGGTACGGTCTGGCCATAGGCCTTTGAAAAAATTGAGCCCAACGCCAAGGGAACGGCAGACAGTACCAGTTTTCCGCTAAAGGAGAAAAAATCCTTCATTACTTTGCGACGTGGAGACACGCGATCAGCAAACTCCTCATCAGCTTTTTCTATTTCGGTGATAATATGATATAAGTTCATGGCATTTGTTTTAAGAAGTGGGAAGATTGGCGCCATTGATGCGCGTTTTAAAGAATTTGGCGGTCATATCGATCACTTCCATCGGTGTACGTGCCAGGTCGAGTCCCTTTGCATCTACTGCATCGGCACCTGCAAAATCTCCATAGGAAATCAGGTCGCGGATGGCGGCGGCATGTCTTGCCTCAACTGATACGATTTTGCCCGCATAGCGCACAAAAGTATCGAGCTTTAGCAAAGGCCCTGCACCATTATAAGCGGATACGCCAATATCCTCCATCATCTTTGCGGTCTTAAGTACGCTGTTCCGGTTTGAAAAGTTAACAGATGAAAAATCGAACTCGTATTTGAGGTCTTGAATCTTATTGAGGAACAATGTCTTTTTGAACCACTCGCGGTGAGCCACCTCATCGTTCTTGATGTCCATCAGAAATTCCTTTTCAATAGCGGTAATCCCGGTATAAAAGCTTTCGGTTACTTTGGTGTAAAAAGCTGCTTCGAGCTGCTCCAGCGCGTATGCATAATTTAATATTCCAAAGTCTCCCTTGCCAAGGTCGAGGCTATTCGTATCGGTCTGGATTTTTCTTACTTTACAGCCGCTTGCAACAACGGCAGCTAAGCCTGCAGCGGCACCAAAATAGCCAAAAAACTGTCTACGAGGAAGATGCTTATTCTCGGCAAAAAATCCCTCTCCGTGCTTTTCGGCCACCACGGAATTGTTAATGTTTTCCATAAAGATATAGGGTTAGGTATGTTAGCGCAACAATCTCATTATGAGTTTGTTTAATAATATTTTAAAATCTATGGCTAAAAGCAAAACCTACAGGTTGTAAAGGCAAGGAGTTAGTCAACCCAATTAAATTCGCTGAACAAAATAGGAGCTAATGTGTTTGCCTATAAACTAAATCCTACCTATGAAACAATCAATTTACCTATCAGTCCTGATTTTATTGGGCACCGCATTTACCCTATTTGGCCAAAAAGGCCATCCGGCCAAAGTTCCGACCACGGTCTCGGTGAGTACGTTCTATCCACAGCACGAAGATTATCGGCCCAGTCTCATGGCAAGGCTCAAGGTCCCTGCAGGCTTTAAGGTTGAGGCTATAGCTTCAGGGCTAGGAAAGCCAAGAATGATGGCGCTCACTGACAAAGGAGGCCTCTATGTAACCAGGCGTGATGTTGGCGATGTGATCCTCCTTCAGGACAAGGATGGTGATGGAAAAATGGAGTCGCTGACCACGGTATGGGCAAATTTTCTGGGCGTGCACGGCATTGCGATCCAGGATGGCTATCTGTACCTCGCTAATTCAACTGACCTTAGACGTGGAAAAATCAATAATGATGGCACTTTAACAGATACCATGACCTTGGTAAAAGACCTGCCAGAAGGAGCCCAACACGATAACCGGGTGCTCAACTTTGGGCCTGATGGAATGCTATATATTTCTGTAGGCAGCTCCTGTAACGATTGTGGCGAAACCAACAAGGAGCATGCGACCATCTTGCGGTTCAGCAAAGATTTTAGCTCGAGGAAGATATTTGCCCGTGGGCTACGTAACACCATTGGTTTTGACTGGAATCCGATGACCAGGGAAATGTGGGGCTGCGACAATGGTACCGACTGGCGCAGTGATGAATTTCCTCCAGAAGAGCTCAACAGGATCATAGAAGATCAAGATTATGGTTGGCCCAGGGTATTTGCCAAACAACAAGTTGACCAGACCCGAGAGGATCCTATTGGCGCTACGAAAGAAGCCTATGCCAAAACCACAGTTCCCTCGGTGATGGAGTTCCCAGCCCATTCTGCCCCGATCGATTTTCGGTTTTTAGGATCGGCAAAAGATCTGCCCAAAGATTATCAGGACGACGCACTCGTATGTTGGCATGGCTCATGGAACCGCAGCAGACCGGAAGGCTACAAAGTGCAGCGCATAAAATTCGAAAATGGACAGCCAATAGGTATGGAGGACTTCTTTTCAGGCTTTTTGAGTCCTGACGGAAAAACAAGGTTTGGAAGGCCTGCAGGACTTGCTGTTTCAGCAAAGGGAACCATATATATTTCAGATGATGAAAGCGGCGTCATCTATGCCGTATCGAAAATCAATTAATCAAGAAAACATGAAAAACATAATCAACCTATCCATCTTTTTAATCTTTAGCGCTAGCGCCCCATCTGTATTTGCCCAGACCCCGAGAATCAATTTTACTGCACCACTGCTCTATCCAGAAGGCATAGCCTATCATCCAAAGAACCAGTTAATTTATGTTAGTTCGGTTAAATATGGTATGATAGGAACCATTGACCAACAGGGCAATTATAAGGAATTCTATACTGACAAAAACCTGATCTCAAGTTTTGGGATGAAGGTTGACGAAAAGGCCAATGTATTGTGGGTCTGCCTAGCGGATCCAAATGCCAACTATAGCATTTATTCTTCACCGGCTACATTGAAAAAAATGGCAAGGGTGATATCCGTTGACCTCACCACCGGAAAGAAGAAAATGGACATTGACCTTTCAAAGCTCTACGCTGGAAAACATTTTATCAACGACCTGACCATTGACGATATGGGAAACCTTTACCTTACCGATAGTTTTTCTCCAGTTATCTATAAAGTAGATGCCAAAGGCAAATCAAGTGTATTTGCAGAAAACAAGCTTTTCAAAAGTGAAGACATTGGACTGAACGGCATCGCCTATCAAAGCGGCATGCTGATTACCGTAAATAATGGTACTGGAGCAATCTTAAGGGTGGACATCAACAATCCGAAAATGGTGGACATGGTGAAAATCGATCAGCTATTCCCAGGCGCGGATGGTCTATTATTCGAAAAAGGGGAACTCGTGTTGGTGCAGAACAAGGGAGTGAACAAGGTATACCGCATCAAAAGCAATGACAATTGGAGGAGTGCAAAGTTGACAGGCGCTACCGCTGGCGACGATCGGTTTGCGCAACCCTCTACACAAGTTTCTATCAATGGTGTAATTTGGGCATTGAACTCCAAGTTAAACGAGCTTTCAAACCCGACGATGCCGCCATCAATGGAATTTTCCGTACAGAAAGCCGAGTTCAGGCCAGTAGAATAAATACGTGTGTAGCATAGAAGGATTAATCCTATTCCTCAATTTTAGTGACATACAGAGCAAGGCGGCTATAGTCGCCTCTTTTTCTTTTAGGAATGCATCGAGCATGCTCAAGATAATCTTATTCCCGCTCCGATGCCCGGTATAGTCCAATCTCTGCCAATTGGACCTGATTAGTCCTTGCCTTTATGACTGTTAACCTCAATTTGCTGGTGCTGATGGGTTTGAACCGAAGTAGACGTTTGTGGCCAATTGTGGTGAAACTGATGAGTTTAGTCCATGCTGTGCCGTTCCAATATTCCAGCTGTGCCAGTTCGTTCCGCTGCCCTTGGGCGATGTTTTCCTGCAATAGTGCCCGATCAAATGAGGTTTCCTTTTTCAGTTCCATGATCAAGGGTTGGCCAGTCTTAACAGTCATATATGTGGCTAATTGCTGGTCAGTAAGTGCTTTGGCCACATTTCCCTTTAGCAGGCTGTGCCTGAATGTTTCATCAAGTATGGACCTGAAAGCTTTTAAGCTATTGATGTCTTCGGCATGGAAGCGCCCAGACTGATTGGGCGGGATGTTCAGCAACAAGACACTGTTGCGCCCTACTGATTGGTAATAAAGATTTACCAATTGCCTGCCGGTCTTCACTTTTTGATCTTCTTCTGGGTGATAGAACCATCCGGGCCTAATGGAGACATCAGTTTCGGCCGGCACCCAAAACTTTCCTTCGGGATCGCCAACATTAAGGTACTTTTCATCGGCCTTGCCAGGGGCCAGACCGGTCAGATCAATGGTAGACCAAGAAGTTTCTCCGGCATTGCCGCTTTCATTTCCTACCCAGCGTACATCTGGCCCGGCATCTGAAAAGATAACCGCTTTTGGTTGTAATTGGCGCACCATAGACCAATAACCAGCAAAATCATAATCCATTTTTACCTGATCGCCCTTGGCCCCATCAAACCAGACTTCGGCAATCTCCCCATAATTGGACAGCAATTCCCTCAACTGATTTTTATAAAAGGTATTGTAGGCCGTTGTACCGTAGCTTTTTTCATGTCTATCCCACGGCGAAAGATAAAAGCCGAATTTTATGCCATATTTTTTGCAGGCCGCAGCCAGTTCCTTAACGATATCGCCCCTGCCATCTTTCCATGGGCTGTTCTTTACCGAATGTTCGGTATAGGCACTTGGCCAGAGGCAGAACCCATCGTGGTGTTTGGCGGTGATGATGGCCATTTTAAATCCGGCAGACTTCAATGTGGCGATCATTTCTTCTGCATCGAATGCTGTTGGGTTAAAGATTTTTGGACTTTCGGTTCCATCTCCCCATTCCCTACCCGTATAGGTATTTACCGTGAAATGTAGGAAAGCTGTGGTCTCCATTTTCTGCCAATCGAGCTGTCTTGGTGTAGGTTTTACCAATTGGGCATAGGTGCTGCCCATGCCGTTATAGAGTAGAAAAATGAGGAGAACCCGTTTCATGGCCACAAATAAAAGAAACTTGCGGATAAGTTTTTGAAAATAAATTTGCGTAATCAAATGATTACATTTATAATTGCGTAATCAAATGATTACATATTATGGCAGCAGCAGCAAGAAGAGATGTTTTCCAGGCAATAGCAGATCCCGTTAGGAGAGAAATCCTAGGGCTGATCGCCTTTGAGCCGATGAACTTGAACGCGATTGCCGAAAAGTTTGACATTTCAAGGCCGGCCATATCAAACCATATCAAAATCCTGAGCGAATGTGGCATGGTTTCCATCACCCAACAGGGACGTGAACGCTATTGTGAAGCTAAACTGGATCCTTTGGGCGAGGTCAATCAGTGGATCGACCAGTACAGTCAATTCTGGTCGCGAAGGTTCGATTCGCTGAACAGCTACATCAATAAAGTACAACATCAAAATAAACAGAAATGATAGACCAGACTACTCCCGGGCTGAAGATTGTGCGCCACTTCAATGCCCCAAAACAAGTTGTATTCGAAGCTTTTTCTCAAGCAGAAGCCATGGGCGAATGGTGGGGGCCAAAGGGCATGTCCCTAACGGTGAAAACATTCGAGTTCTCTCCAGGCGGAAGCTTCCATTACAACATGCAAAACGGCGACCAGTCGATGTGGGGCCTTTTTAAGTATGTGAAGATCAGCCCTTATGACCTGATCGAATTCATCAGCAGCTTTTCAGACGAAAAGGGTAATGTATGCACTTCGCCTTTTCCAATGGATTTTCCGCTGGAAATATTTAACCAGATTGCTCTGACCGAAGAGAACGGAAGGACCACGCTGACCCTACAGGGCCACCCCATAAACGCTACGGCAGAACAGGAAACAACCTACAACAACATTAAAGAAAACATGCAGGATGGTTTTGCCGGAACATTCGATAAGCTCGATAGTTACCTCAGTTCGCGCGCGGCACTTAAGAACGAACTTCGAACCGATAGTACAGCAAGAGTTTCCAGCTATCTGAACTTTAACGGCAAAACCGAAGAAGCCTTCAATTTCTACAGGTCTGTCTTTGGCACGGAATTCTCTGGGCGGGGAATCCAGCGCCTGGGCGATTTTCCCCATGAAGCACAGCCGCCCTTGTCTGATGGAGATAAGAAACTGATTCTTTTTATCCAATTGCCCATTACCGGAGGACACCTATTAATGGGCACCGATGCGCCAGAGAGCATGGGCTTTAAGGTTGTTGGGGGCAATAACATGCACATCCATGTCGAGCCCGAGACCAGAGCGGAGACCAAAAGGCTCTATGATGCATTATCTGAAGGAGGTGTTGTGGAAATGGAACTACAAGATGCCTTCTGGGGAGCCTATTACGGCAACTTTACCGATAAATATGGCATCAATTGGATGTTGAGCTTTAAGGAAACACAAAACTAGACAATCATGAAAAAAACAAAGATCATTTACTGGGTGAGTACCGTCATGTTCTCGCTCTTTATGGCCGCTACGGCGGTGCCTGACGTACTGATGTCGCCAGACGCAGTGAAGTTCATGCACCAATTGGGCTATCCGGACTATTTCACTTCCTTTATCGGCGTGGCCAAGCTCCTTGGCGCCGTAGCACTTGTTATACCCAGCTATTACCGGATCAAGGAATGGGCGTATGCCGGATTATTTTTCGATCTGGTCGGCGCAGTCTATTCGGTGGGCTGTAGCATGGGCATAGACCTTTCCATGCTTTTTATGGTATTGCCATTTACTTTGGGCACGCTTTCTTATCTCTACTACCATAAGCTGTACGGCAAAGGGCAATGAACTTATTAGAAGCACCTCTCATGGGAAATATTTCGACATCAATCTTCTTGCGCATACAATATGTTGAAAAATCCCGTAATAGACGTCTTTGCTCTCAGTCACTACGGGCCCCACTTCCCCGAAAGCTTTCGGGGCTGGCAAGCGCTAGCCGTTACCAATGAGCCAATCTATGTACCTGCGGCTTTTTTTGGCCTTAATCACAAGTTCCCTTTTGTGGGCGAGCTCCCTAGTCGGGAATTCCTCACTATATTTAAGTATCCAGTCGTTTGCCTTTGAGGTATATTTTGAAAAACCTGTATTGTGCTGTTCCAGTCTTTTGTCAAGGTTATCGGTATGGCCAACATAATATCGGTCAAGTTTGCTGCTGTACAAGATATAGACATGAAACATCACAAAAAAAGGATGCCGTTAATGACATCCTTTAGTGGAGAATACCGGATTCGAACCGGTCACCTCTTGCCTGCCAG
>JAVHXV010000006.1 GCA_031119475.1 Pedobacter sp. | reverse complement strand
CGGTGCCAAATTTTAAACGGCCCCGCAGCAGCAATGCAGCGGGGCTTTTTTTTTGGAAAAAGTCCGGAGTCCGGAGCCCAAGGGTCCAGAGGTCAGGAAGTCCAAGAGTCCAAAAGTCCAGAGGTCGGGAAGACCGGGGTCTGAAGTCAAGAGTCCAAGAGTCCAAGAATCCAGAAGTCAAAAGTCCAAATGACGCAACGACCAAACAACCAAACAACCAACCACCTAACCTAATAATCGAAACTTTTGCTCAGCCGCAGTGTTTTAATTACAAATAAAGCAAGGCTAAGCGGGGCATTATGCTTATCTTTGCACCTTAAATAAGGGATGTTGAACTGGCTGTAACAATCTGGAACAAATCTAACCGCACAGCAATATATATAACGGATGAAAATCAATTTTGGATCAAGAAAGGAAGTACTCACACATATTGAGAAATATATGCTCAAAATGATGCCTACTTATTTGAAGCCCATCGAAACAAACTGGCAGCCTTCAGATTTTTTGCCCGACTCAACCACCGATAGTTTTTATCAAGATATCAAAATCCTACGTGAAAACGCGAAATCCCTTTCTTATGACCTGGTTGCCGTGCTGATCGGCGATACCATTACAGAAGAAGCATTGCCAACCTATGAATCATGGCTCATGATGATGGACGACATCTCTAGAGATGAAGAAGGCGGCTGGATGAAATGGAACCGTAACTGGACAGCAGAAGAAAATCGCCATGGCGACCTGCTCAATAAATACCTTTACCTTTCTGGACGCGTAGATATGCGCCAAATGGAAATTTCTACCCAATATCTCATCGCCGATGGCTTTGATATCGGAACAGGCCACGACCCTTATCGCAATTTCATCTATACCTCCTTCCAGGAATTGGCAACCAATATCTCGCACAGGCGGGTAGCTTCTCTGGCCAAGAAAGATGGTGATGCCCTGCTTTCCAAAATGTGCGGCGTAATCGCTTCAGACGAAGCTCGCCATGCCAAAGCCTATAAAGATTTCATGAACGAGATTTTCAAAGTTGACGCAAGTGAGGCCATGATTGCTTTCGAAGATATGATGCGCAAGAAAATCGTAATGCCAGCCCACTTTTTAAGGGAAATGGGCCTTAAGATCGGTCAAACATTCGGACATTTTACTGATGCCGCACAACGATTGGGCGTGTACACGGCCATCGATTATGTAGAAATCATGCAGCAACTGATCGAAGAATGGAAGATCGATAGCTTAAATGAACTGAACGAAGCAGGAGAACGCGCCAGAGACTACATCATGAACCTTCCCAATAGACTTCTTCGCGTAGCCGAACGCATGAAAAACCCAACAATAGACTATAAGTTTAGCTGGATTGTTTCTTAAAGATTATAGGAGCAAGGAAAAAAGAGCAAAGACAAAAGGCGATAGACGTTAGATATTAGACAAAAGATATTAGGTATTGGACAAAAAGATCAGGGTCATTAGCAAGACATCAATGACTAACGACTGTTGACTAATGACTAATGACCATTACCAATCGACTACATATTCCTTCTATACTGCCCTCCAACCTCATATAGGGCATGACTGATCTGCCCCAACGAACAGACTTTACAGACTTCCATCAAGTGCTCGAAGATGTTTTCGCCATTGATGGCAGCCAGCTGTAGCTTTTTGAGTATGGTAGGCGCAGCAGCTTCATTCCTTGCCTGAAACGCGCTTAAGGCCTTGATCTGATATTGCTTTTCTTCTTCTGTAGCCCTGATCACTTCGCCTGGAATAATAGTTGGTGAACCATTTTTGTTCAGGAACGTATTCACGCCCACAATCGGGAATTCACCTGTATGTTTCAATGTTTCATAATATAGGCTTTCTTCCTGTATCTTTCCGCGCTGGTACATGGTCTCCATGGCACCCAATACCCCTCCACGGTCGTTGATGCGCTTAAATTCCAACATCACAGCTTCCTCGACCAGATCGGTCAGGTCTTCAATGATAAAGGCCCCTTGTAATGGATTTTCATTCTTCGCCAGTCCCAGTTCACGGTTAATGATCAACTGTATCGCCATTGCCCGTCTTACCGACTCTTCGGTAGGGGTGGTTATCGCCTCATCATAGGCATTGGTATGGAGCGAGTTACAATTGTCATATATGGCATACAAAGCTTGTAAGGTCGTCCTAATGTCGTTGAAATCGATTTCCTGCGCATGGAGTGACCTACCAGAGGTCTGGATATGATATTTTAGCTTTTGCGAACGGTCATTTCCCTTATACTTATTTTTGATGGCCTTGGCCCAAATGCGCCGCGCCACCCTGCCGATCACCGCATATTCTGGATCGATACCATTGCTAAAAAAGAACGATAGGTTGGGTGCAAAGTCGTCGATATGCATGCCCCTGCTCAGGTAATATTCTACAAAGGTAAATCCATTGCTCAGGGTAAAGGCAAGCTGTGAAATGGGATTGGCCCCCGCTTCGGCAATGTGGTAACCGGAAATCGACACGGAATAGAAGTTGCGGACTTTTTCGTCGATAAAATAACGTTGGATATCGCCCATCATCCGTAGGGCAAATTCGGTAGAAAAAATGCAGGTATTCTGTGCCTGATCTTCCTTCAAAATATCGGCCTGTACGGTACCCCTCACCGCGCGGATTGCTTTTCCCTTCAGTTCCTGATAGACTTCGGCCGGTAGCACTTCATCGCCCGTAACGCCCAATAGCAATAGGCCTAGCCCATTGTTTCCCTGCGGTAATTCTCCTTGATAGCGGGGCCGATCTACACCTTTTTTCTCGTAAATTGCATTGATCTTTTGTTCAGTTTCGGCCTGCAAGCCCTTCTCGACGATGTATTGTTCGCATTGCTGATCGATTGCCGCATTCATAAAAAAGCCCAACAACATGGGTGCCGGACCATTGATGGTCATAGATACCGAAGTAGAAGGCGCACAGAGATCAAAGCCCGAATATAATTTTTTGGCGTCGTCAAGCGTAGCGATGCTCACGCCCGAATTGCCGATCTTTCCGTAAATGTCTGGCCGCTCGTGCGGATCTTCTCCGTACAGCGTAACCGAATCAAATGCGGTAGATAAGCGGTGGGCGGGCTGTCCCAACGAAACATAATGGAAACGTTTGTTGGTTCTTTCTGGACCGCCTTCTCCGGCAAACATCCGCGTAGGATCTTCACCTTCACGCTTTAGCGGGAAAACGCCGGCAGCATAAGGAAATTCTCCAGGAACATTTTCGGTGAGGAGCCAACGCAGCACATCTCCCCAATCTTCGTACCGTGGCAGGGCCACTTTTGGGATCTGTAGCTTTGACAGCGACTCGTAATATAATGGCTGTTTGATTTCCTTATCCCTAACTTTGTAGATAAAGAACTCATCTTGATATTGTTTTTTGAGGTCCGGCCATTGGCGCAATAACCGTTTGCACTCTCCATCCAGCTGTTCTTCCAAAAAATCATAGGCCTGTTGAAGACCGTCGCCAAAATTCTGGAATTGTTCTGCCAGTTTGATGACACCCTGCAACTGAAAAAGTTTTCTGGCGATATTACATTGCTTTTTGACCCATTCGCTGTAGCTTTCACTGGCCTCGGCAATCTCTGAAAGATAGCGTGTGCGTTCAGGAGGGATGATGTATGTCTTTTCTGACTGGTTGGCAGTAGTCTGCATGGTCGCCCGAAAATCTACTCCAGTCTTATTTTTAATCCCCTGTAGCAGCGCCACAAAGAGGTTGTTCATTCCGGGATCGTTGAATTGTGAAGCCATGGTACCATATACAGGGATGTCTTCATCTTTGGCCTCAAATAGGTTATGGTTGCGTTTATATTGCTTCCTTACGTCCCGCAAGGCATCTAATGCACCGCGTTTATCGAATTTGTTAATGGCCACCAGATCTGCAAAGTCGAGCATGTCGATTTTTTCCAGCTGTGTTGCGGCACCAAAATCGGGTGTCATTACATATAGTGAAATGTCGCAGTGTTCTGTAATTTCGGTGTCCGACTGTCCGATGCCCGATGTTTCCACAATAATCAGGTCGTAACCTGCAGCTTTACAGATATCGATACTTTCCTGTACATTTTTGGAGAGGGCTAGGTTAGCCTGACGCGTAGCCAATGAACGCATGTAGACCCTTGGGCTATTGATGGCGTTCATGCGGATGCGATCACCCAATAGTGCGCCCCCGGTTTTTCTTTTTGAAGGATCAACAGAGATAATGGCCATGCTCTTGTCTTTAACTTCGACCAAAAATCTCCTGACCAGTTCATCTACCAACGACGATTTGCCCGCACCACCAGTTCCTGTGATGCCCAATACGGGTGCATTGTTCTGGTTGGTTAATTTTTTTAAGGCAGTAACGAAACTTTCAGCACCTTCGGGATCATTTTCTGCAACGGTTATTGCTGCCGCTATGCCTTTGATATTTTTTTTGGGAACGGTTTCCAGCTCGTTGCTGATGCTGGTAGTCGTAACGAAATCGGTTTCGGCCAACATGTGGTTGATCATGCCCTGCAGTCCCATTTTGCGGCCATCATCTGGTGAATAGATCTTTGTGATGCCGTATTCCTGCAATTCTTCGATCTCTGATGGAAGGATTACTCCTCCTCCGCCACCGAAAATCTTAATGTGTGGGGCACCTCTTTCCTGCAACAGGTCATACATGTACTTAAAATATTCGACATGCCCACCTTGATAAGAGGTCATGGCAATACCCTGCACATCTTCCTGGATAGCACAGTTCACCACCTCATCTACCGAACGGTTATGGCCCAAATGAATTACTTCTGCACCCGACGACTGCAAAATGCGCCGCATGATGTTGATGGTTGCATCATGCCCGTCAAATAGTGCAGCAGCAGTAACAAAACGGATTTTATTTTTGGGTTGATAAGGCTCGGTCTTCTCCATAATTAATTTATAGCTCCCTATTTAAGAGATTGAAGGGATGATCATACAAATTGGTTAGTAAGGTCAGCCAAAGTTAAGGTATAAAAAGTGCTTTATCAATGTGTGGGGACAAGTTGATGCGAGATTGACAATATATGGGGCCTTAAAATAAAAAATCTTCGATTTGCCTATTGAAATCGAAGATCTATTTGCCATATTTTAAATTCCAACTATTGGAGCGACTCGGTAATGACCTTACCAATTGCCCCGCTCGGCTGTTGGATGTGCAACAGCGCACAGATGGTTGGCGCAATATCTGTCATGTAATACTCTTTATTACTTTTGCCGGGCTTAATGCCCCATCCCATAAATACGGCAGGTATATGACTGTCGTAAGGATTCCAGGCGCCGTGACCAGTACCGGGACTTGTAGACGGATACCATCCAGGATTGAGGATATAATAGATATCACCGCTCCGGCGGGCGTTGTGCCCATTGGTCAGCCGCATTTTAATGGCTTCAGGTAGGCTAGCGCTATTGATGTTCTGGATGTCGACAGCATTTAAAATCCCATCCTGCTTGACCAGGTAATCGATACAGGCCTGTTTAACCTGGCTATAATCTGCTTTGGCAGCATGAATAACTTCCGTATCGAATATCACCTGATTGTTGATCAAGGTAAAAATAGCCTTTTTAAGCTTGAATTTGGCGAGAAGCAGGCTGTCCATATCCGTCTTGAACTTCTTGGTCGCCAATCCATCGCCAGGCATTTTATTTTCTTTAGAAAAGGCCGGTACGTGGGTAGCACCATGATCGGCTGTGAGGAACAAGGTATAGTTCCCTTTTCCAATAGATTTGTCCAGATAGGCAAAGAACGACTCCAGATCCTTATCCAAGCGCAGGTAAGTATCTTCTGCCTCAATTGAATTTGGCCCAAATTGGTGACCTACATAATCTGTTGAAGAAAGGCTGATGGCCAGAAAATCGGTATTGCCCCGCTGCCCAAGCTGCTCGGCACGAAGTGCGCTTTTGGCAAATTCCAAGATCAGGCTGTTGCCTTGCGGCATGCTGGCCATCATCGAATAATTTTTGCCCACATATTGTTTGAACAGGTGGGGAAATGAAGCCGTTGTTTCACCTTTGAAAACCCTTTCATAAGGTTTGGCATCTGCGGTGCTATTGGTATAGGTTGCTATAGGGTAGATGGTATTCCAATCTTCCGCCAGGTATTTATCTGGCCATTTCTGTGCATTGAACTGTTGTACCCAAGCAGGCAGTTCATTCATGTAGTGGGTACTGGATATAAAAGTCCCTGAGGGATCATCGTACCAATAAGAACCATTTGACGTGTGGCCCCCAGGCAGGATCGCTCCACGGTCTTTGACCGAAACACTGATGACCTTGCTCTTAAAATTGGTCGCTAACCTCAATTCATCGGTCATGGTGGTTACCAATAGATTTTTAGGCGACATTAAGCCCTCAGGGCTGTTGTTGCCCACGGTTTTTACATTTTTATCTTCTACGCAGTACACATCCCTGCCAATTTGTGGATCGAACCAATTGTTGCCTATAATCCCATTGATGGCCGGAACACTACCCGTATAGATGGAGGCATGTCCGCAGGCCGTTAAGGTAGGAGTATAGGGAATGAAAGTGTTTTCGGCAGAAAATCCTTCGTTTACCAATCTCTTAAACCCCCCATTTCCATATCTTTCATAATAACGGTAAAGGTAATCCCAGCGCATTTGGTCGACCACAATGCCTACTATAAGCTTAGGGCGGGCAACTTTGGCCGGAAAAGAAGGAGATGAGGCCTTGCTGGTTGATCTTTGTTGGGCATTAACACTGCCGATGATGAGGATAAGGGAAAATAGGAGTAATCTGACTTTCATTTCATTTCGCTAGGAACGATAAAAATAAGAAATGAAGTGTGAAGTAATGGTGAATTTATTATAATATTTCTGCTACAACAAAGGTGCTGCCGCCCACAAAAATGAGGTCTTCGGGTTTTGCATTGGCCTTTGCCGCAGCCAGTGCAACTGGAACACTTTCATAGGCCATGCCATTTAGCTGTGAAGATTTTGCCTGTTGCCGCAATTGCGTCGAAGTTAGGGCACGTTCCAATTGAGGTGCGCAGAAATAATAGGTGGCCTTTTTCGGTAATAGTTTCAGGACGGCCGAAATGTCCTTGTCCTTGACCATACCGATTACGAAATGCAACTGATCATGTTTCGTGAGCGAAATGTTGTGGAGCACTTCGTTAATTCCAGCTTCATTGTGCCCCGTGTCTGCGATGATGAAAGGATTTTTGCCAAGTACCTGCCATCTTCCCTGCAGACCGGTCAATTTTTTGACTTGCCGTAAAGCTGAATAAATTGCCGTTTCAGGGATATTTACGCCTCTATCTTGGAGCAATAGCAGGGCGTTGATCACCGTACATAAATTTTTTAGCTGATAGCTACCCGTAAGGTCAAGCCGTAGTGCCGGAAAGACGCATTTGTTCGACCTTAACACATCTACAGTCAAAAAGCGCCCCCTGCTGATCTCTTTTACGGTAATCAGATCTTGGGCAAAGCTGATAGGGGATTTCTCGGCTTTCGCCTTATTGTTAAAGACAGGTGCCGTTTCTGGATGCCGCTCTCCGATTACCACGGGAATTCCCGATTTAATGATCCCTGCCTTTTCAAAAGCAATTGCCGCATAGGTATCTCCCAATAGCTGGACATGGTCAAAGCTGATGTTGGTAATAACCGATAGTTCGGGGGTAATGATATTTGTAGAGTCCAAGCGGCCGCCCAAACCAACTTCTATAATGGCGAAATCAACTTTCTCCTGCGCGAAATAATCAAATGCCATGGCTACGGTAACTTCAAAGAAAGAAGGTTCGATCTGTTCGATCAGTTTCTTTTGTGAGCTTACAAAACTGGTTACCCTGGTTTTGGGAATCATCTTTCCATTGATCTTGATGCGTTCCCTAAAATCTTTGAGGTGTGGCGAAGTATAAAGCCCGGTCTTATAGCCGGCCTGTTGCAAGACTGCTGCCAACATGTGCGAAGTAGAGCCCTTGCCGTTGGTGCCGCCTATATGAATACTTTTAAATTTCTCGTGCGGATTGTCCAATGCTGCACACATGACCAAGGTATTGTGGAGGTCTTTCTTAATGGCCGCCGCCCCAACTCGGGTAAACATGGGCAGCTTGCTGTAAAGAAAATCGATGGTCTGAGCATAATTCATGCGACAAAGATAAAGCGGAAAGTTCAAAGCTGAAAGCTAAAAGCGGAAAGGTTGGAAGCGAAAAGCGTGAAGCAAAATGCGGCTGTGCAGGTCCTTATGAAACATACAACCCTAACTCACAACTCACAACTCAAAACTACTTGTACACATGTGCCAGATAAACGATCAAATAGCTCATCAGGAAAATTAAACTTCTTTTATTGAGCTGCTTGAGCGGATTTTGCTTTGGCCTGTCCTCTTCGATGATAAAAAAGCCCAACATCCAAAAGAGTATGGCCGTAAGGATATCGACTACATCAAAAGTACCATTGGTAAGGTGGAGCCATTGCATCAGTTCGAGCGCAACAACAAAAGTAAGCGGAAAAATGGCACAATGTACCTCGCTCCGGGCAAGCTTGAGATAGAGATCTTTTGAAGTAACGGTGATACAGAAGACCCAAAGTCCTTCAGGCAGCGAATACACAACAAATTCATGCAATGGCAGATAAAACCTGATGCTGGCCTTTAGGGATTGATAGTTTTCGATACCGAAGATGAAATTAAACAAGGTATTGATCACTGTCCGATCGGTGCGATAGAACAGGTAAATGAACAGGCTGACCAACAGGGCAGCAATCAGTAGGATATGGGCACGTTTCAAATTTTCTGAAAGATTAAGAGTTTAAAATAGCCCAATTTTCCGACTTTGATTTCCTTGATGAGGGAAAAATCGCCAGTTGGTATATCTTCCTGCCTAAATATAGAGCGGAAATGAAATAAACTGGCAATGGCCTGTGCAGCATGATCGATATATTTCATCCAATGATCTGGTGTAAAATGGTTTAGGATCAATAGTTTTCCCTGAGGTTTGAGTACGCGGTGGGCTTCCTGCAATAATTTATCCGGATGTTTGGCCACTGCAATAACATGGGAGAGTACAATGTAATCAAATTGTTCTGCAGCATAGGTCAAATTTTCGCCATCCATTTCTTCTAGCCTGACCTGTGGAGGATTGGATTTTCTGGCCGTAGCCAGCATGGATGATGAGATATCGATCCCTGTCACCTGATGTTGCCGATAATATTTGAGATGGGAACCATTGCCGACACCAACTTCAAGCAGGTTTCCGATGGGCATTTCGTTTACGGCAGCTGCCAGGATCCGCTTTTGCGGTAACAAAAAGAAATCTACCAGTGGGTAGCAGACCGAAAATTTATTGTAGAAATTACTGGTCCCCTTTTGCATGACAATGAAATGGTTATTTCAGTACGAAATTAAATATTACCGTAAATGTCCTGTTCTCATATCCTGCCGCCATGTTTTCCATCGTGGCATCCATAATCGCATTTTCGCAGAGGCGATATAGGTGTTGATCGGTAAAGGTTGTGCCCTTTGCGCCTGCCTGTGCATCGATTACCCGGCCCTGTTTGTTCACGCGGACCTTAACCGCTATCCTTCCTTTCTGCTGTCCATTGTCGTTAATGGGTTTAACATTGCTGAATTTGGCCAGAGGTATAGTCGTATTGCCCAATCCCGAACCACCTTCGCCATAATTTGGTGCGTTGGGATCGCCATTAACACTGCCCTGGTTACCGGGGGTATTCCCCGTGCCGTCTCCCTGGCCTGTTCCATTGTTCTTTTTGCCTTTGTACAGTGCATTCGGATTAATGGTGGGTGTAGCAGGTTTGTTGTCGGTAACACTGGTAGGGGCATTGGTCGCTTTTGTCGCTTTGGTATTCACAGCTACGGCATCTTCATTATCCTGTGTGTACACGTCCTTTGCATCAACGGCACTCGATGAATTTTTAACCACCTGCTGTTCGGGCGTAATTTTATCAGGCTGTTTGCCATTGGCATTTGGATCGGTAGAAGGTTCTTCGATACTGGTGTAGTCACTTCCCATCCCGGTTTCCGAGGTACCATAATTGACCACAATGCCGCCCATGCCCGGCGGTTCAACAGGTTGGAAAGAACCGATTACCCAAATAAAGCTCAGTGCAATAAAGACCCCCATCACCACGGTAGAGATGACGATTGCCTTTGGATAATTATTTTCTTCCTGATAGGTCATTATTTTTTTGGTTCTACAGTAAATACCAGTTTTAGTTTCAGTTTGTTCACCACATCTACCACTTGAAAGCCATCTTGGAACGTTACATTCCTAGCCGCATATAAAATAACAGTTAAATCAGGATCCTGTGTTTTATAGCCTTCCAATGCGGTCTGCAATTGCTCTAGTGTTACCGGTTTCTTGGCAATGGTATAATTCAAATTCTGATCAATGGTTACGGTTACTGCCTTTTTGGCCGTAGATTGCTGTCCGCTGGAAGATTGCGGCACCAGCAGTTTGACCACTGTAGGATTAACTACGGCAGAGGCCAGAAGGAAAAACAACAGCAGGAAGAACATGATGTCGTTCAGCGCAGAAGTATGGACCTCGACCGTACCTTTTTTTCTTTTGCGTAAATTCATTACTTGCCTGGTTCTTCTAAAAGGTCAATAAACTCAATGGCATCAGTTTCTATCCTGAGGATAATCTTTTCGACCATCATGTTCAGGATGTGGTATAGGACATAGGCAATGATCCCGATGATCAGTCCAGTTGCCGATGTGATCATCTTGGTATACAATCCACCAGAAATCGTTCCAATTTCGATGGCACCCTTAATGGATACATCGTGGAAAATGGTAATTACCCCGATAATTGTTCCAACAAAGCCGAGCATTGGCGCAATACCGGCAATGATACCTAATATGCCTATGTTCTTTTCCAATTTTGATACCTCGAGCTTTCCGGTATTTTCAATGGCGCCCTCAATATCCTTGATGGGACGGCCAATTCTTTTCAATCCTTTTTCGAGCATGCGCGCCAATGGCGATTTGGTATTCCTGCAAAGTGCGATGGCACTGTCCAATCTGCCATCATGGATGTTCTGCTTGATCTGGAACATCAGATTGGATTCATCCTTTGATGATTTTCGGATCGTAATGTATCTTTCAATAAAGATTACCAGACCCAAAAAAGCGAGTAATGCCAACGGGACCATTACCCATCCGCCCTTGAATAAAAGATCAATAAAATGTAGTTCTGGAGCAGGAGCAGTGGCAGGAGCTGCATTATTAGCCGAATCAAGCAGCTGTTTGGTTGTATCTACAGCTTGCATCAACAATGTCATCATATCTAATTTGTGTGTGTTTTGGGTTTAATGGTCTTAACGTATATCTGTTTATTCTTCAACTTGATCCTTACCGAATCCCTAAATTTATTTGCGGCCATTTGATCGGAAAACGTGCCTACGCTTACCGTAAATTTCTTTTTAGCGAGTTTGATCTGTTTGGCATGGACGCCAACTTTCGATACCCTATCGATATACTTCTCCGCTGCTGCAACTGTATTTTCGGTCGTACCGATCACTTCATAATAGGTTTTCGTCGTATCAACCACAGGCAGGTCATCGTAGGTCGGATAAACCTCGTTGCTTTTGGCCATGCTGTCTATCCGGGCAGAGTCAGCTTTAAGCTTTAACGAATCCAAGGTTGGATTTCGTACATCCGCTGCAGGCGCCGGCTCATGGAAACGATCAAGATATTGGTCAAAAAATGCCGGAAAGAAAAAATAGAGGAGTGCACCTGCAATCGCAATAAAGAAAAGAACGATCAGAAATTTGATAAAGACAGAGCGCCTTCTTGGAGGTTCTTCCTCATCTTCTGCATCGAAATATCTCCTGGAATTGTTATGGTCTGGATGCGCAATATTTTTTGCCCATTGCTTTTCATCAAATGCCTCAGTTTTTCTGGAATCAACTGGTATTGTTTGTCCTGCAGCTAGATCTGGATTTTGATCATCAATAGTTGTATTTTCACTGCTAAATTCTTCACTTATTGGTGAAGGTACCAGTTCATGCTGATGCTCGATGGCTGCAGGTGAGGGCTGTTCCCAGTACTTCTCTTCTGCAGGGGACTCGAAGCTGACTTCGGCAATTTCTTCGTGCGTTGGTTGTTCGTCTTGATGGAAAATAGGTTCGAAGCTTTCTTCGCCAGGGTTTTCTTCCTCCACTTTTTGCTCAATGGCCATTTCTTCCAGTGCGTTCGGTACCCCTTCAGTTTTTGCAGTCAATTCCTGAACCACAGGCAGGCCAAAGGATCCGTTCCCAAATTTTTCTTGGACATCCACGAGCACCAGTTCATCATTGACCAGTTTTAAGGTACCAAGATCGCCCAGGCTTGCCTCGTATTGATCGGCAAGCTGGCCCTGTATCGCTGCTGCAAATTCTCCGATGTAATAATTTGCCGAGTCTGAAGAAATATTTCTTTTGTCGCTGATGTACTGGCTCAGTTCTTCCGCATCCTGGTCATTGATTTCAGTCGTGAAAGACAATTGATAGCTGGGGGGTAGGAAGGCATGCTGAGCTGCATCATATCTACCAGGCGATTTCTTTTTATATAACGTACCCAGACCAGTAATGCCCACAGATTTGCGGGATTCCAATAATTCTGTTAAGTATAATAGGATATCCATTTTCATTGGAATTATTTTGTCTTCAATGGTAATGAAGCTAGCATAAGCATTTAAGATTTAACATAGGTATGCTTATGCTGGTCTGGTAAAAATAAATTTTAATTCGGTAGCAACCAATAAATATTATCAACCCTTAAAATGAATAGCTCAGTCCACCGTAGACGTTGAAGCCATTCATGCGGTAATAGAGATATCTACTGTAGTTGGTATTCAACAAGTTGTTTGCCTTGGCGAAGACTTCAAATTTATTGTTGATCTTATAGGAGGCACCGATGCCCAAATCTACAAATCCTTTCATGTTAACGATGCTTTCCTTGCTGTAATCAGGCAGTACAGGGTAAGTGCCATCTGGATTTAAGGGATTGGAAAGAAACACCTTCGCCTTACTATCGTCCTGAATGGCGACACTGGCATTAAAGCTCAACTTTTTGTTGTAGGTGTAAGCAAAATTGGAACTAACCCTTAGCTGTGGCTTAAAATAGCTTTCCTTCTCGACCGAAGGCTTGTAATCTTCTATGTTCAGTTTGCCTGTCCATTTTAGGTTATCGCTCACCTGAACTGACAGTTCACCTTCCAATCCCAACAATTTCATCGTACCGAAATCATAAATGACATCAAATTTGTTAAACGTACTGAAGTTGTTCACGAATAAGGGCATATCTGTAATCCGTTTGCTATAGAACCTTGCCTTGTAGCCAAATCCGGGCCCGCCCGTACCTTTGATCCCACCGCTGATGCTCAATTTCTCGATGCTGTTCTGGATCACAATATTGGAATTGAGGAACGGGTTTTCATCCGTAAAGTTTTTTAGGCTATTTCGGTTGACATCACCTTTAACCTCCCCAAAAACCTGTAGGAAATCTGGGATCAGTGTAAAGTCTGCCGTGATGGCCGGGAAGAACCTCGACGTTGAAAAATCGCCAAATTCCTGCACAAAGTTAATCCCCGCAGTAATTTTCACGCCCTTTGCCTGTAATTTGAGGTATGGATTTAAGCGCAGCAGATGATTGGATACGCTGGTATTCACATCAGAAGTGCTGCCAGCTTCCAGTGCAGCCGCAAAACCTGCATTGAAACTGCCGATGCGCTTATTCAGGTAACCCGTAAGGGTCACCGTATTTTCTTTGGCATCGAATTTATCTTTAAAGAGATAGGCATTTACCTTTGCCGCATAGCTCCATGCGTTTTCGTCGCCCGTGAATTTTTTGATCGCTTCGCCTTCCAGTTCCATAAAAGTGAACGCCTGACGCTGAGGATCGGGATTTAAGGTAGGGTTGAGGTTGTCTATGCCATAAAAATAGAGGCCATGTCGTTCAAAGTTTGCCCTTCCGTTCAAGGTTACCTTTTCGCCGATGCTGCGCCCAAAAACGCTCAGCTTCTGCCAGTTTTCATTCTGTTTGTTCAGGTTTCCTTCCTGGCTAAAATGCCTGAAAAAAGCACCCGCCTGCAGGGCTTCATCTTTTCCGATATTCACATAGGCCTCGGCCAATAAGGTAGCCAATGAGCCCAGTCCACCTTTTACGTAATTGTTGGACAAAATGCTTTCACCTTCTGGTACGAGCTGTTGCGCCTGTAGTTTCTGGATGTCAGAGTTCAGCTCCAACTTGCGGTCGGTCGGGGCATAGTTAAATTTTGCCTTGTAAGCGGCAATGTTGTTCAGGTCTGGACTTCTCCTCAATTTTACCGCTTCGGCCAGCACGGGCTTATACGGACGAACCACCTCGATTTCCTCGCTTACCGTTTTTTCAGGCTGTTTGTTTGGATCCTGTGCGTACGTTACGATTGGACCGGCAATTAGCAATAGTGCAGTGTATATATTTTTATGGAACCTCATTTTCATCCGTATATTATTTGTTTTAAAGGTGATAAAAGCTATCATGATTTTATTCATGCAATGTGTGATGAAAAAATCATGATGGTTTCATCTAGTTAATTTTCGCTAATTTTTCTTTTGCCGTTGGGATGATATCATCTTTTCCCTCATAGTTATCGATGATGCTCAACAAGGTGCTTTTTGCTTGCAGTTTATCTTTTAGCGCAAGGTAATTGTCTGAGAGCAGGATAAATGATTTGGCAACCCAATAATCATATGACGGCATGTTGTTGATGAGATCGAAACAGGTTTTTTGCGAAGTTTTATAATCACCCTTGGCATATTGTATCTCGGCAAGGTTATATTTAGCTTCAGCCGCCGCTAAGGTTTTGGTTTTGGCTACCACGTTGCTGAACGATTTGATCGCCTGAACAGTATCGGCCTTGATCAGGTAAGCTTTTCCGAAATAAAGGTCTGAACTGTTTTTTTCTTCTTCGGAAGCCTTATCAGAATTTTTGATCAGATCTGCATACTTCATCATGTCATCGGCCATATTTAAGGCATTATAGGCCTTTAAAAGATTGTTGATGGCATAAGAATAGTGCGCTTTGTAATCTGAAGTGGTCTCCAGGCGTTTAAGGTAAACAATGGCTTCGTTGTATTTCTTTTCGTCCATGAGCACTTTTGATACGCTGATCAGTGAACGTTCGGTATAATCGCTTGTCCAGTCGTTCAAGATGTAGTCATAATCGCCAATGGCTTCGGTAGACCTGCCCAACCTGACCAGTGATTCGGCCCTGATGAATTTGGCTTCCTTATCGTGAATGGCCTTTGGAAATTTTTCCAAATAAGCATTGATCGCTTCGTATGCGCCCTTTGCGTCGTTGTTCAAATACCTGTTTTTAGCAGCCTGAAATACAATGTTGTCCTGCTCGCTCAATGAATAATTACCAAGTGGTGTAGTATTGGCATAGGTGATAAAGCCATTCGCATCGCCACGTTCCACATAGATGTTCTTGATGGATTCGAGGGCTTGTTTGGCTTCTGGGGCACTTGGGTAATCCCGGATCACTTTCTTGAACGATTCGAGTGCGGCATCGTCCTGATCCTGATTAAATTGGACCAGCCCAATGGTCACCAGCGCGCGCGGCACATAACTGCTCCGCGGATATTTGGCCACAAGGTCCACAAGATCTGATTTTGATTTATCGAAGTCGCCTTTGTTAAAATAGGTGTATGCTGTTTCAAAACCCGCATCATCGGCATAATTGGAGCTAGGGAACTTGACGAGCAGGCTCTGCATGGTCGCAATCTTATTGTCGTCCTGTTTTTGTAGTCCCTGGATCATGCCACGTTGGAACAGCGCATAATCTTCGCCGGTAAGTTTACCATTGATGATTTTGTTATAGTTGGACATTGCCTCGCTGTAATTTTTGTTCACAAAATAGGCATCGGCCAATCTGATGGTCGCATCATTAACTGTTTTTGCATCCTTATCATCGCCGTTCAGGAACTTTTCAAAGTAAGATGCGGCCTTGGCATATTTTTCATCTTCAAAAGCGGCATAGCCGAGTGCATAATTGGCAAAATTGTAGACATCAGTCTGTTTGGCGGCGGGAATGTCCAAAAACTGTTCGAAGGTTTTAACGGCTTCGCCATATTTACGGAGCTCATACATGGATTCGCCTTTCCAGTAAATGCTCAAGGCATTGATTTCCTTATCTTCAGGGAAATTCCCTGCCCGCAAAAACATGGAGAGGGCATTTGGGAAGGCCCGTTCGTTATAAAATTCCAATCCCCTAAAATAAGTGGCCTTTTGATAGGCTTCCTTGGCTGCTTGGGTCTTGTTGGGCAAGGGTTCGAGGATATCGATGGCGGTCTGATAATTTTTGCTGGTCAATAATATTTCGCCCTGCAGTACCCTTACTTCACTTGTTCTTTTCGAATTTGGGAATTGCTTGAGGAAAGATTGTACAGATTCCAAGGCAAGGGAATTAAATTCCAGTTCGTAGCTCAGCTTGGCATAATTGATCCAAGCTTCTTCCTGTATGTTCTTGTCAAATTCCAGCCTCGAAGCCCTGAAGAAAGCACTTCTCGCTTTTTCTTTGTTGTTCAGCTTCAGTGCGGCCCTTCCCAATGTAAACATCCCGTTTTGCAGATAGATGTCGTCATTGTTCAATTTTTCGAGTACAGGCACTGATTCGCGAAATTTTCCATTTTGGAAAAGCGAATAGCCATATTGGTAGAGGAAAAGATTGTTTTTGGTCTGGTATTTATCCTGGGCATAAAATTCGGAGAAGTACTTTTCTGCGTTCTTGAATTCCGATTTTGCAAAGTAGGAGGCTGCAATGAGGCTCAGCATTTCCTTTTCAAATTGCTGTTTGGTCTTGGCAATCGCCGGAATGGCATAATCGATGACGTCATCATAACGTTCATCCAAATAGTACATGGACGTGATGTAGTATGGATAGCTGGCCTCGTAGGTAGGTGAACCTTTCAGCTTCTCGAAATTGGCCAAAGCGGTTTTGTATTCCTTGTTAAGATAGTTGATGTAAGCAAAATAATAGGTCGCACTTTCTTTGTAAGGCGATTCGTCCTTTTTAACAACTTCGAACAGCGGTTCGGCCTTTTCATAATCTTTGGTTTCGAAATAGCTATAGCCCTGTTTAAACTGATACTCCAGCCGCTGCTTTTGCGATAGTGATCCAGGTTCTGTTTTTTCGAACCATTCTAAGGCCTTGGTATAATTTTTTTGGGCGAAATAAGATTTTCCCACATGGAAATAGGCCAGTTTGGTATTTGGGTTGAGCGGATAGTCCCTGATGAACTCAAGGAACAGCGATTCGGCATCTTCATTTCCCAATTCGAGTGCGCATACGGCCGCATAAAATTTTGCATTTTCCTTGAGCAGTGACAGTTCGGCATTGCTCTGAGGTTGGGTGCTGACTTTGTTCCTGTCCTGCTCAACCAGCTTAAAATGCTGGGCGGCAGCCACATATTTTTCATGCTGAAGGAGTTCTAATCCGGTCTGGTAATTTTTATTTAAAGTCTCTAGGGGACTGATTTGTGCGATACTGGCATTTACGCCAAAGAAGAGGAATGGGATTAAAAGGGCTTTTTTCTGCATAGATTTCAAATATGGTCGATACTAAATTAGAAATACCGACATCAGCTATCAACATAAGTAATTAACATGTGTTGATAACGATGATATTTTGAAAATGGTATGGAGCTGAATGAACAAAAATGAACAAGGATGAACAACATGAATAACCTCCTGCTTATAAATCCTTGCTAAGTTTAGTTAACTATTAATTAAACCAAACATGATGAAAAAAATGACCAAACTGGCACTGTTACTTGGTGTAATGTTGCTACTATGGAGTTCCTGTAAAAGGAATGCCGTTGAAGATTCTGAGCGTAAATCTGAAAGCAGTATTGTGATTCCTGTCGATGTGGCCAAGCAAATGGCTTTGGGCTTTGCCAAATTCAGATTGGGCTTTCAAGGAGATCGACAAAACCGTGAACTGGGCGATGTAATTACCTACAATGACGGTGCAGAGCCGGCACTGTATGTTTTTAACTACAAAGATCAGAAAGGTTATGTGGTTATCTCTGCGGAGGCCTATGAGCACCCCATCTTGGGCTACAATGAAAAAGGGACTATCAATAAAGAGCTGATGCCCTGTGGCCTGACGGAATGGATCCAATTGACCGTACAGGAAATTGCCGACATCAGGGATGGCAAATTGGATACAAAGGACAAAGGATTAAAGGAATGGTCGCAGTTGGCTGCGCAATATGACGTTCCAGTTAACCGAGGTTTGCCTCCACCAGAGCCCCCGTGCGAAGATGGAACCACTTACGTGAATGTTGGGCCACTTATTTCGACCACTTGGGGACAAGGCTGTAACTATAACGACTTTTGTCCGACAA
Source organism: Pedobacter sp. (assembly GCA_031119475.1). Lineage (GTDB taxonomy): Bacteria > Bacteroidota > Bacteroidia > Sphingobacteriales > Sphingobacteriaceae > Pedobacter. The sequence goes on along the minus strand of JAVHXV010000006.1, from coordinate 204,592 downwards.
CCTCCAATTCATCTTTATGTTACCATGCACCCACTGGATGTGTTGCCACTGCAATGGCACAGGTCCTGAAATTTTGGTCGGCCGGATCAACCTACAGCTGGTCTTCCATGCCAAATAACTTTGGTACCACCGCAACAGCTACCTTAATGGCTAATGCAGGTGCAGCAGTGGGCATGGGCTATGGCGTAACCGCATCAAGTGCCTACCTCACCGCAGTGCCATGGGGTTTGGTCGGAGGATTTGGCTATTCATCAGCAACACATACGGGATACGGCCTGAGCAGTTATTCGATGGTGCAGAGCCAGTTGAATGCTGGAATGCCGGTAATCTTGGGAGGACAGAGCGGAAGTGCGGGTGGCCATGCCTGGGTATGCGATGGCTATAGCGAAGGAACCACCACGATATGCAATCCTACAGATGGCGTATATGGTTGGACCTCCCTATATTTCCACATGAACTGGGGCTGGGACGGAGCATCGGATGGGTATTATGCCTTTTCGACCTGGGCACCATATGGAACTGGCTATAGCTTTTCTACCGGAAGGGAAGCTGTCGTGAATATCCATCCTTAACCAATGCCGATAGAAAACATCGTCAACTTAAATTTCTAAGATTTTTAGGCTGACGATGTTTTTGCTTGGTTAACCGGTTAATCGTTTAACTGGTTAAACGGTCGTCAGTCTGAGCCTATCGAAGAAACATTTTGAAAGTTAAACAGCGGTTCACTTTACGAAAAATCAACTGCCAACTACCAACTACCAACTAAGAACTGTAAACTGTAGACTGTGAACTGTAAACTGAACTAACCCTGACTCGCCAACAGGTACAATACAGCCATCCTGATGGCTACTCCATTTTCTACCTGTTCCAGGATGATGGACTGTTTGCTATCTGCCACATCGCTGGTAATCTCTACGCCGCGGTTGATTGGCCCTGGGTGCATGACGATGATTTCTTTGTTGAGGTTATCCAGGATTTCCTTGTTCAGGCCGAACATCATTGAGTATTCGCGTGAGGATGGAAAATACTTGATGTCCTGCCGCTCCAATTGGATACGGAGCATGTTGGCCACGTCGCACCAATTCAGGGCTTTAATCAGATCGTGCTCTACCTTTACGCCAAGAGCGGCGATGTGCTTGGGGATAAGCGTAGTGGGGCCACATACCATCACTTCTGCTCCTAACATTTGTAGGCAAAGGATGTTGGAAATGGCCACCCTTGAGTGAAGGATGTCTCCAACAATAACGACTTTTTTTCCCCTTACGTCACCTAATTTTTGTCTGATCGAGTAGGCATCGAGCAGGGCCTGGGTAGGGTGCTCATGTGCACCATCGCCCGCATTTACAATTTGTGCCTTGATGTGCTTGCTCAAGAAAACTCCTGCCCCGGCATAGGGATGGCGCATCACCACCATATCGACCTTCATGGCCAAGATGTTGTTTACCGTATCGATCAGGGTTTCGCCCTTGCTTACCGAGCTGGAAGAAGCCGCAAAATTAACAACATCAGCCGACAGGCGCTTTTCTGCCAATTCAAAGGATAGCTTGGTGCGCGTAGAGTTTTCGAAAAAGATATTGGCAATAGTGATATCCCTTAAAGAAGGTACTTTCTTGATGGGGCGATTGATGACGTCCTTAAAATTATCGGCAGTTTCAAAAATCAATTCAATATCATTTAGGTTGATGTCTTTAATTCCTAGAAGATGTCGTGTTGATAATTTTTCTGCTGCCATTTTAATTAATGCTTTTCTGATAATAATACCACTTTGTCTTCTCCATCTTGCTCCTGCCAGCTTACTTTAACCTTTTGGGAATCGACGCAGTCTACCTGCTTGCCGATATAATTGGGCTCGATGGGCAGGTGCCTTGAAAAGCGGCGGTCGATCAGTACCATCAGTTCGACTTTTTCAGGGCGGCCATAGGCTAAAAGTGCATCCATTGCGGCCCTGATCGTACGGCCTGTCCAAAGCACATCATCGATGAGGATAACCTTTTTGCCTTCAATGATAAAATCGATGGTGTTGCTGCTGGCAGTTACCAAGCCATCTTTCCGCCTAAAATCATCCCTAAAAAAAGTGATATCAAGGTTGCCTTTAAGGATATGCTGGTTCTTTAAAATTGCGGAAAGTTCCTGTGAAACGCGGTCTGCAAAATAAATCCCCCTTGGCTGGATACCAATCAGTACCGTATGCTTAAAGTCGTGATGGTTCTCAATCAGCTGGTGGCAAAGACGCTTGATTGTGATCTGGAATTTCTGGCCGTCTAACAGGGTTCTCTTTTGCATTGGAAAAGGATTGGGCAAATATAGGGTATAAAGTTGAAAGTTGAAAGTTTATGAGTGAGGAGACACGAGATAGGAGAGCATAGCGCACGGAGCAAAGAGCATAGCGCACAGAGCAAAGAACAAAGAACAAAGACAAAGGAACAGAGATAAAAGAACAAAGACCATAAAACTAACCAACTCCACAATTAACCAATTAACCAGTTCAACAATTAACCAGTGCAACAATTAACCAATAAACCATCAATCTTCGTATCTTTGTACATGCATCCTACGATCTTTTTTGATGGTGTTTGTAACCTTTGCAACAGTGCTGTCCAGTTTACCATTGAACGGGATAAGCATGCAATTTTCCGTTTTGCATCTTTGCAGAGCAACTTTGCCCAGCGTACCTTATCACCCTATGGTATCGAAACCGACAAAAAGGCAAGTTTTGTGCTGTTGGAAAACGGAAAAGTCTATCAGCGATCCACCGCCGCACTAAGGGTAGCCAAGCGATTGAAAGGGCTTTGGCCCTTGCTCTATGTCCTTATCATCATTCCTCCCTTTATCAGGAATGCGGTCTATGATTTTATCGCCAAAAACCGCTATAAATGGTTCGGTCAACAGGAAAGCTGCTGGGTGCCAACTCCAGCTTTGAAAGAGAAGTTTCTGGACCAATAATTAGAAGATACCAAACCGGTAGACCTCAAAGGCACAGGCCGTTAGATTGAACAAAAAATGCATCACCACGCCATACCAAATCGTATTGGTCTTTAAGCGGACATAGCCCAGTAAAAAAGCGAAGGGCAACATCCAAAAAAAGGAAACCATGCTAAAATGGATCAGAAAGAACAGGATGGAAGTGATGGTAAGCGCGTCTTTTTGGTCTACAATCTTTAACAACTTTTGCATTAGAAATCCCCTATAAGCCAGTTCTTCGAAAATGGCAGGACACAGGGCAACAGAAACGATCATGAGCAATAAGCCATATTGATGACCAAAATAGGTGAAATAAAATGTCGTGTCGCCATCAAAAAAATGAACATTGATATAGCTCACCGTATATTGCACCAATGCGCCAGATGCAAGCGTGATGATGGCCAATGCCAGTAATCGGAGTGCGGAAAATTTAGGCCATTTAAGCAATGACCGGGTGTCTTTCCAGCCCCCAATAAAAAAACACACTGTGGACACTGCAAATAGGACATCATAGGTTAATGCCACACGCAGGTTAAAATCATCTATCAGTTTTGCAGATACACATAGGATCAGCTCAACCCCAAAGAATAATCCGACCAATTGCAGGTTTTTCTTTTTGCCTGAAGCGTAGTTGACTTCCTCGAAATTCTGGGCATGGCCACAGCCGCCGCAAAAGTTGCTCTCTATAGCAATCTCGCGTTCACAGTTGGGGCAAAGCTTGTGTTCTGGATCGATCGCCTCCAATTATTTAATGTTGAGTTCTTTTTTGATCTTTTCTACCTCGAGCACAGCCATAATTCCCTTGCCCAAATATCCGATGATGACAATTTTGATGATAATCCCAGAGAGGAGGGAAGCAGGATTGTCTATGGCATTAAGCAGGATTACGATAACGTAGAGAGATAGACCGGTAATCAGCGCAGCCGAAGGCCTGGTTTTGCTCCACACAGCTAAAGCAAAAAATGCTGCTACAAGAATTACATTGGTGATGAGGATGGCAAATAAATCAGGATCATCACTTTTTAAAAAGAAAGTTACGATGGTAGCGAAAGCCAAAAATCCTCCAATCCAATAAAGGGAATTGGTTGCCGCTTCTACCTTTTTTTTCAGCGCCACCAAGTCGATTTCCTTGACAGTACGATTGGCAATATAATAGTCCTGTTCGTCTTTTGTGCCCTGCAAAGGGAAACCACAGGCATTACAGAAAGAATCCTTCGGGGTAATGCCGACCGCGCAGCACTTGCATAATAAAAGTTCTTGATTTTCCATGAGCGTTACTATCTGAGAATAAATATATTATTACCTCAGTTAATCTCAAAGTTTAATTTGTCAAATATCTTTTACTGTAGGTAATTCCCATCAGGTCATATCGCCTAAACTGTGCCTTCAACCTGTTGAGGAAATCGGGGTAGTCCCGTTTTTCCTTTTGGCTCCACAATACTTCGCTGAGGGCATCCAATCGGGGGAAAAGCATATATTCAACCTTCGCCGGGTTGGCCACATATTCAGACCACAGGCTTCCCTGTGCGCCCAATACATAGCTGCTCTCGGCTTTTGAAAGAGCTTTGGGCACGGGTTCATAGGCATAGACGGTATCTAAAGTCAACGCGCCATTTGCCGTCAGGCTATCTTCTTTTAAGAACTGTCCATGGTTGAAGTACATTTTGGCACTTGGCGTCATGATCACCTGGTGTTTCTCCTTGGCAGCAGCAACACCACCTTTTTCGCCACGCCAGCTCATGACAATGGCATTTGGCGCCAATCCGCCCTCTAATATTTCATCCCATCCAATAATCGTTTTTCCCTTGCTGTTCACAAACTTTTCAATTCTTTGGATGAAATAGCTCTGCAATGCATTTTCATCCTTCAGGTTATTTTCTTTCATCACCTGTTGCGCCACAGGCGATCTTCTCCACCAAACCTTAGAAGCTTCGTCACCGCCAATGTGGATGTATTGGGATGGAAATAGGGCCATTACTTCTGTGAGGACATCCTGCAAGAAATTAAAAGTCTGTTCTGTTGGCTGTAGCACATTGTTGTATTTGTTCATCATGCCCCAGGTAACGGGAACTTCATATTTTTGATTGGGTTCGGTTCCCAATTCAGGATAAGCGGCCAATACGGCCATGCTATGTGCCGGCATTTCAATTTCGGGAATAATGGTGATGTAACGTTTGGCCGCATAATCGATCACCTCCCTGACCTGCTCCTGTGTATAGTAGCCGCCGTAGCGGATCCCATCATGTTTGATCACTGCATCTGCAGGGGTAATCTTAATTTCGTTTGGCAAAACCTGATATTTAATTCCCTCATTGCCCTTGCCCGGCCAAAGTCCGATGATGCTGCCCGCTCTCCAGGCACCTACTTCGGTCAATTTCGGATATTTTTTGATCTCTATGCGCCAGCCATGGTCATCGGTCAGGTGCCAATGGAAATAGTTCATTTTATGCAGTGCCAGGTAATCGATGTATTTTTTAATGAAGGCCACATCGAAGAAATGCCTGCTTACATCGAGGTGCATGCCGCGATAGGCGAAGCGGGGATGATCTACGATCGTTACTGACGGAATATTTAGCGTCCCTTTTGATGTGGGCAGCAATTGGATCAGGCTTTGGATGCCATAAAAGACACCTGGTGCTGATGTACCAATAATAGCAACACCATTTTCGGCTGTAACCAGGTTATAGGCATTATCACGTTCGTTTGATCTGGTGTCCAGCTTTAGGCTGATGTAATTTATTGTTGGCGCGTTATAAGTTATTGTAAGTTTGAGGCCAAAATACTTTTCCAGGTATTCGTTTAGGAATTTTGCACTGTTAGATAAGCTATTTTCATTAATTACAATCTGCGTATTGGCATCTAAGCGGAAAGGTTTTTTATTTTCGGACTTTAAATAGGCCGGCATTGGAATAATGCTAATTTCTTGTGCAGAAAGCGACAAGCTAAAAGTAGCAAGCAAAAAGAAGAGGATGAGTTTTTTCATGACGTAAACTTACAAAGTTTTGGTTATTTCGTAAGTATGGTCAAAAAAAAAGCCCTCGACACGTCGAGGGCTTTAGCTGGTCTGGATTTTAAATCGTTAGTCCGGATTTCAAATCGATAGTCCGGATTTAAAATTGCTAGTCCGGATTTAAAATCCGGACTAACTGACTATTTTTTATTCTTGCTTTCTTCGCCTTCCATTTGCTCTTTCAGTTGAGCTAGAACGCTTAGATCGCCTAAAGTAGATTTCTCAACTGAGTCTTTTACTTTTTTCACTGCTGTACTGGCGGCTTTGGCTTCTTTTTTCTTGGCATTGCGTTCTTCTGCAACAGCTTCAGCCTTAGCTTCTTCCCAGATACGGGCGTGAGATACAACGATACGTTTCGCATCTTTATTGAACTCAATGATTTTGAAATCATTGGTTTCGTCAGCTTTGATTACGCCACCGTCTTCTTTGGCCATGTGTTTTGTAGGCACGAAACCTTCAACACCATAAGGCAAAGCAATCACAGCACCTTTATCGGTTACTTTTACCACCGTACCTTGGTGAATTGAATCAAGGGTAAAGATGGTTTCAAAAGTATCCCAAGGGTTTTCTTCCAATTGTTTGTGGCCTAGGCTCAATTTGCGGTTCTCTACATCAAGTTCAAGAACAACAACATCTAGTGTATCACCAACTTTGGTAAACTCGTTCGGGTGGTTCACTTTTTTGCTCCAAGAAAGATCAGAAATGTGGATCAATCCATCAATTCCTTCTTCGATTTCTACAAATACACCGAAGTTGGTCATATTTTTAACCACAGCTTGGTGTTTGCTGCCGATCGGATATCTTTCAGCAACATTTTGCCAAGGATCTTGGGTCAATTGCTTGATACCTAAGCTCATTTTACGCTCATCCCTGTCCAAAGTCAATACTTCAGCTTCGATTTCATCGCCAACTTTCAGGAATTCCTGCGGTGAACGAAGGTTTTGTGACCAGCTCATTTCTGAAACGTGGATCAGGCCTTCAACACCAGGGATGATTTCTAGGAATGCACCGTAATCAGCTACGGTAACAATTTTACCTTTTACTTTAGAACCAACTTGGATATTTTGGTCTAAATTCTCCCAAGGATGTGGAGTTAATTGTTTTAGACCTAGTGCAATACGTTTTTTCTCGTCATCAAAGTCCAAAACAACAACGTTGATTTTTTCGTCCAATGACAATACTTCTTTCGGATGCTCGATACGGCCCCATGAAATATCGGTAATGTGCAATAAACCATCTACACCGCCTAAATCGATAAACACACCGAAATCAGTGATGTTTTTAACCGTACCTTCAAGTACCTGTCCTTTTTCCAATTTAGAAACGATGTCAGCTTTTTGGCTTTCTAGATCGTCTTCGATCAATACCTTATGGGAAACGACAACGTTTTTAAACTCATGGTTGATCTTAACCACTTTGAATTCCATGGTTTTGCCCACGTATACATCGTAATCGCGGATTGGTTTAATGTCGATCTGAGAACCAGGCAAGAATGCCTCAACGCCCATGATGTCAACAATAAGACCACCTTTTGTACGGCTTTTAACAAAACCATTGATGATCGTGTCGTTGTCAAGTGCGGCATTGATGGTTTCCCAAGAACGTTGCGTTTTAGCTCTTTTACGAGATAAAATCAACTGGCCATTCGCATCTTCCGGAGCTTCTACGAATACATCCACTTTATCGCCTACTTTCAAATCAGGTGTATCCCTAAACTCAGAAGTAGATACCAGACCGTCAGACTTAAAGCCCACGTTCAATACTACGTCTTTGTTGTTGATCGACACAACGGTACCACTAATGATCTCGCCTTGCGTGATTTGATTGAAAGTATCGGTATACATTTCCTCAAACTTTTTACGGTCTGCATCACTGTAGTTTCCGAATACCTTATCGTCTGCATCCCAGTCAAAATCTTGGTCTGGTGTTGCCAACGATGATTTGATTTGTTCGATCGATACTGAATCAGCTTCTGATTCTATCGTCTCTTTCTCGGTTAGACGGGCGTCTGCACCTTGTAGTTCGGCTGTTTTAGCCTCTAGTTCTTTTTCTGCTACTTGTTTTTTAGCCATTAATTAATTATCTCCTTTGTTCCCTATTTAGGGACTGCAAAGGTAGGAAAATATTTTTTAATGGAAAAGATATTTTAAATAAATGTTATTGATAGTTAAGGTTATAGCGTGTAAGCTGAAAGCGTAAGGTGCGAATGAGAAAGCACAAAGCAGAAAGCCAACTCGGTCTTATTTTGGTCGAGATTTGTTTCGAGGGAATGCCTTTGGCACAATCGCGGCCTTTGAGCTGCGGATGTGCGCCCAGGGAACTCCGTCAGAGTAATCCGCGAAATTTTTTCGTTAGCAGGTGGTATTCTTCGTGCCAACATCTGCGTAGGATTTTTATAGAAAACTGCTATAAAGCTTTGGCCTGGACTATGGACCCAAAACTTTGGAAGCTTCCGCTATTGGGAAATCAGAGACAGTGGTGCTTTTGTCAATGCAGTCCTGCTCTCCGCCTTACTCCGCTCGTTCCTCGCTCCGTGCCCGCTTCGATCTGGTTTACGAGGCAGGTGAGGTGCTGGGATTAAAGTTTGGATGGCAATAGTCGGAGACGAGGATGTTGGTCTGGATTTTAAATCCAGACCCTCGAATTGCAGATTTGTAATCCGCAGAGATCACCTCACTTCATCAGTCCTTCCACTACCTTCTCCAGTTTCGCCTTATCCTTCACATAAGGAGCAAGGTCAAACAATTGTACCGTCCTGAACTCTACCGGATGGCTTTCGCTCTGTAAAGAAATATATCCGCCTGTTAAGGGTGTACCATCTACCTTAATTTTTGGGTCATAATTGGTTACGCTTCCTCCCCCGATCTGAGGCTTGGTGTATTCGATGACGAGTTCCTTGTTAATGAAATGTTTCATGACCGAATCGCCAAGTACCAGAAACTCGGCGGTAACCCACTGCTCGCCATGATAAGTCTTGGAAGTCGATTCAAGGCAATGGGCCATGGTCAGCTTATCCTTCATGTAAATGGTGGTTCCCGGTGTACAGACATTGCCCGTATGCCGCTCTTTCACCCCATCGCCGCCCAATAATTGCCCTTCGATCGAAATCGGGAAATCCTGGTCCTTCAACATTGTTTTAGGATCCTGGCAATGGAGCATCGCACCGCTGTTTCTTAGTGCCCAGCCTTCGCCGCCTTTGGCCTGATCGCCCACAAAACGATATTCTACCTTGAGCAGATAGTAGGAAAACGGTTTTTTGTAAAAGATATGTCCATATTGCTTATCGAAATCGGTATAGCCATCATACCTTACGATCATTTTGCCATCTGCCACCCTGAACGTATTGGCATAGTTGTCGCCTACCTCGTGCTTGGCTATCTTAACGGTCCAATCTTTTAGGTCTTTGCCATTGAAAAGGTTGATCCATCCTTTTTTTTGTGCCTGGACACTAAGATTGGCCAGCAATAAGGTCAAGATGAAAATAAATCTGAAAATGTTTTTGTGGGCCATGTCGTAATCATGCTGAGGTGTGGTGTAGTGGCTATAGCACTTCATCTATAGCACTAAAGTAAGCATTATTCGGCTAGTGTTTGGTATTTTCTAAGAAAGGTATAATCTTTTCTATCGCAAATTGGAGCTGTTGTGCTTCCGTAAGATCGGTGTTGTCTAAAATAATAGCGTCTTCGGCCCGAACCAAGGGACTTTCTTTTCTTGTGGTATCTGCAAAATCACGGTGGGCCAAATTCTCAAATACATCTTCCAGGGTAATGGTCTCATCGCCCTTGGCTGCCAATTCCTTGTACCTGCGTTCGGCCCTAATCTTAGGGTCGGCTGTCATGAATAATTTGACTTGGGCATCCTTAAAAACAGCTGTGCCGATATCACGGCCATCCATCACAATATTTTTAGACCTGCCCATCCGCTGTTGCTGCTTCACCATGTCGTGGCGAACCGCTTTGATGGCCGAGACCTCGCTGACCGCCTCAGATACCGGCATCTGCCTGATTTCTTCAGAAACCTCTTCGCCATTCAACAAAATGTGGGATTGGTAGTCCCTGGAATGAAAATTTAATTCGATGTGCTGGAGCGCATCCTCAACAGCTGCCTGATCCGCAATATCGATATGGTTTCTGATGAAATACAGCGTAACGGCCCTGTACATTGCCCCACTATCAATATAGATAAAACCCAAATGCTTAGCAAGTGCTTTTGCTAAAGTACTTTTTCCGCAAGAAGAATAGCCATCTATGGCCACCACCAAGTTTGATCTCATGTTTGGCAAAGATAGTAATTAGTATCAAGTATCTAGTATCAAGTAGCAAGTGTCAGGCAAAACGCAGAGAGGAGTAAAGAACAAAGAACAAGGAGCAAAGAACAAGGAGCAAAGCGGATTGTCGTCATTTTAATTATTTTTGCACCATGTTTCCCAATAAAGAAGAATTGATCAAAGAACTGACCTTTAAGACCTCCAGAAGCGGTGGGAGTGGGGGCCAACATGTCAATAAGGTTTCGAGCAAGGTAGAGGTTGTCTTCCAAGTTGGAAATTCAGCTTTATTTGATCATGATCAGAAGCAGTTGTTGACGGAACGTCTGGCCAATAAACTTGATCATGAAGGTAACCTCCATGTGATTGCGCAAGAAGACCGCAGCCAATTGGTGAACAAGGAAAAGGCAGTCCTAAAAATGATGGCCTTGCTAGAGCAATCACTTCAGGTACAGAAAAAACGCAAGCCGACCAAAATTCCTAAAGCAGTGATCGAAAAAAGGCTGCAGCATAAATTGGTAAACGCCGTAAAAAAGGAACATCGGAAAAAACCCAAGCTGGATTGATGAAGACAAAAGAGCAAGGAGTAGAGAGCAACGAGCAGAGAGCAAAGAGCAAGGAGCAAAGAATAAAGACAACGACGAATTGTCATCTTGAGATCTCTGAAGCATTAACTGATAACTACCAACTGATAACTGTCAACTACCCTCCAAAACGATAAAACATGGAAATGGTGCCGTACTGATGTGCCCTTGCCGTACTTTTAATTTCCTTAGATTTAAAAATTACACTGTAATCAATGGTAAACCGGGGCGTACTGTAATTGAAGCCCAATTGTTGTGCAAAGACCAGAGATTTTTTTCCGAACGTGACCGGACTATCGTTGTGGAACATGCTTCCCTGGATAGTGGCATCGTAGGCAACGACATTCAATTGGGGCTTGGCATAAAAGAAAAACTCTTCCTTCACCAATTTTGCTGTCTTGGCATGGTTTGAGATCACTGAATTGGTTGATGCGGTATGGAACAGCTGGTTAATTTTACCTGCCCTGAACAGCACCCCTGTGCCCAATCCACTAAATGTAGTGCCCAGGTTGGCATAGCTTTCCAAAGCAAAATCAATATCATTTTTGGCAGTTCTGTGCAATAAATGGGTGTACTGGGCAGAAAGATTAACGGAGAATTCATTTCTGATCTGATATTGCCATCCATCGATCTCATAGAAACCAACGAGCCTGTGCAACAATTCCTGTGCTTCCTTGCCCAATGCATCTGGACCAATTGTTCCCAATTCCAATCCTGCCTTCAGGATGCTTTCATCTTTATAAAAAAGGGCAACCTGCCCACCTCCATAAAGATAGCCTGCAAAGGGACGGTCTTGGGTGCTTGGATTTGGACTGTATCCAGAAATTGGGTTGAACATTTTCTGCCCTGCCGAAATTTCATAGGTCAGTTTTTCCAGATTTTTCAGCTTTTGCTGATCTATGGCATGGCGGAAATAAATAAACAGGCCGTTGGTATAGTAACGGTCTTGTCCATACCACAGATAGGCATCGTTGTCACTTTTAAATCCGAATTCGTTCTTAAAGGACTGGGCGAATAGGGCAATATTCCCCATCGCCAACAGGCAAAGACATAAGATGAGTTTTTTATACATCAATTTTGATGAGCGGGTTGAACAATCTGGTAACTCAGGTCCTGCGGATTTTTTACCTTATCTTTTGTGAGGGCAAGTGCGATTACCTCCTTCATTTCTGTAACGTAATGGAAATTCAGGTCTTTGATATAATCTTCCTTGATTTCGAGGATATCCTTGCGGTTGGATTTGCAAAGGATGATCTCTTTGATATTTGCCCTTCTTGCCGCCAAGATCTTCTCTTTTATTCCGCCAACAGGCAATACCTTCCCACGAAGTGTAATTTCTCCGGTCATGGCCAAGTTAGATTTTACTTTTCGCTGTGTAAAGGCCGATGTGAGCGCGGTAAGCATGGTGATGCCGGCCGAAGGGCCATCTTTTGGCGTTGCCCCGGCAGGAACATGCACATGTACATCAAAATGGTCGAACAGGTGATGATCGATATCGAATAATTTGGCATGGGCGCGGATATAGGCCAGTGCAATGACCGCAGATTCTTTCATTACATCGCCTAGATTACCTGTAAGGGTCAGCTTGCCTTTTCCCGGACTTAAGCTTGCTTCGATGAACAGGATGTCTCCACCCACTTGCGTCCAGGCCAGGCCAGTGACCACCCCAGCTACTTCATTCCCCTCATACAGGTCCTTATCATAGGTCGGTGCGCCCAAAATGCGTTCCACATCTTCTTGTGAGAGTGTATTTTCATAACTTTCTTCCATGGCAATCTTTGTGGCTACGCCACGTACGAGCGAACCGATCTTTTTCTCCAGGCCTCGAACGCCACTTTCACGCGTATAATCTTCAATGACTTTTTCGATCAATGAATTTTTGAGGCTGATGTCCTTGTTTTTAAGGCCGTGCTGCTCTTTTTGCTTAGGCAAAAGGTATTTTTTGGCAATCTCGATCTTTTCTTCAATGGTATAGCCGTTAACCTCGATAATTTCCATACGGTCCAATAATGCGGGCTGTATGGCGCTCAGCGAGTTGGCCGTTGCAATAAAGAGCACGTTCGAAAGGTCGTAATCGGTTTCAACGTAATGGTCGTTAAAGGCATTGTTCTGCTCGGGATCCAGTACCTCTAGCAAGGCTGATGAAGGATCGCCCCTGAAATCAGAACCCACTTTATCAATCTCATCCAGCACAAATACCGGATTGGAGGCGCCAGCTTTTTTGATCGACTGGATAATCCGTCCGGGCATGGCACCAATATAGGTTTTCCGGTGGCCCCTCACTTCCGCTTCGTCCCTGATTCCGCCCAGGGCCATTCTCACATATTTTCTGTTGATGGCCTTGGCGATTGATTTTCCCAATGATGTTTTCCCGACCCCGGGAGGGCCGACCAAACAAAGTATAGGGGCCTTCATATCTCTCTTAAGCTTGAGCACGGCCAGGTATTCAATGATCCTTTGCTTCACTTTTTCTAGTCCGAAATGATCTTTATCCAGAATCCTTTGGGCACGTTTAAGGTCAAAATTATCTTTGGTGAACTCATTCCAGGGAAGGTCGAGCAGCAGCTCGAGATAATTCATCTGGATCGAATAATCTGGGGCAGCCGGATTCATGCGCCCTAATTTTTCCAGTTCTTTGTTAAAGTGCTCACTGACCTGCTTGGCCCACTTTTTCTTTTTTCCCCGATTTTGGAGGGCTTCATATTCCAGATCTGACGAATTGCCCCCCAATTCTTCCTGAATGGTCTTCAGCTGGGCATTCAAAAAATAATCCCGCTGTTGTTTGTCGAGGTCCGTCCGCACTTTAGATTGGATCTGGTTCTTGAGTTCCAGCATCTGCAATTCGGCGGTTAGCAGTTCCATGACCCGTTCGGCACGTTTGCGCAGGTTGCCCATTTCGAGCATTTTCTGCTTATCGGCCACATCGGCATTCATGTTCGATGAAATAAAATTGATCAGAAAGGATGTGCTTTCGATATTTTTTAAGGCTACGGCCGCTTCACTCGGAATATTCGGCGACAGCTGGATAATCTGTGAAGACATTTCCTTAATGGCTGCCACCAGATTTTTGAATTCCTTATCTGCCTTGTGCTTGGATTCGGCAAATTTGGCAATAATGACCTTGATGTAGGGTTCAGATTGTACTTCCTCTACCAATTGGAAGCGCTGTTTGCCTTGGATGATGACCGTGGTATTTCCATCTGGCATCTGTAGCATCTTGATGATCTGGGCAACGGTGCCCACACTGTTCAACTGTTCGAAGGTTGGATCTTCAATAGACACGTCACGTTGTGAAACCACACCAATGATCTTATCGCCCTTGTAGGCTTCTTTGATCAGTTTAATGGATTTATCCCTGCCAACAGTGATCGGGATTACCACACCTGGAAATAATACAGTGTTTCTAAGTGGTAATATGGCTAGGATTTCTGGTGTTTCTTCGCTGTTCATCTCATCTTCGTCCTGTTGGGACATCAATGGGAAAAACTCGGTGTCTTCATTTATGATAGGTAGTGACTGACTAAAATCAAATCGATCTTGTTTGCTCATTAATTGTGGCCTTTCAAAATAGTTAACGACATTCTGACAGCATGGCGTTCGCTAAAGTAGTAAATTTATAATGATAGCTCTAGTTTCAACTCTTGTGCCAAAATCATAAAAGTGGATTTTGCTGTTAAAACGTCAGCTAACATTTATTTTCATGCGTAATCATATTTAGCATATTTTAACGTTTATGTTCATATTTGCATGTACGTAATATTTGTATATTAGTGGAAATTATTCCAATTTACGCATCGTGACCAGATAGCATTGTAAGTTAAATTAAATAAAGCACTGAATGTATCATTTTAAGAAAACATTTTTATTCCTATTTGTAAATGTATTCGCTTTGTCAGCTTTTGGCCAGAGCAATTATGAAAAATTGGGCATGCAGGCGTTCATGAAGAGCGATTATAAAACTGCCGTAAACCAGCTGGAGAAAGCTGGCAACAACGATCCAAACAATGCAAGTGTGGTAAAGATGTTGGCCTACTCTTATTTTCAGTGCGGTGATTTTGAAAACGCCATCGCTGCCTACAGCAAATTGGTCGCACTTAAACCAAACGATTATTCGGCCTTTTATTACCGGGGCAAAGCAAGGCTGAACATTGCCAATGCACCAAAAGAATCCCTCAATCAAATGAGGGAAAATTTCTATACCTCAGCGATAAAAGACTTCACCAAAGCCATTGAAATCAGTGGGGAAGAAGATACCCAGATTCTCCAAAATAGGGCAATCGCCTACAAGGATTATGCGATTTTCAAATCGTACAAAGTGAAAAAATCTACAGAAAAAGCCGCTTGCATAGCACTCTTTAACAATTCGATTGCCGATTTTCAAAAAGTGCTTACCGTTCAGCCACTCAGAAAAGACATCGTCAATTGGGTTGAATATGTGAAATCGCAGATCGCTACGATGAAGTAACAACGAAATGAACTGAAGAGTAAAGAGCATAGCGCAAAGCCATGGCCAAATTGTTATCGGATCTGGACGTAGCGATGTGTCTCTGAAATAGTTTTGTAAACTATTAACTATCAGCTATAAACTATCGACTAAAACCTGCCCACCACTTCAAACCTTTTTTGTTCCATCAGTTTAATCTTTTGCGATTTGATGATGTGGTATAAGGTATCGGGATAATAGCTCAAGGTGTCGTGTGAACGATACAGGTCATTGTCATTGATGATGATCAGCTTTATCGATCGTATCCGATTGCCATTTTTTTTGATCTCTAGCTGTTTTACAGGGATTTTATCGCTCTGCGAGATATAGGTTTCGCTGGTGTCACTAGCTGAAAAAGCAAACATTCCGCTCCACGAAGCTTTATTGATGTCTGCTTCGATAAACTCCCCAAATTCCCTGTCCCAATCTACCTTCAGCTTTTTCTGTTCTTTTGAGCCATTAATGCTGACTGTTTTTTCGACCATAGGCTGCGCAATCGTTAAACGCTTGGCTTCCTTTTTAAAAAAAGCAGGCAGCTCAAAATAGATCGGATGCTCTTTTCGGTCAAGCCTATCCCCATTGCAGGAACAAAAGAGAAAAATTGCTAATAATAAGATGGATCCATTTCTCATACCAAGCAATTTCCTGTCATGATTGCCGGAATTTCGATGCCCATAATTTTGAGTACGGTAGGGGCAATGTCACCGAGTTTTCCATCTGCAATCTGCTTGATGTCGCTATCGATCAAAATGCAGGGCACGAGGTTCGTAGTATGTGCGGTATTCACGGAGCCATCGGCATTGATCATGAATTCAGAATTTCCATGGTCGGCCAAGATAATGAAGGAATAACCATGCTCCACTCCTGTTTTAACCACTTGAGCGGCACAATAATCGGCAGTTTCTACGGCTTTTACCACGGCAGAAAACACACCTGTATGTCCCACCATGTCTGGATTGGCAAAATTTAGGCAGACAAAATCGGGCCATTCGCTTGCCAGTTCCTTAGTAATGGATTCGGTAATTCCGGCAGCGCTCATTTCTGGCTGCAGGTCGTAGGTTGCCACTTTGGGCGAAGGCACCAGGATCCTTTTCTCATTTTCGAATTCCTTTTCCCTTCCGCCACTAAAAAAGAAGGTAACGTGGGGATATTTTTCTGTTTCCGCAATGCGGATCTGATTTTTATGGTTGGCCGCCAATACTTCTCCGAGGGTATTGGACAGGTCGTCTTTGGTAAAGATCACTTTTACGCCTTCAAAACTTTCGTCGTAAGTGGTCATGGTTACATAATGCAGCGGCAATTTCTTCATGTCGAAATCTGGGAAATCCGCTTGGCTCAATGCCGTGGTAATTTCCCGTCCCCGGTCGGTCCGGTAATTGAAACAGATCACCACATCATCTGGCCGAATGGTTGCGGTGGGGTTTCCATGCCCATCGGTAATGACAATCGGTTTAACGAATTCATCCGTTACACCTGCATCATAAGAAATCTGAATGGCTTCTTCCGCATTTGTTGCCTTTAGGCCAATTCCTTTTACCATGAGGTCGTACGCGAGTTTAACGCGTTCCCAACGGTTATCGCGGTCCATTGCATAATAACGGCCGATCAGGCTTGCAATCTTTCCGGTCGAGGCCTTTAGATGGTCTTCCAGGCTTTTGATATAGCCCAATCCTGCATTCGGATCCGTATCCCTTCCGTCTAAAAAACCATGGATAAATACATCTTTCAGTCCCTGCCCGTGGGCAGCGTCGCAAAGGGCTTTCAGGTGGTTGATGTGTGCATGTACGCCGCCATCAGAAACCAATCCGATCAAATGGACAGCTTTCTGGTTTTGCTTGGCATAATTGAAGGCATTGACCAATACTTCATTGCTGTGCAGGGTCCGATCTGAAATGGCCTTGTTGATCCTTCCCAGTTCCTGGTAAACAATCCTGCCTGCGCCCAAATTCATATGGCCAACTTCAGAATTGCCCATCTGTCCTGCCGGGAGGCCTACTGCTTCACCAGAAGCTTCGAGCTTGGAGTTGGGGTAGGTTTGGAGTAGGGAATCGAAAAAAGGGGTGTTGGCTTGGTAGGCAGCATCAGATTGATCTTTTTTTCCATAGCCCCAGCCATCGAGAATGAGGAGTACCAGTTTTTTTGCTTTCATTTTTTTATGTTCGGAACCTTGCAACAAGGTCTGTGATCTAGGAATATTCAAAACAAATCAGGATTGGAATTGTTATGAGATTTTTATCGTTTGTTTCATCGCAAATATAAGTTTTTGGGGCTTTAACAGAAAGTTTTTGTGCCCAAAGATTTATAGTGGCATAATTTTGGCTGCAAGTAAGGTGTTTTTTAACGCAACCGATGAGACCACTATTGATATCGCTACTCCTATTTTTCAATATATCATCAAATCATGCCTTTCAGGCAGATATTATTGATGACCTAGCTGCGCAGTTCAGGGCTGGGAATGCGAAAGAAATCGCCAAAAATTTTGCATCGTCCGTAGAACTGATCATCATTGATCAGGAAGATGTCTACAGTAAAGCACAGTCTGAACAAATCCTTAAAGATTTTTTTGTTAAAAATCCGCCAGGGAAAATTTCGATCATCCACAGGCTCAGCACCAGCCAGAACTACAGGCTGGGCATCTTTTCTTTAAGTACCAAAAATGGGAAGTTTAGGGTAACCGTAACCCTGAACAAAAAGCCCGGTAACATTTTCTTAATCACCGAATTGCGCATCGAGCAAGATAAAGAATAGCTTTTTAGCAGTTTATTGCTAATTTTGCAGCCTATTATTTTTGTGTTTTGGATAAAAAATTAGTCAGTCAGTTTATAAAAAACGCCATTGCCGAAGATGTCGGTGATGGAGACCATACTTCATTGTCGACCATTCCTGCTGGTACCAAGGGCAGGGCCCAACTGATCGTAAAGGAAAATGGAGTTTTGGCCGGTGTGGAACTTGCCCTAGAGATTTTTCATCAGGTTGATCCCGAACTTCAGGTCAATGTGCTGATCAAGGATGGCGAAAAAGTAAAGGTAGGCGATATTGCGCTGACCGTTACCGGAAGTACACATGGCATCTTGCTGGCCGAGCGTCTTGTGCTCAACTGCATGCAGCGCATGAGCGGAATTGCCACCAAAACCAGTCGCATCGTAGCTCTCTTGAAGCCTTATCATACCCAGGTATTGGATACCAGAAAAACTACGCCCGGATTACGGTACCTCGAGAAGTGGTCGGTTAAGATCGGGGGTGGGGTAAACCATCGAATTGGCTTGTACGATATGATCTTGATCAAGGATAACCATGTAGATTATGCAGGCGGAATTGCCAATGCCATCGCTGCGGCACATCAATATCTCCAAAAAAACCATAAGCAACTGGCTATAGAGATCGAGGTCAGGAACATGGATGAACTGAAACAGGTATTGGCCAAAGGGAATGTAGATCGCATTTTGCTCGATAATTTTGAGCTGCCCCTGTTAAGGGATGCTGTTGCCCTGATCGATGGCCAGTATGTAACGGAAGCATCTGGTGGTATAACTGAAGAAAATGTGCTAAAATATGCACAAACTGGGGTCGATTTTATTTCGATGGGCGCACTGACGCACTCTGTAAAAAGTTTAGATCTCAGCTTAAAGGCCTGCTAAATCTCCAAAATACTCACTTCGTGAATCTGATTTTTTTAGTATTATTGTAGGTCATGATTTCGATCTATTCCATTTCAGCGCTGATTGCTGCCTACCTTCTTGGTTCGATACCGACTGCCGTTTGGTTAGGTCAGGCATTTTATGGTGTCGACGTAAGAGAATATGGAAGTGGCAATGCCGGTGCCACCAATACTTTCAGGGTACTGGGCAAAAAAGCTGGTATTGCGGTCATGGTCATTGATATTGCAAAAGGCTACACGGCTACTAAATTGGCCTATTTTATCGGATTATCAGTTACAGGGCCACGTTTTTCAGCCCAATTTGTAAACTACGAACTGGCATTGGGCGTCATCGCCGTTATGGGCCATCTGTTTCCTGTTTTTGCGGGGTTTAGGGGCGGGAAAGGTGTAGCTACATTATTTGGAATGGTTTTGGCGGTCAATCCGGCTGCCGCCCTGCTCTGTGTAATCGTATTTGTGACCGTGCTGTTGAGCACCAAATATGTCTCCTTGAGTTCTATCTGTGCTGGTTTTACCTTTCCTATCGGGATTGTATTTGTCCTGCAATCGTCTGTCAAATCTGAAGTGCTCTATGGCATCTGTGTGTGTGTACTGATCCTGGTTACCCACCAAAAAAATCTGGAACGCCTACTAAAGGGCAAGGAGTCGAAAGTTTACCTCTTCAGAAAGAAACAAATTCAATAACTTATTTTCAAACCATCGAGCCCTGCTATTTGTTAATCAAGCGGCTGCATAGGAAAGCTATGCCGCAGAGGAATTTATAGCCACTATTGATACAATTTTATATAGATGAAAAAATTAATGATTTTGGGTATGGCCGCCGGTTTGTTCGCCATATCTTCCTGCACCACTACTACAGTGCCCCTAACTGGCCGAAAGGTTTCTACATTTGGCGTAAGTGCCGCACAATTGGAACAGCAGGCCGCTATCGGCTATGCGCAATTGCTGAGCGATCCAAGTACCAAAGTGGTTTCTTCCAATACATCACAGGCTCAGATGGTGAAACGTGTGGGAGCGAGGATCCAGGCTGCGGTAACCCAGTACATGAATGCAAATGGCTTTGGCGAACAGATCAAGAACTACAAATGGGAATTTAACCTGATTGATAGCAAGGAAATCAATGCGTGGTGTATGCCTGGCGGTAAAGTTGCGGTTTACACGGGAATCTTGC
The DNA here is from genome assembly GCA_031119475.1 of Pedobacter sp. Taxonomy (GTDB): domain Bacteria; phylum Bacteroidota; class Bacteroidia; order Sphingobacteriales; family Sphingobacteriaceae; genus Pedobacter. Next base: position 184,461 of record JAVHXV010000006.1, on the reverse strand, counting down.
CGGTTACCAAAGACGAGGCTGGATTGGCTACCGTAATGGGACACGAGATTGCGCATGCCATAGCCCAACATTCTGTAGAAAGGGCATCAGACATGATGAAGGCCCAATTGATTGGTGCAGGTGTTGGCGTTGCCGCAAGCGGAAGGTCAGAAGGCTCACAAGCGGTAATCAACGAATTATTTGGCATTGGTGCACAAACTGCCTACATTCTACCCAATTCGCGTAAACAAGAATTGGAAGCTGATAAAATGGGACTGTCTTTTATGGCCATGGCCGGCTACAATCCAAACAATGCCGTGTCTTTCTGGCAAAGGATGGCACAGGCTAGTTCAAGCGGATCAAAACCACCTGTATTTTTGAGCACGCACCCTACTGACCAGTCGCGTATCGCCCAAATTCAAAGGGATCTACCAGAGGCGATGAAGTACTATAAGCCATAGGTAAGTTGAAGGTTTAAAGTTGAAGGTTGAAAGTCAAAAGCTAAAAGCCAAAAGCGGAAAGCCAAAAACCAAAAGCCAAAAAAGAATGGTTCAAGATCATGTCTTAAGCTCAATTCTTAGTCCATTTGTTAGTTCTCGATAACTAGGCTTTAGCCTTTAAGCTTTCGGTTTTTTGATTCAAGCACTTTCAAAATGGCCGAGGCTTTGAGGAGGCATTCCTCGTATTCCTCTTCGGCATTCGCCACATACGTAATAGCGCCGCCCACCTGAAAAGAGAGATAGCGGTTTTCTGCATGGTATAGGATGCTTCTGATGATCACATTGAAATCAAAATCTCCAGTTGGGCTGATACAGCCAAAGGAGCCAGAAAAGGCGCCTCTTTTAGATTTTTCATAGGTGTCGATCAGTTCCATGGCCCTGATTTTTGGTGCGCCTGTCATGGAGCCCATGGGAAAAGTATTTTTGATCGCATCCACAAAATGGATGGTAGGATTTAACGTACAACTTATGGTCGAGATCATCTGGTGCACCTGGGGGAAGGTATAAATGCCGAAAAGCTCATCTACCTTTACGCTTCCGCTGACGGCACTTTTGGTGAGGTCGTTCCTGACCAGGTCTACGATCATTACATTTTCTGCCTGTTCCTTGATGCTCGACTTTAGGCCAAGTTTGATTTCTGCATCCAATATCGGATCCTTACTTCTCTTGGCAGTACCCTTAATGGGCTGTGAGATCAAACGATTTCCACGCTTGCATAAAAAGCGCTCCGGTGTTGCCGAAAGAATGTATCTTTCACCAATTTTAAAGAAACCTGAAAATGGCGTTGGCGAGAGCGCATTCAAATCCTGATAAGTGGCAACAGGGTCAATATGGGCATTTTCTGCAAAAAATTCCTGACAGAAATTGATTTCATAACAATCGCCACGTTTGATGTGCTCCTTCAGCTGCTCTACTGTATGGATGTAATCTTGCCTATCGAACCTGCGGTTGATCACCAATGGTCCAGTTTGGGCTGTGGTATCAGGACAGAAATTCTCGATTTTCTCCCACACGTTTTCATCACCTTTTAGGAGCGAAGCGTGGTTGTCTTTTATGGCAATCAAATATTCTGGAACAAAAAAATAGAGCGCAGGAAAATCAAGTTTGTCGGTATGGAGCGTCTGGAGCTGTTCAACTTCGTTTTTAAGTTCATAGCTCAGCAGACCGAACATCCAATCCTGGTGATGTTGGTAGAACGTTTTGAGCTGTTCAAATGCATTTCCTATCCCAGCATTTAGCGAATGCTTCGCGCCAGCCGCAATGAGCAGGTCATATTGTGCATAGGGATCTGGATATTGGTTGGAATCTAGGCAGCAACAGACTTCAAAAGATGCAGACCAGCGCAGGGCTTTCTTTTTAAAGGCTTCAATTGCGGTTATTTCCATGAGTTGTAAAGTTATGAAATGAAATTGTTTTTACTTTATGAATTGTACTATCTTACGCCCAAACTCTTATTTATGAACAGATTTTTGTGTATCGTCGCCATGATGTTGTCAATTGGGCTCAGTTCAAGCGCACAGGATGGAAATACCTACGAAGATTTCAAGATGTACCGGAACACGGCCGAAGATAAGCCAGAGGCGATTGGCAAAATGAAAGTGTTATTAGCCGATTCGGCCCATCTTAAGCCCAAACAGGTCACCAACATCAGCTACCACATTGGCAGGCTGTTTGAAGAATTGGAATTGCCCGATAGTGCAGAAATTTATTATGTGAAGGCTTTGGCAGGGGAGCCAAATTATGAAGTAATCCATCGGGCCCTTGGCTTTATTTATCTGGAGCGAACAAAAGTTGTTACTGCAGAAATGGGTGCTATCGCCGACCGGGATACAGAAAAACGGGCGCGCGTTTACGCAAAATACAAGTCGCTTGTGCTAAAGGCACTACCACATTTCGAAAAATACCAGGCTTGTGATCCAGATGAGGATACGCTGGCCATCATCATGTCGCTGCACAAAAGTATAAAGACCGGTGAAACCGATGCCAGTGTTGCCGAACGCCTCAAAAAATTGGCAGTAAACTGTGTAACGTTGTTGGATGACGAATAAAAAAGCCTGCGAGTTTGTCTCGCAGGCTTTTTTTTTAGGATAAGCTTAAGGTCTGTTTACGGTCAGGACCAACAGAGAGGTATTTTATCGGCACTTCGAGTTCCTTTTCAAGATAGCTGATGTAATCTTTCAGTTCCTGTGGTACCTGATCGATGTGGGTAATCTGGGTAAGGTCGGTCTGCCAGCCTTTGATCGCTTTAAGCACCGGCTTTGGTTGCACCGAAATAATGTCATATGGCATATAATCGATGGTTTCGCCATTGTGTTCGTAATGCGTGCAGACATAGATGGTGTCAAAGGTATCCAGCACATCGGCTTTCATCATGATCAGTTCGGTAACGCCGTTGAGCATAATGGCATATTTGAGCGCAGGCAGGTCTATCCATCCGCACCTGCGGGCCCTGCCTGTAGTAGCACCGAATTCATGTCCGATCTGGCGCAGGTTTTCGCCAACTGCGTTATCCAATTCGGTAGGAAATGGTCCTCCGCCTACGCGTGTGCAATAGGCTTTAAAGATGCCAAAAACATCACCTACTTTATTTGGGGCAATGCCCAGACCGGTGCAGGCACCTGCTGTAGTGGTGTTCGATGAGGTTACAAAAGGATAGGATCCAAAATCTACATCCAATAAGGTGCCCTGTGCACCTTCTGCCAAGACCTTTTTGCCCGCCTTGAGGTAACCGTTTACAAAATGCTCGCTATCTACATGCGGAATATTCTTGATGAAGTCGATCGCTTCGAAAAATGCGGCCTCTTTTTCGGCCAGATCATATTCAAATGCATAATGTGATAGGATTTCCTTATGCTTTTCTACCAATCTATTATAGCGTTCCCTAAAGTCGGGCAAGGTGGTATCTCCAACCCGAAGGCCATTACGACCAGTCTTGTCCATATAGGTTGGGCCAATCCCTTTTAGGGTCGATCCGATTTTGCCGGCACCCATTTTCTGCTCATTTGCTGCATCGAGCAACTGGTGTGTAGGCAGAATAAGGTGTGCCTTGCGGGCGATGACCAATTTTCCGTCGGCTACAGGATCATGGCCGGCATTTTTTAGGTTATCCAATTCTCTTTTTAAAATGATGGGGTCGATCACTACACCATTTCCAATGAGGTTCATGATCCCATTATTGAAAATTCCCGAAGGAATGGTATTAAGTACAAATTTTTTGCCGTCAAATTCTAAGGTATGGCCAGCATTTGGGCCGCCCTGAAAACGGGCAATCATATCATATTGTGGACTTAAAACATCAACAATCTTACCTTTACCCTCATCGCCCCATTGTAGGCCTAGTAGTACATCTACTTGCGTCATTATTTTAAATTAGAGAAATTATAAATTGGATTTAATTGGTTACTGGTTGTTTTAGGGAAGCGGCAGATTTGATTGCGGCAGCGGCGCTGCAATCGAAACATACGCCATATAAGTTCAGCGAGTGGTGCTTGATGTCAAATTTGAGCAGGTCACCGACCATGCTCTGTATTTGATGGATGCGTGGGTCACAGAATTCGACCACTTTGCCGCAATCGATACAGATGACATGGTCATGCTGGTGATAGCCATAAGACTTTTCAAACTGCGCCATGTTTTTACCAAACTGGTGCTTGGTAACCAGGTCGCAGGAAACCAACAGTTCCAAGGTGTTGTAGACTGTAGCCCTACTTACACGGTACTTTTGGTTTTTCATGTGGATATAGAGCGTTTCCACATCAAAATGGTCATTTCTAGAATAGATTTCTTCCAGAATGGCAAAACGCTCAGGGGTTTTTCTTAAGTTCTTGTTTTCGAGATAGGCTTCAAAGATCTTTCTGACCAACTCATTTGTGTTCTGTGTCGACATAATTTTAAACTCCTCTCCAAAGGTAGTCAAATGATTACACTGATTAAAATGATTACACCGATTAATAGTTAACATGTCGTCAAAATTGTTAACTAGTCAATCGCTCACAGCGATTGTTCAACTGTCAACTCATAACTATTGTGCATCAAACCTGGTGACGCCCGTAACACCTTTTACTTCCAGCAAATTCTTGATCAGGTTGTCCAAGTGGTCCTTGTCATTCACAAAGATCATAATAGACCCATCAAAGATACCATCATTGGTGTCTACGGTAATCGAGCGCATATTCACCTTGAAATCGTTGGAAATTACTTTTGTGATGTTATTGATCAGGCCTACGTCGTCGATCCCAACAATATGAAGTCCGGTAAGGAAAGTCAGTTCCTGTTGGCCGTTCCATTTGGCCTTCACTACCCGATAGCCATAATTGGCCATTAACTGTGCTGCGTTCGGGCAATTGGTACGGTGGATTTTAATGCCTTCGCTTACGGTTACGAAGCCAAAAACATCGTCGCCCGGAATGGGGTTGCAACAATTGGCCAGGGTATAATCGATTTTCTGCAGGTCTTCGCCGATCAACAAAGTATCTGATTCTGGGCCTTTCACCTTGTTGAGCAGGGCCTCTACGTGTTTGCCATCGTTCTTAAAATCGTTTCCACGGTTCTCGATCTCTTTTTCGCTGTTCAGGTATTCCTTCAGGTCTTTGAGCTCAACCTTACCATTGGCTACTGCAATGAACAGGTCTTGTGTAGATTGGAGCTTAAAGAAATAGGTCAGTTTATTGAGGTTATCGGTGTTATAGGTAATTTTAAGCGATTTTAATTTGCGTTCCAAGGTCTCTTTTCCATTTTCAGCAACTTTGCGCTTTTCTTCCTTTAGCGATGACTTGATTTTTGACTTCGCTTTTGCGGTAACCACAATGTTGAGCCAATCTTCTTTTGGAACCTGCTTTCCTGAGGTAATAATTTCTACTTGGTCGCCATTCTGTAACTTGTGCGAAAGTGGAACAAGCTTATGGTTAACTTTGGCACCAATGCACCTGGCACCAACATCGGTATGGATTTCGAAGGCAAAATCTAATGCCGTGGCGCCCAATGGCAATTGGAGCAGGGCGCCTTTTGGTGTGAAAATGAAAATCTCATCAGAAAAGAGGTTCATCTTAAAGTCGTCCAAGAAATCAAAAGCATTGGCTTCCGGATTACTCAACATCTCACGTACCTTCTGGATCCATTGGTCCAGTCCATTGTCATTTGTCGATTCTTTGTACTTCCAATGCGCAGCAAAACCCTTTTCGGCAATTTCATTCATCCGCTGGGTACGGATCTGTACCTCGACCCATTGGCCTTTTGGTCCCATCACGGTAGTGTGCAAGGATTCATAGCCATTTCCTTTTGGTGAGGATACCCAATCGCGCAAACGATCCGGATTTGGCCTATATAGGTCGGTTACGATAGAATAGGCCTTCCAACAATCGGCTTTTTCATGCTCTGGCGCGCTGTCAAGAATGATGCGGATGGCAAAAAGGTCATACACTTCTTCAAAGGGTATGTTCTTTTTTTTCATCTTGTTCCAGATGGAATGGATTGATTTTGGCCGCCCAAAAATATTTGCGACCAGCCCTTGCTCGGCCAATATTTCATTGACCGGTTCGACAAACGCCTTGATGAATTGATTTCTTTCGGCCTTTTTTTCATTCAGCTGCGTTGCAATGTATTTGTAGGTATCTGGCTCGAGGTATTTCATGGAAAGGTCTTCGAGCTCTGATTTAATGGCATATAAACCTAGGCGATGGGCAAGCGGTGCATAGAGATAAATGGTTTCTGATGCAATCTTCAACTGTTTTTGCCTCGGCATGAAATCCATGGTCCGCATGTTGTGCAGGCGATCGGCCAACTTGATCAAAATTACCCGCACATCATCAGCCAAGGTAAGCAGCATTTTCCTGAAGTTTTCGGCCTGTAGGGAGCTGTTATAATCGAATACGCCAGATATTTTGGTCAGTCCGTCGATAATTTTGGCGGTTTTCTTGCCAAATTCACGTTCAATGTCGTCGAGCGTAATGTCCGTATCTTCAACCACATCGTGCAACAGTGCACATACAATTGATGTGGTACCGAGGCCTATCTCTTCGGCGGCGATCTGCGCCACGGCAATGGGGTGGTAGATATAAGGTTCGCCCGATTTCCTCCGCATGTCCTGATGGCTCTCAAGGGCCATTTCGAAGGCTTTCCTGATTTCTTTTTTATCTCCTTTTTGTAATGTAGATTTAGAAGCACGCAGCAGTGCCCGATATCTTTTGAGGATTTCCTGCTTTTCTGCTTCTATATCAATCACTAAAGTGCTCTTCATTTGTTTTTTCTAGGTAAAAATTAATTGCATTTTAACTTTAAAAGCTTATATTCGAGTGTGGTTGAAACGAATATATAAAATTAGCTGTACCTTTGTACAGGCATAAATTTATGAAATATTCTCGTCTCTTTATTCTGTTTATTGTCATACTTGTTAGTGTGGGCGCTAAGGCCCAACAGACAAGTGCGAATGTAATTTGGCCAGAAAAAGGTAAAAATGACACCATCCGTGTAGCCGCTACCAATGATAATGGCTATATGATCCCTTGGATAGGCCTACAGGAAGTGGTCATCTGGGGAAAACGCGTTTGGAAATCTCAAGAAGAACAGGCTGCCTTCAACAGGCTCAAATACAATGTCTTAAAAGTCATGCCCTATGCGCTGTATGCCAAAAGAAGATATGAGCAATTGGAGCGCGATTTGGCCGTGACGCCAGATAAGAAGGCCCAAAAGAAACTGGTCAAAGATTGTGATGCCGAAATCAAGCGCATGTTCAATACCGAAGTAAAGGAACTGACCATTACCCAGGGGCAGATCCTGACCAAGCTCATCGATCGTGAAGTTGGGCGTACCACATACGATATCGTTAAACAGACCAAGGGCGGATTTGCCGCTTTTTCCTATCAGTTGATCGCCAGGGTGGTTGGGCATAACCTAAAAGCTACCTACAATGCCACCGAAGATCGGGACATCGAATCGATTATCGTTAATTCTGGTTATTACCAATAATAAGCATGAATGCCAATCCAACCATTTATCCATTTAAGCTCAAGCTTTTAAATGGAAAAGAAAAGGTCTTATCCGATTATAAAGGACAGGTCCTATTGATCGTTAATACCGCTTCTGGCTGTGGCTTTACCCCGCAATTGCAGGAACTTCAGGATTTAAGGAATGAATTTGCCGCCCAAGGCTTTGAGGTGCTGGGTTTCCCCTCGAATGATTTCGGAGGACAGGAGCCTTTAGAAGGAGAAGCCATCAATACATTTTGCGAGGTAAACTATGGGGTCCAATTCCCCATCTTCGAAAAGATGATGGTAAGGGGCAAGGAAGCACATCCACTGTTCCAGTTTCTGAGTTCAAAGAAATTAAATGGCCACCTCAATTCCATTCCAAAATGGAATTTCCATAAATACCTCATCAATAAGAATGGAGAAGTGGTCGACTTTTTCTACTCTTTTACCAAGCCAAGCTCTTCAAAAGTAAAAAAGAAGATTCAACGGTTATTGGAAAGTGAGTAGGCAAGCCCAAAGCTTAAAGGGGAAAGACCAAAGCGGAAAGAAAAAAGCTTAAAGCAAAAAGGGCAATGCCTAAGGCTGGATGTCGAGCTTCATAAATTAAATAAATTGATAAGGCTTTCTGATGATAAATCTACAATCAAACAATCGGTGTAATCACTTAATAATCTGTGCAATCATATGATGAAATTAGACCTACTCGTTTTTGCCGTACATCCTGATGATGCCGAATTGGGCTGTTCGGGAACAATCTTGAAACACATTGCCCAAGGAAAGCGCGTGGGCCTTGTAGATTTTACAAGGGGCGAATTGGGTACCCGTGGCACTGCCGAAACACGTGACCAGGAAGCAGCGGACTCTGCCAAGATTATGGGGCTGCATGCCAGGGAAAATTTGGGTTTTAGGGATGGTTTTTTTAAAAACGATGAAGCACACCAGCTTGAACTGATCAAGATGGTGCGTAAATACCAACCTGAAATTATTTTGACCAATGCTTTACATGATCGGCATCCAGATCACGGCAGGGCGGGAGATCTGGCCAATGATGCCATCTTTTTGTCGGGGCTAAGACGTATCGCTACCCAGCTTGATGGAGTGGCACAACAAGAATGGCGGCCCCGGTTGGTGCTGCAATATATCCAAGATCAATACATCAAACCAGATATAATTGTAGATATCAGCGATTTTATGGATCAAAAGATCGAGGCGATCAAGGCATTTAAAACCCAATTTAATAGCAGTAGTACTGATGAGCCCCAGACCTACATTTCTACGCCACAATTTTTCGATGCGGTCATCGGTAGGGCAAGGGAATTTGGAAAGAGTGTTGGTGGTGAATATGGCGAAGGTTTTACTTCACGGAAGCTGTTGGGTGTTGATGACCTTTTCGAGCTAAAATAAAATAGGCAACCTCGCAGGTTCTGAAGAACCTGCGAGGTTGCCACTGTAGGTTTAAAGTGATGGCAAAATCTTTTCCATCACATCCATTCCCTGGTCGATGTGTTTTTTCTCGATGCACAAAGCCGGACGGAAACGGATGGTCTGGTTTCCACAACCTAAGAACATTACATTGTTTTCGAGCCCTTTCTGGATAAAATCATTCCTCATTTCCTTGGTCGGAAAATCAAATCCACACAGTAGGCCTTTTCCACGAACATTGCTCATCTTATCGTATTTGGAAGCCAAATTATGCAGTTGTTGTTGAAGGTAGCTGCCAACTGTGGTCGCATTTTGGCAAAGTTGGTCTTCATGTATGATGTTCAGGATCTGCGTTGATCGTACCATATCTACCAAATTGCCTCCCCAGGTAGAATTGATGCGCGAAGGCACGTTGAATACATTGGTACTAATTTCATCAACCTTTTTGCCAACCAATATGCCGCAGACCTGCATTTTTTTGCCAAAGGCAACGATATCTGGCCGCGCCTGTTCACTGAAATGCTCGTGGCACCAGAACTTTCCGGTCAGTCCTACACCGGTCTGTACCTCGTCATAGATCAGAAACGCTTCATTTTCATCCGCCAGTTGGCGAAGTTGGATCAAAAATTCTTCCCTTAGGTGATTGTCTCCACCTTCAGACTGGATGGGTTCGATGATAATGGCGCAGATGTCGTCTTTATGATCGGCAAATGCCTGTTTGACCTGTTCAATTGAAACAGCTTCCGTATCAATGGCCGTTTGTAGGTTTTCACCAGTCAATGGAAACTTCACCTGTGGAACGCTTACTCTTGGCCAGTCGAACTTGGCAAACCATTTGGTCTTGTCGGGCAAGGTATTGGTCAGGCTCAGGGTATAGCCACTTCGGCCATGGAAAGCTTTTTCGAAATGCAGCACTTTAAATCCTTTTTCTTCCTGATAGCCCTTGGCGAAATTCTTCTGAACTTTCCAGTCCATGGCTACTTTAATGGCATTTTCTACGGCAAGTGCTCCACCGGCAACAAAAAATGCATGTGGAAGGTAGGATGGGATGCCCACTTTTGAAAATGTGTTCACAAATTCTGCATATTGTTGGGTATATACATCAGAATTGGATGGGTTAGCGATAGCTGCCAATAACAAATGGTGTTTAAAGCTTTCGTCATTCACCATTTTTGGGTGGTTATAGCCCAAGGGAACCGATGCAAAGCAGGTAAAAAAGTCTAACAGACTACGGTCATACTTTGAATCATAGATATAGGCTCCATTGCTTTTCTCCATATCGTAGGTCAGGTCAAAACCATCGGCTAAGATATGTTGCTGCAATGTTTGGTTCACCTGATCAGGTGCGATACTTAATTGGTACATGGTCATCTAATTTGATGTTCCAAAAGTAATGAAATCGGCCAAATAATCAAATTTGGGCACTATTTGAACCAAAATGCGAAAAAGTAGCTTTAAACGATTTAAAGTTAGTTTTTGATAAAAAGTTGTTGAATTCTCAAAAGCTGTGGAAAATTATTTTTGATCGCAGCGCCAAAAATCATCCCTATGTTGACCGGAAAGATGTCTTTGATTTAACTTTACGCTTTCCGCTTTATGCCTTGCCTCCCGCAAACTTCTCCCTCATCCCCAACAGGCCGAGCAGCCCACCGGTATGGATGGCCAATACTTTTTCCTCTTTTTTGAGCAGTCCTTTTTCGAACAGGTCTTTGATCGCATAGCACATTTTAGCGGTATAGACCGGATCGATCAGTATGCCGGTAGCTGCCGTAAAACCTTTGATGTAGCTGATCAGTTCAGGGTTTGTTTTCGCATATCCCCCAAAATGGTAGTCGAGATGCAGCACCAGCTGATCTATATTTTTTTCATAGGCGGCAATTTCCTTTTCAATGAATGCGGCACCTTTTAATACCGGAATAACATGAAGTTTGGATTGGAGCTTTTGCGCATTGATTTCCCTGAGCAGGCCTGCGGCAGTGGTGCCGGTTCCTGCAGCACAAAAAATATGGTCGAAATGCATGGGAAGTTCGGTTATGATTTCCCTACAGCCCTCTACGGCCTGTTCGCTTGCGCCGCCTTCATCAATAAAATAAGCTGAGCCATGGTCTCCAAAATGCTTACTGAAAAGTGATCTCTTATCTCTATAGCAATCACGGTCTACGAACCTGAGCTCCATGCCAAATAGCCTGCAGAGCAAAAGCATTTCATTCTCCACTTCCTCGCCCCGTACAAAAGCAGTAGCTGTTAGATGATGTCGTGCGGCTGCAGCGGCTGTAGCGACCAAATGATTGGAGTACGCACCCCCAAAGGTTACCAAGTGTGTTCTCTTGGTCTGGATGGCAGTTGCCAAGATATATTTCAGCTTCCGCCACTTATTGCCCGAAATATACGGATCGATCAGGTCGTCACGTTTCACCCAAATTTGGTGCTGCGTGGGCAGAGTGACCTGTTGTATCGGACTAAAAACCTCCATAAATGTAAAAAGCTTCCCAAAGAGAAGCTTTTTACCTGAGGTTTGAAAATATTATTTACCGAAGCCAACGCCAAGACCGCCATTGAAGCTACTGTATTTAGATTGTGTATAGGCACCATAAACCCTTAGGAAGCCAAGCTTGACCTGAAATCCAATGGATCCCTGGAAAGCGCTCACATCGTCGTGCTTAATGGCGATCGGGTCAGTTAGTGTGGTGCTCGCTCCCTCTGTTTCAAATTCGTAAGTGCCATAGGCATTTAAACCTGAATTAGAAGAAATGTAACCTACACTGGCAAATGGGGTAAAGAAGGCAATCTTCTTTGAAATGATGGCTTCTGTACTAAATCCTTTGAATTTGAGTTCTGCGCGCTGATCTGTGTATTTTCCATTGTTCACATCCAGCTTGATCTTGTAGTTGGTATTGGTAAACCCGCCCGCTACAGCAATATCGATCGGCATTACTTTTTCTACCTTGCCCATAAACAATGGCAACAATTCTATTTTGGCACCTACACCAAACTGGCCGATGGTATGATCGCCAAAGGTAACGCTTGGGATGGCACGTAGGCTTACGTCAATGTGCTTTGGCAAGCCAACTGTAAGTTGGAGCTGAGCAGCAGGGGCTGGCCTAAAGCCCGATGCATTAGGAAGGTTAAAGGTTTTGCCTGTTGCCGTTCCACCAGAAGTATAAAACTCCATTTTTGAACCGCTACCGCTTCCACCAAATACCGATGGGCCAATGCCATTTGAACCAGCTGCAGGCCTGATGTTGGAAAGGCCCAATGTGTTGGTATTATAAAATTTATCCTCGTCTGGTACAAGAGCAAGTGTACCAGTTACGCGAAGTTCAAAGCGCAATAGGCCCTGTGCCTTGGCTGAGTTGTTCCATCCAGTGGCAAAGCCTTGGCCCGTACCCTTGAACAATGGCTTAAAATAGGCATCTACCAATTTGGTAGCATTCTGTGGTGATGACTTAAAGAGATCGCCAACATCGTTTTGCGCCAAAAGATTTAATGGAAATAGGAGTGCGCCCACAATCACAATTGACCTGAGTGCTGAAAAATTTGTTTTCATTTTTTTTTATCTGTTTGGTTTTCAGGGGCGAAAGTATATCTTTCTGAGCAGATAAGGAAAAAAGTTGATCACAATTTTAAAATTTTCGGAAAAGTTTTTCATAGACTGAGCCAATAAGGCAATGATGATAACAAAAAACAAGCCAATAAGGTTTTTTGGAAATTATCAAATTGTTAATCTATTTTTGCGGCATGGAAAACTACAATATTGAACAGGAAGAAGAGCAGGATTTATTTGAACATTTCAATATTGTTGTTGATAAAGGACAGTCGCTGTTGCGGATTGACAAGTTTTTGATGCACCGGATCGAAAATGCTTCGCGTAACCGCATCCAAAATGCCATCGACGCGGGGAATGTACTGGTGAACAAGGCAACCGTAAAATCAAGTTATAAGGTAAAGCCCTTTGATGAGATTTCCATCGTTTTCGCTCATCCTCCACGTGATACCGAAGTCTATCCCGAAAATATACCTTTAACAATCGTATATGAAGATGCCGATCTTTTGGTGGTCAACAAAGCTGCCGGGATGGTGGTGCATCCGGGCTTTAACAATTATACGGGTACCCTGGTCAATGCATTGGCCTACCATTTTGAACAGTTGCCTACCTTGCCGGGCAACGATGGCCGGCCTGGCCTTGTGCATCGCATCGACAAGGATACATCAGGGTTATTGCTCATCAGCAAGAACGAACTGACGATGACCAAACTGGCGAAGCAATTTTTCGACCATTCCATCACACGCAGGTATCTTGCACTGGCCTGGGGCGATATTGAGCAGGATGGCAGAATTGAAGGCTACATCGGCCGGAGCCTGAAAAACAGGATTGTAATGGATGTGTACAGTGATGAGGAGAAAGGTAAATGGTCGGCCACGAACTATACCGTTCTGGAACGGCTGGGGTACGTAACCCTCATCAGCTGTGAGCTCGAAACCGGCCGTACCCATCAGATCAGGGCGCACATGAAACACATTGGGCATCCTCTGTTCAGTGATGCAAATTATGGCGGGGATAAGATTTTAAAAGGGACAACATTTAATAAATACAGGCAATTTGTAGACAATTGCTTTGCGCTCATGCCCAGGCAGGCCCTGCATGCGCAAACATTGGGCTTCATTCATCCCACCACACAGCAATACATGGAATTTGAAGCGCCGCTGCCACAGGATTTTGAAGCGGTGCTGACCAAGTGGCGCAATTATGCGATGCAAGGTGGGGCGTAGAGGCTAAAGCTAAAAGCGGCAAGCACAAAGCGCAGGAGAGTGCATAGGGCGAAAATTATAGAGATAAGGGCGGAAGCCCAAAAAAGGAAACCATGGTAAGCTATATCCTACATAACGATAATTTTTATGAGTCGACTGCGGCAGTAGTGGCAGCCAATAACCGTGGGTTTAAATTTGGAGATGGGATTTTTGAATCGATGCGCTATTGCAATGGGAAATTGCAGTTTGCAGTGCACCATGCGGATCGATTGAAAGCAGGAATGAAAGCGCTCAAAATGGATGGATATGCGTTGATGGACGATTATTTCCTAAAACAAAAAGTATCGGAACTCCTCAAAAAAAATAAATTCAAAGGTGATGTACGTTTTCGCCTGACCATCTATCGGGATGGTGAAGGGCTGTATACTCCCCAACAAAATAAAGTTGGGTATGTTTTGGAGGGAATGGAAATGGCGCAAAAGGGTTATGAACTTAACCAGAAAGGGCTCATTATTTCCGTTTACGATGAGTTGACCAAGCCCATCAACAAACTTTCCAACTTTAAGACCAACAATGCGCTATTGTACGTTATGGCTGGTCTGTATCAGAAACAGCATCGGCTGGATGAAGCAATGATCCTGAACCAGAACGGCTTTTTGTGCGAGAGTACAACCTCTAACGTATTTGTGGTCTACCAAAAACAGATTTACACGCCAGCCCTTTCAGAAGGCTGTGTTGCAGGTGTAATGCGTACGGTAATCTTGCAACTGACCAAAACACATGGCATCCCCTTGATAGAAGCCCAGATCAGTCCAGAAATTTTAAATGAGGCCGAAGAAGTCTTCGTCACCAACGCCAGTAGCGGCATCAGGTGGGTAATGGGCTATGGCAGGAAGCGTTATTTCAATGAAGTAGCCAAATTGCTCAGCGCGAAATTGAATGAACTGGTATAGAAGTTCAAAGTTGAAAGTGGAAAGCAGAAAGCGCAAAGCTGAAAGCAGAAAGTGAAAAGCGGAAAGCACAAAGCCTTAAAGTTATCTATGGCATAGAAGTAAAATACCTCTCACATCATACCTTCTTACTTCTTCCTTGTTCCCTTTTCCTTCATCTACATCCTCATTCCTCTTAAGAACTCGTCGATCAGCATTCTCCTTTTACCTTCAAACTGTACGTCGGTAAGTTTAATGAAGCCATCTTTTGTGGCAAATTTGAGGTAGGTCTTGCCATCTGTTAAAAAAGCACCCGTAGAAATACCTGGTTCTTTATCTTCAGGTTGTGCATTGAAGATTTTTAATGTCTTGTCGTTCAAAATAGTAAAGGCAGTAGGGTAGGGACTTAAGCCACGGATCAGGTTATACACCTTTTCATTGGATTGGTTCCAATCGATCTTACAGAAATCCTTAAAAATCTTTGGAGCGCTCTTCAGTGCCTCACTTTCTGGCTGGGGAACTTCGTTATAATTGTTGTCGGCTATGGCAGTTACGGTCTTTACTACGAGGTCTGCCCCTAGTACCATAAGCTTATCGTGCAGGCTTCCTGCGGTTTCGTCATCGCCAATGGCAATCGCATCAGAAAAGATAATGTCGCCGGTATCGATTTCCTGTTTAAGAAAAAAGGTAGTTACGCCAGTTTCTTTTTCCCCATTGATGATGGCATGGTTGATCGGCGCTGCGCCGCGGTATTGTGGCAATAATGATCCATGAAGGTTAATTGTACCTTTTGGCGGCATCTGCCAGACCATTTCGGGCAACATCCTAAAGGCAACCACTACGAAAAGATCAGCTTTTAACAAACCCAATGCTTCGATAAATTCGGGATCCTTAAGCTTAGTTGGCTGTAAAATGTTTAAGCCCTGCGCTGTTGCATACTTTTTGACCGCGCTTTCGTTTAGCTTTTGTCCCCTTCCAGCTGGCTTGTCTGGCGCGGTTACCACGGCAGCAATAGAAAAGCCTGCAGATTTTAAGGCGGCTAAGGCGGCAACGGCAAAGTCGGGCGTACCCATAAAAACTATTTTCATCGTATTTTGTTAAAGTTCAAGCCGTGACGAAGCGACTGGTGTAGTTTCATCATTGGTTTTTTGTGCGACAAGGAAACATCTTCGAAAAAGATATTTTCATTGGATTTGTTTACAAAATAACTAAAAATTTCATTTACATTTTTTCAATTCCATGGTTTCAACTGCTGAAGTACTTGATTCGAGTAGCTTAGTGTATGTTCATCCGGCACAATCCGGTATTTATCGGAAAGGCAAGCCTGGCAAGTTCCATTATGTAAACAAAAAGGGCGAACGCATCAGCAATGAGGCAGACTTGGAGCGGATTAGGAAACTGGTCTTGCCCCCTGCATGGACCGACGTTTGGATTTCGCCCAAAAAAAATGGTTATCTCCAGGCCGTGGGCATTGATGCGGCAGGCAGGAAACAGTATAGGTACCATCCCGATTGGACGGCAAGACGATCTGACCATAAATATTTTAGGCTCTTAGAGTTTGGCAAGGCATTGCCGCATGCGCGCAAGCAGCTGGCGAAAGACCTGAGAAGAAAAACAATGGACGAGAAAAAGGTATTGGCCATTTGTTTGCAGGTGATGCAGAAGACCTTGATCCGTATCGGAAATGAGAGTTATAAGAAGTTATATGGAAGCTACGGACTAAGTACGTTAAAAGACCAGCATTTTAAGCAAAAAGGCGATCAGTTTACGCTCAGTTTTGTTGGGAAGAAAGGAGTGAAGCATGATGTAGTGCTGAGCGACAGGAACCTGGCCAAACTGGTCAAAAAATGTAAGGATATTCCCGGCCAGGAACTTTTTCAATTCTATACCAAAGATCATGCGCACAAGGCGGTTGATTCGGGAATGATCAACAATTACATCAGGGAGATAACCGGGAGTGATTTTACCGCCAAAGATTTTAGGACATGGGGCGGAACATTGGAGGCCCTTAGGCAGTTGGCCTGCTGCAGTACCGAATATCCAGACCTGAGCAAGAAAAAAGTGATCAACGAGGTGTTGGATTGTGTGGCCAGCAAATTGGGGAATACCCGTGCCGTGTGCAAAAGTTCCTATGTTTATCCGCTACTGCTCGAGGTCTATGAAAATGATGGACTTGAAAAATTTCTCAAAAAAATCAATACGGCAAAACCCGAAAGCAAAACAGCTATGGAAAATGACGAAAAGGTATTATTGGCGTTCTTGAAAAAGGCAGAGAAACAAAAGCTGGAATTGGGCAGCACAAAGCGCAATGCGAAAGGAACAAAGCTTAAAGCGAAAAGTAAAGCTTTTAAAGTATAAAGTATAGAGTAGAAAGTATAGAGTAGAAAGTAGAAAGTATAAAGTAGCAAGTATAAAGTAAAAAGATTGACGATTAGGATATATGAAAAAGAAAGGGAATGATGAGCATATTGACCCTTTGACCGGTTGACTTAAGTCTTTTGTCTTTAATCTATTGTCTTTGATCTTTAATCTATTATTTCTAATCTATTGTCTATGATCCTTAATCTTTTGTCTTTAATCTTTAATCTATTTTTTTTGATCTTTTGTCTTTGATCTTTTGTCTTTGATCTTTTGTCTTTAATCTTTAATCTATTGTCCCTTATCTTTCCGCTTTACGCTTTCTGAATAGGATGAACTGGCTGTTCGCTCCGTTCTTTCGCCTTGGCGGGATTTTTTGTTTTGGCTTCGGCCGGCTTTTCCTGATAGATCTGGTCTTCAGTTTTTTTGACCGCCTTATTTCCTTGATCAACCTTTCCTTTTGGCTGTGGTTCTAAAAAATTGCTCGAAGTTTTTTCGTTCTTCTTTTTTACCTCATTGTTCATTGCAAAAAATGTTATGGATAGAGCAGGTATTTTTTTCGCATTTCCTTGTACCTGCTCAATCCTGGTTCCCAACTTGCGCGGATTTCCTTTTCAGATTTTCCATCGATGACCTGTTGCCTAAAATCCGCTACGCCGATTAACTTTTCGATCGTGCCCATTTCCTTCGATAACTTAGAATTGAAGAAATTCTCTTTTTCGGGAGATGCCTGGTACAATTCGATCAACCAGCTTAAGTTTAACATTTTAGTCTTGCGAAAGTTTGAGGTATCGTATTTTCTCAAATCAAGTCCGTAACATACCTGGTTCATGAACAATGGTGTTTCGGCCATGCCCTTGATGCTGGTAGGTGTATAGGAGAAGTCGAATTTCCCCTTTAGGTAAGGAGCGCCAACGATGGTGAAGGGAAATTGGGTGCCCCTGCCATGGTTGAGGTACGTGCCTTCGAAAAGACAGGTGGTGGGATACAACAAAATTGATTGGGCCGTATTGAGGTTCGGCGATGGCTTTACGGGCAGCACATAGGGCATGTCGTGGGTATAACCTGCATTTTTGATGATGGTGATCTTACATTTCAGCTTATCTTTTAGCCAGCCTTCGCCGTTGAGCATCTGCGCATATTCACCAACGGTTAGACCATGGACGATGGGAATGGGCTGCATGCCAATGCCAGATTTGAACTGAAGGTCTAAAACAGGGCCATCTACATAAAAGCCGTTCGGATTGGGGCGGTCCAAAATCATGACTTCCTTGCCATTTGCCGCACATGATTCCATTAAACGCTGTAACGAGTTGATATAGGTATAAAAACGCACACCAACATCCTGAATATCAAAAATAACGACATCTACATCTGCCAATTCCTCTTTGGTCGGGGCATTGTGCTTGCCGTATAAAGAAATTTCCTTAATGCCTGTTTTCGCATCTACCGCATCATCTACATGTACACCGGCACTCGCATTTCCTCTAAATCCATGTTCCGGACCAAATATTTTTACCACGTTGATCTTATGCTTTAACATCACATCTACCGTGGTCTCCTTACCAATAATGGAAGATTGATTGGCTAAGATGGCTACCCTTCTTCCCTTTAACAAGGGGAAATATTTATCGGTCTGTTCAGCTCCTGTCTGGAACTTTACCGTTCTGTTCTTTGGCCTGTCGATATCTTCCGCTTTTACTTTGTAGGGATTGGGAACATTTGAATTGATCTTCACTTTTGGTCCCTGCCCACAGGCGATGATGGAAACACTGGTCAGGACGATCGTAAAAACGGAAGTAATTTTGTTCATATCGAGTTTTTTAAAGGATTCGTAACGTGATTTTGAATTCGAATCAGCATTTTTGCTAAGTTACAATTTATTATAAAACTTGAACACGGAATATTTCATCGCCAAGCGGATTGCAGTTAAATCTAGCCGAACCTTTTCGAAGCTGATCGTACGCATCGCCATAGCAGGGGTAATGCTCAGCCTGGCTGTGATGATCCTTTCTGTAGCCATTATCAAGGGGTTCAAGACCGAAATACAAGATAAGGTTCGTGGCTTCATCGGCGATGTACAGATTTACCGTTTCGATCTGAATGGTTCATTTGAAAAGGCACCTTTCGTTCCAAACGACACTACGCTTCATTACCTAAAGACCAATGCCGCCATCCAGTCTTATTATCCTTTTGCGACCAAACCAGCCATCATCAGCGCAAATGGCGAGGTGGAAGGGATCAATTTCAAAGGGATAGACCGCACCTATGACTGGACTTTTATCAAAAAGCACCTCATCCAGGGCTCGACCCTCAATTTTGATGCTGAGGGAAATAACCAGATCCTCATCTCTGATTTTACGGCCAAACGGCTGCAGCTAAAAGTAGGTGATAGCTTTCTGATGCATTTTGTACAAAATCCACCGAAGCGCAGAAAGTTCAAGATTGTCGGTATTTATTCGGTAGGCATTGAAAACATCGATAAAAGCTTTGTGATAGGCGATATCAACGTCATTCGAAGTGTAAATAATTGGAATTCCAATGAAATGGGCGGTATTGAGGTGCGCATCAAAAATTTTTCCGCGCTTGACATCCAGGCGCTCCAAATCTATAACAATTTGGAACTGATGCTGCGGTCGAGGTCAGTAAAGGAAAGCACACCTGAGATTTTTACCTGGCTCTCGCTGCTCGATGTGAATACAAAAGTTTTGCTGGTGCTGATGATGATCGTTGGCGTGATCAACATGATTACGGCATTGCTCATCATGATTTTGGAGCGGACAACCATGATCGGACTGTTAAAATCGATGGGCATTTCCAATTTCAGCGTCATGAAGATCTTCCTTTACAATGCAATGTACCTCGTTGGGATCGGACTTGTTCTGGGCAATATCCTCGGACTCGGAATTGCATTTGTGCAGCAATCTACCCATCTGGTTTCTTTGGAACAGACCAACTATTACCTCGCCTATGTACCTATCGAAGTACATTTTATAGACGTATTGCTGCTTAACCTCGCAACGCTGGTCATCTGTTCCCTCGTGCTCATCATCCCATCACTGTTGGTCAGCAGGATCAGTCCGTTAAAGGCAATTCGGTTTAAATAGGAATCCCCAATGTGTTTGCAAGTATAGCAACGTAATCTCCCTAGAAATTATTTAGTGTTGGTTCAAAGAGTCGCTTCGTTTAGGATGACAATCGCTAACCACCTAAACAACTAAGCTCTAAAGAACCACTTCTTCCCAAGCGGCATGGTGCAGTCCGCCGAAATCCGGTACTGGTGGAAGGTCAAGGTAGGGATAGGTTACTTTTGATAGGTACAATCCGGTAGGAAATGCCGGTTCAAGAGCGGGAGGTATGGTTTTGGTGATGAGCAGTGCCTCAAATTCTGCTACGGTCATGGCGCCTTGTCCAATTTTTAACAATTTTCCGGTAATGATCCTGATCATTTTCCCCAAAAAGCGGTTAGAAGAAATCTGGAACCGAAGCTGGTTTCCATTGTTGCTCGAGTACAACTTAGCTTCTTTCACATAGCACAGCGTATGTTCGTTCTTATCCGGACTAGTACAGAATGCTCGATAGTCGTGATATTGTGGCAACAGGTCGACCGCTTTTCTCATTTCTTTCACATTCAGTTCTTTCAAATCGTAGTAGGAGCTCAGCTGTCCCAGAAAAGGGTCTTTTTTCGTATGTATAAAATAATCGTACCTGCGCTGAACGGCATCAAAGCGGGCATGTGCCTTCTCGCCAACTGGTATAATGTCAAAGATTGCGATACTATGTGGCAATAATTTGTTGAGCCTAAACTTAAGGTCAAAATCCCACTCGCGTTCCAGATCGACATGAAAAAAGAACTGGCTGGCGTTTACGCCAGAGTCTGTCCTGCCACAGCCATTAATGGTCAGCGGTGTTTTAAAAACCTCGCTCAGCTTTTGCTCGATCACTTCTTGGATGCTATAGACTTTTGGATGTTTCTGCCACCCGTTAAAGCTGCGGCCCAAGTATCCGATATGGAAGAAATACCTCATTCTGATCGTTTAACGCTTCAATGCTTTAACGTTACAACGTCTCGACCTATAACATCCCATCATTGATCTTGACCAACCTCTTCAGTCCGAGGCTGCAGCCGTAATGCAGTCCATCATGTGATACCATAAAGGTGAGCACATCATTAATGTTCTTTAGCTCGTAATTGGCGTAGGTTGAGATGGTATATGGTGTAAAATTCGTAAAATGGTTGTTCTTAAGATCGATTTCCAACTGGTCAATGGTGCTCAACAGGTAGCCTTTCAACTGTGCTATCTCTGCTTCAGAGCGGGGCCGTTCAGGTTTGGAGCCATTTCTGTACAGGTCGATCAATTCTTCTTCAATGATATATTTTTGGCCAGACAATTTGTAGCATAAGATCTGTTCTGTTACCACCAAGTGCCCGATCTGCCATACCAGGTTATTGTTAAATCCTTTTGGTATGTAGTTAAGCTGTGCTGTGGTCAAATCTTCGACCAAGCTTAATAATTTCTTTCTTGATGCCTTGATGGTTTCTAATATCTTATCCATGCTTGTTGTTTCCAATAAAAAAAGTGAACAATGTAGGGTGCAATAATACACAAATACATTGTTCACTTCAAATTAGTGTGCGCCAATTCTTTTTACTTCGCGCTTTTTACATTGGCATTTTTAACATAGGTATCAAGCCATGTATTCATTTCCCAAAGCATGTGCAGCAGATTTTCTTTTGCACGGTAGCCATGCGCCTCGTAAGGCAGATAAACAAAGCGTGTCGTTCCTCCAAAGCCTTTAATGGCATTGAACAGCCGTTCGCTGTTGATCGGGAACGTACCTTGGTTATCGTCCATTTCGCCATGGATCAACAAGATTGGGGTCTTGATTTTGTTCGCATAGCTAAAAGGGCTCATTTCATAGTACAGCTGCGGTGCATCCCAATAGGTACGGTCTTCATTTTGGAAACCGAATGGGGTCAATGTTCTGTTATAGGCACCACTTCTGGCAATACCAGCTTTGAATAAATTGGTATGGGCCAATAGGTTGGCCGTCATGAAGGCACCATAGCTATGTCCGCCAACGGCCATCCTGTTGCGGTCGCCAACGCCCATATCACTTAGTTTATTAATGGCAGCTTCGGCATTGAGCTTCAGCTGCTCTACAAAAGTATCATTGGGCTTTTTACCGTCTTTGGCAACAATCGGCATTTCGGCATTATCTAAGATCGCATAACCTTGGGTGACAAAGAACAATGGTCCACCAGAACTGATCTGTGTAAACTTATCTTGTGAGCCCCTGATCTGTGCGGCATCTGCAGCCGAATTGAATTCTCTAGGATAGGCCCAGATCAATACCGGCAACGGCCCGTCTTTTTCTTTGTTGTAGCCTTTTGGCAGGTACAGGTCTCCCGTCAGATCAATTCCATCGGCACGTTTGTAGGAAATCTTTTGTTTGGTAACACCTTCTAATTGTGCATATGGATTGGTAAAGGTAGTAATCTGGCGATCGGCCACTTTCATCATCAAATTTTTGATGAAGTAATTTGGTGCATCTTTTTGGCTTTCCCTGCGGGTAAGCAAGACTAATTTTTGCGGATCGATCACATCGGTCACCATTTCAAAGGAACCTGGTTGTGCTCTCCAAAGTATTTCCGATTTTTTAGTGTTCAGGTCAAATTTGGCGATAAAAGGAAGATCTCCCTTGTCTGAGGCACCTGTAGTATTGTTCAGCAAAAGCTTGGTGCCATTATCGGTTGTGAGGATAACCTGACGGCCGAACTTATTCTTTTCAGTAACTGGAAATCCAGGGTTGTTATAGGCATCATTGGTGCTGAGCTCATACAGGGTCTCCAGTGCACCAGTTGCCGGATTGTATCGGCTTAACCTCGACATTTGTTTGGTCCTAGAGTTTTCTCTTACCAAGGCCAGGGTGGCGTTGCCCCAGCTGGTCCCACTGTAGCGCATTTTGGTTTTGAAAAGTTCTTTGGCCGTGCCGTTAAATGGAGCCGCCAATTCCAAGATGGCATCATGGTATTCTACATTCTTTTTGATCAATCCGCTGTCCAAAGGTTGGGCCCACACCACAGAGGCCGCAACATCATCGCGCCAATCATAGCCACGTGGAATATTCTGAACGTTGTCATAGCCCGACGGACGGACCTCTGAAGACGGAAGGTCGGCCAGCAGCTTGACAACTTTTCCGTTACGATCGTTAATGGTCAGTACCGATGGAAAGCCGAAAGCGGACACCAGATAGGAGAACGGCTTTTTGATTGTCCTTACCATCATGTAGTTTTTGTCTGGCGATAGCGCAATGCTGCTGTAGATGGCTGGTTTGCCGATCAGCGTTTCCACTCCATTCTTGTTCTGCACCAATTGCGAGGTCGCAAAAAATTCAAACAATTGCTCATCAAATGGCGACTTGATCAGATCCTGTAAAGTTGCACTAGGGGCAGCCTTTCCTAAATTTTGTTGGATAGTTGGTCCTTTTGGAGCCAGTGGACGTGTTGGTGCCAAGTTTGCTGGTTTAGCGGCCACGCGGTAAAGCACGGTGCCTTCATCGATCCAGGTTGCGCCACCGTTGCCCAAAATGGCATTTAGCGGCTGTTTGTTAATTTTGGTAGCCTTTGCGGTTGCTACATCGATCAGGTATAGATCTACCCTGTTCTGTGTGGTATTGGTAAAGGCAATCTTGGTCTCATTTGGGCTCCAGCTTACATTTCCAGCATATAGGGGGCTAGGCAGCCCTACCACAGCAGAGACCTTACCAGTCTTGATGTTTTTTAGACTGAAATTGTTGATAAAAGTCTGACGGCTTGGCGAGTAGTTGTTCGGGTTGATGCGCATCCCCGCTATGCGGTATTCTGGCATGGCCAATTCTTCTATCGAAGGATAGGAATTTCTTTCGCTCAATAACATCCATTCCGCTTTGCTATCAATGCTTACACTTGGCGTTGGTTTGGCCAGGAGCAAGTCTGTTATCGCTTTTGGCGGTGTCTGATAGTTGATGGCATCTTGTGCCAATGCTGGAACGCATAGGGCCGCAAGAAAAAAATTTAAAATGATCTTCTTCATTTGTTCAGGTATAAGTTTTCCGATAGGCTAACTTACACATTGTTGGAACAAATCGACCTTATGTATCAAAAATTTGATAATTTGTCACTCTATCTTTGAAATAGTAAAGGTAGCAGTTGGCCGATGTGTTGCTGATCCGCCTGGAGGCAAAGGAAGCACATTTTCTAAACGTATAGTATAGTATGTTCCATTCAGCCGTACCACCTGATCTCTTCGATCGCACACATCAAAACAGAATTGTAGTACTTGTTGTTTTTTTTGGTCTATAAGCTTGATCTTGAGAAAAGACATACCGCTGGTTAGGCAGAAAATGTTTTCTGGGCAACGATTGTCCTGAAGTTCAACAAGAGAAAGCAAGCCAGCTTTCCCATTTTCAGGCATGTTTCTGGATTCGTCCAATTTTAAACTATAGGTTCCAGATAGGTTGTCGTCCGGATTTTTTTTGCATCCCAAAAAAAGAATGGAACTGCAAACCACGAGCAGATAGATCGATTTTTTCATGTTAGTTTCGATTTGGGGTAAAACTGAAACGTAGATTTAATCCGATGGTATTGATCTTCAGGTTTTTGTCGCCCATCTGACTGAGTGCAGGTTTAAAATAAGGCTCAAAAATAAGGTGGTTCTGCTGTCCTACTTTTTGGGTTACACCGATGGCAAAAATGGCACTATTGGCAAATTCAAAACTGCTAAAATCCTTTTTTTCAATCTCTTCGCGGTTATAGCTCGAGGTAGCAAAAGCCGATCGGGTAACTACAGCATAGGTATAGGCATATTTTTGGGCGAAGTAGGAGTTGGAATTAAAACCTGCAGCGATATAAAAATGCTGTTTTTTAGCTGGATAGAACTTCATCACCACCGGAAAGTCTAAGCTGAGCAGTTGCGCCTGGAGCTTTGCAAGGGAAACATCGGTCGATTTAACGAACGAAAGGGAGTTGCTTGCCGCAAAGCCTTGGGTAGGCGCAACGGTCGATAGGGCGTTTGGCGACTCAGTGGAAACGGCGTTATGGTTAAAGGAAATGTTATTCTTGCTAAATCCCGCACCAATGCTCACATACAACTTACTGGCCAGTTTTACATTGGTATTGAGCCCAAAGCCTGCGTTTACCTTCGATTGGTTTTCGCCATAATAATTCAGAAAGGTCCCTGTAAATACTTCGTAGGTTCTTTTTTGCGCCGAATTTGACTTTTTGTGTTGATCGGCATTTGTTGCGGCAAGTTGCGACTCCGATTTGAGGAATTCAAGTGTGGTTGTCTGCTGCTGGGGCAAGGGAGGCGAGGGTTGTAGACCAATCAGCGGCAAACCGGTTGTTCCAATGTGTATCTGATCTGTTTTTGGACCCAATGTAGCCGTAAGCATCGGTTTTTCTGTAGATATTTGTTCAGGCCGTTTTTCTTCAAATAGGGGTTGA
Source organism: Pedobacter sp. (assembly GCA_031119475.1). Taxonomy (GTDB): domain Bacteria; phylum Bacteroidota; class Bacteroidia; order Sphingobacteriales; family Sphingobacteriaceae; genus Pedobacter. Next base: position 159,074 of record JAVHXV010000006.1, on the reverse strand, counting down.
GGTAAAATAACCGTAACCTGTTGCAAAGACGTATTTACTGGTGAATGTTGTTGTTTATGGGTAAATGGAACTGGAACAATCTGCTGTGCAGTTGGTCTTTCCTGTGCCACTGAAATTGACGAATCGGCAGGTGCTGAAGATGGATCAGCTTTTTTATTGGCCTTGCTGTTAACATGCACACTGTTTTCATTGTTTTTCGGCACAATAGCAGGCTTTCTGAGCAGCCATAGTCCGCACACCAGTGCCAAGGTCGCAGCAATGCCAGTGATCCAATATAGCGGTAGCTTTCGCTTCGGATCAGGATATTTAGTGCGCAATTCTGCCCAGCCCTTATCGCTTTCCCCATCGTCGAGATTATCGAAGACGGCTTTGATCCTTGACTTTAATTCTTCATCTAAATCCATCATCTTGTATAAATTGAGTGCTTGATCAATAAACTTTGCAGTACCTGTTTTGCCCTGCTCAAATAAGTCCTCGATGAGCTTTCCGGCATATTTAGCAGGGTGGATATTTCCTTATGGGAATATCCATCTATTTCGTAAAGGTTAAAAACCAAGTGTTGTGTTTCATTTAAATGCTTCAATAGGTCTAAAATATCTTTTGCCTGCAGGTTTTCTACACCAGAGGTATAAGTTGTCTGTATCTCGGTATCTACCATCTCGATGGCCTGGTTAAACCGCATGTTCTTGCGCTTGTGGTCGAGAGCCGTATTGACCAAGATCTTTCTGAACCAGGGCTTAAAATCTGCGTCTTCCTTAAATGTGCCCAAAGCTTTAAAGGCCTTGATAAAAGAATCGTTCACTACCTCCATCGCATCGTCCCTGTTCATCAGGTACCGCATGGCAATGCCCAAGCCATACCCATAAAAATGCTTGTAAAGCCGTTCCTGAGCTTGTAGATTGCCGGTTTTACAATCGGAAACCAATTGGGATAATTGTGGGATGGATTGCGGCATCTATTCGTCTACGCGCTTTAGTCGATATTGGTAATAGTTCTCTTTGTTTTCGCCAATATATTTAGTTAAAATCAAACTATCGCCTAAAGCTTCATATTTATAGCTGCCGTTCAACAAAATGTGCCAATTAAAATCTGCAGTCCATACATTGGTATCCGTGAAAACAACCTCCATTTTATTGGTTACTGCAAAAGTACCGCTTCCTTTCTTGATGCCCTTTAGTACACTGAAATTCGGACTGGAAAGGTTGATCTCAGATTCATGTGTCTCTAAGGAGTGATTACTATAGATAATCTGTTGCCCTTGGTAATTTCCACTAAAAGTAATCGCATTGTTTTCTTTTTTACACGCTGTGATGAACAGCAGCAAGGCCAAAATATAGGGTAGCTTTTTCATTGTCAGTTTTACGCTCATACGCATGCCCATGTCCAAACGCTACAGTCCAGATTATAAAAATATGAGGATTGTTGTTTGGCCTCATCAAGCTCCTTTATTTTGCGTAAATTTGCCGATCATCATTTATCCTAGAAAAGTGTCTTTAGAAAAATTAAAACTAAGTAAGCCTTTGGTATCGGCCATGACTGCCGCTGGGTATCTTGCACCAAAAGAAATTCAGTCTAGATCGATGTCGCGTATTTTAGGCGGACAAGATCTCATCGCTGTTGGCCCAGAGGGATGTGGCAAAACGACCACCTACGTACTGGCCAGTTTGATGCGCTTAAAATATGGGTTTGAAGAAGCACCGCGTGCATTGATCTTGGTTCCGACCAAAGAAAAGGTGCTAGAAGTGATCGAAAGGTTCGAACTGCTCAATCGGAATTCGACTTTTCGCATCGTTGGCATACATGCTGATGGGAGTATGGAAGCACAGGTAAACGAACTGACAGACGGCGTAGATATTGTGGTGGCCGTGCCGGCTAGAGCTAGGGCAGTTTACCTTAAGTTGGGCCTAAATACAAATAAGATCCAGCTTTTTGTGGTGGATGACGCCGCAGAGATGGTGCGTTTGGGCATGCAATTGCCGATCAATGAATTGGCCAATAGCGTGCAGAAAAGCCAGCACCTAATTTTTACCGACGTGATGCACGATCGTTTGGAGCAGATGATCGAGCCTTTCATGAAAATGCCGGCCACAATTGAGGTCGAGGAAATGGGTGAAGCAATGGTAGAAACCCATACCCAACTCCTGTATCATGTCCCAAATTTCCGTACCAAGTTAAACCTGCTGAATATCCTATTGAAAGATTCGGAGGTATTTGATAAGGTGATTGTTTTTGTCAATACACGGCTTACTGCACAAACGCTATCTAAAGATCTCTTTGATGGGAAGGCGAAAGACATATTTGTGTACAAGCCGCTTTTTTTTGATGAAGCTGGTTTTGATAACCTTGAAGATTTTGTGGCAGACGTGGAGGCACGAGTGCTGATCATCGCCAACGAAATTGGTGATACCGCAGATTTGGGCAATATTCCATTTATCTTCCATTTTGAACTGCCTCCGCATAAAGAGATCTATTTGAACAGGGTAATCAAAAAAGAAGGTGATGAAGTGGTTGCATTAACTTTTGTAACTGATCTCGAACTTCCGGAACTGCGAAAAATTGAACAGGCCATGGGCGGCAAGATTGAGCTCGCAGCGCTCCCTGAAGAACTATTGGTCGAGCAAAAAACCACCAAAACAAAGGGTAGGCAGGCAGAAGAGGAATCACCTTATGGCGCTGCTTTCCATCAAAAAAAGGCCAGCAATGCCAAGACTACAAATTATGGGATCGGTAAGAAAGCGGTGATGAACAAGAAAAGAAAGCACTAATTGATCAAAGCTATCTTTTTTTCCATTTTTTCGAGATAGGAGGAAGGGAACAGCGCATGTTTCTTTTCCATCATGGTCGCCATCAGCTGTTTGGTATGATCTTGTATTTTTTTCGGCAGGGCATAAAATGTGGCATCGACCTGCATTTTACGCATGGGGTCCAGTGTGCTGTTCTGGTGCCTGATGGCCACTTTCTGGCCTTTGTAAAAGGTTAGGATCTTTACCCTGCCATCAGAATAACCATCGTGCCCGAAAGTTCCATAAACAATAACCGGATCTGCCAGTCCATCGCCATCAAGGTCAGTAAAAGAGCAGTATTTGGTCCAGAACCAGATAGAAGTTTCCTTTACTTCGTTCTTCACATTGGGTAGCCTAAAATCATTGATCTCCCATTTCTTGACAATAGGACTTTGATCAGCCTTAAAATTGAAGGCTTTGATCGTGAAGTTTACAGTATCTTTCTCTGTATTGGTAGTATCGGCACTTTCGGTAAGCGCAACATAGTAGTTGCCGCTTTTATCGGTATAAGTATAGGCCCTAAATATGGGATAATTGATCAGGTTTTTCTTTTTGAAGCTGGCAGAGAAAAATGCGTCAGTTTCGGCTTTGCTGATAATATGGAAGCCCGTCGAGTCTTTTTGGGCATTTGCCTTTCCAATCAAAAAACAACAGGCGATGAGCACAATGAATCTTTTCATGCCCAAAGATAGTAGAAAGTCTGGAAGTCTGGGGGATTAGAGTCGAAGAGTCCAAAGTCGAAGAGTCCAAGACTTCTTGCTAGAGGGAATTTATCAGAAGTCGGGAAGTCCGGAAGACGGGAGACTAAAGCCCTAAGCTTAAACAAAGATATCTCGCTGTGCTCGATATGACAATCCTTCAAGTATCCCATTCCATCTTCCATCTTACCTTTTTCCCTCTTACTTCTTACTTGTCATTCCTCATCCTTCAGCGTTGCGATATCTTTTACCAATTGCCTGATTTCCAATTCTAAAGTGCCATTGTATATCCCACGGATCCGTTTGTTCCGGTCGATCAGGATAAAATGTTCGGTATGTAAAAAATTGGTGCTGTCTTTGGTAAAGCCAAGGTCTTCTTCAGCGAAATAAGATTGGCGGGCCAGTTGGTAGATTTCAGCTTTGCTGCCAGTAAGTAGATGCCAATTTTTGTTCGTAATCTGATTGCGTTTGGCATAGCTATCCAAAACAGCCACGCGATCTATCCAGGGCGTTACACTGTACGAAAGTAGGGCCACATCCGGGTCATCCCTATAGGCAGAGTCGATGATCTTCATGTGATCGGTCATTACCGGACAGATGCTGCCACAACTGGTAAAAAAGAAATCGGCCACATGGATCTTGCCCTCAACATCTGCTTGGGTAATGGTTTGGTTGTGCTGGTCGGTGAACGAAAAATCGGCGATATGATGCCTTACTTTTGTGTTCAATTCGTTTGCATTGGAAATAAACAGCGGATTGAAATCTGGTGTGTTGTAATAGGGCAGGCGCTCTTTTGTAGCCTCGCGACAAGAAAAAAGCAGGCTAGCGCTCAATAAAAACGCTATCTGCCACGTTAACACAGTTTTTGGTTCCCAAGAGACCATATCTTCTTTTGTTTTTGATGATGTAATTTGCCCTGACCTTACCATTTATCCAGTACATTTTTTGGCTACCTTCTTCATGCCCCTGGGCATAGTGGAAAACTTTGAAAGGTGCCCCATTTTCATACCATTCCCGATTTTCTCCATTGAACTCATCATTGTCAAAGGTGTATCGGAATTTGGGTTTTCCGTTTGGCCACCATGCCCTATGGATGCCCTCTTTTCTCCCCCCAATATAAAAACGTTCAAGTGCCAATTTCCTGTTCGGATGCCATTGCCTTGTCCATCCTTCTGCCAAGCCTTCGTAATAAGGGCTAATGGCCGCTGTATCGCCATTGGCATATAAGGAGAATTTAACTCCGGTAAAGGGGTGCTTGCCATAGTAAACCGTATCTACACGAACAGAGAAACCAGGGTCAAGTTCATTTTTGGCATTTCGGGCAAAATGCTTAGCCATCTTTCTTTGACCCGTTTTTTCTGGTCGGCAGGAAAACAACATGGTGGCGGCTGCCAGCAGAAAAATAATGGAAAACCTGTTCTGCATTAATAACTCACTGTTCCAGAAGTCCCATAAAATCCACTTCCATTTAAATATGGAGCATCGGTAGAAAAATGGTAATGGTAAATGCCACCCGGGAAATCTGCTGTTGCGCTGGTATGGCCATGGTAGGCATCTAGGCTTGCTGTGGGCACAGTTGCACCATTTTCTTTAGGCCCATATACCGGAAAACCATCCAATAAAAAGCCCATTAAGGCTTCACTACCTTTTGTGGCGGTCAATTTAATCGGTTCAACATGATAATGATAGTGGGATCCAGGGTCGGGATGGCCATAGCCTTGATCAAAACTCACGATTTCGCCGCTCAGTGCAGCTCCGCCTCCAGCATACTGATTATAGAGTGGTACCCCATTAATGGCCACACCAATTGGCCCCATTGGCGTGCTGGCATGGGTAGCCGCTACCGTTGGGTTCAATGGGATTTTAAACGTGTAATTTTGGCTCGCCATGCTATTCGGATTTTTGTTGAACGTATAGCCGCCAAATGTTACACCTACAAAATTTTCGTATAAAGTATTATTTGTTGCATAATAAGCGCTTTTGTGGTCTGGCAAACCATTGGTCTTAATGGTGAGGTAAGTACCGTCTGAAGTAATGCTCGATGCGCCATATATTTTTTTATAGACATCGGGCACACCAGCGCCAACGGTGGTTACAATCACAGGATTGGTTACAGTAGCTTCTGTACTATCTTTTGATGATTTTTTGCATGCCGCGATGACCGCAATCATCATAAGGACAAGGATCGGACGGAATTGAGCGTTTCTCATAAATTAAATGTTTTTAACGTTGATTTAATGGTTAGACGTACCATCCACATTAATCCTTCGCAAAGCGATTATTTTTTTATGAGCTTCGCAGTGGGTGCAGCGAAAGGCGCTTAGCGGACATAGATATACGCTTTGCCCTATGCGCCATGCCCTATGCGTTTCTATAATGGTGGTCCATGATGTGGCGGCGGTTCAGGAGGTGGTCCACCCTGGTGGGGCATGCCCATCATTTGGATCACTTTTTTAATGATCTCGTCGAATTTTTTACGCTGCTGCTCCGTACAGAGCTGACGGACCTTTGCAAAATGATCAAATGTAATAAGATCTATTTTTTCGGTCTGCACGCTAATGGCGCGAATGGCTGCGGCTTTTGTGCTGTCGCTTACATTTGGCTGTGACAATAGGGTATACAAATCGTCTTTTGCCTGTTTAATGTCATCCCTGATTGGCCTAATCTGGCTTTGATGTTCGTGGGCCAGCGCCAGATATTCGTCCTGCTGATTTTGATCAAAACCCAGCGTGGCAATTACAAACCTGGCCGGACCGCCGCCATCTATCGGCTGATGGTCTTTTTTTGTTAGCCAAAATGATGCAATGGTCACTGCATTTGCGACAAATAAAAATACCACCAATATGGTCAGTAATTTTGGTGAAGAGTTTGGTGCCATGTCTTTAATAGGTTGAGATTTGAAGGTCGTAGGCATTGGCAAAACTCTCGATGGTTGCCTGGCTACGATCGGTCGTGCGGTGGTCTTTCCTGAGCAGGATCAACGTATTTACAATCAGCAGAATGGTGAGGGAAGCAATCATCCAGGTTGGCCTGAGCGGGAAAGACCATTGATCCTCTTGCTGTTCATTTGCCAAACGGTCGATCAGCCGATCATAAAAAAAGGCTTTTGGCTCTGCTGGCCTGATGCCATCCAGGCTTTCCAGGTATTGATCGGTAATTTGGGAATTTGCAATTTTCTTCATGGTTAAAAATCTTGATGTTGAACCAGTTTTTGCTGTAGGTTTTTCTTTGCCCTCATCACTAAAGATTCGATGGCTTTTGTACTTTGCTGCATAATTTCACAGACTTCCTCATATTTCATGCCCTGGACCTTGATCAGGTTAAAGGCAATTTTTTGGTTGGTCGGCAACTGATCGATGGCCTTAAACAATGCCGCCGCCTTTTCCTTATGTTCGAGCGCAACCCCTGGATGATTAAAATCTGCCTGCTGCGGCCGCTCCTCATTTGGCATCCACCAAGGAATCAGGCTTTGTAGCCTTGCCCTATTCTTTCGCTGCCGCAATTTGTCTAGGGCTTTGCGTACCGCGATGCGATAGAGCCAGGTAGGCAGTGAACTGTCCTGCCTAAACTTGGCTATCGAATGATATACCTGGATAAACACTTCCTGCGCACAGTCATCGGCTTCATCTTCGTCCTGTAACATGTTGAGGATAGTATTGAACACGCCACTCCGATACGTATCGACCAGGTAACGATAGGCCGATTCGTTTCTTTCCCTTAATTGTTCAATTAAACCTTCTTCTTCCAATAGCTATATGGTTTAGACGATGGATGTATAAAAATCCTTCGCTACTAAAGATAATAATTGATCAGGTTAACCGAAATTTTAAAAAAGCGTTTTGTTAAGGTCGATCAGCTTGTAGGCTGTAGGAACGGTTTTGAGTAAGGGGATAAGGGGTTCTTTCAAAAAAGCATACGAGCTGACCTCACCCAAGTGCTCAAAAATATAAGTTTGGTCTATATAGGTCCGCGCCCTTCTACCGGTCAGTGAGAAATCGAATTTTCCGTTAACCTTTACGCAAATTGGATGGGATGGCTTAAGCTCTGCGATCTTGAAATCGGCCCTGGCCGGCATCCCGACTTCGGAGGCCTCATATTTAAAATGGAGTTCTGGTACATCTTGTACCCATATCCTGAAGCTGTTTAATTTAAAATGTTGGTTGGTACTGGCAAATTGTACTTTTTCCTGCTCGAATACACTGTGTTCTGGTATAGGAAATTGATCATCCAATAGGAAGATGAGCACAGATTTACCGATTGCAGGCATATTTTTGAGCGATGGGGGTAGGTAGAGGACTTGATCGGCCACATGCCCAGACGTAGATGGGATGGGCTTCCACGCCAGCTTATCCTTTCTTGACGAGAAAGATCTTTCATCCTTGCCGTAGGTATAGATGTTCCTGAAAATCTGGATTACTTTTACAGGCTTGTCAAAATCCACTGAACTCAACATCGGCTGATCAATGTTTTTTAGCTTCATTCCAATAAACGTCCATTTCGGCCAATGTCATATCGCGAAGCGCCTTTCCGTTTTCCGCTGCCTTCTGCTCAAGGTATTGGAAACGCTTGATAAATTTTCTATTTGTTTTTTCCAGCGCGTTTTCCGGATTGATGTCAATAAACCTGGCATAATTGACCAAAGAAAAAAGTAGGTCGCCAAATTCCCCTTCGGCTTTCTCCCGGTCGATGTTTTCGTTTTCGGCTACGTTAAACTCCGCCTTAAATTCCTGCAATTCCTCTTCGACCTTGGCCCAAACCTGTGCTTTTTCTTCCCAGTCGAAACCTACGCCCCTTGCTTTTTCCTGGATTCTTCCGGCCTTGACCAATGCGGGCAGAGAAGCTGGAACGCCACCAAGCACAGACTTGTTGCCTTCTTTCAGTTTGAGCTGTTCCCAATTCCGTTTCACGTCTTCATCATTGTTCACTTCTACATCGCCATAGATATGGGGGTGGCGGTTGATCAGCTTATCGCACACGCCGTTCAGGACATCGGTAACCGTAAAATCTTTCGTTTCCGATCCGATGCGGGCATAAAATACCAGGTGCATCATCAGATCGCCCAGTTCTTTCCTGATTTCGGCCATATCGCCATCCAAAATGGCATCAGAAAGTTCATAGGTCTCCTCAATCGTCAGGTGGCGCAAGGTCTCCATGGTCTGTTTCTTATCCCAAGGGCATTGGGTGCGCAAGGTGTCTAGCACTGTTAATAGACGTAGAAAGGCTTTATCTGGCGTTTGTGCAACTGCTGGTGGAATATTGGCGGGCATATGAATTAATGAATTAGGTTGAAGCCGATCAGTACCGTGGTAATAAATAGGATAATCAGCCCACAAAGAAACAAAATATCTGCACTTCGTTCCATTTTAAGCGCATTTTTAGCCTGGCTTCGCATAGCAAGAAAAGAGAGGAGGCAACTGCTCATGAAAATAATGATGGCCAGCGCCGCGCCTTCATCAATGAAAGACGATTCCTCCAGCTTTGATATCTTTACTGAAGTTAATACAATAAAGCAGAAGCCCAGTAAGTTGGCAGATGTATTTAAAATATGTGGGCTTCTGTTTTCTCTGTCTTTGTGCATACTGCTTAAAGGTAAGAAATAGTAAAGAAAATGAAGATTTTAGCTTGCTTATTCATCTGCTTCCCACTGGGGTGTTCCAAATGGCCCTCTTGGAACATTAGGCACCTTCAACCTTTCCCGCAGGGAGGCCTTCGACACAACATTTAACCTTCAACTTTTAACTTTCAACTGATCTAGGTCTTCCTGATCAAGTTTAACCTGTACAGCGGCACGGAAAGACCCAAGCTGTTGCAAGTCGGTAACACTCGCAATCGGAGCTGATATGGAAGGCTGGTGCAGCAGCCAGGCCAAGGCAATTGCGGCAGGTTCAACCTGGTGCTTTGTGGCAACTTGATCCAATGCAGCTAAGATGTTAAAGCCTTTATTGTTCAGGTATTTGCTTACACCTGCGCCCCTCGGGCTTTTAGACAGGTCATCGTTGTCCCTATATTTGCCGGTTAGAAATCCGCTGGCCAATGAATAATAGGGGATAACACCCAATTTAAAATCTAAGCAGAGCTGTTGGTGTTCAGCTTCAAATCCCTCACGGTCGTACAGGTTATAGCCAGGCTGATAAACCTGATATTGCGGAAGGTTATTGGCGCTTGCCGCAACCAAAGACTCCCTTAATCGTGGAGCCGTGAAATTTGAAGCACCGATCCAACGCACTTTCCCGTCCTTGATCAGCTGTTCATAAGCCAGCAAGGGTTCCTCTACGGTCAAAGTCTCGTCATCGTAGTGTGAAAAGTAAAGGTCAATGTAATCCGTCTGGAGACGTTTGAGTGATTTTTCGGCCTCATTGATGATGTAGTCTTTTTGCAAACGTGTTCCCGAGCCCCCAATTGCCGAACCTACCTTGGTGGCGATCATGACATCATTTCGTCGGCGGTGCTTTTGCAGCCAATTCCCGATGATGGTCTCTGACTCCCCTCCCTTATTCCCTGGTTTCCAATGAGAGTAAGAATTTGCGGTGTCAATGAAATTAAATCCATCGGCCGTAAATTGGTCCAAAATCCTGAACGACTGTGCTTCATCTATTGTCCAGCCAAAAACATTACCGCCAAATGCGATTGGTGTAATCTCTAAATCGGTATTGCCCAGTATTCTTTTCATATGTGGTTTTTTGGTTGTTTGGTTTTTTGGTTGTTTAGTTTGATTGTAAACTGAGAACTGAGAACTGTCAACTATAAACTATCAACTGTCCCCTGATCATTTCTCGTTTTCCTGGGGCCCCTGGTAATTTTTCGATCTGGAGGCCACATTTTTTAAGCGCTCTTTTTAGGTTGCCCGTAATGGCATAGCTCACAAATATTCCACCATCCTTTAAAAAACTGCAGGCATGGGCAATCACTTCGTCCGTCCACATTTCAGGCTGGTGCCTTACCGAAAACGCGTCGTAATAGATGATGTCAAATTTTTCATTGCTTTTGTAATCAAGTAGTTTCTGGTGGATGATGGCCAATTCGGTGCCTTCTATCAACTTTTGTTTATCGATTAATGAATTCTCGTAATTATAAATAAAGCTTTCCCAGATTTTGTTTGGAACAAATTTTTCATAATCCAACTGTTGGATGGTTTCTTTAGAAAGGGGGAAGGCTTCGATGCCGGTGTAATTTAGGGGGACGGACCATTCGCTACAGGCGGCAAAACTTAATATAAAATTTAGTCCGGTCCCAAATCCCACTTCTAAAATACTCAGGTCTTGCGCAGGATAAAGTTGATGGGCGTACTTAAGTCCAGCATCGATAAACACATGTTTACTTTCCTGTAAAGCCCCATGAGCTGAATGGTAATGTTCACCGATCATTTCGTTAAACAAGGTATTTGACCCGTCGTTGGTCGGCGCGAGGATATTCATGTGGCAAAAATAGGATTTATTTGGGTTAGATGGTATCAGGTATCAGGTATCAGGTATCAAGTATCAAGACGAGAATTGTCATCCGATTTGCCATATGCATCCTTGGGGCAATCTGATCCTAGCGTAGCGAGGAATGAAAACCTTACAACCCTACAACCTTTCCCGCAGGGATGCCTTCGGCACAACCTTCAACTTTGAACCTTCAACCTTCAACCTTCAACCTTCAACTTTGAACTTTTAACCTTTATCTTTACCACATGAACATAGAAGAATTTAGGGATTTTTGCCTCAGTTTGCCGGGCACGACTGAGGGCATGAAATGGGAGCATCTTTGCTTTATGATAGAAGAAAAGATTTTTGTAATTATCGCCATCGACGAAGGAAACAGTTTTTCTACAAAATGTACACCTGAGGAGTTCGACGAACTGGTGGCCAGAGATGGCATTAGGCAGGCACCCCACATGGCCAAAAAACAATGGGTCTATATCGAGAACTTGGAAGTTTTGGGAAGGGAAGAACTGAAGCATCGCGTCAAGACATCAAGGGAGCTTGTCCTGTCCAAGTTGTCCAAAAAGCTTCAGCAAAAATATAATTAGCTAATCAGCACTGTGGCTAATTAGCTAATCGTTATTGTTTTACCACAATCGGATGCGATCTTCTGGTTTTTTATAGAGTTTGTCGCCAGGTTGTACATCGAATGCCTTATACCATGCATCCATGTTTACGGGTGCACCAATGGTCCTGTATGGGCCTGGTGAATGTGGATCGGTCTTGATCAATTGGGCTGCTGCTTCAGGAAGGATATTTCCTCTCCAAACCTGCGCCCATGCAAGGAAGAAACGTTGATCAGGTGTAAACCCATCAATCTTTTCGTTGCTCTGGCCTTGTTTTGTCATCTTAAATGCAGTATATGCAGCATTCAATCCGCCCAAATCTCCAATATTTTCGCCCATGGTCAGTTTGCCCAGCACATGGATCGTATCAACAACGGTATAGCTGCTGAACTGATCGCCCAAAGCTTTGGTCTTTTCATTGAATTTGGCACGATCTTCATCTGTCCACCAATTTTTAAGGTTGCCATCTTTGTCATATTGGCTACCAGTATCATCGAAACCATGGCTCATTTCATGTCCGATTACCGCGCCAATGCCACCATAATTCACGGCATCGTCTGCGTTCGGGTCAAAGAAAGGAAATTGGAGAATCCCTGCAGGGAATACAATTTCGTTCATGGTCGGACTGTAAGATGCGTTTACGGTAGGAGGGGTCATGCCAAATCTGGTACGGTCAACAGGTTTGCCCAAACGACTAATGTTTTCTTTATAGCCCCAGATGCTCGCATTGCGGAGGTTCTGGAAATAGCTGTTCCTATTGATGTCAAGACCTGTATACGTTTGCCATTTGGTGGTATATCCAACTTTTGGTGTAAATGCATGTAATTTTTCCAGGGCTCGCTTTTTTGTTGTTGCACTCATCCACTCCAGTCCATTGATCCTGATTTCGAATGCTTTGCGCAAGTTTTCGATCATCTGGTCCATACGTACCTTGGCATCTGGCTTGAAATATTTGGCCACATACAATTGGCCCAATAATTCGCCAATGGTACCATCGGTAAGCGCACTCATGCGCTGCCAGCGCGGTGTAGCTACTTTTTGTCCAGTTTGTGCCTGTGTAAATGCAAAGCTGGCATTTACAAAAGGAGAACTCAGGCTATTGGCCGCGCCTTTGAGCACGTTCCATTCCAAATAGGTTTTCCAATCTGATAATGGAACACTGGTCAGCATGCCATCAAGTGATTTAAAGAAGGATGGCGAATTGACCAAAACCGTATCCTGTCCGTTGATGCCATATTTAGGCATCATGGTCGCCCAGTTGATGTGCGGGGTAACCTTGTTGAATTCGGCAACGGTAAGCTTGTTGTAGGTCTTATACTGATCGCGCATCTCGATGCGGCTCATTTGTTTCTCGGCTAGCGATTTTTCCAGGTTGAATACCGTGGCCGCTTTTTGCTGTGCTTCAGCTTCGCTATAACCGATCAATGTAAACAATTTGACCATATACACATGGTAGGCGGCCCTGATGCGCGTGCTCTGCGGATCATCTTTCAGGTAGTAATCACGATCGCCCAGGGTTGTTCCGCCCTGCGAAATATTGACTACGTATTTGGTTACATTCTTTCTGTCCTGCGCAACACCTAGTCCGAACATGCCGCCGCCAACTCCTGCAGTACGCATATAGGCGATGTGGTTCAGTACATCGTCGATAGACTTAAGCTGTTTGATTTTTTCCAGGTCTCCCTTGATCGGGGTGTACCCTAATTTTTCGATCGCCGCGCTGTCCATGGCTGCGGCATAGAAATCACCTACGCGTCGTGTCACGGAACCTGCCGGTGCATTTTTATCGGCCGCTGCCGCTTCCAGAAGTCCTTTTACAGCCTGTGCATTAAATTCGCGCAGTTCATTGAACGATCCCCATCTGGTTTCCTTGGCTGGAACCGGATTGCTCTTGATCCAGGTGCCGCTGGCATATTGATAAAAATCATCGCCAGGCTTTACACTGAGGTCCATATTTGCAGGATCGATAAATTTCCTTTTGGGCGCGTTTTGGGCATCTGCAGCAACACTGGCCGCTACCAGTCCCATCACTGCAAAATAATTTTTGAGTTGATTTAGTTTCATTAGCAATAAGTTTTATAGTAAGATGAAGCTTTTTTACGCTTGGCCATTGATCATCGTAGCGCATCCATCCTTAAGTTAATTAAGGCTGAATGTAAGAAATTCCCTATTAAACCCAATTATTTTAATAGAAATATTACTTGTTGAACCAATAGTAGATTTTGGTCAATCCGATTTTCCGGAAGAAATCACCGTTGAATACGGTTAGCCTAAAGGATTTCATCATTGAGATTTTATACAGTATTAACATATTTTAACATTTTTTATTGTGCAGTGGCGTAAAAATGTTTCGTGCGTGGCGCATAGGCAAAGACAAGAGCGCATAGTGCATAGGGCATAGCGTTCAACCTTTCCCGCAGTGATGTTCCCAAGGAACTCCTGCGGAGCCTTCGGCATAACCTTCAACCTTTAACCTTGAACCTTGAACTTTCAACCTTCAACTTTTAACTTTCTCCGCCCAATTCGCTATTTTTGTGCTTTTTCCAATTTACATGAGTACAGCTACAAAATATAATCCTGCCGAAGCCGAAGACAAATGGTACAGCTATTGGCTGTCAAAGCGATTTTTTCATTCAGAACCTGACCATCGTGAACCGTATACCATCGTTATCCCGCCGCCAAATGTGACGGGCGTATTGCACATGGGCCACATGCTCAACAATACCATTCAGGATGTATTGATCCGCAAGGCACGCATGCAGGGCAAAAATGCCTGTTGGGTGCCGGGAACCGACCACGCATCTATTGCTACTGAGGCCAAGGTTGTAGCCATGTTAAAGGAAAAGGGGATTGCCAAAAAAGACATTAGCCGTGAGGAATTTTTGAAGCACGCCTGGGAATGGAAGGAAAAATATGGAGGCATTATACTTGAGCAGCTCAAGAAATTAGGGGCAAGCTGCGATTGGGACAGGACGAGGTTTACCATGGAAGAAGACCTTTCTGATGCAGTGATCGACAGCTTTATCCATTTGTACAAAAAAGGTAACATCTACCGAGGCGTACGGATGGTAAATTGGGATCCTGCAGCAAAATCTGCCGTTTCTGATGAAGAGGTGATCCGAAAAGAAGTCAACTCAAAGTTGTACTACATCAAGTATTGGCTTGTTGAAACAGACAGTCCACTTGCAACCCATAGCCCACGACCAACGACCCAAAACGCGCTGATTATTGCGACTACACGTCCGGAAACCATTATGGCCGATAGTGCCATCTGTGTTAATCCGAACGACGAGCGTTATGCTCATCTAAAGGGCAAGAAAGTATATGTACCGTTGATCAACCGTGAAATCCCGATTATCCAGGATGAATATGTGACGATGGACTTTGGGACGGGCTGTTTAAAGGTAACGCCTGCGCACGATCTGAACGATTATGAACTCGGCATTAAGCACAAGTTACCGGTTATCGACATCCTAAACGATGATGGTACCTTAAATGATAAGGCAGAAATTCTGATCGGTGAGGACCGATTTATCGCCAGGAAAAAAATTGCCAAAATGCTCGAAGAAAGCGGGCACCTCGAAAAAGTGGAAGATTACAAGTCGCAGGTTGGCTTTTCTGAGCGTACCGATGCCGTAATCGAACCCAAACTATCCCTGCAGTGGTTTTCCAAAATGGACCAATTGGCCAAGCCCGCCTTAGCGGATGTATTGAATGGGGAGGTCAAATTGATCCCCGAAAAATTCATCAATACCTATCGCCATTGGATGGAAAATGTGAAAGATTGGTGCATCAGCAGGCAACTGTGGTGGGGCCAGCGAATCCCTGCCTGGTATTTCCAGCATGAGGAACCCGTTGTGGCCAAGACCAAGGCAGAGGCCATCGAAGAGCTGATCAACCGCCATCCTGAGCGCAGCAGATTTTCGGAAGAAGAAAAAGCAGGCTTTAGGGCCCAGTGCGCTGCATTCATTACACAGGATGAAGATGTGATGGACACCTGGTTCTCCTCATGGTTGTGGCCGATTTCTGTTTTTGACGGATTTAAGGATCCCAATAATAAAGATTTCAAATACTACTATCCTACAAACGATTTGGTCACCGCACCAGAGATCTTGTTCTTCTGGGTGGCCAGGATGATCATGGCCGGACATGAATTTGCAGGCAAAAAACCATTTACCAATGTTTACCTTACAGGAATAGTTCGCGATAAACTGGGCAGAAAAATGTCCAAATCTTTGGGTAATTCTCCCGACCCGATCGGACTGATCGAAAAATACAGTGCAGATGGGGTACGCGTGGGCATGCTGATGTCGTCACCGGCAGGAAACGACCTCATGTTTGATGAAGCTTATTGTGAGCAGGGGCGGAACTTTGGCAGCAAGATATGGAACGCCTTTAAATTGGTAAAAGGATGGGAAGTAGATGAAGCACTGGCAAATCCGAACGGTCAGGCCATAGCCTGGTTCGAAAGCCGTTTCAATGAGGCTTTGGCCGAAATCGAATCTAACTTTAAGCAGTACAGGCTTTCTGAGGCCCTAATGGCTTCCTATAAATTGGTATGGGATGATTTTTGTGCCTGGTACCTAGAAATGGTCAAGCCCGCCTATCAGCAACCTGTTGATGCCGAAACCAAAAAGATCAGCATCCAATATTTCGAGTCGATCCTTCGCCTGTTGCATCCTTTTATGCCGTTCATTACCGAAGAGCTTTACCACGATGAACTGTTCGGTCAGCGTGACGAAACGGATTGCTGTATCGTAGCCGATTATCCGACGATTGGGCAGGCCAACGAAAAACTTTTGAGGGAAGGGCAGCAGCTCAAAGAACTGATTGCCGAAATCAGGAACATTAGGAATATACGTCAGATTTCTCCAAAGGAAGCTTTGCCGCTGAACATTAAGGTCAATACCGAAATCGATTACGAAAAGTGGTTCAGCGTAATCTATAAATTGGGAAACATCAGTCAAATTAATCTTGTACAGGATAAAATTCCAGGAGCAGCAGGCTTTATGGTAGGAAAAGATGAGTTTTTCGTTGAGCTCAACGAAAATGTTGATCTCGACGCCGAAAAAGAGCGACTGACGAAAGAACTTGCCTATCTACAGGGATTTTTGAAATCTGTCGATGCCAAATTGGGCAATGAGCGCTTTGTTCAAAATGCGAAACCAGAGGTCATTGCCAACGAGCGCAACAAAAAGGCCGATGCAGAATCGAAGATCAGGATCATTACCGAGAGCCTTGGGGCCTTATAAGATGTTGTAGTTAAAAGTTATGGCGATGTGTTTGGCGATTGGCGAAAGTTCCCATCCAGCATGAATTTACTTCCCGCCCTGCGCTCTACGCCCTGCGCTCAGCGCTTCCCATCTTTAAAATTTATTTACTATGTTTAAGTTATGAACAGACTAATTTTATGGATGATGGCAGTGCTGTTGATTTCATGCACTGAAAAACCAAAGGGATTTGACTCCAAAATTTTTACCGAAAAAGAAGTGAGCGATTTCATCAGGCTCAACCCGCAATGGGATGACCCGGCCAAAGAAGCCGAGATCACGGAGAAATTTAAGCACAAAATGATCAACCTGAGCAATGATCCTAATTTCCTGACCGATTTTCCCTTGCAGCTGAAAGCGATATTGGATACGACGGTTAGCGGACAGGATATCAAACTCGCCATTTTCAAGGACTTTAAGGATGAAACAAGGCCAAAGGAATCGCTCCTCAACCAATTGGAATTGGAAATTAGGGGGATGATGTCGGTAGACCAGGTCTCCGGACTGAACATCGACCAAAAATATACGCTTCAGGGCATTGTCTATAAACAAGGGAAAAGGGGAGATGTGAAATTCATCAACCAAGAAAGTCCGATCTATGCTTTGGGCAGATATACTTTTTGGAACATGAAGGTAAAACCTTTGAAATAGTATTGGCAGGATTTTTCCTCACGACTGGGAATCTATCGATTTAATTTTCAATATTCGCTAAAGGTTTGATCGTTAAAGGCATCAATCCCTTAAAACAATTGATCATGGAGAACAATAGAAGAAAATTTATCAAGCAATCCACCGTGCTTGCTGCGGCTGCCTATGCGGGTACGCTGACCTCAAGTGCCAAAAGCTACAGCCGCATTATTGGGGCCAACGACCGTGTAAGGGTCGGCATTGCCGGATTTTCAGACCGTTTTAAAGATTCACTGCTGCCAGCCTTCCTCAACCACCAGAAGGAACTGAATTTTGATATTGTAGGCCTATCTGATCTCTGGAGCTATCGTAGGGATCTGGGTACGGCACACCTCAAAGAAAAGATGGGCCATGACATCAGGTCCTGCCGAAATAATGATGAGCTGTATGCGACGAAGGATTTGGATGCGGTCATTATCAGCACAGCTGATTTCCAGCATGCCCTCCACGCCATCGAGGCAGTTACCGCTGGTTGTGATGCCTACGTAGAAAAACCTTTTGCAGAGACTATGGCTGATGCAAGGGCTGCCTATAAGGCAGTTAAGGCTTCTAAAAAGATTGTACAGATCGGTTCACAAAGAAGAAGTGGCGAAAATTATACCGCAGCAGCAAAATACATTCAGGAGGGCAAATTCGGACCAATTACTGCAGTAGATCTGGTATGGAACGTGAACCAGCCTGGAAGATGGCGAAGGCCAGAACTGGTGGCCAAGCTCAAACAAGAAGATACAGATTGGAAACGCTTTCTGCTCAATCGGCCATCAGATACCTGGGATCCCCGAAAATACTTGGAGTACCGTTTATTCTGGCCCTATTCATCGGGCATGCCGGGCCAATGGATGTCGCACCAGATCGATACCGTGCATTGGTTTACCAAACTCAACCACCCAAGGAGTGTAGTGGCAAACGGAGGCATCTATACCTGGAAAGACGGAAGAAAAAATTGGGATACCTTGGTTGCCGTATTTGATTATGGCCAGCCCGACATGAGCGATGGCTTCCAGGTGACCTTTACGTCGAGGATGCAGAACAGCGTTGGCGATGTTGGAGAAGTTTATTACGCCAATGGTGGTGAACTGAACCTGATCACCAATAAGGTTTCGCCCAAAGGCGGACTGAAACAAAAGGAAGCTGCCGCAATGGGCATGAAACCAAACTTGTTGGCCGAATTCGACCTTTCAAGCACTGGGGCCAAGGTCGAAACCGGAGCCAATACGGGCGGTGATCCTTTGACCTCGGCCCACATGCGCAATTGGATGGAATGCGTGAGGAGCAGAAAGACACCAAATGCACCGGTAGAAGCGGGTTTCAACCATTCTATTGCCAACATCATGACCAATGCGGCCATTCGTACCGGCGCCAAGGCCACTTATGATGAACAACGCCAGGAGGTGATGGCAGACGGAAAGGTGTTCAAATATTAGCCTTGCGCATAGCGAATGGCATTTATAAATATTGATAAAAGAATATGTTTAGCGAAATCAAAAAATATAGTTTACTTGCCCTTTACTGCTTATGTCTGCTCACATCGGCGAATGCCCAAAAGCGGCCGTTGTTTGATGGCAAGACCTTAAACGGGTGGAAAAAGATTGTTGGCGGAGCTCCCTATGCGATAGAAAATGGTGCAATTGTGGGCACGATGACTAAAAACTCGCCCAACTCGTTTCTGGTCACCGAAAAGGAATATGGCGATTTTGTATTGGAACTCGACATTAAGCTCGAAGGACAGGAAACAAATTCTGGGATACAGACCAGAAGCCACTTTGATGCCAATGGCAATAAAGGTGCAGGATTGGTATATGGGAGGCAAGTCGAAGTAGATCCTACCCCCAGGGCATGGACAGGGGGGATTTATGATGAAGCCAGAAGATTGTGGCTCTATCCACTGGAACTAAATCCTGCTGCCAAAACACTGTACAAGAGCGAACAATATAACCATTACAAGATAGAGTGCATTGGAAATGAGACCAAAACCTGGGTAAATGGCGTGCCTGTTGCCTATGTGATCGATACCCTGGACCAACGAGGTTTTATTGGCCTCCAGGTGCATGGAATTGGCAATAAAACACATCTGGAAGGAAAAAAAGTCTATTTCAAAAATATCACGATCCAGACCGAAAACCTAAGGCCCGGCGTGTTTCCAAAGGCGATCTACATCGTAAACCTGAGCCCAAATGCATTGGCGCCTGCCGAAAAAGCAAATGGCTACCGCTTGCTATTTGATGGGAAAAGTAATACTGGATGGGTGGGCGCCTATAAAAATGCCTTCCCAGCTAAAGGATGGCAAATTCAGGATGGTATACTGAGTGTACTTCCAGCTGATGGAGGAGAATCGACCAATGGTGGCGATATTGTGACCAGGGAAGAGTTTGTTGCCTTTGACCTTTCTTTCGAGTTCAAACTTACAGAAGGTGCAAATAGTGGCGTCAAGTATTTTGTTACGCTAACAGAACAAAATGCCGGCTCGGCCATTGGCCTGGAATATCAGGTGCTCGATGACGAAAAGCATCCGGATGCCAAATTGGGCAGGGATGGGAACAGGACATTGGCTTCGCTCTATGACCTTATCACCGCCGATAAGGGCTTGGGCAGTTTAAGGCCAATTGGTGCTTGGAACAGGGGAAGGATCGTGGTCTATCCCAACAATACAGTAGAACATTACTTAAATGGTGTAAAAGTTCTTACCTACCATCGGGGCAGTGAAGATTTTAGGAAACTGGTGGCCATCAGCAAATATAAAAACTGGAAAAACTTTGGCGAAGCCATAAAAGGCCATATCCTTTTACAGGATCATGGGAATAGGGTAAGTTATCGGACCATCAAAATCAAGAAATTGTAATGCACCGTCGTTCATTTGTTAAAAAATCAGCATTATTAGGTTCTGGTCTGCTGTTGAGCCATCAATTGATGGCGCAATTGGAACAGGGTCCGATCCGCATCGCGATGATCGGTTGTGGCGACCGTGGTAAGGGCGTGCTAACAGTAATCCAGAAAATGCCTTCCAAATTCACCATTGCAGCCTACTGTGATGTGCTAGATTTTAGGTTGGCCGAGACTAAAAAACTGTTGGGTGATGTAAAATTTACCAAAGACTATCGGGAGATTCTCGCCAATAAGGAGATCGATGCCGTGTTCATCGCTACACCGTTGAGCGAGCACTTCCATATTGCCAAAGATGCCGTGCTAGCTGGAAAGCATGTATACACTGAAAAAACAATGACATACGATATTCCACAGGCACTTGCGCTGCGCAAATTGGTTGCCCAGCATCCAACACAGATCTTTCAGGTGGGCTACCAATACCGATATTCCCCTTTGTATTTTAAGGTAAAGGAAATGATCCAAAGCGGTTATATCGGCAAGGTGTCACAGATTGATTGCAGATGGGACCGCAATGGCAACTGGCGCAGGGCCGTTCCCGATCCTAAGCTAGAAAAACAGATCAATTGGCGGATGTACAAAGCCTATTCTGGCGGATTGGCGGCAGAACTGCTGTCGCACCAGATTGATTTCATCAATTGGGCATTTGAAACCCATCCCGATGAGATCATAGGAACAGGTGGCATTGATATCTTTAAAGATGGGAGGGAGACCTACGACAATATCCAGGCGACCCTGCGTTACAGCAAATCTGGGATGATCGGTAATTTTGGGGCAACCTGCGGCAATGCACGCGATGGATACCTGTTTAAGATCAAAGGAACAAAAGGTACAGTGGCCCTCTTGCCAGATACCGGACTTTTTTATCCTGAGAAAAGCAAGGCAAAAGAAATGGGGATTGTAGACGGTGTAAGCGGTGCAACCAAAATAACCTTCAATACCGATGGTGGGATACCCATCCTCCCGGCACCCACTAAAGATGGAACCATTTATGCCCTCGAAGAATTTTATACTTCTGTAACCACAGGAAAAACGCCAGTTTCCAACATCAAAACCGGTACACAGGCTTCCATTTGTGTGGCGATGTGCAATGAAGCGATTTATACCGGTAAAAGGATGAGCTGGAAAGAAGAATATGACTAAAGTTAAAAGTTAAAAGTTAAAGGTTAAAGGTTGAATGGTTTGTCATTCCGAGCGTAGCGAGGAATGACAAATCCCCATCTTTCTATTTTCTATTTTTTATTTTCTACTTTTTACTTTCTACTTTTTACTTTTTACTTTCTACTTTTAACTCGATACCTGCTACTTGATACTTGGATCTTACAACTCCCCATAAACCGGCAATTCGGCTACAAAACGGAATTTCTTTTCCCGATGGTCGATTTGTGCATAATAATGTTGTATCCCGTTGGTTACGGCCAGCCATTTTGCTTTATAGACCGAATTATAGCGTGCGGCCTGATCGAAGGTGGCTTGCGAAATCTGTACACTTGGTGCCTTGCATTCGATGACCATGATCTTTTCGCCCAATCTGTTGTAGACAAGGATATCGCTTCTTTTTTTGGTTTGGTTGAGCTGAAGCCCTCCCTCCAATTTTAATAAACTTGAAGGAAAATTTTTATCGGCAGTAAGGTAGCGGACAAAATGTTGGCGGACCCATTCTTCAGGTGTAAGCAACAGGTGCTTCTTTCTGATCTCATCAAAAATAAAATATAGCCCATCACGCTGTGAAACCCTAAAAGGATAGTTTGGGAGATTTAAAGGTGTCGGGTTGAACATACTAACGCGCTTTTCTTTTCGGTAGGGTATTTTTCGCTTGCGATTTCCAAAGTTAATATTTGTGGATAAACTCCCGGGAAAAATCGCAAATCGTAAATCGTAAATCGTAATTTTACCTGCAATGAGTGCTGTTGAAATCATCAAGGAACTAAAGGCCAGAAAATTTAAGCCCCTGTACCTCTTGCAGGGAGAAGAGTCTTATTATATCGATCAGGTTGTTGAATATATGGAGAACCATGTATTGGGAGACGCTGAAAAAGGCTTTAACCAGACCATTCTGTATGGCAAGGATACAGACATGGCGACGATTTTAAATGCAGCCAAACGTTATCCGATGATGTCAGATTACCAGCTCATTATTGTGAAAGAAGCCCAGGATCTCAAATGGAGCAAGGAAACAGAAGGTAGCAGCAAGGAAGCGGAAGTGATATTGAGCTATTTTGAGAAACCCTTGCCCAGTACCATCCTCGTATTTGCCTATAAATATGGCAATTTCGATAAGCGCAAGAAGATTTATAAGGCCATTAACCAGAACGGACTGGTTTTCCAGTCAGACCCGGTGCGCGACTACAAACTGATGCCCTGGATAGAAGATCACGTAAAGGAGAAAGGCTATCGGATCGCCCCACAAGCGGCGGCATTAATGGCAGAATACCTGGGTACAGATCTTTCGAAAATTGCCAATGAGGTCGAAAAGTTATGTCTGAATATCAGCAAGGAAACCCTGATCGGTACAGACCATATCCAAAAGAACATTGGAATCAGTAAAGAATACAATGTTTTTGAATTGCAAAAGGCCCTGGCCATGCGCGACGTGCTCAAATGTAACCGGATCATCAATTATTTTGCCGATAATCCAAAATCTAATCCCATGATCATGGTGATGGCTAACCTGAACAGTTATTTCACCAAGATACTCAAGTTCCATTACCTCCCCAATAAAAATGATGCCGCCAAAGAACTGGGCGTAAGCCCTTATTTCATTAAAGATTATGAGATGGCCGCCAGAAGTTTTAACCTGTCCAAAACATTTGATATTATCAGCACCCTTCGTGAATATGATCTTAAAAGCAAAGGACTAGATAGCACCGGAAATATCTCAGATGGAGCACTGTTAAAAGAAATGATCTTTAAGGTGATACACTGAATCAGTTAACAGTTTTCAGTTAACAGTTAGTTCACCTATAACAATTAACCAATTAACCAGTTAAACAATTAACCAATAATAGTTAACAGTTTTCAGTTGACAGTTTTCAGTTAACTCACCCATAACAATTAACCAATTAATCAATTAAACAATCAAACAATTAACCAATTAAACAATTAACCAAACAACCACTATGCTACAAGGATTAAGAACCGTTGTTTACCATGTTGCCGACCTCTCGGTTGCAAAAGAATGGTATAAGAAAGTATTTGATATCTCACCTTATTTTGATGAACCTTTTTATGTGGGCTATAATGTTGGGGGATATGAATTGGGTCTGGATCCCGATCCAACAACTTATACGAGTGGTCAGAGCAGCTTCGCCTATTGGGGCGTTGCCGATGTGAAGGCCAGTTTTGAAAGGCTAAATGATTTGGGCGTGGCCGTGCACGAAGCGCCTAAAAATGTTGGGGGACCAATTTGGGTCTGTAGCTTTTACGATCCTTTTGGGAATGTGATCGGGCTGATCGAAAATCCTGAATTTGGTGCTTAAAAATATGCGAAAATCACCATTTGCCCTATGTAACTATAAAGTTATACCATTTATATGCATAGTGGGGCGATTGAGGCTATATTTACCATATTAACTTATTATTAATTTATGAAAAAAAATCTACTAACAATCTCACTTGTTTTAGGTGCGCTTACCTTTGCAAATGCACAGGTAAGACCTCAAACTGGGGGAGCAACAGATACGACCAGAAGAGCTGGCGGTTTTCCTGGTGCAGCTGTGAGGGCCAACCCTAGGCCATACGGTACGGTAATTACAGACAAAGCATTAACGAGAAGGGGAATGATCACCAGCCACAAGGTTGATGATAAATTCTACTTCGAAATTGCAGATACGACATTGGGCAGAGACATCCTGGTGGTGAGCCGTATTTCTAAATCTGGTGCCGATGTACGGGCAGCCCAAGGTTATGCCGGGGATGTGATCGGCAGCACGGTGATCCGTTTTGAAAAAGGACCAAACAACCGCATCTTTATGCGCAAGGTAAGCTTTAGGACCTACAGTGCCGATAGCACTACATCGATGTACCAATCGCTAAGAAATTCTAATATCCAGGCTATAGCGGCAGCATTCAACATCGCCGCCTATACCAACGATAAAAAAGGAAGCGTAATCGATGTAACAGATTACATCAACAGCGATAACGACATCTTTTATTTCAGCTCGCCACAGGCCAAAACACGTTTCCGTTTGGGCGCGCAATTGGCTGATCGCAGCTACATCCAGAATGTGAGGAGTTTCCCATTGAATGTGGAGATCAGCACGGTCAAAACCTATGCCTTAACTGCACAGACCATTCCTGGCGCACCTGCAGCTCCATCATTTGGCGGCGGCGGTGGTTCAGTTGGATCTGCAACCATCGAGCTCAACACTTCCATGGTCATCTTACCTAAGGTGCCAATGAAAGCCCGTTATGCCGATCCACGCGTAGGCTTCTTTACGGTAGGCTACACGGATTTCGACCTTAATCCACAAGGAGTGAAAGAAATCGAACTCATCAAGCGTTGGCGCCTAGAGCCAAAACCAGAAGATTTGGCCAAATATAAACGCGGAGAACTCGTTGAACCTAAAAAACAGATCGTTTATTACATTGATCCGGCAACACCGAAAAAATGGGTTCCTTACCTAATTGCAGGCGTGAACGACTGGGCAAAAGCTTTCGAAAAAGCAGGTTTCAAAAACGCCATCGTAGCGAAGGAAGCACCTACTGCAGCACAGGATTCAACTTGGAGCATCGACGATGCCCGCCACTCGGCCATCGTTTACAAACCATCAGAAATTGCGAATGCAAGCGGTCCAAGTATTGCAGATCCACGTAGTGGAGAAATCATGGAAAGCCACATCAACTGGTTCCACAATGTTCAAAAACTGGTGCACGATTGGTACATGATCCAAACTGCAGCTGTTGATCCCAGGGCCCGTCAAATGGTATTTAGCGATGAACTGATGGGCGACCTGATCCGTTTCGTTTCTTCGCACGAGGTTGGCCATACTTTAGGCTTGCTCCATAACTATGGATCAAGTTCTTCTGTGCCAGTTGAAAACTTGAGGAACAAGAAATGGGTAGAAGAAAATGGACATACCCCATCGATCATGGATTATGCCCGTTTCAACTACGTGGCACAGCCTGAAGATAACATTACCAAAAAAGGATTGTATCCACGTATCGGTGACTATGATAAATGGGCCATCGAATGGGGATATAAATATTTCCCAGATACCAAATCACCAGGCGAAGAAGTGGCCAGACTGAATAAGGCTGTCATCGAATCTGCAAAAAACAGGCGCCTATGGTTTGGTACAGAGCAAAATCCAGATGATCCACACTCACAGAACGAGGATCTTGGCGATAATGCCATGAAAGCCAGTGAATACGGTATCAAAAACCTAAAAGTGATCTTGCCTAAATTGCCAGAGTGGACAAAAGAATCGAATGAAGGCTATGATAACCTGGCCAATATGTACGGACAGTTGACTTCACAATTTGGTCGTTACATGGGCCATGTGGCCAAAAATGTCGGCGGTGTGTATGAGAATCCTAAAATGGTTGAGCAAGCCGGCGTTGTTTACGAACGTACACCTGCGGCTACACAAAAAGAAGCCATGGATTTCTTGAACAGGCAATTGTTTACCACGCCAACCTGGATGTTGAACCAACAGATTTTGGATAACATTGACACCAATCCTTTAGAAGTGGTTTCTAGGTTACAGGGCTCTACCTTGAACAGGTTGTTGAGCAACAGCACATTGAGCAAATTGGTAGCTGCCGAAGCAACTGACGGGGCTACAGCCTACAAGATCACCGACCTGTTCAATGACCTTAACAATTCGATCTTTACGGAATTGAAATCAAATGCAACGATCGATGTATACCGTCGTAACCTGCAAAAGGCGTATGTTGAGAAATTGATCAGCATCGTTAAACCTGCTCCTGTTACCCAAACTGCCATTACCTTCGGTGGAAGGGGCGGTCGCGGCGACGGTGGTTCTACAAGCTTAACTGCTTCACAGAGTGATGTACTTTCTGTAGTGAAAGGCCAATTGCGTGAACTGGATGCAAAATTAAAATCGGCATCTTCATCACAAGGCGATTCATTGAGCAAATATCACTTGCAAGATCTTACCGATCGTATTGACAATGCTTTAGACAAGAAAGACTAGTCTGCAATAGATTGAAAGTATCAAGAGCGCCCCTTTTATGGGGCGCTTTTTTTGTGGCTAATGTTATGAATAGACTTTTTACACATTAGATAAAAGCCCAGAAGATTATTTTTTATCGTAAATTCGGCCATTAGAACTTAACATGATCATGAACCATTGGCTAGTCAAATCGGAACCTTTTAAATACAGTTGGGAAAAATTCAACCAGGACGGACGCACGTTCTGGGATGGTGTACGCAATTTTCAGGCGCGTAATAACCTACGGGAAATGAGAGCAGGCGACCTGGTGCTTTTTTATCACAGCAACGAAGGGAAACACATCGTTGGCATTGCCAAGGTGGTCAAAGAAGCCTACCAGGATCCAACTACGAGTGATCCGAACTGGGTAGTGGTAGATCTGGCTCCTGTACAGGCCCTCAAAAATCCAGTTACACTGGAACAGATCAAGGCAGAGCCCACCTTAAAAGATATTTCTCTGGTCAGACAAGGCCGTTTATCGGTCATGCCGTTGAAGGCGGCAGAATTTGACAAGATCCTCGAGATGGGCGAGTAAGGGTTAACTGGTTAACTGGTTAATTGTTTAATTGGTTAATTGTTTAATTGTTGAGTTGTTTAATTGTTGAGTTGTTTAGTTGATACCTAGACACTATACCCCGACTGAGAATTTCTTCCTGTACAAATTAAATCTGGACTCTTGGACTTCTGGACTTCTGGACTCCATCTCCGGACTTCAGACTTCCGACTTTATAGACTTCTGGACTCCATCTCCAGACCTCAGACTTCGGACTTTCCGACTTTACATGGACTTCTGGACTCTTGGTCTCTTGGACTCAGTCACCGACTTCCCGACCAAATTACTTAAAAAACAATGCCTTCAATTCACTGGCATCATCTGGAGCCATTTTGCCCGCAAGGATCAGGCGTAACTGCCTCCGGCGCAGCGCACCATTGTAAAGTTCGGTTTCTTCTTCGGTTTCTGGCTTGAGCTCTGGAACTGGAATTGTTCTGCCGCTCTGATCTACCGCCACAAAAGTATAGTAGGCTTCGTTTGATTTGGAACGGGTCCCAGAAGGAATGTTTTCTGCCCATACATCCAGCCTAACTTCTACCGATGTATGGAAGGAGCGCGTAACCTTGGCCTCTATGGTAATCACATCGCCCAATTTAATCGCCTGCTTGAAAGATACGTTGTCTACCGATGCCGTAACCACAATCCGATTGCAATGTTTTTGGGCCGAAATGGCAGCCGCAATATCCATCCAATGCAATAACCGGCCCCCCATTAAATTGTTCAAGGTGTTGGTATCATTGGGTAATACCAATTCGTTCATTACCGTAAAAGAATCCTTCGGTCGCTTCGCTTTTATACTCATGGGCGCAAAAGTAAGGAAAATTGTGGTTGGTTGTTTAGTTGTTGGCTGTTTAGTTTTTGGTTGTTTAGTTGTTTAGGTTGAAGAGTCTGAGCTTAGTCATGCCCTGCAGTCCGCAACCTGCAACCCGCAACTTGCTACCTGATACTTGATACTTGATACCTGATACTTGCTACTTGATAATTGCTACCTGATACTCCCAATCCACCTATTTCCCAGTAGCAGCGGTCGCAAAACCCACCAGTTCATCGTATCGGCTAGCTGGCCTGCGGTAATAGACCAAGACCTGATAGCTGTTATCGGTTTCAAAAAATGAACCTTCAAATATGGTATCGTCAAACTTGCCCTGTGCGTCAACCCAAACATATTTAAAGTCGTAAAGACCCTGTTTCAGCTTAATGCTGGCATAAAATCTTTTCCTTGAAGGCTCAAATGTCAGCTTGCTATCTTCATTTAGCGTATAGTTGTTAAATCTGCCAACTACGTAGGCATTTCCGTTCAAACTGGGAGGCTGTGCGTTTAGCGTAAAGAGCACCTTGGCATAATCACTATCGGTAATGTTGTCGCGCCCATCCTGGTTACGGATGAAAAAGCTGCCATTTTCATCAACCTGGTTGCTGTATTTTGCCGTGCCGTTGGGCTGATCGGCAAACAAGATGATCGTATTGGCGGTATCTTTATACAGTTCCTGCACATGCTCGGCCTTATACCTGAAATTCCTGAAATCGAATTTCCTGAACTCATTGCCTCCCCAAAAATCATTTGAAGCCACATCATTATATTGCAGGGCACCCTGTTTGATAAAGGCCGGATTGGTATTCAACACAGCTGTCTGCGGAACGCCATTTTGCATGACGATGGCTTTTAAGGTCTGATAGGGGTTTTGGATAGGCTGTTGATGGAAGATGGTAAAATTGACCTTCTGCTTGGTACTGCGGTATTGCACCTGGTTACTCGGTACCACTTCGGCACCTACGCCTACAGTATTGTTTACGATGTAAAAACGCTGGGTGATGATGGTTTTCTTCGGATCATTTTTTTCAAATACACGCAACAGGTAGTTGCCGGCAATTTTTGGCTTGACCTGTTCGTTGGGCAGGCTGAGCTGATAATGCGTAAATTGCTGTAGTGTATTGAATGAAAAACGCGTATTGAAAATAATGTCTTCGCGGAAAGACTCTACATAATCAAGCTGGTTGAGGCGTGATGGTTTCCAATCGTAGGTACAATGCTCAATGCTATAGCTGTAGTTTTTATTGCCACCCCGCAGGTCATCGAATGCAAAAGTGATGGTTTCGCCGGTGTTGAGCGCAATGATGGGGAAAGATTGCTCTTTTTTCGAGTTATAACATTCTACAGTCTTGATAGCGGGATGATAAATCCTGTTCTCATATGACATGCCCTCCGATTGTCCAAATGCTGGCAGGAGCCAAACCATCATCCATAGCAACAGCAGTGATCTTTTCATTAGGCTTCGAGTTCCATGATTTCTGCTGCCAATGCTTCCCATCGATGCTGGGCCTCATCAAGCATGGTTTTTTCTGCCATATAGCGTTTATTGGCGTCATCCAACTTATGTTGACTGGTGAAAACTTCTTCTTTGGCCAATTCTGCTTCCGCGGCTGCAACGCTCAATTCAAATGCCGCAACTTCCTCCTCAACACGTTTCAGTTTCTCATTTAATTTTTTTAAACGTTGCTGCGCATTTTCGTCGGCTTGGACGATAGGTTTTTTCTTTTCTTCGCCAGTTGGTTTAACAGGGATCGGTTTTGGGGCCGGAATAACCCTTTTACTGTTCCATTCCTCGTATTCTTCGTAGGTTCCAGGATAGGCCTTGATCTTTTCTTCTTCGATAAACCAGATCTTATTGGCCACATGATCTAAAAAATAACGATCGTGGGAAACGGTAATGAATGTTCCTTCATATTGTTGCAGGGCCTGGATCAGGATGTTCACCGACTGGATGTCCAAGTGGTTGGTCGGCTCATCCAAGATCAGGAAGTTCGAATCGGTGGTGAGCGATTTGGCCAAGGCTACCCTCGATTTCTCGCCCCCAGATAGCACCTTGATCTTTTTGAAAACATCATCGCCAGTAAACAGGAAACAGCCCAAAATGGAACGCAGTTCGGTATCGGTATGTTTTGGTGCAAACGCCTGAAGTTCTTCCAAGATCGTATTTTCCAAGTGGAGCGATTCCAGTTGATGTTGCGCAAAGAAAGTGGTGGTTACATTATGGCCAGTCTCGCATTGGCCTACAAATTTCTCTGTGCCCGCAATGATCCTCAGCAAAGTAGATTTTCCCTTGCCATTGGCACCGATCAGCGCAATTTTATCGCCTTTTTCAATAAGCGCTTCTGCATCGTGCAGGATGTCTACCTGTGGATAGCTTTTGCTAACGTGCTCCAGCTTGACCACATGCCTTCCAGATGGTTTTGAAAATTTGAAGCTGAAGTTTACGGTTGGGTTATCATCGTCTACATCTTCTACGCGCTCCATCTTGTCCAGAGCTTTCATTCTCGACTGTGCCATTTTGGCCTTGCTGGCCTTGGCCTTAAACCTTTCAATGAGCCTTTCTTCCTGTTTGATCTTGGCCTGTTGGTTCTTAAATTCACCACGTTGGATTTCGCTACGAAGGGCCTTTTCCTCCAGATAGAAAGAATAGTTACCGGCATACACGGTAAGTTTCCCCTTGCGGGATTCTACTGTTTTGCGCACGATCTTATCCAAGAAATAACGGTCGTGCGATACAATGACGATGGCTCCTTCAAAGGCACCCAAATAGGTTTCCAGCCATTTGATGGAAGGAAGGTCCATGTGGTTGGTCGGCTCATCCAACAAGAGGATGTCAGGATCCTGCAATAGGATTTTAGCCAACATTACCCGCATCCGCCAACCTCCAGAAAAAGTATTCAAGGGCCTTACCTGATCTTCCGTACTAAATCCCAGACCGGCCAAGATTTCATTTGCACGATATTCGATATTGTAACCGTCCAGTGCTTCAAACTCCTGCTGTTTATCGCTCAGCTTATTCAGCGTTTCTTCGCTGTAGTCGGTTTCGATCTTTTTCAACAGTTCCTCAATCTCATCATGAAGCTGGTTCTGGCGTTCAAAGGCTTCCATGGCCACATGTAAAATGCTGTGGTGCGAGTCGTAAGAAAGCAGATCTTGGTTCAAATAGCCTATTTTCAGGTCTTTCGCCATCGAGATGCTGCCAGAAGATGGTGCATATTCGCCCACGATCAGTTTGAGCAAGGTCGACTTTCCAGTACCATTGGCACCAATCAGTCCTACTCGATCACCAGGTTTAATGTGCCAGTTCGCTTCGTCATATAGGGCCCTTGAGCCGATCAGGAAAGTTAAATCGTTTATTGAAATCATTGTAGGTGCAAAATTACTAAAAAGTCTGGAAGTCGGGAAGTCGGTAAGTCAGAAAGTCGGGAAGTCCGAAGTCGGAAGATTTGTAGTCTAAGAGTCCAGAAGTCGAAGAGTCCAGAAGTCCAGATTGCATAGCGCTTTAGAATTCAGACTTTCCGACCTCAGACTTTCCGACTTAAATCATGGACTTTTGGACTCTGGACTTCTGGACTCCACTTCGGACTTCCCAACTTCCTTGACCTCGGACTTAACCATGGACTCTTGGACTCTGGACTTCTGGACTCCAACTTCGGACTTCTGGACTCTTTTCCCTATCTTCGCATCATGTATCGCCTCGTCAAGCCTATTTTTTTCAAGTTTGATCCAGAAGATGTCCATCACTTTGTGGTGAAACGTTTGAAATGGTTCAATGATTATTTTCCACTGGGCAAGACCATCCTGCGCAGCAGTTATGATGTGCACATTAAGGGACTTGAAAGGGAAGTATTTGGGATCAAGTTTAAGAACCCTGTCGGACTTGCTGCCGGATTTGATAAGAATGGCGAATATGTGGAGGCCCTGAGCAATCTTGGGTTTGGCTTTATCGAAGTGGGAACGGTTACGCCATTGCCCCAACCCGGGAATGATAAGCCACGGATGTTCAGGTTACAGGAAGATGAAGCCATTATCAATAGGATGGGCTTCAATAATAAAGGGGTCGATGTGATGGCCCAGCGCTTGCGCATTTTAAAAGAAAAAGATCCTACCATCGTGATCGGCGGCAATATCGGTAAAAATAAGAACACTCCGAACGAAGACGCAGTCAGCGATTATGTCAAATGCTTTGATTGCCTCTTTGATGTGGTCGATTACTTTGTTGTTAATGTGAGCTCGCCCAATACGCCCGGGCTTAGGGCCCTACAGGAAAAGGAGCCACTCAAAACACTGCTCCATACTTTGCAACAAAGAAACCAAACCCATGCGGCCACGCGCCCTATCCTTCTAAAAATTGCACCAGATTTAACTAATGAGCAATTAGACGATATTGTAGAAATTGTAAAGGAAACCAATATTGCGGGCGTAATTGCGACCAATACAACAATCGATCGCGAGGGACTATATGCGGTAGAAAAAGTAAAAAATGAAATGGGCGGACTGAGCGGTAGGCCCTTGACAGAAAAATCGACGGCTGTAATCCGTTATTTAGCCGAAAAATCTGGCCATTCTTTTCCGATCATTGGGGTGGGCGGAATCCATTCGGCAAAAGATGCGCAAGATAAGATCGATGCCGGAGCTTCACTTGTCCAGCTCTATACCGGCTTTATCTACGAAGGACCAGGCCTGATCAAAAGAATATGCAGGGCGTTGGTTAGTCGGTAGATATTAGTTCCTAGTTAATAGTTCTAGTTAATAGTTGATAGTTAACCTTCCATATTCCTTCTTCCATCTTCCATCTTACCTTTTACCTTTCCCTTCTTCCATCTTACCTTTTCCATCTTCCTTTTTTCATCTTACCTTTTCTTTCCCTGCTCTTCGGCCCTGAACTTGCTCATCCTCGCTATGAGATCTAAAGGCAACACCTGGTCGAATGGAAATTGGACAGAGCCTTTTCCCTGTTTGTATTTTGCGAGTTCTGCCTTAAAGGCTTCATGCCCGGTAGGAGTAGCATATACGCCGATATGATTTTTAAAGGCAGCAAAGTAGATCAAGGGTTTTTTGTTGAGCTTAAAGGCTGGCATACCGTAACTGATCGCTTCTTCTGCAGCTGGTACGGCCTTGACAATGGTATTCCTTACCTGGCCCAAGCGTTCCCTGACCTCTTCAGGAAAACCTGCTATGTATTCGTCTATGGTTTTAGCTGACATTTGATTGAGTTTAAGATTAAAAGTATCAAGTATCAAGTATCAAGTATCAGGTATCAAGTATCAGGTATCAAGTATCAGGTATCAAGTAGAAAGATGGTGTGGTTAAA
Organism: Pedobacter sp.; assembly: GCA_031119475.1. Lineage (GTDB taxonomy): Bacteria > Bacteroidota > Bacteroidia > Sphingobacteriales > Sphingobacteriaceae > Pedobacter. The sequence goes on along the minus strand of JAVHXV010000006.1, from coordinate 125,873 downwards.
ATGTATCTATGAACTCTTTGTGTTGTTCCTATACCTAAACACCTAAACACCTAAACACCTAAAAAACTAAACAACCAACTAACCACCTAAGCAACCAACAACTAAACATTTTCTAAATATTCCTTCAAAGCGGTATGTACAAAATAGGTCCAGCCACCTTTAAAGCTTTCTTTGGTAAAGTTTGGGCCGTTTTCTTCAAAGGTATGGATGTCTTCATGTGTTAACCTCAGCAACGTTTGCCCGCCCTGATCGAAAAGCTCCCAGGTGATTGTAGAGTTACCCGGGTAATTGTCGTAGCGCCAGGTGTAGGCTATTTTTTTTCCTTCAACAATTTCGGTTATTTCACAGAGGTGGAGATATTGCGGCCCTTCTTCCGGACCTCCAATAAAATCAAATTTGAAGCCTACTTTGGGATGGAATTCCTTAAGTTTAAAATACCACTTTTGGAGTTCGTCATTAACGGTCAACGCCCGCCAGATTTTGTCTGGGCTTACCTCATACATTCTTTCAATGATTAATGGATCTGTTTTCATGTAGTAAATCTAAGTTTAAACAACGAATAAGATGTGAAGATAACAATCAGGTCATATAACAATCAAGCCATATAACAATCTAACAATAGTACCATATAACAATGAAGCAATTATTCTTTAGTTAAAACATACCTGCCGCCACCCTGAGATAAGATCAGCTGCTTTTCTGCAGGCTTAAAATCGAGCACAATTCCCGCAGGACTATATTCAAAGCGATCTTTTGCCGTGGCTTCCATGGTAATTGGGGATTGGCCGGTAGCCTGGGTAACCATTACATTGCTTTTTTTGCTAATGGTAATCTTTAGGGGAAAGTTAGGTGCGCTATACACGCCTAGGTATTGGTCAAGGTCTTCCGGTCTTAGGCTCATCAGTTTGAAATCGGGCACCGTAAACGGTTTGCCATAGTAGGCATTGAAGAGGGCAATCAAAATCTTATTGTTGTCGTACGCATTTCCATTGCTGGTAATCGCTACGCTCAGCCCATCCTCTGGCAGTAGATATAGCATGGAACTAAAGCCGTCAATCCCGCCATTATGCCCATATCCAATTTTTTTGTCGAACGCAAACTGTCGCATTCCATAGCCGTATTGGTCCTGGAGGGCTTTCATCTTAGCTAAACTGGCCATTGAAACAAGCTTGCCGCTGAACAGGGCGGTAATGAAACGGTTCAGGTCTATCGGGTTGGAAACCATCGCACCTGCACCTGCCGCAATGGATAGGTCGGTCTCAGGCTGTTTCTGCCATCCGTTTAGGTAAAAGTAGGAGTTGACCTCATCACGTGCCACGTCAATGGCCTCGCCAATGTAGGTCTGCTTTAGTCCCAAAGGCTTGGTTATTTTTTCGGCAACAATCTTTTGTAAGGGCTTGTCGTAAAGCTTCTCCAAGATATAGCCCAACAGTACATAATTTGAATTGCTATAGGCCGCTTTGCTTCCTGGCTCAAAATCGCTCGGATTGGCACTGATGATACCAAGGATTTCCTTATGGGTCTTCTTTTCCGTCCGCCAGCTCAAGTAAGTGGGGCTATTGGTGAAATTGGCAATGCCGCTATGGTGGTTCAACAGATGGGAAATCGTGATCTGGTCGGCGTTGGCAACTGAAGGGAAATATTTCGCCAACTTGTCTTCGAATGCCAATTTTTTTTCCTCAATGGCAAGCACCGTCAAAGTGGCCACGAACATTTTAGTAATCGAACCGATCCGATAATTAGAACTTGCACCTGCTCTCTTTCCCTCATCCGCCAGTCCGACGGTACGGCTATAGATCGGATTGCCATCTTTGCTGAGCGCAGCACTGCCCATCCATTTGTTGTTGGCTTCCAGCTGATCAAACAGGCTGTCGAGCTTGGCACGATTGAGCTGGCCGAAAACCTGCCCAAAGAAGAGCAGCGCAATCGTTGACAAAAATATTTTCTTCATACACAAATATAACAAGTGACAGATAAATGCCTCAGCTAAAATGTTAACGGACGGTTAATGGTGTTGACCCGGGTTGGGCGTAAAGATCAAAGACTAAAGACTAAGGATGAAAGACTAAGGATGGAAAGACTAAAGATGAAAGACTTAAGACTAAAGATGAAAGATATTGATTAATTCTATATTTCTTTCTTTCATGTCTGAACATTAGTCTTTGTTCGTAGCAGCTTTATACCAACTGGACTATAACTCCACATTAAGTCTAATCTAACTATAGATTAACAACAGTTTTTGTCAGTAAAAACCTGGACTCATACTGGACTTATACTGGACTTAACCTGGACTTATACTGGACTCATTGTAAAGATGGTACGAACCAAACCTATACCTGTTACGGTACTTTGACCAACGCCAAACGCGCTACGCTCCCCGCTCTACGCCATCGCTTGCCAAAAAAAAAGCATCCCAGATCTGGAATGCTTTAGATGCGTTTAAAAAAGTTGGCTTATGCTTTAGCTGATAATTGTGCCAAAACAGCATTGTTAATCGCCAATTGATCTTTTTTAGATTGTTGTGAACGACTTCCCAATTCGATGTTGGTTGCCAATTTCAGGTTTTTAACCTCTAAACGAGAAACCGTTTTGTTATATCTATCTTTTCTTTTTAACCTTGTTACTGCCATGATAATAAGCTTTAAATTTTTCTTTTTAATTATAATTAAATCCAGAGGTCGAGAGCGGATTCGAACCGCTGTAGCAGCTTTTGCAGAGCTGAGCCTAGCCACTCGGCCACTCGACCTTTTAAATAAAAGTTGCCCTACGAGAGCGTCTTAACCTTTTCGGGCACAAAAGTAACGATTATAAGTGAGTATGCAAAGCCGAAATCTTAATATTTCAATTTATTTGATGGGCCTGGTCAATTCGTTGCAGAATATCGCGGCAGAAACGGCCACGTTCAGCGACTCGGCTTCCCCAATCCTAGGAATGGTAACCGGGCAGCTGATTTTTTTGATCAGGCTTTCACTGATGCCATGCCCCTCGTTGCCCAATAAAATCAGTCCTTCTTTGCCCCAATTGGTCTCATAAATGCTTTCGCCACTTAGTAACGCCCCAAATATCGGTAGCTTGACACCTTCCAGAAAGGTTTCCAGATCGGTGTAGTGGATATTGATCCTGGCCAATGAGCCCATGGTAGATTGCACGGTCTTGGGATTAAAGGCCTCGACCGTGTTCATCGAACAGATAATGTTCCTGATGCCAAACCAATCTGCAGTACGGATAATCGTTCCCAAGTTGCCCGGATCCTGTACATCATCCAGCACGAGCGCAAAAGAATTGGCCAAACTATTGGTATCGATCTGCTGTTCTTTGGGGAGATAGACCAATGCCAGAATGCCCTGTGGAGTTTGCAAGGTGCTGATCTTGGACAATTCGGCGGCATTTACCTCAAATAACTTTATATTTGGCCCCAGTTTAGCCAATAGGGAACTGTAGGGCGCCGTATAATAGATGCTGTGGATTTGATAGCTTGAGTTTATGAATTCTGTGATAGATTTTATACCTTCAATCATAAAAATTCCACTTTCTTTGCGGTATTTCTTTTGATGCAGCGATTTAATAAAACTGATTTGAGATTTTGAAAGCATACAAGTATATCAATTACAAACACGTACAAGCGCTTACAATATTACTATTTATTCTTGTTTTTGTTGCAGGATGTTCATCTACCAAATACATCGAAGATTACCAGTCTATCGTTAAAAAAGTAGAAATAGACAGTATCGACAAGCAATTTGAAGAGGAGGCCTATAACTATGTCCAAAAAGACATTAAGCCGTCTGGTGGATTAGGGCTCAATGTGGCCATCTACAATCTATTTAACACCAAGAACGGAAAGTATAAAACTAGCAACATCAAGCCCCTTGGCTCGCCACCACCCATACTCGATAGTACCCTGGTCGAAATTTCCCGTAACCAGATCGAAAAATACCTGAAAAGTAAAGGTTTTTTTAAAGCAAAAGTTAAATCGGAAATTGCAGTCAAGGACAAAAAAGCTAAGCTCAAATTTGTGGCCGAGCCAGGACCTGCCTTTTTCGTGAACAAGCTTAGCTATCAGATTGCCGATCCAAAGGTAAGTTCGCTCTACATGGGCAACAGGCAACTGTTTACGCACCTGCGCGAAGGCCAGCAGTATGATGAAGATTCGCTGGTCTACGAGCGGGAACAGATCTATCAGCTGATGCGCCAAAATGGCTATCGTGATTTCGAACGCCCCTATGTGCGGTTCACCCCAGATTCAAACCAGAACAACAGTAAGGTCAGTGTAAACCTGGTCATCGATAACCCCAACAATGGGCTGCACCGTGTGTATACGATCGACTCGACCAACATCATCATCGCCCCAAATGCCGATGGTTTTACCGACCTGAAGATGGTAGAGGACTCGCTAAAGAACAAACGTTTTTTTAGGGGCATCCGCTTTGCCGATTTTTCGGGCAGGTTTAGAAGAAATCCGATTACCCGATACGATTTCATCAAGCAGGGCGATGTATACGACATCAGAAATGAGACCCTGACCTATGATCGGCTTTATGAACTGAACGTATTCAAAAATGTGAAGATCGATTATTTCAAGGCGCAGGACAGTTCGGCCAAGATCAATCCGGTCATTATGCTGATCCCACAAAAGCGCAGGAGCAACCGCATTGAGGGCGAGGTGCCCTTTAACCGCGGAACGTTGGGCTTCAACATCAGTAATACCTATACCGATAATAATTTTCTCAAAGGAGCAGAAAAATTTCAGTTTCAGGTGAAGGGCGGATTGCAGTCGCGCGCAGGAAAAAATTACCCTTTCTTTAAATACATCTATCAACGTGATTTTTCTGTCAGCGCAAGCTTGACCGTTCCCCGGTTAATGGTGCCTTTTTCCATTCCGTTAATGGGCAAGAATGGGATGCCCTATACCACTTTTGCCTCCAGTTACCTCTTTGCCAAGCAACAGGGGATATTGATCAGGCGGATTTTTATCAATTCCGTAAGCTACGATTGGGTAGAAACAAAATCAAAACTGCACTCGCTTACGCCCCTAAATTTTGAATACCGTTTTGGCAGTATCCTGATCGACACGCTCGATCGCACGGACCTCGCCAAGTTTAGGGCAGATAGCATTACCTTGGTCACCAATTCCTATAACATCAAGCTATTGGGCCGTAAAGATTTTACCTTGGGCATGAAATATGCCTATTCGCTCAATGCCGATAAACTGCTCCAGAACCGCTCCTTTATTTATTTTAGGGGCAACATTGATATCGCCGGTAACTTACTACAATTGGCATCTAACGTATTTGGCGATAAACATGACCCAAAAAATGGCGATTATGGAACCATTTTCGGACTGCCATTTAACCAATATGTACGACCTGAGGTAGATGTGCGCTGGTACAAAAAACTGGGTGCCGAAAAAATGTTTGTCGCCAGACTGAACACGGGCATCGGCTATGCCTACGGCAACTCTATCGCCGTCCCTTTTGAAAAATTATTTTATGCCGGTGGATCGAGCGGGGTACGGGCATGGCAGGCGAGGACTTTAGGCCCCGGTAACTACAATAGGGCAGTGATCACCAGTCCCGAGGCCAGACAATCTTCTTACGGGATCGACCAGCTCGGACAGATGCGCATCGAAACCAATTTTGAATACCGTTATATGCTCATCAATAAGCTTTTTGGTGGAAAACTGAGGGGCGCCGCATTTGTGGATATGGGCAACGTATGGAACATCTCCCCGGGAAATCCACAGCCAGAAACCTATTTCGACTTCAAACGATTGGGGCAACAGATCGCTATCGGTACGGGAGTGGGCTTTAGGTACGATGTTCAGTTTTTTGTGTTCAGGTTCGATCTTGGCCTTAAGATCAAGGATCCGCAGTTTGAAGGCGGCGAACAATGGGTCATCGGCAAATACCTCAGGGGCGGCAAGGCCTTTAGAGATCGATACGACCTTTTACATGCTCCAGATACCTATCGCTTTATGCAATATAATTTTGGGATAGGAATGCCTTTTTAGGTTGAAAGTTCAAAGTTGAAAGTTCAAAGTTGAAGGTTCAAAGTTGAAGGTTCAAAGTTGAAGGTTTCAGGTTGTCCCGAAGGGATGCCTGCGGGAAAGGTTGAAGGTTGAAAGTTGAAAGGTTGAAGGTTTGCAAGAGTGGGTTTTTTGGATAAAGCAGAAAGGAGAAAGGAGAAAGCGGAAAGCGGAATGCGGAAAGTGCAGCGCAGGTTTGGTCCAGCCTTTGAGCATAGCTTCTCTCTAGCGGTACTTGTCATCCCGAGCGCAGCGAGGGATCTCTGTAGGAATTCCACCATCATTCCCCTCTGGCACAGTTCACTGGATCCTGACGAGAATTTCCATCTTGGAACTCATGCAATGGAGTTTTGGACTTTGCGTATAATTTCTCTCTAGTATAAATCCCCCTACACCAAATTCCTCAGGTAATCAAAAGTCGTTTCGAAAAAGGTAGAGATGTTCAGCCCGTTGCTGTAGCTAAAGATCAGCCAGACGATGAAAAGGATAAGCGCAATATAGATAAACCGCTTGAAGGCAAAGGCCAGCACCACAATCACCAAAGGAATAATGATCAGAAAGATCCTGCTGATGGTGATGGGGTTGAGGTTGCTGTCTTTTTTATAGACATACAACAGTTTGCTGTGTGTGCCAGAATCATTCTGATGTTTGATGTACACAAAAGTCGATTTGGCAATTGGGAGTGGCAGCAGAGCCACACCATCGCTGAAAGTGAGCGATTGTGTAAATCCGCTCACGCTAAAGGTATAGGTGCCATTGATCTTTTCCAAAGGTTGGTCCAGTGAATCTGCAGCGATAATAGCCAATTTGCTGTTCTTGAGCAGGCTTTCCTTGACCAGGAAATTATTGATATCCGCATCTTGCGCAAAGCAGGTGCCGGTAAAAAAAAGGGCAAAAATCAACAGGACAATTTTCATTCTAACGATCTTTTATTGTAAATCAGATAACCCAAATGTAACAATACGCCATTTCTTTTCACAGGGTCATCGTATAAATTATAGCTGAAGCTGATTGGGCCAACGGGTGTATGATAAACCAGGCCCGCGGTACCGGCATAGCGCACCTTGTTAAGCGGTTCGTTGAAACGTACGTCCTGCAGTCCGCCTTTTGTAAATTCCTGGAATGGGATGAACAGGTAGCCTTCCAGCCTAAAATCAAAGTTCTTTTTAATGTGAAGTACATTTTTTAAACCTCCGGCGGCATAGCTGGTCGCCCTAAAGTTTTCAAGGAACAGCGATTTGCTGTCCTGCAGCGGATAAAATGCTGGAGCGGCCAACAAGGTGGCATAATAGGTGAAATAGCGTGGCTGATTGGAAATAACGCCCTCCGCCAAATAGCCCACACTGTACTTTTTGGTATGGAAGAAATAATGCTCATCGCTGATCTTCAGTTGCGCCCATTGCCTAAATTTCCTTTCGATCGACAGGTTCAATGGGGCATTGAGGCTGCGGTAGATGTTACCGGGAGAATAATTTTCCTTTCCGGTCGTATAATTTACACTAAAGAAGAAGCTATGGCCACGATCGGCATATTGTTTCCTGTTGAGTGAATTTTTCTCAAAGATCACGCTTGTGCGCAGGCCATTGAATACGGTTCGGTCGAGCACATCGCCCACATTAAATTCCTGGGTCGGACTGTAACGATCATTATTGTTAAAAAAAGATGCGCCCAAAGTTATCCGGGCATTCTGGTTGAGGGGCATGCCCAACCGTAGCTCTACCTTACGGTCGGCCTGTTCAATATAGGTCGGATGTGGGTTTTCGATAAAGATCTGGCTCGTATTGTAGTAGTTCCAGTGGTTATAGGTCAATTCCGTAGCCAGAAAAAGGGGCAGTCCAGATGGATAGTCCACACGGCCATTGAGCTGTACCGACTCATAAAACCGCCCAGAGTAAAAATTGGCACCAACGGTATAGGCCTTTCTGTTCAGGTAGTTGTATTGCAGTCCGAGGAAAACATTGCTGATGGGCCGAGAAGAAATATTGCCTCCAAAATCGATCTTGAAGCTCTTTTTTGGCTGTGCAACGATTTCAAAATCATAGCTGTCATTTTCGGGATGATAGGAAATTTTTGGGTACACCGTTTCAAAGGTTTCATCAGCCACCAGTTTGTAATAGCCTCTTTTGATATCTTTGAGGTTAAAGCTCGATTTATCGTTCTTAAAAAGCCTTTCGATGTATTTCTTCTGTTGTGAATTTACCCCAGAAACGGTCACATGGCTAAAGATCAGGTCGGGTTTGCGCTTGTTAAAGGCAATCCGCCTTGCGGTAAGCTCTTGAACACCTATGCGACGGGCTATGGCGCGCTTGATGTTGGGCATATCGGCCATGGTGGCATCATAGCCGCGTTTGATCAATTCGGCTACCGGTGTAAAATTGGTCGCAGTATAATCGGCCAGGTCTGGTTCGATGTAGACCCCGTTTTTGCCCACCAGCGTAGAATCAGACTTTGATAGGAACATATACATCAACAAGCGGTTCACTACCCGGTCATCGTTCTTTGGGTATTCATTAAAAGTTTTTGAAGAAACATTGGCACCGATGATAAAATCAGGATTGAACTCGGCCTTCATCACATCGGCCGGGAAATTATTGTACAGTCCGCCATCAAATACATACTTGTTATCGAGCTTAATCGGGCGATAGACCAAGGGAACGGTCATTGTTGCCCGAACGGCCTCGGCCAGGCTGCCCTTGGAAACGGTGATGCTCTTTTGGGAGATCACATCAGAGGCCATGCAGCGAAAGGGAACAAACAGGTGGTCGAAATTGTCCTTAGATATGGCCGAAGCCTGGGAGAATAATTCCAATAGCGCAAAATTCAGCGGAATATCGTTTACCAGTGTCGGCCTAAAATTGAGCCGTAGGCTCGTATCGATCGATAGCTTGGCATTGATGACCGAAGCATTTGCCCCATTTTTCTGAAAATAGAAGCTATAGTCACTTTTGTACCGCCCTGCCACCCAATCCTGAAAATCGTCGCTGAGCGCAATTTTTTCCATCTGTGCCGGACTATAGCCAGCGGCATACATGGCGCCCACTATGCCGCCCATCGAAGTTCCGGTAATGTAATCGATCGGGATGTTGTTTTCTTCTAGCGCCTTCAGCGTGCCGATGTGTGCCAATCCCTTCGCACCACCACCACTCAACACCAATCCGACCTTCTGTGCATAAACGGGCAGCACAAAAAATAACAGGAAGATAGCGAATAGCTTTTTAGGGGACATCACCCCATAAAAATATCGTTTTCTTTTTAATTAGTTTAAAATAAAGATAGAATAGGTTAAATACGACGCAAAGCTGACCCAAAGTAGGTAAGGTGCATACAGCCAGCCTGCTACCTTGTTGATACGATAAAAAATAATGGCGTTTATCAAGATGGCCACCAGCAAGATCCCGATCTCGATCAGCGCCATATCAACTGCCCTGCGATAAAAAAATAGATAGGACCAGGCCAAGTTCAGCAGCAGCTGAAGAAAATAGATCCTCACCGCCCAGCTGTATCCTGAAACCACTTTCCTCTTTTTCCAGACCAGATAGGAGGCAATGCCCATCAAGATGTAAAGGGTGGTCCATACCGGTGCAAAAATCTCATTCGGCGGATTGAGCGATGGCTTCTCCAGCGTAGTATACCAGGTATGCACAGACTCTTGTGTTAAAAAACTACCGATAAAGCCGATGGCCAAGGGAATAAGCAGGCAGATCACAAAAGGTAAAAACTGAAATTTTTTGGTAGTCATATGCTTAGAACAATCGGCAGGGCGGGTTGTTTGTGGAGGCGATAGGTTAATTTCGCTAATTCTTGCCTAATGGGACAAGCAGGCAAACAATTTCCATCTTTCGTGGTTTTTGATATGGCTGGATAAAAATCCTTATCTTTCGACATCATGTCAATATAAATTATTGTCGAAACGGCGGAACTTTGTTCTTGCCCAATTAATTTCCATATGAACTACAAACGCCTTCAGGAAGACGTAAAAGCGCATGTGCTCAATTATTTTAGCACACACCACGACGCTAGGCTAGTCTACCACAATTTAGAGCATACACAGGATGTGGTCAAAGCAACCATAGAAATTGCCAACCATTATCAATTAAACGATAAGGATTTTTTTATCGTAACCACAGGAGCCTGGTTCCACGATACGGGGTACTTTGAAGATGATGTGAACCATGAACAGAAAGGAGCTGAACTGGCTACCGAGTTTTTGAAACAGAAAGACGTATCTGCCGATATCCGTGATGCGGTCATGCAGGTGATCCTGTCAACCAAGATGCCCCAACGGCCTACCAACCAGTTGGAGAATATCTTGTGCGATGGTGATCTTTTCCATTTGGGCACGACAGATTTTACCAAGAAGCGCAAACTGATGCACAAAGAGGTCGAATTGCTGCATGGGCTCAAGTTCAATAAGAACGAATGGCGCAAAAAAGACATCGACTTTCTCGAAAGCCAGCATTACCACACCGATTATTGTGTGCTCTTGTTGAACGACCAGAAAGCGAAGAACATCGACAAACTCCGCGAAAAATTAAAGGATACAGATGAACCTGAGGATATTGAAGTGGCCAATACGGGTGCCATTCCAGAAAAACAGGAGAAACTGCTGAAGAAAAAGGCAAAGGAGCGCCCAGACAAGGGCATCGAAACCATGTTCAGGATTACCTCCTCCAATAACCAACGCTTGAGCGATATGGCCGATAACAAGGCACAATTGCTCATTACCGTTAATTCGATCATCCTTTCGCTCATTGTCAGTTTGGTGCTCAGGCGCCTGGAAGACAATGCCTTTCTGATCGTGCCTACCTTTATCCTCTTGATGGTCGCACTTTCCTGCATCATCTTCTCGATTTTGGCCACCAGGCCTTCAATCCCCGATGGGCTCTTTAACGACAACGACCTGGAAAGAAAAAAGGTGAACCTGTTGTTTTTTGGCAATTTTTATAAGATGGCCCTGAGCGATTATTCCAAAGGGATGGTCAAGGTAATGAACGACAAGGAATTTCTCTATGGCACGCTCATCACCGATGTGTACTCGCAGGGCGTAGTATTGGGCCGAAAATATAAGCTGATCCGTATTGCCTATAACATTTTCATGTTCGGGCTGATTGCGGCGGTATTGGCCTACATTGTTTCCTACATTGCCTACGGAAAACTAGATTAAGTGATATCAAGTGGTGAGGGCAGAATTTTTTAACCGCGATCTAAGTTGGTTGTCGTTCAATGAGCGGGTGTTGCAAGAGGCAGGGAACGCTGAAGTACCGTTGCTGGAAAGGATCAAATTTCTCTCCATCTACTCTTCCAATCTCGATGAGTTTTATCGGGTGCGCATGCCCGTGCTATTGGCACTCGCCAAGTTGAGCAAAAAGGAAAAGAACCACGTCTCCATTCCCGAAAACCTGTTGACCGATGCCAACCAACTGATCCATCGTCAGCAACAGGAGTATGGCCGGATCTTAAAGCACCACATCATCCCTGACCTGCACCAAAACAAGATCAATTTTATCTATGGTGTCCCAATTCCTGAAATCCTGCATGAAGAGATCGGCAATTACTTTGCGAGCACGGTACTGGCTTTCCTGCAGCCCATTGACCTGAAGAAGGCAAGATCATCTTTTTTTCCACTCAATAACCAGCTTTATTTCTTGGTCAATTTGGTACAGGATGGCGAAGAACGGACTTTCTTGCTCAACATTCCGACACCGGAACTGCCAAGGTTCTATAAGATCGTACATGAAAATGAAACCTTCGTTGTTTTTATAGATGACATTATCTACCACAACTTGCAGCTGCTGTTCAAGGGATCAATCATCAATGGCTGTTTTAGTTTTAAGATTACGCGCAACGCTGAAATAGACCTGAAGGATGAATATACTGGCGATCTGGCCAAACAGATCGAAAAACAGTTGCAGAAGCGCGATTTTGGACTGGCAACACGTTTCCTTCATCAGCCAGGCATCCCAGAAGATACGATGCAGCTGCTCGTCGACAAGTTTAACCTACAGCATGCAAATCTGGTTGAGGGCGGTCGCTACCATAATCTCAAAGACCTGATCACTTTCCCGGTGGGCGATCAAAAACTTTCCAATGCCGATTGGCCTAAGCTCGATTATCCCAAATGGGCAGATGGGCAATCGCTACATGAACAGATCTTGCAGAAGGACATCATCATCCATCCCCCATACCATGCCTATAACAGTGTGCTGCGTTTTTTTAATGAAGCGGCAAACGATCCTACGGTCCATGAAATCTACATTACCCTTTACCGTGTGGCCAGCGATTCAAAGATCGTCAATGCGCTGATCAGTGCGGCCAAGAATGGAAAAAAGGTTTTTGTGCTGGTGGAGCTCAAGGCGCGTTTTGATGAGGCCAACAACATCAAGTGGGCCAAGAAGATGAAGCAGGCGGGAGTGGAGATCAGCTACAGCGTAACCGCCCTGAAAGTACATGCCAAGATTGCCCTTGTTAAACGAAAAATAGCTGACCGGACAATCTATACCGGATTATTGGCTACGGGCAACTTCAACGAGGCCACCGCAAACTTCTATACCGATCATATCCTGATGACCGGCCATAAGGAAATGCTGCGGGAAATGGAACTGCTCTTTATGTTCCTTTCCAAACGGGTTAAGCCTACAGATCCAGAACTGATCAAGTTCAACTGCCTGCTCGTTGCGCAATTTAACCTCCAACCGGTTTTCATTGAACTGATCAGAAAAGAGGTTGCCGCTGCCAAAAAAGGAAAACCTGCTGCTATTTTGATCAAACTGAACAACCTCGAAGAAAAGGTGCTCATTACCGAACTTTACAAGGCTGCTGCGGCAGGTGTAAAAATAGACCTGATCATAAGGGGTATATGCCGTTTGGTGCCCGGTGTCGAGGGCTTGAGCGAAAACATCAGGGTAACCCGCATTGTGGACCGCTATCTGGAACATGGCAGGATATTTGTATTCCACCAACAGGGCAAGGATGCCTTATATCTGGGCTCGGCCGACTGGATGAACAGGAATATCTATCGGCGCATTGAGGTCTGTTTTCCGGTGTTGGATGAGGATATCAAGAAAGAAATCCTTGCTATTTTAAAACTTCAGCTCGCCGATAATGTTAAAGCTGTAACCATTGACCGGCAGATGAACAATATTCCGTTGAAAATTAAAGGTGAACGGGTGCAGTCGCAGGAAGAAATCTATCGTTATCTACGGCGTAAAAATGATTAAATTGTATAAGTTGATGAAAAAATATTCAAATCTTGGTTTTGCTGGCCTGTTCGTTCTATCGCTCGTGGCTTCTTCTTGTGCCCAAAAGAAAAGTAAGGCGCCTGCCAGTCCGGCAAATTATGATATCAATAAGCCTACCAAATACAGGATGCCAGATATCCTGCAGGAAATTTCAGGGATCGCATTTGATCGTGGCGACAATAAAATCGTGTATGCCCAACAGGATGAAGATGGTGACCTTTTTTCGCTGCCTTTGGATTCGAAAGAACATACACGCACCAAATTCGCTGAAAAGGGCGATTACGAAGATGTGGCCATCTTAAACGGATGGGCAATCCTTTTAAAGAGCAACGGTACGCTGTTTACTTTCCCATTAACCGAAGTCAAGTTGGAAGAAACCACAAATGTGAAAGAAAATAAGGACCTCGTGCCCAAGGGCGAGTACGAGGGCGTGTATGCCGATGAAGGGACCAAGAAAGTCTATCTGCTCTGCAAGACTTGCAAACAAGATAAGGGCACCAAAAAGGCCAGTGGCTACGTGCTCGATCTTAACGCTGATGGTACCCTGAAACCAGCTGGAAATTTTACGGTAGATGCGGGGCAGATGGACAAACTTGCGGGCAAGAAGAAAGGAGCATTCCATCCTTCGGCACTGGCACTTAACCCCATCACCAAAGAATGGTACATTGTTTCTTCGGTCAATAAGGCATTACTGGTTGCCGATCAGAAGTGGGCCCTAAAGGCAGTTTACCACCTCAGCTCTAATATCTACAACCAGCCCGAAGGCATTGCGTTCGACAAACAGGGGAACCTGTATATCTCCAATGAGGGAAGCGAGACGCAGGTTGGTAACATCTTAAGATTTGATTATAAAAAATAATATCAATCAGTTTATAGCTATATTTTTCATATGGTAAAAAGATTATTCCTTGTTCTTTTCGTGTGCTTGGCCTTACAGGCGGCTGCCCAAGATTCTGTGAAATATCGTGTAATCCTGATCGGCGATGCCGGAGAAATGAACGCCGGGCAAATGGCCTCTCTAAAAAATGCGGCCAAACATGTCATCAAGGGAAAAACCAGTACATTTTATCTGGGAGACAACGTTTATCCAGTGGGTTTTGCTATTCCGGGCTATGGCAACCGTGTCGAAACGGCCAAAATCCTACAATCGCAATTTCAGCCCATGCGTGAGGCGGGTTCGGCCGTCTATTTTATTCCAGGTAACCACGATTGGGATAAATCTGGTCCAAATGGACTGGCCAAAATCAAGGCACAGAGCGAATATCTGGATACTTTCAATGATCCCTTGCTTAAAATGGTACCGGCTAATGGCTGTCCGGATCCCGTGGCCATTAAACTGACCGATAAACTTACCGTAATTGCCTACGATAGCGAGTGGTGGCTTTTTCCTTATAACAAGGCCAACCCAGAAGCCGATTGCGATTGCCAGACCAAAGAAGAGGTCGTTGCAAGGATGCAGGACCTGATGGAGCAGAACAAGAACAAGATCATTCTATTGGCATCACATCATCCGTTCCAAAGCTATGGCGCTCACGGAGGCTATTTTACCTGGCGTAACCACTTGTTGCCGCTAACCCTGCTGAACAAGAACCTGGTTATTCCCTTGCCCGTGATCGGATCGGTCTATCCACTGCTGCGGTCTACCTTACTGAGCCCTGAAGACATCAACCATCCGGAATATAAGGATATGATGAAAAACGTGAACAGTGTTTTTGGCAAAAAATCGAACGTTGTGTATGTGGCAGGCCATGAACATGGACTACAATTGATCAAGAGCGCTGAATTTACACAGATCATCAGCGGTGCCGGCTCAAAGATGACGCCCAATAAAAAAGGGAAAAATTCCTTGTTCCAGGAAATGAACCAGGGATATGTAATTGCCGACCAGCTGATCAACAACGATATGCGGTACGAATATTACATCTATGTAGATAGTGGCGTTAAAAAAGTATACACCTATACACAGACCTATCGGGAACTGATTGCCAAGCAGCAGAGCGAAATGAAAGTGATCAAGGCCGATAGTATCAGCATCAAGGTACATCCCTCATACGATAGTGTAGGTAAATTCCATCGTTTTCTGTTTGGTGAAAATTACAGGAAAGATTACGCTATGGAAACGAAATTTCCAGTGCTGCGGATTTCAGAAATCAAGGGCGGACTTACGCCGACCCAGTTGGGTGGAGGCAACCAGTCGCGCTCGCTGCGCCTAAAAGACAAAAATGGCAAGGAATGGGTGCTGCGGAGCGTAGAAAAATATCCTGAAGTCTTGCTTCCCGAAGGGCTAAGACAGACTTTTGCGAAAGACATCCTGAAAGATAACATGTCGGCGCAACATCCATTTGGCGCGCTGGTGGTACCAACCTTGGCAAAAGCGGTAGATGTGCCGCACAGCACGCCGATTATTGGTTGGGTATCGCCAGATAAAAACCTCGGCGATTATGCCGGTGCCTTCGCCAATACCTTATGCCTATTGGAAGAGCGCGAGCCGATTGGCAATTCGGACAATACCGCAAAAATGTTCAAGAAGCTTGATGAGGACAATGACAATACCTATGATGGCAAAATGCTTTTGCGCGCACGGGCATTAGATGTAATGGTGGGCGATTGGGACCGGCATGAAGACCAATGGCGCTGGTTCCCGGAAAAAACCGAAAAGGGCAAAAAATACCTCGCCGTTCCAAGAGACCGCGATCAGGTGTTCTTTAGTTCAGATGGGATCATCCAGCGCTATGCGCAAACATCATCTTTGCTGCCCATGATGCAGGGATACGAACGCAACGTGAAAGACATCAATTGGTTTTTATGGGAAGGAAGGGCGATGAACAGCAGGCTGATGTCGCAGTTTACCGAAGTGGAATGGGATGCGGCCGTACGTGATTTTTGTGCCAAGCTTACAGATGATGTGCTGGAGAAAGCATTGAAGCAATTGCCCAAAGAAAATTATAGGCTGCGACACGATCAGTTTATCAAGCAGTTAAAGGAACGTAGGGCAGCCCTACCAAGGTTGATGAACGAATATTATCATTTCTTTAACCGAATTGTAGATATCCAGGTGAGCGACAAAAATGAACGGGTAGTCGTTAGGGATTCTGCGGATCAGCACTTAAAGGTCGAAATCCATAAAATTTCTAAAGAGGGCGAAATCAAGGAAGAACTTTTCAGTAGGAATTTCGATCCGAAGATTACCAAAGAGATCAGACTGTATGTAAAAGATGGCAATGATAGCTTATGGATTGACAACAAGACATCGCCCATTAAAATGAGGATCATTGCCGGAGCGGGCAAAAAAGTATATGATGTGCCGAATGCCAATCGCAAGATACAGGTATTTGGCCGTAAGAACGGGAATTCTAAATTTACCGGAGAAGATGAAGGGCAGCTGCGCAAAAAAATGTCGGCCGATACGGCAAATGTTGGGTTCCTGAACAAGGATATGTACAGCAGAAAAGCGCTCGGCCTCAATTTTGGCTTTAATAGCGATGATGGGCTGTTGTTGGGCCTGAACTATAAGATTACCAATCCTGGCTTTAGGAAGCAGCCTTATGGCAATTCACAGCGTTTTTCTTTCCTACATTCGTTCTCTACAACGGCATTCAGGTTCAATTATTTTGGCGATTGGCTCAAGGCCATAGGCAAGGCCGATATTACGCTCAGGGCAGATGCCTATGCGCCAGATAATACCCAGAACTTTTTTGGCGTAGGCAATGAAACCAAATACGACGACCGTATCAGGTACTACCGCTCCAGGTTTAATATCTATCAGATCGAGCCCTCGCTGAGGTGGCGGAGACCAAAATCTACCTTTACTGTAGGCACCAGATTTCAGCTGTATAAGTTTGATAACGAAGACAATGTAGGTAGAATTACCACAGACATGTCACAATTGCACTCCTTTGATAGCTTAACCATCAGTAAAAATAAATTATATGGTGGAGTTGTTGTTAACTTTGTAAACAATACAAGGGATAACGAGATTTTACCTACCTTGGGTAGTTATGTAGATTTTAAATGGTCTGCCTTTAAAGGACTGAGTAAATATGCCAATTCTTACGGCCAGTTTACTGCCGATATCGCAGTCTATAAGAATCTGGATGGCCGGGCGAATTTGGTTTTTGCCGATCGTTTTGGCGGAGGGATAACGATAGGTAGGCCAGCATTTTACCAGAACTTGTTCTTGGGCGGGCATGGAAACCTGATGGGCTTTAGGCAATATCGTTTTGCCGGACAGCACAGTTTCTATAATAATGCCGAACTGAGGGTAAAATTGGGCGATTTTGTAAGCTATGTGCTGCCAGGACAAGTTGGGCTGACCGGATTTTATGACGTGGGCAGGGTGTGGAACGATAAGGAAAGTTCGGACGCATGGCATCACGGAGTGGGAGCAGGACTATATTTTTCTCCTGCTTCGTTAACGATCTTCAGTTTCTTGATGGGCCATTCGCGGGAAGGCTGGTATCCTTATGTATCGTTAAACTTTAGGTACTAAAAAAAATCAAATGAATACGAGTGTTATTCAGATCAATAGGAACGAAACCTTATGCTGCCAGATTGATTATACGCTGTCTTTTAGGCCACTTATTGCCTATTTAAAGGGCAGGCTGAAGACCGAGCAGACGCTGAAGGCTGAGTTCTATCGATTTTTGCTGGAAAAGATCGAGCGCGAGGAAACCCTAAAAAATGACATCGAGGTTGATGACCTGGCCCAATACAAGGACACCCTTGAACTGATCTTTACCATCCTGACGCCGCTCATGGCCAACGAAAAAGACCTGCTCTGGGCATTGAGTACCCCTGTTCCAGATAAGATCTTTTTTAGTACCGATGCGTTTTTCGATATCCTTTCCCTACATACCGAACAGAAGGCCAACGAAAAATCGGCACATGAGCATTCGAAAGAAAAACAGCAGATGCAGTTCATCTATCGGATGATCCTGAACAGGTTCTATAATTATACCAGCATCCTCAAAGACGAGATCCTATATGCCTATACGAACCCGGTTACGCACCTGACCGAATATTACAGCATCAATGTCGATACCCAGTTTGTGGACATCAGCTATGATGGAAAACTGCCGGAACTCAACTTTGAGATGATTGCCACACAGATGCAGGAGGGTACCGAATTGGAATCCCTTCAGGAGATCCTTCCCCTGCATAAGTTTAAAATGGACGGCTTTACGGTGATTTCCCTGAGCGATGTGACCCTGCCGCATGCCATTGAAGGCATCCGCAATGCGCTGGTGAACCATACGTATGAAAATGAGGCGTATGAGCATGTGATCCAGGCCCTGAAGACCTTGGTGGGCGATGGCCATATCGAATTTGGCCTGCTGCCTTTTTTAATGGTCAACAATAAGTTTGTTTTTGATAACGAAGATAACTCGCAGAGCATTCTGCTCGACTCGGGAAAAAAATACGACCTGCAGGAAGAAACATTTTTTGCCCTGGTAGATGAATATAAGAACAACCCACGGCCGGTACTCTTCAACAACCTGACCGATGAAAAGGTAGAACGTTTCCCGTTTTTAGATGTATTGCGCAAAAATGGCATCTATTCCTATTCGTTCCTGCCCATTTATTACAATAACCAGTTGGCTGGGATCATGGAGATCTATTCTAAGCAGGCCCTTGAAGTTGATGAGAAATTATTGTCAAAACTACATTCTGCACTGCCTTTATTGGGACAGCTGTTGCAATACCGCATCGAAGAATTTAACCAAAAAATGGATGAGGTGCTGAAAGATAAGTTTACGGCACTGCAACCATCCGTTCAATGGAAATTTAACCAGGTGGTGTGGAATTTCCTTAAAAAGAGCAAAGGGAGGAAAAAGACCCAGGAAATCGAAACGGTTACGTTTAAAGGGCTTTATCCATTGTTTGGCGCCGTTGATATTAAGAACTCGACTACCGAGCGCAACCACGCCCTAAAGGAAGACCTGAAGATCCAGTTGGCCCAATTGAGCGAAACCTTGACCGAACTGCGTAAGATTTTGCCGCTTGACCTGATCGATAAGATCTTGTTCAATTGCAACGAGTGGCTCAAAAAGATCAGTGATTTTATCAACTCGAGCGAAGAGGCCCTGTTGAACGAATTTCTGGAACTGGAAGTCTATCCCATGTTAAAGCACATTGAAAAGGGACATCCAGAAACTGTTGAGTTAATTGAATCCTATTTTAGGTGCATCAATTCAGACGAAGGGATTGCTTTTCAGAACAGAAGGACCTTAGAGACATCAATGCAGTTTATCAATACGGCGGTAAGCGAATATCTTGAAGATGCCCAACAAACTTTACAGGCTTCATATCCCTGCTATTTTGCCAAATTCAGGACCGATGGCGTAGAGTATGACATTTACATCGGACAAGAAATCGCACCTGATGTGCCTTTTGATGTGCTGTACCTCAAAAACATCAGGCTTTGGCAGCTTACGGCCATGGTTGAAGTAGCCCGCCTGACAAACGGGCTCGTAAGCCAGATGCCAAGGGCCTTGGTCACCACCCAATTGATCTTTATCCATTCCAATCCAATTGATATCAGCTTTAGAAATGACGAACGCAGGTTTGACGTTGAGGGGGCCTACAACATCAGGTATGAGGTGGTGAAAAAACGCATTGATAAAGTCTGCATTAAAGGAACCGATGAGCGGCTTACACAGCCCGGCAAAATAGCCATGGTGTATTTTAATGCCTATGAGGCGGCAGAATATACCGAATACATCAAATATCTGCAGGAACAGGGATTTCTTCAGGACGACCTCGAAATGCTCGAACTGGAAGAACTGCAGGGCGTAAGTGGCTTAAAGGCATTACGTGTAGGAGTTAATTACCTGTCTTGCGATTTCTTCGACGAACAATGGACCAAGCTTAAAAAACAGATTACCCGCAAGGTAGAGTTAGAAGTTGAAAATAAGAAGACAGTGGCTGATGGTCATTAGTCATTAGTCACTAGTCAATAGTCAATAGTCATTTCAAGTCTAAGCATCTCAACAACGAAACGACTCTACAATCAGTCATCAGTCATTAGTCATTGGTCATTTCAGGGCTAAGCAACTCAACAACCCACAACTTTACAATTAGTCATCAGTCATTGGTCATTTGCTAAGCTAAGCATCTCAACAACCAAACGACTCTACGTATATCCAACGGGGATCCCTCCACTTCGTTACACTCATTATCACGATGGCATCCGCTATGCGCCATGCACTTTACGCTATGCGCTTTGCTCTTTATCTATTGTTAGGATACTCATTGATCCAATGGAAACCGGTATTGGTCAGTTTAAATTTTTTAAGGTCTACTTTTTTGAACAGAACCTGCAATGAATCTTTCCCATGGTTGCCGTTGAGCAGTAAGCTGTTACGGTCTGGATGTTTGTAGCTGAAAACAAATTTGTCTGTTGAATCGGTAACAGTGGTAAATACCATGGTTTTGGACAGGGTATCCAGATCAAACTTCATCCTGACCAGGCTATCGGTCATGGTAAATAGGCCAATGCGACCTGGATAGTTTACGACCAGACGTTTCCAGCGGAGCGTATCTGTGGTTAAGGGTGGTAGGATCTGCCCATTTTTTTGAAATGAGCTCACCTCATAAATGCCAAACATGGGCGGTTTCGGTGCCGCATCGCCATACGCTTTTGAAGCTTGTAAGCAGGACCATAAGGTAGCATAGAGGGCAAAGCCGATGGCCAAGGTCTTAAGGGAAAGCTGAACGATCCTTTTCCATTTTTGGGGATGGGCAATTATTACCTGTGAAGGTGCCGTAGCCTTATTGAGGAAAAAGAAATTGATCAAACGCTCCATATCAAACCAGGCAATCCATAGCGCCATGACAAATAGGTTGAATGAAAATAGCTTGACGGGTATATCATAGGCCATGTTCATGGCCACCACATTGGCCATCACCGTCATGGCCACCAATGCGCCAAAGAGGGTAGTACGCCTAAAGAACAACAAAGCCCCTGCCAAGACTTCGGCACCGCCAATATAAATGTTATAACCTTTTGATAGTCCGATAAAGGTCCAGGCCAATCCCATGGGTGTCGAATCGCCATAAGGTTCCAGTAAGCGGTACAGGCTGGGTTCAGGAAACTGCAGCTTGATCACCTTCACAAATCCATACACAAAAAGGGAAAAGGCCAGAAAATACCGCACTAAAATCCGCACCCAGTACTGGAATTGATGATAGGATGGTCTTTTTCGATCTAAAACAAGCCAAATGATGGCAATCGAAAAGGCAAATACGATCCAAAGCAATTGCAGTACATAATTATAAGTGGTGTCGCCACTGCCATTCGGCTTTACGGTTATCGGGTAAGAAAGGTGGAGCACATGTTCACCAGTCCAGGGTACCAGCCAGTTCCAAAAATGGGTATAGAAAGACATGGCCTGATAAACGAAATGAGGAAAAATCTCGTCACTGCTGGTGAAGTCAAAAATCAAAAAGAGAAAATAGATACTGAGAAGGACACGGAATTTTTTTCCATAACTCCATTTTGCTTGAGCGTTAATTTGGTTGGACATAGGGTTGGATTTGCCAGTGTAAATTATATGTTGTAAGGTTGCAAAGTTAAAGGTTGTCTATCTGAAAGGATTGTACAAAATTGCAGCTTTGTCCTTGCATTAATCCGCTCTGGTGATGCCTATTGCTTCAAGATGACTTCAAAAGTGCTTCCTTTGCCAATTTCCGAATAGATCTCTAGCTTGCCCTTCAGCAGTTCGACCAGGTTTTTGACTATGGCCAGGCCAAAGCCATACCCTTTTTCGCCGTGGGTGCCATCAGAAGAAGCAGATTTTCCTTTTAAGATCGAAGAGATCGCATCTTGGCCCATGCCACATCCGGTATCAACCACTTGGATTTTGAGCTGTTTGCCCCATTCCTGCTCAGATAGCTCCAGGTTAACCGTTACGGTACCCTGTTCAGGTGTAAATTTAAGTGCGTTCGAAACCAGGTTGCCTACAATCTGAAGGAGCTTGTCTTTGGCAATCGCTACCTTTTCGTAGGCTGGGTTGATGTTAACGACCAGGTCAATTTCTTTATAGAGTGCCTGAGGGCCATACAGCTTGATCAATTTGTTCTTAAAGATCGAAAGATCGAAATCATCTTCGCCTATACCGGTGCCACTGGCATCGGTCAAGATCTCATCGGCCATATCGATCACTGATTTGGTACTGGTATTGATCAGGTCTACCATTTCCAACAATTCTTCCATGTTGTTCCCATCACCCTGTTCATTGATGAGCTGCGTAACACCAATAATCCCAGAAAGCGGCCCCCTGATGTCGTGCGCCACTTTCTTTTTGCTTTCATTGGCGTTTTTCAACTGCTTGCGCAGTTCATGCAACTGTTTAATGGTATTTAGCCGGGTCATGATCTCGTTGGCAATCAGCTTTAGGGAATCGATCTTGTCTGGCGAAAGGTCTTTCTTTTCAGGATCCATTACGCACAGGGCACCTAAGCTATAGCCTTTTGATGTTTTGAGGGGAATGCCAAAATAATAGCGCAGGTTAAGCGGATTGCCCACATAATCCTTATCCTGGAAACGGTTGTCTTTCGAAAGGTCCGTGATTTCAAAATGATCGTCTCCCATGATGGTATACTGGCAAACCGAATCTTCTCGTGGCATTTGGTCGACATCCAGTCCCACCTTAGAAACCGTCCATTGTGTAAAGGCATCGATCAGGTTGATCAAAGAAATTTCGGTGCCTGCAATCTTAGCGGCCAATGCCGTCAAGTCCTTAAAATTATTTTCGAGGTTGGAATAATCGATGTCAAATTCGGAAAGATTGATCAGTCTCTCCATCTCGTTCGCTGGTATAGGAGGAGTATGTTGCACGTGGGATGATGGATTTAAGCAATAAATAAATACGGATAATGATAAAATTGGATGTTCAATAACCTACCGTAAATATAATAATCGATTCGATTTCAGGGCAAGCGCTTGGTTAAATTTTCTTTGGTCAACTGAGAACTGCGAACTGAGAACTGTGCCAGCACGCATCCTTCTGGGCAACTCCCAACTCCAACGGCAAATTTGTGTTCCCTGCACATCCTTTTTAGGACTGGCAAAAGACCTTTAAGGAGGTGGAAATAAATTCATCATCCTTAATTATTTAAATCACAAATTATGAAACGAAAGTTACTATTATTGATTTTAGTATCCTTTTGGTGCTGTCTGGCCACATTTGCACAGAACAGGACCATAACGGGTCAGGTCACTGGAACAGACAAGCGTCCGATCCCAGGGGTAAGTGTAAAAGTTGTTGGTACCACATCTGGTGGGATGTCCGACAGCGATGGAAAGTACACGATTACCGTTCCTGACCAAGCTTCCGCATTAACTTTCAGTTACCTGGGCTTCCAGAGCCAGACCATCTCCATCGGTAACTCAAATGCAATTAATGCGGTCATGTTAGAAGATTCCCAAGCACTGGCCGAAGTGGTGGTTACCGCAGTTGGGATCGAAAAAGATAAAGCCGCATTGGGCTACTCTGCAGATGTGATCAAAAACAAAGACCTCACCAATGGGAAACAGACCAACCTGATCAACGGCCTCACCGGAAAAATTGCAGGTGTGCAGATTGGCAGGTCGAGCGGAGGGGTAAATACGGCTACACGTGTCACCACAAGGGGCATTAGATCGCTACAAGGTGAACAGCAGCCGTTGTTCGTGATCGATGGGATGCCGATCGACAATTCATCAAAACTGCCCAGCATCAATGCGGGCAACCAGGTCGATGTGGGAAATAGGGTAGGAGACATCAATCCTGATGACATCGAATCGGTAACCGTGCTCAAAGGTGCCAATGCGGCCGCCCTGTATGGCTCACAAGGTGTAAATGGTGCAATTATCATTACGACCAAAAGTGGGAAAGATGCCGCCTCCAGGAAAAAATTGGAAATCAATGTCAATTCGACCTATCAGATCGACAGGGTGCAGAAATTGCCCGACTTTCAGAATGAGTTCGGTTCTGGCTATGAGAACGGCACCGGAAATCCTCCAGTTTATAATGAAGTAGAGAATACGAACTGGGGACCGAGATTGGATGGCCGCATCGTACAATCTGGACCAACATTGGCAAACGGACATACGCTGATGATCCCTTACACGGCCATACCGGATAACGTAAAAGACTTTTTCAATACGGGTACAAATTGGCAAAATTCGGTTTCTTTCCAAGGTGGGAACAGCAATAACAACTTTTATGTGTCGCTGTCAGACAATGAAGTAAAAGGGGTTATCCCAGACGACAAGTTCAGGAGAAACACGTTCAAATTGAATGGATCGACCAAATTGTCGAACAATTTTACCGTAAATGCAAACCTGAGCTACAATAAGAACCTGACCAACACCTCATTTAATGGTGCTGGCGGAGGAGATTATAACCAGGGTGTGGTAGATGCGGTCTACAATACCAGCCGCCAGATCAGGCTTACCGATTTCAAGGACTGGAAAAACTATGAATTTGCGACCACAGAGGGATATTTTAACGGCTATCAGCCAAACCCCTATTATAATATTGCAAACAACAGGTTCAATGACAATTTAGACCGTTTTTTTGGCAGCGTGCAGATGAGCTTTACGCCAACACCTTGGCTTACGGCCTCATGGCGATTGGGAACTGATTATGCCTCGACCAAAAGAAAGCAGACCTTCGAAAAAACAGTATTCGGCACAGGGCAACGTCCTTCGGCAACACCTGGAGGAATTATTGAAGATGCGTTTTCGAACAGGATCATGAACTCAGACCTCTTATTAACCTTTAAGAAAGACTTTGCCAAAGATTTCAGTGCGACCTTGATCTTGCTCAACAATATCCGTCAAACCGATACACATAGCCTTACGGCATCGGCGAGCGCACTTTCTTCGCCAGGATTTTTTAACTTGTCCAACCGCCTTGGCGAATTGGGCGGTAGTGAAGAAAGTTCTAAAAAACGCCTGATCGGATGGGCTGGAGACCTGACGGTGGGTTATAAAGACTTCTTGTTCCTAAATGGTACGCTCAGAAACGACATCTCTTCAACACTTCCCAAGAACAACAATTCTTATCTCTATCCATCTGCCAGTTTGAGCTTTATTCCTACAGCCGCATTTGACGGACTAAAAGGGAACCAGGCACTTTCCTACCTTAAATTGAGGGCGAGTTTTGCCAAAGTGGGCTCAGACGCATCTGCCTATAGCCTTGTGCCTACCTTTGAGTCGGGAACTGGATTTCCATTTGGCTCTTTGGCGGCATTTTCTATTGATGATACCACCCCAAATCCAAACCTAAAGCCCGAATTTACGACATCTTACGAATTCGGTACGGAAATGTCTTTCTTTAAGGATAGGATCGGGATTGATCTAACCTATTATGATACGAAAACCATTGACCAGATCATCAATGTAAGCGTTCCCGCATCGACAGGCTATACAGCGGCAACAGTAAATGCCGGTGTGGTGACCAATAAAGGCATCGAGCTCGCCTTAAAAGGCAATCCGATGAGAAACGCCAACGGATTTTCATGGAATTTCAACTTTACCTATACACACAACAAGAATGTTGTCAAATCGCTTTATTCGGGCGATCAGCTTTCTTTGGGAACGGGAGATCCGACGGCGACGGCTATTGTGGGCCAGGCCATTTCGTTGGTAGGCTCGGCCTATCTGAGAGATCCGCAGGGTAGGGTTGTGGTAGACGGTACAACAGGATACCTCAGGACCGATCCAACTTTCAGGAATTTGGGCCAGATCAATCCGAAACACATCTTAGGTTTCAACAATACCTTTTCTTACAAAGCATTTTCGTTATCCACAACATTTGATTACCGCACGGGAAATGTTATTTTCTCCGGAACATCTAGCCATGTGACCTTTACCGGGGCAAGTCCTAGGACCACCGCATTCGGTAGGGAAAAATTCATCTATCCAAATTCGGTGATAGAAACAACTCCGGGTGTATTTACGCCAAATACTACGGTAAAGACCAGGAGTGGAAACTTTGATTTTTGGTATTCCAATTTCAACCAGATCGCGGAATCAAATATCGTAGATGCTGCATTTCTCAAATTGAGGGATGTTTCCTTAAGCTATCAGCTGCCAGCTAAACTGTTGGGCAAAACACCGTTCGGTAGGGCAAGCATTGCCATTTCTGGTGCCAATATTCTCTTATGGACACCAAAATCGAACATTTTCGTAGATCCTGAATCGAATGTTTTCGGTACCAACAATTCACAGGGCATTGAATATACGAGTGTTCCTTCTACCAGAACCTTTGGTCTAACCTTAAATGCAACCTTCTAAACATCATGAAACTAAAACATATCAAAATATTGGCCATATTGCCATTGTTGGCAATTACGGTGGGCTGTGAAAAGAACTTTCTCGACATCAACGATAATCCAAATGTGCCAACTTCAACCACTCCGGAACTGGTACTGCCTGCTGCGCTGGCCAAAACTGGTGAGGTGGTCAACAACGACCTCAACATCTTGGGAAACCTCTTGGCCGGTAACTGGGGCCAGTCGCCAGATCTACTTTATTACCTGGAACAGGAAACCTATCAATTTACGCCAAGTACCTATAATAAAACGTGGACTACGCTTTATGCAGGTGCACTGAACGATTTAAAATACGTGGAAACCGAAGCCACCAGTAGCGGTAAGCGAAATGCTGCCGCGATCGCCAAGATCATAGAAGCCTATACTTTCCAGGTGCTTGTCGATACCTGGGGCGATGTGCCCTACACTGAAGCGTTAAAGGGAACGTCGGTCATCAATCCAAAGTATGACAAGGCCGAAGATGTCTACGATCGAATTTTGGAACTGATTGATGCAGGAATTGCCAGTATCAACACTACGGCAACAGCCGATGAGCCTGGTGCGGGCGATATTGTGTTCGGCGATGCAGATGTAGCCGTATCGATGGCCAAATGGCGCAGGTTTGCCAATACTTTAAAATTGAGGGTATTGCTTCGCCAATCGCTCATTCCAGGCCGTGCGACAAAAGTTGCAGCGGGTTTTGCAACGCTTGCCGGGCAAACATTTCTCGGTGCGGATGAAAGTGCGGGGGTTAACCCGGGCTATGTAAACCAGGAAGACAAAGCCAATCCACTATACAATGAGATCGGTTATGAGGTGACCGGGACAACTAAAGATACCTTTGATGCTACACGTGCAAACAAGTATGCCGTTGATTTCCTCATTGCAAATGCCGATCCAAGGTTGAACTTATTGTATAAGCCAGCAGCCACTCCTGCAAATCCGGCACAGCCCTATGTTGGTGTATACCCCGGCACGACCGCTACACCTACAGCAAAACAATTCAATTTTTCACCGATTGGAACAGGCGTATTGTCGCCAGTTGATGGATTTACCAAATCTGCCTATCTGCTTACTTCTGCCGAGAGCTTTTTCCTGCAGGCCGAAGCTTACTTAAAAGGTTATTTGCCAGGAGGCGCAGCTGCGGCACAGACTGCCTATCAGCAAGGTATGCAGGAATCGTTTAAACTTTTGGGTTCAACAGCAGCAGCGGCAACGGCCTATTATACCGGTTCCAATCAGCCATTAGTCAACTGGGCCGCGGCTACAACGGCAAACAGGCAGTTTGAGGCCATCATTACCCAAAAATGGGTGGCCAATAACGGCCTGAACGGTTTTGAAGCATGGACAGAATATAGAAGGACCGGTTTCCCTATTAACATCCCTGTGGGACTGAACAACATCAGCAGTGGTAAATTGCCATTAAGAATTCCTTATCCGTTGAATGAGGTTCAAACAAACAGTGGAAATGTGCCTGTCATCGATATTTTCAATACTAAAATATTCTGGGAGAAATAAGGGCGCTGAGCGTGTGGGCAGAGCAAAAAATTGTGTTCTCTGCACAGCCAGAAAGTTGCCCCATCCATAATTTTGAGGCAATTAATAAAATAAAAGTTAGTTAACCAATTAGTCTTAAAAACGTAAATAGTCTGGATGGATATTTACGTTTTTTTTTTGTTAAAAGCTGAAAGCTGAAAGCGAAAGGCGAAAGGCGGAAAGCGAAAAGTCAAAAGCCGATAGCGATAACTAGTCGCTAATAGCTCGTGACTGATCATTTATGGCCACGGTTATGGCTGAACTAAGCAAATCAACAGCTGGACAACTCTACAGTGAGTACTTCAGATTCCATTTCATTACAATCAGTGCTCAGGATGACAATTCTTTCCTTCGTCTTTCGTCTTTGTTCTTTCTTCCTTACTCCTTACTCCTTACTTCCCGTCATAACAGCACCCCTTTCAGGAACAGCAGGGCAAAGGAGAAATAGATGATCAGTCCGGTAACGTCCACCAATGTGGCCACAAAAGGTGTAGACGAGGCGGCAGGATCGGCACCAAGCCTTTTTAACAGGAGCGGCAGCATTGAGCCCATCAGGGTTCCCCAGAGCACCACACCGATTAATGAACAGCCTACCACTAGTCCGATGCGCACAAAGTGGACACTGAAGCCTGGAGCCAACAGTTGCCAGATGCAGATGATGCTGAAGCTGAGCAGACATAAAGTTACGCCAAGGAATATGCCCGAAAAGATTTCCCTCCTCATCACATTCCACCAATCTTTTACGGTTACCTCGCCAAGGGCCATGGCCTGAATAATCAATGTGGCAGCTTGCGAACCGCTATTTCCACCACTAGAAATAATCAGGGGAATAAAAGTGGCCAGCATGACTACCTTTGCGATTTCGTGCTCAAAATTAGACATTGCCGTAATGGTAAGCAGTTCTCCAAAGAAAAGAACAATTAGCCACACCACACGTTTTTTATAGAGCTGAAAAACGGGAACATCAAGATAAGGCTCATCCAATGCCTGCGTACCCCCAATTTTGTGGATATCTTCTGTATATTCTTCATGGGCGATCCATAAAATATCATCAACCGTTACAATGCCCAAGAGGATGTTCTGGTCATCGATTACGGGCAGGGCTACCCGATTGTTCATCCTAAAAACGTTGATGGCCTCCTCTTGCGGATCGTTTACGTTAAGGGCAATCAATCGGTTATCAGTCAGTTCGGCAATCTTGACTTCTGGGTCGGCCAATAAAATTTCCCTGATCCTGATGTCGTCCAGCAATACCCCTTCTTTATCGATGACATACACGACATCGATGGTCTCCGAATTTTTGCCATAACGGCGGATGTGCGACAGCACCCTGCTCACCGTCCAATCTATCTTTACCGCAATAAAATCGGGAGTCATCAGCCTTCCTACACTATCTTCTTCGTAGCCCAACAGATGCAGTGCTTCAATACGGTCATGATCTGGTAAAAGGATCAACAATTTCTTTACAGCATCGCCTTTAAGTTCACCAAGTAATGCTGTACGGTCGTCTGGCGGCAACTGCCGGATGATTTCAGTTAATTTATTGCTCTGTAGCTTTTTGATGATGCGCTCCTGGGTCGGAAAATCGAGGATACGGAAAACATTTACCGCCCGTTTGATCGAGAGTGTTTCGATAAATTTCACGGCATGTTGTGGAAGTTCGTCGATCAAGTGCTCCACATCAGAAATATTTAGCTCGTTCAGATAGCTTTTCAGCTGCCTATCGCTTTCATTTTCCAATAACTGAAGTACTTCATCAACGAGCAGCTCTTCCATAGCAAAAGGGATTTGTGTATTGCCTAACTGTTATTTTATGTCATATGGGACGGTGCAACAAATGTGCCCTTTTCTTTTTGGATAAAAAAATTGATTGCGAAGATAGGTAGGAGGAGAGCGAAAAGGGAAAAGGGAAAAGCGAAGAGCATGGATTAAAGAACAAAGATTAAGACGCAAGTTCGAGATTAAAATATCCTTGTTCCTTGCTCCTTGTTCCTTGCTCCGTGTTCCTTGTTCCTTGCTCATTTATCAATTCATCGCATACAGTTAACCAATTAACCAATTAACCAATTAACCAGTTAAACAGTTCAACAATTAACCAGTTCAACAATTAACCAATTAAACCAATTAACCAGTTAACCATCTACTGCGATTGCACAGATATTTTTATATATTTGCAGCCCTGTCCCCGTAGTTCAATGGATAGAATTATGGTTTCCGGTACCATCGATATGAGTTCGAATCTCGTCGGGGACACATTAAAAAATCCGCTTACATTATTCATGTAGCGGATTTTTTGGTTTTTGCCCGATTGGGATCAAACAGTTTGGGATGATTTTCTAAAGTCTAGCGGTTGGATCTGATAGGTTTTTTTAAAGAGCCGGGAGAAAGAGCTTGGGCACTCAAATCCCACCATGCCCACAATATCCTTTACCGAGTATGAACTATCTTTTAGCAACTGCCTGGCCCTGGTTAGCCTGTAACCTACCAGGAAATTAAAAGGCGACAGACCATAGGCTTCCTTAAATCTTCGCAGTAAATGATTGGTAGACAGACAGGAAGCCTGGGCAATTTCATTCAGGCTAATGTTGCGGTCGTAATTATTGCAGATGAACTCTTTGGCGAGCGCCAAGCGCCTCATGATCTCTAATCTGGTCTTTTTCTTTACAAATCCCAATTTTTCATAGCGGTGAACCACTTCTCGCTGGTAGGTGGCATAATAGCTCAACAGGCATTGGTGCATGTATTCGTTAATCAGCAGTTCGCATTCATCTTCCGCTCCCAATTTAGCTTTCAGTTGGATTACGTTGGTTTTTAAGTCGTGGTGCAATGGAAAAGTACATCCCTCAAATAAATAGCCAGAAGATTGCTGAAAGGGCGAATCAAGTGATTGGAGCAGGTCTGCGGTTTCGGCATAATGGAAGGCCGCCAAAAAATCGTGTTGGTACATCAGCGAGAAGCACTCGACAGGAATTTCCGAATTGATCTGAGACAGATAGCTCGTATCCTTGGGAAATACCGCGAATGAATCGGGATAAATATTTAACTTTCGGTTTTTGGCAATGCATTCTTCTTTGCCCGTAAAAACAAATTTCATGCAGTAGCTATCTTCTTCAACCAGGTTTACTGCTTGTCGGGTGGTATAGCTCACCATTTTATTGCCATTAGACAAATGTCTGATGTGTTCCATAAGGTTTCATGTGATGCACAAAATTCTGTTGGAGGTCCAAAAAAATGGGTTAACGAAGAGTTAACGAAAGGTTAATGAGGACGCGCCATATGAATTTTTTATATTTTTGCATTTCATGAAAAAGCTTGCGCTCCACACCAATCTGCTCATCAGCTGTTGTGCCCTTACGGTTATTTTTCTTTGCTACATCCAGTATTACCTGATCAGGAATACATATAACCTGACCAAGGCCAATTACCATAAGGAAGTACAGGGGGCGATTAAAAAAATTATTGCAGATCCAAAGATCAGCTCAAGCAATGACAGCGCGCTGGTGGCATTCAAGGTTTCATTTTATGACCTGGCCATCAAAGTCGGAAAAGTGGACAGCAACACGGTCATCCGTAAATTTATCGAGGAAAATGCCATCAGGAACAAGGAGAACCTAAACCTGTTAAATGAGCAGTTGAAAAAAAATCCGCTACTTAAAGACCTGAAATATGAATTTAAGTACGATAGCCTGATCGTAGAGACCACTGGAAAAGTTGATAGCGTGTTCTTTAAAACGAAAAGGTCCATCACCGTTCTCGGTACACCAATTGTGAATAAAAATGCCACCAATATAGAAAGGTACCTGATTACCAGCCGGGATTACGATAATTATCACGAAGGGAAGACCAAGCAGGAAATTACCTTTAAGATCTGGCTTTCCAGAAACGTAGACATATCCAATGAAAAGGCAAAAATCTTTAAGCGCATGCTGGGGGTATTCCTTCTGGCACTGATCCTGATCTTGGTCATCACCACTTTATTTTTCCTGATCATCTACAACCTCATCAGGCAGAAAAAGATTGCCGAGATCAAGACCGATCTGGCCAATAACATCACCCACGAACTCAAAACACCTTTAGCTTCCCTGAACATCATCATCAAAAGCCTGCATAAAAAGGAGGTGCTCAGCAATGAAGCCCTATTCAACAATGTACTGGATTCGCTTCACCGGCAGAATATCCGACTTCAGCAATTGATTGATAACGTGATGGAAAGTTCAATCTATCATGAGCCTGACCTTCCTGAAAAGAAGTTCAATATCATCGATTTCATTGCCCATTATTTTGAAGATTTTAAGATTGATACCCATCAACTGGATGTTGCGTTAGAAAATAAACCCACCATGATCTATGGGGATAAGATCAAGCTGACCAGCGTACTGAACAACCTGCTCGAAAACGCGATCAAATATAGTCCGGTTGGTTCTACGCTAAAAATAAGGTCTTTCATTCTTCAGCGTTATTTTTGCATCAGCATTGAAGATCAGGGAATTGGGATTGCGAAATCCGAGCAGCAGGAAATTTTCCAGAAATTTTATCGCGTGGCAGAAGATCGGAATATCCATACCACCAAAGGGTTGGGATTGGGACTCTACATCTGCGAACAGCACATGAAGTACCTGAACGGCACGATCCAGGTGAAGAGCGAACTTGGAAAAGGAAGCATTTTCACGATTAAAATCCCAATTTATGGCGCATAAGGTACTGCTGGTTGAGGACGACCTTGATTTGGGCCACCTGCTCAAACAATATTTGGAAATCAATCATTTTGAGGTGCACAGGGTATTCAATGGCCAGGAAGCAAGGGCCATGCTGGAGCAGCAGCTGTATGATATCCTTATCTTAGATGTGATGATGCCCAAGGAAGACGGATTTACCTTGGCCAAAAAATTAACGCTCCAATATCCGAACATTCCTTTTTTATTTGTGACCGCCAAAAAGATGAAGGAAGATGTGCTAAAAGGCTTGAAATTGGGGGCCGACGATTACATGATCAAACCATTCGATGCCGATGAGCTGGTCTACCGGATCCACAACATTTTGAGAAGGACGCAACGGCAGGTGATCCAGGTGCCCGAACACATCCAGATCGGGATTTTTAGATTTGAACCCAAAAACCTTTTGCTGATTTCTCCAAGGGCCCAGTTCGCCCTTACCGAAAAAGAATCGCAATTGCTTTCCTATCTCTATCAAAATCGTGGCAGCATCATCAAACGGACAGACATTCTAAACCACCTTTGGAAAGAAGCCGATTTCTTTAATGGCAGAAGTATGGATGTCTTTATCAGTCGCCTGAGAAAACACTTATCTGCCGATCCCACCATTGAAATCGAAAGCGTTAGGGGCGTAGGATTTAACTTTAAGTGCTGAGCGGTTGTCATTCCGGGCTAGGATTGTCATCGGATCCGGGCGAAGCGAGGAATCTTTGCCTTTCAGTTGTTGAGTTGCCAAGGCTATTGATCCTATTTCTTTTTCTTAAAAATTCGATAGTTATAAAAGCCAAAAATAACTGGAATAATCAAGATTTCTGAGAGCAGGGCCGGAAATAGGATGGGGCCATAGATGATCTTAAGTCCCATGGGCCATTTTAGCCAGAGATAAGTGGTAGCGATAAACACCAAGATCTGGGTAATCAGTATCGAGAGAAACATATTTACCGAAATGCGCCGCTCGTTAAGCCAGATGATGATCAACTGGAAAACAGTTCCCAGCAATAGGGTCAGGGCACTAAAATAGCCAACCAATTGCAATAATTCACTGAAGGATAGTGGGAGTTGTTCCATATTGTTTTGGTTAACCACAACCTCGCAGGTTCTTAAGAACCTGCGAGGTTGTGTCGGGCGTCTAATTAAACATTAAACCTAAAGTGCATGATGTCCCCATCTTCCACAACATAGGTTTTGCCTTCTACGCCCAGCTTTCCGGCATCTTTACAGGCATTTTCAGATCCCAGTGCCACATAATCATCGTATTTAATTACTTCGGCACGGATAAAACCTTTTTCAAAATCTGTATGGATCACGCCGGCAGCCTGTGGTGCGGTAAAACCTTTGGTAATGGTCCACGCCCTTACTTCCTGTACGCCAGCAGTGAAATAGGTATAAAGATCGAGTAGGCGATAGGCTGCCCTGATCAACTTGTTGACGCCAGATTCGGTCAATCCCATATCGGATAAAAATTCCTGGCGTTCTTCGTAGCTTTCCAATTCGGCAATCTCCGATTCGATTTTAGCAGAAATGACAAGCACTTCGGCATTTTCATCTGCCACACTGGCCTTTACACGCTCCACATAAGCGTTTCCGCTAACCACCGAACCTTCATCCACATTGCAGACGTACATCACCGGCTTTTGGGTCAACAGTCCAAGATCTTTGATGTAATCAAAATCTTCGGCAGATATTGCCGCTGTACGGGCGGATTTACCAGTCTCCAATTGGGCCTTCACCACGGAAAGGATATCAAAAGTCTTTTTGGCGTCCTTATCGGTCTTGGCCATTTTTTCAACCTTCTGGATCCGTTTTACCACCGTATCCAAGTCTTTCAGTTGCAGTTCGGTATCAATGATCTCTTTGTCCCTGATCGGATCTACAGAACCATCTACGTGGATGACATTTCCATCGTCAAAGCAGCGCAGCACATGAATAATTGCGTTTGTAGCACGGATATTGCCCAAAAACTGATTCCCCAATCCTTCGCCCTTGGAGGCACCTTTTACCAGACCTGCAATATCTACAATTTCGATGGTATTGGGTACGACCTTATTCGGGTTTACCAATTCGGCCAGCTTCGTCAACCGGTCATCAGGTACCGTAATTACACCAATATTGGGTTCAATGGTACAGAACGGAAAATTCGCAGCCTGTGCCTTTGCGTTTGATAAACAGTTGAATAAAGTAGATTTGCCCACATTCGGTAGGCCAACTATACCACATTGTAATGCCATATTTGAATTATTTCGAGTAGTTAAATTTTTTTCCAAGCGCATGCTTCCATTAGGACCACATCTTTGCTTTTGCTACGCTCTTCGCCCTGCGCTTACGCTCTTCGTTTTTTGCCCTTCGCCCTTCGCTCCCTGCCAAAAGCCGCAAAGATATATATTTATTATGTATATATTTGGAAGCGTATTCAATCTATCATGGAAAATCAGGATCAGGAAAGTGGGCAACCGCTACAAACACAACTTGTAGTTACCGAAGAAATGCGGAGTTACCTGTACGATATGGCCAGGTGGTCTAGTTTTTTGGCAATCGTGGGCTTTGTTTTTGCCGGAATTACCATTGTAGGTGCATTTACCATAGGAGCTGCAATGGAAACCAATCCGCAATTGGCACAAATGCTGGGGGAATTTGGTGCGTTGGGAAAGATTATTTTTACGGTGTTTAATCTTGTTGTGGCATTTGCCATTTTTTACCCCAGCCTATTGCTCTTTAAATATGCCGCACATGCGAAAGTTGGCGTACTCTATGGGGAACAGGCCAATCTGAATGAAGCTTTTTCAAAGTTAAAGTCTTTGTTCAGCTTTTGGGGGATACTCACCATCATCTGCATCGGACTATACTTTTTGATGATATTAGCTACATTGGTAGGCTAATAGCAATCAATGCAAAAAAAAATCCTCCAACGGTATGTTTGGAGGATTTTTTTATGTGATCGATAGCTTAAAATGAAAAATCGTCGCTATCGGTTTTTGGTGAATGGTTGTATTCTGCGTTTTCAGAATATTCGTAGCGCTTTTCGACCACTTCCTGATGAGATTTGATGTATTCAACGGTTTCGGTTAAACCTTCGGTGAATTTTTCAAAATCCTCTTTGTACAAGAAAATTTTGTGCTTTACAAATACACCATCTTCTAATCTCTTTTTACTTTCAGTTAAGGTTAGGTAATAATCGCCTGAACGTGTTGCTTTTACATCAAAAAAATAAGTGCGTTTCCCAGCTCTTACTTTTTTAGAAAAAACCTCTTCTCTCTCTTTGTTTTCAAAATCTCCCATTGTTGTGCGTAGTATAGTTTAAGGTTGCGGTAAATATAAAGCAATAATTATTAAACTTCAAAATAGAAAATTAGCTAAATGTTATAAATTTAAGAACAAAGACGAAAGTGCATAGCGCATGGCGCAAAGAGCATAGCGCAACGAGCAAAGAACAATGACTAATTGTAGCGTTTTTGGTTGTTGATTTGATTAGCCCAGAAATGACCAATGACCTAATGACTAATGACTAATGACTATTGACTAATGACCAATTGTAGAGTTGTTTGGTTGTCGAGTTGCTTAGCCTAATGAATAATAATCAATGACTAATGACTAATTGTAGCGTTGTTTGGTTGTCAAGTTGCTTAGCCCAGAAGGATCAATGACATAATGACCAATGACTATTTCTAATCTACCGCTTCTTCTAACAATTGGTTTTGATAGAGTTCTGCGTAAACGCCTTGGTTGGCCAAAAGCTGGTCGTGCGTGCCCTGTTCCACAATTTGTCCCTCGTCCAATACAATGATCTTATCGGCATTTTTGATCGTAGAGATGCGGTGTGCGATGATGATGCTGGTCCTACCTTTCATCAGCATGCCCAAGTTGTTCAAAATCTCCTCCTCGGTCTTGGTATCTACGGCTGATAGGCAATCGTCAAATATCAAGATCTTCGGGGCCTTAACGAGT
This sequence comes from Pedobacter sp., assembly GCA_031119475.1. GTDB lineage: Bacteria > Bacteroidota > Bacteroidia > Sphingobacteriales > Sphingobacteriaceae > Pedobacter. Next base: position 89,118 of record JAVHXV010000006.1, on the reverse strand, counting down.
GCCCTGGCAATGGAAACCCTTTGTTTTTGTCCGCCAGATAGGGTAATGCCGCGTTCGCCCAACATGGTCTCAAACTTCTGGTCAAACTCGATGATGTTTTGATAGACTGCAGCATTTTTAGCGGCATTCTCGATTGCTTCCTGATCACAATCTCCCAAGCCGAATGCGATGTTGTTTTTGATCGTATCAGAAAAAAGAAATACCTCTTGTGGTACAAAACCGATCTGGTTTCTGTAGTTGCCCAGGTTCACATCCTTTAGGTCGACACCATCAATACGAATATGACCGGAGTCGACATCGTACATGCGCATCATGAGATTGGCCAATGTAGATTTGCCAGATCCTGTTCGTCCAATTATCGCTAAAAATTGTCCTTCCTTGACCTCAAAGCTCACTTCTTTTAGGGCCTGGATGCCTGTATCCGGATAAGTGAAGCTCACCTGTTCAAAGCTGATCCTTCCCTCAAAATCCATCTTTTCATCAGTAGCCGAAACAATAGCTGGCTGGAGTTCCAAAAATTCATTGATCCGCTTTTGCGATGCCGCCGCACGCTGAACGAGGGTAGTTACCCAGCCCAGCATGGTGACAGGAAAAGTTAGCAAGTTGATGTAAATGATAAATTCTGCAATATTTCCAGGGGTAATGTCGCCCTCCATCACCTGTTTGCCGCCAATATAAATGGTGAAGATCGTGCTCAGTCCCACCAACAGCAGCATGGCCGGAAAGAAAAGTGCCTGTACCTTTACCAAGTTCATCGATTTGTTTTTGTAGGAAATGCTTTCCTCCGCAAAAACTTCCTGCGCCTGATGCTCCCTTACATAGGATTTGATGACCCTGATGCCACTGAACCTTTCCTGCACAAAGCTCGATAGGCGAGACAGCTGTTCCTGGATCCTTTCGCTCTTATGGTTGATCAAGGTATTTACATAATAAACGATTACGACAAGAATCGGCAGTGGAAGCAAAGTAAAAAAGGCCAGCGTACCATTTACCGAAAACATCCTGAAAATGGCAATGATAGAGAGTACCGCAGTGTTGGTGGTATACATAATGGCCGGGCCAACATACATCCTAACCCGGTTTACATCTTCTGTGGCCCGGTTCATCAGGTCACCAGTATTGTTCCTGCGGTAAAAGCCAAGGTTCAAGACTTGATAATGGGCATATATTTCATTTTTAAGGTCGTATTCGATATGCCTCGACATTAGGATGATGGTCTGCCGCATGAAAAATAGGAAAATGCCTCTCATGAGGTAGATGAATAGAACCAGTGCGCCAAAGTAGAAAAGATTGGTGCTAAAAATGTGGTAGATGATGGTCTGGCGGTCGAAGCCGTCAAATAATTGATAGATCGAAATGTTTTCGAGGATGAGGTTTACTGCATGGCTGACTACGGGAGCCTGGAGAATTTGGAAGATAATCGAAATGACCACGAAGATCAGTCCAGGGATAATCCTCCATTTATATTTTAAGAAGTATTTATTTAAAAATTTAAGGTCTTTCATGAACGGTAAAGTTAGCGAAAAATTCAGTATTGACAGTTGATGTTTCGTAGTTCATAGTTCACAGTTATCAGTTCACAGTTCAGGGCGCACAGATTCAATCCTAGAGAGAAATCAATAAGGCAGTTCGCAGCAACAATTAACCAATTCAACAATTCAACAGTTAACCAATTAACCAATTAACCAATTAACCAATTCAAACAATTAACCAGTTAACCAATTTTATATAAATAATGGTTTTTTTATCTTAATTTTGCTGACATCAATTTATAAGCTGTATGTCTGGTAATAGCGCGTCCTATACTTCTGTTTTAGATCAACTCAGTGCCTCAGGTCATAAAAAAGTAGTTTTTTGTAATGACGCTGATACCGGTCTAAAAGCAATCATCGCGATCCACGACACCACATTAGGCCCTGCCCTTGGCGGAACACGGATGTGGAACTACAATTCAGAAGCCGAGGCCCTGGAAGATGTTCTTCGACTTTCAAAGGCCATGACCTATAAATCGGCCATTACGGGCCTGAACCTAGGTGGTGGCAAGGCCGTAATTATCGGCGATTCACGAAAAAATAAAACAGAGGCCCTGATGCGCAGCTATGGGCGTTTCATCAAAAACCTGAACGGAGAATTTATTACGGCCGAGGACATGGGAACGACCACCCGTGATATGGAATACATCAGGATGGAAACGGAACATGTAACCGGGGTGCCGGAATCGATTGGTGGGGCGGGAAATCCAGCACTTTATACTGCGAAAGGTGTTTTTTTGGGCATCAAGGCCTGCGTAAAAGAGGTTTTCGGTACCGATATGCTTGCAGGTAAATCCGTTGTTGTACAGGGTATTGGAAACGTTGGGGAGCATTTGGTCGATCTTTTGCGCCAGGAAAATGTGGAAGTCTATATCAGCGACATCAATCAGGACCGGTTACAGGAAGTAGCCAGAAAATATAAAGCAAAACCAATCGATGCCGATAAGATCTTCACCATTGGTGCCGACATCTATTCGCCATGTGCATTGGGCGCAACGGTGAACGATAAGACCATCAAGAACATGAAATTCTCCATTATTGCAGGTTCGGCAAATAACCAATTGGCCGATGAAGAAATCCATGGACAACTCTTATTGGAAAAAGGCATCTTATACGCACCAGATTATCTGATCAATGCAGGCGGATTGATCAATTGCTATTCTGAACTTACCGGTTTTGGTAAGAAAAGGACGATGCAGTTGACAGAGCACATTTACGACGCCACACGCGAGGTGATCAAACTATCAAAGACCGAGAAGATCCCGACCAATATGGCGGCAGCAAGAATTGCAGAAAAAAGAATTAGCGACATCAAAAAAATAAAATCATCATATTAATTAACGGTAAAATTTACCAATCGTTCTTACATTCATGTTAAACAGAAGGCACCTAAGAATCAAAGCCCTGCAAAATATATTTGCTTGGCACATGACAGAAAAAAAAGACATCGTAAGCAGTCAGAAGACTTTAATGAAAAGTATCGACAATGTTTATGAAATGTATGTCCGCATGCTCGCACTTATAGTTGACGTTACCGAATATACCGCTAACGACGCCATAGAACGTGCAAACAAGCATTTGCCAACGGCTGAAGATCTTAGTCCGAACCAAAAACTGCTGCACAACAAATTTGCCAATGTGCTCAAACAGAATCCAGAATATGTGGCCGCTGTAAACAAGTACCAGATCAACTGGCATGCCGATCCCGAATTGGTAAAAACCATCTTCAACAAGCTCAAGGACACCAAGGAATATGAGGCCTATCTGGCCGAAGAAAAGGAAGATTTGGAAAGTTCTAAAGAAATCATCAAATATATTTTCCGTAAAATCCTCTTAAAAAACCTGAGTATCATCCAGGCCTTTGAAGACCGTTTCATCAATTGGTCTGTAGATCGGGAAGTGATGCAGGGCATGATTGCGAAGACCTTGAAGAACTTTACCTCGGAAGACCCATTTGAAAATAAACTGACACCGATCAGTGCCGACTGGGAGGAGGACAGCAGGTTTGTAAAAGATCTGTTCGCCTACACCTTGAAGAACGACCAAACTTATCAGGACCTGATCGCCGAGCGTACCAAGAACTGGGAGTCGGAAAGGATTGCCCTGATGGATACCATTTTAATGAAGATGGCCATCTGCGAACTGATGAATTTCCCATCTATTCCGGTAAAGGTAACCATTAACGAATACCTAGATTTATCGAAGGATTACAGTACCCCAAAAAGTAATTCGTTTATAAATGGTATCTTGGACAAGATCTTAAACGACCTGAAGAGAACAAATAGCATTAAAAAAATAGGTAGGGGATTAATAGAAGAATAATGAAAAAGAGCATCATATATATCTGTGCAGTCGTGCTCCTAGCCGCATGTAAGCAGAAGGGCAACTCGTCAGCAGGCCAGACCGCTGTAACGGGAGGAAAGACCGTAGCTGCGGCAGATGCGCCAAAAATCAAATTTGAGCAGCCCATCTATGATTTTGGTGTAATTAAGGAGGGAGAAAAAGTTCAGAACAGCTTCAAGTTTAAGAACGAGGGAAAAACTCCGCTTATCATTACCAATGCCACGGCAACCTGCGGTTGTACCGTTCCCGAATATCCGACAACCCCGATCAAACCGGGTGAAAGTGGCGAAATCAAAGTTATTTTCGATAGCACCGGAAAAGATGGCATGCAGGATAAGCAGGTTACCGTAACCTCAAACGCCAATCCCGAAGCAGAAAAATTACACCTGGTAGGAGAGGTTAAGCAACTTTAGTTTATCCCGAAGGCACGCCTGCGGCGCAGTTTACAGTTAGCAGTTCATAGTTTGCTAAACACCTCAACAATCCAACAATTCAACAGTTAACCAATTAACCATTTAACCAGTTAACCAATTAAACAATTAACCAACATACAATGACAACACTATTATTACAAGCTGGCGGCAATGATATCACAAGGATGGTCCTTCCTTTGGTATTGATCATGGTCGTATTTTATTTTTTCATGATCAGGCCACAGGTCAAAAAAGCAAAAGACCACAAGAAGCTGGTCGAAGCTTTAAAAATAGGAGATAAGATCATCACTACGGCTGGTATCCACGGTAAGATCGTAGGCTCAAATGACACTACGTTTTTGATCGAAGTAGAGGGCGGAACAAAAATCCGTTTTGATAAATCTGCCATTTCATTAGATGCGACACAGGCTGCCACGAAAGCTGCTGCCGCAAAAGCATAATCATTAGCTTAATCATTTCGCTAATCGATCCGCTCTTTCATCATTTCGAGAGAGCGGCTTTTTTTTGTAATTTTACGGCATGCCATTCATCAAACTTACCAAAGTAGAGCGAAAAAGAGCTATCGTATGGTTCACTTGCCTGTTTGCTGCATTGGCTACCTGGTTGTTTATAGCGCTCGACCGCAAATATCCATACAAAGTCCAAACACAGCTTTTATATCAAGATGAACCCCAGAAAAAGGCATTTAAGCCCCTCCAACCAGATGAGGTCATGCTCGAAGTTGAAGGTAGCGGCTGGCAGTTGTTGTTTTCAAAGCTACACCTGCAGCCACAATCAATCAAAGTGAGCTTGGCCAAACTGTCCACCCAGAACCACATCATTTTTTCTGAACAACTGGAAAAGATCAACCGGCAATTGGGCGCTTCACAAAAAATAATCGGAATAGAACCTGATACCTTATATTTCGATTTTTCGAAACGGACCAACAAGCGAGTACCCTTAAAATTACTTTCGAACCTTAGTTTTGTGAAGCAATATGGCATTTCCAGCAAGATCAGGTTAACGCCATCCTATGTTAATATTTCTGGTCCGCAGGATGAACTGGACAAGATCAATGTCTGGTATACCGATACGCTCAGGCTTTCAAACCTCCAAAAGCCGACCAATACGCGCATCGCCATTAAAAAAAATAGATCGACTAACATCAGCATCTATCCCACAAACGTTGGCGTTTCGTTGCCCATTGATGAATTTACCGAAAAGACGCTCGATGTACCTGTAAAGGTGATCAATAACTTCGATTTTTACGACATCAGGCTCTTTCCAAAGAAAGTAGCCGTTACCTTTACGGTAGCACTGAGCAATTATCAGCAGGTTGATGAAGATTTTATCGAGGCCGTTGTCGATGTAAACGAATGGAAGCAGCTGGGGCACCATAAATTTGCGGTTAAGCTGGCGCGCTTTCCCGATTACTGCAACCTGGTAAAAATCGTGCCCAATAAACTTAACTTTATCATCGAAAAATAATGCTTAAAGTTGGGATTACAGGTGGTATTGGTAGCGGAAAGACTACAGTCTGCAAGATTTTCGAAACCTTGGGCATTCCTGTCTTTTACGCCGACCAGGTTGCCAAACAACTGATGGTCAGTGATCAGCTCCTTATTGAAGGCGTAAAATCAACGTTTGGTGCCGAAAGCTATTTTCCAGATGGCCTTTTGAACAACAAGCACATTGCAGGCATCGTTTTCGAAAACCAAAATGAGCTCGACAAATTAAATGCGCTTGTGCATCCTGCCGTTTTTAGGGCGTTCGATGCCTGGGCAAACACCATTCCCTCATCCGTACCCTATACCTTAAAAGAGGCCGCACTGCTTTTCGAAAGTGGCTCATACCAGATGTGTGATGTCAATATTTTGGTCAAGGCCCCTTTGGAACTGAAAATAGAACGCATTAAGCAAAGGGATGCGGTAAGCGAGGCACAGATTTTGGCCCGGATGGATAAGCAGTTTACTGATGAACAGAAGGTACAATTGGCCGATCACCTGATCCTCAACAATGAAAACACCTCGCTCATTGAACAAGCCTACGCACTGCACCAACATTTTCTTCAGCAATAATGGCCATAGATGTAGCGAAGCCGATAATTGACGATTTTATTGTCCAGACTAAGATTGGACTGTTCTGCCGATATGGCAATTTTTACTTGGATCCGAAAGAACCGGTGGTCAACGCTGTCATTTCGCATGCACACGGAGACCATGCGGTAAGTGGCAATCAGCACGTTTATTGTACGAGTGCAACGGCAAAATTTATGGAATTGCGCTACAGGAAATTTGCTGCCGCCGATTTTTGGATCAAAACCTATCAAGAAACTTTTGAGCTCAATGGTGTCGAGCTCAGTTTCCTTCCTGCCGGGCACATCTTGGGTTCGGCATTGGTGCTGATGAAATACGAGGGAGTCACTTACCTCTACACTGGAGATTATAAGACCGAGGAAGATCCGACCTGTGAGCCGATCCAGTTGGTGAAGGCGGATGTGCTGATTACGGAGACCACCTTTGCCGATCCGGCTACCCTACATCCAGATGCCCGACTGGAAGTAGAAAAGTTAAATGCGATTTCTTCAAATGTAATGTTGGGCGCGTATGCATTGGGTAAAAGCCAACGCCTCATTTCGTTGATCAATACGTATTGCCCCAACAAGCGGATCCTGGTACATCATAGCATCTTGCCTTTCGTGCGGTTATATGAACAACTGGGGATCGACGTTGGAAAATATGAGCTCTATGATCGTAAAGTGATGAAAAATACACGGACTGATCTTGTATATCTCGTACCACCCATGGTTTTCCATAGTTACATCAAGGCCATTAATGTAGTCAGGATTTTTGTAACTGGTTGGAAACATCTCCAGCACAACCAAACGGTACAGCTCTACATTTCTGATCATGTAGACTGGAACGCAATTTTATATACCATTGCACAGGTTTCGCCCAGGGAAGTGTGGACGACCCACGGAGAAGGAACGCAGCTGCGCAATCATTTCAAATCTAAATTGGTCGTTAAATTGCTCAATTAATGGAAGAGGGAATCGATTTCTATTTCAATGAACAGGGATTAATGGTGCTGACAGCAGCTTTTCTCAAAAAAAGGGGATATTGCTGCAAGAACAGATGTACCAACTGTCCGTGGAATTATGGGAAAGGAAATAAGCAATCTCCCTCAAATAGACCAGACCAAACGCAAGATCGAAATGATTCAACAAACCAGGGAAATTAAACCAGTCGCCATTGAAAATGTTTTTCAAAGGGCACTCGTCAACATCATTTACACCTATCATGCCAACAGTGGCCACATTAAGGACCGGCTCGCGCCTTTTGTGATCACACCACAGCAGTACAATGTGCTGCGGATCCTGAAACATCAGTATCCAAGTCCAGCTACCATCAACTTTATCAAATCCAAGATCATTGATCAGGTAACCGATGCCTCTAGGATTGTCGATCGACTGATCTTTAAGGGATTTATCGCCAAGAAAGCCAATGACTACGATAAACGGGCCGTCGATATCATCTTAACAGAGAAAGGAATGGCGCTATTAAGGAAAATCGAACGCGAAGTAGATTTTACGACCATTTTAAGCCCCAACCTTTCAGAAGATGAGGCTGTGCAGTTGTGTGGCTTATTGGAAAAATTAATGCCCTAAATAAAACCCTGACAACGCTACTGCAATCCCAGCGATGACTGCCATCATCTTACGTTTATTGATCTTGTGGTCGGCATTGGATTCAAAAAGAATGGTGGTAGAAATGTGGAGGAAAATCCCGATTACGATTCCCATTACTTTGTTAAAGTAGGGTTCCATTCCGCTGATGCTGCCATTGCTTAAGCTTAGGCTGAAATAATAGCCCGCAGGTGCCATCACCGCAAAAATGGCGATATAAAAAGCCACACCCTTTGCCTTGAACTGATTTTGGACAAGGATACTGGCCAGGGCAAAAGCAGCCGGAATATGGTGTAGCGCAATTCCGAAAATGAGCTCATTATTCTGGTCTTTGGCCAGCGGCATGCCTTCCAGAAATCCATGCAGGCATAAACTGATCATAATTCCCCATGGAAATACATGTCCATCATGATGTTTATGGATGTGCCCATGCTCTACACCTTCCGAAAACTGCTCCAGAAATACCTGTAAAAGAAAGCCGATCAGGATAAAAATACCAATTTCGGCCTTGTCTGTTCCGCTATAGGCCTCTGGAATGAGGTGTAAAACTGTAATGGCAAATAAATAGGCACCACTAAAGGATAAGATCAGTTTAAGCAATTGCGATTTGTCATTCTTGACCAGAAAAATCGCTATCCCACCAAGGAATGCACAAAAGAACAAGACTAAAAACTTCCAGATTTCCATTACGCAGGTTTGATTTTTTGATAAATAGCAAAAGTAGAAAAGCCAATGCAGGTTCCCAAAAGTGCACCTACAAGGGTATCAACCGGATAATGTACACCGACATATATTTGCGCAAAGCTGATGAGCAGCGCCCAAGCCAGACCTAATGGCAAAATCGGCTTCCATTGCCGATAAAACAGACAGATCAGGAAGATGGCAATTGCAAAATGATTGGTCGCATGCGAAGAAGGGAAACTAAATCCACTTCCACAAGGTACGCGCTGGATGATGTCGTGCACAAGGCTGACCTCATTACACGGCCTGATCCTTCCCACCAATGGTTTAATGATCCTTGATGCAATCAGATCGCCCATAGCAAAAGTAGCCAAGAGCATGCCGATCATATAATAACCTTTTTTTTGAAACTGCCTGATGCAAAAGACAATGATGAAAAGATAGAGTGGCGCCCAAAAAAAACGGTTGCGAAGGAGGGGCATGAGCACATCAAAAAAATCATTGCCAAGGCCACGATGGATTTTTAGGAACAGTGCCGTATCAAATTGTTGGATCTCCGCAATCATGCTTTCTTGCAAATTAAGATTAACCGGTCCGACTTGCCCTCATCGAAGGCATTTAATCCATAATCGCCAAATTTTTCGGTAATGATGAGTCCGCTTTTGGTGAGCATCCGTTCGAAATCTGTTAAAAAGAAAGCCTGTACACGTTCTTCAAAGGCATAGGTTTTTAACTTATGCTCAAAATTGATATGCTTGATGATCTTTCCGTCTGCTACAAATTTATGGAGATGGAATTCAATGCCGTCAATGGTTTTCGTTTCCTGATTGGTGAGGTTCTTAATAATTTTCTGCGTATTGAAATAGTCGATCACCAAAGTCCCATCGGCCCTTAAACTTTTTCTAAACGATTTAAGCGCGTTGACATGATCTTTTTCGGTCTCAAAATAGCCAAAACTGGTAAAAAGGTTCAGGGCAATGTCAAAATAATTGATGTAGGAAAGTTTCCTCATATCATGCACATAAAAATGCAGATTACGCTGCTCAAATTGCTGTGCAAATTTAATGCTCTGTTCAGAAAGGTCAATTCCGGTCACATCATAGCCCTTCTTGTTCAGATAAATGGCATGTCGACCTCTTCCGCAGGCGATATCCAATATCCTGCTGTCCTTTTTTGGACGAAGATAGGCCGAGAGGTTATCAATCAGGAATTCAGCTTCCGCATCGTTCCGCTGGCTGTACAAAATATGATAATAAGGGGAATTGAACCAATATTGATACCATTTACGTTGCATTGGGCAGAGCTTAGCGTGTTGTGAAGCGCAAATATACTAAAGTTTGGCTTACGCGCACGGCTTAAAATGTTCGCATGTGGCAAACACCAAACGACCATAGAGTTCAATTTATTTTTCTTATTTTTGGACACTGACTAATATTATAAAACTTGACATTAATTAAATCTATATCAGGTATCCGTGGTACGATCGGAGGTAAATCTGGCGATGGACTGACGCCGATTGATATCGTGAAATTTACGGCTGCTTATGGCTCTTGGGTAATTGAAAGAACCCGAAATAAGAAGATTGTCTTGGGCCGTGATGCGCGCATTTCTGGAGAAATGGTCAATCACTTGGTGATCGGAACACTTCAGGGTTTGGGCATTGAAGTGATCGATCTGGGACTTTCGACCACGCCAACAGTAGAAATTGCCGTACCGATGGAGCAGGCTGGAGGAGGCATTATCTTAACGGCCAGCCATAATCCGAAGCAGTGGAACGCTTTAAAACTGCTCAACGAAAAAGGAGAATTCATTAGCGACGCAGATGGAAAGGAAGTGCTCGAAATGGCGGAAAGCGCCAATTTTGCATTTGCTGACGTAGATGGGTTGGGAAAGGTAACTGCCAATGACAGCTACCTACAAAAACATATCGATAGCATACTTGCCCTTCCTCTGGTTGATGTGGAGGCCATTAAAAATGCAAACTTTAAGGTTGCGATCGACTGTGTCAATTCAACCGGCGGCATCTTTGTGCCGGCCTTGCTGAAAGCATTGGGCGTAAGCACCATATACGAATTGTATTGCACGCCGAACGGGCAGTTTCCACATAATCCTGAGCCGCTTCCAGAAAACCTGACCGAAATTTCAAAACTGGTAAAGGAAAAAAAAGCTGACCTCGGGATTGTAGTAGACCCTGATGTAGATCGACTCTGTTTCGTGAATGAAGATGGCAGCATGTTTGGCGAAGAATATACCTTGGTCGCCGTAGCCGATTATATCCTTAAAAATGACCTGGGAAATACAGTATCCAATCTTTCTTCTACACGTGCGCTGCGTGATGTTACAGAAAGAGCGGGAAGCGAATATCATGCGGCCGCTGTTGGTGAGGTCAATGTGGTAAACCAGATGAAGTCAACGAATGCGATTATTGGCGGAGAAGGAAATGGCGGTATCATTTATCCAGAATTACATTATGGTAGGGATGCCCTCGTTGGGATCGCCCTATTTCTGTCACATCTGGCCAAAGCCAAGACCAGTATTTCGATGCTCAAAAGCACTTATCCCGCTTACCATATCTCCAAAAATAAGATTACGCTGACACCAGAGATGGATATTGATGCGTTATTGTTAAAGGTACAGGAAAAATATGCTGCCGAAAAATGCAGTACCATTGATGGACTGAAGATTGATTTTGCGAAGGAATGGGTGCATTTGCGCCGCTCCAATACAGAACCGATCATCAGGATCTATAGCGAAGCCGAGAATGAGGCCGTTGCCGAAAATCTGGCCAATCGGATCATTTCAGACATTAAGGAAATATTAAAGATCAGTTAGATTAAGCAGAAAGCTTAAAGCAGAAAGTCTAAAGCGGAAAGCACTAGTAAAAAAATTAATCGGTGTAATCACAAATCATCGGTGTAATCATAAATAGATATGAAGAGAGTTTACCTTGATAATGCGGCCACAACGCCATTAGATCCATCGGTGATCCAGGAAATGACCAATGTGATGGAGAATTTTTATGGTAACCCCTCCGCTATCCATGCGCTTGGACGGGAGGTGAGGACATTAGTTGAAAAAGCAAGAAAAACTGTTGCTGGATTGCTCAATGCCTCTCCATCTGAAATCTTCTTTACCTCTGGCGGTACGGAGGCCGATAATACTGCGATCCGTTGTGGGATTGCCGCCTATGGCATCAAGCATGCCATTACCAGCAAAATTGAGCACCATGCGGTAGAACATACCTTAAATATGTTGTTGAAAGATGGTGTAGTCAACAAATTGAGCTTTGTAAATATCGATTCCAAAGGAAATGTTGATTATGATCACCTGGAAGAACTGCTAAAAACCAACGAGCGCAGTTTTGTATCATTGATGCATGCCAACAATGAACTGGGTACACTCACCGATATGGAAAAGGTTGGCGATCTGTGCGAAAAGTATGATGCCATTTACCACGCGGATACGGTACAGACAATGGGGCACTACATTCATGATGTCCGTAAACTGAAAATCCACTTTCTGGTATGTGCCGCCCATAAATTACATGGTCCGAAAGGCGTGGGCTTTTTATATGTGAACAGCAATATCAAAATTCCACCAATGATTTATGGAGGGGCACAGGAGCGCAATATGCGTGGCGGAACTGAGAATGTTTATGGTATTGTAGGATTGGCCAAAGCGCTTGAAATTGCCTATGCTGAAATGGAATCGCACCAGCAACACATCCAGGGATTGAAAGACTATCTCCAAGCTCAGCTTACGGCAGAAATTCCGGGTATTGCCTTTAATGGTGAAACCGATCCGTCGAAAAGCTTGTACACCGTATTGAACGTTTCATTTCCAGAAATGGACATGGCAGATATGCTGCTCTTCAATTTGGATATCAACGGCATCTGCGCATCTGGCGGAAGTGCCTGTTCATCAGGATCTAATATTGGTTCACATGTGCTGAATGGCATTAAAGCTGATCCAAACAGACCCGCCGTACGCTTTTCTTTTAGCAAATACACCACCAAAGAAGACCTGGATTATGTGATCGAAAAGGTTAAGATGGTAGTGAAACAGAACACACTGGCATAATATTTCTTGCTTTCGACTTTCTGCTTTTTGCTCTCTTCTTTCTGCTTTGCGCTTTCCGCTTTCAGCTTTCGGCTTTCAGCTTTCAGCTTTCGGCTTTCGGCTTTCGGCTTTCAGCTTTCCGCTCTCCCCCCAAACAATCCCTTTCCAGCATTGTTATCTACCTATCACCTTTAAAAAACAGAAATCATGGAAGATTACAATGAAAATGAAAAAAGAGACCGTAAAGTTGTGCTGGATGATTCGGTAACCAATACAGAACAGGATACACCTAGAAATGAGGAGAACATCGAGAAAAATTCGTCCTCAAAAATAACCAGCAACTTTGAAAGAAAACATGGCCGTACCAATGAGCCTTTGGGCGATAGCCATGAGCCAGGTTCTATTCCAGGCGGCGGGTTTTAGTTGTTGGCCAATAGTTGTAGCTGTTGACTGATTGTTTTAGAGTTATTTCGATTTTAATATCTTCGCTCTAGCTATTAGCTAAAAAGTTGAACTCAATTTACTGCAATGCAAAGAAGACAATTTATTCAGCACTCGGCATTGGCCATGGCGGCACTTGCCTTTTACAGGTCCGATCTATTTGCCAGTCCGGAATGGGCGAGGGCCTATCAATTCAAGCCCTTAAGAAATGATGTGGGTATTTTTATGGAACAGGGCGGCACCATCGGCTGGCTGAATGCTTCGAGCGGATATGTGGTCGTGGATTCCCAATTTCCAAACACGGCACCGCATGCCATAGAAGAATTGAAGAAATTGGGTGAAAAGCCTTTTAAATACCTTTTGAATACACATCACCATGGCGATCATACGGCTGGGAACATCGCTTTCAAGGGATTGGCAGTGCATGTTGTTGCCCATCAGAATTCACTGGTCAACCAAAAACTTGCTGCCGAAAAAGCAAAAAATGAAGACAAACAGTTGTTTCCTGATGTCACTTTTGGCAAAAGCTGGAAAGCGCCGGTTGGCAAAGAAAAAATAAGTGCCTATTATTATGGTTCTGGCCATACCAATGGCGATGTAGTCTATCATTTCGAAAACGCCAATATCGTACATGTTGGCGATTTGGTATTTAATCGCCGTTATCCCTACATCGATAAAGAAAATGGGGCGCACATAGGAAATTGGATCAAGGCTTTGGACCAGATCCAAAACCAGTTCGACAACGATACGCTGTTCATTTGGGGCCATAGCTTGGATCCAGAAAAAGTAACTGGCAATAAAGCCGACATCAAAGCTTTCAGGAATTACCTCGATTCGCTCCTCACCTATGTTGGCGGTGAAATAAAGGCCGGAAAATCAAAAGAAGACATCCTAAAAGCTACCAGCATCCCTGGTGCGCCAGAGTGGCAGGGCGATGGCGTCATCAGAAGCCTAACTGCTGCTTATCAGGAATTGACCACAGGATGATTATATAAAGTCCAAGAGTCCAGAAGTCCAAGAGTCCAATATTGTAATTGTGGCTCTTGGACTTTTCGACTCATGGACTTCCGCACTTTATCATGTATATTTACAGCTATAAATCCTTTTCGATGGATGATTTCTTAGCTGCCCGTTCCCAAATGGCCCTTTCCCTGGGCTTTCATATCATTTACGCCTGCATTGGTATGGTAATGCCATTTTTCATGGCGGTGGCACATTTCAAATGGCTCCGTACCGGAGATCAGACTTATCAATACCTAACAAAGGCCTGGAGCAAAGGAGTGGCTATTTTCTTTGCCACGGGCGCAGTTTCCGGAACCATGCTGTCATTCGAACTCGGACTGCTCTGGCCCAGGTTCATGGAGCACGCTGGTCCGATATTCGGGATGCCTTTTTCATTGGAAGGGACTGCTTTTTTTATCGAAGCCATTGCATTGGGTTTCTTTCTTTATGGCTGGAACAAGCTTAATAGGTGGTTCCACTGGTTCACTGGTATTGTGGTAGGGGTAAGTGGACTGGCCTCTGGCATCCTGGTTGTTGCGGCAAATGCCTGGATGAACAGTCCGGCTGGATTCGAACTGGTTAATGGACAATACCTGCACATCGATCCCATTGCCGCCATGTTCAATAGGGCCTGGTTTTCACAGGCGCTGCACATGTGCTTGGCCGCTTTTACTGCTACAGGTTTTGCTGTTGCAGGTGTACATGCATTGATGTTGATCAGAAAACAAAACCAAGAGTTTCATTTAAAAGCTTTTAGGATTGCCATTGTGTTTGCGGTGATCGGTGCACTTTTACAGCCCATTAGTGGCGATATTTCTGCCAAGGATGTGGCCAGACGTCAACCGGCAAAGTTGGCGGCGATGGAAGCGCTGTACCATACCTCACAGCCTGCGCCATTATTGATCGGAGGGATTATTGATGAAAAAAATAAGCAGGTAAAGATGGGAATCGAAATTCCAGGTGCACTGAGCTGGTTAAGCTATGGTGATTTTAAGGCAAAAGTTAAAGGACTGGATCAGATCCCAGTCGATGAGCAACCACCTGTGGCCATTACCCATTATGCATTTCAGGTCATGGTGGGCATAGGCACTTTATTGGCGATGATTTCCATTTTTTATCTCGTCCTATTGCTCAGAAGGCAAAACCTGCTACAGGCCAAATGGCTGTTAAAAGTGTTTGTCTATGCAACGCCACTCGGATATATCGCTTTAGAGGCCGGATGGGTGGTTACTGAGGTCGGCCGGCAGCCCTGGATCATCTATGGGGTCATGAAAACCAAGGATGCGGTGACACCGATGCCTGGTATTTCCTGGTCATTTTACCTGTTCTCCGCCATCTATGCATCATTAACTGTTATTGTCATCTTCTTGCTCTATCGGCAGATCAAGATGGTGCCCAAATTGTATAGTCAACCCACCTCAGCAGTATAATTTATGCAGGATGTCATTATCACCTTTCTTTTTCTGGCCATATTGCTCTATTTTCTGTTGGGTGGTGCCGATTTTGGGGCAGGGATCATCGAACTGTTTACCTCAACAAAAAATAGGGGCAAAACGAGAAAAACAATGTACCATGCCATTGGCCCAGTTTGGGAAGCTAACCACATGTGGCTGATCATTGCCATCGTGATCCTTTTCGTGGCTTTTCCAAAGATTTACAGCCTCATGTCCATCTACCTGCACATTCCCCTGGCCATTATGCTCATTGGGATCATTGCCCGGGGGACGGCCTTTGTTTTTAGGCATTATGATGCAGTAAAAGATCAGATGCAGGAAATCTATAACCAGATCTTTATCTACTCCAGTTTCATTACACCCTTATTTTTGGGCATTATTGCAGGCAGCATGTTGTCAGGAAAGATTGACCACCATGCCACTAACTTTGCTGATGCGTATATTTTTGGATGGCTTAATCTGTTCGCTATCGCTGTTGGATTGTTTACTGTTGCCCTGTGTGGATTTTTAGCAGCCATCTATCTCATCGGCGAGAGCAGGGCTGAGGAAGACAAAAAGCGCTTTATCAAAAAGGCAGAGCTGATGAACGTGGCTGCGGTAAGTGCAGGTGCCCTGGTGTTTTTAGCGGCCTACATCGACAATGTGCCCCTAGTAAACTGGGTATTTAGGAATGGAGTGGGATTAATGGCCGTCGTACTAGCAAGTTTGTCGCTTGTGCTGCTGTGGTGGCTTTTATTAAAAGGGAAGACAAAAATTCTGCGCATCTTAGCAGGATTTCAGGTTTCCATGATCTTGGTTGCTATCAGTTTCGCTCACTTCCCTAATTTCATCAGGTTGAGCAATGGAGAAACCGTTTCCTTGTTTGATGCGCTGGCGCCAGCCAAAACCATCAACAGCCTGGGCTGGGCCCTGTTGTTGGGGAGTATCTTGATTTTACCCTTTTTAGGATATTTGTTCTATAAGTTTCAACAGAAAGAAGAATAGTTTATAGTTAACAGTTTTCAGTTCTCAGTTCCTGTAGTCACGCTAGTGTACTGCAGGTCAATTAACCAATTAACCAATTAACCAATTAAACAGTTAAACAATTAACCACTTAACCACCATCAAAACTTATACTTGCCCAATTGCCCTTCAGTTTTTAAATAGGCTGGCAAGGCTGCAGAACCATACCAGTTGAACAGGTCGGCATCTAGCAGTTTGGCTTGATAAGCTGGATCAGTGGCAAGCATCTGCTTGGCTTCATCGATTGACTTGGTATTGAGGATAAAGATGCCGCGATAGGTTTGGTTATTTTTGCTCAATGGACCGGCTACAATGAGTTTGTTTTCTTTGACGAGCCTGTTCATGTTGGCCATGTGCCCCGCAAAGGCACTGTCGGTCTGGGCTTTTGTGGCCGTAGTATTGCTGCCTGTTTTTAGAATGACCAGAACATACATCTTCATGCCATAATCGTCTGCACCATATTGTTTGGCCAGCTCGGCATCATACTCCGGATTGGTTTTTTTCTCCTGGGCATTTCCAAAATGCGCAGCAAATAGGAGCAGGGCAAGGATTAATGTTTTTTTCATCATCATATTGAAAGTTATAAGGTTAAAGGTTGCCACGTTCTGGTCGCTTAAATTCATTCCGATTTGAGATTAGGATTTGATTAACATCATGTATCACCTCACCACCTCACCACCAAATAACTAACCAACCAAAAAACCACTAACGCAATTTCTTCTCCAGCATCCACTGCTGTAATGCATTTTTAAGGGCAACGCCAATTTTTTTCCGGCCTTCCTTACTGATCAACAGTTCACGGCTAGGTCCATTATCGCCTACTTCGAGCAGCACCCGATATTTGGCGGTATTGATATTTTCATCAATGCTATAAAAGGCTTTTTTACCCGTATTCTTGCAGGTATAATCATTTCTGCCAGTTGAACTATCTAACAGCACTCCTCTGTTTTCCAGATCGGTTACTGCACTAACAGCTGCAATGAGCCGAGCGGCCAATTCGCGGTTTTCTGCTTCATACTGGTCTCCTTCGTGGATGTAGCCCCAAATGGCATTTCGCTTGCTGCCGCCATTGTTGTGCACTGCAATGAAGACTTCAGGTTTTAGCTTATTCGATTCCTGCATTTCCCAGGCATAGCCAGAAAGCTTTCCGTCAATTACCGCGGTCGTGTGTTCAATAATTGTATTGCTCCCTACATTGGCGTGGTGCAAGTTGGGCTGATTAAGGCTCCAGACCTTATGTTCTCTTAATCGTGGCTTGGTGGCCATGGCTGCCTCCACAATGGCATTACAGGTCTCGGCTTCACTAAAATCCTTTCCGGTATCAGTCTGGTGCGATGGCTGCCAGACTACAACCGTATTTGGCTTGAATATCGAAGGTTTAGGTGTCGTAAAACTGGTTAAAACAAGTGAAGCAAGGGATAGGACAAATAATCTTTTCATGAGCTTTGGAAATTAGGTCTATTAAAGATAGGAAATGTTTTCAGTTCCCAACCTGTAAATAACAATTCCAAATGAAATGACTAGCGTGATAAATAGCGATGGGCAGTGAACGTAGCTTAACTAAATCAACTAACCAACCAAACACCTAAACAACCAATCACCTACGCTTTCATCATTTTCAGAAAACTGGCCAATTTGGCTTTCATCTGCCTTCTGTCTACAATGAAATCGAGAAAGCCGTGCTCCAGTACAAATTCTGAGGTCTGAAATCCTTTAGGAAGGTCTTTTTTAATGGTTTCCTTGATTACCCTTGGCCCGGCAAAGCCGATCAGGGCCCCGGGCTCAGCGATATTGATATCGCCCAACATGGCATAAGAAGCCGTAACCCCTCCCGTAGTGGGGTCGGTAAGCAGTGAAATGTATGGGATCTTTGCTTGGCTCAACAAAGCTAGTTTTGCAGATGTTTTGGCCATTTGCATTAGCGAAAAAGCGGCTTCCATCATCCTGGCACCTCCAGATTTAGAGATCATCAGGAAAGGCACCTTATTTTTAAGGCTATAATCGATAGAACGGGCAATTTTTTCGCCAACTACAGAACCCATTGAACCCCCGATAAAAGCGAAATCCATACAGGCTACCATGAGGTCCTGCCCATCTACCTTGCCGTGTGCGGCACGGATGGCATCCTTAAGGCCTGTTTTGGCGGTAGTTTCAGCTATTCTTGCGGTATAAGGTTTACTGTCTACAAACTGAAGCGGGTCTCCTGAGGTCAGGTTGGCGAACAGCTCGGTATATTCATTATTGTCGAAAAGTACTTCGAAATACTCTCCAGATCCAATTCTTAAATGGTAATCACAATAGTGGCAAACATATTTGTTTTCTTGGAGGTCTGCACTGTGCAATGCTTTTTTACAGTTTGGGCACTTGTTCCACAACCCATCAGGCGCTTCTTTCTTTTCTTCAGTAGTGGTACTGATCCCTTTTTTTTCTCTTCTAAACCAAGCCATATTACTTTTAAAAATGCGATTACAAAGAAACGAAAAAATAATCAGCTAATTAACAAATTAGCTGATTAGCTCATGAAATATACAAAATTTTCATAACTTCGGCACTTACCAAATCTATTAAAAATGAGTTTAAAAGGCTATAAAGGCGTAATTTACGGAGCAGCTGTCCAAGAATTATTTGAACAGGCTAAGAAACATCAATTTGCTTTACCGGCAGTTAACGTAACAGGAACGAATACCATCAATGCGGTAATGGAGACTGCAAAAGCGGTAAACTCGCCGGTCATGATCCAATTGTCTAATGGAGGTGCGCAGTTTTATGCCGGAAAAACCTTGAATAACGATAACCTGAATGCATGTGTGTTGGGAGCGGTTTCTGCAGCAAAACATGTACATCTTTTGGCCGAACATTATGGAGTGGCCGTTGTATTGCATACCGACCATGCAGCCAAAAAGTTATTGCCATGGATCGATGGACTTTTGGCCCATGGTGAGCAATTTTTTGCAGAAACTGGAAAGCCCTTGTTCTCCTCCCACATGCTCGACCTTTCTGAAGAGCCTATTGAAGAGAACATGGAGATCTGCGTCGAATATTTGAAACGAATGAGCAAAATGGGAATGACCATCGAAATCGAATTGGGCGTAACCGGTGGAGAAGAAGATGGGGTGGACAACAGTGATGTGGATAGTTCTAAACTATATACCCAGCCTTCGGAAGTAGCCTATGCATATGAAGAACTGAGCAAGGTTAGCGATCGTTTTACCATTGCAGCAGCTTTTGGTAATGTCCATGGTGTGTATAAGCCGGGGAATGTGAAGCTTCAGCCCGTTATCCTTAAAAATTCACAAGATTACGTCAAAGAGAAATTTAATCTTGCTGCCGAAAAACCTATCAATTTTGTATTCCATGGCGGCTCGGGATCTTCGCAGGAAGAGATCAGGGAAGCGATTTCTTATGGTGCGATCAAAATGAACATCGATACCGATATGCAATGGGCCTTCTGGGAAGGAATTCTTGCCTATTACAAAAAGAATGAAGCTTACCTGCAAGGACAGATCGGTAATCCCGAAGGAGATGATAAACCGAACAAAAAATATTACGATCCACGCGTTTGGTTGCGCAAGGGAGAAGAGGAATTTGTGAAGCGTTTAACTGTAGCTTTCGAAGACCTCAACTGCATTAATGTAAACGATAAGCTGTAATTAGGCAAACATTTCTTACAGCCAGTTGTTTACAGGTAACAAAGCGTAACAGTAGATTTACTTGTTGCGCTTTTTTATGCTTCACATTTTTTTATCAAATTTGAGTTAATAAGGAAGTTATGGCCAAAAAGAAAAAAACAAACCAAGGATTTTTCGAAAAATTTGCCAATGGTGCTACCAAGTTTACCGGAAGTTCTCCGGCATTTCTTGGCGCTGCTACAATCGTGATCGTATGGGCGGCATGCGGACCTTTATTCGATTATTCTGAAACCTGGCAATTGGTCATCAATACTGGAACGACCATTATTACGTTTTTAATGGTATTTTTGATCCAGAAGGCACAAAACAAGGATAGTAAGGCCATCCAGTTGAAACTGAACGAATTGATTGCTGCAAATACAAGGGCAAGCAACCGCATGGTCGATATCGAAGACTTAACAGAGGATGAACTGGACCAGCTGCATAAATTCTATGTCAGGCTTTCTGATCTGGCAGAGAAGGAAGATGATATCCATAATTCACATTCTATCGATGCTGCCGAGGAAAATACACAAACCAAATCGAGAGAGAAAAAATCTATAAAAAAAGATAAAGATGGAAGTACTCCAAGTTCAAAAAGCAAGACATAAAGAAGATCTCGAAAAAGTTTTCGCAATCCGTAAAATCGTCTTTGTAGAAGAACAGAACTGCCCGCCCGAATTGGAATGGGAGAATGAAGAAGAATCGATCCATTTTCTGGCCCTTTCAGACCATCGGCCATGTGGTGCTTGCAGGTGGCGTAAAACCGATCATGGATATAAATTAGAACGTTTTGCTGTCCTGAAGGAATATCGTGGACAAGGAGTGGGGCGCGCATTGGTGGCTACTGCACTGGCCGATCTTCCGGCAGATGCCGATTACATCTACCTCAATGCTCAATTGGATGCCATGGGCCTTTATGCAAAATTTGGCTTTGTTGCTGAAGGACCCCAATTTGAAGAGGCAGGCATCCAGCATTTTAAGATGGTGAAGAGGAGTTGATTCAGTTGGCAGTTATTAGTTCACAGTTGCTAGTTCAAAGTTCCTAGTTTATCCAGAAACAGACGCTCCTGCAGCGCATTTCTAGAAATAATCCATCAGTTAACCGATTAAACAGTTAACCGATTAACCAAATCTGTCATCCTGAGCCTGTCGAAGGATAACTTACAGTAGAATCCAGTTGGCCGTTATCAGTTCATAGTCCTTGTGGTCACGCTAGTGTACTGTAGGGCAGTTAACCAATTAAACAATTAACCAATTAAACAGTTAACCAATTAACCAAATCTGTCATCCTGAGCCTGTCGAAGGATAACTTGCAGTAGAATCCAGTTGGCCGTTACCAGTTCATAGTCCTTGTGGTCACGCTAGTGTACTGTAGGGCAGTTAACCAACTAAACAGTTAACCAGTTAACCAATCAATTTAACATTGAATATCGTCAACTGTAAGGTGGGTTATTTCTGCTTATAAATGTACTTAGGCCCTTTTGCTTTTCGGCAAGGCTTTTCATTTTTTCAATCGCATCTGCGCCTGCACTTTGATAGGTGTATCTATATTGTTCATCGAAGTTAAACTGGACAATAATATAATCCATACCGATTTCGAACCCTGTTACGCCCGAATTTTTACCGCTTTTGCTCCGATACCTTGTCATACACCAAAAACAATAAAAAAATCGCGAAGTTTTAATGCCCCGCGATTTTATGACGCATAGCGCTCAGCGCTAAGGAATAAGCTTTAGTTGGTCTTCAGAGGCGCCAGTTTAAAATCGTCCAAGGCACTCTTTTTGGTCATCTGTTTTTCTACATCGGCAATGCTGCGTGGTGCAAATTTAGACAAGATCTCGTAACCATCTTGGGTAATGAGTACATCGTCTTCAATTCTCACCGCGGTATCCCACCATTTTTTATCGCAATCGCTATTGGCAGGAATATAGATCCCCGGCTCAATGGTAATGACCATGTTTTTTTGCAGGGTAGCCATGCTGCCACGGTCATGCACATCCAATCCGATATGGTGGCCCAAGCCGTGCGTATAATATTTTCTGGCCTCTTTTTTATCTTTGATGATTCCCAACGTCACCAGCCCGTTGCCAATCGTTTCGTAGGCTGCAGCACTGGCATCGGCCATCTTTGCACCGTCCTTTAAGGTTTTAAAAGCAGCCTCCTGTGCATCGTAGACCAGTTGATAGATCTGTTTTTGGGCCTCTGTGAATTTTCCGTTGGCCGGGATGGTGCGCGTTACGTCGGCAGTGTAGCCATGGTATTCGGCACCTACGTCCATTAAGATGAGGGTATTGCCCACTTTGGTCTTGGTATTGGTTTCGTAATGTAGGATGCAGCCGTTATCGCCAGCGCCCACAATTGAACCATAGCCCACTTCTTCGGCGCCATATTTTTTATGGACGTATTCGTGCAGGCCCTGGATTTCGAGTTCGCTCATTTCTGGATGTGCGGCCTTCATCACTTCATTTTGCCCCTCGCAAGAAATTTCAATGGCCTTGCGTAGCATGCGGAGCTCTTCCGGTGTTTTAATGGCCCTCAATTGCCCGGTCAGCTTGTAATACAATGGCGAATTCGGATTTTGGATGTTCGCTTTTTTAACGAATGAAGCCCATAGTCCATTGAGCATGGCATTTTCCGATTTCGCGGGTACCATTCCATTTGGTGTGCTGTAGATGATGTTTTTGATCTTTGACAAATCGATTGGATAAGCGGCAAACTCACTGCCGTTGAATACCATGTCGATGCCCAGTTTCGATTTAACACCTTCAGCACCCAAACGCCTGCCGGTCCAGCTTTCCTGTTGCGGGTTTCGCTTCTGTACAAAGAAAAGCTCCTTGAATGTATTGCCATTGGCATCAGTTTGCTTGTCCTTGAAAATAAAAAGTACGGCATCAGGTTCTTTATAGCCGGTAAAGTAATACAGGTCTGGATTTTGATGGTAGAGATAGTCTACATCGTTCGAAAAGGTACGCGTAGGATAGGCAAAGATCACCATTACCGAACTGTCGGGCATGATGTTGCGCAATGCCTCGCGGCGTCCAGCATGAAACTCCTTGCTAAGGTAATCTTTGGGCTCATATTCCTGCGCATAGGTAAACAATGCCGAAATAAGCCCTAAAAAAGTGAGTAGATTTTTCTTCATGGTTCAGTTTTTAGTTAGTTGATTAAATATATTACTAAAAGAAGCCAAATCGGAATTGGTATGAAAGATTTTACAATAGTTGATAAGTCAATGAATACGAAAGGGATATCGGTTCGTAAAACAGTATATGTAGCGTTAGGTATTGAGCAAGGAGTTGATCAGCGATGTTGCTTATCGAGGAAATATATTTGACGAGTAGGCGAGGGCCTCCTGCAATTTATCGAAATTGAGTTTGGGATGTACACCTTGATTGGCCAAAAAGCTGATGAGTTCTTCGGTGGCCATATTTCCCGTCAGTTCATCGGCTGCCATCGGGCATCCACCAAAACCTTTCAATGCACTGTCAAATCTCCTACAACCTGCTGCATAGGCGGCTTCTAATTTTTCTAATCGGGTATGGGGAGTGCTGTGCAGGTGCACCCCAAGTGCTGTGGTACTGTAATGCTGTTGGAACTGGGCAAAAATAGCCCTGATTTTATCAGGACTCGCCACCCCAGTGGTATCGGCAAGTGAAAGGATCTTTACACCCCTTTTAACAAGTTCATTGGCCCATTTTTCAACAATCTCAGCATTCCATTCATCACCATATGGATTCCCGAAAGCCATGGATAGGTAAACTACAGCGGTTTTGTGGTGCCGGTCGCATAGATTGAGCATTTCCTCAACTGTGTTTAACGATTGGGCAATGCTAGCATTGGTGTTGCGCTGCTGGAAGGTCTCAGATATCGAAAATGGAAAGCCCAGGTAATCAATAGCCTGATGGGAAACCGCTGCTTCTACACCTTTAACATTGGCTACAATCGCCAATAATTTGGTAGTTGTCAATTCCAATTGGTCCAATACTTTGGCTGTATCGCGCATTTGCGGAATGGCCTTCGGCGACACAAAACTCCCAAAATCAAGGGTATCAAAACCAACTTGCAATAACAGATTGAGGTAGGCAATTTTGTGGTGCGTTGGCACAAAATCATGCAGCCCCTGCATGGCATCACGTGGACATTCGGTAAGATGGACAGCTGACTGGTGCATGCTCTTGAATTTAGGCTAATGTAAGAAAATTTTGGATTTGGCCTGTAAAATCACCACCCATCAATGAGTACTTGCAGGTTTGACTATCCTCAGATCGGCTATGCACTATATCTTAATGGCTATCGTGACTCTTGCATTGCCCACATTCTTGTGGCCTTCGTGCCTTTGTGGTCAAAAACTTAGCTTACACCCTCTTGGGTCTCGCTAGATCGATATTTGTCATTTAACTTGATGATATCTGCCTTTTTGAGGAAGGGTCGGATAATCAAACGGGTTCCCCGGTCATAACTAAAATAGCTCCAGACCCAGTTCACAAAAACGACCAGTTTGTTTCTAAATCCGACCAATGTCATCAGGTGCACGAACATCCAGGTAAACCAGGCAAAAACGCCCTGGAAGTGGATTTTGTTGATGTCAACTACTGCACGGTTCCTACCCACAGTTGCCATGGAGCCCTTGTCAAAATACTTGAAGTGACTGGTCGGTTTTCCTTCAATCTTATTTAATATGTTTTCTGCCAATAATTTGCCTTGTTGGATGGCTACTGGCGCCACTCCGGGATGTCCATTTGGAGTCTCATCGCTCAACATGGCGGCTACATCGCCTATGGCGTAGACGTTGTCATAGCAATCTACCTTATTGGTCTTATCGACCTTTAATCGATTGCCACGCACAGTACAAGTTGGGTCAAGGCCATTAAGTACTACTCCCTTAACCCCTGCGCTCCAGATCACGGTCTTGGCATGGATGGTTCGTCCGTCAGCCAGGGTAAGTAGGCTTCCATCATAGGATTGCACCCGCGCAGAGGTATAGATGGTTACGCCGAGTTCTTCCAGGAATTTTTGCGACTTTTCCTGCGACTGTTTTGACATGGGGCCTAAAAGTTCAGGAGACCCTTCGATCAGGTAAATATTTACTTTCTGGATGTCCAGTTCTGGATAATCGTTTTTTAAGACATGCTTTTTTAGTTCGGCAATAGCTCCAGCAGTCTCTACGCCAGTCGGGCCGCCACCCACAATCACAAAATTCAGGAGTTCGGCCTCAGCCGCTGGAGTAGGGGCAATCAATGCGGCTTCTAAGTGTTGTAAGATCAGGCTTCGCAGATTTAAGGCCTCTGGAATAGACTTCATCGGCATGGCATTTTCCTGGATCTCGTCCTGTCCAAAAAAATTGCTCGTAGAGCCCGTCGCGATCACCAGGTAATCATAGGTAATTTCGCCAATTGTAGTCAGCAGTTTATTTTCTTGGGGGATCACCTTTTGGACTTCAGTTACCCTAAAAGTCAGGTTTTTTTGTCCCTTAAATATTTTTCGAATAGGAAAGGCAATCGAATCCGCTTCTAATCCACCTGTTGCCACCTGATACAGCAATGGCTGAAAAGTGTGGTAATTGTGCTTGTCCAAGATGACGACTTCGACAGCTTTCTTACGGAGTTTTTTGGCCAGTTCGATACCCCCAAAACCACCGCCTACGATTACTATTTTTGGTTTTCCGCTATTCATATTAGTTAAACTCAATGAAAAGGAATTTGTTTGGTGCAATGCGTGTTGCGTATCGCGTTTGGCTTACGGCGTCTGGCGTTTAGCTCAGCGTCTGGCGTTGTTGTAGCCTTAGTTTTCGCTTTATGCTTTCCGCCTTATGCTTTTCGCTTTATGCTTTATGCTCTCCGCTTTTCGCCCTCCGCTCTCCGCTCTCCGCTCTCCGCCCAAAGCAAAAAAGGCACCCAAATATATGGATGCCTTTTCAAAAAGTTTAAGCGTTGATGCTTTATTTTTTGTCTTTCGAAAGATCGATTACAATTGGCGTAGAGATACACAATGAAGAGTAGGTACCAATGATCCGGCCAATCAATAGCGCGAAGATAAATCCTCTGATGCTATCGCCACCAAAGATGAAGATCACGATCAATACAAAGAATACGGTTAAAGAGGTCAGGATGGTACGGCTTAAGGTACTGTTCAAGGCAAAATTGATCAACGTATTGCGCTCTTCGCCATATACGTCATCTTTACCGGTTTCTCCCAATTTTTCACGGATCCTATCAAATACAACAACAGTTTCCGTCATCGTATAGCCCATTACGGTTAAGATGGCAGCGATAAAGTCCTGTCCAATTTCCAATGGAAAAGGCAGCACTCCGTCTAAAATGGTGTAGAACGACAACACCAATAGCACGTCATGGAACAGGGCGATGACCGCACCCAATCCATACTGCCATTTTCTGAAGCGGATCAGGATGTAGAAGAACATAAATACGCAAGATACCAATACCGCAAGGTATGCACCATTGATGATGTCACTTGCAATGGTAGGGGTCACCTTTTGTGAACCATCGATTACATATTTGGTGCCGATTTCGTCGAGCCCTTTTCTCAAAGCGCTTTCTACAACCTTATCTGCATTTGCATCTTGGTCTTCGATATGGTAAGAAGTAGTAATTTTTAAGGTATTGTCTGTTCCAGCGGTTTTGACCATTGCTTCTTTACCTTCGAATGTTGCAGTCAATTTGTGTGCTACATCTTCGGTATTCATATTCTTCTCGAATTTCACGAGATAGGTCCTGCCACCTTTGAAATCTACACCAAGGTTTAGCCCTTTGTTTTTAACAAAGAATACCACACCAAGGATGATGATCAATGAAGAAATGATATAATACAATTTCCTTCTTCCTACGAAATTGAAGGCAATGTTCTTAAATGCGTTCCTGGTTACGCTGTTATCGAATGAAATGCCCGATTTGTTTTTGAGCATACCTTCGAAGATTACGCGCGAGATCAATACCGCTGCGAAGAACGAAGTAAGGATACCGATACAAAGCGTAACCGCAAAACCACGTACAGGCCCTGTTCCGAAAATACCCAAAATAATACCCAAGATCAACAAGGTAACGTTTGAGTCGATGATGGATGACATGGCATGTTTGAAACCTTCCTTAATGGAAACGGCGATCGACTTGCCCTGGGCCAGTTCCTCGCGCACCCGCTCAAAGATCAGGATGTTCGCATCTACGGAGAGACCGATGGTAAGTACGATACCGGCAATACCTGGTAGGGTCAATACTGCGCCGAAAGCGGCGAGTACACCCATGATAAAGAATAAGTTGAACAACAAGGCCAAGTTGGCCACCCAACCTGCTTTGTTATAATACATCGCCATAAAGGCAAGGATCACCACAAAGGCAATCACAAATGAAGCCAATCCGCTTTCAATGGCCTGTTTACCTAATGATGGTCCGACCACGAAGTCAGAAACGATTTTTGCGGGAGCAGGAAGCTTACCAGCTTTCAGGATATTCGCCAAATCTTTGGTGTCTTCAACGGTAAAGTTTCCGGAAATAGAAGATACGCCATTTGGAATCTCTCCCGAAACGGTTGGTGCTGAATATACGCTATTATCTAAAACGATGGCAATCGCCTTATTGTCATTTTCATCTTGTGGATTGCCAGCTGCTTCTGCAGTGATGGTTTTCCACTTATTGGCACCTTCAGCCGTCATGTACATGGTCACATCAGGTTTTCCTTGCTGATCACGACCAAAACGTGCTTCAGAGATCGCATCGCCGGCCAAAGCAGGCTTTCCGTCCAATGAATTTGCTTTTATGGCATAGAGTTCGAAAACCTTGGTTTTTTCCATCGGTTTTACGCTCCACATAAATTTAAGGGTAGTAGGGATCAAAGGCCTGATTTCTGGCCTGTTGAAGAATGCATTTACCTTAGCTGTATCTTTCAACTGTACCAAGCCTACAATTGGTCCCCTGCGCAACGACTGCTGGCCATTTTCTCCAGCCATGATAGAAGGCTGAAGCACAGCGAACAAAGGATTCTTTTTGGCGCCTTCCGCTGCTTTCGCAGTTGCAGAAGTATCTTTTTTAACGGTCTTGTTGGTCAGGCCCGCTAGCTTACCGCCATTGGCCTTGGTTGTATCTGCAGCTTGGGCAGTGGTAGCAGTCGTATCTTTTACAGAGAGGGCAAGGGTTTTATTGATGTTCTCCAAAATGCCAAAAACTTCTTCATTCTGGTAAACTTGCCAAAACTGAAGCTCAGCAGATCCTTGCAAGAGCTTGCGCACACGTTCCTTGTCTTGGATACCTGGCATCTCGATAAAGATGCGGTTTGTACCTTCCTGCTTTTGCATGTTCGGACTAACCATACCGAAACCATCGATACGGCTGCGCAAAATAATAAACGAACGATCGATTGCACTTTTGGCCTGTGCAGCTAAGAAAGTCTTGACTTCTGAATTGCTGGCACTAGATTTTAATTCTTCAGAATTTTCTTGGTTGGCGAAGAAATCTGCCAATTTTCCGCTAGGCACCAATTTTTCGTATTCGCTTACAAAAGAAGAAATGAAATCTTTTCCTGTAGCCGCATCTGCCTGTGCAGCATGTAAAGCTTGGTTAAAGTTGGCATCGTTGGTGTTGTTGGCCAAAGATTTGGTCAATTCGGCTAACGAAACCTCCATGGTTACGTTCATCCCACCTTTTAGGTCAAGACCAAGGTTAATTTCGTGGCTTTTAACAAATTGATAGGTATGGCCAAATACCGGATAGACCGGGATGGTAGCCATCGAATCTAAATAAGCTTTTTCCTTTAGCAGATCTCCTTTTGCGAAAGCTTTCGCGTCTTTTTCCACGTTATAGCTAACGAGGTTGAACGAGAGTGAATAGAGACAGACAATACCCAACAGTACTGCCATAAATTTGATAAAACCTTTACCTTGCATTTTTTGTTATATGTAGTTATTCTTTAAAGTGCTGTTTTTTAAACAAGTCGGCAAATCTAATTATTTTTTTAAATAATAGGACGGCTTGCCTATATTTTTCTTGAAGAAGTTGTGCTTTTCCTTTCTAAAGTAGAAAAAGTGTAGGCTACAGCATTTTTTTCATCTGCTTGGTGATGTTCCTGTTCGATTTCCTGCCAATTGGCAAGATCTAAAGCCGGAAAAAAAGCATCAGCCTCATACGTTGCATGTACCGTAGTCAAATAAATGCGATCGGTCTTATCCAACGCACTTTTGTAGATTTCTGCACCGCCAATAATAAAGGTCTCCATTTCATCCCTACATAAGGAAAGGGCATCATTTAAACTGTTCACCACTTCGACACCGTCAATTTCTAGGCCATGCTGCCTGGTGACCACAATATTGCGCCTATTGGGAAGCGGCTTACCAATAGAATCGTATGTTTTGCGCCCCATGATAATGGGATGGCCGGTAGTGAGCACTTTAAAATGTTTAAGATCGGCCGGTAGGTGCCACAGCAATTGGTTGTCTTTTCCAATGGCATGGTTTTCGGCAATGGCCACGATGATGGATGTTTTCATAATTAACAAATTGGCTAATTAGCGAATTTGCTAATTATACGGCTACTGCTCCTTTAATATGCGGATGCGGGTCATAATCTTTGAGCGTAAAATCTTCAAACTTAAAATCGAAGATGCTGGTCACCTCAGGATTGATTTCCATGGTTGGAAGGGGTCTTGGGTCTCGGCTCAACTGCAGACGCGCCTGTTCGATATGGTTATTGTAAAGGTGTGCATCGCCTAGGGTATGGATAAAATCTCCATATTGCAGGCCGCAAACCTGTGCCACCATCATCGTTAACAAAGCATAGGAAGCAATGTTAAAGGGCACGCCCAGAAAAATATCCGCACTGCGCTGGTAGAGTTGACAGCTCAATTTGCCATCGGCTACATAAAACTGAAAGAAAGCATGGCAGGGAGGCAGGGCCATGTGCTCGATTTCGGCTACGTTCCATGCCGAAACAATGATCCTCCGCGAATCTGGATTGGCCCTGATGGTACGGATGATCTGGCTGATCTGGTCGATCTTTTGCCCATCAGGCGTTGGCCATGAGCGCCATTGCGAACCGTATACTGGTCCAAGGTTGCCATGCTCATCTGCCCATTCATCCCAAATGCGGACACCATTTTCCTTTAGATAGGCTATATTGGTATCTCCGCTCAGAAACCAGATCAATTCATGGATAATAGACTTCAAGTGCAATTTCTTGGTGGTCACCATCGGAAAACCATCCTGGAGATTAAAACGCATCTGATAACCAAAAACACTTAAGGTGCCCGTACCGGTCCGGTCGTGCTTTTGTGTACCATGGTCAAGCACATGTTGCATCAGGTCAAGATATTGCTTCATAAATTCTGCTAAAGTTTAAAGCGGGGAAATCCCTAACAAAACTAAGCTTTTAAACCTGTTCATCCTTAATCAGTTTTCCACAATCTGGTTAATTGGTTAACTGTTTAATTGGTTAACTGCCCTGTAGTAACACAAGTGTACTACAGGGACTGAGAACTGCGAACTATAAACTGTAAACTGACAACTAAAAAAGTGAGTACTTCTAAAAAGCAGCTATATTTCGTAGGGGCTTTTAAAAAAATTACGTTATTTGCATAAAATCAATGACATGAAGAAGCGATTATGGCTTTGTTTAGCTTTACTGCTGCTATTTGTAGGCCGGCCTATAGCGATAGGGCTTGCTCCTTCAGCAACGGCGCTTCGCCTAGCGGATGCAGGCAGGGCATTGACCAAACAGAAAGTTGTGTATGATCCGGCCTATTTCAAAATCCCTTACCCGAATGGCGATGTGCCTGCAGGGAAAGGCGTTTGTACAGATGTAGTAATCAGGGCCTATCGTAAATTGGGCATTGACCTGCAAAAGGACGTGCACGAAGACATGCGCAAAAATTTTGGACTTTATCCCAAAGATTGGGGCCGCAAAACGCCAGATTCGAATATCGACCATAGACGGGTATACAACCTAATGGTTTTCTTTAAGCGAAAAGGAACTACAAAAACCAATGAAAAAATACCGCATGCATATCTTCCGGGAGACCTAGTCTGCTGGAATTTGAGCGGCAACATCTCGCACATCGGATTGGTCGTGAACCAAAAGTCGGCCGATGGCAAACGGTATCTTATTGTACACAACATTGGCCGGGGGCAGGAATTGGCCGATTGCCTTTTCTCCTGGAAAATTATTGGCCATTATACCTACAAGACCTGATATGCTGATTTTTGCCAATGCCAAGATAAATTTGGGGTTGTTCCTCACCGAAAAACGTGCCGATGGCTATCATAACCTCGAAACTGTTTTTTATCCCATCCATATTTTTGATGTGGTCGAAATCATAGACGATGAGCGTACCAGTTGCACGATTAAAGGAATGGCTATTCCGGGAGAGGAGCATGACAACAGCTGCTTGAGGGCTTATAAACGCTTACAGGAAGATTTTAAACTTCCACATCAGCAGATTGTGCTGTTAAAAAATATTCCAATCGGTGCCGGTCTTGGTGGTGGATCTGCCGATGCGGCTTTCCTGGTCAAATTGGTCAACCAGAAATTTAAACTTGGGCTCACCAGTTTACAGATGCAGGATTATGCTCGGGAAATAGGGGCGGATTGTGCTTTTTTCATCGAAAACAAACCTGTATTTGCGCATGGAAAAGGAGATGAATTCGAACCGATCTCGTTGGACCTGTCCACTAGATTTATCGTTCTGGTTAAGCCATCCATTCATGTGTCCACCCTCGAAGCGTATCGGAATGTAAAAGTCAAGGTTCCACAGGTTTCCTTAAAAGATTTGATACATTTGCCTTTAGCGGAATGGAAAAGCCAAGTCTTCAATGACTTTGAAGCCTCCATTTTCGAGAAATTCCCACAAATTGACGAAATTAAAACAATGCTGTATGCTGCAGGTGCTACATTTGCAGCCATGAGCGGAAGCGGCTCATCGGTTTATGCCATATTTGAGCAGGCCGTAAGCTTGCCCGCATTGGAAAAAAATCATCAGGTTTTTTATAACGTTTAAACCGGCCTAAAGGAAAATAAAATGCAGATAAAACTTAAACGTAGGAACAATAAATTTAACTTTGAAGCTAGCAACGCAGATGGACAGGTAGTGGAAATTGATGCCAATCCGGCCATTGGTGGCGAAGGAAAAGGCTTTAGGCCGATGGAAATGATGCTGGTGGGCCTAGGTGGATGTAGCGGGATTGACATGGTCAACATCCTGACCAAGCAAAAAGAACAGCTTGATGACCTACAGATCGACATCAATGCCGTACGCCGGACAGAAGAACCGCCTATATTCGAGACGATTGATATTAATTTTAAGCTTTACGGCAACCTGAACGAGCAGAAAGTTGAGCGCGCACTAAAGCTGACCTTTGAAAAATATTGTTCAGTGGCCAACATCCTGAGCCGTTCTGCAGAAATTAAGTTTACATATACGATAAATGAGTAGCAAGTAGCAGGTATTGGGTAGAAAGACATGGTTGTCCATTTTTGCTATAAATCAAATCTTAATACTTTATACTTGCTACTTTATACTAACAACACCATTCTCTTTTAAACCATTTCCAAAATGTCCGAAAATTTTGAAACCCTAGCCATCCGTCTCCAAGCCGAAAGAAGTGCCTTTAAAGAACACTCTGTGCCGCTATACCTCACCTCAAGCTATAAATTTGATGATGCTGAAGAAATGCGTGCGCTGTTTGCCAATGAAAAAGAAGGCAATGTATATAGCCGTTACGCGAATCCAAACACCACAGAACTGATCGATAAGATGGCAGCCCTGGAAGGTGCCGAATCAGGGTGGGTGACTGCAACCGGAATGGCGGCCATTTTTACCACATTTGGGGCATTTTTAAAAAATGGCGACCATGTGCTCTCGAGCAGGTCTGTTTTCGGATCAACGCATCAATTGCTGACCAATGTGTTTTCGAAATGGGGAATTACCTATACTTATGCCGATCTCGATAAGCCAGAGACCTGGGAAGGGCTGATCCAGCAGAATACCAAACTGATCTTCATAGAAACGCCTTCCAATCCCGGTATTGACATCATCGACCTGGAATTTATAGCAAAAATTGCCAAAAAACACGGCGTGCTGTTCGTGGTCGATAATTGTTTTGCGACACCATATCTGCAACAGCCGATCAAATTGGGAGCTGATATCTCCATCCACTCGGCCACCAAATATATTGATGGTCAGGGACGTACCCTGGGCGGCGTGATCTTGGGGACCAAAGCACACATGCTTGTAATCGAAGGCTTTGCCCGTCATAGCGGCCCGTCTTTATCGCCATTTAATGCATGGATCTTGTCCAAAAGTTTGGAAACATTGGCCGTACGTATGGACCGCCACTGCGAGAATGCCTTAAAAGTCGCTGAGTTTTTGGAAGGCCATCCCAAAGTGGCGCTGGTGAAATATCCATTCCTCAAATCGCATCCACAACATGAAATTGCCAAAAAGCAGATGAAACAGGGTGGAGGAATTGTAACGGTGGTGTTGAAAGATGGGATAGATGGTGCACGGAAATTTATGGATGGACTTCAACTGTTCTCTATTTCGGCCAATCTTGCCGATACACGGTCTATCGCCACCCATCCCGCAACAAGTACACATAGTAAATTAACCGAAGAGCAGCGACTGGAAGTAGGCATTGAACAGGGATCAGTGCGCTTGTCGATCGGATTGGAACATATTGATGACATCATAGCGGATATTAAGGGTGCGTTGGGTTAAGTTTAAAGTTTAAAGTTTAAAGTTCAAAGTTGAAAGTGCCGGGACGATTTTCTAGTTGGTAGTTCATAGTTGAGGGTTCAAGGTATTTAGATCACGGTTGTTTGACTAAGCAACTCAACAACCATCACCTCAATAGTTATCTTAACGCTCTGCGCTTCACAAACCATTTTGAATACACTCGATTTTATCATTTCAGAACTGAGTTCGCTTGCCGCTGACCAACATCGCGAGAAGTTGGTGCGTTTTGGCATCAATACTGAATTTGCGATAGGCATCAGCGTGCCTAAGATCAGGGGGTTGGCCAAGCTGATCGGTAAGGATCAGCGCCTGTCGCTGGAATTGTGGGAAACAAAAATCCATGAAGCCAGGATTTTAGCAAGTATCATTGGCGATCCGAAACAGGTTACTGCGCAGCAGATTGACCAATGGAGTAAGGAATTTAACTCTTGGGATGTGTGCGACCAGGCCTGTGGCAACCTTTTCATTAGGACGCCCTTTTGGAAGGCCAAGGCGCTCGAATATGCAAGGCAGGAAGCTGAATTCGTAAAAAGATGTGGTTTTGTGCTCATGGCCGAGGCTGCGGTACACCTGAAGAAGGAAGATGACCAGGCATTTCTCGAATTTTTGCCGGTAATCTTTCGTGAAGCTGCAGACCAACGGAATTTTGTAAAGAAGGCCGTCAATTGGGCACTTAGGCAGATCGGGAAAAGAAATGCATTCCTCCATGAGCTGGCCATCGCTACCGCCCATCAAATCCTTGATCAGAACAACAAAAAAGCCAATTGGGTTGCCCTAGATGCCCTTCGGGAATTGAATACAAAGTTTAAGTAGTTTAGATGTTTGGTGTTTAGTTGGTTGGTTATGATTACCTAGTGAAACTAACCACCAAAACAACCGAACAACTAACCAACTAACTAATATAATCCCGATCCTCGTCGCTGAGTGTATTGGATGTGGAAGCGCCATTTGTAGAGCGACCTTCGATCTCATGGTCATAGCTGCTGACCGTTTTTCTTGGCCTTCCGACAATGAATCCCAAAATAAAGCCGATCAGTACGCACACTCCGATCACAATCAATTTCGAAATTTCAACAGGTTCACCGATCAGGAAATTAAATTCGACAGGGTCGCTGTTTACCGTTAAAAATAAGGTGAGCAGTGCGGTAAGCAGGATGATGAATATGGTTTTTGCTTTCATGGGGAGTATTTGCTTAAAAACTATAATTAAAAGTAAATTCTAAGATAGGATTTTGATGGTAAACCTTGTTCACAAAAATTAACCGAGCGCCCAGATCCACAATTGGCTGATAACGCAGCAAGTTCATACTACTACGCAATTCAAGTCCAAATGTTTTTGGTTGGGTTAAATTTGTTTCTGCGCCAATGTTTTCATAATGGCTGAAAAATCCGCCCCTGATGTTTCTGATGTAGGCCAAACTGCCGATTTCAGCATCTGGAAATAGGATGGGGAAGCGGTAGTTCAAAAGGAGGGTATTCCTCAACTCGCTCCTGGCCAAAACTTGACCATAGCCCCATACGGTGGCAATCTCGTTGCTGAAATTAAAGAGGCCCGAAGCCTGTTGGTAGTTGAAACTTGCCTGCATGGAATGGTTTTTGGCAAGCCCGGGAAAATAGAATGCACTTTCGAAAGCCATCAGGTCCCCTTTCAAGCTTTTGTCGAAAGGCTGATTGTTGTAACTAAAACTTAATGATTGTGCCCATCTTGGTGCCACATCCCGCTCTGCTGTACGCACGCGATGTGAAAAGCCCAATTTATAGCTCATCGGAAACCTGACGGTCTGATTGAATAGCTTGGCTTCGGCGGGTGCAAAATTTCTTTTGGTATAGCTGGTGCCCATTTCTCCCAATAAGCTGTAGTTGTGCTGGAATTTATTAAAGCTGAGTGGGAGTGATGCTTTTAGGTTAATGTAATTTTCTCGCCAATCTGCACGGTAAAGGTTGCCGCCAAGGCGATAATAAGCTTGCCTCGCCCGGTTCTTAAACTCACTGGTGAATACCGGGTATAAGCTTTTGAAGCTCAACCCAGCCTGATACTGCACTTTTCGCAAGTCCTGATCGTAGCCTATGCCTGCATACGCATCGAAAATGTTCAGCAGGTCATTGGATTTCAACCTTAAAGAAAGCTGATCGTCATCGTCGGTTGCAAAACTGATACTGTGGATGTTAAAAAGATGGGCGAACGGGTGATAGGGAGTTGAACTAAAACTGCTATCGGGCACTTGATCAAATACATTGCCGGTGTTTTCTTGCTCCGTTGCGGCCTGACCAAAATAAACGAAATGATTTGTCTGTATTGGTTTTTCAATCACAGGTATCTTGGCCACTTCATATCCCGTTATATCAAAGCTGTTGAAAAAGAGCGTACGCCCATCCTCAGAAAAATCCGGATTGAATGCGCCGTATTTTGAGGCCGTCAGTGCCATTATTTTTTTTGAAATGGGGTCTACGTAGTAAATGTTGTCAATACCGCTGTAATGGGCGTTAAATGCAATCTGACGACCAAAGAAAATCGGTCTCCCTAACTGTTGGTTAATTTCTTTAATGATTGGAGTGGCCTGTCCATATCTGTTAAGCAGCCAAAGTGCCTTGCCTTTTTCGCTCACGCTGATAAATGCGAGTTCGTTTCCGTCCCAATCTAATGCGGGCGATTGTAGGATAAGGTAGGTTGGATTGGCATAACGCATCGTTAAGCTTCCATCTTCTAGGTTTACCTCAACAAGGCTACAGTTGTTGGCCAGGTCAATTTGTACGGCCGCCAATTTTTTTCCATCACCAGAAATGGCGGGAGAAAAGAGTCGGGTTTTAAAGGTCAGCTGTTTCCGTTTTTTGGATGCCAGGTCGTACATACAGATCACACTGTAGCTTCTTTGTTTGTACCTCGGGCCTTCACGGATTTCATCCCAAACCAATCGTCCACTACCATAGCTGTACCAAACCTGCTCTTGATAGCCAATTTTAAAAAGCTTGGTTTCGCTTCTATCGGCATTGACCATCACAAAGCCCAGAGCTTCGCCCTTGGTCTGCTTGAGTGCTAAGATCTGTCCGCTAGGTAGAATGTTCGGCAAATGGTAATTGCTTTCATATTTTGCGCGCTTGTTGAGGCTTTCATAATTTTCGCTCTTGTAGAATTCGTCCTGCTGCTTCCACTTTGTCTTTAACACTTCCAGGGTCTTAAGGTAGTAGGTACGGGTATTCGCTCCAGTAAATTTTTTTAAACTCGAAGAAAAAGGATAGGGGCGTAGCGGGCGTTGGTTGATGTCGTTGGTAAGTTGGTTGATGATCGTTTTGCCGTATTCCCTTCTCAAATTTGAAGTGAGGAGATAGCCCAATTGATAATAGCCGGGAGTAAGGTCTTTGTTAGATCCAAAATACGATTTGGAGTAGCTTAAGTTTTTTCCATTCAGCACTGCGGCTCTAAAAGGCATGACCCATGCTGGCTGCCTCCCGCGACCGGCATTGGTGAGCGAAGTTTCCGTGCTCACCGCATCGCCTTCCAGAAACCAGGTCGGTGTGCTCAACCCGATATAGGCAAAGTGAAGTTCTTCGGTTAGGAAGAATTTTTTACGTCCGGTGAGCTGATCAAATTGGGCGACATGTCTGAGCTCATGGACGGCCAAATTATTGAGCCAGTCCTGACTGTCGAACTGCTGCGGGGGAGTGGTATAGAATTGTGATTTTTTCGGGGCCAATTGTACGAACCCATTTGCGGTTGTTCCACGGTTCTGGAGGACGATGGGAAGCCAAGTTTTTTGGGACTTAAAATCGGCAGATACAGAAGGGTAAATAGCAGGGATGGTATTCGCCATCCGCTGCGCTTCTTTTTCCAGTTCTGTCGGATAAATGATTTTGAAACCAGCAGTGCTGATTGACCTCCATTTTACACTAAGTGGGTTTTGTTCACTATCAAAAATCTGCCCATATCCACTATGTGAAATCATACTCAATATGATTGTATATAAAATGCTGATTTTTAATATATTATTCTTCATTATTTGTTGTTAATATAGACAATACTAATAATTTTAGTATTTAGCTTGAATGATTTTAAGATATAATTGAATTTAAATTTTAAATGAATTATTTAATGATTTGTATTTCAATTAATTATATGTAAAATATAAAATACAATTATTTTAATGACAAGTGTTTTTTTAGGCTGTTAAAACGTGTTAAATGATGTTTTAAAGGTTGATGATGGTTTGCTCCATCAATCTGCGATCAAGATACACTAATTCGTTTGGATTTAAGCAAAAAAAAATGATTAATGTTTAAGCCATGTATGTGTTTTTGCTAGATCTAATATCGTACAATAGATGGCTATATATGCTTAAGTCTCCTCATATTTTTCCGCTTGGTCAACAGGATTTTTCAGCAGCACGACCAAGTAGATTTGGCATAGATTTCATGCCATAAATTTGGCTCATCACACTTCGTTTTTAAGCTGCTATTTATGGCTAAAAAGATGGGTTTCAAGAGCCAAAAACCTATCCCCTACCCCGCCGTTTTTAGCCGGACTAGCGCTTATTTTTACGCTTTTTGTAGATGGGATAAATGAATACGGCTGCAAGGATCAGCAGTGATCCGATATAGAATCCGCCCGTCATCTGCTCTTTGCTGCCAAATAAAAGGAAGGCCAGGACAAT
Organism: Pedobacter sp.; assembly: GCA_031119475.1. Classification (GTDB taxonomy): domain Bacteria; phylum Bacteroidota; class Bacteroidia; order Sphingobacteriales; family Sphingobacteriaceae; genus Pedobacter. The sequence goes on along the minus strand of JAVHXV010000006.1, from coordinate 50,458 downwards.
CCCATATACAGGTTCCAGATTGGTGATGAGGGCTACCCTAAAAGCCGACAGTGTACGCATGACACCAACTCCCGCAACATAGGCTAGGGCTGTGCAGATGGTGCCCAAAATCAGCAGGTAAGACCAGTCTGCCAAGCTGAGGTTAAAGGTTTCGTGTAGCAGGCTCTGGTCGAACAATCGATAGATGCTGATCCAGAAAAATGCGCCAGTAAGTTCATAGAAGCCGATGATGCTTGGATGGGTCTTTTGCACCAAAGTAGAATTGACAGTTGAAAAAATACTTGCCGCCAGTGCAGAAAGCAGTCCAAATATAATTCCGGTGGTGTACTGTGCCTCAAATTTGAAGATCAGATAGATGCCGAATATGATCAATATCCCGATAAAAACATCACCTTTAGAAATGCGCTGTTTCTTGACAAGCGGCTCTAGGATAGAAATAAATAGGGTAACCGACGAAAGGCAGATCAGGCTTACCGAAACATTGGCGACCTTGATCGAATGGAAGAAAAAAATCCAGTGGGTGGCCACCACGCTTCCTGTGAAGAAGAATTTAATGAATTGTATTTTAGTGATCCTAATGTTGGTCTTGCTCCACCAGAAATAAGCCAATAAGGCTATCGAGGCAATCATTACACGGTACCACACCATTTGCACCGCGTTGATCGAAATCAAGGCTCCCAGAATGCCCGTAAAGCCCCAGATAAAAACAGTGAGGTGCAGGATCAATAAATTTCTGGTTTCGTGCGATTGCGGGGTAGGATTCATTATTTGGGTGCTTTTCTGAGTAGATACAATCCAAGCAATCCAAAAAATACAGTAGGCAATAGCACGGCCAAAAGCGGTGGCAGTCCTCCTTTGGTCGAAAACATCTTGGCAAACTGGTTAAATACGATATAGGCAAAGCTTAAGATAATCCCTATTCCCAATGGTAATCCAACGCCTCCACGCACTTTCCTTGATGACAGTGCAACGCCGATGAGGGTAAGGATGAAGGCCGACAAGGGCTGGAACCAACGTTTATATTGTTCAAAAAGCAGGTCGTTCATTACCCCAGATCCCCTAATTTCTTCTTTATCGATTTTTTCGGCCAATTCGCGGCCATTCATGCTTTCAAATACATTCTGATAGGCAGAGAAATCATCCGGACGCATATCCAGCACGGTATCTTTTTCCAATGCGTTGCCGTAGACCATTTTTTCCTTTAGCCCATTGATGGTCCTTGTCGAATAATTGACCAATTTCCAGACCCTTTTAACTGAATCCCATTTGATCTGGTCGGCAATGAGCTTGCGTTCCAATACATCGCCCTTGAACTTGTCCAGCGAAAAGCGATAGCCGATATTGCTCCGGTTATCAAAGTTGTCGATAAAGATATAGGTATTGCTGTCCACCTTCATGTGGATATTCAGCTTGGTATAAGGGTCATTATTGTTGACGACCTCATTCTCGAACTTATTTTTGATCCGGTTGGTATAGGGTAGGATGTAAAGATTGGAGAGGAGGTTGGCCGAAAAAATGATAAATGCCGAGATGAAATAGGGCCGTAAAAATCGGTTAAAACTGGCGCCTCCACTTAATATGGGCACAATTTCGGTCTGGTCGGCCATTTTTGCCGTAAAGAAAATAACGGCAATAAAATTGATCAACGGAGATAACATGTTCACATAGTAGGGGATGGAACCTGCGTAGTACTTTGTGATCACCTGCCAAATGCTCAAATGGCTTTCCAAAAAGTCATCCAATTTCTCGGAAAGGTCAAAAATAATGATGATCACCACAAAAAGCACCAAAGTATAGACAAAGGTACCCAGGTATTTACCGATGATAAACCTGTCAAGTATCTTAAACCTTTTGCTGATGAAATTCATTTACAATTTATTCCCTAATATAGTGACCATTTTGTTTTTCCATGCGTAAAATTCACCGCTCTTGATCTTTTCCCTAGCTTCGTTCACCAGCCAAAGATAAAAATGCAGGTTATGGAGCGTAGCAATCTGGGCACCCAAAATTTCCTTTGAATGCATTAAATGGCGCAAATAGGCTTTGGTGTAGACCTGATCCGCATAGAGATCGCTTTCGGCGTCAATGGGCGAAAAATCATTTGCCCATTTTTTATTTCCGATATTAATGATCCCATTTCGGGTAAATAGCATCCCGTTTCTTGCATTTCGTGTAGGCATTACACAATCAAACATATCTATGCCCAGGGCAATGTTTTCCAGGATGTTGATCGGTGTACCGACGCCCATCAGGTAACGGGGCTTGTCGGCAGGCAGGATATCGCATACTACTTCGGTCATGGCATACATTTCTTCTGCAGGTTCGCCCACGGATAGGCCGCCAATGGCATTGCCTTCGCGCTCGGTACTGGCTATAAATTCGGCGGATTTGATCCTGAGGTCTTTGTATACTGAGCCTTGGACAATCGGAAAAAGCGTTTGCTCATATCCATATTTGGCTTCGGTCGAATCGAAGCGGTCACAACATCTTTTTAACCACCTATGCGTCATCTTGATCGAATTTGCGGCATAATTGTAGTCGCACGGATAGGGCGTACACTCGTCAAAGGCCATAATGATATCAGCTCCGATGGTCCGCTGGATATCCATGGCATATTCCGGTGTAAACAAATGTTTAGAGCCATCGATATGGGAATGGAAGGTAACGCCTTCTTCCCTGATCTTGCGGACCTTGCTCAGCGAATAGACCTGATAGCCGCCACTATCGGTAAGGATGGGCCTGTCCCAACCTATAAATTTGTGCAGGCCACCTGCTGGAGCCAGGACATCTAATCCTGGGCGTAAATACAGGTGATAGGTATTGCCCAAGATAATCTGGGCCTTGATATCGTTTGTCAGTTCACGTTGATGTACCGCTTTTACTGTTCCAGCAGTACCCACAGGCATAAAAATTGGGGTCTTAATCTCGCCATGGGCTGTGGTAATCGTTCCAGCCCTTGCTTTTGATAGCGGGTCTTTTGCCTGTAAAGTAAATTTCATATGTTATTCCTCTTCGAAAATCCCACAAAAGTAGCAAGAATAGTCCATAGTCCATAGCTGATCGTCAACAGTTGATGGTTAATCGTTGAAACCTCTTTTTTTCAACAATGGGCCAATTGCAGATTAAAAATTAGACCTTTGTTGGCTGAAAATTAACGTTGTGGAATTAAATTTAATAGAAATTGGACTGCTCGCTGCATTGGTTGGATGCTTTCTGGTCCAGCTTTGCTATAGCCTTTTTGTACACTTGAAACTTGCGCTTGCTCCGATCGATGTACTTCCTGAAAATGGTAAAAATCCCATCAGTGTAATCATCTGCGCGCGGAACGAGGCCGAAAATTTGGGCAAATACCTGCCACAAGTGCTGGCACAGGAATATCCAAAATTTGAGGTTATTGTGGTCAATGACCGTTCATGGGATGGTACAGATGAGCTGCTGAAAGAATTTGCCGTACAATATCCTCACCTTAAGATCGTAACAGTGGCCGATGGAAACAAATTTATGGCCGGTAAAAAATTTGCGGTTACCATGGGCATCAAGGCGGCAAGCTATGATTGGCTCGTGTTTACAGATGCTGATTGCGAACCTGCATCGGCCCAATGGCTTATGGGCATGCAGCAGCCCGAAGATCCATCTATAGCCATCGTGTTAGGTTATTCCCCATATTTCAAAAAAAATGGGCTGCTCAACTGCCTCATCCGGTTTGAAACATTTTTCACGGCTGTAAATTATTTGTCGTTTGCCTTAAAAGGGATGCCATACATGGGTGTAGGAAGGAACATGGCCTATCGGAAGAGCTTGTTTTTTGAGAACAAGGGCTTTGCGGCGCATATGCATATCCCTTCTGGTGATGATGATCTTTTCGTCAATGCCAACGCCAATGCTGCAAATACAATGATCAGGTTTAACCGTACCACTCATGTCTGGAGCGAGCCGAAAACTTCCTGGCTGGCTTATTTGCGTCAAAAGAAAAGACATTTCGGTGCCGGAAAACTATATAAGCCCAGGCATCAATTTATATTGTCTTTCCAGATCGCGACGCAATTTTTGTTTTATGCATGTGGCATTGCCTTATTGTGCTTTCCTGAAACGTTAAAACTGGCAATCGGTATTTTTGTATTGAGCATTGCCCTACGTAGTTTTGTTTATCCTCGCTTATTAAAACGATTAAATTATGGTGAACTGCGATGGTGGTTCCCCATTTTGGATCCAATCCTATTTATTTTTTTAGTGGTTAATGCAATCCTAGCTATATTTGTAAAAAAAGTAGCATGGAAGTAAGTATAAAGTATAAAGTATAAAGTATAAAGTATAAAGTATAAAGTAGTTTATTTATGTACGGATAGGCTATCAGCTATTTCACATCTTCCATTTTACATCTTCCATTTTACATCTTCCATCTCACATCTCAATCTATGCCTGATCTCATCTCACATTATTTTACGGGCCTCAGCGAGGAACAGTTGGCACAGTTTGATCAGCTCTATCCTTTATATAGCTTTTGGAATGCACAGATCAATGTCATTTCGAGAAAGGATATTGATGAACTGTACGAGCGCCATATCCTTCATTCTTTGGGAATTGCCAAATTCTGTACGTTTAAGCCCGGAGAAAAAGTGCTTGATGTGGGCACAGGAGGAGGCTTTCCAGGAATTCCGTTGGCCATATTATTCCCTGAAACCCAATTTCATCTGGTCGATTCGATCGGAAAGAAGATAAAAGTTGTTACTGAGATCGCTAAGGCATTGGGACTTAAAAATGTAATAGCTACCCACGCGCGCGCTGAGCAGATTAATGATAAGTATCATTTTATTGTGTCCCGTGCAGTTACACGCCTGGCCGATTTTTACCCTTGGATCAAAGGAAAGTTTGAAAAGACAAGCCTAAATTCCATTCCAAATGGAATATTATATCTTAAGGGAGGCGACCTTTCAGAAGAAATTAAAGAATCAAAACTGAAAGCAGAGTTATATCCGCTTTCAGCTTATTTTGATGAGGCCTTTTTCGAGACCAAGTATGTCGTTTATATTCCACAGTAATGGTGAGTTGATTTGTTGTTTAGGTGGTTAGCTGCCTGGACTACCGGCCATGAACTATAAACTACTAACTATAAACTACAAACTAACCAACTGCCCAACAATTACTGCTTGATCTCTTTTCCCTCAAATAGGAGCTGTGAAGGCTTTTGGGGTTTGGCTTGGATGCGCACTTCCTTTAACTTGCCTTCGGTTTTTACCTTGGTCGGCTCAAGTTTAAGGTTGATTACCCGTACAGAGTCCAATTTTCTCGTCGTGGTTGGCCTTACCTCAATCACCCTAGAAGATACTGCCCTTACTGTGTCGGGCCTTCCTTTTGTGGTAAAGTTGAGGGAACGATCGGTATTGCCAGAAATACGGACTTCTTTTACCCTTGATTCGCCGTTTGTCGCATATAAACGGTCACCTTTCACCGTGGTGGCCCCAAGACTGTCGGCCCTGAAGACCAATCGTCCAGACTTCGTGTGAAGGCCAGCCGATCTATCTTTTTCGACCACACGTGGAGGAGGGAACTTTACCTGTTTTCTTGGAAGTGGAATTTTTGGACGTTCCTTAAAGTAATAAATGTTTTTTCCATTGATCTCCACAGCGCCGGCATTGGCTTGGGCGCCATATTTCTTAATGGCTGCTGTAGGACTTAAAAACTGGATGTGATCAAAGTTCTTTGCCCCATTAAAGTTTTTGTTGTCAACTATGCTGCCATTGATCACGATCAATCTTTTCTCGCTGAGGATGACCGCTCCGTTTTTCGACTCCCTTGCTTCGGGTAAAAAAATCTTTTGTGTTTTAGTGCTGAAATGCAATTCTCCTTTTTTTGCCAATGGTGGCTGCGAAGTTGGTGCGCCAGATTGTGGCTTTTCGGTCTGAGGTGGGTCTTGGAACATGGCTAAGGTCGATCCGCTTTTCTCCGGAAGCAGGTCTAAATAGCCATAATCTTTGGTAAACGCCACTGTCGATGTACATAACATCCCGCCAAAAAGCGGTAAGGCCAGCAGAAACTTGAGCCTCGCCCGCTCTGCTGTTTTCTTTTTGTTTAACATGTTGATTCTACTTTTTAATATTGATTGATTGAAAAATTGGTTCGTAAGTGGAGTGGGAGAAATCCCAAAAGAGTTGTGTATGAGGAACAGGGCATATTCGTGCTTCTGCATTTCCTTTTGTGTCGTGTGTTCATCTGCAATGTACTCATGGAGCAATTTGATATCCTTTTTTAGAAAGTAAATTGCCGGATTAAACCAGCAGATAATCTGCATGACCTCAAAGAATAGGATATCGACGCTGTGACGCTCCCTGATGTGGATCATTTCGTGTTCGACTATGGTCCGCTTTTCCGCAAGATGCGGATGGATGAACAATAGGTTGAAAAAAGAAAATGCGGTCTGGTCATGGACTTCTACAAGTGTAATTCGTCCAGATTTCTTCTTTTTTGCACGCAGCCATAGGTTGATGATCCTGGCTACATCAACCATTAACCTCACGGCAAAATAAGCAGCAATCAACAGATAAAAGGTATAGAGATAACCACTCCAGTCCGCACTTTGCCTTGTTGGTGCCGCTGATGCCAGCTCATATTCAGGGCCATAGTTCAGGGCAAGATCTGCCATGGCCACGGGAATATCCTTAGCGGGCTTTAAAAAGCCCAATTGGAGGATGGGAAGCACGAATGAAAGGAGGCTTGCGCCCAATAAATAGTAGCGATTGCCATGATAGAAAGTCTCATGGTGGAGACATAAACGGTAAAAGCCATAAAAAATGAACAGATACAGGTTGGCCTCCAGCAAGTAATACAGCCAGCTCATGATTTTTTATGTTTAAGTTTTTCTGCCAATGCAATCAGTTCATCCAATTCTTCCATATCCATATTTTTTTCTTTCACCAGAAAAGATACCAATCGCTGGTAGTCGTTTTCAAAGTAATTGTTCATTACCTTGTCAAACGCAAAATGCTTATACTGGTCTTCGCTGATCAACGGAAAATAGATATGGGTATTTCCAATGGCCTTATGGTCTACAAAGCCCTTGCCTTCCAGTACCCTAATTACTGTCGATACCGTATTATAGGCAGGTTTGGGCAGCTCCATTTGGTCCATCACCTCTTTGACCGTACCTTCCTGTATTTCCCACAAGATCAACATGACCTGTTCTTCTGCTTTTGTTAACTCTCTCATTAAATGTTTTTGTTAATCGTTAGATAAATTTACTACTATTTTTATAGTTGACAAACTATTTTTATAGTTTGCAATTTAAATATCTGATATACAGATAAATAAAATTATTATAACTCCTTAAATTTGATTTTCAGCTACCTTTATGTCATGAGTTTGGTACATCAAATTGCGCTGACGATGATGAAGGGAGTGGGGCCAATGCTTGCCAAACAGCTTTTGAACCAGTTCGGCAGTGCCGAAGCCGTTTTCGCGGCAAAGCGGCATCAGATTTTGCAGATTGAAGGCATCGGTGTGAAGATCGCGCAGCGGATTTTGCAAAATAATGCCCTTGAAAAAGCGGCAGCCTATCTTCCTTTTCTAAAAAAGCACCAGATCAAGATCTTATTTTATACCGATGAGGGCTATCCCAAAAGACTGAGGCAATGCTATGACGCGCCATTGATTCTATATTATAAAGGAACAATAGACCTTAATCATCCCAAAATAATCAGCATCGTAGGTACCAGAAACGCAACCGCCTATGGCAAATTGATTTGCCGGCAATTGTTAGAGGCTTTATCGATAGAGGGTGTGGTGGTGCTGAGCGGCCTTGCCTATGGGATAGATGCCACCGCACATCGCGAAAGCCTAAACCTTGGTGTGCCGACCATAGCGGTCTTAGGGCATGGGTTGGATCGGATCTATCCTGCCGCGCATCGGGATTTGGCGCAGAAGATGCTGCAGAACGGTGGCCTATTGACCGAATTTCTTCCTGGAACAAAACCTGACCGGGAAAATTTCCCCAAGCGAAACCGGATTATTGCCGGTTTGGCAGTTGCAACGATTGTGGTAGAAGCTTCCATGAAAGGTGGTGCACTGATTACAGCAGAAATCGCAAATTCCTATAACCGTGATGTGTTTGCCATTCCCGGAAGAGTAACCGACGAATATGCCGAAGGATGCAATTTTCTGATCAAAACGAACAGGGCGGCGCTGATCAATGGGGCAAAAGACCTGATCTATAATTTGGGATGGGATGATGAAAGGCCCAAGAAGAATACTGCCCAGATCCAGCTGCCACTCGAATTATCTGAAACAGCGCAAAAGATCGTAGACCAACTGGCCCAGCAAAACCTGGAAATCGACCAACTGGTTTTCCAGACCCAAATTCCGCAAAGCAAATTGGCCATGTCATTGCTGACCCTCGAAATGCAGGGCATCATTATTGCGCTTCCCGGAAAAGTGTATAAGTTGGCCTAATTTTATAATATTTAAGTATACCGATTTACTAGATTAAGAAATTATATTTTGATTTAGTATCAATGGCAAAATATAATTGTTAATAAAATTTAAATGGAGAAATCGTATTGCAATTTTGTAGCTTTGTGGCATGTGGTACAATAATATTTTGGAAACCATTGGCAACACGCCATTGGTCCGTTTGAACAGCATTACAAAGGAAATCCCGGCTACAGTTTTGGCTAAAATCGAAACCACCAATCCTGGGAATTCGATCAAGGACCGCATGGCCGTTAAGATGATCGAAGACGCAGAGCAGAGTGGTAAACTTAAGCCCGGAGGAACCATTATCGAAGGTACATCAGGCAATACGGGCATGGGGTTGGCCATGGCCGCGATCATTAAAGGCTATAGATGTATTTTCACTACAACTGACAAGCAATCTAAAGAAAAAGTAGATGCACTTCGGGCTTTTGGAGCAGAGGTAATCGTTTGTCCTACCAATGTTGATCCGGAAGATCCAAGATCATATTATTCCGTTTCTTCTCGCCTTGAGCGGGAAGTGCCCAATTCATGGAAGCCCAACCAGTATGACAATCTTTCGAATACACAGGCACATTATGAACAGACCGGGCCTGAAATCTGGGCCCAGACCGAAGGCAAGATTACCCATTTGGTAGTTGGGGTAGGTACGGGAGGAACAATTTCTGGTACAGGCAAATACTTGAAGGAAAAAAATCCAAATATTAAAATATGGGGAATTGATACCTATGGCTCTGTTTTCAAAAAATACAAGGAGACCGGAATTTTAGATAAAAATGAAATCTATCCCTACATTACCGAAGGCATTGGAGAAGATTTTTTACCGCAAAATGTAAACTTCGATATTATAGATCATTTTGAAAAGGTAACGGATAAAGATGCCGCACTCATGACCAGGGAAATTGCCCGTAAGGAGGGTATCTTTGCAGGAAACTCAGCAGGATCAGCCATGGCAGGCCTATTGCAGCTTAAAGATCGTCTAAAACCTGACGACGTTGTGGTGGTCATCTTCCATGACCATGGGAGCCGTTACATGGCAAAAATGTACAATGAAGATTGGCTGCGTGAACGTGGTTTCCTTAAGGATGAAAAGCTTACGGCCCGATCTATCCTCTCAAAAAGAACAAATCAGGAAGTAGTTACACTTGATTGCGAAAAAACAATACTGGAGGCCATCAACATTATGAAAACCTTGAGCATTTCACAGTTGCCGGTTACCCAACAGGGGATGGTGATTGGAAAAGTGACAGAGAGCAATGTGCTCGAAGCTTTGTTGGAAACGCCTTCCCTAAAATCGAGTCCGGTCAAGGAAATCATGACCGCTGCTTTGCCTTTTGTAGACCTCAATACGTCTATCGATAAAATCTCATCGATGATCAATAAAGACAACAGTGCCGTACTGGTTGAAGATGAAAGCGGAAAATTCGAGATCATCACCCAGTATGATATTATCGAAGCGATATCTGGGTAGTTATTAGTTGGTAGTTTTTAGTTTCTTGATTCTAACTATGAACTACAAACTAAAAACTGTAAACTAACTAATGGCTTGGCCCATTCCCTTCTACGCGCTTGATCTGTGCGCCCAATGCCCTTAAACGGATATCGATATCCTGATAGCCACGTTCAATCTGTTCGATGTTATAGATAGTTGATGTGCCTTCCGCCGATAGGGCGGCAATCAGCAGGGAAACACCGGCACGGATATCTGGAGAAGTCATGCTGATCCCCCTGAGCCTGTATTTTTTATCAATTCCATTTACAGTGGCACGATGTGGGTCGCAGAGAATGATCTGTGCACCCATGTCAATCAGTTTGTCTACAAAAAACAACCTGCTTTCGAACATCTTTTGGTGGATCAGCACTGATCCCCTTGCCTGGGTAGCTACTACGAGCACGATACTTAATAGGTCGGGGGTAAAGCCCGGCCAGGGTGCATCTGCGATGGTCAATATAGATCCATCGATAAACGTATCGATTACATAGTTTTTCTGTGATGGAACATAGATGTCATCGCCCCTGCGCTCTAATTTGATCCCCAGTTTTTTGAAGACCTCTGGAATGACCCCCAATTCATCATAGCACACATTCTTAATGGTGATCTCTGATTCTGTCATGGCGGCAAGGCCAATAAAAGAGCCAATTTCGATCATATCAGGCAGCATGCGGTGTTCCGTTCCGCCCAATTTCTCTACTCCCTCAATGGTCAACAGATTAGATCCTATTCCAGAGATTTTTGCGCCCATGCGGTTAAGCATCTTGCACAATTGTTGCAGATAAGGTTCACATGCGGCATTGTAGATGGTTGTAGTGCCCTTGGCCAATACTGCAGCCATCACAATATTTGCCGTTCCGGTCACTGATGCTTCATCCAATAAAATATAGGCACCTTTGAGATTGGTGGCATCTACGTTAAAGAATGCTTTTTGCGAATCGTAAATAAACTTTGCGCCTAACTTTTCAAAACCTAAAAAGTGCGTATCTAAGCGTCTTCGACCAATTTTATCGCCCCCTGGCTTAGGAATGGCCGCTTTGCCGAACCTGGCCAATAACGGACCGACAATCATGATCGAGCCCCTCAGGCTTCCGCCCTTGGCCTTAAATACATCCGATTGAAAAAAATCTAAATTGATCTGCCTTGCTTCAAAAGTATAGGTATCCTTATTGATCCGCTCAACGGTTACGCCAAGGTCGCCCAATAATTCGATCAACTTGTTTACATCCTTAATATCTGGGATATTGCTGATGGTAATTTTTTGGTCTGTTAATAAAACTGCCGATAAAATCTGTAAGGCTTCATTTTTGGCCCCTTGTGGGGTAATTTCTCCCTTTAGCTTTTTACCGCCTATAATTTCGAATGCGTTCATTATTGTAATTTAGGGCATGTGGATGCTCGGCAAATGCCGTTCGTCCATGATTAATGTCTTTGTTTAGAATTGTTTCGTTTGTTCTGACGGCCTTTATTGTTGTTCCTTCCGCGGTTATTGTTGTTTTGGCGGACAGGCTGTGGCCTGAACTCTACTTTTTGAAGATTTACGTTTTCTTCGAGGACTAAATTACCACCAGAAAGTTCGGCCAAATTCTTTAAGATGGTCTCATCGGCAACATTATCCTTATTCCACTGCACATAGGCCATTTTCATAAAATTGGCAATACCTTGTACCATTGCAGATTTACGCTCCGGATTTTCCTCCTCCATGGTCCTAGAAATCAATTTTTCCACGGTCTTGCCATAGTGTTTATAGGTAATCTTTTGCTGCGGATAGCCGATGTGGTCAGGCTTTATCGTTGCTGCTTCTGGAGAAGGCTTTGGATAGGGGCTGTCTACATCGATCTTAAAATCAGAAATGATGTGGAGGTGGTCCCAGAGCTTATGCTTGAAATCGGCAACATCGCGCAGGTGCGGATTTAGAAATCCCATCAGATCAATGACCGCTTGGGCGTATTTATTGCGCTCTTCCTTTGTTGGCAGGTCAATAATGTACTTGACCATATTCTGTACATTACGGCCATATTCTGCCAAGATCAGGTCGCTACGTGTGGTATTATAATCGAAATTCATCTGTTATTTTTTTACCCATGCCATTCGGGCATCTGGGAATATTTAGCTAAGATAGTGCTTATTTAACAATTCGCAATTTAGCAAATTTTAACAATAGTTGCTTGTTGCCCAAACCTTGGAAAAAGACGGTAGCCTTTACATCGGGCAAGCTTCCTTCCAGGTTCACGATCTTTCCAAAACCAAATTTCTCATGCTCAACTTCCATACCAGTCTGGAATTCGTTGGCGGCATTCGGACTGAACCCCGGTGTGGGCACATGTGCTTTTGGTAAGATGGAAGTCGTTTTTGGACGTACCACTGTAGATTGCAGGCTAGGCTTGGGCACAAATTCCCGTTGTTGGCTCCAGGTCTTACGCTCCTGATCGAAGCTATTGTCGCCAAAACTGCTCTTAGCAGGTTTTACTACTTCAAGTTCGAGATAGGCCGGATTAATTTCATTAATGAAACGACTGGGCTCGCAGGAAGTCAGCGTTCCCCAACGGTACCGTGAAGTTGCATAAGTAATGGTTAATTTCTTTTCTGCACGGGTAATCGCCACATAAAATAAGCGTCGCTCTTCCTCCAGGTCAATACGAGAGGTCAACGACATTTGTGAGGGGAAGAGGTTTTCTTCGAGGCCTACAATAAATACATTCTTAAATTCCAGGCCTTTTGCCGAGTGGATGGTCATCAAAGAAACCGTATCCCGGTCTTTATCATCCTGGCGGTCGTCATTGGTCAAAAGCGCAATATCTTGCATAAAAATAGCCAATCCACGATCTTCGATATCTTCGCGTTCGGCAAATTCCTTGATCCCGTTCATCAATTCCTGAATGTTCTCATAGCGGCTGCGGCCCTCCACGCTATCGTCTGTATGCAGCTCCTTGAGTATGCCAGAATGTTGGGCAATGAAAAGTGCGGTTTCGTAGGCATCTAATTTCTTAGATTCTGCGGCGAAGCTTTTGATCATCACGGCAAAATCGTTCAGTTGATTGGGAACACGGCCATCCAGGTAGCGATGTGCATCACAAATCACTTCCCACATGGTGATGTCGTGCTGGTCTGCAGCAACCGAAATCTTCTCGAGTGTAGTATCACCAAGACCTCTTCTGGGGTAATTGATTACCCTTTTCAAGGCTTCCTCATCGGCAGGATTAAAGGTCAGCCTAAAATAGGCAATCAGATCCTTGACCTCTTTCCGCTGATAAAAAGAAAGGCCGCCATATATCTTATAAGGAACATTCAGTTTGCGCAGGGATTCCTCCATGGCCCGGCTCTGTGCATTGGTGCGGTAAAGGATCGCAAAATCCTTATACGCTAATCCACTGTTTGCACGGTCTTGGACAATGGCCTCGGCAACCAGTTTACCCTCTTCGTTATCAGAAAACGCTCTTGATACCTTGATCCGGTCACCTTTTTCATTATCTGAAAAAACGTTTTTCTCCAGTTGGTTTTTGTTATTGGCAATGATGCTGTTGGCAACCTCCACAATGTTTTGCGTAGAACGGTAATTTTGTTCCAGCTTATAGACTTTCAAGTCTGGATAATCGCGTTCAAAATTGAGGATATTCTGGATATTCGCCCCTCTAAAAGCGTAGATACTCTGTGCATCATCGCCTACCACACAGATGTTCTGATGGGCGGCCGCCAGTTTCTTTACAATGGTATATTGGGAAAAGTTGGTGTCCTGATACTCATCTACCATCAGGTATTTAAACTTGTGCTGGTATTTATGGAGTACGTCGGGATGGGTTTTGAGCAGTACGTTCGTTTTGAACAACAGGTCATCAAAATCCATGGCGCCAGCCTTGTAACAGCGTTTGGAATAAGTATCGTAAATCAACCCTAAGAGCGGTCGCTTATTTCCTGCATCTTCAGCTTGGATCTGGTCGTTCTCCAGGTATTTTGTCGCCGAAATCAGGTTGTTCTTAGCAGAAGATATGCGGTTATAGACCACATTTGCCGCATATAGCTTATCGTCCAACTGCATCTCGCGCAGGATCGTGCGGATCAAACTCTTGCTGTCGTCGGTATCATAAATCGTGAAGTTTGAGGGATAACCGATCTTTTCTGCCTCCACCCTTAAGATTTTGGCAAAAACAGAGTGGAAAGTGCCCATCCAGATGTTCTTTGCTTCTCCACCTACAACTTTAGCAATGCGCTCACGCATATCCTTACTGGCCTTATTGGTAAAGGTTAGTACCAATATGTTGAACGAATCTATGCCTTTCTGTATCAGATGGGCAACCCTATAAGTAATTACCCTTGTCTTCCCCGATCCTGCACCTGCCACAATCATTACCGGGCCTTCGGTATTTTCTACCGCAGCTCGCTGTTGTGGGTTTAATCCTGCTAAATAATCCAAAGTCTACTCCTCAAATTTGAACTTCAAAATTAAGAAATTAGTCGATGTTTTTGAAGCGAAAACGTTTGAATGTTGAAAAGTCTGGAAGTCCGAGAGTCAGAAGGTCAGGAAGTCAGTGGCTTGGTAACATAGGAAGGGTTGCCAGAGCGGATTTAATTTGAGTCCAGTAGTCCAATAGTCCAGTAGTCCAATAGTCCAGAGTCCAAAAGTCTAATAGTCCAAGCATTAGCGCCTTAGAATAAGTCTCTAGCCTCTAGTATTTAGTCTTTAATCCTTTGTCTTTGATCTTTAATCTTTAGTCTTTCATCTTTCATCTTTCATCTTTGCTCTCTGCTCATCGCTCTCTGCCCCTTACATCCATTCTTCTCCCGAGCTTTCCACTTGATAGAGCCAATAGTTGGCCAATTTTTTGATCTCGGTGTAGTTTCCATATTTAAAATGGATTATTCCTGCCGCGGTATGCAGGTTGACATGCCCCACATCCACGCTTTTGTGCCATGGATACTGGAAAACAGTGATCGCCTGGATCTTATGAGGCAGGATAATTTCGTGGCCAACGTCCCAGATGCCGCTTTTTTTAATGATAAATTCTTCATTGACCGATAAGGCGTGCCTGCGGTAGCTGATGTAGATCATGAACACAGCAAACAGGCTATAACACACCGCTAATGGCCAATAAGCCATCACCACTGGTAATTTATTGCCTACCAATAAAAATATGGCCACTGGCAGCAGGACCCTAAAAAGGATGGGCAGGTTCAAAAATCGCCAATTAGGCAAAAAAAGGGCAGTATCAGAGGGGATTTTGCCCAAGATCATGGTGATGATCTCATCGCGCTCCTGTGCATTGCAGCCCGGGATCTCCAGGTTCGCACTCTGTAGCTCCTGCTCCCGATGGGCGTGCCCAGAATCGGCCTGTTTGAGCTTCATGTTGAGCAAATTCATCTTTTTCTGAAAATAATTTTGACGATAAGCTGTAACCTGAACTTTATGAGGGCTCAACAGGGTATTCTTTTTGGCCAACAGACCTGCCGACAACAAAAGTGCATGTTGGTGCTTGCTGATCTGAAAATCAAAAAACTTGACCAAGGTGCTAATGATGTTGATGGCAATGATTATCAATAGCACCACAAGCATCAGTATGCCGATGGAAAATAGGGAAAATGCACTTTCGACCAAACTTTCAACTTGCCCCTTATCCATTTTAAATGCCTGCAGCAATTCTTTGGTCGTGTGGTACAAAGGATAGATAAAAGCAAGCAACAAACCGATGCTCCTGCCATAGTTTGAGGTCAATCCGGTTTTAAAAAGGGTGGATACACTTACTTTCAAAATGGTCGTCTCCTCAGGCAATGCCGATACCGGAACTGCGTCCTGAATTGGGGTACGATTCAACAGGTGCGACCGTAGGCTGATGGCCAATCCCTGGGGAATAGCACGGATGCTTACTTCATGCCCTTCGGCTCCAGCAGTGTCGACTTTTAGTCCATAGATGCCAATGATTTTCTGCAATAGGTTCTGGTTAATGTTCACCTGTTGGATCTTATCGAGCTGAACGACCAATTGCGTCAGGTTAAATACGCCCTTGTTGATTACAAACTCCTGTTTCTGGGCATCCAGATAAAAGGTAAACCTTCTGTAGCTGAGATAGGCGTACAAGCTTACAATGGAAAATAGCACCAGTATCCCAATAGAAAAATAGCTCAGGAATTCTTTATCCAACTTAATGATGGCCACCACTATAGGCACCATCAAGGCCTTTATGAAGTGCCTGGTCGTATCTGCGGCCATAATGATGATGCCTATAGCAGATTGTCGCTGGGGTTTGCTGAAATCGTAGGCCATCTTATGCAATAGTTTCGTTTTCGATCTGATCTAGCTTTTTAAGCAGGATTTCTTTGATCTGTTTCGCCTTTTCGATCTCAATTCCGGCGATGCCAAGATGCCCCGATTGGCCACCGGCGGTATAGACCTGAAGTTTGCCCAATTTGAACATTCTCGAAATTAGACCTTCGTTCAGTGCCACATGTTGGATCCGGTTGAGCGGAACAATGGTCGTGGTCTCCGCAATCAGGCCACTTTTGTAGATTAAATCCTTTTCTCTCAAAGCATAGCCCCGCTTTTTAAAGCTGGCGCGATAGATAAGGAACAAAGCAATGGCCAATACCACATAGGCACTTGCAATGTAAGAAATCTGTGCAAAAATCTGTGGATCAAGCAGGCACAATATGGTAATGCTGGCTCCCAAGATCAATAGCCACAACAGCAAGCTGATGGCAATTACTTTCCAATATGCCGGATGAGGCTTAGCGAAAGATATGGATTCAAAAGCTGGCAGTCGCTCAAGATCTATGTTTTCATTGGTGAAGGGTTGGCTCATAAAACTAAAAGAGTTGGTTAGATTGTTATATGGTTAGATTGTTATATTGCTTTACGGTTACATTGCTTTATGGTCATATTGTTTTGTTGCTAAATTTCTGTAACAATCAACAATAGAACAATGTAGCAGTAGAACAAGGAACAATATAGCAATCGAACAATCGAACAATCGAACAATCCAATTTAACAATTAACCAATTAACCATTTAGCAAACAACTATATTTGTTCAAAATAATAAATTATGGAAAAAATCAAGAATTATGTCGAAGCGAACAAGCAACGATTTTTAGATGAGCTGTTTGAGCTGCTGCGTTTTCCATCGGTGAGTGCCGATCCAAAATATAAAGCTGATGTATTAAAAACAGCCGAATTTGTGGCCAAACAATTGACAACCGCAGGGGCTGAGCGTGTAGAAATCTGCGAAACCGCTGGGTATCCGATTGTTTATGGCGAAAAGATCATCGATAAAAGCCTGCCAACCATCCTAATTTATGGCCATTATGATGTACAGCCACCCGATCCGCTCGAGCTTTGGAAAACACCACCATTCGAACCTACCGTTCGCGATGGCAAGATCTATGCCCGCGGTGCATGCGACGATAAAGGCCAATTCTATATGCATGTAAAGGCGTTTGAGCTGATGATGAAGACCAACACCCTAGCCTGCAATGTTAAGTTTATGATTGAGGGAGAGGAAGAGGTGGGATCAGCCAACCTTGGCATCTTTGTGAACGAAAACAAGGAAAGACTGAAGGCTGATGTGGTATTGATTTCTGATACGTCCATGATCAGCATGGAAAATCCGTCGATTGAGACAGGTTTACGCGGACTGGCCTATATGGAAGTAGAAGTAGTCGGGCCAAACCGCGACCTGCATTCTGGAGTATATGGCGGTGCAGTAGCCAATCCGGCTACTATTCTATGCCAGATGATCGCTTCCCTGCATGATGAGCACAACCACATTACCATTCCGGCATTTTATGATAAGGTGATAGAACTAACCGATGCCGAGAAAAAAGCCCTGAATGCGGCACCATTCGACCTTAAGGAGTACAAGTCAGACTTGGATATTGATAGCGAATGGGGAGAAAAAGGATATAGCACGTTAGAACGTACCGGTACACGCCCAACCTTAGAAGTAAATGGAATCTGGAGCGGTTACACCGGTGAGGGAGCCAAAACTGTATTGCCAAGTAAGGCCAATGCCAAAATCTCGATGCGCCTGGTGCCTAACCAAAGTTCGGAAGAGATAGCCGAAATCTTTACCAAACACTTTGAAAGCATTGCCCCAAGTACAGTGAAGGTAAAAGTGACCACGCACCATGGAGGCGAACCTGTGGTTACGCCAACAGACAGTATAGCTTATCTTGCCGCCGAAAAGGCAATTCAAGAAAGTTTTGGTAAAAAACCAATCCCGACCAGGGGAGGCGGAAGTATTCCAATTGTAGCACTTTTCGAAAATGTATTGGGCATTAAATCGGTTTTGTTTGGATTCGGGCTAGACAGTGATGCGCTGCATTCACCAAATGAAAAATATGACATCTATAATTATTATAAAGGAATAGAAACCTTGCCATTGTTCCATAAATATTATGCGGAACTAAGCAAGTAATCGTTTTAACCACCTTAAGTGCCTTAGAGATATGAATGATAGTTTCCAAGGCATTTAAGGGGTTACCTAAACCGTATGCCCACAAAAAAACGACGTATTGTAAGGAAACGTGCAAGGAAAATCCCTGTTCAGCTGAAAGTTGCACTGGCTGTGGTGCTCCTTGTCTTGTTATCGCCGTTCTATTATGGCTACATCCTAAAATTTGCTTCGGCAACCTGGTTCTGGATCAGGCATCCAAACGAAGACCGCAATTATCGGACATACGAAAGCTTTAATATCAAGATTCCAAAGCAATACAAGGTGCACGGCATCGATGTTTCCTATTATCAGGGCAGGATCGATTGGCAAAAGGTAAAGCAGATGGAAGATGATGGTGTTCGTGTATCTTTTGCATTTATCAAAGCCACAGAAGGCCTGCTGATCGTAGATCCCTACTTTCAGCGCAACTGGCGTGAGGCACCAAAAGCTGGGATCAAAGTAGGCGCCTATCACTTTTTTAGGCCAAAAAGTGCCGGCCTTTGGCAGGCCAATTTCTTCCTGCAGACCATTACGGTAGAAAAAGGCGATCTCCCTCCAGTGGTAGACGTAGAAAAGCTGGATGGTGTCTCCCCATCCGCCATGCGCAAACAGCTCAATGCATTTTTGATACAGGTAGAAGAGAAGGCAAAGGTGAAACCGATTATTTACACCGGACTAAAATTCTATCAAGACCATTTAAAAGGTTATTATGACGGCTATCCATTTTGGGTAGCGCATTATCATCAGCCTAAACTGAAACTGGCCGAAGGAAGCTGGAAATTCTGGCAACATTCAGACCGTGCCCGCATCAATGGCATCAACCACGTTGTAGACTTTAATGTATTCAATGGCGACAGCACCAAGTTAGCACAACTCTTGATCAAATAAAGCTACAACAAAAAGCCCAACGCTAAATGCATTGGGCTTTTCTATTGGACTGGATTGACAAGATCTCAAATCTCATCTTGATCTTTTGTCTATAATCTTTCGTCCTTGATCCTTTATCTACTTATCTTCTAGCTGCAACATACACATCTGATGCGCTCATGTCAGTTTTCTTGGCAGTAAACCTATCTAGAGTGATCCTGGCCAATTTTTCCATGGTAATGATGTGGAAATCTGTTGTACCTTTTAAGGTAAGTGCAGCTGTATTTTTCATTACGGTGTAAAGGCTTTCAGTTTTTGCGTTCAAATCCATAGCAGCGTTTCCTGCCAAGAATACTTGTAGATATTTCAAGTTCAATGCACCTTCAGTTTGTACCACTGCATTGCCAGAAGCGTCGATCCTATAGATGTCGTCTACATAAACAGTTACTTTTCCTTGTGAATCGCCTTTTGAGTCGATTACTAGGGTGTTGCCTACTTTTTTGACCGAAACATCGGCGCCGCCTTCATTGGTGAAAAGTGCTTTTGCCTTAGGCTGTTGGCTGATGGTTACTTCTACGTTGCCACTGATCACCAATTTTTTGATCGAAGAAATGTGGACAGCGCTAGCCTTAATTTGTTTTGGAGCTTCAGGGCCATTTGCATAAACAGTTGCTGAAGTTAATACGAATGCCATAAGGCCAGTTGCGAAAAGAGTTTTGATTGAAGTTTTCATGATTTCTATATTTGTTTTGTTTGTGTTATAATGTTGTTGTTTTGTAGATAAGACGACGCTGCCAGAAAAAAGTTGCAAGCACTTTTGAATATTTATACGAGAGCTTCGTAATTATCGACGAACTGGTGTTTTGCTTAGACGAACGCCGTAACATTTTTTTAGAGGCCTGAAAATGATGTTAAAATGCTATTAAATTGAGGTTATTGGCCTGTTAAGGGGCACAGGGCATCGCGCATAGCGCAGAGCGGAAAGCAGTTTAATGATCTAAAACTGAATTTCATAAGGATAATAGAATGACTTTGTTCGGGGTTTGTTCGAATAAACGCGCTAAATCCGAAGGTTGTCCGAACAATGTCCGAACAAAGCGCAAAGAATATAGGCAAAGAGCCAAGGGCAAATTGCAAAGAGGTCTAAGCATTTGTCATCCTGAGCGAAGCGAGGGATCTTTGTAACAATCACCAATGACCAATCTTATTGTATGACCCAACTTTCGCAGGTCTCCAAAAATTTAGGGTCAGGTTCGGCACCGATGCCCGGGCTGTCTGGCACGTCCAGAAGATAACCGTTATAGGTAAGTCCCCCCACAATAGGGTCTACCAAATGCCCCAATAGGCAAGTATCAAGGTCAAAGAAAACCACTTTAGGGCTTGCCAATGCGAAATGTAGGTTGGCGGTTAGGGCAAGCCGGCTTTCGAGCATGCTGCCAATCATGCATTCCATGCCATATTGTAAAGCTTCCCCATGTATTTTTTGCGCCTCCAATATGCCTCCAGATTTGGCAAATTTTATATTGAGGTAGTCGCAGGATTTGGTGCTGATCAATTTTCTCGCATCGTGGTGATGATAGCAGCTTTCGTCAGCCATGATCTTGATGGGCGAGTTGAGCACCAGTTCAGGCAGCCGGTCATCATACCAAGTGCGCATGGGCTGCTCGCAAAACTCGATGTTTTGAGATTCCAGGGCACCTAGGGCGAAAAGCGCATCGTCAAAACTCCATCCCTGGTTGGCATCTAGCCTAAGTGCAACATCATCGCCTACGGCTGCCCTGATCTGTTTGACCCGTTCTACATCATCATGTACATGCTTGCCAAGCTTGATCTTGATGATCCTACATCCATTATGCTTATATTTCAGGGCAGAACTGGCCATCCCCTCGGGCGTATCGATCCCAATGGTCATATCGGTTTCAATGGTCCTTTTGTGTCCGCCCAAGAATTGATAGAGTGGCAGTCCGGCATTTTTCGACGCAATGTCAAAAAGGGCCATGTCAAAAGCACTCTTGATCGTACTGTTGTGATCGGCATAAGCCAATAAATCCTGCATGCGTTCGGGAATTTCGAGCGGGTCTTTTCCGATCCAGAGCTTAGCGAAATCTTTGGCCATGGCCAGGCAAGTTTCCTGTGTTTCGCCTACGATCATTGGAAAAGCAGAACATTCACCGTTTCCATGGATCCCCTTGTCCGTGTAAATCCGTACCAATACATTTTGTGCAAAATGCATGGTGCCGGTTGCAATGACGAAAGGTTCCATAGGGATACTGAAGCGATAGAGCTCGATGCGGGAGATTTTCATGGCTTGTTGGTTTGGGATATTGGAGGTAAAGTTAATGATTAAAATGAAAACTAAACGGCAATGGATTTGTATAGCGATGTAGTATTTTAGCTCAGTGATTGAAAAACATATCCTGATAATTAAATCTAGATTGATAGCTTTACCAAATCAACCCATCCTATGCCAAAAGATCCGAATGCCATGCACGAACCGAACAGCCTCATCCATGCCTCATCGCCTTATTTGCTGCAACATGCCTACAATCCGGTTCAATGGCAGGAGTGGGGGCCAGTTGCGTTAGAACAGGCAAAAAGGGAGAACAAGCTGATTATTGTAAGCATCGGCTATTCGGCCTGCCATTGGTGCCACGTGATGGAGCATGAAAGCTTTGAGAACCATGAGGTAGCCGAGGTGATGAACCGACATTTTGTGTGCATTAAGGTAGATCGCGAAGAAAGGCCGGACATTGACCAGATCTATATGCTGGCCGTACAGCTGATGAACGGAAATGGTGGATGGCCTTTGAATGCCATCTGCATGCCCGATCAGCGCCCAATCTATGGCGGAACCTATTTCAGGAAGAATGACTGGATCAGCATCTTGCTTAATGTGGCAGAACTCTTTAAAAATGAGCCCGAGAAAGCCGAGAATTATGCGAAACGGTTAACCGAAGGTATCCAACAGGCAGAACAGATCGTGCCATCAGGCCATGATATCGATTTTAACGCCAAGCGGTTGGAAGAGATTGTAGAGCCCTGGAAACGCCATTTTGATATCAGTCTTGGCGGATATAACCGTGCCCCTAAATTCCCCTTGCCCAACAATTGGACTTTTCTGCTCCGATATGGTTTTCTGAAACCAGATGAGGCGACCTTTATGGCGGCAAGCAATACATTAGAAGCTATGGCCATGGGGGGGATCTATGATCAGATTGGCGGCGGTTTTGCACGCTACTCGGTTGATGAACACTGGCATGTTCCACACTTTGAAAAGATGCTCTACGACAATGCACAATTGATCGGACTGTATGCTGAAGCCTATCAGTGCCTGAAATTTGTGCCATTTATTTCGATTGTTATCGACTCCATCGATTGGGTATTTCGTGAAATGACAGCTGAGAATGGCCTTTTTTATGCTGCACTCGATGCCGATAGTGAGGGCATTGAAGGAAAATTTTATGTCTGGGACAAGGATACTTTCGACCGTGTGGTAGGAGAGGATGCCAACCTGATCGCCGCTTATTTCAATGTAACTGAAGATGGGAATTGGGAAGAGGAGCAGACCAATATTTTGAGAAGAACGATTGCCGATGAGGTGTTTTTAAAGGAACATGAGCTCGAAGCTGAAGTGTTTAGCGATAAGCTGGCATTGGCAAAAGCAAAGTTGATGAATGAAAGAGACCAGCGGATACGGCCTGGCCTTGATGATAAATGCCTGACCGCCTGGAATGCAATGATGATCAAAACCCTCGCAGAGGTGTCGCAGATCTTGAACATTCCAAAATACCATGAAAGCGCTACAAAAGCTGCGGGCTTTATTTTAGATGAAATGGTTAGTCCGGATGGCGGCCTCTACCGTAATTATAAAGATGGCAAGGCCAGTATACCGGGCTTTTTAGACGACTACGCTTTTTTTATTGAAGCATTGATTGCACTATACGAAGTAGATTTTAATGAGGATTGGCTGCTCGAGGCCCAGGCGCTTACCAATTATGTGCTTAAAAATTTTACAGACACCGAAGGAGAAATGTTTTTTTACACGGCTGGAAACGGTGAAGCACTTATTGCGCGCAAGCACGAGGTGATGGATAACGTAATTCCCGCATCAAATTCGGTCATGGCACAGAATCTCCAAAAGCTAGGCCTGTATTTTGATGAACAAAAGTATCGCGACAAAGCATCGGCTATGTTGAAAGCAGTGCTGCCTAGGATCAAGAGCTATGGTTCTGCCTATTCAAACTGGTGCAGCCAACTGCTCAATGAAATTTACGGAATAAATGAAATAGCCATTACTGGAAATGAGCTGCAAAAGGTTAAAAATGAGCTTAATAAGGTTTATATTCCTAACAAAATTACTTTGGGTGGAACAAAAAGCGAACTCCCTTTGTTAAAAGATAAACAAAGCGACGAAACAAAAATCTATATTTGTCGAAATAAAACTTGCCAACTGCCTGTAAGAACAGTCGATGAGGCAGTTGAAATCATTAAATCTCATTTATAAATGAACTGAGATGGTTTGATCGCTATCAAATTATCTGAAGTTCCATCTTACCATTAAAATCTTAGCAAAAGAAAGATGAAAATTACCCAAAACACAGTGGTGTCATTAACATATGAACTCCACACCACTACACCAGAAGGACAACAGGTTTTTGTTGAAAAAGCTGAAGAACAACAGCCTTTGGTATTTTTATATGGCGTAGGCATGATGTTGCCAAAATTTGAAGAACACCTGGCTGGTCTAGGAGCCGGAGATGAATATAGTTTTGAACTGACCCCCGCAGATGGCTATGGAGAAATCGACGCTACGGCACACGTAGACCTTCCGATAGACATGTTCAAAGAGGCCGGAGATAACATGCCTAACGTTGGCGATGTTATTCCCCTTCAAGATAACCAAGGAAACCAGTTCCGTGCCGGTGTTACAGGTATACACGAGACCCATGTTTCGGTTGATCTAAACCACCCTATGGCCGGCAAAAACCTGATTTTTTCAGGCAAGATCCTTTCCGTACGCGAAGCTACCCAAGAAGAGCTGAGCCATGGCCATGCCCACGGAGCAGATGGACATTCAGGTCATTAGGACTTAACACGAAATTAAAAAAGCCCTGTTTTGAATAAGAACAGGGCTTTTTTAATGAGCAAGGAGCAAGAACAAGGAGCAAGGAACAAGGAACAAGGATTAACTGATAAGGGAAGATTGCTTCATCGCTTCGCTCTTCGCAAAAACGTTCAAGATAACCAATCACCTCATCAGCTAACCAACTCATCACCAACCAACCAAACACCTAAACAACTAAACAACTAAATAGCTTTGCCGGCTACCAAACTAATTGGTGGAGCATCTAGGGAATTGGCGGTGCTCAATTTTAAGGTGCCTTTGATCTTTACGGTTTGATAAGTGAACTTGATAGGCTCAGCGAGTTCGACCATGACCATGATGGGCACACCATTTTTACCGCAGTAGAAACATTGGTTAATGGGCAAGGTAGACAGCATAAACTTGCTCTGCTTCATGCCATCTTTGATGGGTACAATGTATCCTTCCAGTTCAAAAGACTTGTTGGCGTGTTTTTTTATTTCATTGCCAAAAATGGCATACATTTCATTTTCCTTAACAGTCTTAAAATCGACACTCCCGATCACGTCCCAATTGGCAGACATGATCTGATCGCTCGGGTCGTGCTGGGCTTTAGCAGTAAAACCTAAACCGACAAACAGTAAAAATAGGATACTTAATTTTTTCATCTGATTATTAATTTTTTGCAAGAATTTTAGAAATGTTGGCGCGATAGGCCTGTATCGCCGGAATAATCGCTGCAAATATACCAATCGCCAGACCGGCAACCAATAAATATGCTTCCTGCGAAAGTAAAATTTTGCCGGTCAACTTCGCTTGGCTGCTTTCCTGATAACTGCCGATCAACTGTAGGGCAAAATGGCCCAGGCATAGGCCGAGCAGTGTGCCCACAATGGTGAGGATCAGGCCTTCAAGAATGACAATGACAAATAATTTGCCACGTGAGGCCCCCAAGATCCGCATGATTGCTAAATCGTAACTTCTTTCTTTTAGGGAATTGTACAAATTGATAAAGACACTAATGGCCGCGATCAGCATAATCAGTGCCGCAAACCATTGTAAGGTATCTACGCCCACGCCAATTAGCGAAAACAAACGTGTGCTTTCCATCGCTGGAGAAGCAGATTGCAGGTTGGTGCCCTGATTGACCATCCTAGGGAACATTACCACCGACATGGGCGAACGATATTGGATCAGGATGGAGGTAAGCTCCCGGTCTTCATTGCTTTTGGCTGGAGTTTGGGGCGTCAGTTGTGTATCGGTTTCAGGACCAATAGACTTTTCGCTTTCCCCTTCCTCGTGCATCGCCCAAATACTCGCTACGTTGGTCAGGATCAGGTTATCGGTCACATTGCCCTGTTCACTTAAAATCCCGGTTACCTTATAAGCATGTTCTTTATGTTGGTCTTTGTTTTCGGTAAGTCCGTGTGCGCCATAAAACGTACTGCCCACTTTTAGATGATGGTTGAGGGCCACATTGGCACCAATCGTGGCTTCCAGGTCAGCTTGCCAAAATTTTCCTTCCTGAAGCTTTAGGCCATACAAAGCCACAAAATTACTGTCGGTACCTACAATTCTTGCCCCATTGTAATTGTCGCCCAAAGCCAGGGGAACCGCCCGCTTTACAAAGGGATTGTGCATAATTTCCTGCGCATCTTTTAACGGAATGTTTCCAGTAGGGAAATCGATGTAATAGATACTGCTCAAGATCAATTGCAATGGACTGCCCTTGGCACCGACCACCAGATCAATATCTTTCGAGTTATTGTTTAGTTTTTGTTCGATCTGATGGGAGGCCAAAATGAGGATGGTCAGGATGGCAGTGCCAAAAGCTATCAATAAAACGCTCAGTGCAGTCGACAACGGCTTCGCCCAAATACTTTTCCAGCTGATCTTTATGGTATTCATATCAGTTCATAAGTATGTGTAAATGCATCCTTCACTCTTTTATCATGCGTAGTAACAATCAAGGTAGCCTGATTAAGGTCCGACAATTGCATCAGCAACTGCAATACGGCTGCCGCATTTTTATCGTCGAGGCTTGAAGTTGGTTCATCGGCAATCAGAAGAGCCGGCTTATTGATGAGCGCCCTCGCGATGGAAACCCGTTGGAGCTGCCCCTGGCTGAGTGTTGCGGGATAAAAGTCTTTTTTGGCCATGATTCCCAAAGATTCCAATACTTCATCTATCCTTTGCTGATCGACTGGAAGATGGGCGAAACTTTGTGCCAAGAGCAGGTTTTCGTTAATGGTCAGGCTTTTGATGAGGTGTGGCTTTTGGAAGATGATGCCGATCTGCTGGCCACGGAACTGGTCCAGTTTTTTTGCAGAAAGTTGATAAATCGCTGTGCCATTGATCTCTACCTCACCCTGTGCTGGCTTTAAGATTCCTGTGAGGATGTGCAATAATGTAGTCTTTCCACTTCCCGATTCGCCGAGCAACAACCACTTCTCTCCATCGCTGATCTGCCAATCCTTAAAGCGGATAGGTTGTTGCTGAGCATATTGGTGCTGCACGCCCTTTATAGAAATCATTCGCCTGTTATTTTCTTATCTGCTCCAAAAATAAGAGAACGACTTTAATTTTAAAGTGAAATTAAGTAAAGGATTTGCTACTGGTCTTCAATAACGGCGTTTCGAAGGATCGAATAATGCTTCAATGACCAGGGTGCTTGCCACTTGCCGGCCATTTAGTTTCGCAGGACTGAATTCAAAATCTTCTGCTCTTAGCTTTTCTAGAGGAATTTCATCTAAAATGACGGAACTTCCATCTTCAATTTTAGTTTGGTACCGAATCAATTTTCCCGATTCATCGATGCTAAAAATGTAAAGCAGGGGACAAGGAATGGCCGACTTCAATGGATGGTTGGGAGGTCGGAAGAGCCGAAGCAAAAAGTATATCCCAAAAGACCCCCCGATTTTGGTCGGATAAACGATCCTGTCGCCCTCTTTCAGCGAATCCAGATAGAACTTAGCGTTAGCGAAAGGCTGGCTATACACCACTTTTTTTGTTGTATAGTTGTAGACCTGTTCTATACTATCCTTGTTTTTATAGAATTCCCAAAGCCCGATTCGTTCGTCATTTTTGTATAAACCCTTTGCAGTTATGGAGTGGCCATTGAAAATTTTATATTCTCCATTTTTAATGCCTTTTTTGCTTTTGAGCTCGGTCTCATGGGTAGAAAAACCGCGATAAAATGCGTAGTGTGTATGGGTCGAATCGCTTTTTTGCGCGTGTGTAGGTAAGGAAGAAACTAGTAAGAATAGGAGGGAGGTAATTGATAATGGCTTGATCATCGGCTTATTTATACCAGAATTTATACGGCATTTTATAAACTAGGTGACTATTTAATCTAACCCCATTAAACTCGGCTGGAATAAATTCCAAGTCTTCACTTTCCAGTTTATGAATATTAAGGTCTATCGTTTTATCCATCTTAGCGGAAACGATTTTAGCAGAAAGCTTTGTCAATTTTCCGGCATTATCAATATCCATATTAAAGTAGATGGTATAATTCCCTTCAACAAACTTGGTCATGTGCGTAAGATAGTTGAGATAGGCCGCAAAACCATAGGCAGTACCGCCAATTCTAACGGCTGGATGGGCCTGGTTGGAGGAATTGCCATCAAACATAGCAGTTAATGACGGGTCAGCAGCTACGGCAATCACTTTTTTTTGGCTGTAATCGTAAACTTGTTCCAATCGGCCATATTTGAAAAACTTCCAGGTCCCTGTCCGTTGATCCGCTTGATAATGGCCCTGCGCAACGATTTCTCCATTGTCGGCGGTGCTGATTTCCGCAAAGCCATTTCTAATGTTTCTGTTCGATTTTAAGCGGGTACTTTTTTCAACCAGGCCGTTCGGCAGGTTGTTTACCCTGGTGGTGGTCGAGTCGCTTTCCTGAGCCTTTAGCGAAAGGCAGGACATGACCAAGAAAAGGAGTGGAGCAATTAATTTCATGTGGCTAAAATCAGAAAAAAATCTGATATCCCTAAACGCCCAACGCTCTTCGCGCTCCGCCTATCCATACATTTCCGCCCGCAACTTGGCTACATCTTCATTGTTGATGTAATCGTCGTAGGTCATCATGCGGTCGATGCTTCCTTTAGGTGTAATTTCGATAATCCTATTGGCTACAGTTTCGGTAAGCGCGTGATCTCGGGAAGTAAATAAGATGGTTCCCTTAAAATCTTTCATTCCATTGTTTAGGGCAGTGATTGATTCGAGGTCCAAGTGGTTGGTCGGCTCGTCAAAAATCAGCAGATTGGCTTGTTGCAGCATCATTCTGGAGAACATGCAGCGCATTTTTTCGCCTCCTGAAAGCACTTTCACATTTTTCAGCACCTCATCGCCTGAGAAGAGCATCCTGCCCAAAAAGCTTCGTACGAATTGCTCATCTGCATCCGTTCCAGAATATTCTCGGAGCCAATCGACCAAGTTTTCGTCCTTTCCTTCAAAATAGTCCGAATTGTCATTTGGTATATCAGCGGTATTGATGGTCACGCCAAATTTGAATTCACCCTTATAATCTTTGTCCCTGCCTGTCAGCACATCATAAAATGCTGCGGTTGCCAGACTGTTTTGGGAGAGTACGGCAATTTTGTCGCCTTTGTTGACCATAAAGTTCACTAGGCTGAACAGCACATCGCCATTGGCTGTTTTGCCCAGATTTTCGACCTGTAAAATTTGGTCTCCTGCTTCCCTGCCCATGTTGTTGAACAAAATGGCAGGATATTTTCGGCTTGACGCCTTGATTTCCGAAATATCTATTTTATCGAGCGCCTTTTTACGTGAAGTGGCCTGCTTGCTTTTCGAGGCATTGGCACTGAAGCGTTGGATAAATTCCTGTAATTCTTTTACTTTTTCCTCTAATTTTTTGTTCTGGTCGGCACGTTGTTTCAGGGCAAGCTGACTTGATTCGTACCAGAATGTATAATTTCCGGTGTAAATGCCCATTTTACTAAAGTCGATGTCTACAATGTGCGTACAAACTGCATCCAAGAAGTGCCTATCGTGTGATACTACCAATACGATGTTCTGGTAATCTGCCAAAAAGTTTTCCAGCCAGGCAATGGTATCGATATCCAAATCGTTGGTCGGCTCATCCAATAACAGGATGTCAGGATTGCCAAATAAGGCCTGTGCAAGTAAAACACGCACTTTTTGGTTTCCGTCCAGTTCCTTCAGTTGCTTGTAGTGGTGCTCTTCCTTGATGCCCAAATTGCTCAGGAGCGTAGCGGCATTGCTTTCCATGTTCCAGCCATCTTTTTCGGCAAAAAGATTTTCTAGCTCTCCGGCACGTTCTCCATCTTTTTCCGTAAAATCTTCCTTTAGGTAGATGGCATCCTTTTCCTTCATGATGTCGTAGAGCTCTTTATGCCCCATCATTACGGTTTCGATCACAGAAAACTCATCAAACTCGTAGTGGTTCTGTTTCAGTACCGCCATCCTTTCTCCGGGCGTAAAGGCCACAGAACCAGTCGTCGGACTCACTTCTCCACTTAAAATTTTCATAAAAGTAGATTTTCCGGCACCATTGGCACCAATTACGCCATAGCAATTGCCGTGCGTGAATTTTAAGTTGACATCTTCAAATAAGGTACGCTTGCCGTAACGAAGGGAAAGGTTTGATACTGTAATCATGTTGTGGAAAATAAAGTGCAAAGGTACGGAAAATTTTGCTTGAACGAAGCCGCAAGGCGCAAAGAGCAAGGCGCAAAGCGTATAGTGCATAGCGAAAAGAATAAAAAGCAGTCTTCCTACACGCTCTATGCCCCATGCGCTATGCGCTTTCCCTTTAGCTATAAAAAATCTTCCTTAAATTTATCAGATGAAGATCGACGAACTTTTGGAGGCTATCGAGAAAACCATGAGCAAAAGCAAGGTGATCGAGTTGGCCCATATTGCTGCCAAATCTAGTTATTCGGTAAAAGACCTGATCGATCTGACCTTTCATGCTGATCAGCAGGTCGGATTTAGGGCAGCTTGGATCTTGGAGAACCTGTTCAGCCTTCAGGAAGCACGTTTTCTCGAACATGTTTCGTATTTCCTTGAAAAATTTTCAGATCAGGAAAATCGATCAGCCCAAAGGCATTATGTCAAGATCTTGGCCCAGCTCAGTCGCCCTAAAGCAGCTGAGCAAGTAAAAAAGATCTGGACTACTGTAGATGCGGGCAATTTGATTACTACGGTATTCGATTGGCTGATCGATCCGCAAACTCCTGTAGCCATCAAATCACATGCGTTAAGCATCCTCGCCAATTTAAACCGCATCTATCCATGGATTGGACCAGAATTGCTGCAGACCATTGATTTTTTGATCGATAAGGAAAGCATTGCGTTTTTTGCGAAGGCCAAACAGGTTAGGAAACAACTATTGCCTCGTGTGAGGTGATGATTGTTCAACATTACATTCTGTTCACAAAAGTTTATCACTTATCCCTTACTTTTATACAATGAACGAATATGAAGTAATTACCAACATTATCGAAAGGAGAAGAAGTGTTTTTCCTGCCAGTTACCTACCCAAAGACATTGAAGAAACCACCATCGCCAAGGTCTTAGCTGCGGCAAATTATGCTCCTACACATAAACTTACTCAGCCCTGGCGTTTTGTGGTCATTACCGGCGAAGCCAAGGCCAAACTCGGAGCAGAGTTGGGCAGAATTTATCGCGAAACTGTTCCTGAAGCTAAATTTCTGCAGAAGAAACACGACAGCTTTGCCGAAAAAACAGCTCAGGCAGCCTGCATTTTGGCCATTAACATCCAGTTTCATCCTGATCAATTACCCGCTTGGGAAGAAATTGCATCCACCGCTTGTGCCGTCCAAAATATAGCATTGACCGCTGAATCATTGGGCATTGGTGCCTATTGGAGTTCTCCGCCGTTGATCGATCACCTTGATCAATTTTTAGGGCTGTCTGCTGACGAGAAATGTTATGGACTATTTTACATGGGCTATCATGAAGAAGCACCGCGTAAGGCCAATCGCACGCCCATGGAAGAAAAGATCAAGTGGATGAAATAACGGGATCAGCTAATTTTCAACATGGAAGGGATAAAATTAATGCTCTATCAGCAATGTGAAGCTTTTATCAAGGAACGGATCAAAACCGCTTCTACGGCATTGCAACAGGCAAGGGCAGCGAGCAACGACGATACCAAGAGCAGTGCTGGCGATAAATTTGAAACCAGTAGGGAAATGATGCAACAGGAAATAGATCGCAATATGCGATTGTTGATGGATGCAGAAGAAAATGAAAGAAACCTCCATGCGTTGGAGACTATACCATTTTCCGAATCGGTACGCAATGGGAGCCTGGTTGTTACCGATCAGGGTATATTCTATCTCAGCATCAGCGCAGGGCAACTGAAAATTGAGGGAATGGTATATTTTGCCATTTCTTCAGCTTCACCCATCGGAAAGGCACTGTTGGGCAAACAAAAAGGCGATAAGGTTGAATTTAACGGCAGAAAATATCTGATCAAGGAAGTGGGCTGATTACCAAATCATCCAAACATCTGAACAACTAAAAAACCAAACCACCACTAAAAACTATTCTTTATGCTATTGCTCAAGGTTTTTGGGCTCCAGTATCCGCTAGCTATAATCCTGCGGATGGTAAATAGTGGATCTTTTTCGTCGCGTTTGGTCGATAATTGAAAGGCCATCCTAAAGCCACGTTTCTTTAATTCTGGGATACCTTCGGCATTCCACAAGCCAAAAGGATAGGCGAAAACATCGATTTTTTTGCCAGTAATTTCTTCCAATCGCTTGGTCGGCTTGTCCAGTTGCTCTTCCCAGTCTTTGCCGGCATATTTCTTAAAATTTTTATGATCATAAGTATGGCTTCCGATGATGTTGCCTTCATCTGCCAATTTTTTGATCTGGTCTGACGACATGTAATCAACAAATTTCCCTTTTCGGCCAATAGAAACGGTCATGATGAAATATACTGCCTTAAATCCTAATTTTTTTAAGGTCGGATTGACAATGGTAAACTGGTCAAGGTCTGTATCGTCAAATGTCAGCATAATCGGTTTTGTAGGCAGTTTTGCCCCGGTGTTGAGGTAGGCATACAGCTGATCAGGCAAAATGGTATGGTAACCACTATCGGCCAACATCTTCATCTGGTCCTTAAAATTCTGGATTTCAACAATGTAATCTTTCCCTACCTTGCCGTCAGTTGCTTTCCAATTGCGTACCTGATGATAGCATAAAATCGGTACCTGTTTGCGCTCCAATATGGTCTTGGCATCGGCCACCTTGATGTTTGAAACATCAATTTTGGTGGTTTCTTCTGTAGTTGTAGGCGCTGCGGAGGCATCGGCCGTACTGTTGCCATTGGTGTTGGATTGTGATTTAGACTGGCAACCTGCCATCAAGATTAATCCGGCAGCGAATAGGGAAAGCAATTTTATTTTCATCAGTAAATATTTGTCGTAAAAATAGAAAAAAGTTTGATTTCCAAGTTGGGTTTAAATTCAGGTTTTGCGGCATGACTGTGATTTTTTGAAGAAATTGATTACCTTCAATCTCCAAATATCAAACCATGAAAAAACAACTTTTGCTGTTAGCTATCAGTGCCATAGTGCTAAGTGCCTGCCAATCAAATAAAAATGGAGCAGACGGCGGTGCTGACTCGGTAGCCTTAAGTGCAATCAATGATACTGCGTTTGCCAAGCATATTTCAGTATTGGCGAGCGATGAATTTGAAGGCAGAAAACCTTTCACCATTGGCGAAACAAAGACCATAGCCTACCTCGAAGAACAGTTTAAAAAGCTCGGACTTCAGCCTGGAAACGGCAAGAGCTATTACCAGCAGGTGCCCATGGTTGATATCAAATCGACCCCGAGCGCATTTACCATAAAAGGTGCCAACAATTCGGGTCAGGTGCTGACCTATCTAGACGACTTTGTAGCTGCATCAAGGCATGTACAGGACCAGGTTAAACTTGAAAATTCTGACCTGGTATTTGCCGGTTATGGAATTGTTGCGCCAGAATACAAATGGAATGATTATGCCGGTCTTGACGTAAAGGGAAAAACGGTAGTGGTTATGGTCAATGATCCAGGATTTAGGGATTCGACTTTGTTCAAAGGAAAAACAATGACCTATTATGGTCGTTGGACCTATAAATTTGAAGAAGCCGCCCGTCAGGGAGCGGCAGGTATCCTCATTATCCATGAAACTGATGCCGCTAGCTATCCTTGGGCCGTAGTGAGGAGCGGATGGTCAAAATCTAAACTTTACCTTGCCGCCGAAGACAACAACCGGTCGAGGGCTTTGGTTGAAGGATGGATCACGCTTGATGTGGCCAAATCGCTTTTCAAAATGGCTGGAAAGTCTGCTGAGCTGATGAAACAGGCACAACATCCTGGATTTAAGGCGGTTGATCTTGGACTAAAACTATCCACTACCATAACCAATACCATTAAAAAGTCCAATTCGAACAATGTTGTGGCCATATTGCCGGGTACTAAAAGAGCTGATGAATACATTATCTACTCGGGCCACTGGGATCATTTAGGAAAAGGAGAGGCTGTGAATGGCGATTCGGTCTATAATGGAGCGATCGATAATGCAACTGGAACTGCGGCGCTAATGATCTTGGCAGATGCTTTTAAAAAGGCCAAGGTAAAACCCGAACGTTCATTGATGTTTGTTGCCTTGACAGGTGAAGAGCAGGGATTACTAGGCTCTGAATATTATGCGAGCCATCCGCTGGTGCCTGTAAACAAGACTGTGGCCAACATCAACATCGATGCGATGAATGCCAATGGTGCCACAAAAGATATCATAGCCGTTGGTTTTGGGCAATCTGAACTGGAAGACTACCTCACTGAGGCCGCAACTAAACAAGGTAGGGTAGTAGTAAAGGATAGCAATCCGAGTGCGGGATTTTATTTTAGGTCAGATCACTTCAATTTCGCCAAAGTGGGTATTCCGGCTTTGTATACGGAGTCGGGTGATGATAACATCAAACATGGTGCAGCTTGGGGAAAAGCGCAGAAAGAAGATTATACGACCAATCGTTATCATGCCCCTGCAGACAATTTTGAACCTGCTAAATGGGACTTTTCTGGAATGGTTGCCGATCTGAGATTGCTTTTTGAAGTAGGCTATCGCCTGAGCAATGAGACTACCTTTCCTGGATGGAAAGCGGGATCAGAATTTAAGGCCATCCGCGAGAAGAGCATGAAGTAGTCATCATCAGTTAACCAATTGACCAATTAACCGGTTAACCAATTAACCAGTTAACCAATTTTAACTATTCAACGGTTAACTTCATGCTCTTAAACCCTATTTTGCCCTGCATGTCAGTACCCTCTATCCAAACGGTATAGGTGCCTTTTTTGTCTGCCGAGAAAAATGAAGTCTTGGCTTCGCCTTTCTCATTGGTGATCAGGTTGGGTACCCAAAAAATGGTTGAGCGCAGGTCTTGGCCAGCTTTTCCTTTATTTTCGGATGTGTATTTAGGGCTATAGAATACTTTCAGGTCGCCATACGTTGGTGGCCTGTAAAGGTACATGTTGCCCGTTTTTTTAAGGAATGGACCCGATCCGGTCTTGGTTGTAATTTCAAGATAGGAAAAGAATTCTCCTTTCATGGCCTTGTTGAGCGCTTGGTCCGGTGCATACATGGCATTGTAGTTGGCAACGGTACTGTTCGTGTTCATGATCTCTACCCCTAGCAGATCTTCGGCGGCGTAACGCATCAGGTAGTCTTTGATGAAGTTAAAATGCGAATCCCGTACACCAAATGGCTCATAGAAATAGTCGAGGTCTAATCCATCTATTACGATCTTAATTTCATCTGACTTGATATAAAATTCATTGTCATTTGTACCTCTTTTGATCTTGAAATGAAATCCGGGGACCTTTTCAAAGAGCACCTCATATAAGGTCTTCTTATAGACCTTTGCCAGGTCCTCTTCGCTGATCACCTGATCTGAATCTCCAGGGCCATTTAG
Organism: Pedobacter sp.; assembly: GCA_031119475.1. Taxonomy (GTDB): domain Bacteria; phylum Bacteroidota; class Bacteroidia; order Sphingobacteriales; family Sphingobacteriaceae; genus Pedobacter. Next base: position 15,157 of record JAVHXV010000006.1, on the reverse strand, counting down.
GTTTTTCGAATTCTTGACCGCCCTTTTCCCTTTGATATTTACTTCCTGTAGGGCTACGCCTTCACCTCTGTACTGCTGTTTTTGGGTGCGCACCAGGTTTTCGGTAACAGGATTAACCTGAGTTGCAGCTGTCAGGACCTGTTTTTTGTCGATGGCTACTGTATTTGGCCACTCAGGCTCAAACACGGTAATTCCTAATGTGCCAGATTTTCCTTTGGTGTTGAGGGCTTGGATCACCAACGATGCGCTGTCTAGCGGAGGCAGCTTTTCAAAGATAAACTCTCCCTGTTCATTAGCTATGGTCTGCAAGGCAAGTACTTTCTTTTTATTCGACCCAAATAAAGACACATTGGCTTTTGAAATGGCTTTATTGGTCAGGTTACTCACTTTCCCCCGAATGGCAAAATCTACTTCTGACCTATATTTTGGCTTGACCACCTGTAGTAAGGGATAACTCGCCCAGCCTTGTGTAAGCATTAATGCCTCCAATTCGGCATGTTTCTTTTCATTTAACTCATGGAAATAACTGCCGGGATTTTCAATTTCACCCTTTAGGTCGGCATTTAGCAGAAGATAACTTAGGATATTGGCATCATTGGCCATGTCTTTTGATACCTGCCCATCATCTGTAACCGCCATAGAAAAAGAACCGACCAATGGGTTGCCACCAGCATCTGTTACCTTGAGCAGCATCGGAATGCTATCCCGGTTGCCATAAACAGTTTTTTCAAATACAGGATCGATATTTAACTGGTCATGATGATCCACAAAAAAACTGCGTTCATTGAGCGGCTGTAAACGGATGTTGGTCAGCACAATCTGGCTAATGCCTGTTGGGAATATGTTTTTTGGCAGTGTAATCGATTTTGAAACAACATTAGCTTTAATCTTAACCACAAAGCACAGTAACTCCCTTGCCTGCCCTAACAAGAGCAATTCCTGGTCTGCAAGATCTGAATGAACATTAATGGTGATGGAATCTGAAGAAAACTGGTGCGCTACCTGTAAGCTTGTTCCGATGGTGATTGTCTTTGGCAAGGCTACATCCTTTACGCCCAGCGGACTTTTAACGATGGCCGTATAGGTTTCTCCAGGTTTGGGAGTTAAGATAAAATAGCCCATTCCATTGGCAGATGAACTGAAAGAAGCCACCTTTTGCTGTTTAGAATCTACAATATCGCCTGCAATTTCCATCCCTTTCCCAGCGGGATTGAGCGCTTTGAAACCCATCTTTTGTGGCCATCCTGCAATCCAGTTGCCACCTTCGGGCATAAATTGAAGATCGACAGCTGTGGGCCTACTGACCGGTGCAGCAACAATTGGATTTGAAGGCAGGACAGGATTTGATTTTGCTACCGCAGATACCACATTATTGTCTAGGTTAAAGTCTATGATCCTAATCTCTTTCTTAAAAAAATAACGTTCTCCAAAATTGCGCATCCAATTGGTGTAGGCCCTAAAAAGATAAGTCCCAGGTTTATAATTTGCTGCATTAAGTGCAATGCCGCCCCAGGTCAGCCCTGCGCCAGTAGGCAAACTGATCCTTTTTGCCACATTACCCTTTGAATCGATGAGCTCTACATAGATCAATCCACTATTTGTGGCAGCAGTTTTCAAGGTGCCATCGAAAAGATAAGCCTTGAACCAGATCGTATCCAAGGGCAGGTAATTGGTCTTATCCAAGTGTACGGCCAGACGTTCTTTTGGAAGTGTGCGATTTAGGCTATCGTATGATGAGATAATTTTGGCCTTGTCTGCATCCTGTTGGGCGGCGGCATTTAACCCGGTGAACACGAGCAAAAAAAACGTTAAGGACAATAGTGGATGTTTGTGCATACAGCAGCTTTTAATGACCAATATAGTTATTTAGTGATATTTATCAGCTCCCAAGCGACCATATGGATTCTTAGACTTCTTGGACTTCTGAACTCTTTCATCACTTGATCTCCATCTTCATCGTCTTTATCCCAATCTTGCCCTGCATGTCTGCTCCCTCCACCCAAATGGTATATGTTCCTTTCCGGTCGGCCGAAAAGAAGGAAAAATTGGCCAGGCCTTTTTCATCTGTCATCACATTCGGGTTCCAATAAATGGTAGACCTGTAATCGGGCCTAATACTGGATCTGTTGGTACTGTTGTATTTTGGTTCATAAAAGACTCTTGCATTTCCATAATTCAATGGCCTGATGAGGTAGAGGTTGGCGGATTTTTTTAATAACGGACCTGACCCAGTCTTGGTGGTCACTTCAATATAGGAAATCAGTTCATCGCTCAAGGGATTTCCATATCGAGCCTTGTATCGAAAGCTCAGGCCCATTTCCATGGTTTCTATACCCCTGATGTCTTCTGCGTTGAAATAGGTGAGGTATGATTTTACGAAATTGTAATAGTCTGTATTCCCCCTGCTAATGGATTCGTCATAGAAAAAATCTAATTCTATGCCATCGATGATGAACTTTGCCCGGTCACTGTTGATAAAAAAGTCCATGACATAGCTTTTCTTTCTTGGACCTTCGCGAAAGCCTTTAATCTTGTCCTGAAGTACCTCATATAAGGTTCTTTTGGCCAATGGCAGAAGGTCTTTTTCCGTAAGGAGCTGCGAGGAATTGCCCTGGCCATTTAAATTTTTGGATCCTGGTACTGCGCGTTTGCCGGTAATCTTAACTTCTTTTAGGGTGATGCCGTGGTTGATTGCAAAACGATCCGCTTCAGCTTTAAGGGAGATGTAATGATGGTCAACACTATCCTTTTCAGCACTCTCATTTAAGGGCAAATTTGATTTTTGCAGGTAAAATGGTGGATGGGTAAACTCGTTCACCGTAATGCCCAAAGTGCCTTTTTTCCCTTTTGCGTTTAGTGCCTGGATCACAAAAGATGCGCTGTCCAACAATGGGAACTGATCGAAAATAAACTCGCCTTGGGCATTGGTCAGGGTATCTCTCATCAGAAAAGATTTATTTTTTCCAAGGAGAATTATTTTTGCATCCGATACTGGCTTGTTCAGGAGATTGGTCACTTTTCCAGTAATAGCAAAATCTTTTTCTGCCTTGAATTTTAAATCAGGCATATTTTGCTGGAGGTGGCCAACCCAGCCTTGGGTCAATAGCAAGGCATCAATGTCATTTTGCAGTTGTGCATCTTTTCTTGAAAAATAGGAGCCAGGATCTTCTATTTCGCCCTTGAGCTCAGCACCGAGCAGGAGATAGCTTAAGATGTGCGCGTCATTAAGGGTATCTTTCCTTACCTGGTCATCGGCCGTAATGGCAACAGAAAACGAACCCGAAATCGGATTTCCCTCACTATCATTCGCCATCAGCTGCAATGGAATGCGATCTCTCTTGACATACTGTACGCTTGGTGAACTTAGTTCCAACTGCAGGGCATCCTGAAAATTGAGGAAGAAATTTCGTTCGTTGCGAACCTGGAACCTGTCATCCATCAACAAAACCTGGGCTACGCCACTGGGGAAATTAGATTTGGCAATTTTGATGATCCTTCCCGAAGTTCCAGGGCTAATGGCCGCCGAAAAGATGACCGTGCCCCTTGCATTTCCCAACAAGATCAATGGTGTGGCAGGCAAGGTAGACATTACGGTGAATACCACGGAATCGGCCTGCATCTTCACGCCAATGGCTGTGCCTGTAGCCTGAGATTTGGGCAATGATTTAGTGAATTCGCCAAAAGCAGTGTTGATCTTTGCCGTATAGGTTTCTCCATCAGCTGGTGTAAGGCTAAAAAACCCCATTCCTTTATCATTTGACTTAAAATCACAGACCTTCACCTGTTTGGAATCGTAAATCGTTCCCGTAAGCGGTATGCCTTTTCCATGGCTTGCCACAGCTTTAAAGGCCATTTTTTGATAGGCCCCACTGATCCATGCGCCACTTTCTGGCAAAAACTGAAAGTCTGGTGCATCTTTCTTCGTAGACTTAAATATGGCCTGTTGGAGAGTTCGAGGTTGTGTATCCTTATTGTTGGTTGTGGCTGATGCAAGCAATTCGGGCGAAAGGATCTTAAGTTCCTGTTGAAAGAAATAGCGTTCTCCGAAATTCCGCATCCAATTGGTATAGGCCCGAAAGGTATAGGTTCCGGATGGATAAAGTTCTTCATTCACCTCAAAAGTACCCCAGGTCAGGCCCAATGTAGTTGGCAAGGTGCGGGTCTGAACAATCTGCCCGCTGCTATTGATCATTTCGGTATAAATCAGTCCGCTTACAGTTGAATTATGGTTAAAACCATCCATCAAATAAGCTTTGAACCAGATGGTGTCTGGAGCTGCGTAAGTATGTTTATCAAAATGCACATAGAGCTTCTCTGCCGGCATGGCCTTATTCAGGCTATCATAGCGCGCAATCGCCTTAAGGTTCAAAGGCTGTTGGCACAAGACCGATGTATGCAAAACGATCGAGGCAAAAATCAGATGTAAAGATTTCTTCAACATAGAAAAAAGTAATACCCTAATTTACATATTTCGATAGGAAATGTGGCGGCAGGGCTCGATACCTGCCACCACAGTGCCTAAAAGTGATAGCCAATTCCCAAAATAGGCTTAAAGTTATTTAACCCAAAAGAAAAGCCCTTGGTGCGTTCAAAGGTATCCCCATATTCAGCTGTTGCGTAGGAATAGGAGCCCAGGTTAAAGCCAATTTCAATGGCTAATTTTTTGGTGGGATAAATGGCAGCTCCGGCGTTTAGGCTGAAATCACGGCTTTTGTAATGCCCAGAATGGTATTCACGCTGGGGAGCCACGAACATATTTTTCTGTTTTCCAAAACCAAATGCTGCCGCCAGTTCACTGTAGATTTTAAACCTTCCCGATAGGTCGATATAATACCGGGCAAAAGGACCAACTGCGGCATATCGGTATTCGGTGTCGGTATAGGCATTCACCAGCATATAAAATGTACCTCCATTATAATTATACAGGTAATCGGTCGTAACCTTGCTCGTGCCGCTGTTGTAACTGGCCTTTACGCCAAGCGAAAGATTTTTCCAAAAAAAATGCCCAAAGGATAAACCAACCTGGGCATCGTTTTTTTCATTGAAATAATCTTTTAGCGTACTTTTTTTACTTGAGGTGTAGGACGCTGAGCCGCCCAATAGGTTTTTTCCTTGTTCTGTTTGCGCATGCGCTTTACCTGCAATGACTATCAATGCAAGTAATCCTAAAATTTTTGATTTCATGTGTGTGTGTTTGTCAACAAGATAATCAGAAATCTTATTCTTTAACAATAAATATTTTTGGATAATAATTAGGCTTAACTTTTTGTTAATGTAACGAAAACATCTTATTGTGCTTACAATTTGTTTTGCTTTTGTAGATTTACCTAATCAAACGAAAGTCTTTTTAACCATAAAATATTCAATAATGAAGCAAAATAGATCATTTGCCCTCAAAACCTTCTTTACCTTCTCCTTGTTTTTGGTTTCATTTGGTTGTAAAACGCCCGGTTATGTGGCTGCTGGTCCCGAGGCCAGTTATGGCGCATCGGCAGGTGATGTATTCTTTACCGTGGCGGTACTTCCCGATACCCAATATTACACCGCCATAAAGAACGGTGGGAACCTGCAGATGTTCCAAAACCAGATCAATTGGATCAAGGATAACCGCAGGGCACAAAACCTGGAATATGTCATCCATCTGGGCGATATCACCGACCACAATATTGGCATCGAATGGGAACGTGCAAAAAACGTGCTCTATCAGTTAGATGAGGCCAACATTCCTTACGGATTAAGTGTGGGTAACCATGATGAGACCCCAAATGGCAATCCCTCAAAGGGCGATGAAAAAACTGATTATACCAAGTATTTTGGAAAAAGCCACTTCAGGGACAGAAAGTGGTATGGCGGCGGAATGGGCGGCAATGATAACAGCGATAACCATTTCGACTTTTTTACGGTAAACGACCAAAAGTTCATGGCACTGTATTTCGTGTACAATGAGCCCGGAAACAAAAGTTATAGTGCAGCATATGAAGCCCAGACCCTAAAATGGGCCGATAGCGTGCTCACCGCAAATGCCGATCGTAAGGCCATCCTGGTTACGCACAGCATGCTCACACGGCCAAAAGGTAGTGAAAGCAATCAGAAAGAGGGAACTGGGAATAATAAAGTCCCATCAGAATACACCAAGCAGGGCAAACAGATCTACAACATGGCCAAATACCATAAAAATGTTTTTCTGACCCTTGGCGGACATATTTCTGGTGAAGGCTTTAGACGGGATGTATTCAACGGCAGCACGATCAAAGGCTACCTAACTGATTATCAATTCAGGGAAAACGCACCATACGGCGGTGTCAAAGATCGTAATGGTGGCAATGGCCTGATGCGATTGATGAAGTTTAACCTTACCAAACAAACCTTAAGCGTGACCACATTCAGTCCAAAGACCAATGGACAGGTGGTCTATGAAACAGATGGCGATAGCCAATTTACCGAACCGCTTTATCAGTAGGTTAAAAAGTTAAAGGTTAAAAGTTAGAAGTTGTAAGGTTGCCTACGGGAAAGGCTTTAAGTGGGGTTGCTATGATGCCATATGTATCCTGAACATAAATGTCTCAGTGCCTAGCGTATAATGACCGTATGACTTTAAAATTCTTAATTCCTCAATGTTTGATGATGGGTTAAAAGTTTAATTTACCTTGCATACCAATATATCCAGAACTTAATGGTCAATGACCTAATGACCTAATGATCTAATGACCTTAATGCCTTAATTTGTTAAACACTACCCAGCCCGGCGCTTTTCATCTTCTACGCCTGTATTTCTCCTTCGCGATTGGGCAACCGAATTTTTTCCAAAGCGCTGGGTATAGGTAAAATTAATAACGCGCGAATCCCATCTACGGTCGGTAAAAAAATCCATATTCTGATACTTCACCAATACCGCAATGTGGTTGGTAGAAAACATGTCACTGGCCGATAGCCTAAAAGTCGATAGCTTATTGTTGGTTGTTTTCTGGATACCAGCTGATACGGCAGCCAAGTTACGGATTAAAAACAGGCCATAAGCAATCTTTGAATTGTAGTTCCCGTTCAATTCCGCTGTCCAGCCTTTTCCCAAAGTAAAACTATTGTTCATGTTAACATTCCAGGAAAGGTATTCGTTTTCCAGATTGCCGCCCTGAAGCGGACTGGTATAGTTGATCTGGAATATACTTGCATTCAGGTTGGAACTGATGCTTTTCCTGACCTGAAAAGGAAGGTTTGCACTCAAACTGTATTGGGTAAAAGTCTGTAGGTTGGCAGGAATCTGGTTAGAGATCTTGGTCGCATCGTCCTGCTCAAATATATCGGTAATTACATCTTTTGTTCGGGCGTAACTTAACGTAAAAATATATTTTGAATTTAAAGTATAGGCAATTTCATAATTGTTGTTGATCATGGGCTTGAGCTGCGGATCGCCAACAATGTAGGTATAGGCATCAACAAATATCCGGAATGGGTTTAGCTGACGATAGCTTGGACGATCAATACTCCTGCGGTACGAAAGGGAAAGCTGATGGAATTTTCCCAATTTTTGGTTCAGGAACAGGGTAGGGAACAGGGAAATGTAGTTCCGGGAAAAACTTTGTCCAGTGGCCAGTTGCTGCCCCTCGGTATGGGTATGCTCCGACCTGATGCCCACCTGCACATCGGTCGTATTAGATTGCTTGGCATAATTGGCATAGGCTGCATTGATATTTTCTTCATAAATAAAATGGTTGGAACGGTTGGGGTCTAAAGCCTCACTGCCCGGTGCACCCGTAAAAAATTGGATATCATTATCGGTTACCACCAAACTGCTTTTAAGCCCAGCCTCAAATTTTTCTGTTTTTCCGATCGGATGGGTATAATCTGCTTTGATAGATTTTACGGATAACTTTCCAAATTGATCGGTCCTCAGGTGATCCGTACTCGTCAGTGTACCTCCAGCGTTAAAAATGTCGGTCATGAATTTTTGCAGGTTGTCTGCATCAAAACGGCCATAGTCTGCATCTACCGTGAGTTCCTTTCCCTTCGTGCCGAAGGCCTGCTTCAGGTTAAGGTTGAGGAAAAAGTTGCTGCGGTCTTCACTAAGTTGGTTATTGTTCTCCGTAGTGGATACCAATGATCCACTTGGATTGGTAATGACTGAATTGGTTGTGCCGTTCCTGTTGCTCCTGGTGTCAACATAGGTAGAAATAATGCCGATGGTAGTCTTCTTGCCCAAAAAGTAATCCGTACCTACTTTGATCACATCATTTTTGATGGGCTGCTTGATAAAAGATTTTTGGTCGAAAACAGCTTGGATGGACCCAGCAGCAAAGAACTTTCGATTAATGTCAAATGCTGTAAAACCTATGGGTTCACTGTGGGCGTAATTACCGAAAAAATTCCACTTTTTGTTCCGATAGTTCATATTTAGGCTGCCCGATGGCTTACCATACACGCCCTGTCCATAGCTTAATGAAAAATTTCCGTTCAGGCCAAAGCGCTGGTCCTTTTTAAGTTTGATGTTAATGAGGCCGGCATTGCCAGACGCGTCATATTTTGAAGAAGGATTGGTCATGATTTCCAGTTGTTCAACAGCCGTGGCCGGAATGCTTTTCAGGTAGTTGATCAGGTCGGCACCACTCAATGGCGTGGGTTTGCCATCCAACATCACCACCAGTCCCTGCTTTCCATTTAAACTGAGCGTCGATTCCTGATTGGTCACTACCCCCGGAGCTTTCTCCAATGCTTCGAGCAGTGTTCCACCGGCAGCAACGATACTATTTTCCAGATTAACGACCAGTTTATCAAATTTCTTTTCAATAAATGGCTTTTTCGCTTCTACCACAACTTCGCTCAGGCCCTGGCTCAATTGTTTTAACCTGATTGCCGGTAGGTCGATATTGGTGTCGGTTATCGTTAGCTGACCCGAACTGTATTTCTCAAAACCCACCACGCTGGTGCTGAAGCGGTAGGAGCCAGGCTTGATGTTCTCCAATTGAGCTTTACCATTTTGATCAGAAAATGCTGTACGATGTACGGTCTGCTGTCCATCTTTGAACAAGAGGACGGTGGCCCCTTCAAGTGGCTTACCAGAATCGTTCAGGATATAGATGTTGATTTTTTGTTGCGCCGAAACCAGGCCGATGCCCATATAAAATAAGAGCAAGAGTAAACCGTATTTAGTCATGTTTTTTAGTTTCCAGCTAAGGTAAGGATGCCGATTGCCGGCGATTGTCACCCTTTTTGGGGGATATTAGCTTGAAACGTAATGATTTGCGTATAATTTTTGTTGCAATAATTGATATGTCAATGAATTGAGCGATAGCGGTGGGTGATAAAAGAAAAGGCCGCAAATTTCTTTGCAGCCTTTTCGCTTCTTCAATAACCGCTCTCTCCATTAACTATTCACAAACACAAACTGATGATCGAACATGTCGAGCTTGATCTTGCTGTCGCGGTCTACTGTTCCGGCCAAGATCGATTTGGAAAGTTCGTTCAAGATCCTTTTCTGGATGACCCTTTTCAATGGCCTTGCTCCAAATTGAGGATCGTAGCCCAATTCGGCCAACCAATCAAGTGCTTCCTGACTGGCCTCAATGGTAATTCCCATTTCGGCCATGGTTTGCTGAACCTGTTTAAATTGCAGGTTCACGATATTCCTGATTTCGTCACGGTTCAATGGGGTAAACATGATCAGTTCATCAATACGGTTCAAAAATTCTGGTCTGATGGTCTGCTTAAGGACTTCGAAAAGCTCATTCTTCGTTTTGGCGATCACGCTTTCCCTATTCTCATCATTGAGGTCTTTGAAATTATCCTGGATCAGATGTGCACCGATGTTGGAGGTCATGATGATGATCGTATTTTTAAAGTTCACCACACGGCCCTTATTGTCGGTTAAGCGGCCATCATCCAAAACCTGCAATAAGATATTGAATACATCGGGATGGGCTTTTTCAATCTCATCCAAAAGCACCACCGAATAAGGTTTGCGTCTTACGGCTTCTGTAAGTTGCCCACCTTCATCATAGCCTACATATCCCGGAGGCGCACCAATCAATCTGGAAACCGCATGCCTTTCCTGATATTCGCTCATGTCAATGCGGGTCATGGCATTTTCATCATTGAACAGGAATTCGGCCAATGCCTTTGCCAACTCAGTTTTACCTACTCCCGTTGTGCCCAAAAAGATAAAGGAGCCAATTGGTTTTCTTTTATCCTGCAGGCCTGCCCTTGAACGTCGAATGGCATCTGAAATGGCTTCTATGGCTTCATCCTGTCCGGCTACACGCTGGTGCAATTCTGTTTCAAGGTGAAGCAATTTTTCGCGTTCGCTGGCTACAAGCTTGGTCACCGGAATACCGGTCCATCGGCCCACCACACCCGCAATGTCATCGGCGGTAACTTCTTCCTTCAGCATCCTGCTTTGCGATTGCTGCGCTTCAAGTTCCGCTTTTAGCGACTCGACCTGATCCTGCGCAGCTTTAATCTTTCCATACCTGATTTCGGCCACCTTGCCATAATCTCCCGCACGTTCTGCCTGTTCGGCTTCCAGTTTATATTGTTCAATCTGCTCGATCTGGATATTTACTGCATCAACCAAATCTTTTTCTCCCTGCCATTTTGCTTTAAATTCGTCTCTTTCAGCAGAAAGGTTGGCGATTTCTTCAGAAAGCTCCGCAACTTTCTTGTCGTCTTTTTCCCTCTTGATGGCTTCACGTTCAATTTCTAATCTCATAATCTCACGATCTAGGGCATCTACATGTTCTGGTACGCTGTCCATTTCCATGCGGAGTTTAGAGGCAGCCTCATCCATTAAGTCGATGGCCTTGTCTGGTAAGAAACGATCTGCAATGTAACGTTGGCTCATTTCTACGGCGGCAATAATGGCTTCGTCCTTGATCCTCACCTTATGGTGTGTTTCATAGCGCTCTTTCAGTCCACGTAGAATGGAAATGGCGTCTTGGGTATCTGGCTCATCCACCATAACCTTCTGGAAACGACGTTCCAGCGCCTTATCTTTTTCAAGGTATTTTTGGTATTCATCAAGTGTGGTTGCTCCAATGGCACGAAGTTCTCCACGGGCAAGGGCAGGTTTAAGGATGTTGGCGGCATCCATGGCACCTTCTCCACCGCCAGCACCCACCAAGGTATGGATCTCGTCAATGAACAAGATGATGTCGCCATCACTCTGCGAAACTTCTTTTACCACGGCCTTTAGCCTTTCCTCAAATTCGCCCTTGTATTTTGCACCTGCAATCAGTGCGCCCATATCCAAGGAGAATACCGTTTTGGTTTTTAGATTCTCTGGCACGTCGCCTTTAATGATCCGAAATGCAATACCCTCTGCGATGGCAGTTTTGCCCACACCAGGTTCGCCAATCAGGATTGGATTGTTTTTGGTACGGCGCGACAAGATCTGGATGACCCTGCGAATTTCCTCATCACGGCCAATAACGGGGTCTAGTTTCCCGCTGCCAGCATATTCGTTCAGGTTCCGTGCATATTTGCCCAGTGCCTGATAGGTAGCTTCGGCGTTCTGGTCGGTCACCCGGCTATCGCCACGCAGATCGCTAATCGCTTTTTTAAGATCTCGCTCGCTTACACCCTGTTCCTTTAATAATTTTGAAGTCGGATCGTTTACGGCAAGCAAACCCAATAAAAGGTGTTCTACCGCGATAAAATCATCTTTGAATTCTTTTAAAAAAGTTTGTGCTTTTTGGAGGGCAGAATTTGCCCCTGAAGAAAGGTAAACCTCTCCGCCAGTTACCTTCGGTAATTTGTCTATAGCATGGGTTAAATGTTGATCCAATGTGTGGAGATTAACATTTAATTTTTTTAACACATAGGAAACAACATGTTCGTCAACGGATAGCAGCCCCTTAAGCAGGTGCGCCGTTTCAATTGCCTGTTGCTGATTGCCCTGGGCAATTTCTGAAGCCTTTTGAATGGCTTCTTGAGCTTTAATTGTAAAGTTGTTGAAGTTCATGGTTGCTTTATTTCAAAACAAATGCCATGGAAATTTGGTGAAGAAAATCGGAAATTTTGTCGGTATAAATTATTTTTTCATGTCTAAATGGCTGAAAATAAATTGATTACTGAAATTTTGTCGCTTAAGGATGCTAATTTGTCGGCCACTTTTTTTCATCGCATCTCGATATGGAGTAGTTTTATGGTTTGAAGGGAAATGTAATGTTGATGTGACCAAAACTAATTTTTACGTTATCTGGCAACGTTTTTGAATGTTAAGGCGTACAGATATTAAACCATTTGGGAATATAGTAGTCCAAATTATGATGATAAGAGCCCTTACCCTTGTTTTCTTCAGTATTTTAGGCATTTTTATGTTGGTGTTTTTCTTTCTGTCAAGTTTTAATGGCAACGAAAATTAGGACGTTGTATTTAAAATCAGGACAGTCCACATCCACCCCAACCGCCTATTGAACATTTCCATTAGGATAGCAGGTGCCTTATGGCCTTTTAAGCTTAGCCTAATAATTCCTGTAGCTTTTTGGTCTGGTAATCGGCCAGTTTTTGGAGTGGTCCAGATGCCAACATTTTCATCATCATGTTCAGATCAGCCGATATGACGTGCTTGGCGAGGGTTCCGCCATTTTCGGCAGGGACGAGAGTCCATTTTAGTTCCACATCAAAAGGAGGTTTTTCGGTAGGGATGGCCACAATTTCACTGTTGGGTACTCGGCCAGAAATTCTGATGGCCAACTTGGCCATGTTCTGGATGGTGAAACTCGCTTCGTCTGTGGTAGAAGACCAATTATAGATGTTTTCTGGCATCAGTTGCTGATGGTTGTTTAAATCTTCAAGAAAAAGATAGACTTTATCTATAGATTGGTTTATTTCAACGGTACTTTCTATAATGGTCATATTTTATCTGGTTAGGCTCAGGTATGCAGGGTAGAAGTGGACTAAACAGCCATTTCCTTACCCCATGCTGCAGGATTTTCACGCCATTTGTTCAACAATTCGATTTCATTTTGGGCAATAAAACTGTGTTCGGCAGCATAGCTGATCAATGTTGTATAATTAGATAACGTAGAATATCTGCATTTAGCATTGGCAAAATTTTCATCGGCCTGATCGAAGCCGTAAGTGAAGATGGCTACCAGCCCTGCAACAGATAGACCGGCCGCACGTAGGGCCTCAACAGCCTGTAGACTGCTTTTTCCGGTAGAAACCAGATCTTCGATGACCACAACGCGTTGGCCTTCGATAATCTCGCCTTCGATTAAGCTGCCCGTGCCGTGCTCTTTTGGTTTAGACCTTACATAGATAAATGGAAGGCCCAACTCTTGGGCAACCAATACGCCCTGTGGAATGCCAGCAGTGGCCACTCCGGCAATTACGTCAACCGCACCATATTCTTCCTGGATCAACTGTGCCAACTTCTGACGGATATAAGTCCTGACGGAAGGATGGGACAAGGTGACCCGATTGTCACAATAAATTGGTGATTTCCAACCAGATGCCCAAGTAAATGGAGCGTTAGGCTGTAGTTTAATGGCTTTGATCTGTAATAAAAATTCAGCTACCTTTAATTCAATATCACTTTTATTATACATGCTACAAAATTAAGGAAATAATATGAATGATGGCATGCCCTGGTTGAGGATAGACTATCATTGCTTTCAACTGGTTGAAACAGAGGTCTTTGTTTTGCTAACATTTTGTTTAAAGGGCATAAAAATACCTTACAGGCCAAAATATAGGCTTTTTTCGATGACCGGATTTGCGGTTACTACTTTTAAAAGCTAGATTAGGCCATAAAAAATTAAACAAACTTCGCCTTAAAATGTAGTAAAGGTGCTGGCCTTCGGGCACACTAAATCAGATCAATGAAAAATTTCAAGGTTTATATCCAGAACCATGTGCTCTACTTTGCAGATCAGCTGCCAAAAGCGGCCCATAAATTCGAAGAAATAGACTCGGCAGATTTCGACTTTCTCGATTTTTATAAGGGACTTAAAAAGCGGTCGGCCAAAAATTTTGTCGTGTTGGGCAAGGCCCCAAAAAAGATCTTCAAGAGTTTTAAAAAGAAAGTGACAACGATCAAAGCTGGCGGCGGATTGGTAGAAAACGCTAACGGAGAATTTCTGTTCATCTTTAGAAACAAAAAATGGGACCTGCCCAAAGGAAAAATCGAGAAGGGCGAAAAATTGAAGGTTACCGCTGTTCGTGAAGTAGAGGAAGAGTGCGGGGTAAAGATCGAAAGCAGGGGGAAATGTCTGTGTAAAACCTACCATGTCTATGAATTGAACGGAAAGATTATCCTCAAACAGACCAAATGGTTCAAGATGCATGTAAAGGGAAGTCCAAAATTGATCCCTCAAAAAGAAGAAGGCATTACCAGCGCCACTTGGGTCGCTCCGTCAGCTGTTAAGCTAAAAATCAAAAATACCTATCCTTTGATCTTGGATGTCTTGGAAGCTGAAAAATTGATTGGAAAGTAAGATTTGAGAAACATTAGGGCATTATAATCATTGGGGCATTTAGTCATTAAGTCATTAAGTCATTGAGAAATTGAGATTTAAGTATAAGGAGCAATAACTTTAAAACCTTTAACCTTTAACTTTTAACATTCAACTTAACCTTCAACCCAACATCCCGATCACCTCTTTCGGTACAAACGGACTTACGTCGCCCTTGTTTCTTAAAATATCCCTTACAATGGTGGAGCTAATGGCAGAATATTCTGGTTTGCTGAGCAAAAGGATGGTTTCTACCTCTGGCATCATACGTTGGTTGATTTGGGCAATGGCACGTTCATATTCAAAATCGGCCGCCGAACGAATGCCCCTTATCATATAGGTAGCGTTAATCTTTTTACAAAAATCGACGGTCAGGCCTTCATATAATTCAACCTGAACCTTATCGTGCTCCGCAAAAATTGCTTTAACAATTTCTTCTCTTTTCCCGGCCGACAAGAAATTTTGTTTGGCGCTGTTCAGGCCGATCCCAACAATGACCTGATCAAATAAGGGCAATGCACGCGTCAGGATATCGACATGCGCAATGGTTATGGGATCAAATGAACCAGGAAAAAGTGCAATTTTCATAATCAAAGATAGTTAAAAGTCGGGAAGTCGGGAAGTCGGAAGATAGAGTCCAAGAGTCCAGCAGTCCAATAGTCCGGCCCAACTTCGTCAGTTTGGCGATCATTTGATGTTCAGGACGGCAT
>JAVHXV010000013.1 GCA_031119475.1 Pedobacter sp. | reverse complement strand
ATTTGTTGTCCGACCTGGATTCGAACCAAGACAAACGGTACCAAAAACCGTTGTACTACCCTTATACTATCGGACAATCTTCCATCACCAAACGGTTGTTCTGAAATGGAATGCAAATTTACGTATATTTTTTTTAGCTGCAAGCCCTAATCCAAAAAAAATTGAAATAATTTAAAAAGGTACTGTTTAGGAGGGAGATAGTTGGCAGTTCATAGTTCTCAGTTTATAGTTTGCAGTTCATAGTTGAATAGCGAGTAGCGTGGAGCGTGGAGCGAATGCCCCAATGACTAAATGAACAATGACCAATGACTAAATGAACAATGACCAAATGACGATGCAGTTAACAGTTCTCAACTATCGACCATGGACTTTTGGTCTCTTGGACTTCTGGACTTTCCGACTTCCCGACTTCCCGACTCCTGACTTCCCGACTTCCCGACTCCTGACTTCTGGACTCTTCTTCACAACTTTTCTATATATCAATCTAATTCTTTATTTTCGGCAGCATTTTGATGTGCGAAAGCAAGACCTCATATTCACGAACAATGAAATATTCTAAAATCAATAACATCGCAGGCTTTATCTGTTTTTTTATCGCCACGCTCACCTATATTTTAACACTGGAACCATCAGTTAGCTTTTGGGACTGTGGAGAATTTATTGCTTCGGCCCTGAAAATGCAGGTCGTGCATCAACCGGGCGCACCGCTGTTTTTGATGATCGAACGCTTCTTTTCGATTTTTGCCTTAGGCGATAACACCAAAGTGGCCTATTTCATGAACGTTGGATCGGCTATCGCCAGTGGCGCGACCATCTTGTTTCTTTTCTGGACCATCACTGCATTGGCCAAAAAATTATTGGTCAAGAAAAATGAGGAAATCACCAAAGCCAACCTGATCAGCATCATGGGTGCAGGTGTTGTCGGCGCCTTAGCCTATGCCTTTAGCGATAGTTTTTGGTTTTCGGCGGTAGAGGCCGAAGTTTATGCGCTTTCTTCCCTATCTACCGCGATTGTTTTTTGGGCCATCTTGAAATGGGAAGCAGTGGCCGACGAGCCTAAATCAGACCGTTGGCTATTGTTTATTGCCTACATCATGGGCCTTTCTATCGGCATCCACTTGCTCAACTTGTTGACCATACCTGCCATTGCCTTTGTTTACTATTTCAGGAAGACTGAAAAACCGAATACCATGGGCATCTTGAAAACCTTTGGTATCGGCATTTTGATCTTGGCCATTGTGCAGTATTTTATCATCCAGTACCTGGTGAGCTTTGGGGCTTATTTCGATCTTTTCTTCGTCAACACCCTAGGCCTCGGCTTTGGTACCGGCGTTTTATTTTTTGCTCTTTTGTTGATCGGGGGCCTGGTTTTTGGAATCAAATATTCGATCAAACACCAAAAAAGGATCCTAAACCTCGCGCTACTATCTGTATCCCTTGTTATTTTTGGCTACGGCTCTTTTGCAATGATCATTATCAGGGCACAGGCCAAACCTAACCTGAACAACAGCGATCCAGACAATGCCTTTTCATTTTTAAGCTACCTGAACCGCGAACAATATGGCGACCGCCCACTCTTGGTGGGACCAAATTACAATTCTATCCCAAAATATAATGAAGAGGGCACACAGCCGATTACAATCAAAGGTGATAACACCTATCGCAAAGGCAAAGACAAGTATGAGATTTCTGGGGTAAAAACGAAGCACATCTACGGAGAAAATGAAAATTTCCCCGATAGCATCCGTCGCCTGCAGCATGAAGTACTTTTCCCAAGAATGTACAGTGACGAACAACGCCACATCGGATACTATAAGGATTGGCTAAGCTTAACCGATACAGACTTTCCGAATACGATCGATAATTTCAAATTTTTTGCAAGCTATCAGGCCGGTTTCATGTACATGCGTTATTTCCTTTGGAATTTCGCAGGTCGCCAGAATGAAGATCAGGGACAGGGAAGCCTGTACGAAGGCCAGTGGCTGAGCGGCATCAAGCCCATTGATGCCATGATGTTGGGCGATCAGAGCCACCTGCCCCCGACCATTACAGATAGCAACTCTTACAACAGGTTTTTCTTCCTGCCATTGATCTTAGGACTTTTGGGTGCCATCTGGCATTTTAGCCGTAAACCGAAGGATGCCGGAATTGTTGGCCTATTATTCTTCTTTACAGGGATTGCCATCGTGCTCTACCTCAACCAGAAGCCAATGGAGCCAAGAGAGCGTGATTATGCCTATGTGGGCTCGTTCTATGCCTTTGCCATCTGGATCGGCCTGGGCGTACTGGCCATTAAGGAATGGGTGTTTGGCAAACTCAATGCCACAAATGCGGGGATTGCCGCAACCGCAGTAGGTTTGCTCTGCGCCCCGGTATTAATGGGCAGCCAAGGCTGGGACGACCATGACCGCTCATCAAAAACAGTTGCCCACGACATTGCCCTGAGCTACATGGAGTCGTGTGCACCAAACGCCATCTTGTTTACTTATGGCGATAATGACACCTATCCGCTCTGGTACCTCCAAGAGGTTGAAGGCGTTAGGCCGGATATCCGATTGGTAAATTTGAGTTTATTCGATACAGATTGGTATATCAATGGGATGCGAAGGAAAGTCCACCAATCTGAGGCCCTCCCGATTACGATGAAAGAATCGCAATACGTGACCGGCGTAAGGGATGTGATGTACTTTAAGGACTACAACATCCAGGGTTCTGTTGAGCTGAAGCAGATTGTTGACCTTTTGTTATCAGAAAACAAGGAAGACAAATTGCCTTTGGAAGACGGGAGCTTTACCAACTTTATTCCGACCAAGAACTTTAAACTGACCATCAATCCACAGGATGTGATCCAGACCGGAACAGTGCCTGCAGCAGAAGCTGGCAAGATTGCCCCTGTAATGGAATGGAAATTTAACAAGGGATATGTAACCAAAGGCACGTTGGCCATGCTCGATATCTTGGCCCACAACAACTGGAAACGTCCGGTATATTTCTGTACCACCGTTCCGAACGAACAATACAATGGTTTGGATAATTACCTGTATAATGAGGGATTGGCCCTGCATTTGTTGCCGCTGAAAAGGGATAGCCTGGCTGAGGCAAACGAGGAGCAGCTGATCAACATCGACCCGATGTATAATCACATTATGAACAAGTTCAGGTGGGGAAATATCAAAAATGCCAAATATCTTGATTCGCAGTCTGCTGATGACGTTTCCATCTTTAACAACATGTTCAACAGCTTGATTACCGGACTGATCAAAGCAGGGAGGTTGGATGATGCCAAGAAAGTAGTGGCCAAATATGACGAGGTAATGCCGACCAAGATTTATGGAATGAGGAGCATGATGGGTGTTGCGACGATGGCAC
This sequence comes from Pedobacter sp., assembly GCA_031119475.1. Taxonomy (GTDB): domain Bacteria; phylum Bacteroidota; class Bacteroidia; order Sphingobacteriales; family Sphingobacteriaceae; genus Pedobacter. Next base: position 48,492 of record JAVHXV010000013.1, on the reverse strand, counting down.
AAAACCTTTATATCTTGGGCTATACCGAAAAGGCGAATGCCCTGATCAAAAAATCAGAAGACTACATCACCAAGGAAGTCACTTATCTGGCCGATGTATCCAATAGCAAGGGCAAATTGGTCGGTCAACAGAACATCCAGATCGGCCTATTCTACGGATTGCTGCCGATGGCCAAAACCGCAGCCCAGCATCAGCAGTCTCAATTGGCAAATGGACTGATCAACCAGCTCAAAACACTTTACCAGAAAGGAAATTTTAGTATGTACATGGGCGAACTGCCTCCGGACCTGATGAAGTTTTGATGGAATGGTTAACTGGTAAATTGGTTAACTGGTTAATTGGTTAATTGTTGGTGATACCTATCATAAAAAAGCCGCTAGAAATCTAGCGGCTTTTTATTTTTTACTTTGAGCCTGGTACCCTTATTGACCATGACTTTCAACTTTCAACCTTCAACTTTCAACTTTAACTTACCCTTCCACCACTACGCCCATGGCGCAGAATTTATCAATTCTTGTGGCAATCAGTTGTTCTGGATTTTTCTTTTTAAGTTCTTTCAAATCTTTAAGGATCTGGGCCTTCAGGGTTTCGGCCATTAATTCAGGGTTTTGATGGGCACCTCCAAGTGGCTCTTTCACTACGCCATCAATTAACTTGTTCCTGTGCATGTCTTCTGAAGTCAATTTCAGGCACTCGGCAGCCTTTTCTTTGAAATCCCAGCTCCTCCAGAGTATTGATGAACAAGATTCAGGTGAAATTACAGAATACCAGGTATGTTCCAACATGTAGACGTGGTCGCCAATTCCGATGCCCAAGGCTCCTCCAGAGGCACCTTCGCCAACAATAAAACAAATGATCGGCACTTTGAGCACCGACATTTCCAATAGGTTTCTGGCAATGGCTTCTCCCTGTCCACGTTCCTCAGCTTCCAGGCCGGGATAGGCACCCATGGTATCGATAAATGAAATTACAGGTTTATTAAACTTCTCGGCCAGACGCATCAAGCGCAGTGCTTTTCGGTAACCTTCAGGATTGGCCATCCCAAAATTGCGGTATTGGCGCTCTTTGGTATTCTTTCCTTTTTGGTGGCCGATGATCATGACGGTCTGCCCATCGATCGTAGCAAAACCACCTACAATGGCCTTATCGTCTTTTACGGTCCGGTCGCCATGCAGCTCGATAAAATCATCGCAGATCATGTTGATATAATCCAGCGTCTGCGGACGTTCGGCATGCCTTGACATTTGCACTTTTTGCCAGCCAGTTAGGTTCGAATATAAACTCTTACTGGTTTTGGCCACTTTTTCGTCAAGTTCAGCTAAGGTAGCCGACATGTCGACTTTGGTCTTATCTGCAACTTGCTTTACCTTTTCGATCTGCTGCATGAGATCTGCAAGCGGTTTTTCGAAATCGAATGATGTTTTGATCTGTTCCATAAGCGGACGACAAAATTAGGGATAAAAGCGCAAAGAACAAAGCGCCGTTTCAGTGAGCAGTTTTCAGTTGGCAGTTTTCAGTTGTAGTTCCAACTGCGAACTGCGAACTGCCAACTGTGAACTATGAACTATAAACTGTTAGAACTTGGCCGGCGTACCAGGTTTTGGGAGCGCTTTTTGGATAAATTCCCTGATGTGGTCGTTGCCCATGGCAAGATCTGGTTTGCGCAGGTACATCATGTGTCCACTTTCATAGCCTTCCCAGCTCATCCTGTCTTTAAGTTTACCACTTGGGTCCATCTGCCAGAGGTTGTATTTCGCGTTGAAATAATCACATGCCCCATCATAATATCCCGATTGTACGAGCAGGTGCAGGTAAGGATTTTGGGCCATGGCCGCACGCAGGTTTTCGCCCGTACGGTCTCCCGAATTGTCCCATGGATGTACCGGACCGAACATATTATATTTTAGATCAGTCTTGTAGTTCAATTCGTTGCGGATGTACATGTTAATGGCGGGCGTAAAAGAATGCAGCCAGGAAGTAAGCTCGGCATTGTAATCTGGACCCTCGCCAGCATCTGCCTTGTCGATACCCTTATACCTGGAATCAAGGCGCCCAACGGTATAGCCTTTTTCCCGCAGCAGCTCCTTCCAAAAGAGGTTCGTTGATACATCAAGGTTATTTTGGAGGATGACCTTTTCAGAAATCCCAGAATATCTGGCCATTTTTGCAGCGATCTTTTGCTTTTCGGCTGCAGCAAGAAACCCGCCTTTCGAAATCGCGGGAATCAGTTCATTGATGGTAAAGTTCTCTACCTCTGGCAACATATCTGTTAGTTTTTTCCCCTGCAGATCGCCAGGCAGCATTTTATGGTACCAAGCCGTTGCTGCGAAATAAGGTAGCCTTAATGCCGCCTCCATCACGGTTCCCCGCTCAATGCCCAACTCTGTCGGCGATACCAGGATGACCCCGTTTAGGTACATCCATTGGTTGCTCTGTAATTCCAGGGCAAGTCCAGACACCCGTGTAGTGCCATAGCTCTCTCCGATAAGGAACTTCGGGGAAGCCCAACGGTTGTTGCGGGTTACAAAAGTATTGATCCATTCGGCCAGGTATTTGATGTCGGCCCTTACGCCGAAGAACTTATTTGTGGGCACATCTTTACTGGTAGCGCGCGAATAGCCTGTATTTACCGGATCAATGTAAACGATATCGGCAATATCCAAAATGGAAGCACTATTGTCCTTATAACCATAAGGCTGCACGGGATAGCCTTCATCATCGATATTGAGCACCACGGGACCGGTATAGGCAATGTGCATCCATACCGATGCAGAGCCCGGCCCTCCATTAAAGGAAATGACCAGTGGCCTATTTTCCCTGTTCTGAACATCAGACCGTTCGTAATAGGTGTAAAATAGTCCGGCAATGGCTTTCCCGTCTTCATCCCACACGGGCAAAGTACCTGCAGTAGCTTTATATGGAACTGCTTTCCCCTTAATGGTAACCGTGTGATTGGTAACTACTGTACTCTCCGGCACAATTGTGCGGGTTGGCCCAGTGGGGGTACGTGCAGCAGGTTCTTCCTTTATCGTTGGCGCGGCACCTGCAGGAGAAGGATTCCGTGCCGGCTGTTGTCCGAATGCCATCGCTGCAAAAGTCAGGGCAATGCCTGTTAAGTAAAATTTCTTCATTTTATATGGTTAGTTAGTTCATCTATAAATATATAGATTGATCGCAAAAACAAGAAATTATTGCATCAAACCTAGCTCCAATCCAAAATCTGAATGAAGCCGAATTACGTTTATAGCTAAAAGCTTTAATATAAATCGGCTTTCTTGCCTGTTTGGCTTTTTAATAAGGTACATTAGACAGATTATATAAACTGCCCAGATTACATCCAAGCCTGATGATAAAAAAGAAAGTCAAGTTTACCAACGTTAAAAAATGCACTTTTTACGCCACTTTGCGCAAGCGGGTAGACCTTCATTTTGAAGAGAAAAACATTAGTGTTCACGCCAATAGCGCGATGTGGTTCAAGGCAGTATTTTTTCTGTTAGGCTTTATAGGGCTGTATCTTGGGATCTTACTTGGCCACTTTAGCCAACCAATAATATTGGCCATGAGCATCTTACTTGGAATATTTGGTGCTTTTGTAGGCTTTAACATCTGTCACGACGCTATCCACAAGGCTTTTTCAAGCCATCAATTCATTAATCGGGCCTTTGGCTTCCTTTTTAGCATCATTGGGGCCAGTGCGTACGTCTGGAGTATTTGCCATAATATTGTACACCATACTTACACCAATATTTCTGGGCATGACGAAGATATAGATCTGGCACCAGGACTGATCCGTTTTTGTGAAAAAGAACCTGTGAATAAAATTCAGCGCTATCAGCACCTTTATGCTTTTGCCCTGTATAGCCTCGCCATGTTGTCGTGGGTTTTCAGAAAAGATTTTAAAAAATTCTTCCAGACCAAGATTGGCGCACAAGTAAACAATCATCCCCCTATCGAATATTTCAAGCTCTTTTTCTTCAAGTTTATCTATTATTTTCTTTTTATAATCCTACCATTGATTGTGCTCGACATTTCATGGCTTCAATTTCTGATCGGGTTTTTGGCGATGCAATTGGCGCAAGGACTTGTACTCGGCCTGGTCTTTCAATTGGCACATGTGGTGGAAGGAACCAATTTCCCTCATTTGAACAACGATGGCAATATTGAAGAAGCTTGGGCTGCACATCAGATGATGACTACGGCTAATTTTGCGGTAGATAGTAAATTGGCTGCTTTTCTGTGTGGTGGATTAAACAGGCAGGTAGAACACCATCTCTTTCCAAAAATCTGTCACATCCACTATCCAGCCATTGGAAAAATCGTAAAAGAGACTGCGCTTGAATTTGATCTTCCTTATATAGAGAGTCCAACTTTTTTTAGTGCATTGGGCTCTCATTATCGGACTCTCCGCAAGCTTGGAAGAGAGGCTTACTTGGCGAAGGGCTAATTCGACCTCATGACACCAAGCGGCCATCCATTTCCTGCTATAACCTCAACTTTACTCCCCCGTTTACCACAAAGCCATCAAGGGGAGCATACACATCCCTAAATTGCGGATTGCTGATGCTACCCGTGTAAATCTGCTCGTATTGGGTCTGCCTGGCATCCAGAAAGTTTTCGAAATTGATATAAATAGAAAATCTCTTCCATAGTTTTTCGGCCATGAATCCGGTGATCAAATAGTTTCTTCCAAAAGTCCCATCGTTCAGCAACTGCTTGCTAAATGTATAGGCTTCGAGCCCCATTTTCCATTTTTCTTCGACCTCATACATCAATACCGCATTGACACGGTGCTTGGCCGTAAGCGGATTTTCTTTTCTTACCCCGTTTACGTGCAGGTGCGCATCGGTATAGGTATAGCCCATAAACAGTTTAAAATCTCCATAGCCCAACCTGACATTGGTCTCCATACCTTTGCTGCTCAAATTTCCTGCAGCATTCACAAACGCGTAAGACGTACCCATCGGTGCCAATAACAACGGATTGGTTAACCTGGTATAAAAGAACAATTGGTTGGCGGTTAACGAAATGGTGTTGAACAGCGCAGTGCTATAATTCACATCCCAATTGGCGCCATAGCTTTTTTCCAGTCGGTTATTCTCTGGGTCGATCGGCATTACATTTCGGTACTGGAGCCGTTCACTTTCTTCGGTAAAAATAGTTGGGGTCTTGTAGCCCAATCCACCACCCAAGCGCGAATTGAATTGCTTATTGAGTTTGAGCAACACAGATACCCTGGGCAAAAATACAAATCCATAATCCCGTACACGATCGCTCCGCAAACCTGTTTCCAAATGGAACCAATCCTTTATTTTCCATAGGTTTTGGATAAAAGCACCCCATGTAACCTGGGTATAACTGCGCAAAAAAGAGGTGGCCGCCTGTTTTTCCCTAAACCTGTCGCTATAGGCATTCAGCCCGATCGTCCACTCGCGATCCTCAGTTTGATCAGTGTAGTTGACCTCTGTGAAACTTGCATATTGTGTCCCATCAAAAATATAGCCGGGACTTTGTAGTTCGCGTTCAAAGTAGCTGAAACTATTTTTGAACAGCAATCGGCGTCGGTTATCCAATTGATGGATTGCCGAAAGCTGGCTACTAACCCTTTTGGTCTTGTTCTGTTCGAAATAACTGTGCAGCGCATCTGCATCGCCTTTAATGTAATGGATATCTCCTCCAGTCCTGTCCTCGAAAGTTCCATCTATACCAATTGTCAAAGTGGTCTGCGCTGTTGGGTAGAGGAAAAGCTTGGGGTTAAAGGTAATCTTTGTCGATTGGGGAATGGCAGACAGGTCAATTCCTGCAGGATCATAGGCACTGTTGCGCTGATAGGCCGCAAACAATGTCGTCCCGATCCGATCATTCCGCTTTGCGTAGTAGCCGTTAACACTCAGGCCAAGCGCGTCTGTTGCATCCAGATGGAAGTTGAGCTCCCTTTCCTGTTTTGGTGTTTTGGAGATGAGGTTAACCAATCCGGCGATAGCCCCTCCACCGTACAAGGTTGATGCAGAGCCTTTGATCAATTCGATCTGCTTCAGGTCTAGCGGAGCAATCTGCAGCAGGCCCAAGCCACTTGCAGCCCCAGCATAGAGCGGGAAGCCATCTTTTAACAATTGGGTATAGCGTCCATCCAGTCCCTGGATCCTGATTGCCGCATTGGCGGAAATGGCAGAAGTCTGCTGTGTCTGGATGCCCGTACTTTCGCTCAGCACCATCCTGATATCGCCCGGCTTCATATTGGCCTTTTCTTCCAACTCTTCGCCGGCGATGAATTCTACCCTTGTCGGAATATTTTCAATGCTTCTCGAACTGCGGGTCGAAGCAATGGTAACGGTTTCCAATTCTTCGTTTTCAGGTGTTAAAAATACCTGATAGGCTTCTTGCTGTGGGTATGGAAAAGCAAGACTGATTTCTTTTTCGGCATAGCCGATCAATTTAAAAACAAGACGCTGGTTTCCGCTTGGAATGTTGTCGAGCTTTACATTGCCCTGCTCATCGGTAATGCCAGTGATGGAAAGCCCGGAAAGGCTAACGGTTACCTGTGGCAAAGGCTTTTTGGTCTCCTGATCTAAGACCTGCGCCTTCCATTGCTGTTGTGCCCACAGCGAGGTCGTGATCAAAATTGCCACGATCGGCAATAAAATATATTTCATGTTAAAATGATAAGATTAAAAATATGTTGATCTGGTCGGGCCAAATCAAAACTGAAAGGACAAAATTGCACGGCGAAGATCATCGTCATGTCGCTTTTGTCGCATTTTGTCGCTTTTGTTCCGATTTGTCGTTTTATGTCGGTTTTGCCGAAAAACTGGCTTCGTTTACCGTTCGTTCAGGCCGAGTATACCGTTCGTTGAGGCCGAGCGCTGGCAGCACGCTTGAAAGATTGATCTTATCCCGACAAAAAAGGATTTGGTTATAAAATTAAGCCGATTTTGGAGGCTCCCAGATCTGATGAAGATGGGTGGTAGTATGAAGATGTAGCGGAAAGACGACCACTACCGTCAGCGCTGATGGATTAAGTCGCTGAAAATCTGAAAAAGCACCAAGGATTATGCTTTGGCCACAGCACTGGCATAGGCAAAGGGCTGCACAGCTTTCGGCAGGACCATCGGCACAGGGGTTTACTTTTTCGAACTTGCTCGCGGCCGCATGCTCCCCTTCTGTCCCATCACTACAGGGAACAATGGAGAGTGCGATCACGAATATAAAATATAGCAGGCCGATGATTTTCACGACCCAAAAATAGAAAATTTTTGATTAGCGCAAAGCGCAGAGCGGTAAGCGCAGGGGGGGGGAGAGCGATGAGCGCGGGGCGTCATGGAATAGCTTTAGTCTTTTCGCATCGCGCTTTGCGCTGTGCCCCATGCTATTACCTCAAATAAGGCTCCATAATCCCTTTCCAGATTTCATACCCCTTCGCATTCATGTGGAGGTTGTCCGAAAGGAAAATATCTTTTTTGATCGTTCCATCAGCGTCATACATGGAATCTGCCGTATTGATAAAAACTGCGCGTTTTAGTCCTTTGACCAGGGCCTCGATCTTTTGGTTGGCTTCTTTCATCATTGGGAGATATTTTACCCTTGATGGGCTTGGCTTGATCGAAATGTATGCAATATAGACCTTTGGATATTGGCTTCGGATCGTATCGATCAGTTTTTTTGCCCGACTGACCACTTCATCAACGGATGCGCCACCACCAAAATCATTTTCGCCGCAATAGATCACTACCTGTTTGGGTGCATAAGGAAAGACCACATCGCCCACATGATCAATGACATTTGGAAGCGATGAACCACCAAACCCCCTATTGACGATGACATGCCCTGGAAAATATTTTTGGGCGTCCTTCCATTTGGTAAAGGTAGAACTGCCGATAAAAAGCACCGCATTCTTTGGCGGAAACTGGAGACTGTCCTGTTTTTTAAAGTTTTTGATTTCAGGAAGGAAAGGATCTGCCTTTTGTGCTTTTGCGGCAACAAAAGAGCCGATGATCAACAATACGAAAAAAAGCTTCTTCATTTATTTAAGGTTTTAAGGTGAGCGGTCCGAACTGAAAGTGGCTGCAAAATAGGCAAATCATGCGTAGGTTTATCCAAATAAAAATAACTGGTAGCCGAATAATCATCTACCCGATAAAAAAGTACACCTCCAGGCCTAAACTGTTCATCGGTAATGACAGGCGCCTTTTCCATTTGGTTCAATTTGAGGTATCCCGTTTTTGAGTTGGCGATCACGGGCTTCATGTTCACCCCTTTTTGGTAAAGCTCTCTTGCCATTTCCAGACTGGTTCCGCCCAGCTCCTGGAGGGTTACCTTAATGCGCTGCCCGAAATAAATCTCATCGGGAACATGGTACCTGTAAAATGCATAACATCCGCTTTGCTGGTCGGCAATCAGGCAGCCCTGATACTGGTGGTTAAATGTACCCAATCCCCAAGCAGCACCTACATAGTCTTCTGTTCCGGTGCCGTTAATGGTCGGAAATTTTTCGTCGCCATCAATGAACATCTTTACTTCGCCTTCGCCCCACCAGGTGCCCTGATAGCGTGAATCAGTCTGTATGCCAATATTTGCACCCAAAAACCTGCCTTTACCTTTTACCTCTGGCAAGATTTCAAAATCGCGCCCCAGTTCACTGAAAGTTTTTCTATTCCAATAGGCATGGAAATAAAGTACGTTCTCTAGGTGTGGAGGCGTGGTTAGGATGGCCACATCGTAAAAAAGATTAATGTTGAGCTTGCTTTCATTTACGAAAAGGATTTTTACGTGCCTACGGAATGGCATCGGAATAAAACAGTTGAAAGATTTGCCTTCAGGGTCGCTAAATAATGCCGATTCGAAAGGCCGTTTTTGACCTAGGCCGATCCCGAAGAAATCGCCAAAGGGCACGTCGACCGCAGGCTTCGCTTCGCCCTCCCAAAAAATCTGCAAGCGGATGGCGCGCAAAACTTCAGGGCTTCTTTCGCTAATGGTGCACCAGATGCGCTGCACAATGCCCGTACCACCAAAGTCTACAAGCGTCCGGGTAGCCCCTGGTAAAATTGTTTCGGTGGCATGGCCCTTGGCGCCATTGTTCTCACGGCCCCCATTTCCGGCAGCTCCACTCGTATTTTCAAAACTGATGAGCCTTGATTTAACGCTATCGCGCATTTTATAAAGTTCCTGTGCTTTCAACTGGCCAAAATTGACCATTAAAAACATCAGGATAATCTGATATATTACAATCTTCTTTTTGATCATCACCAGTGCATTAATTGTTTAACATAGGCGGTTAATTCGTTCGAAATTTCCCGTTGCTCTGTCAGGGAGGGATGGCTGCCGCAGCCTAAGTGCGATTGCTTGGAGAAGAAATAGCTGCCTAAATTGTATTCTCCTGTCCTGTTCAGCTCCTGCTTAACTGCCGTGATGTATTTGACGAGCGCGGCCTTCAAGGTGGCATCGGCCATGGGGCTCGATAAAAAAATCAGCTTTGCCTTAGGGTAATGATCTCGCAATTTTTGGGCGAAAGCAACATACGCTCCACAAAATTTGACCGAATCCTGTACCCCATCATTTTGCCCCAGACAAACGGTAACCACATCGGGCTGGTATTTCTGGAAATCCCAATCGATCTTATTTTCCGATAAATTAACCTTATCGTAAACCTCGGGCATCAGGATTTTCTTTTCGCAACAACTGTGGACCAGTCCAATTCCCGAAACCGAGGTCAGATGCCATTGTGCATCCAATTTTCGGGCCGTAAGTGGGCCATAGGCGAACCAGGCATTGTGCTGATCGTACCAGTTGGCATTTTTATCTCCACAGCTGTGATCACTTTCATCGGCACCGAAACCACAGGTAATCGAATCGCCTATAAATTCCATTTTCCTTTTCGGTAAGGGCGATGGGGGAAGCAATGCCTCACAGTTAAATCCCACAAATTCGATGTAGCCATTTTCGCCTTCGGTATTCTTACAGATGATGATGCGGTGTTTCCCTTTTGACAATTTACTGGCCAACACAAGGTCGTTCGTTTTTCTGCCAAGTTTGATGCGGTAGGCCGGCTGATCATCAACTTGGACCTCGAGGTAATTCAAGACCGTTCCATAACGATTTTCGTCGTTGATGCTCGCCCTAAACTCGCTCCCACTAAAATTTATGACCACATAGGCACCCGAGGCCCAAAATCTGGGCTGACCGGCATCTACCCGGCCCACATAGGTCACGTACTTATGGTCGGCCCTATAAAATTTGCCTTCGCTTTTGGCGCAGCTTTGTCCAAATAATCCTAAAAGTAGGGCAAAAAAGAAAATATTATTCATTTTATACAAATACACGGTGTCCAGAAAGATTGTCCCTAAATTCTTTCGGCGTACAGCCTTTCTTCTTTTTAAAGATCCTGTTAAAATTCGAAATGTTATTAAAGCCACAGTTGTAGGCCACTTCAGAAATGGCCTCTGTGGTGTCGATCAACTTGCGCGAGGCATGACCGAGGCGGATTTCGATCAGGCTATCGATAAAACTGATCCCCGTTCTGCTCTTAAAGAACCGGCTAAACGAGACTTCGGTCATGTTCGCAATCCGGGAGACTTCGGCCAAGCTAACCTGTTTATCGAAATTGACATTGATATACTCCATTACCTTCTCCACCCTTCGGCTGTTGTATGAAAATTCGGCATTGCTAAAGGTCGAGTCGGATAAGGTGCGCATGTTTCTCGATGTCGAAAGGTCATGGAGGATGGACATCAGTTCGAGTACCGAATCAAAGCCATGCTTTTTGTTCAGCCTGACCAGTCGCGGGCCAATGAGCTGGGCTGTTTCCTTTGAAAATAGGATTCCGCATTTCGATTTTTCGAACATCTCGCGGATTACACGCATCTGGTTACGGCGGAGAAACTTTTCGTCGAAGAGATCTTTGTGAAACTGGATGGTTACCTCATGGATTTCCTTTCCACTAACCTTATGGGTTTCCCACACGTGGGGAAGGTTGGATCCGACCAGCACCAGTTCGATATCTCCAATCTCCTCAATGTGATCGCCCACCACGCGCCTTGCGCCACTTGCATTGGAAATAAAATTCAGTTCCATCTCCTCATGGTAATGCAAGGGGAAATCGAAATCTTGTTTCTTACGCTCAAAAATCGTGAAACAATCACTGTTCGTTAAGGGCGTAATTTCTTTTATGATATTTAAATGCACAGGTTTTGAATAAATAATATCAACTAAATGGATAAAATAATATCATCAATAAAAAAATAACTTTACGGTTAATTATAGCACTTCAAAAACCCTAAAGCTAAACCAAGGTAGCATTCATTCCACATATCTTGTCAATGAAGTCTGAAAAATATTATAAATGGATAAAAAAGTATTATTTAGTGCATGATATTGAATACTACTTTTGAACTGAACCAAATAAAAACCTTATGCTGAATAAACTTACTTTTAATTTATTGGCCATAGTTGTTTGTCTATTTTCCTTTTCAGCAGCCTTTGCCCAAAGTAAAAGATTGACCGGAAAGGTAAGCGATGAAGACGGGATTGGACTTGCGGGCGTTTCGATCAACATCAAGAACACCACCATCTCTACCAATACCGACGCGAATGGAATTTTTGCCATTATGGCTCCAGAAAACGCCAAAACCATTGTTTTCTCCTATCTGGGCACAACTCCACAGGAATTGAGCATTGGCAACCAGACATCATTTGCCGTTACCCTAAAAACTAAATCAACCAACCTGAATGATGTGGTGATCGTAGGTTATGGCACCACAAGGAGAAGGGACTTAACTGGCTCCGTGGCCAGGATCAGCGGCGAAGACCTGAATAGGGACGCACCTACAAACGTTCTACAGGCCTTGCAGGGAAAAATAGCTGGCGTGAGCGTAACGCAGAGCGATGGTGCCCCAGGTGCCGCGCTGAGCATCAGGATCAGGGGATCGAACTCATTTCTGGGCGGCACGGAACCTTTATATGTCATTGATGGTATTCCATTTAACAATAACAGTTCGGGCGCAACTCCGGCCTCTATCGGCGATGATGAAAAAGCGACCTTAAACGCACTGTCCTTTTTAAATCCGAGCGATATCGAGACCATCGACATCCTAAAAGATGCTTCGGCTACCGCCATTTATGGTTCACGTGGCGCAAACGGCGTTGTGCTCATCACTACCAAAAAAGGAAGGGCGGGCAAGGACCGCATTACGGTCAATGCCACATTCGGGCAATCGGAAGTGACCAAGCCATTAGATGTGCTCAGCCCGAAAGAATATGCCGAATATCAAAATCTGGCCTATGCCAATTCGAATAAATATACAGGAACAACTTACCTGTTGCCTTATCCCGGCGGGCCGCTGCCAGATCCCTTAAATCCTGGAAATACCTATTATGCAAAAGGGCCACAGGATTATGCGGATAGCAAGAACAACTGGCAGGACAAGATTTTTCGCCAAGGATTTTCACAAAACCATACTGTCAACATTTCTGGAGGCAGCGAATTGGGCAACCATAGCATTTCTATCGGTTACCTCAATCAGAAGGGAACCATCTCCAATTCAGATTATAATAGATTAAATCTTGGCCTCAACCTCAACCGGAACATCAGCAAAACATTTAGGTTTGGTACCAGTACCAACGTGGCCAACAGCGTAACCAATGGCGTAAAAACGGGAACAGACAAGTCTGATGCCGCAAGTGCGGGCGTCATCCGTGCAGCCATTACCTTTCCGGCCACCATTTCCGAATCGCTTTCTTATGATGGTGTGGGCGATGCATTTATCACAAACCCTTCCATCTACGTCAACGATGTGCTTAACAGGGTAAAAAGCATCAATATCAATTCTTCCAATTACATGGAAGCCACTTTCCTGAAAGATTTTAAGTTCAGGCAGAACGTTGGTTTCAACTATGCTTCTGGAATAAGGGACCAATATTATCCAAGAACAGTTTATGAAGGTTTCGCCGTAAAGGGCTGGGGATTAAAGTCAGACAATGTCTGGAGCAGCGCAACGGCGGAAAGTATCTTGTCGTACAGCAAGAAACTGGATAGGCACCAATTCAACGTTGTTGGTGGAGCCACCTTTGAACGCACCAATGGCAGCACCAAACGGTCGGAGGCCAAGACTTTTCCCAACGACGCCCTGGAAAACGAGAACCTCGCCGCTGGAGAGGTCATCCTTCCCAACATTACCAACCGTTACCAATCTACCCTGATCTCTTTTTTGGGCAGGGCACAGTATAATTTCGACGACCGCTATAACCTGGAAGGTTCCTATCGCCAGGATGGCTCGAGCAAATTTGGTAAAAACAATAAATGGGCGGGTTTTTATTCGATCGGCGCAGGATGGACGATCTCTAACGAGAATTTCATGAAATCGATCAAATCCATTAGCCAGTTAAAAATAGCCTTCAGCTATGGAACTTCAGGAAATCAGGGCATCGGCTCATATGCCTCCCTTGCAAAACTGAGCGTTTACAATTATCCGTTTGGCGGAAGCGTACAGACCGGTCTGGCAAACGACCTCTATGCCGGTCCGGCCAATGAAAAGCTGAAATGGGAAACCACATCGGCCTATAACCTCTCGCTCAACTTGGGCCTATTTAAAGACAGGTTGAGCATCTCGGCCGAAGTCTACAAGAAAACTACCGACAACCTGTTGCAGAACCTCATTATTCCATCTTCGTCAGGATTTCAGACCCAACTGGTCAATTCAGGATCGGTTGAAAACAAAGGATTGGAGGGTTCAATTACCGGGATAATCTTCAAAAACAAAAACTTTGAGTGGACTTCCAATTTCAACATCGCATTTAACCGTAACAAGATCATCAGTTTAGGTCCTGATGTGACCGAACAGTACGGAAGGAACATTTCTACAGGCGATGCGCCATTTATACAGACAGTCGGGAAGCCGATTGGTGCCCTATATGGTTATGTAGAGGATGGTTATTACGACAATGAAGCTGAAGTGAGGAGCGATCCGGCCTACAGCGGATTGGGGGATGCCATTATCTTGAGGACCATTGGCGAAATCAAGTACAAAAATTTTGATGCCGATCCGACCTCGATTGCACAAACAGACCGCACGTTCATCGGAGATGTCAATCCAGATTACACTTTTAACGTAAACAATAATTTCAGGTACAAAAGGTTCGATCTGGGAATTAATATCTATAGCGTACAGGGAAATGATGTGATCAACATGAACACCAGGTTCAATGGCAACCTGGGCACCAACAAGAACATTACGCAAGAAATGCTAGATGGTGCCTGGGCGCAGGGCAAGGACAATAGCAATGCGACAGGGCCAAAAGTGATCCGCCAGTTCTTTAGGAACCAATTGTTCAGCAGGAGGTTTGTGGAAGATGGAAGTTTCGTAAGGATCAAGAACATTACACTTGGATATATGGTACCGGTGAAATCTACGATCATCAGCAATCTTAAGGTTTCGCTAGGTGTGAACAACCTTTATACCTTCACCAAATATTCTGGCTACGATCCTGAAGTAAACAGTTATGGCGATAATCCGGCCCTATTTGGGGTCGATCTGGGCGGCTATCCTAATTCCCGGACCTATAACCTATCGCTACGTTGCAATTTTTAACCTTATTTACCTTTAAAATGAAAGCAATTTCAAGATATTCTATTGCATTAGTTGTTGGCCTGAGCGTGCTGGGCAGCTCTTGTAAAAAAGCGTTGGAAGAAACACCATATGCCTTTTATTCGCCAGAGAACTTCTATAAAAATGAGAGCGATGCAAAAGCGGCCATCAATGGCGTGTATGCGGAGCTGTACACCTACGACCTTTACCTTCAGCCATTCTGGAATATTACGGTGCTAGATGACGACCATGTTTCTGGTGCCGACTGGTTTTTGGGAACCACTGGCGCAGGCAACCCGCAAGCTTATTTTGGCTGGCAAGCCCCATGGATTGGATGTTACACCATTATTGCCAGGGCAAACACCGTATTGGAGAAAATACCTGCCATTACCGACATCGATGCCGATGTAAAAAAAAGGATTTTGGGCGAAGCCTATTTCCTGAGGGGCTGGGCCTACTTTCAGTTGGTGCAGATGTACGGAGGGGTACCCATCAGGCTTAAACCTTTATCGGTAGAAAATCCACAGGTAAATGTACCGCGCGCTACCGTCAAGGAAACTTATGATGTGGTGATCAACGATTTTAAGGCCGCAGAAACCAATCTGTTCCCTGTAGGGCACGCAAAGGCCGGGGAGGTAGGCCGTGTAAACCAGGGCGTAGCCAAGGCCTTCTTGGCCAAAGCGTACCTCACCATGGCCTCTGGCGCTGCTACGGGCAATGTTACCGTTCGTGGGGGAACAGATAACGGGTTTTACACCTACGCCAAAACTGTAGTGGCAGGGTTGGAAGGATTGGATTCAAAGGCCTATTATACATTGGCCAGGGACAAGGCAGCAGAGCTGATCCCAAATCCCGTTCCAAGTAACCCCACCTACACGTTAGGTCCGTGGAAAGAACTTTGGAGCGTAACCGGCAGAAACAACAAGGAGCAGATGTGGGAGCTGCAATCATTGGCAGGCACAGCATTTATCAATAACCTGAGCGCCTACTTTTCTGCTCGTTCCGTATTCGGACAGGGCGCCGTGTGGATGACAAACAACCATTACAATGATTATGAAATTCCAGATACGCGGGTATTGGATGGGGTAACCCACAATTATACCACACTTCAGGGCACGAACATATTCTATCCCTTTGCACAGTCGGCTACCTATAAAGTGGTGAACGGGATTACCTATAACAACAGCAATACGACCACAGCAGAGCGGGCGTATGTGATCAAATACAGCTCGGTGGCCGATCCGAACGTAGCGAATAGCGATGCCTTCTTTCCGCTCTTGCGCTACGCAGAAGTGATCTTGATGTACGCCGAAGCAGAAAATGAGATCAATGGGCCTACCCTGGCCGCCTATACGGCATTGAATGCGATCAGGACACGTGCCAATGCTAGCGCAGCACCGGCAGCCATGACTTCCGAGCAGTTTCGCAGCTATGTTTTGGCAGAGCGCGCAAGGGAATTTGCATTGGAAGGCATCAGACATTTCGACCTGCTGAGATGGGGTGTCTACCTCCAGGTCATGAACAAGATCGGTAGCGGACAAAATGCCATTTCAAAGGTCAGGTCGCAAAAAAACCTGCTATTGCCTTTGCCATTAAACGAACTGAACTCAAACAAAGCACTTGCTGGAAAAAATAACTTCGGCTGGTAGGTAAATTAAATCATAACTTAAATTTATGAACATGAAAAAATCGTTGACCTTGAACGCCTGGGCCTGCATCGCAATCATCATGCTGTGCATAGGCGGCTGTAAAAATGACGAAACAGAGAATACCACTCCCCCAACGCTAACTGGCGTTACCAATCTGGTGAACAGGAATACGCCCCTAACTGCCGTCGGCTATGGTGAGTGGATTGCCATACAGGGCACCAACCTGAGCACTGCTTACAAAGTAGATTTCAACGGGACATTGGCCAAGGACTCGTTGCTATATGGCAATGACAATACGGTTACCGTAAAAATCCCATCTCAACTGACCGATCCGATCAACAACCCGATTACGGTGACGACAAAATATGGCTCGGCAACACTCAACTTCCAGATCAAACAGCCACCTCCGCTCATTACCAGCTTCAATCCGCCAGCAGGTGCGCCAAATGACGAAGTGACCATCGTGGGCAACTATTTCAAGGGCGTAACCAGCGTAACCATTGGCGGCGTGGCGGCAACCATTGTTTCCAACACGCAGACCGAAATTAAGGTCAAGGTACCAGCCACCATTTCCTATGGTTCGGTATCGGTAACCACACCTGTGGGAACTGTGACCGCAGATAAGACATTCGGGCTCAAGCACGTGATCTTTGATGATGCCCTGCGCGGAAATTGGACCAACACTTCTTATAGCGCAACCTGGGACATGTTGCATACGACCATCGTTAGACGGGGCACCTATTCCATCGCACATAAATTTACGGTAGGATTTGGGGCCTGCCGCTTTAGGAGCCTTCCGACATTTAGCACAACAGGCTACACTACACTTAAGATTTCCATTTATGGAGGTCCTGGTACAGCCGGAAAGAAGGTTAGGATTTCATTGACACCTGCGAAATTGACCTATGATTTAATCCTATCGGAAGGATCCTGGACCGACTATCAGATCCCATTGGTCAATATCGGAAGTCCGACCACAATAGATTACATTACTTTCCAGGAATTTAGCGGACTGGCCTCACAGATCTACATCGATGATGTAGGCTTCTATTAATGAATTGGGCATGATCAAAAAAATATCCCTACTGCTGTGCCTAGCGTGTATTGCGCTGGGCACAGCTGCGCAACAGCTTAAGACCAGAAATGTGGTCATCATTACCTTTGACGGCTTCCGGTGGAAAGACTTGTTCAATGGTGCCGATTCGGCCAATCTTTTTGGGAAAAAATTTACCTCACAAGATTCGGCGTGGCGGGTGCACAAATATTGGTCTAGGGATATACAGGAAAGAAGAACCAAACTAATGCCTTTCTTCTGGAATACCATCGCCAGCAAAGGGCAGGTATATGGCAATAGGGATCATGGAAATTTTGTGAACGTAAGCAACCGCTACTGGTTTTCCTATCCGGGCTACAATGAAATTTTTACAGGCTATCCCGACACACTGATCAATTCGAACGCACATCCTGCCAACCACAACATCAATGTCCTCGAATTTCTGCACCGCATGCCGGCCTTTCAGCACAAGGTAGCCACGTTTACCTCTTGGGATGCCTTTACCAAAATCTTGAATGCAGAACGTGCAGGCTTTCCCATCAATTCAGGATACGCCAACGAAAAAGGTGACCATTTGAGCGATGTACAAAAAATGCTGAACGACCTGCAATGGTGGTTGCCCAAAGATTATGGAATGGGCGAACGCCATGATGCCATTACCTATGCTTTTGCCAAAGAATATGTCAGGCTAAACCATCCCAGGGTATTGCAGCTCAGTTTTATCGAGACCGATGCCTTGGCGCACAGCGGAAAATATGATTACTATCTCGATGCTGCCAACTACAACGACAAGATGATCGAAGATCTCTGGAATTTTATGCAAAGTGATCCCTTTTACAAGGACAATACCACTTTTATCCTTACTGAAGACCATGGCCGGGGCTATAAAGACAATTGGCAGCACCATTACTACACAGTGGAACATAGCAATGAGATCTTCTTTGCCGTAATGGGCCCAGACACCAGACCACTTGGCGAAATCAAACAAAAAGGGCAGCTCTACCAGAACCAATTTGCGCAGACCATTGCTTCTTTCCTAGGTATTAAGTTTGAAAATGGCCATGTAATTGGGCAGCCCGTTAAAGCAGTACTCCCACAAAAATAGCCGCAGTAGAATGAAATTGCACAAAATAATATTCCAAAATTTATTCTTCCTGCTGGCCTGCCTTTCTTTACAGGTCTACGCACAGTCACTGGGCGATCGCGCCGCAACCAAGGAAACCCGTGCCCTTTACCAAAACATGCAACGGTTGAGCAAAAAATATACCTTATTTGGACATCAGGACGACCTGGCCTATGGTGTCAACTGGAAATACGTGCCCGGACGCAGTGATATCCTGGATGTGGTGAATGATTTTCCTGCTGTTTATGGATGGGACTTAGGACGTATTGAACATGACTCGCTCAAAAACATCGATGGCGTCCCTTTCACCAAGATGAAAAAATACATCCAGGAAGGATATCAAAGAGGCGGCATCATCACTTTGAGCTGGCACTTTGACAATCCCCTTACCAAGGGATCATCATGGGACACCACCAAAAATACCGTTGCTTCTATTTTGCCCGGCGGTGCCAAACATGAACTATTCGTTTCCTGGCTTGATCGGGCAGCCAAATTTATGCAAAGCTTAAAGGGCAAAAGGAATGAGCCCATCCCCATCTTGTTCAGGCCATTTCATGAACTTACGGGCGACTGGTTCTGGTGGGGGAAACAGGCTGCTAGTCCTGAAGAGATCAAGAAAATCTGGCGGTTTACCGTCGATTATCTCCGGAACAAAAAACAGCTGCACAACCTGATCATCGTTTACAATACCAACGGTTTCAAGGACGAAGCAGAATTTTTATCGCGGTATCCTGGGGATGACCTAGCGGATATATTAAGTTTCGACCTCTATCAGTTCGACAATCAATCGTCCAAAAATTTCATCGATAGCGTCCGTTATGAATTGACGGTACTGGGCAAAATCGCCAAAGAGAAAAATAAGCCCATGGCTTTTGCAGAGACTGGATACGAGGCAGTTCCCATCGCCAATTGGTGGACGGGTACTTTGTGGCCCGCCATTTCAGGCTTTCCGCTAAGCTATGTACTGGTCTGGCGGAATGCAGGATACATGCCATCCATGAAAAAAATGCATTACTATGCGCCATTTAAAGGACAGATCTCTGCGGTGGACTTTAAGAAATTTTACGGCAATCCAAAAATAGGCTTCGAAAAGAAATTGGCCAAACAAAAGATCTACTCGAACTCAACACCTGACAAACGCTAAAATGAAACTTCAACTCATCGACATCCTCATTCTACTGGCCTATTTGATCTGCATGGTCGTAATCGGCTTCTATATGCGCAAAAAAGCAAAACAGGACAAGGAAAGCTACCTGATGGGCGGCAAAAAATTGCCCTGGTATATGCTCGGACTGAGTGATGCCAGCGATATGTTCGATATAAGTGGTACGATGTGGATGGTTGCCCTCTGTTTTGTATATGGCTTCAAAAGCATCTGGATCCCATGGCTCTGGCCAGTGTTCAACCAGGTCTTCATGATGATGTTCTTATCCAAGTGGCTACGCAGGTCAAATGCCACAACAGGTGCCGAGTGGCTGAAAACAAGGTTTGGACTGAGCGGCCAAGGAGTTAAAAGTTCTCATATCATCGTGATTGCCTTTGCGCTGATCAGTTGTTTGGGCTTTTTGGCCTATGGTTTTGTAGGATTGGGGAAATTTGTAGAGGTCTTTATCCCATGGGAAATCGTAAAAAATTATGTGCCTTTTGATGTGCCTGCAAAATATGTAGCGCATTTCTATGGCATCTTGTTTACGCTCTTTGCCATGTTCTACTCGATTATAGGCGGCATGCACAGCATCGTATTGGGAGACGCCATCAAATACCTGATCATGACGATCGCCTGCATAGCCATCGGCATTATCGCGGTCCAGCACCTGAATGGACAAGCCCTGAACGTGCCCAAGGGCTGGAACGACCCATTTTTTAGCTGGAAACTAGACCTAGACTGGAGCAAGATTGCCGCCGATGCAAACAAAAAAATAGAAAGCGATGGATTTAGCCTTTTCGGCGCTTTTTTCATGATGATGTTGATGAAAGGCATTTTTGCCTCATTGGCCGGCCCTGCACCCAATTACGATATGCAAAAAGTATTGAGCACCCGCAGTCCGAAGGAAGCCAGCAAGATGACTGGCTTTGTGAGCATCATCCTGCTGCCCATCCGCTACAGCATGATCACTGGCCTGACCATTTTGGCCCTACTCTATTATAATCAGCTCTATCTAAAAGGTCCAGATGGCATTACGGATTTCGAAAAGATCCTGCCGGCTACCATCAACAACTTTTTGCCCGTCGGTATATTGGGATTGGTGCTCACCGGATTACTCGGTGCTTTTATGGGCACCTTCAGCGGAACCTTGAACGCCGCGCAGGCCTATATTGTAAACGACATTTACCTGAAGTACATCAATCCTAGCGCAGCGATCAAAAAGGTAATGACCATGAATTATGTAACCGGCATTGTGGTAGTTGCCGTGGGAATTTTCTTCGGATTTCTGGCTAACAATGTCAACGAAATCCTGCAATGGATTGTTGGCGGGTTGTATGGTGGCTATGTTGCGGCAAATTGCCTCAAATGGTATTGGTGGCGTTTCAATGCCAACGGCTTTTTCTGGGGAATGGCGTTTGGTGTGGGCAGTGCGTTGGCCATGCCTTATGTTACAACAGGGCTCCCCTTGTACTGGTGGCCCCTACTTTTTGTTATTTCAATGACTGGATGTATCATCGGCACCTATGCCGCTCCACCAACCGAGCAGCGTGTACTTCAATCATTTTATAGAACCGTGAGGCCATGGGGTTTTTGGAAACCTATCCACAAGCTCGTTGTTCAGGAAGATCCAACTTTTAAAGCCAACAAAAATTTTAAGCTCGACCTTTTCAATGTCGCGCTGGGCATTATTGCCCAACTTTGCCTAACAATTTTCCCGATGTACCTGATTACGGGCATGTATCTTCCGCTGGTGGTTACCATCGGCATACTGGCCGTTATCATCCTCATTTTAAAAAGAACCTGGTGGGATCAGCTCGAAGATTGATGGACGGGCCCTTAACCAATAGAAAAGAAAACTACAGATGAAAACGAATTTCGAAAAACAGATTGCCCAGATTGCAAGGGAACAGGAAGAACTGATCATGGTTCCGAATATCGCATTGCCAAATACCAACGGCTTATTTAAACGCTACCAAAATCCGGTCCTGACCGCCGCACATGTTCCCTATTTTTGGAAATATGACCTCAACCCCCTCACCAATCCTTTCCTGATGGAAAGAGTAGGTATCAATGCGGTCTTCAATGCGGGGGCCATCAAATGGCAGGGACGATATATCCTGATGGCCAGGGTAGAGGGTGCAGACCGGAAATCATTTTTTGCCATTGCGGAAAGCCCTAACGGGATTGACAATTTTAGGTTCTGGGATTATCCCGTAACCATGCCAGAAACCAATGTTCCCGACACAAATATTTATGATATCCGGTTAGTTGAGCATGAGGATGGATGGATTTATGGCCTTTTTTGTACCGAAAGAAGAGATCCATCTGCTCCAGAAGGCGATCAATCTGCTGCCATTGCACAATGTGGCATTGCCCGCACCAAGAACCTAACAGATTGGGAACGATTGCCTGACCTACAGACCAAATCGCCCCAGCAACGTAATGTAGTGCTCCACCCAGAATTTGTAGATGGAAAATATGCCTTTTATACCCGTCCTCAGGATAGTTTTATCGAAGCTGGAAAAGGAGGAGGAATTGGTTTTGGCCTCGCTGCAGATATTACAAAGGCACGTATTGACGAGGAAGTCGTGATCGACAAAAAAGTGTACCATACGGTGTATGAGGCAAAAAATGGACAAGGTCCGGCACCGATCAAAACGGCCCGCGGATGGCTGCACTTGGCTCATGGCGTAAGGAACACCGCAGCCGGATTAAGGTATGTACTATACGTGTTTTTAACCGACCTCAACGAGCTCACCAAGGTTACCCATAAACCGGCCGGCTATTTTTTGGCACCAGATGCCAATGAACGTATTGGCGATGTGTCAAATGTTGTTTTCTGCAACGGATGGATTGCTGAAGAAAATGGCGACGTATACATCTATTATGCTTCTTCAGACACAAGGATGCACGTGGCAACAACTACCATCCAACAATTGTTAGACCATGTGCTCCATGCGCCGGCAGATGGATTGCGTTCGGCCGAGTCGGTGCAGACGATTGTGGAACTGATTGATCAAAACAAAAGTTTTCTGCAAGAACCGATTGATGTAAATTTAGCGATCAGGACGCAGTAGGAACGCGCAAGCTAGATTGGACATATGGACGAAACAACTGTCGCTACATTTAAGGCCGAGGTCAGGGAAGAACTAGATCAACTGCTCTACTGGTGGGTAAACAATACCCAAGACAGGGAATTTGGTGGATTTTATGGAAAAATTGATCAGGAGAATAAGGTTTACCACTCAGCACCAAAAGGTCTGGTACTCCATGCAAGGATTTTATATACTTTTTCTTCTGCCTATCAAACCTACAAAAACCTGGAACACCTGGTTATGGCCGAAAGGGCCTATGATTTTTTGTTACATCATTTTTATGATCCTGTAAACGGAGGCTTTTATTGGTCGGTAGATGAAAAAGGAGCTGCACTAGACCGCAAGAAACAGGTGTATGGACAAGCATTTGTCATCTATGGTCTAACAGCTTATTACAAAGCTGTTGGCGATGACGAGGCGCTTCAACTGGCCATTGGCACCTATCAATTGCTGGAAAAACACAGCTTTGACAAGGATTATTTTGGATACATAGAAGCCCTGAGTAGCGATTGGGGCGAATTGGCAGATCTTCGGCTGAGCGAGAAGGACCTGAATGAAAAAAAATCGATGAATACGCATCTGCATGTGATCGAAGCTTATGCCCTATTGTATACGGTCTGGCACAATGGTGGATTAAAAACGGCCATCCACAACCTGCTCAACAACTTTGAACAGCACATCATCGACCCGGCCACACATCACCTGCATCTATTTTTTACCGCCGATTGGGAAACACGATCATCAGACCTATCTTTTGGACATGATATTGAGGCGGCTTGGCTGCTGCAGGAAGCCGCAGAAGTGGTTAGACATGATGTTCAAAAATTCAGGATCAATGCTGTACACATGGCAGAAGCTGCTGGGCGGGGTATAGCCCCACATGGCGGCTTGGCGTATGAGTTCAATCTAGCACAGGGGCATTTGGTTGAGGAATACCATTGGTGGCCACAGGCCGAGGCATTGGTGGGTTTTCTAAATGCCTATCAACAAACTGGAAATCAAAAATTCTTCGACCTGGTGCTCAATTGCTGGTCATTCATCAAACAATACCTTAAAGATCATAAGCATGGCGAATGGTTTTGGGGAGTTCAGGGCAAAGTCCTCGCCCCGATGCCCAACGAAGACAAAGTCGGTTTCTGGAAATGCCCCTATCACAATGGCAGGGCATTGTTAGAAGTGCTAAAAAGAGTTGGATAGCATTTCAAGTATAGACTTTAACAATCTTCCTGCGCTGTAAATGCGCAAAAGATACTACGTGTAGATTTTCACTTTGACAAAGTCTATGACATATCCATGACACTATACAGTGATAACTTTGACAATTTCTGTGGATTGAAATCTACATTAGGTAACTATGCCAGCGCTTTACCATTTGGACTCTGACAAAGTACATGACAAACTTATGACAATCGAACAATTAACTGGTTTCAGCTATCGCCCATCACCCAAAACCTTCAAAGCTACCTCATCATTTGTGGTTACGGTCAAATCTTTTAATTTCTTTTTCAAGTCGGCCACTAAATTACCTGATTTAACCTGCGCATAAATATTTTTCATTTCGTGCGGGTCTGTCTTCAGATCATACAATTCCCAAAAATTCTGTTCGCCATAAAAGCGGATCAACTTATATCGCTCGGTGCGGATCCCAAAATGTTTCATTACACTGTGCTCTCCGGGAAACTCATAATAATGATAATAGACCGCATCCCTAAATTTAGCTGTAGGATTTTTAAACAGATCTGCAAAAGATCTTCCCTGCATATCTGCCGGTGGAGCAATCCCAGCAACTGTAAGCAAGGTTGGCGCAAAATCAACATTTGAGATCAATTGGGGCATACTGATGCCGGGCTTGATGACGCCGGGATAACGCACGATGAAAGGCGTATGCATCGATTCTTCGTACATGAAACGCTTATCAAACCAACCATGTTCGCCCATGTAAAAGCCCTGGTCAGATGTATAGATCACGATGGTGTTTTCAGCAAGCTGATGTTGGTCGAGATAGTCTAATATCCTCCCCACATTTCTATCGAGCGATAAGGTGGTACTCAGGTAGTCTTTCATGTAGCGCTGGAACTTCCAATCCAACAAGGCATTTCCAGTTGGCTTCTGCTGGAGAAAATCAGCCTCGATCTTATCATAATAAGCATTCCAAACTTTACGCTGTGCGATGTTCATACGCTGGGTGAAAGCCGTTGCCGAATTCAATTGATCAGAGGTATCGCTCTTCATTTTGAGGTCGTATCCCAATTTAAGCGTATTGGCCAAATTCATGTCCTGATTTTTTGCCGCAATCCGCTGATCATAGGAATCATAGAAATTAGGAGGCAAAGGAAACTTGGTCTGGTCGTATTTCCCCAAATCCTGCAGGTCTGGCATCCAGGTACGATGTGGGGCCTTTTGTCCAACAACGATGCAAAAAGGCTGGCTTGTATTCCGTTTATCGAGCCATTGGAGCGCCTGATCGGTGATAATATCTGTACAATAACCAGTAGATTTGGTGGTATCTCCCTTCATGCTAATAAAGGAAGGATTATAATATTGCCCCTGCCCCGGCACGATGTTCCAATAATCAAATCCATCGGGATATGTCTTTAAGTGCCATTTCCCGATCCATGC
Source organism: Pedobacter sp. (assembly GCA_031119475.1). Classification (GTDB taxonomy): domain Bacteria; phylum Bacteroidota; class Bacteroidia; order Sphingobacteriales; family Sphingobacteriaceae; genus Pedobacter. The sequence continues at coordinate 23,232 of JAVHXV010000013.1, read as the reverse complement.
CGTCTGAAAACCTGCATTTTTCATGCGTCTTGGAAAGATATCCTGCCTGGAATCAAATTCATCATGGTTGTCCCTCAGTCCATTGGCATGGCTATATTTACCAGTCAACAGCGTTGCCCTTGCAGGCGCACAGATCGAATTGTTGACAAAAGTATGGATAAAAGTCGCTCCCTCTCTGGCAATCCGGTCAATATGGGGCGTAGCACCATACGTTGACCCATAGGCGCCAATGGTAGATAACGCATGATCATCAGATATAATGATGATGATGTTCGGCCGTTGCTGTGCCACCGAACTGAATGCACAAGAAAGAGACAAGATAAAAATGACAATCCGCTTCATGACTTAAATATAAGAAAAGATAGGGCTAACAAGAATGCCATCGTCATCAAAACAAACGATTGGGAAAAGTATGGTTAATCTTAGGTTAAACTTTTGTAGAAGCAAATCTGGAAGCTTATCTTGCCTACAAATCAACTGACAAATGAAAACTATTGTTACCTATTTCTTTGCCTCGGCCCTGCTGTTCACCGGATTAAATGCTGCTGCACAGGGCGTCGATCCAAAATTTGCCGCAATCCACAAACAATTCTATCTTCAATTTCCAAAGACCATTACCTTCGTTCAAAAAACAGAAAACTATCGGGCCGATACGCTTTTCAGGACTCAGACCTGGTATGAGGCCGGAAGCCTTCCGAACTTGTTCCGCATTGATATTGGCGACCCTAAAGACGGCAATGCCGTAATCTATCGTGGTGATTCCACCTATAATTTTAGAAAAGGAAAACTGGCCAGGGCAACTGTTGATCCCAATATCTTGGTCTACCTATTGGGAGGGATGTACTTCCAAACGATAGACCAGGTACAGCAAAAAATGAAGACTGATGGATTTGACCTCAGCAAAAGCTACCACACCAAATGGAATGGACGCGATGTGGATGTTTTTGGCACAGCAACGGCCGATAGCACCAAAAGCCAATTGTGGTACGATTCTAGGGAACATTATTTGGTCCGGATGATGCAGCAAACACCAGAGAGCCATTTAGAATGCCATTTTAGCCAACACCAAAAAACCGGAAAAGTTTGGCATGAAGGGTACGTCAAGATCTTGGTCAACCATAAACTGGTACAGACCGAGACCTATAGCGATTTTAAGATCAATGTTCAACTAGACCCAAGCTTTTTTGAACCATCAAAATTTGGGACTTGGCATTGGCTAAAATAACATGGCCAGAAAAGTCTTACCTGTTATCGTCATTTCGCAATTCTTCTGCACCTCGCTTTGGTTTGCAGGCAATGCCGTAATGGGCGACATCGCTAAACAGTTCCATTTATCGACAACGTTTTTAGCCTACCTGACCAGCGCAGTGCAATTGGGATTCATTTGTGGCACCCTAATTTTTGCGATATTGGGCATTTCAGACCGATTTTCACCTGTAAAGGTCTTTTTTACCTGCGCAATTATTGCGGCATGTTGTAACCTAGGTGTGGTGATAGATGGCATCAATGCCCAGTGGATCTTGTGCTTTAGGTTTCTCACCGGGTTCTTTTTGGCTGGAATTTATCCGGTGGGAATGAAGATTGCAGCAGACCATGAGCAGCAGGGATTGGGACGTTCGCTCGGCTTTTTGGTAGGCGCACTTGTTTTCGGCACTTCTTTCCCTCACTTGTTAAAAAGTATGGCTGCCTTTTCATGGCCGACCGTAATTTATGCCACAACTGCACTTGCTATCTGTGGTGGCGTGGTCCTTTTAACATGTGTGCCTGATGGGCCGCATCGAAAAATCGGAAAAGCCTTCAGTTTTGGTGCTTTTTTAAAAGCATTTGGAAACAGTAAGTTTCGCTCGGCTGCCTTTGGCTATTTCGGCCATCAGTGGGAACTCTATGCGTTTTGGGTCTTTATTCCACTAACCCTTGCTGATTTTAAGGCAAAAAATCCTTTGCTGCACCTCAACATTCCCTTGCTCTCTTTTACCATCATTGGGATCGGGAGCCTGACCTGCATCATCAGCGGACTGATTTCCCAGCGTTTGGGCACAAAACGGGTGGCAAGCATTGCCTTGGCCATTTCTGGAGGCTGTTGCCTGTTATCCCCATTGGTCCTGTCAACGCAATCATTTGGGCTGCTGATTGCCTTTTTACTGATCTGGGGGATGACTGTCGTGGCAGATTCACCATTGTACTCAACTTTAATTGCACAAAATGCAACACCTGAGCTGAGGGGAACGGCACTCACTACAGTAACCTGCATTGGCTTCGCCATCACCATTTTGAGCATCCAGCTGCTGGGCTTAGTTAACGGTTTAATGAATATGAAATACCTTTACCTTTTACTTGCTCCCGGCCCGATTTTAGGACTGATCGGAATGGCTAGAGAGGGAAAAGGGAAAAAGTAAGAGGGAAGATGGAAGAGGGAGTGAAGCGGAAAGGCAAAGAGCAGGGAGCAGAGAACAGAGAGCAGAGAGTAAAGAACAAAGAGCAAAGAGCAAAGAACAGAGAGCAAAGAGCAAAGATTAAAGATTAAAGATGGGAGATAGAGAATATAGACCAGCGTCAATGTTAGGACATAACCTGAGGTACAAGCATTGACTCTTGGACTTCTGGACTCCTCGACTTAGATTACCGAAACTTGCAACTTTTCAACATCCAATCCATTTTCCCTTTTTCATTTACCTCTTACATTAAAAGCGGTAATTATCAGGTAAATAATTTACCAGATGCATTAAAGTTTTTTTAACTTTCAATTTACAATCGCCAACTATCTTCGGCTTATACTTTGATGATGAAAAGAAAGACCTTCCTTCAATCTGGCCTTGCTGTAGCCGGATTATCCCTGCTTCCGGATGCAGTTTCAGCAAGCGGGCCTGCTAAAAAATCCTTGCGTTTTGCTTTTATTTCAGATATTCATGTCAAACCAGGGGCCGCACCGGAAGCTGGAATGCGCAAGGCGATCCAACATCTTCAAAACTTAAGACCTCGAGTAGATTTTGTGATCAACGGGGGCGACTCGATCATGGATGCCTTGGCGGCGACCAAAGAGTCGGCCCAAAAACAATGGGAGCTCTATCATTCGATCATGGACAGGGAGAACAAATTGCCCTTATATCCCTGCATTGGCAACCACGACATTTACGGATGGTTCCAAAAAACGCCGCAGCCAGCAGACCCGTTGTATGGAAAAAATTGGGCCGTAAAGGAACTCAAAATGACCAATCGCTACTACCATTTCAAAAAAGGGAACTGGAACTTTCTGGTCCTCGACAGTACGCAACAAAATCCAGCAGGCGGATACATTGCCAAAATCGATGTGGAGCAGCTTTCGTGGCTGGCCAATAAACTGGGCGAAATACCATCATCCGAATACATCTGTATGGTTTCGCACATTCCCATCTTGTCTATCTGTGCTGGGCTATTTTTTGGCAAAACTGAAGCAAATGGCGACCTCATGGTCAAGAGAAACCTGATGCACTCAGATTTTTATACGCTCAAGGCCATTTTTAATCAACATCCCAATATCAAGGCTTGTTTGAGCGGGCACATCCATTTACAGGATGAGGTACACTACCTGGGCATAGACTATTATTGCAACGGAGCAATCAGTGGAAACTGGTGGGGAGGTCCTTTTTTCGAGTTTGCGCCTGCGTATGCGGTATTTGAATTTTTTGAAGACGGGACCACAAAAAGAGAGATGGTGAATTATTAAGGCATAAAAAAACCTTCCGGCCAAGGCCGAAAGGTGATAAGCCACTTGATCTGTTGCTCAGGCAGATCATTAATCTGATCAAGATTGCAGCCTAGGTTTTTACCGTGCAAAATTGAGCCACTGCTCCAAAGACGAGATTTGCTTGGTTTCGGTGTAATAAATTTGAAAGTCGTTAGCTGTTAATATCTTGATGTCGAATCCGTTGGGATAGTCGATGTAGTTGGTTTCCGAGAAAATAATCTTATTGCCCACTACTTTCCATTTGCCCTGATAGCTTTTTCCGGTCTCAGCGATGGATAAAGTGCCGTCTGCCCTAAAATCAAAATAGTCTGTCGCGGTAAAATTTGTAGTTTGATTGAGCGGTACTCCCTGGGTTACATAGTGTCCTACAGCAGTTTTCATGGTCCATTTGCCTACAATTCTCGACTCGATGGTAGGCACTGGGATTGGATTGCTGCAGCCAGCGCCAATGACGATTGCCACAATCATCAAAATCACCATGTTCATTTTAGTTATCTTCTTCATTTCTGATTTTTTTCAAAGATACATCAGGAACTGCGTTAACTTACAGCATGTTAACCCAATGGCCATTTTCAATTGACAGATGAACGGCTTTCTTATCCAGGATGCTGTTTTTAATTGGCAGAAAAGCGTCACATCGGTCATTTTAGGATCGGTCTAAATTTTTCTTCCGTTCGGAAGATGGTATATTTATGGTCGTGAGTAAAAAATTAACCGCTTTCATCTTTTTAATTTTTAGCGCATCGCTGTGCTTGGGCAGCCCTGGAGGAACGCCCATTAAATTGAGCAGAAACATCACCGTAAGGGATGGCCTTCCCCAATCTTATATCAGCGGCCTGTTTCAGGATGAAGATGGCTTTCTGTGGATTTCGACCCTCAATGGGCTGGCGAGATATGACGGTAGGGAAATCAAACGCTTCCAGCATGCCAGTACCGACCAGTCAGGGCTCAGTGGAAACATTATCCTCAAGCTCTTCAATGCCGGAAAAAATAACATCTGGCTCTGGTATGTAGATGGAAAGATCGACCAGTTTAATACCAAGACCGGAAAGGTCGTGCACTTATGGAAAAATCCAGATTTCCAAAAACTAAAAAAGGAAGATCGGCTTTTCAAGACTTTGGTCCGCAACACTAAAGGCACCACTTGGATGATGGCCAAGGATGGAGGGATTTATCAGATTGAGGGAAAAACAGTAATCCATGTAGCTCCTGAACAGCTTCAGCTACAATCGCCGCTGTTGGGTATTGGCGTAAAAAATGAGCAGCTGCTCCTGCTCACACAAGCTGATCTTGTTGTTTATGAACAAGGGAAAAAAGTATTCAAAAGATATAGCCACCCATTTGGGAAAATCGATTTATTCAAGTTCGGCTTTAACATCTACTCTCCCATTACGCGTAAAAATGGCGAATTGATTATCTGCGATGCTTATGGCCTAAAGATATGGAACATGGGTAGCCGCCGGTATACCTCTATTCGATTGGGAGAAAGGCCAGAGCTGGGCAAACTGTTGGCCGCTTTTGACCGTGCAGGAAATTTCTATTTCGAATTTGAGCATGGCATTTATCTGTTGCGTGCCGACAATACCTTGGAAAAGTGGTCATCTCCCGCTCCTACGGGCAAAGATGTACCAACAAGTCTGCTCATTGATCGGTCTGGTGTATTTTGGGTGGGAACCAATGGCTTCGGACTGAACCAATATAATCTGGTCAAGACCGGTCTGCCAGGCTATGTTAACCAGTACTCTTTTGTAAGCGATGTGCTGTTGCGTACGGGCGTCCCTGCAAAGCAGATCGACCATCCATTTTTGAGCAAAGTTGTTTCTTTCGCCAACCGCAGCACAACCTATAAAGATTCGATCTGGATCACCGACATCTATAAAGGCAACGTAAGTCCACAATTGATGCTCGTTGTAGGCCATGCTGCACAGATCAAAACTTTTAGCCCCGCATTTCCGGGCATGAAAAAGGAAATTCAGCTCCTCAAATTCCTGACTACCGAAAAAAATGGCACGATATGGGGCATCAACCAGCGGTATGAAATACTCAAGCTGAATACGCAACGCCTAAGCTTCGAAAACAAGGGAAAAATAACCATTGATTCGATGGCCATCATTAATGGGATGGTGGCAGAAGGGCATGAAAACCTGTACATCTGCAGCGATAAAGGGCTCTTCCGATACCATACCTCGACAGGAAAAACGGAAGACCTTAGCGTTCACCTCCCAACCATCGACCTGCTCCATTTGGCCAGGGATCCTGAAAAGCCGGAAGTACTTTGGATAGGCACACTCAGCGATGGCCTACTCAGATTTAATCTAAAAAACAAAGCGCTTCAGGTTTTCAATACGACTACCGGACTGCCGAACAATACCATTTACAGCATTTTAGTAGGCAACGACAAACAGCTCTGGTGCAGCTCAAATAAGGGAATATTTTCATTCGGACCAGCAAATCACGCCATTAGGTCATTTACGTCTAGCGATGGGCTTATGGACGATGAATTCAATAGGTATTATTACCTGACCCTTCCCAATGGAAATTTAGCCTTTGGCGGCCCATTGGGCTTTACGATTTTTAATCCTGCCAAACTCGAAGTTGACCAATACAATCCTAAGGTACAGCTCACCGACCTTCACATCATCAATTATCATGTCCCGCTCTGGTCATTGGGCAAGCTTCGCGAAATTACCCTTGCCCACGATCAGAACTTCATCACTGCGGTTTTTTCGGCCCTACAATTTGACATTCCAGAAAAAATACAATATCGGTATATGCTGAAGGGGCTCGACCAAGGCTGGATCATGTTGGGCAACGAAAATAAAGCCGCTTATACCAGTCTGCCGCCTGGCAATTACACGCTGTTGCTCAATGCGACCAATACCGCGGGAAAATGGAGCAGCCTCATTACTTCGCTGCAGATTACCATCCGCCCACCATTCTGGAAAACATGGTGGTTTTTGGGACTGCTCCTTTTATTGGTCGGCCTCGGCTTATATGGCATGCTCACCTATCGGATCAGGAACATCAAAAAAAATCAGGCTCAAGTGATGCAGTACGAAAGGGAAGCTATGGAATTGCATGCGCTGGCACTTAGGGCAAGGATGAACCCTCATTTTATCTTTAACTGCCTCAACTCCATCAAAGCCCTGATCCAAGAGAAAGAAAATATAAAAGCGGTAGACTATCTCACCACATTTGCTTCACTCATCCGCAAACAGCTGCACAACAACAGTACTGAAATTACCTTGCGCGAAGAATTGGAAACCTGTGAGCTGTATGTAAAGTTGGAAGAAATGCGTTTTGAAGATAGGATATCCTTTGTTTTTGACCTGGAGAACGATGACCTCTTAAAGCAGACCAAAGTACCACCCCTCATGATACAGCCACTCATAGAAAATGCAATCGTACATGGACTGTTGCCTTCGCCAACCGGCGGATTGGTAAAGGTTAAACTTTACAGAGACCAGCAATATGGGGTCTGTGAAATTGAGGACAATGGCATTGGCCGGGCAAAAGCAGAAGCCAACAAATTAAAGAGCAGCAGGTTGCACCAGTCTAGAGGCACCCATTTGCTTGAAGAGAGGATTTCCATCTACAACAGGCTGAACAAACAGGGAAGTTCACTGCAAACGATAGACTTATTTACACCTGATGGCCAGGCAGCGGGAACCTTGGTGATCATTAAATTTAAACTGGATATATGATTTCTGCCGTAATCATTGATGATGAGCGAAGTGCGATCGTAACGCTCACAAACGACCTGGACAAATTTTGTCCACAAGTGGTGCTCGATGCATCTTTTACCAGGACAGACGAAGCCTTGGCCTACCTTAACACCAACGAGGTAGACCTTATTTTTTTGGATATCGACATGCCCATCATGAATGGCTTTGACCTGATCCAGGCCATCGAAAAACCCGTACTTCCTGCCATAATTTTTGTAACGGCCTATAGCGAATTTGCCATCAGGGCATTTAAGGTGAGTGCGCTTGATTACCTGCTGAAGCCAATTGATCCAGAAGAACTGAAAGCTGCATTGGCAAAAATCGAAGCAAAAAATACCTCTACCGGCCAACAGCAACTCTTATTCAAAACCCTCCTTGAGCAATACACCTTAGGCCAAAAAGGCAAAATTGCCCTCCCGGTTAACGATGGCTATCACATCATTGACCCCGGTAATGTGATCTATTGCAGGGCCGATGGGGCTTATACCGAGGTCGTTATGGAAAAGGAAAAGAGTTTTTTGATTTCCAAAACCTTGGGCCGTACGCAGGAATTGATGCCGGAAGCCTACTTTGAGCGCGTGCATCAATCTTACCTCATCAACCTTAACCACATTAAAAAATTCAGAAAAGGCGATTCACCGGTGGCCATCATGAGCAATGATGAACAGGTCAAGGTCTCACGCCTAAATAAAGATAGATTGGCCGCAAGGCTGGGGCTATAGCAGGTGTGGGGTAGCAGGTAGCAGGTTGCAAGTATCAAGTATCAAGTATCAAGTAATTAGTAGAAAGTAGAAAGATAATGCAATCCTGAAACTTGATACTTAAATCCTGATACTCACATCTTGATACCTGATACTCACATCTTGATACCTGATACTAGATACTAGATACCTGACAGCGGACGCCGATCACAGCTCATCGGGCAATGCCACCAATCTGCCTGTTGCTTTATAGGTTGGCATCAATGTTTTCCATTTCCTAAAGCGATCGCTCAACAGTTTCGCCAGTTCTTTTACCTTTTCTGGATTTGCTGACGCCACATTGTTCGCTTCTCCAAGGTCAAGCTTGAGGTTATACAATTCCAGTTGCTGAGTCTTCATGTCGTAGACCATTTTCCAATCACCTTTTCTGATGGCACTCATGTAGTCGATCTGTGGCAGTTCCTTAGCTTTCCATTTATTGGGATAATGCCAGGTCAATATTCTTGGTTGGCTTGCCTTTGCATTACCTTTGAGCAATGGAACAAAGCTTTGACCATCGATTTCCTGTACCACTTTTGGTTTGCTTACTCCTGCCATTTCCAAAATACTAGGGAAAAAATCTTCAATGATCACAGGTTCATCGCTTTTGGTGCCCGGCTTGGTTACGCCAGGCCATTTTACGATCATGGGTTCCCGGATGCCGCCTTCATATACAGATCCCTTTCCTTCCCTCAAAGGCAGGTTTTGCGTATGCAGTGCACCTCCACGGGCTGTCGAAACACTATTTCCACCATTGTCCGACATGAAGATCACGACGGTTTGTTGGGCCACTTTTTTCTCTTCCAGATAATCCATCAGGTCGCCAAGGCTTTTGTCCATTCCTTCTACCATGCTGGCATATTTTGCAGAATTACTGTCCAATCCATTTTTGAGGTACTTTTCATAAAAACGATCATCAGGATTTACGGGCAAGTGCACGGCGTACTGTGCCATATACAGAAAAAATGGTTGCTTTTTCTGGATCGGGTAATCCATCGCTTTTTTCGCTTCCAGGGTCAGTGCTTCGGTCAGGAATGTCTTTGTTCCGTAATATTGGGTCAGGTCCTGCACTGCATAATAGGTCGTTTTGCCAGGCATATTGCCATAATTTTCTTCGCCTAGGTAGCTTTGTGGCTGACCAGCAATATTTCCAGCTATATTTACGATAAATCCAACGTTGTATGGACTGGCAGCTGGCGTACCTGCCGCGGCAAAATGCGCCTTGCCCACATGAATGGTAAAATATCCTGCATCTTTGAGCAATTGTGGCAAAGGAGTAACCTGTACGGTAGCGGGAATGCCAGCTGTTGGGCTCATCCCATTGATGTTCCATTTGGGCGTTATAAATGGATTTTCTTTGCTATCAAAGTCTGAAGGCGTATTTTTCTCCAATGATGTCCAATTGGTTACCATATGATGTGCCGCATTCATGCCACTCATTAAGCTTACCCTGGATGGGGTACATACCGGTGCCGCATAGGCATTGGTAAATTTAACGCCCTGACTGGCCAACTTGACCATATTCGGGGTATGATAGCGTTTGTTCAACGCCATCACGGTTTCGCCAAAAGGAAGTGAAGTATCCATCCATCCCATGTCATCGACCAAAAAAACAATGATATTTGGCTTGGTCTGTGCCCGGGAAGTGCCAGCCAGCATCAGCTGAAAGGCCGAAATCAAGATTAATACAATCGCTTTTCTCATGATCCTAAGGTTATTGGTCCGATAATCCCTTGACTGTAAAGCGGCCTATTTTTCATCCACTTCACCGCAGTGGCATTTTTGGTCAGCGACTTCATATAATTTCCCATTGTAGTAGTGAGTTTGATGCTGATGGTATTTTTCCCTGCCTTTAATGAACTTTGAAGGTCATAAATGTGTTCGCCGTACCATCGCGTTCCCATCTTTTTACCATTTATGGTCAGCTCAGTTACGCCATATACCGTACCCAAATTCAACTGTTTAAATAGCGCTGGGTTGTTGACTTCTATAGTTGTGTCATAAATGACCTGACCTGCAAAGGTGTCAAGTTCCTTGTCGGCCTTAAAATCGACCAATTTTGGCAAATCGATTTTTTTATGGCTGCCGTCCAAATGGTTAAGGGTAAGGGCAAATGCCGATGTAAGTGTTTCTAATGCCTTGTAAGGCTTTAAGATGGTCTTTTGGCTATGTTTGGCCTTTTCAAATACAATGATCATGGATTTTGCCGGACCTAAAACCAGCGGGTAGCTTTCATTTACCGCAGCAAAAGGTGTACGTTCTCCTGTTTCTGCGTTCCAGAGCCAGGCAGACTTACCCTTGATGTTAAATTTTGCCTGGAGCGAATGGGCATTAACCGCATTGAAGTTGGCGAAAAGGAAGATATCATGTGTGGGGGTCCTATAATGGCTCTGAAAACAATCTGCATTGGGCGTGTCGAGCTTCACCATAGGTACGATCGCCATTTTTTCCTGTAATCCACGGTACCAGTCTACCATTTTTTCGCTGGTCTGCGGTGCCGGGTATAAAACGAGGTTCTTTGGATATCTCTGGCTGATTTCACTGATCAGCGATTTGATTTCCTGCGTGGCCTTATCATAATTTTTTAATCCTGCAGATTTATCTGGCCATTTGCCGATGCAGATTACCTTCCCGCCGGCAGCGGCAAACTTGGTAATCATTTTTACGGTATCGGGCAGTAACGATTCTGTTTCGGCCAAAATCAGGTACTTGAACTTCCTTGGTCCGAAATTTAGTTTTGAATCTGCAACAGTAGCTTGTTGGATCACTTTTTCGCTTACATAATCGCAACCATTTCCATTTTGGTGGATAGCTTCCCACAGCGCATAGGCATAAGCTGGCCTTGCTTTTTGTGGGCGTGGATACCAATCTGTACCATAGTTTTTCCAGATATCGGCAAATGGAAGGAGGATGGCTATATCGGCAAACATTTCTGCCCGTTGCAAAAGTGCTGAAATTCTAGCTTTATACCCAAACCACTTGCCAAAATATGGCCAAAGCGGATTGCGCTCATTGATAAAAGTACCATAACGCACCCAACCTGGGAAAGCGGCCTCTTTAGGGCTATAGTTAAATCCATGGAAGATAGACTGGGTTGTTCCGGCAATATTGCTTTGGTCGCCAACAATTTTTAGGCGTTGCAGGTCTTCATTGAAAACCATCTGCGTATTGGTTGCTTCTTCACATCCGATCAGCTTTTTGCCTGCCAGGTGTGCTCCCGAGGTAACCAGTTTATTTACCGGACGATAAGCCCTTCCCGGTAGGTAATCGTAATCTGGAAAAGATTCGCCAACATCTGGCTTGATCCAGCTTTCGCCTTCAGGCAGATCTACTGCCATGGCCGCTTCTACCGGATGGAGTTCCATTCCGTAGGCCTGTACCCTCGATTTTACACCATTAGACTTGCACCAGGCCAGATAAGGCTGGTAAAAACGTTCATTAAAAAGCTGTAACCTGGTGGTTTCGAAATCATAGCGTACATTGGCAATGTGCTCCTGTACTTTGGGTGATAGGGTCGCACCATATATTTCATCGGCCAAAAATGCGTGGCCAACAATCTTGAACAGCAAAAATGGAAGATATGGCGCGAGGTCGTACCCATTTCGCTTTTTGAATTGCTCGGCCATATCATCGCACCAGTTGGCCCCTTCGAGCTCAAAGCTATCTGAAAAGAGGGCCCTGATCTTGCCTTTCATCCCTCCTAACCCTTTGTTAATGGCATCAGACATCCGGTTAAGGTATTTTTCTACCGCTGCCTGATGATAATGGTTAAGCACTGGCCCACTTGCACCGGGCGCGCCGTGTATCACATTTTCAAAGCCGGTAAGCTTTATGAGGTAGTAGAGGACATGGTCGCCTGCAGGCACATCGATTACGATACGATCGGCCTTTAATTGTTGATTGAGGTCTATCCCTGGTGTAAATTCATCCAAATGCGAGGGCACGAGTCGCAAAACAGCAAGTTCACGCAACTTTTTTGGGTTACTGGACGCAACTTTCGGATCGACTTCCTTTTCTAGTTCCGCACGGGAGAATTCAAATTTTTGCGGACCTTTCAAGTTCTTGGTGCCCAGTGCCATCATTTGGGTCTGTTCTTCCTTTGGCAAATATTCGCCGCCAAAAGGCCATCCGGATCCCACGATCAGATCGCAGATGATGCCACGTTCCCTTGCGGAATCCAATGCAAAATGCAGGATTTCAATCCATTCATTGCTCAGCCAATTGATTGCCTTGGCATCGCCGGCTTCGGCACCATCAGGAAAGGCAATGGGATTGATTTCTACGCCTCCGATGCCAATGGCTTTCAGCAGGTCGAGTTCGCGTACGATTTCTTTTTTTTCAACCCGATTGCAATTCCACCACCAGCGGACAAAAGGTTTGGCAAGCCCTGTTGGATGGCTGAAGGCCTCAAAAAGCGGATCTGTGGCAGTCAAAGCCTGATCGTACCAATTTGCATTGGCCACCTTTGCAAAAGGTAGCCCTGCCAAAGTTACCGAGCCAAGCTGGATAAATTTACGTCGATTAACATTCATGATATGTGATATGGCCAATGCTATGAATGGCGCTGATATTTGGTTATTGCAAAATCGTTTTTTTATGGAGAACAACTGTCCTGCGCTATCATGTAAGAAAGGTAACAAAGTCGAGGCAAAAAATGTGCAGCGAGCACAATTTAATTGATTTTAATCTGCCTTGATGCAACAAATCCCATCCGATCTCGTCTCTTCAGTACATTTAAACCAAATACACCATGAAATCTAAATTCGTATGCCTTTTCTCGACCTTGCTGTTCCTTACGTTTTCTGGCTTTGCCCAGCAAATTCCAAAATTTGTAACCGATAGCCTAGACAATTATATCGCCGAAGGCATGAAAGCCTGGAAAATACCGGGGCTTTCAGTATCGATAGTCAAAGATGGCAAGGTGATTTTTGAAAAGGGCTATGGAGTGGTAAAATTTGGCGAATCTGAAAAAGTTGATGCCCACACCCTATTCCCTACTGCTTCCGTGGGCAAGAACTTTTTAGGTGCGGCATTGGCCAAACTGGATGCACAAGGCAAACTATCGTTAAATGACAAGGTCGAGAGATGGCTTCCCTGGTTCCACATGAAGGACAGGGGCTATGGCGAGCAATTAATGGTCATCGACCTGCTTACCCATCGTTCTGGCTGGAAAACTTTTCAGGGAGACCTTCTTAATACGGAGTCGAACATGGATGTACGCACGATGCTGCAAAAATTTTCACAGCTCCAGCCCGTATATCCATTGCGGACTACATTTGGCTATTCAAATTTTGGCTATCAGCTGGCAGGAGAAATTATTGAACCGGCCTATGGCAGCAATTGGCAAGAGTATATCAAAAAAGAGCTATTGGAGCCCTTAGGCATGAAAAACACGCTCATCGATGCTTCCGCCATTTCGCAGGCCAAGCACACCGCTACAGCCCATACCGTAAAAGATGATCAGGTTGTTGTACTTCCCATGAGCAGGATCGACCCACAGCCCTATGGTGGCTTCCTTTCTTCGGCACACGACATGGGCATCTGGATGAATGCCCTATTGAACAAGGGCCAACAAAATGGACAACAGATCATTCCAGCCACAGCTATAGACAAAATGTGGAAAAGCTATACGATTATTGGAAAAGGGAGGGCGGCTGATCGCAAACAATACCTGAAAACTTATGGTTTGGGCATTGAGATCCTGCAATATCAGGGTGTAGAAGAAATGCACCATACCGGTGCCTATTCTGGAACATTGACCATGATGGGGCTAATCCCTTCTCTAAACCTCGGTATAACAATCCTCACCAATCAGGATGCCCACAATTTTCATGAAGTACTTAAATGGCAGGTCTTTGATGCCTTTTTGGGCAAATTGGCACCGAACTATATCCAAACCATCCTGGCGATGGAAGCCCAACGAAAACCAGTTCCAGATGAGAAAAAATCTGCACAGATTACACCAGTGGCCAAACTCCCAGTTTCGCCAAAAGAAATTGAAGGAACCTACACCTGCGCTTCGTATGGAACTGCCAAAATTGAAAGAGAAGGCGATCGTTATATCCTCACCTTAGCCTACCATCCTGGACTGGAAGGCATTTTAACGCCCCTTAACGAAAAAGCTATGAAATGTACCTATAGCAATGTCCTGTTTGGAGAAAAAGCGTTCCCCTTCGAGATCGAGGATGGAAAAATAAAGGGTTTTACTTTATATGTAGACAGTTTTGTGGAGTCAGATGGGTACACCTTCGTCAAAACGGGGTCATAGCAAACATCCATCAGTTCCCAATCCTCCTTTTTTCATCATCATTGCTCTGTTCGATTTTCTTGTTATTAAATTTCTTACCTGAGCTGAAAGAATAGCTGAGCGAAATCCCGATCACGCGCGTTGGCCGTTTTTGATAGAAATCTATGGTGGTACCGAGGTAATCGGTATGCTCTTTTTCGCGTGCGGTGTTAAAGATATCAGAGATAAAGCTCCGAAGCTGCAAACGTTTGTCAAAAAAGCGTTTTCCAAGGGCCATTTCCATATTGAAAACATCGCCATAGCGGGTTACCGCACCAACATAGGGAGATCGGTAATAGGTTGAAACATCGATATTCAAAAAATCCTTGACCGTGATGGCATGTTGCAGCGTAAAGGAAAAAGTGGCCTGGTTGACATCGAAATCATTGAGCTGGTACCTTAAGTTATAGCCAGAAATGTAGTTGTTCATGGTCCACCATTGATAGATCTTGATCGGTGCAAACAATGAAAAGCCATACTCGTTGCTGCTATTGAAATTGCGGTTTTGATATTCGATAATGTTATTGGCCACGGGATTGGCCAGCTGTGCCACTTTATCGCGCGTGTGCGCAAAGTAGATTTCAGCCGACCAATTTTTCCAGAACAATATTCCGGCATCGAATTTATGTGTATACTCTGGCGTTAGGTCGGGATTTCCCAACTGGGTAAGGTAATTGTCGAATTGTAGCCGATAGGGATTAAGGTCGGAAAATGAAGGGCGCTGCAACCTACGCGAATAGCTGAGGTAAACCGAACTTCCTTTTTCTTCATCCAACTTTTGATTGATGAAAACCGATGGAAAAAATCCAATGTAGTTTCTCACAAATTGCTGGTTGGCCGTGATCGAGTTCCCTTCCATGTGGGTATGTTCGGCCCTTAGCCCGCCCTTGATGCTGAAATGCTTCCATGACTTTTCCAAAGACGCATAGGCCATTGACAGTCGCTCCCTGTAGATAAAACGATTGCTCAAATTGGCATTCAGTACCCAACTGCCGGCAATGAGATTCTCGTTCAATACCTCGTTGTCGCGCTTGGTGGCAGCAAATTTAAGGCCCGATCTAAACGCGATACTTTTTGAAAAAGCCTTGGTGTAATCGGTCTGGATGCTGAACAGGTTAGTGGTGTTTGGTGTATTGTTGCGAAAAGTTGTACTTTTTGAGGCTAGGCTGTAAACTGATGAAAAGTTATTCAGCTCTGTTCTCGTGCTGTAAACATAATCTGCCAAGACTTTCAAACCTGAACCCAAGCTATCTATTTTCCAGACATAGTTTAGTGTATGGCTATTGAGCTGTGGTTTTCGGTACCATTCGGAATGCGCGGCTCCAGTTAATGGCTGTGTGCCCAAAAAATTGACATAGGTATTAAAATATTGGTTCATCCGGTTTGCGGTCTGCATTGACTGAAAACTGATAGATTTATTTTTGCCCAGGTCATAGCTGCCACCAACCTGATAGCGCAGCGTACCGTTGTTGTTGTAGCGATCAGTGTGGCTAGTATATAGGTCTTGGTTTGGATAGCTGATTTCGTAGGAAGCGATGTAGTCGCTATGGTCTTTGCCAGCGGCGATGTTTCCAAAAAGATAGAGATTTTTGACCTTATAATTTAAAGTGGTGCCCAAACTATACGAAGATCTTTTTTCGAGCTGCCGATAGACAGAATTTAATGATCCAACCAGGCCATCCATTCGCGATCTTTTTAAGATGATGTGCACGATACCGCCAGTTCCTGCAGCTTCAAATTCAGATGGCGGACTAGAAATGATCTCAATCTTACTGATTTCTTCAGACTTTAAGGTTCGTAGGTACTCGGCAAGGTCATTGCCCGACATGCGCTGGACCACATCATTGATCATCACCATGACTGATTGGTTGCCTTTGATCTTGATCGACCCATCGCTATCAACCCAAATTCCGGGCGATTTCTGAAGAACTTCTAATCCATTTAAACCATTAGCTAAAAAACTATCTTCCACATTCACTATAAAACGATCGGTCCTTCTTTCCATCAACGGCTTGGTGCCTGTAACACTCACCGTTTTAAGTGTTTGCCGGTCTTCAGCCAATATGATGTGACGGATGGCATTCGTATCAGGAAAAATGAAAGTGATTTCTTTGGTTAAATAGCCCACTGAAGAAACCTTAAGCTTGTAGGGGTGCCGCAGCAAGAAATCATGGCTCAACTGATAACTGCCCTTTTCGTTGCTTATGCTACCATTTAAGCGTACAGTTCCTTCAAAAAGGCCAACGGAGGCAAATGGGATGATATTTCCTTTGGCATCTTCGATCGTGCCAGTAAATACAAATTTACTCGTAATCTGTGTTTCCGGATTATATTTTCTGCTTCCTATGGCAATCAAACGCTCATTCACCATTTGGTGGTACAATTGCTTTTCAGGAAGAATTGCCGACAGCACGGCCGTAACTGGCAGATTTTTGGCAGTTAGCGAAATTTTGATCGTATCGGTCACGATTTCATCGCTATACACAAAATTGTAATGGCATTGCTGCTCAATCTCCTTGAACAGCTTGCTGATAGGCTGTTGGTTCAGCGTGATGGTCAATTTCCTATCCTGCGCAAAAAGCAAAAATGGGAGGGCAAACAAAAACAGGAAACAGCAGATCTTTCTCATAACTAATCTTTGATCACCACCAACTTATCATTGATGAGGTAGGTTAACGGATAAGAAAGTTTTAGCGCCTCGAGCACCTGCTGGATGTTTTCGTCGGTAAAGGTTCCACTAAAACGCTTTTCCTGAAGCGTTGTACTCCTGATCTCAATTTTCAGGTTATACTTTTTCTCCAGCTGGGGAACCAAATCCTTAAGCTTTTCTTTACGGAACACCAAAGTATCAACCGTCCATTTCATTTCGTTGTTCAATGCTATAGAATGGATGGGCAAAATGGAGAAACTACCCTTCCCACTATTGGCCGCTACTAACTTTTGATTCGGCCTTAACAATACCTTTTGGACTCCCTCCAGTTTATTGCTGACCTGGATCAACCCTCTTACCAGTGCAATTTCGATCGAATCGTTTTTGCCATAGGCATTTACATTAAATGCAGTACCCTTAACTTCGATATCAATCGGACCAACATGGATAGACAACGGGACCTTGGCATTTTTGGCGACTTCAAAATAGGCTTCCCCATGGAGCGTAATCTCACGGTGCTGCTGTCCAAAATTTTCATTATAGCTGATGAAGGAATGCTTGTTCAGCCAAATTTTGGAACCATCATCCATTAATTTAAATGACTTTTGTTGGCCAGCGGTAATGGTCACCCATGTAGGCGTATCGTTTTTAACTACCCGCCACGTCATGAAAGCAAAAATGGCCATAACAATCAAAATGGCAGCAATTTTTGGAAGGGTGCCGATTGTAAACCTGGAGATTTTCGGATCACTATAATTAAAATTAGGCTTAAAGTTTTCCTGCTCGGCTTTTGCAATGGTGGCCCAGGCATCTTTTAGTTTGGCTGTCTTGGATTTCTTTCCTTGTTTTTGATTAAAATAGCGATGAAAAGTTTGTGCCAGTTTTTGATAGTCCTCATTCTCGACCATAGCTACATTTAAAAGCTTGAGCTCACTAGCGGAAATGTCATTGGTCAACTTTTTACCGAGCAGTTCCAAAAATTGGTCTTTTTTCATGATGATGAGGACTTATACCTAAAGGACACGTATTGTAGCGCAAATACTCATTGCCCTATAAAAAAAATATAGCTGAAAGGTCTGACAAGGTTTCGGTCCTGATTTTTCGCTTTCTTGGATTATATCCCAAATAGCCAGAAATGGCATCTGCCAAAGAAATTAATGCCTGATGAAGTTGGTTCTCTACTGTTCGGATGGAGAGCCCTAAGATTTCAGCTACCTCCTGGCGTTTCAGGCCCTGTTCCTTGATCAGCCTAAAGATCATCCTGCGCTGTTCGGGAAGCGCAGCAACGCAAAGGTCCAGGATCCTGATCAGCTCCTTTTCTTCTAACTGGCCCGATTGTGGCATAAGGGGCAGCTCATCCTGATGAGCAACAAACAATGTATTTTTCTTTTTGTCTGACCTGAGCCAGTTTAGACAGGCATTTTTGATGGAAACAAAAAGATAGACCTCTGGGTTGGTAACTTTGTAAAGGGCTGCACGCTTTAACCAGATTTTGACCAGTAATTCGGAAGTAATCTCTTCTGCACTTTCCATTTGTTTGGTGTATTGCATCGCAAAGGATACCAACTTTTCATAATACCGCAAGAAAAATTCATCGAATGCATTGCTGTTTCCCAATTGGATTTCCTTGAATAGCAAGAGCAGGTGATCTTTTTTTGTTGGCATCAATAGAATTTTATAGACTGTGTGCTGGTTCACCTTAATGACACCACAATTGGAAGATATACTTATTGCTATCTAAAATTTAGTCTCTCATGAGACGCAATTGAGCGATGAATGTTGCATGCAATACTTTCTTCTATTCATTTGATGCTGATCATCAAGGATATAGCAGATACTTCTTTCTCATCTTTTTATATCTGCCCAGGCCGGGTTCCCAGCTTGCCCTGATTTCCTGTTCGCTTTTGCCCGCAATAATCTGTTCACGGAATTTACTGGTCCCAGCTAATTTATCAATGTTCAGCATCTGCTTGTTCTGCGTATAGTCGAAAAATTTTTCCTTGTCGGGGTAAGCCTGGTACATGTCCATCATCAGTTTGATATTGATCTTTCCCATCCTTTGCATGCCCCAAGCATCGTAGTCACTTAAATCGAGGCCATAACAGGTTAGCCCCATATGGAGCGGAGTTTCTGATTTTCCGGGCATGGCAGTTGGCTTGAAGGTGAAATCAAATTTCCCTTTCAGGGCTGGTGCGCCCAAAACCGTAAAAGGCCTATCGGTCCCACGTCCCTGGCTCAAAATTGTACCCTCAAATAGGCATAAACTGGGATAGAGCAAAATGCTCTGCTGGGTATTAAGGTTAGGTGAGGGAGGGATGGGTACAGTGTAGGCCCGATTGTGGTTGTAATTTTGCAACTTGATGATTTCTAATTCGCATTTAAAGTTGTTTGTTAGCCAACCTTCGCCATTTATCATTTGCGCAAACTCACCAATGGTCATGCCATGTGTAATGGGTATAGGAAATTTTCCAACACCAGATTTTAGGCCCATTTCCAAGATTGGACCGTCAACATATGCATTTGGGTTTGGCCGATCTAGTATGATCAGCTTTTTATGGTTCTCGGCACAGGCCTCCATCACTTCGCTCAGGGTAATGATCTTGGTATAAAACCGACAACCTACATCCTGCACATCAAAAATCATGACATCAATGGCTTCCATGTCAGCTTCAGAAGGTTTTTTCTTCTTGCCGTATAAAGAAATGATCGGAATTCCTGTTGCCGGATCGATTTCGTCATCTACCTTGGCTCCATTACTGGCATTCATACGAAAACCATGTTCAGGTCCAAATATCCTCGTAATGTTGATCCCAAGGGAACGCAGACTATCTACACTTGACTTTGTACCAATGGTCGAGGTGATGTTCACCAACATGCCCACTCTTTTGCCTTTTAAATCATGTAGGTAAGCATGGACCTGATCAGCACCAGTGACAATTCCCTTGGGTTTTACAATATGATCTACGTGATCAAAGAAAAGTGGACTGGCTAATGCCAAGATCATACCCAATGACCAGAGAATTTTTGCTTTCATAACATAAAATTAAGCAATATAATGGCCATACCATGTGCTATTTTAACCAAGAAAGAATGTCATTTTAATTGCCACGAAACAGCTCAAAAAGATAAAGCCCTGTTGCAAATGCAAACAGGGCCTAATTTAAGAATGAAAACTAAACTATTTTTTCTCTTCGAGCAATCCAGGATAAAGTATACCGTCTGTGGAAAGTGTGAGGCCCAATAATCTGGCAATAAGCGGTGCGATGTCTTCCTGACCGATCAAGGGCAGTACAGTACCTTTTTTTATGCCTTTTCCGAAAGCTACAAAACCAGTTTGGATTTCTTTGAAATCGGTTGGGAGATAGCCATGGGTACCTCCGCTTACTGGCGCAAGCAATTCTCCTGTAGCGGCCGCTCCGAAGCTAAATCCCATATTCGCTGCCAGGGCCATTGCCGCATTTGGATCGCCCTGTGCCTTGGCTATCGCTTCTTTATCCAGTATACGGAACATCCGTTTGATGCCATCAGGAAGATTTGCAAAGGCAATTTTTATTTTTTCAAGGGATTTTGTATCGTTAGGGTCCCTCAGGTGCAAAAATGAGGAGCCGCCGCTCTGCTGGAAGTAAGCTTTCCAATTGGCCTTATTGGCATCATCATACAGACCAACCTGGGCCAATAGCACATTGGGCCTAAACTGGGTATGTATATCAACAAAACCATGGTCGCCCGTGATGATGAATGTCGTATTTTTAGCTATTCCAGCCATCTCTGCTGCATCTATCAATGTTTTGATGGCTACATCCGCACCTGCAACAGCCGATCTTACTTTATCTCCATCCCTCCCCTGTTCATGTTCAAAATGGTCGGTCAGTGCAATATGTATTGCTAAAAAAGAAGGTTTATATCTTTTTAAAATGTAGGCAGCCATTCTGGCCTTGTTTTGATCACTGGAATAATAATCCAGGGTTGCACCATAGGTTTCAAATTTGCCAATGGCATAGTCCTGTACCTCCTGAAAAAGTGCTTTTGGATTTGACTCCAAATAAATGGCCTTCACTTCATCCTTCTTCTCGCTTTTGTCTTTTGGCAGAATTACATATTCTGGGAGGTTATAATCAATAGGCGCACCCACAGTTACCGGCCAACTTACTCCAGCAGTAGTTAGTCCCGCAGCTTTGGCGGCCGTCCAAATGGTAGGCACCTTAATGTCCTTATAGTACCAGAACCATTTTCCGGTAATGCCTAGTGGCTCTACTGGCGTATTGTAATAAATTCCATGCTTTGCAGGCAATACTCCACTAACGATCGTCGTATGGGATGGATAGGTTACCGTTGGAAAACTTCCCCTAACACCCGCTGCATATGCCCCCTTTTGCATGCCCTGACGAACATTCACCATCGCCCATTGAGGATCAAGATAAAACTCTGGACGAAAACCATCAACGCTGATCAGCACCACATGATTTTCTTGTGCCAAAAGGCTTCCACAAGCAGCCCATAGACCTATGATGAGCATCACAATTTTTTTCATATCCAATTTTTGTGGCAAAGGTAAGTCGGCAAACGATGCGCTAGGTTGGCTAAAGATTAAGAAAATGTAAAGCTTTAGGATGAAAAGAGATGGGACAGAATCAATTCTTTCCTTCGGTCTCACCTTTCCAGCTGTCGGTCCTGAACGGCGAGGCAGGCAGTCCAGCCCGGTTGAAGAGGTTTACGTCTGGGCAATTGTCCCATCCAAACCTAACCGCAACGGGATTTTTGACTTCAGTGCTGTAAACCGTAATGGTCTTGCCCTGGATCTTAGCCGTTGCAGGATAGAACTGTTGATCATTACCAGCAATTTTGAAGCCTTTGAGTTCGCTGCCTTTGGCTACCAAATTGGAAGTAGTTTCAAAGAAAACCTTTATCTGTGCTCCGTCTACTTCAAAATGGTTATAAATTGGGCTCTGCCACTCTACTCCTTTTTTATTGTAATTTTTATTTAGTGCAATATAGGCCAATCTTTTACCTACCGGAATTTTGTTGGTAGGATGGATATCTTCACAATTGCCCACATCGGTGGTAACGGCCATGCCTACAAAATCTACACTTTTCAAGGTCATCAGCTGTGCTTCCCTGATTTCGGGATTTTGGCCTTTAAATGGAGCAATCTGTACATAATAGAACGGGAGTTCGGCCATCTTAAATTCTTCGCGCCAATTGGCAATTAGTGCCGGGAAGAGCTTACGATATTGATAAGCCCGGGGTGCATTGGTTTCTCCCTGATACCAAATGACCCCTTTGATGCGATAATTGACCAAGGGCTTGATCATTGCATTGAAAAGTACCGACGGTGCCTGTTGGTGCGTTCTTGGATCGACCAGCTTTTGGTTTGCCGGATTTTGTTTGTCGACCTCATACTTCCGGATCCTGCCTTCGTAGCGGTTCCAGATAGGCTTAAAGCTTTCATCGGTCTGAAATACCTTTTTATTGACCCATGATTCTGCAGGTGTTCCTCCCCACGAAGAATGGATCAATCCGATGGGAATACTCAGTTTGTTTGCCAATTCATTTCCAAAATGATAGGCGACGGCAGAAAAAGTGCCAACTGTTTCTGGGCTGTTGACAGCCCAACTGCCTTTTAGTTCCTCTTGGGGAACATCGCTGGCCTGTTTTTGCACCGTAAACATACGGATCAATGGATTTGTTGCGCTGCGGCCCACGGAGTCAGGCGATTGCATGGCAGCCACTCTACGATCCATATTGGATTGGCCTGAGCATAACCAAACTTCTCCCAGGTAAACATCTGAAATGGTGATGGTATTTTTTCCTTTAAAGGTGAGGAGATATGGCCCGCCAGCACCCGTTGTTTTGATGTTTGCCTGCCATTTTCCACTGCCATCAGCTGTTGCTTTGATCATGCTGTTATTCCAGCTCCCTTTAATTTCCAACACTTCATTTGGCTCGGCCCATCCCCAAAGGGTTGCATCAGTTTTTTGCTGCAGGACCATGTGATCGGCAATAATTGATGGCAACTTGATCTGGGCGCTGGCAATTGTTGTAATGAATATAGATGTAGTAAAAATAAAGAGAGGCAGTAAGAATTTTTTCATGGTCCTGTGCGTATC
>JAVHXV010000005.1 GCA_031119475.1 Pedobacter sp. | reverse complement strand
CTTTGTTACGTAACTTGCGCCACCAAAATAAATAGTAAAAATCTGCGAGTAAATGGATTGTAGCCACGTTTTTGAGTTTAAGTTTAAGAGGTTAATTGTTGTTTTTACGCTTTTTTCGGCGTTTTTCTTGTTTTCACTTGCTGCTACTGCACAGGTGGATAGTGCCGTAGTTGCACACGACTCTGTGGCTGTTGCCGAAGGTCATGGTGCAGCTAAGCACGAAGGAGAAAAATTTGAGCCAACAAAGGTGATCATGGAGCACATTGCCGACTCGCACAACTGGCATTTATGGGGACATACTTCTTTGCCGCTTCCGGTAATTTTATATACCGATGGCGGTCTTGAATTCTTTTCTTCCGGACATTTCCATCATGGTGAACACGATTATACCGGCAGCAAGCATACCTATCGCTTGGTAGAAGACAAAATCAAGGTGGTAGGTGCAGATGGACAGGTAGATGAGCTGGCCAGTAAGAATGTGCTCGATTTTTCGATCACCAAGAATGTTGCGGCCATGTTTGTGGCCATCTTCCTGATCTTGGTGGTATTTATTAGTGTGGCCAATGCCTATAAAAAACGTGTAGGCAAAGCTCCGAAGGGATTGCAGTCGCTGGTAGAACCAATTATTGTGTTCGTAAGAGATGACATTGCCATTCCAAATATCGGCCATAAGTACGCTAAATTCATGCCCTACCTGTTGACCGTATTTTTCTTTATCTGGTTCAACAACTTATTGGGCCTGATCCCGATTTTCCCGGGAGGTGCCAACGTAACAGGTAACATTGCGCTCACTTTTGTGATGGCCTTGGGTACCTTGATCATTGTGAACATCAATGGCAACAAATATTATTGGAAACACATCCTGAAGCCGGACGTGCCATGGTGGCTTTACCCGATCATGATCCCAGTAGAACTTATCGGTATCATTTCTAAGCCATTTGCCTTGATGATCCGTTTGTTTGCGAACATTACAGCTGGCCACATCATTGTGCTGAGTTTGATCTCGCTCATTTTTATTTTCGAAACACTGGCCATTGCTCCTGTATCGGTAGCCTTTGTGATATTTATGGATGTACTCGAATTGCTGGTGGCATTCTTACAGGCGTTTATTTTTACTTTATTAACTGCCCTGTTTATTGGTATGGCAGTCGAAGAACATCATTAATTAGAAACTATTTTTCACAAATCATATAAATTAAATTAGTTATGGTAGGTTCAATCGCGGCAATTGGTGCCGGTTTAGCAGTAATCGGTGCCGGTATCGGTATCGGTCAAGTAGGTGGTAAAGCAATGGAAGGTATTGCTCGTCAACCAGAAGCTGCGTCAAAAATTCAGACTGCAATGATCATTGCTGCTGCCCTTATCGAGGGTGCTGCACTGTTCGGTGTGGTAGTTGCATTGTTGGGTAACAATCCTGCATAAGCAAACTGAAAAAATAAACAGGATCTTGACGGTTGGTTGAGATCCTGTTTTTAATCAAAAATTAAGTTTTAAGCTATTATATCAGATGGAATTAGTAACCCCAGGTATCGGATTGGTTTTTTGGACCGCAATCGCATTCATTTGCTTATTGATCTTGTTAAAGAAATTTGCATGGAAGCCGATTTTGACAGCGATCAAAGACCGTGAACAATTTATAGACGAGGCTTTGAACAAAGCAGAACTGGCCAAACAGGAAATGGCCCGTTTAACTTCGCAGAATGAAGAGCTGATGAAACAGGCGCGTGCAGAAAGAGATGAGATCTTGAAGGAAGCCAAAAAACTGAAAGATCAGATCGTGAATGATGCAAAGACTACAGCCCAATCTGAGGGAGCGAAATTGATCGAAAAAGCGCGTATCGAAATTGAAAACCAGAAGAAAGCAGCTGTGGCCGAATTGAAAGGACAAGTTTCCAGTCTTTCATTGGATATCGCAGAGCGTGTGTTGCGCACCCAATTGGACGATAAAGCAAAACAACAGGACTTGGTAAACAACCTGTTGAAAGATGTTGAATTAAATTAAGTTTGAGTACAAAGTATAAAGTACAAAGTTTAAAGTAGAACTGCTTTCAACTTTTAACCTTCAACTTTTAACTAAGAATATATGTCGAGTAAAGCAGCAGCCAGATACGCAAAATCTTTGATAGATCTTTCCTTAGAGCAAAATGCCCTGGAAGAGCTAAGAAAAGACATGCAGTTATTTGAGGAAGTTGTAGATCACAATAGCGAATTGGAGGCCATCTTAAAAAATCCAATTGTTCCGTTAGACAAAAAGGCGGGCATTTTGAGGGATACTTTTGGCAACCATGTGCATGAGGTTACCAAAAGCTTTTTTAAACTGAGCGTGAGCAAGGGCCGTGCGGGGATCTTATTTGAGACCGCAAAGCAGTTTATTGCACAATATCAGTCGATCAAAGGGATCGTAAAAGCAGAAGTTACTTCGGCCATTGCCCTAACTGACGCCAACAGAGCTGAAATTACTGCGTTAGTGAAAAAAGAATTAGGCGCCAAAGAAGTTTTGATCGCTGAAAAAGTAGATGAGAAATTGATCGGCGGATTTATCCTAAAAGTTGGGGACAAGCAATTTGATGCCAGCATTGCTGGAGGCTTGAATAAGCTGAAGAAGGAATTTGCCCAATAAGATTAAAGACAAAAGCTGAAAGCGGTTAACGGTTTAAGCTTTAATTTAAAAGAATAGTAAATACATAACACAATATAACGCGTAAAGCGTATTGTGGTAAGCGTCCAAAACGCCCCACGCCCTACGCCCCACGCCAAAAACAAAAATAAAATTATGGTAGAGGTAAGACCAGACGAAGTTTCGGCAATTATCAGACAACAATTGTCAGGCTTTAAATCAGAAGCTGAATTGGAAGAAGTTGGTACCGTTTTACAAGTGGGTGATGGTATTGCCCGCGTATACGGCCTGACTAAAGTTCAAAGTGGTGAGTTAGTGGAGTTTGCTAACGGCTTGCAAGGTATCGTTTTGAACTTGGAAGAAGATAATGTTGGTGTGGTATTGTTAGGCCCATCAGACGAAATCAAAGAAGGCGATACCATTAAACGTACCAAGAAAATTGCTTCGATTAAAGTTGGCGAAGGCATGTTGGGCCGTGTGGTCAACACGCTTGGCGAGCCAATTGACGGAAAAGGACCAATCCTTGGTGAAACCTATGAGATGCCACTTGAGCGTAAAGCGCCTGGTGTAATCTATCGCCAACCGGTAAATGAGCCTTTACAGACTGGTATCAAAGCTATTGACGGGATGATTCCAATTGGCCGTGGACAACGGGAGTTGGTGATCGGTGACCGTCAGATTGGTAAAACTGCGGTTTGTATCGATACCATCATCAACCAAAAAGAATTTTATGAAGCAGGAAATCCTGTATTCTGTATCTACGTAGCCTGCGGACAAAAAGCAAGTACCGTTGCGAACATCGTTCGTACGCTCGAAGAAAATGGTGCAATGCCATATACGGTTGTGGTCGCTGCTTCAGCTGCTGAGCCGGCTCCGCTCCAGTTCTATGCACCATTTGCTGGAGCTGCCATTGGCGAATTTTTCCGTGATACAGGCCGTCCGGCATTGATCGTGTATGACGATTTATCAAAACAGGCCGTAGCTTACCGCGAGGTGTCGTTATTGTTGCGTCGTCCACCGGGCCGTGAGGCTTATCCTGGAGACGTATTCTATCTGCACAGCCGTTTATTGGAGCGTGCCGCAAAAATCAATGCGAACGATGATATCGCAAAGAACATGAACGACCTTCCAGAATCCCTAAAAGGTATCGTAAAAGGGGGCGGTTCACTAACTGCACTTCCGATTATCGAAACCCAAGCGGGAGACGTTTCAGCCTATATCCCGACCAACGTAATTTCCATTACAGACGGTCAGATCTTCTTGGAGTCGAACTTGTTCAACTCTGGTATCCGTCCGGCCATCAACGTAGGTATTTCGGTATCCCGTGTAGGTGGTAACGCACAGATCAAATCGATGAAGAAAGTAGCTGGTACCTTAAAATTGGATCAGGCACAATACCGTGAATTGGAGGCTTTCTCTAAATTCGGATCAGATCTTGATGCGGCAACCAAATCTGTATTGGATAAAGGTGCACGTAACGTAGAGATGTTGAAACAAGCACAGTTTTCTCCTCAGACCGTTGAGAAGCAGGTAGCGATCATTTATGTCGGTACCAAAAACCTGATGCGTAACGTTCCGATTGACCGCGTGAAGGAATTTGAAAACGAATACCTACAGGCAATTGAATTGCGTCATCCAGAAACACTAAAAGCTTTGAAAGCTGGCAAGTTTGATGATGAGATTACTGGAGTGTTAGAAACAGTTGCAAAAGAGATTTCAGGAAAATACTAGATACAGGTAACAAGTATCAAGTAGCAAGACATAACAGGTAATGATCTTGATACTCGATACTTGATACTCGATACTTATAAAGATGGCTAATTTAAAAGAAGTAAGAATTCGGATTTCATCGGTTCAATCGACACAGCAGATTACCAAGGCTATGAAAATGGTTTCTGCCGCAAAGTTGAAACGTGCAACCAATGCGATCGTTCAATTACGTCCATATGCTACCAAGCTGAAGGAAATCCTCGGAAATCTTTCTGCTAGCCTGGAAGGTACATCATCTCCTTTTATTCAGGAGCGTGAACCAAACAAGGTGTTGATCATAGTCGTTTCGTCTAACCGCGGACTGGCAGGTGCCTTTAATGCCAATGCCATCAAAGCCGCAAATAACCTGATTGCCGAAAAATATAGCGAACAGCTTAAAAAGGGTAATGTGAGTATTGTGGCAATCGGGAAGAAATCCCAAGATTTCTACGAAAAACGTAATTACAACGTAATCGGCAACAACAATGAGGTGTTCAATGCACTGACTTTCGAAAACGTGACCAAAATTACCGAAGCCATTATGGCCGGATTTGAAAAGGGAGAGTTCGATAGGGTCGAAATTGTGTACAACCGCTTCAAAAATGCAGCTGTACAAATTCTAACTACAGAGCAATTGCTTCCTTTGCCAAAAACTGCTCCTGAAACCGAGGTAAAGACCAGCAACGTCGATTATATTCTAGAGCCAAACCAGGAAGAGATCGTAAACGAACTCATTCCAAAGTCGATCAAGATCCAGCTCTATAAAGCAGTATTGGATTCGCACGCCTCTGAGCATGGCGCAAGGATGACCTCAATGGACAAGGCGACAGAAAATGCCGGAGATTTGTTAAAATCTCTCAAATTAGCGTATAACCAAGCCCGTCAGGCCGCAATTACAACCGAGCTCACAGAAATTGTAAGTGGGGCCGCTGCTTTGAACGGTTAACAGTTATAGTTAGCAGTTCTTAGTTAACAGCTCATAGTTACAGTTATTGATACAGGATCCTCATCACCCGATGGGGATTTTTTTATGGCTCAACGCTTATCGCTTTGCACTTTGCACTTCGCGCTTATCGCTATGCGCTTTGCCCTTTCCGCTTTGCTCCTTATCTTTGCAATGCATGAAAAAATTAATCATATACCTTGTCTGTTTGCTTCCGGCAGTTGCCGCAGCCCAAAAAACGCCAGAAAGAGATTACACCAATGCAGTCCTTTGGCAACAATTTAGTGGAGAATATCGCGCTCTTGCTTTTCAGGCCTATAATTTCGCGAGGCTTTCCTTAAAAGAGGCCCTATGGAACCAGTCTAATGGTAAGCCCAATTGCGTAATCGTAGATGCCGATGAAACCATATTGGACAACTCCGCTTTTCAAGGCCATGAAATTAAAAAGGGAGTAAGCTATGTGCCCGCAGATTGGACAAAATGGACAGGCATGGCCGCCGCAGATACGGTACCCGGTGCACTCGCTTTCCTCAAGTTTGCAGCCAGCAAACATGTAGAGACATTTTATGTGACCAATAGGGATCTTGCAGACCGGGAAGGGACAATCAAAAACCTGAAAAAGTTTGGTTTCCCTAATGTTGATGAAGCACATCTGCTGCTAAAAACAACCAGTTCCGATAAAGAGCCCAGAAGAAAGCAGATCTTGGAAAAATACAATGTGCTGCTGCTCTGCGGGGATAATTTAAGTGATTTTTCGAATGTTTTCTATCGCGAAGGTAAGGATACAAAAGAACAGGTCGACCTGATGCAACACCTCTTTGGCACAAAATTCATCATATTGCCCAATCCCATGTATGGCGACTGGGAAAAATTGTTGTATAAAGGAGATCAGCTAACTGAAGATGAAAAAGCCGCTCAGCGATTGAAGAAATTGAAGGACTTTTAGCCTTGCCATACCCTTAGCCCTATGCGCCAAACGCCAAGCTTTTTTACTTAAATTTTTCCTATTTACCTAAATTTATACTTATTTTTGCACCGAACATTAATCATATTTCAAATGAACTCACCTGAAGAAAGAGAAAAAAGCATGCAGGCTGCCAACGAAACAGGCCATTATAAAATGTTATTGGTAGGTGTCGTGATCGGTATCATCGGCGTTTATGCCAGATTTGCGATCGATGCAGTTTGGTTGTCCATTCTATCCTGGGTCATCTTGACGATAGGAACAGTAATTGCCTGTAAAGCAGTATTTAAGATGATGAATACAAAATAATCCAAATAAAAAAATAAATAAGACTAAGGCCCATTTCGTTTTCGGAGTGGGCTTTCTTTTTTTGTAGCATTTACGTTACAAAAATGGAATACAGGTTACTTCTTCATCTTGATGGCATTAATAGATACCGGCCGGTATAATAAATATTCAATTTTTTAACACAGAAATTGTCCTTGAAATGCTGTAATCTAACAGTAATGGGCTTTCTATTAAACCATCAAAAAATGAAAAGATATTTATGTTATATCGCCATCATCAGCATCTTGTTTGGATGCAGTAACGAGCAAAAAGAAGATTATGCCCAGCTTTCCAAAGAAGCAATCGTCGAGCTGCCAAACGCTTCCGACAGTGTGGCCATCGCCAAGATCATTAAAACCGCCGACATGCGGTTCCGTGTAAAGGACGTCCAACAGACTAAAGAAAAACTTTCAGCACTTATTAAAGCAGAGTCCGGAACGGTAGCTGAATTAAATATCCAAAGCATCGTACAGGAGACGGACAAGGTTCCCTACTCCGCCGACTCGCTCCAGGAGATTACAGCCTATAGAAAAGAAGGGACCTTGACTGCCAAAATTCCTTCAGAAAAGCTGGATGAATTTTCAAACACCATCGCTAAAATGGCAATCTTTGTAGACCAACAGGCAATGAAAATGGACGATCAGCAGTTAAACTATCTTTCAAATAAATTAAAGATCCAAAATAGGGCCGAAGCTTTGCACACCATCAACAAGTTGGCTACTAGAAAAGGAACTAACGTTTCAACATCATGGATGATCAAAGATGATTACATCGATAAGAAAATCGAGAACATGAGCATCGATGAGCGCGTGAAGTGGAGCACCATTACCCTAAGTTTTTATCAAGATCATACCATCCATACCAGCATCGTAGCAAACGATCGGATCTCGGACTATGGCCCTGGCTTTTTTCGGAGCCTGGGTTTAAATATTGCCTCTGGGTGGAACTATCTTAAAATATTGGTATTGGGATTGATCTCCGTTTGGCCATTTATTGCCATCATCTTGCTTTCATTTGTAATAGTGAAGCATTTAGTAAAAAAAGAAAGAGAAAAAAATCTGCCGGTCATTAAGGCCTAGGCAATAGGCGGTATTACTTGATGCGTTTCTGGTTATCTTTTACAAATGCTCCCCAGCCCGAATAGGATTTGCCTGTGGTGCCGGTATTGATCCGCTGAAAAGAATGACATACTGCTACTGCAAGTCCATCGGTTGCATCAAGAAATTCTGGCGTCTCCTTAAAGTTTAACAGCCGTTGAAGCATGGCAGCTACCTGCTCTTTGCTGGCCGTTCCCTTTCCGGTAATTGACTGCTTGATTTTTCTTGGTGCATATTCGGTAACCGAAATATTCTTCGACAGTGCAGCTGCCATCGCGATTCCCTGTGCACGTCCCAATTTGAGCATCACTTGGATATTTTTTCCGTAAAATGGTGCCTCAATGGCCAGTACATCGGGTTGATATTCTTCGATCAGGCCAATGGTTTTTTCAAAGATACGTTGTAGCTTAAGGAAATGGTCGTCCAAATGGTCCATTCTCACAATCCCCATGCTCAAGAGCGAAAGGCTGTTGCCTTTCTCCAATACGATCCCATATCCCATGATCGCCGTACCTGGATCGATGCCCATGATGATCCGCTCTTTTTTTTCAACCAACATAGCACAATATTAAGCATATTTGCACAATCAACCTGTAATAATTTGACTGCTCAATACAAAAAGATCGTATCGGTTACCCTTAAGATTGTTATCGTTGTATTGGCCTTTTGGTTTATCTATAAAAAACTTCTTGCCAATAAGGATCTCAGGGCATTTGGGGGCGTATTGGAAAATAAACAGCAGTCCGAAATCGCTATGGTGGTTGGTCTTGTTTGCTTATTGATGCTATTTAATTGGGGACTGGAGGCCTGGAAATGGAAGCGGCTCATTTCCCCTGTTGAACGGATCAGTTTATGGCTTGCGATCGAATCGGTGTTCTGCGGACTTACTTGGGCAATTTTTACGCCAAATCGCTTGGGTGAATATGGGGGAAGGGTGTTCTTTCTATCGCCAAAACGGCGGGTGGCGGGCATCGTGGCCATGACAGTCGGCAATATGGGGCAGTTGGTGTTGACCAATGTATTTGGGGCCGTAGCAGCCTGCATCTTCCTTTATCGCTTCAAATCATTGGATTACCATCTATTTTTAGCAGTTTGTGCGTTAGGATTAGCTTTCTGCCTATTTTTTCTCATTTTTTTCTTCAACATCAAATGGCTGAAAGGCCTGCTGCTATCGATGCGGTGGACCAGAAAGTATCAAAAATTTTATGCGGTTCTTGGCAGGTACAGCAAGCGTGAGCTATTCAAGATTTTGGCATTTTGCATGGCCAGATACCTGGTTTTCAGCATCCAATATTACATTTTGTTCCAATGGCTCATTCCAGATTTGTATTTTAGCGATATCATGGTGATGGTCAGCCTTTTGTTCTTCGTCCAATCTGCACTGCCATCGCTGGATTTCCTGGATGTTGGGATCAGAAGTTATACCGCTGCCTATTTATTCGGATACATTACCTCAAACCTCATTGCAGTAATTGCGGTAACGGCAAGTATCTGGCTGGTCAACCTGATTGTCCCGGCAATATTGGGTTCTTTTTTTGTATTTAAACTTAGATTTTTTGGAAATTATAAGCGCGTTTAACTATTTATCGGCATTTCTGGTCATTGGCTACGCTTTTATTGTATGCTCATTTTTAATTGGTTGGATCAAAATTTCCGTTTTCAGGCGCAACGAAAACAGGCCGCAGACAACAGTAGCCGTACTGATTGCTGCAAGGAACGAAGAAGCCCAGATTGAACAGACCATACAAGATCTCTTAGCACAAGATTTCGACCGGCAGTTATTAGAGATTATTGTGGTAGATGATCATTCGACCGACCGTACAGCAGACATTGTCAGATCTTACGCCGATAAAGGAGTTAGATTAATCCAGTTGAACGAATCGCAGCTGTTGAATTCCTACAAGAAAAAAGCCATCGAAACAGCGATTATGCAGTCTACCGGCGATTTGATCGTAACAACGGATGCCGATTGTAGGATGGGGCCGCTCTGGCTCAGCACAATTGTAAACTATTATGAAATCTACCGGCATAAAATGATCTCATCGCCCGTAACCTACTATCAGGAAAAAAGTTTCTTTGAACGGATACAGACCCTGGAATTTTCCTTTTTGATTGGTCTGGGCGCATCAACAATCGGAAATGGCTATCCCAGCACCTGTAATGGCGCCAATTTGGCCTATGAGCGTAGTGCCTTTCTCGCCGTTGGCGGATTTTCGGGCATAGACCACCTAGCCTCTGGAGATGATGAGCTGTTGCTGCATAAAGTATCAGCGCTGTATGATGGAAAGATCGGCTTTCTCAAAAACAGGGACGCAATTGTCTATACACACGGTAAGCCAACCTTGAGCGAATTTATCCAACAACGCAAGCGATGGGCCTCGAAAAGTACCCAGTACAAAGAAAAAGCTTTCCTAATTTTGGGCATAATGATCTGGTTCTTCAACCTGAGTATCCTCATCAATGCGTTGCTGACTATTATTTTTCCGGCGAGTACGGCACTCCAATTTCTGGTTTTTCAGCTGTTGATCAAAATTTCCATTGAAGCAATGTTCTTAAATAGCCTTACAAGTTTCTTTAAAAGAAAACAATTGTTAGTTTTACTGCCGCTTTTGAACATATTCCATATTTTTTATGTGGTCTATATCGGCATTGCCGGCAATTCTGGCAAATACAATTGGAAAAACCGCATGGTCAAATAATGAATAATAGCCCCTCAAAAAGAATTTGGAAGCGATTTAAACGCAATAAACTGGCGTTTGGCGGAATGGTTTTTATTCTTTTGATGATGATCATCGCCATTTTGGGCTATCTCATTACACCAGACCAAACTCCCTACGCCAATAACCAGTGCCTACAACTGAATAAGGTTAAACCTGGACGGAAATTTACCTTCCTGATCTTAGAAAGATACAAACAGGTTAAAGATGTAGGCATTTTTGAAAAGATGTTATACGGGCAGCCTGCACAGTACAAAAGTGTCCCGGTAACCGATGTTCGTAAATCGGGTTCACAAATTGTAGCTTACGAATACATCGGCGATGATGAAAAGCCGATTAAAATGACCTATGACATCAAAAAAATCTGTCCAGCTTGTACGCTAACAGATAGTAACGGCATTTTGGAAAAGATTACCTATCAAAAAACATTTTATTTGGGCACTGATCCCTATGGCAGGGATTACCTGAGCAGGATGATACTTGGCATTAGGGTATCCTTATCTGTTGGACTCATCGCCGTACTGATTTCACTTTTTATTGGCGTTAGCTTGGGCGCATTGGCAGGTTATTTTGGTGGCAGGACCGATTCTGCAATCAGCTGGTTCATGAACGTAACCTGGTCACTCCCCTCGCTACTGTTGATCATTGCCATTTCTTTTGCATTGGGCAAAGGCTTTTGGCAGATTTTTATTGCCGTTGGGCTTTCTACTTGGGTTGATGTGGCACGTTTGGTGCGTGGACAGGTCATGGCATTAAAAGAGGTCGAATTTGTCGAAGCCGCCAAGGCCTTGGGATTTTCGACGGCCAGGACAATTTCTCGGCACATCCTTCCGAATATCGCTGGCCCGATCCTGGTTGTCGCCTCGGCCAATTTTGCTTCGGCCATATTGCTGGAAACAGGCCTGAGTTTTTTAGGTTTTGGTGCACAGCCGCCAATGCCAAGCTGGGGAAGCATGATCAAGGAAAATTATGGTTACATCATTATGGATGCAGCTTTTTTAGCGGTCTTGCCCGGCCTTGCCATTATGCTTACCGTATACGCCTTTAACCTGCTGGCCATTGGCTTGCGCGATGCCTTTGATGTAAAAGGACAAAATGTCTCGGTTTAATGCTCATCGCTAAGCCCTAAACGCTACCCGCATTGTCGCTATGCACTTTGCCCTCGGCGCTAGGCGCAATATTCTAGATGGTTATTCGTTCAGATTAAACTGCAGGCACACGTCATGCGCCAGACTTTTATTACCTTTGTAACGTGCTGTTAAATTGCTACCACCAAGAATGGATCGAAGCCGGCTGTGATGAAGCTGGAAGGGGATGCTTAGCTGGTCCTGTGTTTGCTGCTGCGGTTATCTTGCCCAAAAACTTCTATTTGGCCAACCTTAACGACTCAAAACAGCTTAGTCACGAAGAAAGGAACGAAATTAGGCCCATTATAGAGCGTGAGGCATTGGCTTGGGCTGTTGCGGCAGTCGATCATGAAGAGATAGACAAGATCAACATCCTGAATGCTTCATTTTTGGCCATGCACCGCGCTATTGAGCAGCTGATGATCATTCCACAACACTTGGTGATTGATGGCAACCGCTTCAAAGCCTATCCAGACATTCCGCATTGCTGCATTATTAAAGGTGATGGCAAATACCTGAACATTGCTGCTGCATCCATTCTGGCCAAAACACACCGCGACGCATACATGGCACAGCTCCATGATGATTACCCGCAGTACAATTGGAAACAGAATAAGGGCTATCCCACCATCGAACACCGTAAAATGGTGCTGGAGATTGGTTTATCGCCATTTCATCGTAAAACTTTTAATGTGAGCGACCCCCAATTTCGTCTTTCTTTCGAAGACGCGGGATAATTTTGTATTTTCAACAGTCGACATCAAAATCAAAACTTGATGCCGTTAGATTGTTTAGGTCATAGAAGCACATGAAGACCCTTATTTTAAGTAATAGAGTCCCCTTTCCGCCTAACAGTGGCTATCCGATTGTGGTCTATAACACCATCAAGGGCTTGCTGCGCCTAAATGTCGATGTCAGTTTATTCAGCATCAATCCGACCAGGAATAAGGTTGATGTAGACGATATTTATGATCCCGTTTTTGAACAGATCAATTTCCATTCCTTCAATGTGGATACGGACGTAAATATCTGGGGCGCTTTTTTCAATATTTTTTCCAACCAAAGTTATAATGTTTCCCGTTTTTACGATGAGGATGCCGCCCGCTTACTGGAAAATATATTGCGCGAACAGGAATTTGACATCATCCAGTTCGAGGGCCTTTTCGTAGTGCCCTATCTGGATGTGGTTAAGGCCAATAGCAAGGCCAAATTAATCTACCGGGCTCATAATATTGAATTTGATGTTTGGGAACGTTTGGCGACCAGGGAACAGTTCAGGCCGAGGCGGAAGTATCTACAATTTTTGGCGCGTCGCCTGAAAGTATATGAGACCGAACAGATCAACCGCTTTCATCAGGTATTTGCCATCAGCCATCCCGATAGGCAACAGATCCTAAAAATGGGATGTCAGACCCGATTGGAGGTTTTTCCAGTGGCCATTGACTTCGAACGGTACCATGTCGATGTAGAAAAAACAAATTTTCCAACACTTTTCCATTTGGGAGCGATGGATTGGCGGCCCAATAAGGAAGGCTTGGAATGGTTTTTAGATGAAATCTGGCCAGATATTGAAAAATTGAATGGGGAACTTCGATTCTATATTGCCGGAAAAAACATGCAAAAGCAGTTCTTCGATTATGATTCGGAAAACCTGATCGTTGAAGGAGAAATTTTTGATGCGGTAGAATTCATGAATTCCAAGGCCATCATGATCGTTCCACTGCTCTCGGGTAGCGGTATGCGGGTAAAGATCATCGAAGGCATGGCCATGCAAAAATGCATTATCGCCACTTCGATGGCGGCAGAAGGAATCAATTGCAAGAATGGCGTTGATATTCTGATTGCTGATACCTCAGACGAATTTTATCGATCTATCCTACAGTGCATCACCCAGCCCAATAAATGGAGAGAGATCGGCAAAAACGCGCGAAAGACTGCCGAGCGCGACCACGAAATTAATTCTAACGCAAAGCGGATGCTGAACATCTACCAAGAATTAACCAAGAGTTAGGGTTTTTTAGTTTTGGGAGAAAGAATTGCTTAAAATCGACTTACGAAGTCTTAAGACTTCGTAAGTCGATTTTTTTTCTTGTAGATTAACCCTCCCTCATCAAAAGTCTTCATATTGGTCCGTCCAGATACCACTTTTTCTTCCTATTTTTACAGCCAAATTACGGGATCGGTTACGTCTCTCCACCTGATGGCCGATACCTGATACGCTATTCCCATATGAAAAATACAGCCTTAACGAACAAACACATCGCCATTGGCGCAAAAATGGTACCTTTTGCAGGTTACCATATGCCCGTCCAATATGAAGGGATCAATGTGGAGCACGCCACGGTCAGAAATGCCGTAGGCGTTTTTGATGTGAGCCACATGGGCGAATTCATCTTAAAAGGACCACATGCCCTTGAACTGATCCAGCAGGTAACCACCAACGATGCCTCGAAACTCTATGATGGCAAAGTACAATATTCCTGCCTTCCAAATGAAGAGGGCGGTATTGTAGATGATCTTTTGGTGTATAGGCTGGATGAGCAGAGCTACATGCTGGTCGTCAATGCTTCTAATATTGAAAAGGATTGGAACTGGATCCAAAAATTCAATACGGCAAATGTGGAAATGCACAACATATCTGATCAGACTTCGCTATTGGCCATTCAAGGCCCAAAAGCTGCCGATGCCCTGCAGAGCCTGACGGATATCGACCTGGCTTCCATGGAATATTACACCTTTAAAAAGGGAACATTTGCAGGGATAGCTAATGTGCTGGTTTCTGCTACTGGATATACAGGAGCGGGTGGATTTGAAATCTATTTCGAAAACCAATATGCGGACCAGATGTGGGATGCCATCTTTGCTGCCGGTGCAGAATTTGGCATTAAGCCGATCGGTTTGGCTGCCCGCGATACGTTGAGGCTAGAAATGGGTTTCTGTTTGTATGGCAATGATATTGATGACACGACTTCGCCAATTGAAGCAGGCCTCGGCTGGATTACCAAATTTACCAAGCCCTTTACGAATGCTGCTGCCATACAGGCCCAAAAAGAGACAGGTGTTAAGCAAAAGCTCATTGGCTTCGAAATGATCGATCGTGGTATTCCTCGTCATGATTACCTGATTGTTGATGCTTCTGGGAATCAGATCGGCAAGGTAACCTCAGGAACCCAATCGCCTTCGCTTCAAAAAGCAATTGGCATGGGGTATGTTAAAACCGAATTCGCCAAAGAAGGGACCGAAATCTTCATCGACATCAGAAACCAAAAAATCAAGGCCAAAATAGTTAAGTTTCCTTTCTATAAATAATAAGTTGTAGGTTAAAGGTTCAAGGTTGCAAGTTTGGGCGCCTAGACTTTCAACTCACAACTTACAACCCGTAACCATGTCTAGAACCATCGAAGTTTGCCTAACGCCTGCACTCCTCCATCTCTATGCCATCGAGAACAGCATTGTAGTCATTATCGATATCCTTAGGGCAACGTCGTCCATTACCTATGGAATTGACAACGGCGCAGCGGCAATCATCCCTGTGGAGCATGTAGAAGATTGCCTAAACTATGCTGACCGAGGATTTCTTTTAGCGGCCGAGCGCAACGGTGAGGTAGTAACCGGATACGATTTTGGAAATTCGCCATTTTCTTATGTAAAAGACAAGGTCGAAGGAAAAACAATCGTACTGACTACCACCAATGGGACCAAGGCCATGCGGATGGCCCAAAAAAGGGCACATCAGGTGGTGGTAGGCTCATTTCTTAACCTGGGCTCATTGTGTGATTGGCTCAAGGTGCAGGATAAGGATGTGCTGTTGCTCTGTGCAGGTTGGAAAGACAAGTTCAATCTCGAAGATACCCTGTTTGCAGGTGCCATTGTACATAAATTGAGAAAGGATTTTGTACACTTTGACGATTCATGTGTAGCAGCCGAAGATATGTACGTGATGGCAAAAGATGACCTCCGCACTTATCTGCACAAATCTTCCCATAGCCATCGTCTGGCGCAGTTAAATATCGAAGAAGATGTGCAGTTCTGTTTGAAACTTGACCTTTGTAAGGCTATTCCTGTATTAGAGGAAGATCAACTCGTACGTTTGGCCATTTAATGGCTATAGTATAATTCTAATATCGGCGTTTAAAAGTAAAGCTTCCAAAAATTTGGCCTGTCGCTTTTGTCGGGTTTTGCAAGAATGTTAGTTTTGTTTACCGTTCGTTCAGGCCGAGTATACCGTTTGTTCAGGCCGGGAACTGGCTGCGTCTGTTTGATCGCTCAAAGTTTTTATTTAGCAAATAATAAGTCAGTTGTAAAAATTAAACGATGCGAAAATAGGCGCCGTGAAGAGTCATTTATCTGAATTTAAAACAGCGAAAAACGATATGGACGGGATGGCTTATTTTACAATTCAGTGACTTAGCGATTCTTTTATCGGTCGATTAGCTCAAAAGTTCCTGAAAAGTCTCGCTGTTCTTGATCGCTTTTAAGGCTTCCTCATGGGCCAGCCAATAAATGGTTTCTGCTTTCTTCATGTCGAAAGTGCTGATTTCCCCCATTCCTTTGGGCTCGATCAGCAAGTTGCAAAATTTGGCCTTTCTCTCCATGTCATGATTGATTGACATAATCCCGGCACGCTGCATCAGCCGTGAGATGTTTGTGATCTTGTCTACAGGCTTTAAATGGTTACAGGAAGAGCCAATAATATAATCACAGTTGTCCAATAGCGGCTCAACCGGAAAGTTATTCAAAATGCCCCCGTCCACATACATGTGGTTATCGATCATAATGGGCTTAAAAATCCCTGGGATGCAGCTTGAAGCCAGGATTGCCCTGATCAATGGACCTTTGGTAAAATAGACCAAATTGCCTTCGCTAAAGTTGGTGGCACAGATGGTCAGTGGTACTTTTAGGTCTTCGATCTTATCATGCGGAAAATATTCCATCAATATCTCGCGCGTATTCTCAATGCTGATCAGTCCCAAAGATCCCAATGCCGGACGGATGAACCTCAGCAACCTCGTTTTCATAAAGATATTGAGGCCTTCTTCTGGGTCAATTCCTGCCGCATAAAATGCGCCTGCGATAGAACCTGCGCTGGTGCCGCTCACATGGCTAAATTTAATGCCAGCATTCATGAAAGCTTTTAAGATCCCCAAATGGGCAATCCCCCTAATTCCTCCCCCTGAAAGCACAATGCCGATTTTTTTCATATCAAGTCGAAAAATATTCAAAAACTAAAAACTGCCAACTACCAACTGTAAACTGCCAACTGCCAACTAACTAGGTTTAGGCTTATACTTTGATCTGGTCAATATTTTCTGTGCATCTGTCTCCGCCATCAGCTGTTGCAGGGTAATGTTGGGATTTTGCTCCATGTATTTTCTTACGATCTGCCAGCCGATCCATACGCCCAATTTAGGTGCCGACGACCTGTTTTCGCCCAGTTGGGGTGTAAATGGGCCATCAGTAAGGTAGACCTGAAATTTGGGATAATCGGTTTGGTAGAGCAGTTCGCTCTCTAAAAAATACGCCCAGATGTTTCCTTCATATTGCTGGCACCAGGCC
This sequence comes from Pedobacter sp., assembly GCA_031119475.1. Classification (GTDB taxonomy): domain Bacteria; phylum Bacteroidota; class Bacteroidia; order Sphingobacteriales; family Sphingobacteriaceae; genus Pedobacter. The sequence goes on along the minus strand of JAVHXV010000005.1, from coordinate 208,940 downwards.
ATTTGTGGTCCCGTATAACCAATTTTTAAGGTATCTGCAGTTCCTTCCGGCAAAATCAGGTCCATAAAATAGAGGATTTTACCATTGTAGATCATCTTTGAAAGCATGGAGCGGTCTTCATCGCGTTCCTTGAAAAGTTCTTCCCTTGCATAGACTTCTGTAACGCGTGGCACGATGTATTGCGGCTCAAAGCGGCGCGACTGGTATAGCGGGACACTTTCTACAATGGCACCATAAAACTTGCTGTTCCTGCCCAGGAACATATCCAGCCCGATGCCCATGTACTTGTCGCCCGTGGTAATCTGATAGGCAAAACCGGTTAGCGTAGAAATGAACTGGGGCACTTTTGCTTTTGGGTAATAGTATCTGATGTACTTGAATGTCTGTGTGAGGTCTTTTTCAAGCGGACCGAGCGATGGGAAAACACTATCGACTTCTGCATTTAAGTCGGTATAGGCTTGGTCTTTATACAATAGCGCAAGCACTTCAGGACCGCTCAAGGATGGATTTCCGACCATGCGGTGGATAAAATCGTCATAAAAATAGCCATACTGATTGCCCAACTGCTGATTGGTCTGGTTGATGTCTTTGCCCTTTCCCTGGTAAAGGTCCTTTTCGAAGCGTTTGATTTTTATAGACACCTTGATCTGGTCAACATCAGGCCGCTTTGATCCGTTACAAGAAAATAACGCAACCATAGAAAGAAAAAAAAGATAAATTTGGGAAAGTTTAAACCGTTGACGCATATTACAAATATAATTAGCTCGGGAACATAATAACCTATCGACAATAAATAAATCAACAGCCATGAAAAAATCATTGATCGCCATACTTTTCCTCTTTTTCAGCCTGTCTACTTTTGCACAAAGTGGACCATTGCCCTATGGCTTTCGTTTAGGCCTGACCGCACATCCAAACTTCGGATTTGGAAAGGCAGAGAACGGCAAGGGCGAAGGGGTTGCGCTAGGCTTCAGCTATGGACTACTGGGCGATTTCAATTTCGCCGAAAACTACAGCTTTGCTACGGGCATCACCATTACCACCATGAACACCAAGGTTACCGAAGTTATCCTTTCACCTAGTTCGACCTATCCGATTGCCAATATGGAGGTGTTCAAAAAGTACATGATGCAATATATTGAAATCCCGATTTCCATTAAGCTAAAGACTGCAAATATCAATGGAATAAGGTGGTATGGCCAGTTTGGGATATCAAACGATATTCGGATAGGGGCCAAGCTGGACAGCGAAACACAGGGCTCCGCGCCGATCAAAAACATAGGAGCCAATGATTATACCAAATTTTATCGCGCAGGAGTGATTATTGGCGGCGGAGGAGAATTCGAACTGAATGGCAAGACCAGCTTGTTGCTCGGTGTTACGCTGAACAATGGCTTCACCAATATTTCTACTGGAAGTAAAGTGAGAAACCACAATGTTGGCATAAATGTTGGCGTCTTTTTTTAAGCCGTCAGCTAACCATTACTTTATACCTGCTACTTGATACTCGCTACTTGCTTCCTGCTACTTAAAACTTACACACATCCATGAAAATCGCACTTGCCCAGCTCAATTATCATATCGGAAACTTTGATCTCAACACGGACCACATCATCAGGCACATCAGCCTTGCCAGGGAAAAAGGAGCAGATCTGGTCGTATTTGCCGAGTTGGCCGTCTGTGGTTATCCACCGCGTGATTTCCTGGATTATAGCCAGTTTTTAACGCATTGCGAAGCGGCTGCCCAGAAAATTGCCAAGCATTGTACCGACATGGCCTGCATCATTGGCCTGCCCATCAAAAATGAAGTGGTCAAGGGAAAAGACCTGTACAACGCAGCTTATTTTATAGAAAATGGCGCCGTGAAGGCCGTAGTTAAAAAAGCACTGCTGCCCACCTATGATGTTTTTGATGAATACCGATATTTCGAACCTTTTAACGAATTCCAGTGCATAGATTTTAAGGGGAAGAGGATCGCATTGACCATCTGTGAGGATTTATGGAACATCAATGACAATCCATTGTATGTTTCCTGTCCGATGGACGAACTGATCAAGCAAAGCCCTGATGTGATGATCAATATCGCGGCGTCGCCATTTAATTACCGCCATGACGAAGATCGAATCCAGGTTTTGTCTGGCAATGCCAAAAACTATAAGCTTCCCTTGTTTTATGTGAACCAGGTTGGTGCGCAGACAGAAATTATTTTCGATGGCGGTTCATTGGTATTTGATGAGGAGGGGGCACTCAAGGCCGAAATGAAGTATTTTGAAGAAGACCTTCAGGTATTTGACCTGGACGAAATCCAGAACGTAAAAAATAAATATCCCTTATTGGAGCGGGCAAGCGATATCTCGCAGATCCATGATGGGCTGATTTTGGGAATCCGTGATTATTTTAGGAAATCTGGCTTCACCAAAGCTGTGCTTGGCCTGTCGGGAGGAATCGACTCGGCAGTGGTATGTGCCTTGGCCTGCCGCGCATTGGGCGCAGAAAATGTGATGGCTGTTTTGATGCCATCGAAATATTCGTCGGACCATTCGGTCAAAGATGCACTCGATCTCGTAAAGAATATTGGTTGCCAACATGAAATCATCGAAATTAAGGCAGCAGCAGCCGCATTTGATGGCATGATGGCGAATGCTTTTGGTGGACTTCCATTTAATCTCACAGAAGAAAATATCCAGGCCCGCTGCCGGGGCATCGTGGTTATGGCGATGTCGAATAAATTCGGGTATATCCTGCTCAATACCTCCAACAAAAGCGAGTGCGCAGTAGGCTATGGTACCTTATATGGCGATATGTGCGGAGCCATTGGGGTAATTGGCGATGTGTACAAAACACAGGTCTTTGAACTGGCCAGGTATCTGAATAAAGATGGGGAAATCATTCCAGAGAACACCATCGTCAAGCCACCTTCTGCCGAATTAAGGCCAGACCAAAAGGATTCGGACTCACTGCCGGAATATGACATACTGGACCAGGTCTTGTTCCGCCACATTGAGCAGCAACAGGATTCAAACCAGATTATTGCGGCGGGCTTTGATGAAGCCTTGGTCAAACGCATCCTGAAAATGGTCAACGCTGCCGAATTCAAGCGCTATCAGACACCGCCTATCTTGCGCGTATCGCCCAAAGCTTTTGGCATGGGCAGACGGATGCCGATTGTAGGTAAATATATGGACTAGCCGACTTACGAAGTCTTAAGACTTCGTAAGTCGTTTTTATCCAAAGGTGCTTTCTTGAATGAGTATAGCAACAACAGGCCAATCCCTAACATGATGGAAACATCTGCCAGGTTAAAAACCCCAGTCCTGAATAGTCCAAAGTCGATGTGCAGGAAATCCGTAACAGATCCAAAACGGATCCTATCGTAAACATTGCCGATACCGCCACCAAGTAAAAGGCATAATCCGACCTGCATGAGTGTTGGCAGCCTTTGCTTATAGAGGAGATAACCCAGTCCATAGCAGAGCACGATCACCGGCAATAGGGTGAGCAGAATAAACCTGACCGTATCTGGCAGTTCATTTCCGGCACTCAGGAATGCCCCGGTATTTTCCACTTTTGTTAAGATAAAATGGTTTTTGATGATGGAAATGGTTTCATGCTCGGCAACTTTTTCGCGGACGATCTTTTTCGATGCCTGGTCGCATCCCACGCTGAGGGCAACCATGAGCAATAATAATATGATCCGAATGTTATTCCTGCTTTTCATATCCTAGTGTCTTTTTGTTTTTCGATCTCCATTTCTGATAGGGAATAACCAAGGCCAATAATATGCCCAAAAATATAGCGACCTGTGGAATTATATCTCCATTTTGCGCATAAAAAGTTAGGCTATCGTTTAAATTGATATCGGCCTTGAGTGCGGTTCTTTTCCACCATTCCGATTGTTTCACCACATCGCCCCTTTGGTTGATAAAAGCAGAAATACCGGTATTCGCCGACCGTACCACCCATCTACGCGTTTCTATTGCCCTTAATTTGGCATAGAGCAGGTGTTGGTCCTTTCCGGATGTATTGCCCCACCACCCATCATTGGTAATGATCGCAATAAATTGGGCGCCTTCCTTGACCGATTTGGCAATCCAGTTTCCCCATATCGATTCGTAACAGATCACCGGGGCTACGCCAATCCCGCTCTGCGCGTAAAAAACGGTAGGCTGCTGCTGCCAGCCATAGCCTGAGGCACTTCCGCCAAGGTGTTCAAAAACAGGTGCCAAGAAAGAAAAAACTTTGGGGAAAGGCATTTTCTCTACGCCAGGTACAAGCTTTGATTTGTGATATATGGCAATTGCTGCAGAGTTCTCCAGTTGTAGGGCGGCATTAAAACGGTCGTAATATTTTCCGCTCCGTTCATCTCGTCCAGCCGAAATGGTCTGCTTGCCGTCGTACCATTTTATGGTCTCTATGCCGGTAATCAAGGTGCCATTTTTGTATTTGCCCAAAAACTGTTGTGCAGCGAGCACATCTGGATGGCTGCGGATCTGCTCTTCGTTGGCATATTGTGGCAAGGCGGTCTCAGGCCAAATGAAGTATTCGGTATTTACCTGACCAACAGAATCAGACAATTTGATCAGCACATTCAACTGTTCAGCGGCAGATGCCGAACTATATTTTTCATAAGGATCAATATTGGGCTGTACGGCAACCACATTTACGGGCAATATTTTTTCCTGGTAGGTCGAATAGGTAAACAATGAGCAGGCCATAGGAATCAGCACAACTGACGAACAGGCCAGTAACCGCATCCATTTCCCCTGATCCTGTTTCCATCCCCGATAGGCTTCGAAAACTAAAATATTGCTCAATAAGATCCATAACGAACCGCCGTAGGTGCCGGTATAGCTATACCATTGCGCCAATTGGTGCATCCCGGCGAGGCCATTGCCCAAGGTCATCCACGGAAAGGCCAGATCCCAGCTCTGGTGCAGGTATTCCATGGAAATATAGAAAGCGATCAACCCGGCATAAGCGAGTACAGGGCGTACCCTTGTGCGCAATTGGGCATATAACCAAAAAGCAAAGGTCATCAATAGCGCACCTAATCCATATGGAATTAGGGAGACCAAAAGAGAGACCAGCCAGCCTGTATCTGAAGAATGGATGGCATTGAACACCCAATAGATGCTGGCCGTATTCCAAACCAAAAAAGCCAGTCCGGCAGTCAGGAATACTTTTTTTCCTCTTTTTTTATCGTGATTGGAAAGGATGTGGTCAATGGCAGCCAATAACGGGACCAGCGCAACCAAAAGTAGGGGCGTGGTCCATGTAAATGGCGGCCAGGCCATCCAGAGCAGCAGGGCACTCAAAAGTGCCAAAAGATAGGTCTGTTTTTGGTTCATAGGTCGGTTTCCTATAAACTATCTAAGATTGCCGATTTCTTGCTCTCGTATTCTTCTCTGGTAATCAACTGCTTATCGTACAGTGTTTTGAGCTTTCTTAATTTCAGGGTTGTTTCGTCTTCGGCCTCCTCAATTTCGTGCGGTGCGATCACAATGGCTTCCTCGATTGGAAGTTCGATAATCGGCTGCGCTGAAGATGGAACATTGACCATAGATGCAGAAGCCCTATTTTCTTCCAACTTTTGTTGCCTCAACAATTCCTTATAGGTTTCGAGTTGTTCGTTCGCCGATTGGTGCAGTTTACGGGCCTGGATTTTAGGGATGTATTCCGTTACGATATTCTCGCCATGCTGCGGTACACAGATGAACTTGGAACCAAAAAACTCTTCTTTAAAAGAAACTTCTTTTATGTTTTTCCAAGAAATATCCTTGAAGTTCATGGTCAGTCCTAAATTACCTGGCGAGCAATAAAAAATACGCTTGTTGCTGATGGCAATGCTGTCTGGCAAAAGGTTAACCGCCGGCTTTTTTTGCACGGCAAGGTATAAAAGTTCTTCACCTGTGGTCAGAAGGTCATTTAATTTCCCAATTACCTTTTCTACTGCCTTTGGGTCCTGTTCGTCACTTAAAAATCTATCTATTGATGTCATGGTTTTGGTGTTTGGCGATGGGCGTTAAGCGTAATCCCATGCCAATTTTTTTAATGTATAACTACTTATGGTCTTTGATCTTTAATCTTTAATCTTCGCTCTACGCTCTACGCTCTTCGCTCTACGCTCTACGCTCTTCGCTCTTCGCTTTCCGCTTTGCTTCCCCCGCAACACAAATTACGAATTCTCCTTTTAAAATATTGTTTTCGAAATGTGATTTTATTTCCAATAACGTTCCGCGTACGGTTTCCTCGTATATCTTGGTGAGCTCCCTGCTAACCGATGCAGGCCTGTCTGCGCCAAGATAAGTGGCAAATTCTTCCAATGTCTTTAAGAGGCGGTGCGGACTTTCATAAAAAATCATGGTCCGCTCTTCGTTGGCCAGTTCTTTCATTCGGGTCTGCCGCCCTTTCTTGACCGGCAAAAACCCTTCGAATACAAATTGGTCGCTGGGTAAGCCGGAGTTGACCAATGCAGGCACGAATGCCGTAGCTCCCGGTAGGCAATTTACCTCGATATCCTGCTTGAGCGCTTCCCTTACCAGAAAGAACCCTGGATCGGAAATGGCTGGTGTACCGGCATCCGAGATGAGGGCCACATTTTTTCCGTCCTTTAAAAACCGGATGACTTCGGCAGTGGCCTGATGTTCATTATGCTGATGATGGGAATAGGCTTTTTTTTCGATGCCAAAGTGCTTCAGCAACGGGGCGCTCGTGCGCGTATCCTCAGCCAAGATGATATCGGCCTCTTTTAAAATGATGACTGCGCGAAAGGTCATGTCATCTAGATTGCCGATCGGCGTGGGAACGAGATAAAGTTTTCCTTCTTTCATGTTACGGGTTATGGGTTGCGGGCTACAGGTCTGGGCGCATAAAACTCACAACACATAACTGATAACACGTAACTCTTATTATCTTTGTAAAAAAATAAATAATGCTGCAAGTTAACTATATCCGCGAAAATAGAGAGAAAGTTTTAGAACGCCTAGCTGTGCGTAATTTCAAACAAACGGAATTGGTAGACCAGATCATCTCCACCGATGAAGAGCGTCGCCAGACCCAAACTTCGTTGGATAACTTGTCGGCACTGGCCAATAGCGCGGCCAAGCAGATTGGCGAACTGATGAGAAATGGTAAGAAGGAAGAAGCTGAAGCTATTAAAGTAGAAACTGGAGGCCAGAAGGAAAATATCAGGGAACTGACCGAAAAACTGAATATTTTGGAATTGGACCTTAATCACCTGATTGTTCAGCTTCCAAATCTTCCCTATCATTTGGTCAAATCTGGCGCAACGGCTGATGACAATGAAATTGTGTATACCCATGGCGCTCCGGCAACACTGCCTGCAGATGCGAAACCACATTGGGAACTGACCGCAAAATATGACATCATTGATTTTGAACTTGGCGTAAAGATTACCGGTGCAGGCTTTCCGGTCTATAAGGGCAAAGGAGCGAGGTTACAACGTGCCCTGATCAATTTCTTTTTGGACCATGCCACGGCAGCGGGCTATAAGGAAATGCAGGTGCCACATTTGGTAAACGCCGCATCTGGATTTGGAACAGGACAATTGCCGGATAAGGAAGGACAGATGTACCATGTTACCGGCGATGACCTCTATCTGATCCCCACAGCAGAAGTTCCGGTTACCAACCTGTATCGTGATGTAATTTTAAAGGAAGAAGACCTGCCGATCAAAAATACCGGCTATACACCATGCTTTAGGAGGGAAGCAGGTTCTTATGGGGCGCATGTACGCGGATTGAACCGCTTGCATCAATTTGATAAAGTGGAGGTGGTGCAGATCGTGCATCCTGAACAATCGTATCAGGTATTGGAAGACATGAGCAATTATGTGCAATCCCTGCTCCAGGAATTGGGCCTACATTACCGTGTGTTGCGTTTATGTGGTGGCGATATGGGCTTTACCTCGGCCATGACCTACGATATGGAGGTCTGGAGTGCCGCACAGCAACGATGGCTAGAAGTATCATCGGTCTCTAATTTCGAAACCTATCAGAGTAATCGCCTTAAGCTGAGGTTTAAGGGAAAGGAAGGAAAGACCCAGTTGGCCCATACCCTGAACGGAAGTGCTTTGGCGCTCCCAAGGATCGTAGCTGCCATTCTAGAAAACTACCAGACAGCCGATGGCATTGTTATTCCAGAAGTGCTGAGAAAGTATACTGGGTTTGATATGATTGACTAGCAATGAGCAAAGGGCATATTACTCATCGCGCCATGCCCTCTGCCTTTATATAGGATTGTGTTGTCTATAGGATAAGGATCAACAATAAAATGATAATGATGATCGCACCAACTGAAAGATATACGCCTCCAGACATGGCACGCGCCTGTTCTTTCATCTGACGAAGCTCGGCACGAAGTGCTTTCCTTTCGGCTTTGGTCAAGTGTGATTTGTCCATTTTACGGATTTCATCCACCCTGTTGGTGATTTTTTCAAATTGGGCTTTTTGTTCTGCCGTCATTTCGGTCTTTGGTTCAGTTCTATCTGCAGCCGAAACATTCGCACTTATTCCCAAAGTGAAAACAAGAACGAGCGAGTAGATCAATTTTTTCATCTGATTTTGAATTTAAAGGTTAACAATACCCTAATAACAAAAAATCTATCAAATTGATTTGATAGATTTTTTTTATGCTTAGAGATTTAGCGCATAGCGCATGGGGCAAGGACGATAGAACTATTTGATTTCGAACACCGCATTAACCAAATAATTGAGCTTGATTTTTTTGAAATCGAGTTCTACGGCATCTGCGGCCATGCTCGATTCGGCCTTCATCATCATGACGTTGGCCCTGTACATGGGCTGTGGATAGATTTCGTTGTTCACTTCCTGGATGTCGATCACATTGCCCAATTTATCGCCAAGTGCCTCCACCATATAGGTAGCCTTTTCTTTTGCCGCCAATAAGGCTTTTATTTTCAGCTCTTTTTTTAGGCTGCTGATCTTTGAATAGTCATAGCTCTCAATATTCGTCGATGAAATCCCTTTGGCATCAATTGCACCGATAATGGCATTCCATTTATTAAGGTCGCTTACTTTTAAGCGGTATTGTTTGCTGGCCAGGAAATCTGGATTTTTCTTTTTCTCGGTTACGTAGTTAAAGCTCGATACATTGTTTACGGTCAGGTCTTCCTTTGCGATCCCTGCTTTGACCACTGCAGCATACAGCTGATTTTCCAATTCGGTAATCTCTACTTTCTTTTTGCTGTTGTTATCTTTTAGATATTCTTTCAGGGAAATGTTAAGGTAGATGATATCTGGTGTAACTTCTGTTTCGGCCGATCCGCTTACGGTAACTTTCCTTCTTAAATCTACTTGCTGCGCCATGGCATTGATACTGAACAATGCAATCGTGGCCATCATTAATAATTTTTTCATGATCTTAAATTTTGTGTGTTTATCCTTAGATGTAAAAATCATGCCAATTCCATAACGTTCAACTTTGAACCTTCAACTTTGAACTTTGAACTTTCAACTTTTCAACTTCTTCAACACCAATTTCCTAAACTCCACTTCGGCACCTTCGGCCTGTAGGGCAATCTGGCCATGGTCTGCGGTACAGTTTGTGCCTTCATTTACCAAAATCCCATTTACCCAGACCTTGATCGAATTTTTATGGCATTCGATCACCATCGTATTCCATTCGCCCAACGGCTTTTCACTGTCGTCGGTCAGGTTTTTGATGCGGCGACCTTTGCCTTCGCTCACTCCCCATTTGGTTTTATCTCCACGGCGCTCTTCCATATTGGGCACGCTGATGTCTTCCTGTATGCACCAGAAATCTCCGGCATCCAGGTGCTGCATCTGGACTTCGATCGATTTTGGGAACATTTGGTACAGTGCCCTTGGCGTGGAGGCATGTACCAAAACCCCGCAATTGCCAGGCTTTCCGGCAAAACGGTATTCTACTTCCAATCGATAATTTTCATAGACCTTGTCGGTAATCAGGTGCCCCCTAGGTTCGCCCATGCTCACCAATAATCCATTTCTGACTACAAATGAGGGTGCAATGTTCGGATCCTTATCTTTTGCTGGTACATCAACATGCCAGCCCTTTAAGGACTTACCATCAAATAGGCTTTTTTGCGCTAGACTGGAGAATGGCTGCGCCAGCATGGCGAACAGCATAAGGAATGGCAACAATTTTTTCATGATCAGGAATTTGGTAACCAAATATACTGATCGCCCATAAAAAAAGCTATCTGGAAGACCAGATAGCTTTAAATAGGTTGAGCGTGAAATCAATCTTCTATGCTTTCGTTGTTGATGCCCACTTCGTCCCTTACCTCTTCCTTAAAATAACGTTTTTGGAAGACGAGGATCGAAATGACGCCCACTGAGATCGCCGCATCGGCCAGGTTAAATACAGGCCTGAAAAATTCGAACCTTTCGTTGGCCCAAGAAGGAAACCACGAAGGGAAATGTCCCGATATGATCGGAAAATAGAGCATGTCGACTACCTGTCCGTGCAAAAGGCCAGCATATTTATAGATGACCCCATAGAATACCGAGTCGATGATATTGCCCATGGCGCCCGCAAAAATAAGGGCCACGTTCAAGATCAGTCCGCGGTGGTATTTTCTTTTGATCAGGTAGTGCAGCCCATATCCGATCCCTGCCACGGCCAATACCCTGAACAGCGAAAGGGCCAATTTGCCAAACTCACCGCCAAATTCCAGTCCGAATGCCATTCCATTGTTTTCGGTAAAGTGGATGATGAACCAATTGCCAAAGATCTTGAATTCCTGGCCTAGGATCATATTTGTCTTTACCCAGGTTTTGAGCAATTGATCTGCAAGCAGAACAAGAAAAATGACGATTAAGGGTTTTGTATAGCCTTTCATTAACCTTGCTTCAATTTAGCTTCCATACTCAACGTAGCATGGGGAACAGCACGCAAACGTTCTTTTTGGATCAATTTTCCTGTTTCCCTGCAAATTCCATACGTCTTGTTCTCAATGCGCACAAGGGCAGCTTCCAGGTTGTCGATGAATTTTTTCTGGCGTGCTGCCAATTGATTGATCTGCTCTTTCTCTAAAGTGGCCGAACCATCTTCCAATGTTTTATAGGCGCCAGAAGTATCTTCCGTACCGTTAGAATTTGGGTTGCTCAAAGAAGCGGTCAGTGAAAGGAATTCTTCCCTTGAGCTTTTTAGTTTCTCGAGGATTAGTTCTTTAAATTCTTGTAGTTCGCTATCTGAATAGCGTGTTTTCTCCGTTTTTTCCATCTATCTGTTAATTTTGATGTTCCTATTATGATTGTCTGCTTATCGAAAGCTGTAAATCAACATCTTCAATGCTGATTTTGTTTCCTTCGTTCAGTTGGTCTACTAAATTAAACTCATCGGCCAATATCTCTGCACAAATGTAAGCTTTGTTCTGTGCGATCGCATCAGCAATCAGCGCATCATTTTGCAGGCTTACGCTGATCCTATCCGTTACCTCAAAATCAAGCTCTTTCCTTAAATTTTGGATCCGGTTGATGAGCTCGCGGGATAAGCCTTCATTTTTAAGTTCTGGGGTAATGGTCACATCGAGGGCGACGGTTAAACTGCCCATGGTGGTCACCTGCCATCCTGGAATATCTTCCGCAATGATCTCTACATCTTCCAGGCTGATCTGATAAGCGGTGTTGCGGATGGCGATGTTGCCAGTACGTTCGAAATCGGCCAATTCTTCTGGCGTGAAATTGGCAATCGCCTCGGTCACGATCTTCATGTCCTTACCAACCTTCGCGCCCAAAGCCTTGAAATTGGGCTTTACCTTTTTCTTGATGAAGCCTGCCGTGTCCTTGATAAATTCGATGGCCTTGATGTTCGTTTCCGATAAAATCAGGTCTTTTACCAAGTCTACTTTTACCTGGAAATTATCATCAAGTACCGGAATGAGGACTTTTGCCAGCGGCTGACGAACATTGATGCCCATTTTCTTTCGTAGCGATAACACCATTGAAGAAATGTTTTGTGCCAGTTCCATCCGCTCGTCCAGGTCAAAATCGATCAGGGTATTGTCTATTTCATCCCAAATGGTGAGGTGTACGGATTTGGCCTGGTGTGCGTTCGGATTAGCTGCGGTAAGGTTAAGGTACAGCCAATCTGCAAAAAATGGGGCGATAGGGCTCATCAGCTGCGATACGCGCATCAAACAGGTAAATAAGGTCTCGTAGGCGGCACGCTTATCATCGGTCATTTCTCCTTTCCAGAAACGACGGCGCGAAAGCCTGATGTACCAATTGCTCAGGTGCTCGTCTACAAAAGTCTGGATGGCCCTTGCCGCTTTTGTAGGTTCGTAGGCATTGTAGCTTTCATCTACCTCCGTTACCAAGGTCTGCAACAGCGATAAAATCCAGCGGTCAAGTTCGCTTCTTTTGGCAATCGGGGTCTGGTTTTCCAGATCGATCTCAAATTTATCGATGTTCGCATACAGCGCGAAGAAGGAGTAGGTGTTGTATAAAGTGCCGAAAAATTTGCGGCGCACTTCGTCCAGTCCTTCGATGTTAAATTTCAGGTTGTCCCATGGCGATGCATTGCTGATCATGTACCAGCGCGTTGCATCAGCACTATAGGTTTCGATGGTGCTGAAAGGATCAACAGCATTACCAAGACGTTTGGACATCTTGTTGCCGTTCTTATCCAATACCAGTCCGTTAGACACCACATTTTTATAGGAAATGCCAAGGTTATTGACATGCGCATTGATGGCCTTGATCTCTTCACTGCTTTCGCTGAGCATAACGGCAATGGCATGGAGTGTAAAAAACCATCCACGGGTCTGGTCTACACCCTCGGCAATAAAGTCTGCCGGGTAGGCATTTTCAAATTCTTCCTTGTTCTCGAACGGAAAGTGCCACTGGGCATAAGGCATTGCCCCGCTATCAAACCATACGTCGATCAGGTCAGTTTCGCGGGTCATTTTTTCGCCTTTTTCAGAAACCAGGATGACATCGTCTACATAAGGACGGTGCATATCCTTCAGTTCGAAATCAGCAGACATCAATCCTGCGGATACGGCTTTTTTGATTTCGGCATTCAGTTCGGCAATCGAACCGATACATTTTTCCTCCAATCCATCAGCGGTGCGCCAGATGGGTAGTGGTGTGCCCCAATATCGTGAACGTGACAGGTTCCAGTCGACCAGATTTTCAAGCCAGTTACCGAAACGCCCGGTTCCTGTAGCTTCTGGTTTCCAATTGATGGTCTTGTTCAGTTCCACCATTTTATCCTTTACGGCAGTCGTCTTGATAAACCAACTGTCTAACGGATAGTAGAGAACAGGTTTATCGGTACGCCAGCAATGCGGATAGCTGTGTACATATTTTTCGACCTTAAAGGCTTTATTTTCTTCCTTTAGGCGGATGGCGATTTCCACGTCGACAGATTTCTCTGGAGCGGAGCCATCGGTATAATATTCATTTTTGACGTACTTTCCGCCATATTCTCCGAGGGAGGCCACAAATTTACCTTGAAGGTCGACCAATGGAACCGGATTTCCTTTCTCGTCGAGGATCAATAGTGGCGGTACTTCTGGGGTAGCCGATTTCGCGGCACGCGCATCATCAGCACCAAAAGTAGGGGCAGTGTGCACGATACCTGTACCATCTTCGGTGGTGACAAAATCACCTGAAATTACCCTAAAGGCATTTTCTGCGTTTTGATAAGGCAGGGCAAGGGGCAACAATTGTTCGTACCTGATGCCCACGAGGTCAGCACCCACCACTTCGGTCAAAATAAGATAGGGAATTTTTTTATCATCAGCCTGATAAGCCCGAAGTTCTTCATCGCCATTGGCTAAAAAGTATTTACCAGAAAACTGCGTGCTTACCAATGGTTTGGCCAAAATAACCTGGATCGGTTCGAAAGTATATTGGTTATATGTCTTGACGAGCACATAATCGATTTTTGGACCTACCGTTAATGCCGTATTGCTCGGAAGGGTCCATGGTGTAGTGGTCCAAGCAAGGAAGCTGATTTCGCCAAATTGGCTCAGTGCAGGTGGCAATGAACTGGCGATGGCCTTAAATTGGGCAACGATAGTGGTATCGCTTACATCGCGATAGGTGCCGGGCTGGTTGAGTTCGTGCGAACTTAGGCCTGTTCCCGCCGCCGGCGAATAGGGTTGAACCGTATAGCCTTTATACAGCAGTCCTTTCTCGTAGAACGATTTTAAGATCCACCAGAGGGTTTCGATGTATTCGTTATGATAAGTGACGTAAGGATGTTGGAGGTCGACCCAATAGCCCATTTTTTCGGTCAGGTCGTTCCATACATCCGTATAGCGCATTACTTCTTCCTTGCAGGCACTATTGTAGTCTTCTACAGATATTTTTTTTCCGATATCATCTTTGGTAATGCCTAGTTTTTTTTCAACGGCAAGTTCGATCGGGAGGCCATGGGTATCCCATCCGCCTTTACGTTTTACCTGATAGCCTTTTAATGTTTTGTAACGGCAAAAGATGTCCTTGATGGCACGGGCCATCACGTGGTGAATGCCCGGCATACCATTTGCGGATGGTGGACCTTCATAAAACGTGAACGGCTTGGCTTTTGAGCGCGTGGAAATACTTTTTTCAAAGATATTTTCTGCTTTCCAAAACTCGAGGATCTCTGTGCCTATTTTAGCTAGTTCTAATTGTTTAAATTCCCTATACATCAATCAAGTATCTCCAAAAATTAAAGGATGCAAAGCTACGGTTTTAGAATGAATTATGGTAGTTTTACAGGAATTTGTTTTATGAACAAGAGACTTCAAATCGGCCTGCTATTTATGGTGGCGGCAGTGGTGGTACTGCCGACTGCTTTTTTCTTCAAAACTGCCCATCCTGGGCTCACCATTGGCATTGTGATCATTACGATGTTGTTGGAGATCATTGGTTTAGGTTTAGTGATTTCGAGCTTGCTCCGAAACCGGAAAAGGGGAGGAGTGTAGCGTTTGGCGTTCGGCGATTGAACCCGACCTTTCCCTGCTCGATAGGCTAGTGCATGGATTCTGCTATCTTTTCCTCCCCCTGCCCCCTCCAGAGGGGGATAGGCATTGCGCATAAGCTTCTTCTCTAGACAGGATTATTTTACAATAAATTCTCTTTCTTCCCCTTGGCTCTTTCAAGTAAGGAATTTGTGCAAATCAAAATCCATAAAAAAAGGGAGCTGCACAGATAGCTCCCTTTTAAAATAAATCGTTTGTTTGGTCTAGAATTTGAGTCCCAATGTTACATTGACCCCATCGTCCAACCTTAATTGTTTGATCGAGTTGCGTGTTTCGCTATTCAGGGGAACCGCGTAGCGTACATCGAGGGTAATGAGGCCGATAACATCAACTCCTGCGCCGCCGGTCAGCGAAAAATTAAGGTTCTTTTTGTCGAAGGAAGTGGAGCCTAGATCCTGATCTAACACGTAAGATGCGGCAGGACCGGCCTGGATGTGGCCACTAACTACGCCCAAGTTAAAAATGCGCATCCCCAACAACAAAGGAACCCTTAACGAGTTGACCTTGTTTTCGGTAGTAACTGTACCGCTTACGATCTGTTCTTTTCTGGTTGCATAATAGATTTCAGGTTGGATGTAAAATTTCTTTCCAAATTGGAAAAATAGGCCAACCTGAAAATTTGACTTGACTTCAGATCTGATCGTAGCTTCGTTGGTAGTGGGAGTGGCCAGGTCGACGCCGACTTTTGGTCCCCACCAAAAATTTTTGTCGGTGCTGCTACTTGATGATTCTTGTGCAAAAACACTTGATGTGGCCATCAGGAAGGCAAACATTAGCCATAAAATTTTTCTTTTCATGATGTATGAGGTTAATGTAATTTGTTCAAAAATATCATAAATCTCTCATTTTCAAAAAAATAAGAATCATCATCTGATTCCACTAGTGATTTCTGACCACAGATAGGCACAGATTAACACAGATAGGCTTTTATAACTGGCGTGCTAAACATAAAGCCATTTGTGTCCATCAGCATAGGCTGCAAACTTTAGCGAAACAGGATTGTTTGTAAAGGGTAAGCTATAAAGTGATGATCAAAGTCCTGAAATTACAGAAGGCCGTAATTGCCATTGTTATCGGTATTGTTGCCCTGATCGTAGCCAAAATCATGAGCAGCAGGCACATATCTGGAAGCACTTTTGTGCTTACCCTTGCTGGGATTTGTTTTATAGTGGGTGCACTGCTGTTTCTTTATCCAATCCTATTTGCCAAAAAAGTAGATCCTGATGGTAAAAAAGTAGAATTGGAGCCTGTGGGTAAAGAGAGCGAGTGATTTCGGAAATAGCTTAGCATTCTATTTCATATGTGGCCTCAAGGAGCAGCGCGGTCTGATGAAACTCAACAAATGCAGCTATTCCCCCGAACCACTCCAATATGGCTTCCCGTTCCAGTTTTAAAGCGCCTTGGGGATCGATGATCGAATGATACGAGGAGTATTTCCAATCATTTACAGATGCTACGAAACCATGATGGACAGGATTAAGGTGGATGTAATGGATGATCCGATTAAAATAGGTCTCATTTTTGATTTCTATCCGTTTAGTAAAATCTATAAAGAGGGCTCCTTTTCGTTTATGTTGTTTATTGAATGCCTTGGCATAACTATTAAGAAAATTGCTCAGGTATTGCATCATAAATCGATGAAAATCAAATTCGACAGATTGATCTACTTTGGCCAGTTGCCTGATGCTTTCCTCGTTTCTGATCTGAATGAGGAAATGGAAGTGATTGGGCATTAGGCAATAAACAAAAGTTTTCGCTACAGGATAAATATATTTCTCATATCGTGCCAAGAAAAACAAATAGTTGTCATGCGATCTGAACAGGTTGTCAAATCCTACTGCATGATTGAAAAGATGATAGTAACCGTCGGGATGAAATTTGTCATAAAATTTCATTTTTGAAAATACGAAAACTAATCTTACAAACCTAACAGACCTATAAGGTTTTTAAAACCTTATAGGTCTTTTTAATGGTCAATCTCCGCTTCATTCCTTGCTGCCTCTTCGGCAGGAATAAGCTTTCTTTTTTTCTTGCTATCCAGCCAAAGCATCAGGGCCGGCAACAAGGTCAGGTTAAAGAATAATGCCACAATCAATGTAATCGAAAGCAATAGGCCCAAAACTACGGTTCCGCCAAAAGTGGAGGCTGTAAAGATTCCAAATCCAAAAAACAGGATCAGGGCAATATGGGTCATGCTCACGCCAGTTTCCCTTATGGTATCTGAAACCACTTTAGATACGGTATAATTGGTCAGCGTAAGTTCCTGTTGATATCTGGTCAGGAAATAAATGGTCTGATCGGAGGCCAGTCCGAACGCAATGGTAAAGATCAGGATGGTTGAAGGTTTTAAGGGGATGTGGAAAAAGCCCATCAATCCGGCAGTAATGAGCAAGGGTACAATATTGGGCAACAGCGAAATGAACATGATGCCCAAACTCTTAAACTGTGCCAAACGCAGTACCGAGATCAGGATAATGGCCAATCCGATGCTCTCAAAAAGATGTTCCAGCAGATAATCGGTCCCTTTTGAAAAAATAATGCTCGAACCAGTAAGTTCAACATTAAATCTTTTTGGCGATAGGATCGAATCAATCCTTGGCTTCAGTTCTGCCAATAGCACATCCAATCGCTTCGAGCCCACATCGGCCATTTGAAAGCTGATCCTCGCTGTCTGCTTATCTTTATCCACAAAATTGGTAAGCATGTTGCCATTCCCTTTCCCCGAGTTGGCGGCATAGGCCAGGATAAAGTTTTTCTCAATATCGGTCGGCAATCTATAAAATGCAGAATCGCCATTGTAGAAAGCCTGCGAGGCGTATTTAAGTCCGGTATTTAGGGAAATTGAACGCGAAAATTCGGGATAGGCCGAAATCATGCGTTCCATCTTATCGATTTTCTGGAGCGTAGAGAGGCTTAAAATCCCATTTTTCCTTTTGGTATCCACACTGATCTCCAAAGGTAAAATGCCTTCGAAATTGCGCTCAAAAAACTTAAGGTCGCTGAGGATGGTGGAACTCTTGGGCAGATCGTCGACTACATAGCCATTGATGTTGATTTTGTAAATTCCGATCAGGGAGATCAAGGTAAGCAAAATCGTGACTACGTAGATCAGTCCACTTTTATGCTGGACCAATCCATCTGTTGTCGCCAATAGCCGGTCTAGGAAGTTGGGTGCATGGGTATCTTTTATTTTTCTGGCGGGTACAGGTAGGTAGCTAAAGATAATCGGGATGAGGCATAGGCACATCAGCCAAGTAAACATCACGTTTAAAGCAGCTACGCTTCCGAATTGCATCAATAGTTCACTGCCCGTAAAATAGAGTACGCCGAAACCGATAGCTGCAGTTACATTGGCAATCAAGGTGGTTACCGCTATCCTTTCAATGGTAACCTGCATCGCTTTTTGCCTTTCGCCATGCTTTTTTAGTTCATTGTGGTATTTGTTGAGCAGCAAAATACTGTTCGGAATGCCTATGATCACGATCAGGGGTGGAATAAGTCCGGTTAGGATGGTAATTTCATAGCCAAAGAGCACCAATGTGCCGATGCTCCATATTACGCCCATGATGACCACCAGAATAGGAAAGAATACGGCATAAAAGCTCCTGAAAAAAATGAGGAGGATCAATGCCGACACCAAGATAGAGAGCCCTAAGAAGAGCACAAACTCATTGGAAACCAATTTACTGGTGGCTGTTCTGATAAAGGGAAGCCCGGATAAATGTGTGGTGATGCCAGTTTTCTTAGAGAAGGCGCTGGTTTTTGACTCGATGGCCTTGAGGATCGGATTACGGTCTGCCGAATTCAGGATCTTTGGGTCGAAGGTGATGGCCATTAGCGTGGCATCTGTATTTTTATTGAAGAGTAGGCCACTATAGAATGGCATGCCCATCAGCTTATTTTTAAGCGAGTCCATTTCTGCGTCCGTGCGTATGGGCTGTCCGGGGATCAGGCCAACGACAAATTTTTGGTTGACAGTATCTTTTTGGAGTTCGGTCAGTTTGCCAATGGAAAGCACGCCTTTGATGCCTTTCAGCTGCTGAATGTCTGTAGTAAGCTGCATCCATTGATTGTAGTTCTCTTTTTTATAGATGGCTGCGCCCTGAACTCCTACCACCATCACGCTCCCATCTTCGCCAAACTGTTTTTTGAACTGGTTGTATTTGATAAAAATGGAGTCGGTTAAGGGAAGGATCTTGCTTCCCGCATAGGAAAGCTTGAGGTTTCTGGCATGGAAAGCCATGAAAACCGTAGCCGCCAAAAAAAGGAGAATGAGAAGGATTTTATTTTGAAGTATAGCTCTGGAAAGTTTCGCCCACATGTTCAACTGCATTTAAAAAAGTAAAGAAACTATAAAAATGGCTCATTCCAAAATCTGGTCAATGAAATGTTACGCATTGCTAACAGCAAATAATTGCTATTGTTTTTGTTGTTCACAGGTTGCCTTTCCCAATTTTGATGTAATTTAGGGCAGATGAGAAAATTTCTAAAAAGTTTCACCTATGCCTTTAAGGGGATTGGCTATACCTTAAGGACACAGCAGAGCTTTCAGATCGAGTGTGCCGTGGCCATTATTGTGGTGCTCTTGGGCTATGGACTGGGGCTAAGCCGTCAGGAATGGTTGTGGATCGCACTTTCCATTTCGCTGGTATTGGTACTGGAACTTTTGAACACGGCGATCGAAGTGCTGGTCGACCTGGTCTCGCCACAGTACCATCCGCAGGCAGGCATTGTTAAGGATGTGGCTTCTGGTGCCGTGCTGATCGCTTCCCTGTTTTCGCTGGTTACGGGCCTCTGCATCTTTGTTCCAAAATTGATCGGGTATGTTGCATAAGATTAGGGGCGTAGTGCTAAAAACAACCTTGTATAGCGAAAGCAGTGTGGTTGTGCAGGTATTTACAGATAAGTTTGGCATCCAGTCTTATCTGATCAATGGGGTGAAAAAGCCAAAGGCCAAGATCCCGATGAACATCTTGCAGCCCTTGCACCTCTTGGAGATGGTGGTTTATCATAAGCTCAATACCCAGATCCAGAGGGTAACCGAGGCACGTCCATCGCCAGTATTCAAATCTATTCCTTATCAGGTGATCAAAAATACCATGGTCCAATTTCTGAACGAGGTGTTGTATAAAAGCATCCGCCAGCAGCATACGGATGAAAACCTGTTCGACTTTATCTACAATGCCATCAGCTGGTTCGACGAGACTGCCGAACCTGGCATCAACTTTCATTTGGCGTTTTTATTAAAGCTGTCCAGGTTTTTAGGATTTGCTCCACATGTACAGACACGAAATGACCAGCAGTTTTTCGATCTGCAGGAAGGAGATTTTACTTCTATTCAGCCCGTACATCTAAATTTCATCGACCAAAAGCATGCTAGTTATTTTTTGCAGTTGTTTGCCACGCCATTTGAAAAAATAAATGAAATAAAACTCGATAATGCCACGCGCCGCTTCCTGCTGGATAAAATATTGGTTTACTATGCGTTACATACAGCCTCTTTCGGGCAAATCAAATCCCATCAGGTATTGGAGGATGTGCTTTCTTAAAAAAGTTAAAAGTTTTTTTGCAAAACCGCAATAACGCACTATATTTGTGCCTCCGAAAACAAGGGATATTGTTCAGGAAAAAAAAGGGAGCTTAGCTCAGCTGGTTCAGAGCACCTCGTTTACACCGAGGGGGTCGGGGGTTCGAACCCCTCAGCTCCCACCAATAAAGCAGAAAGGCCATCCGTTTAGGATGGCCTTTTTTTTGCCCACGTCTGCAACCTCGCAGGTTCTTAAGAACCTGCGAGGTTATGGATATATCGCTTTGTACGAGTGAAAAGCGATAAACTATGCTATAATTAATTCGTCTAAAGGTTAATTTCGGGAAAGTGATTGTAGGTTCAAAATGAATAAGGTATAATTTTTGCATGTAATTCCCATCCCTATTCAACGAACATGAAACGATCATTTCTTTACTTTGTGATGTTTCAGCTGGTGCTGGCCTTCACTGCATGCCATAAAAAATCGCCTGAAAATCCATCTGGGTCGGTTGAAAATCCGGTTCCCCAATCACCGGGCAGCCCATCCTGCACGGCCACGCTGGCCGCAGCAGAAAATGTACAAATTTTCCCTGCAGACAATCCATGGAACACCGTAGTTGCCAATCGTGCGGTCGACCAGAATTCTACAGCCATCATCAATAAGTTGCTGGCCTATGGCCTCAAGGCCGATTTTGGCAGTGGGCTATATGAGGGCAGGACCATAGGCATCCCTTTTATTGCGGTCTGTAGCCAGGATGCAATGGCCAATGTGGTGTTTAGGGCCAACGAAAAGGATGGGAACTATGGGAATGAAAGTGATCAACAGCCTTATAACATCCCGCTCAGTGCGCCCATTGAAGGCGAAGGATATGGCGATGCGCATGTCATTGCCATTGATATCCAGCAGAAAAAGCTATATGAACTCTATAATGCCAGCTTGAGGAATGGAAAGTGGGAAGCTTCTAGTGGGGCCATTTTCGACCTCAGCAGTAACGAATATCGACCTGCAGGTTGGACATCGGCTGATGCGGCCGGATTGCCGATCTTTCCTGGACTGGTGCGCTATGAGGAAATCCTTAAAGGTGAAATCGACCACCCCATCCGTTTTACTTTGGCCAGAAGTAATATCCAGCCTGCTTATGTCGCACCGGCCAGACACCTGGTCAATACTACAGGCTCAGCAGCTGATACGCTGCCTTTTGGTGCCCGGATCAGGTTGAAAGAGAGCTTCGACATCAGCAAGTTTTCCGCAACCAATCAGGTGATCCTCAAGGCTATGAAAAAATATGGATTGATCTTAGCGGATATCGGCAGCAATTTTTACATCTCTGGCGCGCCCGATAGCCGTTGGAACAACGATGACCTTGCTAAACTGGGTGCGGTAAAAGGCGCAAATTTTGAGGTGGTCAATTTCCATTAGTACTTCTATTCCAAAAATTGATAGAATCGTCCGAATTTGAATAAATTTCGGTTTTTCTTTTTATTTTTAAATCCATGAAGTACTGTTTTTCACTTGCCGTATCCTTTTTTATTTATTTGTATTCCGCTCAGGCACAGCAACATCAGGCCTACATCCAAAAAATTGAAGGTACCAAGCTCACTTTTGAGATGAAACCCATTCCCGGGGGCAGTTTTCAAATGGGCAGCACCAATGGCAATGCCGATGAGAAACCTGTTCACCTGGTCAGGTTAGATCCTTTTTGGATGAGCACCGTAGAAGTGACCTGGGACATTTTTGAGCCTTTCCTCTATAAAGATTATGAAGTTGAAAACAATGCTACCCCCATTTCGCCGGCCATCGATGCGGTGACACGCCCTACCAAACCCTATCTAGACATGACCTTTGGAATGGGCAAACAAAATCATCCGGCCATTGCCATGACCCAGTACAATGCCATCCAATTTTGTAAGTGGCTCTATGTGCGTACAGGTGTTTTCTATCGGCTGCCTACAGAGGCCGAATGGGAATATGCCTGCAGGGCAGGAAGCAAGGGCAGCTATTCTTTTGGCAATGATGCCAAAGCCTTGGGCGAATATGCCTGGTATGCCTCCAATAGCGACAAGAAGACCCATGAGGTAGGACAGAAAAAACCAAATCCATGGGGATTGTTTGACATGCATGGCAATGTTGCAGAATGGACTTACGACCAATATGCGCCCTACACCCAGGCCGCCAAGGAAATAAAAAATCCTGTGGCAACTGCCGATAAACTTTATCCACTGGTCATCCGTGGAGGGTCTTATGATGATGAAGCACAATCTTTACGGGCTGCAGCACGCAGGGCTTCAGATCCGGCATGGAAACAGATCGACCCACAGATTCCAAAAAGCAATTGGTGGTTTCCAGAAGCCCCTTTTGTGGGCATAAGACTGGTGAGGCCTTTGGTTGCTCCGAGTAAGGAAGCCATTGAGGCCTATTACAATAAACCTCCGATTACAGATTATTAACCATTAACTAAACCAAATCTAAACTGATACAGCTATGAATAAAACGCACAAAGAGCGCAGGGAATTTTTAAAAGCCTCGGCCATGGTCGCTGGAGGAGTAATGATGAATGGCTATGCATGGGCGGGCGCGCATACCTCTGTTGACGATACCATTAAAATTGCACTGATCGGTTGCGGCAATAGGGGAACTGGCGCTGCTTTTCAGGCATTGAGCACAAAATTTAACTTGAAGTTGGTCGCCATGGCCGATGCCTTCCAAGATCGCCTGGATGAAAGTTATAAGAGTTTATCGACCAAGTTCGGTGCAAAGGTAGATGTTCCAAAAGAACGTCAATTTGTAGGATTTGACGCCTATCAAAAAGCCATTGCACTGGCAGATGTAGTCTTGCTGGTTACGCCTCCGGGATTTAGGCCCATGCATTTTGAGGAAGCCGTAAAGCAGGGCAAACATATTTTTATGGAAAAGCCGGTTGCGACAGATTCTCCTGGGATCAGAAGGGTGTTGGCCGCGGCGGAAATCGCAAAGCAAAAGAAATTAAACGTAGTGGTGGGTTTACAGCGCAGGTACCAGACCAATTATAGGGAGGTGATGAAAAGAATCCAGGATGGTGCCATTGGCGATGTGTACAGCGGGCAGGTCTATTGGAACAGCGGAGGCGTTTGGGTAAAGCCACGTACGGCGGGACAGACAGAAATGGAATACCAGATGAGGAACTGGTATTATTTTAACTGGTTGTGCGGCGATCACATCGTTGAACAACACATCCATAACATCGATATTGCCAATTGGATCAAAAATGCCTATCCCATCAGTGTTCAGGGTACGGGCAGCAGGGCCTGGCGGACAGGCAAAAACTATGGCGAAATTTATGACAACCATGCCGTAGAACTGACTTATGCTGATGGATCGGTGATCTACAGTCAGTGCCGCCATTTCGAAGGGACGACCAACCGTGTAGATGAAAGCTTTCAAGGCACAAAAGGAAAGGTTTATCTTTCAGCAAACAACAGTGGAAAACTATGGGACCACAAGGGGAACATTATCTATAACCATGATGGCAAAGGAAATGCCAATCCTTACCAGACTGAACATGATGAACTGTTCGCAGCCATTGCTAAAAATGAATTTAAGTTCTGGGATGCCGAACGCGTGGCCAAAAGCTCGTTAACCGCCATTATCGGAAGATATGCCACCTATTCTGGAGAAATTATCAAATGGGATGATGCACTGAATGCCAACAATAACCTCTTCCCAGACCAGTTGAGCTGGGATGCCAAACCCAAGGTGCTACCAGACGAAAATGGTTTTTATCCGGTGGCAAGACCTGGTAAGACCAAAGTACTTTCTTAACCAAATGGCCAATTGAAGGATTGATGCTCAAGGCTATCCCATATTTCTCGATCCTGCTTATGCTTCCTTGTCTATGGATAGGGAAGGATAGGCCATTGCGGGAATTTAAGATCCATGGACTGGCACAGGGCACGACCTATTCCATCAGCTATTTTGCCGAAGACAGTATTGTCACGAAGACACATGTTGATGTACTGCTCGCCAAGATCGATTCTTCCATGTCGCTTTATAAGGATTACTCTACAATTAATAAATTTAATCGATCTGAAAAAGGCTGGCCATTGGGTGCACAATTTACGAAGGTCGTAAAACGCGCATTTGACATTTATAAAGATAGTGGCGGCTTGTTCGACATTACCGTTGGACCACTGGTACAGTATTGGGGCTTTGGTGCCCAGCCTGCACAGGGCGATTTAGAGGCCATCATGCCAAATATCGGGATGGACTTGTTGGCATGGGATGGCAATTTTTTACGCAAAAAGAAAGGCGCCGTTCAAATAGATGTCAACGGCATTGCACAGGGGTATAGTGTAGATGTAGTGGCCGATGAGTTGCTCAAACATGGTATCCAGATTTTTCTGGTCGAGATTGGAGGCGAATTGCGGGCCAATGGTGTTAAGCCTGATGGAAAAAGTTGGCGGGTGGGAATTGAAGGTCCGAGCGAGCATGCATTTGAAGAACCCGTGATCCAACATGTTATTTCAGTAAACAGTGGGGCCATTACCACCTCTGGCAATTATCGAAAATACCTGATGAAGGGCGGGCAAAAGCTTTCCCATCTGATTGATCCCAAAACGGGGCATCCGCTGACCAACGAAATGGTAAGCGTAACCGTATATGCCCCGGATGCCATTACCGCTGATGGTTACGACAATGTGCTGATGGCGATGCATGTGCAAGAAGCCTTAGATTTTGTAGAAAAGCGAAAGGGCCTGGCAGCATACATCATCTATAAAACTCCTGAGGGAAAACTGGTGGATACCTTAAGTACAGGCTTTAAAAAATTAATGGTAAATTAAATGAAATACTTCCAAAGCTTGGCGCTAATGGCCCTGCTGATCGCTACATCCTTTACTATGCCTGAAAATTTGTCTAGGGTCAATCAGGTGAAACTTAAAGGCTTTAGGATTATGGTCATTAGTGATTTGAATGCGGGATATGGCGATACCACCTATAGTCGGGATGTGGCCGACGTAATGGCCAGGATCCCATCGCTCAAGCCAGACCTGATCCTGTGTGGTGGAGATATGGTGGCTGGCCAAAAGGCTACCTTAACTGAAAAAAACATCCTGGCGATGTGGAGAAACTTTGACCGTTCGGTGCTGAAGCCTATCGCCGCTTTAAATATCCCATTTGGATTTACCTTGGGCAACCACGATGGTTCTCCAAACTTTAAACTGGACCGGGAGATGGCCAAACAGTTTTGGACAAAAAATAAGGCAGACACCCATCTAGATTTTGTGGATTCGAGCCACTATCCATTTTATTTTAGCTACATCAAGCAAAATGTGTTTATGATGAGCTGGGATGCTACGGGAGCAAAAGTACCCCAAGAAGTTTACGATTGGATGAAGGTGCAGCTCGGGACACCGATCGCCAAAAAAGCAAGGCTCAGGATCTTATTGGGACATTTGCCACTCTATGCCATCGTGGCAAGCAAGAATAAGCCCGGTGAAGTGAATGCAAATGCCGACAGTGCACTCAACTTTTTTAAGGAAAACGGAATTGATCTCTACATTAGCGGTCATCAGCATGCCTATTTTCCAGCGCACAAGAATGGAGTGCAATTGCTAAATTTGGGCTGTATTGGCGATGGCCCCAGACCGATCTTAGGGCATCAGGAGCCAGCAAAAAAAGCATTTACCATTATTGAAATTCCGGCAAAATCTCCAAAGAACTTTACCTATCACACCTGGATGCCAACCTCACCTACAGAACTTAAACTGGAATCACTCCCCGATTCTATAGTTGGCTTTAATGGTACGGTCAGAAGGCGGGATAAGATGTGAGTTATAAGTATCTAGTATCAGGTATTAGGTATCAAGTATCAGGTATCTAGATATTAGCCGATATGCTACTAGGCATCCTGTCTTACTATGCCAAAGGCACCCCTGCGGGGCTTGCTACTTGATACTTACTACTTGATACCTGCTACTCACTACTTGTTAATATATTTCCTATTTTTGGCTCATCATGATTTTTTTAGAGAATGAGCACATGCGGGCATCTTTTGCGACCAAAGGCGCGGAACTGCAGCATATTACAGGTGTGGACAGTGGTATTGAGTTCCTATGGAGCGGAGATCCCAAATTTTGGGGAAAATTTAGCCCCGTGCTATTTCCAATTGTCGGTGCCCTGAAAAATGATTCCTATGAGTTTAAGGGAAAGACCTACCAATTGGGCAGGCATGGTTTTGCAAGGGATTGTGAATTTACCTATACACAGCCCAATGCGCATGAAATAAAATTTACGCTCACCCACGATGCACAGACCTTAAAAGCCTATCCGTTTAAGTTCATACTCAACATTACCTATAAAATTTTCGGATCGAGCATTAACTGCACCTATGAAGTGATCAATCCGGCTGACGAAGAAATGCTGTTTTCTATTGGTGGACATCCAGCATTTGCTGCGCCGCTGAACAAACAGGGCGATTATAGCGATTATTACCTGCAGTTTAACAAAGATGAGGAATTGACCTATCACCATATCGAAAACAACCTGATTGCCGAAACAACCACAACAATTAAGTTAACTGATCGGAGATTGCCCTTAAGACATGAGCTATTTTATCAGGATGCACTGGTTTTCAAAAACCTGAAGAGCGATAACATTTCCCTGTTGAACACAAAAACGTACAACGGCCTTGACTTTAAATTCGAAGGATTTCCTTTTTTCGGAATTTGGGCCGCTAAAGATGCACCTTTTGTCTGTCTGGAACCTTGGTGTGGCATCGCCGATTCGGTCAATCACCAACAGCAATTGAAGGATAAGGAAGGCATCATTGCCCTACAGCCTAAAAGTAACTGGGAAAGGGCCTGGCAGGTCACTTTTTTTTAAGGTAATGGTCAGAAAGTCTCTATATTTAATTTTCAAACCTTGATATCCCCAATCATCCGCCCCATCGCTTCCCATGATAATGCCGAACTTGCGCAGCTGATCAGAAGTGTTTTAAAGGAATTTAAGGCCAACAAGCCCGGAACGGCCTATTTTGATGAGGAAACAGCTCATTTATATGAAGTTTTTCAACGCCCAAATTCGGCCTATTGGGTTGTAGAACTGGAGGGAAAGATTATAGGTGGAGGGGGGATCTACCCTACAAACGGACTTCCGGCCGATACCTGCGAACTGGTTAAGCTCTATCTCTATCCTGAAGCCAGGGGGTTGGGATTGGGTAAAGCCATCATCCAAAAGTGCTTGGAAGCGGCGAAGGCATTTGGCTATCGTCAGATCTACCTCGAATCAATGCCGGAACTTAATCAAGCCGTAAGCCTGTACGAACGCCTTGGTTTTAAAAAGCTAAGTTCGCCTTTGGGCAACTCTGGCCATTTTGGTTGCGACATCTGGATGGCTTTTTCGGTTGACAGTTGGTAGTTTGCAGTTAACAGTTTGTAGTTCACAGTTTTCAGTTCACAGTTAGTTACCATATCCTACCGCAAATCTTAAATCTCTCGTTATTCGAGCAGCAGGTCCTCATCTTCTTCGCCCAAGCTCAATTGGATATTGTCATTGCCAGAAATTCCCTCAATAGAGCCCCGGATGTGCGCCGCATTTAAGAGCACCTTTTCCAGTTGTTTTTCCCTGCTTTTCCATAGGCGTTCCATGGCATCACGCTCGCGCTGGATCGAAAGTTTCATGCTCATAAAACCTTCGCGAATGGCTTTCCACTGTTCTGAAAACTCATTTCCGTTGAGGTAATCATACAACATGTGCATCTTATCGCCTTTATTTTCCTGTGTTTTTATGGCGCTGAACAATTTAATGATCCCATCCCTTAAAATGTAAGAAACTGCCTTTACCTCATCAAAAGAACAGATCCACACTCCATCTTTTTCTCCAAAACAATCCATGCCTTTTGGATAGCACTGCGTCACGATAACGGCCACATCAACCCCGATGCCCCGCATGTCCTTCTTCAGTTTTTCAATCCAGTCCATCGAAAAATCCTTGGTGCGCTTGCTCTCATAGATGATCTTGCCACATTCTTGTCCAAATTGGTTGCGTACAATGTGCACACAATCGGCACCGCGAACACCCTTGCCTACCTCTTCAACGAGGTCAAAGGGAAAGCTGTTGCGCAACAATTCTTCTAAAATCAGTTCCTGCACTTCGCCCTGTAGCTGCATGGAGCCTTGTTCAGCCTTGCGCTTCATTTCTTCGGCGAGTTTTTTCTGGTCGTCCAACTGTTTTTCAAGTTCCTTTACGCGCAATTGGTGTTCAGTTTCTTTCAGGCTATTTTTTTCAAGTTCCTGTTTTCTTACTTGTGCAACCAGCTCTTCACGCTGTTCCTGTAATTTACGTTGGATATTGAGCTCGATTTCTGCTTCACGTGTTTTGATTTCCTGTTCTTTTTTCAAGAAATCGATTTCCTTGTCCCGCGCCAGCTTCAGTTTCTCTTCATTCTCCTTGTTGGCCTCATCGAGCATCTTCAGTTTAGTCTCATAATCGGCACTGATGGTCTTGCGCAGATTTTCGGCAACGGTAGCCTGGAGTGCGGCTTTCTCTTCCGCTAATTTTTTCTCAAAGGCCTGTTCCTGTTGTTTTTTTTGTTGCTCAAAAACCAATTTTTCCTTCTCTTTCTCTTTTTCCAGTTCACTTGTTCTTTTCTGGAATTCCTCGTCTTGCTGCTTTTTGTAGGAAAGCATCTGCTTCCTGAGGTCCTGTTTATATTCTTCCGCCATCACCTCCTCAATCGGAAAAGCATGGTTGCAATTGGGGCACTTAATTTCTGTCGACATCTTTACAAATTTGAAGGCGCGTCCCTCGTCCGCCACCTATCCAAAAATACAGAATTTATGCTTAGATTTTTAGCAGGCGATTGTCTATTTTTGGTCTTCATCCAACACCCATGCTCCGACCTATCGTTAACGCTTATCGCATATCATTTTCTGGACTGAGCAGGGAAAGTTGGCTATTGAGTGTCGTCATCTTATTTAACCGCTGCGGTTACATGGCCGTGCCTTTTATGGGACTGTATGTTACACAGTCACTCCACCGATCGGAGTCTGATGCTGGGATCATTATTTCGCTTTTTGGACTTGGCGCAATCCTTGGTACAACAGCAGGAGGGAAGCTAACAGATATGTTCGGATTTAGGCCGGTGCAGATTTTTTCTTCGCTGATCGGCGGAGCATTGTTCCTTTCTTTTGCGGTCATCGAGAATTTTCACATGCTCTGTCTATTGGCCATTGTGATCAGCTTTTTTTACGATGCTTTCCGTCCAGCCAATTTTACCGCCATTGCAGCCTATGCGGCAGAAGGGAAGGAAACCCGGTCCTATTCGCTCAATCGATTGGCCACGAATATTGGCTGGTCGGTGGGGATCAGTTTGGCCGGCATCATTGCATCCTTCAATTACAAACTGCTTTTTGTTGTAGATGGCGTAGTGAGCATCCTGGTCGGAATTGCCATTTTTTTCTTCCTACCGGCGATAAAGGGCTATCGGAAGAAAGTTAAGGAGCAAACAAAAGGTCTTATTGTCCAGAAGCCTTGGCAGGATGGGTGGTTCGTAAGGCTGATCTTCCTGACCACCATCTTTGCCAGCTGCTTTTTCCTGATGTTCAGGGTGGTGCCAGTATTTTTTAAGGAAGAGTGGCACATGGGCGAGTCGACCATTGGCATCGTACTTGGCCTCAATGGCATCATCATAGCGCTTTTGGAGATGGTCATGATCAGTAAGATCGAAAACAGGCGCACCGGTATCTATTATGTTGTACTTGGTGTATTTATCGTGGCGCTCGCATTTGCCGCGCTCATGCTGCCCAGGTTCCTGCCCATTGTAGTGGCTACGGTTAGCATTGTGCTTTTTACTTTTGGCGAAATGTTCTCCATCCCTTTCATCAATACCTTTGTGATCAGGAGGAGCAACGAATTTAACCGCGGGCTCTATGCCGGATTGTATTCTGGAAGTTGGTCTATGGCCCAGGTAATCGGCCCGGTGATCGGGTTTTACATCGCAGAGCAATTTAATTATTCTACCCTTTTTATTGGCATTAGCCTTACTTTATTGGCCTGTGCCTATGGGTATCATACATTGGGCAGAAATGATCAGGCAAAAATGACTTAATTTGCATCTTTGTATCAAACATTTCACCTTTTCAACTGTTTACACTAGATATGAAGAAACGGATACACATTTTAGAAGATGATAAGGACATCGGCTACATCATCGAATTTTTATTAAAAGACGAGGGCTACGACCTCCAACTTTCCTCAACCTTTAAAGAAATGAAACAGAAATTAAAGGATTCGATTCCTGATCTTTTCATTTTAGATGTGATGCTGCCCGATGGAAATGGCATCGAAATCTGCCACGACCTTAAGAACGATATCTTTACCAAGCATATTCCAGTCATCGTGATGTCGGCCAATATCCGAAGCAAGCAGATGAGCGAAATGGCTAAGCCAGATGATTACATCAGCAAGCCTTTTGACCTCGACGATATCGAAAATCGGATCAAACGCTTGCTCTGGAAAGACCAACAGTAAGAATAGGACATCAATCTGGCCATTTGGCTTTTTTTGATAACTTTACATCCTATTCAGGCCACATGCAACGCATTGACTATACAGATCAGGTTTTTGAGGGATATTTTCCGGAAATAGGAACTAAGGAAAGCCAGTTCGATGGCTGTACGTTTAAAAACTGCGACCTGACCGCTGTTTCTTTTTTTGGCTGCGATTTTCTGAACTGTTCCTTCCTGAACTGCAACCTCAGTATGGTGAAATTTGCGAACAATGGTTTTGACCAGGTGCACTTTGCGCACTGCAAAATGATGGGCGTAGATTTTTCTCCAGCCAAGGATTTTCTCTTCCATATCGATTTTACCGATTGCATACTGGATTATGCCGGGTTCATGAAAAAGAAGAACCGCAAGGCATTGTTCACCTCATGCTCGTTAAAAGGGACTGAATTTTCTGGCGCAGACCTCACCGAATCCAGGTTCGAGCGCTGTGACCTGATCAATGCCGTGTTTATAGAAACGGTTTTGGCAGGCGTAGATTTTAGCTCATCGTTTAATTTTAACATCGATCCTGAACAAAATATCCTTAAGAAGGCAAAATTTTCTCCTGACGGTTTGATTGGACTGCTCCATAAATATGGGATTATTGTTGAACAATAATTCTTTTGCCCAAACCGTTTTCTACAATTAAATAAGAATTATGCATAATCAAAATTTCAAAAACTTCTTCGCACTCCTGTTGATCGCACTCTTACCTTTTGTATCAGTTGCGCAACAAAAGGTAAATTGGCAAAACCTAGACCTAAAAACTGATTCGGTATTTGGCATCAGTACAGAAAAAGCCTATAAAGAATTGCTGAAAGGTAAAAAGGCTGTTCCTGTAATTGTGGCTGTATTGGATGGTGGCGTAGATCTGAACCACGAAGACCTTAAAACCGTAATCTGGAACAACAAAAAGGAGGTTGCTGGAAATGGAGTAGATGATGATAAAAACGGATACATTGATGATGTGCACGGCTGGAATTTTTTGGGCGGCAAAAATGGATCGATCGAATTTGAAAATCTGGAGCTGACGCGTCTTGTACGACGGGATATCGCCCGCTTTGCCAATGTAACAGCCGCAACTGTTGCTGCAAAAGATAAAGCCGATTATGAAACCTTTATCGAAAATAGGGCAGAGCTAGAAAAAAGGTTGGCAACAGCGAAAAGTGACCTACAGGGCATTACAGGTTTTAAATATTACCTGGACCAAGTGGTCAAGAAGATCGGCAAGCCCAATCCAACTTTGGCCGATTTTCAGAACTTTAAGCCGACCGGCCAACAAGAAGCAGGTGTACAGGCAGCCATCGTAGATATCCTTAAAAAAGAGCCAGATTTCAATGCCCTTTATGAAAATGAGCTGGTGGCTGGCGTTAAACAAGCTACGGAACAGGTCAAATATAACCTCAACCTCGAGTATGACCCAAGAAGTATCGTAGGCGATGATCAACAGAATGACGCCGAGCGATTTTACGGGAACAATGATATCAAAGGTCCTGATGCTCTCCATGGCACGCATGTGGCAGGTATTATTGGTGCAGACCGGAGCAACACCATAGGGATCAAGGGCGTGGCCGATCATGTGATCATTATTGGTGTGCGCAATACGCCAAATGGCGATGAACGTGATAAAGACGTGGCCAATGCGATCCGCTATGCAGCAGATAACGGTGCGAAAGTATTGAACATGAGCTTCGGCAAGAGCTATTCATGGAACAAGGCTGTGGTTGATGAAGCTGTAAAATATGCCATCAGTAAAGATGTACTGCTTGTTCAGGCCGCCGGCAACGACAACCACGACATTGACATAGAAAAAAATTATCCGTCAAGGAAGTATCTGGATGGCCAGGTGGCCAGTTCTTATATTGTAGTTGGTGCATCTGGGTCTAAGGATGATGAAACCTTGAAGGCCCCTTTCTCTAACTATGGCAAAACATCGGTTGATGTATTTGCTCCAGGTGTAAGGATCAGGTCAACTGTTCCAGATAACAAATATCTTGAAGAGGATGGAACGAGCATGGCAGCCCCAGTGGTAACCGGGCTTGCTGCATTGATCAGGTCCTATTATCCGAAATTAACTGCGGTACAGGTTAAGGATATCATCTTAAAATCTGTCGTAAAAGTTAATCATCCCATTAGCAATATGAAAGATGCCGATACTGTGAGTTTATCTTTTTCAGACCTTTGTGTAACCGGAGGTATTGTTAATGCCTACAACGCACTTAAACTAGCGGCAAGTTATTAATTTGCTAATTCGCTAATTTGCAAATTAGTTGATCCTAATCACCTAATCGACTAATCACCTAATTAACTAATTACCCAAGGCTTTATAGATTTCGGCATATAACAGGCCACTTCCACCACCATAGTGCTTTACAATGGGCATGTTAGGATAGTTTGCAGACCAGGCTTGTTGGAGCTCCTCTTCTTCGGACGGCGATAGGCCGGCACCGATTAATGCCAGTCCAAAATCTTTGGACCGGCAAATCGCTAAAGCTTCGCTTTGATTGTTGGCTATCGTGGCCAGCCATTCCCCGTCTTTGTCAATCAGTCTGGCGATAGTTTCCATAATGGACCGATTTGTGCCCACAATCAGGATATCGATTGGTGTCTGTGCTTCCATCAGCTGTTAAAATTTCATGGGTACTTCCATAAGCAGAAACCTGGCATCGGCTGTTGCCTTTACTTCAAATTGTGTGGTTTCCCAAATGCCGAGGCCATCTCTGGCAGCTAAAGTTCTGCCCTCAATTTCCAATTCTCCTGCCAATACAAAAATATAGACGCCATGGTCTGGGCTGTGCAAGGAATAGGTCTGTGAAACGCCTGCATCAAAATTGGCCATGTTGAACCAAGCGTCCTGATGGATCCAGACACCCGCATCATCGGGATTTGGGGAGAGGATCTGTATCCATTCATTTTTTTTGCCTTTGGTATCCACCAGGACCTGATCATATCTTGGCGTAACGTTTCTTTTGTTTGGAAATACCCAGATCTGCAGAAATTTGGCAGGATGGTTGGTGTCTGGATTGTATTCGGCATGATAGATGCCTGTGCCGGCGCTCATGACCTGAATTTCCCCAGATTTGATCGTAGCGATGTTGCCCATGCTATCGCGGTGCTGCAATTCTCCTTCCAACGGAATGGATATGATTTCCATGTTATCATGCGGATGCTCGCCAAACCCTCTTCCTCCGCTAACAATATCATCATTGAGCACCCTTAATGCACCGAAATTGATGCGTTCAGGATTATAATATCCGGCAAAGCTGAAACTTTGATAACTTTTTAACCAACCGTGATCTGCTACCCCTCGGGTATCGGCTTTATGCAATACTGTCTGTGCCATCTTGTTTAAATTACTTAGCCAAAAGTAAGGCCTTATCTGGCTAGATTTATTGATGTAGGGTAAGAAGTATTTAGGGTTAAAAGTTGAAAGTTAAAAGTTGAAAGTTAAAAGTTAAAAGTTGAAAGGTTGGAATGTTGGGTTTCTAAGTCGATGGGTCCGGAAGTCCAAGAGTCTATTGGTTACGCTTCAGGGTACATCGTTAAATTGGAACGGGTCTATCTGTTTGCTCACATCTCACATCTAATTATCTCACATCTACTATCTAACATCTTTGTTCTTTACTCTATGCTCTTTACTCTATGCTCTTTGTTCTCTGCTCTTTGTTCTTTACTCTCTGCTCTTTGTTCTCTGCCCTTTGCTCTCTGCCCTTTGCTCTCATCTGAGTGTAATCATTTCAAATCTGTGTGCTCATTTAGGAGGTAAAAGTTATCTTAGTAAAATGGTTAACCGGGCAACATATCAGGCGGCAAAATTGGTAGCTCCAAGTATTGAGGCGCATTTCGCAAAGCATCTTGCTGAGGCCAATGCAAAGGGAGAGGTCGATCTTGCCCCCCAGCCACCGGCAAGGGTAATCGAAGCGATTCTGGACGCCGCATTTTGGGCGAGCTTAAGGAAGGAAGAGGGGCATTCGCCTAAGATTTCGATCGCTTTTCTTCCGCCCGAACAGGCAGGAAAGCCACTGCTATTTAACCAGACTTTGCCCTTGAATCCTAACGTGCTGACCAAACTGGCGCCCGGGGTAGAGCGTGGCGGTATCCACATCGGTGTTTGGCACGATGGTTATCAGCTGCACATTTGGGGCACTACGCTCAACATTCCCAATTACTGTTTTGTGGTAGATGTTTCAGAGCCCGGCCTGTTGGTAATCAAGCATCGACGGATTTATGGTTTTGGAAAATACACCAATGTTGCCGTGCTAAAAGGCGACCAGATCAAGATTGTTGAAGAAAAAAGTGCGGTAACAGCCGATTGTCCGGCCATGCTCCTATCGTTGCTAGATCTAACGGCACATTCTTATTGGAACGATTCGGCTAACATCCTGATCCAGTTGGCGGTATCCATGCGTGCCCACGGTCGTGGTGGGGCAGTGCTGATGGTGCCGAGCGGTAGTCA
This sequence comes from Pedobacter sp., assembly GCA_031119475.1. Taxonomy (GTDB): domain Bacteria; phylum Bacteroidota; class Bacteroidia; order Sphingobacteriales; family Sphingobacteriaceae; genus Pedobacter. The sequence continues at coordinate 173,432 of JAVHXV010000005.1, read as the reverse complement.
ACAATGGGAACAGTCTGTCATCCATCCCATTAGCTATGCGTTGGCGCCGGCATTTAAGGGACTTGCAGATCTAGTCAGAAAAAATAGGCCAGATTCAAGTGAGATATTTTGGCAAAGCGCACTGAAAAGGGAGGTAGACCATTTGGCCGGACTGACCGCTATAGATGGAGCAACCATCATTACTGATCAATACGAGCTGTTGGCTTTTGGCGCAAAGACCGGAAGGGCGAACAGCAGTGCGCACATACAGGAAATTTCCTATTCAGAGCCTGTTCAAGGAGGTGATCCAAAGGTCTTGCATCCTGCAAAAATAGGTGGTACACGCCATCTTTCTGCAGCACAGTTTGTTTTTGATCAAAAGGACGCTTTGGCCTTGGTAGCCTCACAGGATGGCCATTTTACCATTTTCAGCTGGTCGCCCACACTCCATATGGTACAGGCACACCGAATAGACACCTTATTGCTGTAATTTTTCAGCAATGGCTCAGCTAATGATGATGGCACCCATAACAGTCAGGATGAACAATAACACCATTACAAAACGATCTGTTTTCAAACGATCGCTATAGGTAAGCGGTCTGGCGATTTTTGCTTCCTTATGCCTGGCATAAATAAAGGGAATGGGTAATTTAATGATCATAGGGTTGATGTGTTGGGTAGATGCCTAACCAGCACAAAACTTAAGCCAATGAATCACAAGCTGTTAAAATGTGGATAATTTCTATTTTTTTAAGCAAAAAATAATCTTTCTATAAAACTCCCTCAGATTTCTTGTACTAATTTTTAGCCATTTGCTTGCTATGTGTTTGTTTTTCAATAAACAAGGAGGTTGTAATGGAAGCATATCAGAATATACTAAAGCCTGGGGTAGTTAACTTGGGTCAGGTTGGCTTTCCGTTTATAAAAATATGACATCGGCGCATAGTTATGCATCAATGATGAGATCTGATGACATCCATATAAGTATTCATGTTATGTCCTAATCTGCTTATACAATCACGAAAGCTAAATTTATTTATCTGATATTCAATATGTTGTAAATATTTATAGTACTATGTATTGCATAATACCATATAAAGCATATATCTTTGTATTATGATAGCAGAAAATACGCAGACACAGATGCGCAAGGGCATACTTGAATATTGTGTGCTTTTGATCATATCAAGGGGTGAGATCTATGCCTCAGATATCATCGCAGAACTTAAACAGGCTAAACTCCTCGTTGTAGAAGGTACGCTTTATCCATTGTTGACCCGACTAAAGAACAATGGATTATTGGCCTACAATTGGGTAGAATCTACTTCTGGTCCGCCTCGCAAATATTATGTACTTACAGACGACGGCCGTCAGATCCTAAAACAACTGGACATGACCTGGCAAGAATTGGTATACGCCATTACCACCTCACAACGTGGAGCTAAACAATCAGACTCTCAGCATTCAAATTAAAAGCAATGAAAAAGACACTTATCATAAATATTGGCAACTCGATTATCCATATTGAAGAAGATGCCTACGAACTGCTCACCGGTTACCTGAACGAGATCAAGCATCACTTTGCCAGAAATGCTGATGATTTTGAAATCGTGACCGACATTGAAAACCGCATTGCCGAAATGTTTGTAGAGATTTTGGCCAATACCCAGCGCCAGGTAATTGAAATTACGGATGTACAGGCGGTGATCGGACAAATGGGCCGTGTTCAGGATTTTCAGCACGAAGAAGAATCTGCTTCAGAAAATGTACACCATATGGGATTTGCGGGAGAAAAGAAATTGTACAGGGATACCGATGAGGGCGTTATTGCAGGCGTTTGCGCCGGATTGGGCCATTATCTCAATATTGAAGCCAGATGGGTCAGGCTGATCGCGCTGTTGGTCGTATTTTTAGGCGGAGCAGGAATTTTAGCCTACCTTATCTTATGGATCGCCACCCCAAGGGCAGTTACACGCTCTGAAAAAATGGAAATGAAAGGCGAGGCTACCAATCTCTATGGCTATCAAAGAAGTTTTGACGAAGAATTGGCCGCATTTAAGGAAAAAATGAAATCTGCAAATCCCCACTTTCAAAACTCGGGCAACTTCATCACCGAATTCTTTGCCTTTCTGGGGAAGATATTGACTTTTACCGGTAAGATCATTGGCAAGTTGATTGCTGGAGCCTTTATCGTATGCGGTTTTGGCTGTATGGTCGGATTGCTTACCATAGCTGCTTTCTTTATCTTCTGGGATTATAATTCGTTTGATTATTTTCCATTATCTGTAATCAATGAAGGCTTTAGGAAGGAAATTATCCTGGCTGCATTTGTGGTCCTGTTTGTGCCGATTCTCGCACTGGTACTCTTCGGGTTGCGGGTTGCCTTCAATAAAATGGCCATCAGCAGGAACCTTTCATTTGCATTGCTGATCATTTGGCTGATTGGGGTCTGTTCCACGATCTATTATGTAGCAAAAATTACTTCTGAGTTCAAGGAACATGCAGAACTGGTAAAGTCTACACCAATAAATTCCTATCCTACCTATGTAATCGATGTAGACAAGACCATGGTCTTCAGCAAGCAGGACAGCATTGATTATGGCATCAAAGAACTGCAGTTTGATGATCGAGTGGTGGTGAATGATGATGACGATCATCCTTTCCAAGCGCCAAGAGAAATACACATTCAAATTGAAAAGAGCGATAATGAAAAGACTACATTGGTTCAGACCTACGAATCGCAGGGAAAAACTTTTCAGGTGGCTTTAGAAAATGCTAGAAATATTAACTATAGGTATCATCAACAGGATTCGCTGCTAACTTTCAGCCCGCGTTTTGACCTGAAAAAAGAAACCAGCTGGCGCAACCAAGAAGTATTCATTGTGCTGAAAGTGCCAGTTGGAACGCACCTCATGATCAACAACAATGTATACCGATACCTGCAATTCTACTATTCTTGCGATAGCGATAGCAATAGCGATTTCAAGGAATGGATAATGACCGAAAACGGATTGAAATGCAAGAGTGAGGTGGAGGCACCCCAGTAACATCCAAATCTAAACCAGCGGCCTAAGGCCCAAAAGAACATGAAAAAGATTAGCTTTTTAATCGCATGCCTATTGGCGTGGGGGAGCACTTTTGCCCAAAAAAATGCCAAAATTTCAGGTAAAGTTATGACTAGAAATGAGGATGGGATTGCCTATGTGTTGGTCAAACTGAGCAAACTGCCTGATAGCATGGCCATCAAAACAATACAAACTGGTTTTGATGGACAATTTACTTTCGAAAATCTATCGCCAGGAAGTTATGGCTTGTTGATCAACATGATCGGTTATCAGGCGAAGCAGCTAGGTCCTATTATTTTAAAAGAGGGTGTGCATCAATTGCCGCCAATCAGGTTGGAAAGTTTAACCAAGCAATTAAATGAAGTTGTGGTCCAGGGCAAAAAACCTTTTGTCGAACGAAAAGCCGATAGAACCATCATCAATGTGGAAGGAAGTATCATTGTTGCAGGCAGCAGTGTCTTGGAAGTTTTGGAAAAAGCCCCTGGCGTAACGGTCGATCGGCAGAATGATCAGATCAAGTTGAACAACAAATCGGGGATTACAGTGATGATCGATGGAAAGACGAATTTTCTCTCTGGAGCGGATGTAACCACTTTGCTGAGCAACATGAGCAGCGACCAGTTGGCCAGCATCGAGCTCATTACCAGCCCATCAGCAAAATATGATGCCGCTGGAAATGCAGGTATCATCAACATCAAGCTAAAACGGAACAAGTCTTTTGGAACAAATGGAAACCTATCGCTCAATACCGGAGAAGGGGTCCAGCCAAATTTTCCAGCAGATACCTATCGAGCAGGATTGAGCCTTACACTTAATCACCGTGTCGATAAATGGAATATATATGGTACCACAGCTTTTAACCGTAAAGTAAATTATAGCACGATCAATGTTTTAAGGACTACTGCTACACCGACTTTGGCCAGCGCATTCGACCAAAACTTTCAGCGGAATAATACTGGTGTAGCCTACATGGCCAAGATTGGCGCAGACTATTATGCCAGTGAGCGCACGGTAATCGGGTGGATGGTGGATATGGGGGCTATCCGGTCAAACCTGAATAACAATAGCCAGACTTTTATCAATGAGCGCCAATCAAATGTCGAAACATCTAACTCCGTAAACCAATTGGCCTATTCCAAATCACCAGTTAATAACCTTACTGCAAATTTTAACATCAGGCGTGAGCTGGACAAAAATGGAAAAAATCTGACTTTTGATGTAGATTATTCGCATTTTAACAATGAGAAGCAGGAAAACTTTGATGCGCAATATTACAATCAGACAGGCACATTAATGCAGGAAACGCAGCTGCGCAATGCCACTGGGGCAAATATCAACGCCGTTGCGGGAAAGGCTGATTTTAATTGGCCTTTCAGTAAGACCGTCAACTTGGAAATTGGCGTAAAAAGTAGCCATGTCACCACTAAAAACGAACTGATTGCAGCACAAATGCTTAGCGGTTCGTGGCAGAATGATGTCGGTAAATCTAATTACTTTATCTATAACGAAAATATTAATGCAGCCTATACCAATTTCGCCAAGGAATGGAAAAAATGGCAGGTCCAACTGGGGCTAAGATTAGAACATACCCACTCGAAGGGCAATTCGATCACGGCCAATAATCAGGTTGTGCGCGATTATCTATCCCTCTTTCCAACGGTATTTGTTAGTCAGGCCCTCGGCAAAAACCAAAACATCCGATATGCTTTCAGCAGGCGGGTAGACCGGCCAAATTACCAGCAGCTCAATCCTTTTGTGTTCTATATGGATCCGTATGCATTGGATGAAGGAAATCCATACCTTAAGCCGCAGTTTACCTATAATTTTGAGGTCGGATATAACTATAAAGAAATTGGGCTATCCTTCAATTATGCAGATACCAGGGACCTTATTACCCAGATCAGCCAGCAGAACGAAGTAACGCGTGTGGTCAATGTGATCCGAAAGAACCTCGGTCGTGCCCAAAACTATGCAGTCAATCTCTATGTGCCCGTGCAGATCAAGAAATTTTGGAGCATGCAATATAACATGAGCGTCTACTACAATAAATTTGATGACAATAATTTGGAAGGAGCAGCCTACGCAGCCAACAAAGTGGCCTATAATTTCAACAGTTCCCAATCCTTCGTGCTGCCTAAGAATTTTATGGCCGAGCTTAACTTTTGGTTAAACTCTCCAAGGATCAGTGGCGTAGAACAGACGACCATCACACAATATGCGCTCAATGCGGCAGTCCAGAAATCGCTAATGGATAAGAAATTAAAAATCAGGTTGGGATTGGATGATATTTTTCTCACCAACCATTGGGAAGGAAAACTGCAATATCAGAACGTAAATCTCCATGTAGTTAACCACTATTTAAGCAGGAGGGCATCATTTTCTGTAAACTACAATTTTGGCAACCAGAACGTCAAATCGGCCAGAAAAAGAAGCACTGCGACCGAAGACATCAAGAACAGGGCAAGTCAGTAAAGCACAGACACCTCAATCACACATCATATGAAACGAATCGGATTAATGATCATGGCCACCACATTGAGCTTTATGGTAGGCTGCAATTTTGGGAATAGGAACGGGCATTCGATTGCCGTAACCAAAACAAGCTCCAGCTATCAGTTTAAAGCTAAATTTCCTGATCGGAAAACAACGCAGGTCCTAAATTACATTAAGCAAACCTTGCATGAGGATAAGCTGTTCAGCAACCCCGAGCAGGACCGGGATTCTGAAATCAACCTCGGAGACACGCTCAGGTTCCACCTTTCTACCGCACCCGGAAAAGTGGGCCTACACTTTAATTGGCAAGATAATTCTCCTCAGAACTGCAAAAAATTGGAAGATTTGTGCGCTGGAATTAAGTCTAAGTTGATTTAGTGGGTTACAGGTTACAGGTTGCAGGTTGCAGGTTGCAGTTGGCAGGTTGGAAAGTTGAATTCCTTATTCAACTTTCCAACCTGCCAACTGCGAACTAAAAACAGCCAACTATTTAACCGTATACTTAAACACAGCCCTGCCAAGATTGCCATTTTTATCAAATCCTTCAACCACTGCGCGGTAAGTTCCTTTTCCATCGGCATTGAAGAATTCAAAACTGAAATTCCCTTTTTCATCGGTCAGCACTTTTGGGTTCCAATAAATGGTGGTCCTGAGATCGCTGTTTGGATACATCACATTAGGCAGATACTTTGGTGAATAGAATTGTCGCTCTTTGGCGTATCCGAGCGGACTAAAAGTAACGATGTCATTTTTCGGCAGCATATCCAATAGTTCCTGTTTGCTTATTTTTTTGCCTACAGGAGCTTTCTTGGTATTGATGACCAGCACACCCTTGGTTCCATACATCCGATCAATGGTGCCGAGGTCATCCCTTAAGAAGATTTCTACCGATTCGACTTCAGCGATACTGACATTGTTGATGTCATTGGCCGTAACTGGCATCCCATTCAAGAAAACCTGCACAGCTTTCCTGCTGCCCTGGTTATAATCCCTAGACACGTAAAAATTCTCGGTATCAAAAGTTAGGCCGGTGGCCTGGGCCTTAAGGCACTCGAGCAACATGTTACAAGCCGTAAATCGATCGGCGTTCAAGATGTGGTCGGGGTTGGCACTTAAGCCGCTCAGCGCCGGATGGTCTGCATGATTTGGTTTTTTAACAGCTGTGCCTTTTACCTCAACTGTCTTGAGCGTTCTGAGGTAGCGGTATTGTTTTTGGCTATTGGCCAGATAGGAGGAAAGAACAGTATCGATATTCAGGACCTCATCAGCAATATTTATGTTTCTGCCAGTGCCAGGAGCGGGAGATCCATCTAGCATGATCATCATATTGGCAGAATTCGCATTGTATTTCGCACTGACCACCACTTGTGAGGAATCGGGAATCATCAGGTTTTTAAAATTGAAGACGCCCATGTTGCTCGTTAATGTTTCGGCCGAAATGGGTTTTCCCGTTACCATCAATCGCATCGCGCCTTTTCTGATCGGCATTCCCGTACGGTCCCTAAGTGTGCCAGAAATGCTCATTCCGTCTTCGGGCAAATAAGAAACTGCTGGGTACTTTCCGGCAAGGATTTCTTTATAAGCAAATCGCCGATAACCTTGTGTGAGCATCAGTTTATCCAAGTCGGCTAATTTCTTGTCGTCTGTTTTATTGAAGTAATAATTTGGTTTTTCTACATATCCCTGCAGGTCAGCAGTTAGCAAGAGCGAACTTAAGATCGTAGTTTCACTGTTCTCATCTACAGGAACTTTTTGCTCGTCGATTACCGATACCGAAAAATCTCCCATAATGGGCAATCCTGCACTCTTCGAATCGATGGTCATCTTTACCTTTTGGCGAGGCTTATAGGCCGGCAGGTCGGTTTTGACGGTGAGGTTGATCGCCTCTGGATGGAGCACAAAAACAAGGCGCTCACTAATAGGCTCTCCTTTTTCGTCAAATAAAGTAAGCTGTAAAATACCAGATGGGAAGCCTTTTTTAGGGATTTTGGTAATGATGACCTGGTTCTTTAAGGTAGTTTTGGCCGCATAATATACAATATTGCTGTTCTGTGCGACTACAAAATAACTCTTATCCTTATTGGCAGCATAATAGGCTTCATTGGACAGGATTTTTAGGTTAATGAGGTCTGGCGTGCTGTTGGCCACTTGGAGTCCGATGCCCGATTCGGTCACTTTCGGCAATTCAAATAGCTTTGTCGATCCATCCTTGAAAGTAACTTTTGCCCTGTATTTTTTAGCTATTTCCGGTGAAATAAAGAAAGAGCCCATTCCAGCATAAGCAGAATTGAAAGTGGTCACTTCATTGTTCTGGTCATCCAAGATCACTCCCTTTACATCAAGGCCCAATCCCGACGATTTGAGGGCCTTAAAAGCGACCTGGTTTGGAATGCCGGCAATAAAGGCTCCCCCTTCTGGGAAAAACTGGAAATCGGCATCGTTGACCACCTGTTTCAGCTTAAATGAAGCACTGGCTATATCTTTTTCGGCAATGCTGATATCGGTCATGATGTTCCCAGAGCTGATCGGTTCTCCATTCTTGCTGGTTACCGTTAATGTCAATATGCCATTCTGATCGGTTGTACCTTTTCCACGGCTAAACTCGTCAAAATTGGAAAGTACGCTCCAATTGACTGCCTTGTTCGCGTATGGTTTTTTGGTGAGGTCCTTAAATTGGATTTTGATGGTAGACCTGATGTTCTTGTCTACCTGCTCATGGCGATAGGAGATATTGGTGAGCAGCTGTTTATCAATGGCTTCGCCAATGGCTATGTTTTTGGAAAAATAGTAGGCATCATGAAAATTCAGCATCCAGAGCGTATAGGCGCGTACATAATAGTTGCCCTGTTTGTAATTCTGCATGTTCAATGGGATATTTCCATAGGCCACGCTATTTTTTAAGGGCAGTTTTACAGTTTGGATAAGCGAATCTTTGTCGTTCCTAACTTCAACGTAAACAATTTTGCTCAATGGGGAAGGCAAATTTTGCTCAATGGTTACATAGGCCTTAAACCACATGGTATCGGCCACCGCATAATAGGGCTTGTCGAAATGGAGATAGACTTTTTCAATGGGCTGTTCGTCGGAAAGCCTTTTTGTTTTGGAAAGGATTCCGTTCAAAACCACACTGTCCTGTTGGGCAAAAGCAGTTGCCTGGAAAGCAAAAGTTAAAATAAGGAGCGTAAAAAGAATTCTCGACAACTTCATCAATAATATAGCTAATGGAATATCTGCTAATATATTGATTATTGGATGAGGGAAAGAGAATTGGTGCTTTGTTTAACAAATTTTTACATTCGGTGCCACAAGCTTGATGTCTTTGGCCGTAATGGTAGAACTAGTGCTTTAACTTAGCTTTGAACAATTTCTCCAGTTTTTCCATTTTAGGAAGGATGACCAAACGGCAATAAGGCGCCTGTCCATTTTTGAGAAAATAGCTCTGGTGATAATTTTCTGCCACGTAAAATGGCATCGCTTTTTCGATCGCGGTAACTACGGGCTTTCCAAAAGCCTTTGTTTTGTTCAGCTCTTCTTTGTACTTGGCAGCGATGGCTTTTTGCTCATCGGTGTGGTAAAAAATGACCGAACGGTATTGCGTGCCTTCATCTGCACCCTGTCTGTTCAGCGTGGTAGGATCGTGGCTTTTCCAAAAAACTTCCAAAAGCTCATCGTAGCTGATCTTTGAAGGATCAAAATTGATCTCAATTACCTCCGCGTGATTGGTGGTCCCGGTGCAGACGTCTTCATAGCTGGGATTTGGAACATCTCCGCCTTCATAACCTGATTTTACAGAAATCACCCCGTTTAATCGTTGAAAAATAGCTTCCGTACACCAAAAACAGCCCATGCCGAACGTAGCTTTTTGGAGTTTTTGTTGCTGCGCATGTACGTTCAAGATCGAAAAAAGGATACAGGTTAAGATGGCCAGTCGTTTCATGAGATTAGTTTATCTTTATATCAATCTTACGAAAAATTTGCATGGATAGTTTCTATTGTCCAAAATCAGACTTCAGGCTGACAAAAGAGGGCGATTGTGAAATTATAATTTTTGTTGATAACTTAACAAATTGTTTGTGAAATTGTTAACTTACAATGAGCGGTCCGTTCCGTGCTTATTAACATATCTTTTCTAATTTTAAATCATTAAATAAAAAAATATGTCAACACCTTATATTCCTTGCCTTGACCTAGGCACTTACATCAATGGTACAGAAGAGCAACGCAAAAAATTTTCTGATGAATTGGGCAGGGCCTTTAACGATTCTGGCTTTGTAACCATTACCAACCATGGTGTGAGCCAAGAACTGATCGATAAACTGTATGCCAACATCAAGGCTGTTTTTGCTTTGCCCTTGGATGTAAAGCACAAGTATGAAAAACCAGAGCTGGCCGGACAGAGAGGCTATACCAGTGCAGGCAAGGAAACAGCAAAAGGGGCAAAGACGGCTGATCTAAAGGAATTTTGGCAAATCGGAAATGAAGTAACCGATAACGACCCTATCAAAAATGAATATCCAGATAACGAAGTTTTAACAGAAATACCTGATTTTAATAAAGTTACCAGAGAAATCTACATGAAGCTGGAAGAGAATGGGAAACAGCTGTTAAGGGCCATTGCAACCTACCTCAAATTGCCAATCGATTATTTTGATAAACACGTACACAATGGCAATTCCATCTTAAGGGGGATCCATTATTTCCCGATCGAAGATCCAGATGCGCTTCCAGATGATGCGGTAAGGGCTGGTGCACACGAAGACATCAACCTGATCACCTTATTGATCGGGGCCAGTGCCGACGGACTGGAAGTATTGACCAGAAGCAATGAATGGCTGCCGATCAAGGCCCATCATACCGATATCGTAGTTAACGTAGGGGATATGTTACAGCGTTTAACCAACAACAAACTTAAATCCACCACACACCGCGTGGTAAATCCTCCACGTGAACTGATGAAGACTTCACGTTTTTCAGTTCCATTTTTCCTTCATCCCCGTTCTGACATGGATCTGACCAGTCTGCCCTCTACCATTGATGCCGAACATCCTAAAGTTTATAGCGACATGACTGCAGGCGAGTACCTTGACGAGCGCTTGCGGGAGATCGGATTGAAGAAGTAACCATTTGTCATGCTGAATGCATACGGAGATGCCTCACGGCATTGAGCATGACAAATGCCAACTTAAAACTACTAAAGTCCTTTATCAATAGCCCTGTTGATTGCATCCTGGATGCGTGGACGGATGCGCATGTTGCCCAGGTTTTCGGTTACGGTTGGGTTTACGCGGTTCGAAAGGAAAATATAGACCAATCCGCGTGAAGGATCGACCCAAACGCCTATTCCTGTATAGCCGGTATGTCCATAGGTTTGCGAAGAAGCCAGTTCTGAAGGATATTTCTTGGTCAGGTCCGGATCCCAGCGATCAAATCCCAAGCCTCGTCTGCTCACATTAGATTGTTTGGCCGTAAACATGTCTACCGTTTGTGGCTTAAAATATTGTTCACCGCCATAAGTTCCTTTATTGAGCAACAATTGATAATAGATGGCCAGGTCATTCGCACTGGCGAACAAGCCGGCATGACCTGCTACGCCACCTTTTAGGGCCGCACCCTGATCATGTACATAGCCTTCCAACAAGGTCTTTCTAAAAGCTTTATCGTCTTCTGTAGGCACGATCTGATCTTTCGAAAAACGGTTTCTAGGCAGGTATCCTGCGGTATGCATCCCCAATGGGGTATAAAAATTATCTAGAACATATTGATTTTCAGGTTTTTCCGTAATGTGCTCAACGATATCCTGCATCACATACATGCTGATGTCGCTATATACATAAGTTCCACGGGTCTTGATGGGCGAATTGAGCATCTTTGGCCACATGAAATCGCTGAAGAACCCTTTTTTGATGTAGTAGTTATCGGCAACCTTGGTCGGATAATTTGCTGAAGAATCGCGGCTATAATCTCCTTCCTTGATAAAATTATGAAAAGGAATGTAGGGGATAAATCCAGCCTGGTGCAGCATCACTTCACGGATGTGGATGTTGTTCATCGGCGTATTCCTGGCCTTCGGGATATAATAGCCAATATTGGTATCCAACATCAATTTACCCTGTTCTACAAGACGCATCACTGATGGCGTTGTTGCGGTAATCTTGGTTACCGATGCCAGGTCAAAAATGTCGGTTACCTGATCTTGGCGCAATTTATCATAGGTATGGTAGCCGAATGCCTTGTTGTAGATCACCTTTCCATCTTTCGCCACCAATACAACAATGCCCGGTGCCGCTTTTCCGGCAATGGCTTCATTGACGATCTTGTCTACTTCCAACAAGTTTTCGGAATTTACACCGGCATCTTCAGGCACGGTATATTTGAGCCGCGTGACCTTTGTCTGGTAACCACTTCCGCTTGTGTATTTCGAAGAATAGTTTTTGGTCAAGGTCTGTTGTGCTGCTATGCCGCCAAATATGACCTGAGGAACAATCATTGCCGCTTCTAGATTATCCTGCGCACTCCACACGATCGGCGCATTGATGGCATCAAAGGCAGCGAGGTTTTTTCCCTCGCCGAAAAGCGCAATGATGATATTTTTATGTTTAGCGGCGGCTGCAATAAAATTGATGACCTTTCCATTGCCAGCCTGCTGGTTGTTCAATGAAATGATCACGGTATTGAAATATTTTAGGTCGTCTTCAAGGTCGTTCAGTGTGGCCGAATCACGATATTTAGTGGCATCCATCACTGTTATCTGGGCATACTTGTTCAAAAGGCTATCAAATGCAACCTGATGTTCAAATCCTAGGTTGATAGAGACGACTTTTTTTTCTGCCAATACGACAAGCGGGATAAAGCTGGCCTGGTTGTTCAAAAGCACTGTACTGCTCGAAATGGTATTTATTTTTTTTAGGCGTTGTTCATTTTTTTGATGTTCCTGGGCGCATGCTGTTAAGGTAAAAACGAAAGTAAGGCCGGTGGTGATCAGGCTGAGGAACTTATTTTTTTTCATATACTTTTTCTCCGTTTAGGTAGGTTTTTAATACTTTATTGGTCAGGATCTGTTGGTCGTCGGCTTTCATCAGGTCATTTTCCAGGATTACAAAATCAGCAAACTTTCCTTTCTCCAGACTTCCTTTTTCATTTTCTTCAAAATTTGCACGTGCAGCCCAAATGGTCATGCCGCGAAGTGCCTGCTCGCGTGTTAGGCTGTTTTCGGTCTGAAATCCATTTTGTGGATATCCTTTTGCATCTTTCCGGCTAGTTGCGGCATAAAACGTCAACATGGGGTTGATCTGCTCGACCGGGAAATCAGTTCCCAAAGGTATCCAACCATTTTGGTCCATCAATTGTTTATAGGCGTATGCTCCTTTTACCCGAATTGGCCCCAATCGATCTGCGGCCCAGTACATATCAGAGGTGGCGTGTGTGGGCTGCACAGAAGGGACAACGCTCGATTTGCCGAATAGGTTAAAGTCTGATTGCGCCACCACTTGTGCGTGCTCAATGCGCCAACGCTTATCATTTTTTCCGCCCAAAACCTGGTTATAGATCTTAAGTATGCTGCGGTTGGCAGAATCGCCAATGGCATGCGTGCACATCTGGAAATTATGGTCATTGATTTTTTTGGCCACTTCTTCAAAGTGCTTGATCTCGCTCAACAGAAATCCGGTTTTATTCGGCATATCTGTATAAGGATGTAACAGACAAGCTCCACGAGAGCCCAGAGCACCATCGGCGTAGACCTTAAACGCACGAACATTTAAGCGATCGGTTTTGATGGCGCCTCTTTTAAACAGGTAGTCATAGTTTTTCTCCGAATCAGATAACATTACGTACAACCTCATCTTCAGGGCGTTTTCTGCCTGAAGCTTTTCGATAAACGATACGGCTTCATGGTCCAGTCCACAATCGTCTATCGTGGTGAGGCCTACAGCAAAACAGTTCCTTTGGGCATCAAGCAAGATTTTTTTGGCTTTGACCGCATCCATTGGCGGTACTTTATTGGAGACCAACTCTACCGCATTGTCGATCAGGAGGCCAGTTAGTTTGCCATCTTTTTCTACGATATCACCTCCGGTAAGTGCAAATGATTTTGCAATTCCGGCGGCATTGAGTGCACTTTGGTTGGCAATGGAGGCATGTCCGTCAATGCGTTCCAAAAGTACAGGCCTGTTGGGAAAGAGTTGGTCAAGCTTTTCTTTTGTCGGAAACTGTTTCGATTCCCAGTCGTTCTGGTCCCAGCCCCTGCCAGTTAGCCAGCCATCTGGGTGGGTCTTGGCAAAGGCCTGCACCCGTTCAAGTACTTCGTCCCAACTTTTGGTCTCGGTCAGGTCTACGCTCTGTAAGCTTTCACCATAGCCGAAAAAATGGGCATGCGCATCGATAAAGCCAGGATAAACACTCTTCCCCTGTGCGTCAATTTCTTCTGAAGCATCATATTGCTGTCTGATATCAGCACTGCTGCCCAAGCCTATAATCTTTCCATTCTTAACGGCCATCGCTTCTACGACATCAAACTTGGTGTTGACCGTATAGATTTTGGCATTGTAGATGATCAGGTCTGCCGCCGGCTTATTGCAGCCTAAAAGGATAAAAGCCAGTGCTACGACCAGGAGAGAAATTCGTTTCATGTTTTAAAGATAGGAAATCCAAATTAGCTCTGGTCTAAATTCCATAACAAAGTGACAGATTGAAGGTCGGTTGATCGTGCCCCATACTCGCTTCGTATCGGCTATTACGTTCGTTAATCCTCCGTCCATCTTCCGTCCATCCTCCGTTTATTTGGCCCCTATGCTGGCCGAATGTAGGCTGGGTATGCCGTGTAGATCCAATTCTGCTATCACAGATTTAATTTTGACAATTTAAACATGAATTTGGGTTTCCAACACGCCTTATTTTCGCTAAATTGCGGCCTTACTCTCAGCACCCATGTCAGATATCATTCAGCTTTTGCCCGATAGTGTTGCCAATCAGATTGCGGCAGGTGAGGTGGTGCAGCGACCCGCATCGGCGGTAAAAGAATTATTGGAAAATGCCATAGATGCAGGGGCCGACAAAATACAGCTCATTATCAAGGATGCCGGAAAGGCATTGATCCAAGTGATAGACAATGGCTGTGGGATGTCGATTACCGATGCACGGATGTGTTTTGAGCGCCATGCGACCTCAAAAGTGCGCAAGGCCGAAGACCTGTTCAGTATCCGTACCATGGGCTTCAGGGGAGAGGCGATGGCATCAATTGCGGCCATTTCACAGGTAGAGATGAAAACCAAGCGACATGAGGACGAAATTGGTACGCTGATCGAGATCGAAGGCGCCACCTTCATCAAACAGGAACCCATTGGCACGCCCAATGGAACAAGTATTTGCATCAAAAACCTATTTTACAATACACCTGCCAGAAGAAATTTCTTGAAGAGCAATCCTGCAGAGATGCGGCATATCATTGATGAATTCCAGCGGGTAGCCTTGGCCAAGCCCCAGATTGCCTTCAGCCTGCATCATGACGGGTTAGAAATCTATCGCCTGCCGGCTGCGCAGATGAAGCAACGGATCGTACACCTTTTTGGAAACAATTACAATGAACGGCTGATCCCTGTTGAAGAAGAAACGACCATCATTAATTTGAAAGGTTTCATTGGAAAGCCTGAGTTTGCCAAAAAAACACGTGGAGAGCAATTTTTCTTCGTGAACGATCGGTTTATCAAAGATGCCTACCTCAACCACGCGGTGAACAAGGCCTATCAGGACTTATTGCCAGATGATAATTTTCCGCTATATGTGCTGTTCATCGACATCGACCCGGCAAAGATCGATGTCAATGTCCATCCCACCAAAACCGAAATCAAATATCTTGATGAAAGGTCGATCTATGCGATCATTCATTCAGCAGTTAAACGTTCGTTAGGAAGGTTTAACATCAGTCCGACCTTAGATTTTGATCAGGAAACGGCGTTCAGCCAAATGATTACGGCGAAGCCCCACGGAGAGATCGTGCCACCGAGCATTTCGTTCAATCCAGATTTTAATCCTTTTGTTCCTGCATCAACGCCAAAAGAAACGACCAATTATTCAAGAAATTCAAGCTATCCATCTGTATCTAACAAAAATTGGGGCTCGCTCTACGAGGTTACCCAACAACAGGTGCCCGAGCAGTCGGCAATGGATTTGGGCCACACCACACAGGAAGAACAGTTTGAGCCCCTGCAAAAGCAATTTATGCAGATCCACTCCCGTTATATTGTATCGCAGATCAAATCGGGCGTCATGATCATCGATCAGCAGGCAGCGCATGAAAGGATTTTATATGAAAGGTTTTTGCTGCACCTTGAAGATCGGAAAGGGGCTTCACAACAGAGCCTTTTTCCCCAGACCGTTACCTTAAGTCCGAATGATTATGAGTTGGCGAAGAGTTTACTGGATGATATCAAGAGCTTGGGCTTTGATGTACGCGAATTTGGAAAAAATACACTGGTGATAGAAGGTATTCCCGTTGACCTTGGTAGTACCAATATCAACGAAACGCAGCTGTTTGAACATTTGATCGAGGGGTTTAAGAATTCACAGCAAGAGCTGAAACTCGACCGGAGAGATGCGCTGGCCAGGAGCATGGCCAGGAATAGTGCCATTAAAGGGGGCACCGCGCTCGGTCAGCAAGAAATGAATACCTTGATCGAAGAACTTTTTGCCTGTAAAACACCTAATTTTAGCATTGGTGGAAGGCCGGTGATCCAAACCATTACTTTAGGTGAGATTGCACAAAGGTTTGAGCGGTGAGGAGCAAAGAGCAAAGAGCAAAGAGCAAGGAGCAAAGAACAAGGAACAAAGAGTAAAGAAGATAAGTTTAGCAAAACGATAAATGAACAACATTACGCCAATTGTAAAGAACATCATCATTATTAATGTGATCTTTTTTGCGGCAACCTATTTTTTGGGTGAAAATGGGCTTTTGATCAAAGCTTATTCTGCCGTTTACTATTTTGATTCGCCGTATTTTAGGATTTGGCAACCGATTACCTACATGTTCATGCATGCAGACATGACGCATATCTTTTTCAACATGTTTGCCCTGTTTTCTTTTGGCCCGATCCTGGAATCGCATTGGGGCGGCAAAAGGTTTATCAATTTCTACCTGATTACAGGCTTGGGCGCACTCGGGCTACAATGGGCCGTGCAGGCATTGGAAGTGCATCAGCTTACCGGAGCTTTTATGCATCCCAGCCTTTCTGGCCTGAGCGATGCAGCCTATGCAACCGTTCAGGGCATTTATATGAGTCCAATGGTTGGGGCTTCGGGCGCAATTTTTGGATTGCTCGTTGCCTTTGGCCTGCTCTATCCGAATATCGAAATGTACATTATGTTTATTCCGGTGCCGGTAAAGGCAAAATACATTATCCCTGTCTATATCGTACTTGAACTATTTTTGGGAGTAAGGAAGTTTGAAGGTGATTCGATTGCCCACTTTGCCCACTTGGGCGGGGCACTGATCGGCTTTATCTTGGTTAAACTTTGGCGTCGAAAAGGTAATTACTACGACTATTATGATTAACAATCCCGTGCACACGATCAGAAAAAACCTGCAAATAGGTAATCCGGTCTGGATCTATATCGGGATCAATGTGGTCGTTTTTTTGTTGGTCATTTTATTGGGCGCAAAGGAACAGGCGCTCAATCTGTTTGCCGTCGCCAGTCGGCCAGGTTTAGGATTTGCGAAGATCTATACTGTATTTACCCATACTTTTATAGAGCTCTCCTTTGTTTCATTGGCCGTTAATGCGCTTTGGCTTTATTGGATGGGAGGTTTACTGCTCGATTTCACCAAGAATAGGCAGTTTCATGTGATCTACCTTGGAGGTGGACTGATCGGAGGGCTGTGCTATTTGGTATGCGTTAGCCTAAACTTATTTAGCGCAGCTTCAACTGGTCCGCTTTATGGAGCCTATACCGGTGTTGTTGCGATATTGGCAGCTGTTGCCACACTGATCCCAAACTATAGCCTGCAATTGATGTTCTTTGGTTTTGTAAGGATCAAATTTATTGTCGGATTTTATATTCTTTTGAACTTGGCGCTAACCACCGGCAATCAGCCGATCCTTGCCCTGGCACACGTTGCTGCCGCATTGTTCGGGTTTGCCTATATCAAGCTCCTCCAAAATGGTATAAATCTTTCAAGCTTGTACAAGAAAAAACCAAAAATGAAGATCGTCAGGAATGACATGCCAAAAAAATCTGGGCAGCACTTCAATCAGAAGGAAATAGATGCTATTTTAGATAAAATTTCTAAATCAGGATACGAGAATTTAAACAGAGCAGAAAAAGAAACCCTTTTCAGGGCAAGCAACCAATGAAAAAGAACAAATCTACCTTTTTTGATAAATTATTGCTGCTGTTTGCTGTGCTTGCTGGAATTGGGCTATTGGCAGGGATGGTTGCTGCCGACAAAAATCCTGTTCAGCACATTTTATATGCCTTTTTTGGATTGGCCTATCCCTTTTTTCTACTGGCCAATCTCATTTTTTTATTGTGGTGGCTATTGCGGAAGAAATGGGTCCATGCGATCGTAACCATTGTGGTGATCGGGGTTGGCTATCACACGCTGATTGCGACTTTCGGATGGTTTGGCGATTCGGGCCAAGATGAAAAGGCCAATGGCCAGCTGATGCGGCTGATGACCTACAATGTGCATAATTTTAAGCCATATGGTGCTGAAATCACACCAGAAGTAAAGCAAAAAATGTTCGATGTGGTACAGAACCAACATCCGGACGTGGTCTGCTTCCAAGAATTTTTTACGAGGTTCAAAGGCCAATATGATACCGTAGATAGCTTAAAAAAAATATTGGGTACACCTTACTATTACTTTCATCCGGTCTTGAAAAGCGCATCTGAAGCTATTGGAATGGCCATCTTTTCCAAATATCCCTTCGAAAACAGCGGTACGATTATTTTCGACAATAGCCTTGGCAATGCCAGTATCTATACAGATATCAGGCTTAATGGACAGTTAATTAGGGTATATAACATTCATCTCCAATCTATTTCTTTTGATAAGGAAGATTATGTTTACATCGACAAGGTAAAGGGCATGGATCCACAGATGAACTCGACCAAAAGGATCCTGAAAATGTTAAAATCGGCATTCCAAAAAAGGAGTACACAGGTTGAACAGATGCGGGCGCACATGCAAAGCTGTAAGACACCTTATGTAATTTGCGGGGATTTTAACGATACCCCAGCTTCCTATGCGGTAAACAAGATGACCGACTCGCTCAAAAACGCTTTTATTGAAAAGGGCCAGGGGCTAGGGCGTACCTATAATGGCAAATTTCCCAATTTTCAGATTGATTACATTGCCACTACCAAAGATTTTGATGTGATGAACTATCGGATCGTAGAAGCGAAATTGTCGGACCATTTCCCTGTACGCAGTGACCTGCGGCTCAGATCAGCAAATTGACCTGCAGCCTACACCTTTTACTCACTGTTTTACTACCTTTGCAGCATGAACCAAGATATACAGATCTACAATACCCTCACCAGAAAAAAAGAGCCATTTCAACCACTCAATCCGCCTCATGTAGGCATGTATGTGTGCGGGCCAACAGTTTACAGCGATGTACACTTGGGCAATTGTAGAACTTTTATTTCTTTTGACCTCATTTTCCGTTACCTGAAGTATAGCGGTTACCGCGTTCGGTATGTAAGGAACATTACCGATGCTGGCCATTTGGAAGGAGACAGGGATGAGGGCGATGATAAATTTGCAAAAAGGGCCAAGCTTGAACAGTTGGAGCCCATGGAAATTGTACAGAAATATACGCTCGGTTTTCATGATGTGATGCGCATGTTCAATACCCTGCCACCAAGTATTGAACCAACGGCTACTGGCCACATCATCGAACAGATCGAAATGGTAAAGAAAATACTTGAAAATGGCTTTGCCTACGAAGTAGATGGAACAATTTATTTTGATGTCGAAAAATATAGCCAGACCCACAACTATACCGTGCTGACCAATCGAAATTTAGAAGACATGCTGGCCAATACCAGGGAATTAAGTGGGCAGGACGATAAGCGTGGGCGATTGGATTTTGCACTGTGGATCAAGGCGAAGCCGGAAACCTTGATGCAATGGGCATCTCCTTGGGGTCCAGGTTTCCCGGGATGGCACATCGAATGTTCTGCCATGAGCGCAAAATACTTAGGTCAGGAATTTGACATCCATGGGGGCGGATTGGATTTGGCCGCAACACATCACACCAACGAAGTCGCACAATCTGAAGCCTGCAATCACCATCAGCCGGCAAAATATTGGATGCACACCAACATGCTCACCGTAAATGGTACGCGCATGTCTAAATCTGCTGGAAACGGATTTCTGCCCGGTGAACTGTTTACGGGAAGCCATCCCCTGCTTAAAAAAGGATACAGTCCAATGACCGTGCGTTTTTTCATGTTGCAGGCCCATTACCGAAGTACGCTTGATTTCTCAAATGAGGCATTGGATGCATCAGAAAAAGGCTTCAAGCGCTTGATGAATGCCATGTCGCTGCTGCCGAAAATTACGGCAAGTGCAACGGGAGAGATATCGATTGGTGAGATCAGAAAGAAGTGCGAAAATGCCATGAATGATGATTTCAATAGTCCTGTCGCTATTGCAGAACTCTTTGAAGCGGTCCGGATCATCAATACCTTATATGATGGGGGATTGAAAATTACTGCCGACGAGCTGCAAAAATTAACTGAACTGATGCAATATTTTATCTATGATATTTTTGGACTAAAGGATGAAGATAACAGCAATACCGCATTTAACGAGGTATTGGATATGGTCATTGCCCTCCGTAGGGAAGCAAAGGAAAATAAAGACTATGCAACTTCAGACCAGATCAGGATCGGGCTACAAGAAATTGGCATCCAATTGAAGGATAGCAAGGATGGGACAACTTGGAGCAAGAGTTGATGATAGTTATCAGTTCATAGTTCTCAGTTCTCAGTTGACAGTTCTCAGTTTTTAGTTAACACCATGAAACAATTTACCTACTACGCCATTGCACTGTTGATGTGCCTACAAGCTTGTCGCTCAGATCAGTCTAAAACCGATGAATCGGAAACTGCGATTAAATTGGTTTCTCCAGATTTTAATGCAGATAGTGCTTTTGTTTACACTAAGGCACAGGTTGATTTTGGTCCGCGCATACCGTCTACTGCAGCCCATACGAAATGTCTGGAATATTTATTTCAGAAATTAAAATCTTTTGGTGCTGATGTGGCCGTACAGGAAGGCCCAGCACAAACTTTTGATGGCAAAAAGCACACGCTGAAAAATATCATTGCCCAATTTTCACCAGAAAAGACATCGCGGGTTATGGTTACCGCACATTGGGACGCCCGGCCTTTTTCAGATCAGGATCCCGATGTGAATATGAAAAATAAGCCATTTGATGCGGCAAATGATGGCGCTAGCGGTGTAGCGATCATCCTTGAAATGGCACGCCAGATCCAACAAAAAAATCCAGAGGTAGGTGTCGATTTTATTTTGTGGGACATTGAGGATTACGGCAAGCCAAATGACGAATCGATCAATGAAACCACATGGTGTATCGGTTCGCAATATTGGGCAAAAAACAGAAACACAAAAGCCCATCGGCCGTTGCCTTTATATGCCATTAATTTGGATATGGTCGGTGGCGGGAATGCCCAATTCACCCAAGATGAAATCTCAAGAAAATATGCAACGCCCATCGTCAATAAAATATGGGACATCGGAAACGAAATCGGTTATGGTGCTTATTTCATCAATGTTCCTTCCGGCAACCTGATCGACGATCATTTTTGGGTCAACCAAGCGGGTATTCCCTGTGTAGATATTATCCATTATGCCGATCAGAGCGGGTTTTACATCAATTGGCACACCCAATTGGATAACCTGAACAATATCGACAGGAATACCTTAAAAGCAGTTGGGCAGACTGTTCTGGAAACGATTTATCGGGAGAAGGAAATTAGTCGATAGCCGATAGTTTATAGCCGATAGTTCATAGCTTGTAGACGATAGCTGATTGACTATGGATGATTGTCATTTATCCATGTGCTTTCCGTCGATAACTGTGGGAATGTTGATTACTTTTTATGGCTGTTGGCGGGGCAAAACCATATATTCGCAATCACTATTACGTAACCAGATGAAGAAAATACTTTATACTTTTTTGATAACCGCTTCAAGTCTGACTGCCTTTGGCCAGAAATCTGACGGCACTACTAAATCGTTGGTGAATGCCGAAAAAGCTTTTGCAGCTGATGCTGCTAAGAATGGGGTCAACGCTGCATTCATCAGATATTTTGCTGATGATGGCCTGGTCTTTAGGCCAAACCCTGTTAATGCCAAGAAATTTTACGCGACTGCCCCAGATACCAAAGCCTTGAGTTGGACACCAAGTTTGGCAAGGGTTTCGAGAAGTGGCGATCTGGGCTTTACGAGTGGAAGTTATGTCTTTAATGGTGCACGAAAGGGTTATGGCCATTACCTATCGGTTTGGCGCGTAAAGGATGGAGTATGGCAAACTATTTTAGACCTGGGTGCAGAAACAAATAAGCCCCTCAAAGAAACAGCCAATAGCTTTGTAGAACCAAAAGATCATTATTCGCCAAAATTTGCAAAGGAAAAGGAACTGAAGGCCAGTCGTGAAATCATTAATTCTACTGAAAAGACCTTAAATACCACTTTAAAAACTTACGGTGCAAGCGCCTTTGCCGGTTTCTTGAACAAAGATGCGCAATTGATGTTCCCGGGAACGGACCTGATCGTAGGTAAAGAGAATATCCAGGCCTTTAACAACAGGATGATCGATAAGATCAACCTAAAGACAACCGGTTTTGATAAGGCCTTAGGCGCTGATTTGGCCTATACTTATGGCGTCGCTACAATTGACTATAGATCGACCGAATTAAGGGAAAGCTTTAATTATGTATTCATTTGGGAACGCCAAGCCGACGGAAATTGGAATATCATGGCGCAAATTTTTACCTTAGCAGAACGCTAGCCCCAGTACCGATCAACCAAACCAAATATAAACCGAGGATTTCAGGAAACTGAGATCCTTTTTTTTGTCTGATTACACCGATTGATATGGATTGCAACGATGAATTATTTATAATCATAATCCAGTAACCAATCAACTAACCAACCAATCAACTAACCAACCAAACAACTAAATAACCAACCAACAAAACTGGCTTTATATTTGACGTATTCTGGTATGAAAAAAACCTTACTGCTCAGCTTTATTTTTACACTTGCCCTTTCCGCCTTTGCACAAAAGAAATTCGATGTACAGGGGCATCGTGGAGCTCGTGGGATTATGCCAGAAAATACAATCCCTGCCATGATCAAAGCTCTTGATCTCGGCGTAACTACGCTAGAAATGGATGTGGTGATTTCAAAGGATCGACAGGCCGTGGTATCACAAGAACCTTATTTTAATCATGAATTTAGCCTTACGCCAGCAGGAAAACCGATCTCTTTGGCTGATGAGAAAAAATATAACATTTTTAAAATGGATTATTTGGAGATCAAAAAATTTGATGTGGGCAGTAAGCTTCATCCCAGATTTCCGGGTCAGCAAAAGTTTAGGGCCTATAAGCCGCTGTTAGATGAGCTGATCGATTCTGTCGAAGCCTATGTGAAATTAAATAGATTGCCAAAACCCGATTATAACATCGAGACCAAAATGATCAGAAAGGGCGATGGAGCGTTCCAGCCAAGTCCAGAAGAATTTGTAGACATCATCATGGCCATCGTTAAACAGAAGAAACTCGAAAAGCGTACCATTATCCAATCTTTTGACCTGCGAACGTTGCAATATCTCCACCAAAAATATCCGAAAATACGTACCTCATTGGGAATAGATGAGAAGGAAGATTTTGAAAATAACATTGCCGAATTGGGCTTTAAGCCAACGATCTATAGCCCATATTCGGTTTTGGTCGGTAAGAACCTGGTCGACAAATGCCATGCGGCAGGGGTAAAGATTATTCCATGGACCGTTAATTCGGTCAAGGACCTTCGTTATTTTATGGGATTGGGCGTTGATGGCATCATCACGGACTATCCAAACATTATGGGACAGCTGAACTAATGCAGTTAGAATAGTCCCTTAATCAAGTGTTCGATCGTTAGCCCTTCTGCTTCAGCTCTATAATTACGGACAATGCGGTGGCGCAGGATCGGTTCGGCAACTGCCTGTACATCTTCGATATCGGGTGAATATTTTCCGGAGATGGCAGCGTGGCACTTCGCTCCTAAGACCAAAAACTGTGATGCCCTTGGTCCTGCTCCCCAAGAAATGTAATTATTGATAGCATCTGATGCCAAGGAAGTATTTGGTCGCGTTTTGGCAGCAAGTTGAACTGCATATTCCAGAACATTATCTGTAATCGGGATATTCCTGACCAGTTTTTGAAAATATTGGATTTCGGTGGCACCGATAATTTTTTCCAATTTGATTTCGGCGTTGCTGGTGGTATTTTTGACAATGGTCAGCTCATCGGCAAATGCCGGATAGTTGAGCTGGATATGGAACATAAAACGATCCAGCTGGGCTTCTGGCAATGGATAGGTACCTTCCTGTTCGATTGGATTTTGAGTGGCAAGCACAAAAAATGGCTGTGGTAGGGCATGGGTATGTCCGGCGGCGGTAACCGCTTTCTCCTGCATGGCCTCTAAAAGTGCAGCTTGGGTTTTCGGTGGAGTACGGTTAATTTCGTCGGCCAGAATGATATTTGAAAATACTGGTCCCTTAACAAACTTGAAATGGCGATCTTCGCCCAAAATCTCTGCGCCAATGATGTCGCTGGGCATGAGGTCTGGTGTAAATTGAATGCGCTTGAAATCGAGGTCCAGCACATTCGAAACCGTTTGCACCAGCAAGGTTTTGGCCAAACCTGGAACGCCCACCAATAAACAATGCCCATTACTAAATATAGCAATGAGCACGGCTTTGATAATCTCATCCTGGCCAATCACCGCTTTGCTGATTTCGGCCTGGATGTCCTTAAATGACTGGTGAAGGGCATCTACAGCCTCTACCTCGTTCTTAAACTGCATTTATGGTTTTTTGTCTTTATTTGCCCAAAGTTTCATTTCATCGCAACCTGCAAATTCATCGTCGACCCTAATGTAAGTAGTTTCCTTACGTTTTTCAAACCATTCGCTCACTACTTTTTCTTTTTTCTCTGTTTCGGCCCGCTCCCTAAATTTAGGATAATCCTGCTCTAGATTGCCTTTGTGGGGTGGAGTTTTAGATTTTAGGAAGAAGATTTTATAGCCTTGCTTTCCATCCTGTTGGTTACTGAAGGCAACAGGTTTAGAAACGGTGCCCACTTTCATGGTATCGATGACCACAAAAACGGAGGGATCTAATTTTTCGATCGGAATAAAGGTGGTCCTTGATGTCACGTTATCGGCAAATAACATCATTCCACCATTGTATTGGGTTTCTTTATTGTCCGAAAAGAGTGAAGCTGCACTTGAAAATGGCAATTTCTTGGCTGCAATATCGCTATAAATGCTGTCTGCTTTTGATTTTACACGATCTAGGCTACCAGGGGTAATCTGTGGCCTGATCAAGATGTGGCGTACATGTGCCTGCTCGCCACGGCGTTCGATAACCTGAACAATGTGAAAACCATATTCCGTTTCAAAAACTGGCGAGATTTCTCCGGCACGTAGCTTAAACGCCCAGGCGGTAAATTCCTTAACCATGGTGTTACGGTCTATGAAGCCATAATCGCCACCTTCTGAGGCAGAGCCAGGATCTTCTGAATAGGTCTTAGCTAAAAATCCGAAATCTTCGCCGGCTTTGATCCTTGTTCTAATGGCATCCAGTTTATCAAATGATTTCTGTTTTTCGGCCTTAGTGAGCTTAGGATAGAGTGTAATTTCACCAACTTCTACTTCGGTACCGATATCTGGCAAACTGTCTTTCTGATAGCTTTCGAAATATTTTTTTACTTCCAAGGGAGTAACCGTGGTATTTTCGGTAATTTTTTGCTGCATCTTTTGCGCAATCAATCCCTCCTTTACTTCTGGGCGCATTTCATCTTTATATTGCAGCACTGATTTTTGGAGGAATTGCTCCAAGCGTTCCTGACCACCCATTCTTTGGATCTGATAACGCATTTTTTTGTCCAGCTCGTCATCTACCTGAGAGTCTTCTACCACGATCGAATCGATCTCTGCCTGTTGCTTTAACAGTTTTTGGATCAGCATCTGCTGTAAAAAATAGCATTTTGCCTTTTCATCGGCAGTATTTCCCTGGTTCAGGTAAATGGCATACTGCTGGTTAAGATCTGATAACAAGATTACATTGCTGCCCACTACGGCAACCACTTTATCTAAGATTGGTTTCTGAGCATTAACATTTGAAAACAGGCCAATTAAAATACCCGCGATCAGTAAAAATTTCTTCATTCTATTAATTGTATTTCTATGCAAAGTTAAAATATTAAACCAACAAGCCTTAAGGCTTTGCCAGCTTTTTCAGTTCATCCTCATTTATTTTAATGGAATATTTTGCTCTGAGCGCTTTGATCCAATCTGCCTCTAGCTGTTGCTGATAATCGGCAACCACTTGGCCTTGGACGTCCTCAAAATTTTTGCCCATATATTTGGCGCTATTCTTCTGGTAATAGTCACGTACTTCCTGCTCGTGGTCTACCACATTGCTCCAGATTTTCTTTTCAGAAACATTGAACATCAGTACGCCTTCCCGATATTCGTTTATGATAAAGTCATAAGCTAGGTTTTTAGCGGTTTTTTTCTGTGCCTTTAGCGCAGTTTCATAGCCGTTTACTTCCTTTTTATAGGCCGTATCTGCATCCAAGTTCATGGCCTTTGCATCGAGGACCTTCAACTTGAAGTTGATGTAGAGGTCCAGATAGTTGGCCAGCTCCTGGTAGGACGCATTGGTAATTCCTGCATGGTTTTTCTTGTAGACCCACATAAATTCTTTGCTACTAATGGATTTTCCATTAACTACGGCCACATTTTGTGCAAATGTAGCAGTGGCAGAACAACATAAAACAAAAATCCAACAGACTTTTCTCACGGAAAGAGCTATATAATTTTAATGGATAAAAGTAACAATTTAAGGTGCTATAATTAGATATTTAACTAATTTTAACAGAAATATTTTACAATGGTTAAGCGCAGCGCCAAACCCCGATCGCTTACTTCATAGATACAATGGCCAATCAACTTACTACTAACGCAGAAGCACTACGTTTATTTTTTACGGAAGAGGTTTATCTGGTAAAGGACATCGACCCTTCTCCTGTAACCGTTGCACCGACAGTTGAGCCTAAAACTCCAATAGCACAAAAGCCGGAAGCCGAAATTACTGTGCCCGAACCGAAAAAGGAATGGCAGTTTGAACATTTAGGGAAAAATCAAAAACGGATCTTGATCTTGGTCAATGATGCGCAGTATAAAGTTAGTTCGCCTCAAGGGACAGAATTATTAAGAAAGTTGGTCAAGGCCATTGAGCTCAGCAACAATGATTTTGCGCTGGTCAATTATGCAGCCTATCCAGATGCGGATTTTCAGGCCTTTAAAGAATTTTTCGACTGCGAACTCCTATTGGCTTTTGGCGTAAGCGCTCCCCAATTAGGCTTGCAGGAAGCTTTGCTGCACAAACTGACCCAGCTAAATCAAATCAGGATGATCTTTACCCATAATTTGCACGACCTGGATTCTGATGTCAACAGCAAAAAAATACTCTGGTCAACCCTCCAAACGCTCAAATCATGATCAAGAAACTTGTTTTTGCTACCCATAATGAGCACAAAAAGCAAGAGGTTGGCCAACTGCTTGCTCCCAATTATGAAGTACTTAGTCTGTCTGATATCGGATGCTTGGATGACATTCCCGAAACAGGTACAACTTTTGCTGAAAATGCAACGTTAAAAAGTTCATATGTGATGGAAAATTATCAACTGGATTGCTTTGCAGACGACAGTGGACTGGAAGTAGAAGCCCTGCGGGGAGCGCCTGGGGTATATTCTGCAAGATATAGTGGTCAGCGCGGAGACCAGGTCAATATGGAATTTTTACTTCAAAAGATGGCGGGGGTTGCTAACCGGAAGGCTCGTTTTAAAACCGTAATTTCCCTGGTGCAACATGGGAAAACCTACTTATTCGAAGGTGTGATCAATGGCCAACTGCGCAGCGAACCTACAGGTAGAAATGGATTTGGTTATGACCCCATCTTTGAGCCTGATGGTTATCAGATTACTTTTGCCGAAATGGAATTAACCGAAAAGAACAAGATCAGCCATCGTGCCCAGGCCATGCGGCAATTGATCCAATTTCTTAAAAAGCCTAGTAAAATTCCCGAGAACTAATTAATTCTTGACTGCTTTATTTGGGGCAGCAGGTGTTTTTTGTACAGGGGTACTACTTTTGGCAGGCTGACTAGTTTTGGTCGAAGGCACAGTGGGTTTAGCCTTGGTTGCTGTTTTAGGTCTTCCTTTAATGATGTCTGCCTTGCTCACCGGCCGTAGTTCAGGCTTCCAGATAAAGCCAGTCAATAAGGTTTCTTTTGGCAACTTGTCTATCGGATCTACCGCCCCTTCAATTCCTTTGATCGTAACGATATCCGTCAGTTCCTGGTCATGGAAATTAAACCTGATCCTGCTACTTATGGTATGGCTTAAGTTGTCATAATTCCCTTTAGCATCCTTGTTATAGTACATGCTCTCCGCATTTCCATCCACATAAACGTTCTTTAGCTCTCCGTTGGACATAAATCCGGTAATCCGCTTGCCCTTTACCTGATTAAATTTGGTCGAATCGCCTTCTACATTGACAATGAAGCCATTTTGCAAGACCTGAAAACTATGGATCTTGTCATTTTTGAAGAAAACATGGATGGTATCACCGGTCTGCTGCGTGCCATTAGACCATAGGATCGGATTTTTATACCAACGAAGACTGGAATCAGCGGCCGTATAGAAAAGGGAATCGGCTTTGGCCTGCAGATTAAACTTGTAAACCCGTACATTATGGAAAGCTTTGATGATCCGGGTTTTGACCGTGTCAGCCGGATTAAATACAGCTACACTATCTTTTTTGACCGTGCCTACGGCCGATTTGGGTTTAACGGCATTGGTCTTTGCTTTTGGATCGATTTTAACAATTACAGAGTCTTTTTTGGCTAGACTCTTCTTGGAAATGGTATCTGTTAATATTTCCTTTGCCGAAATCTTGGCACTATCGGGCAATGTTTTTAAACTGTCTGTTTTGTTGGGTGGTGGATTTTTCTTTAATTCAAGTTCCCGTTGCTCGGCCAGCTTTCGTTCCCTGCGACTTAATTTTTTTGGCGTAGCAGCGCTTGATACAGATTGGGTAGCCTTTTTCTCGGCCGCTGCGGCCTTTCTCGCTTCTGCTTTCTCCTTTTCTTTGAGTTCCTTTTGCTTGGCATCTTCTGCCCCAATTTCGTTGTCTTTCTGAACAACTGGTTTGCTTAATAGGCGGAGTTTCTGCTGAAAAACCTTTTGTGCCTCCAAGGTATCTGCTCCCAGAAAAAGAGAGTCAGGAATTTTTTTCTGGTTTACCACAATCGAATCCTTCGTTCCCATGGCAAACCAGGCGTTCTTCGTGACCACGACCCTTTCATCAGCTTTATAGTATTCGCCCAACTGTCCATGGAGCAGGGTTTTGTCTGATGAATCCATGAAAATAATGTTCTTAACAGCTTTTCCATAGCCAATCTTGCCATAATAATAAAGGCTGTCGCCCTTTAATGTCTTGGTACCTTGCGTATATAAGTTCTTTTTTCCAAAATAAGCATTGTCTGTTTTGGTATTGTAGGCGCCGTTTTCGGTATATAGGTTATCGTCTTTTCCTTTAATGTTGGTGGGGCCGTAAAAATAGGACCAGTTGGTAAAAGTATTGTAGCGGAGCGTGTCTGACTTGATGGTGCTCTGTGGCGTAACCACCAATACATTGTACCTAAAAAAGGCATCTTTCGTATTCGCAAAATAATAGCCATTCTTGCTGGTTACGGTAGTGCCCTCTTTGTTCACAATCTTACCGCCATTTGCATAGGTGCCATATTTTGTGCCCAGGTTGTAATCGAGCACATTTGTCGTTAAGGTCGATGAACGGTCGACCAAACGGACGTTATTCGACAGGTGCGCCTGTTTGGTATTGCCATCATAAGTAAGAAAGTCTGAGAAAATATTAAGGGTGTCGGCCTGGTTGATGTGCACATGGCCGAAAGCTTCAAAAAAATTCCTTTCGGTATAAAGATTGGCACTGTCGCAGGTCATGATTGCGCCTCCGTGAAAGAAGATTGGTGATTTGATTCTCGACAATTTATTCTTTGCGTCGTAGTTGATCACTTCAGAACCCTGAAGCAAAATCTTGGCTCGTTCCTGAGCAAACAAGAGGGCTGGTGCCAATGAAAAGAAGAGAATTAAAAAGCGTAATTTCTGCACTTTACAAAGTTAGTTTTTTATTTGGATAGCGGCCAATTCGCATATCAACATTAAATTGAATATTTTTGAATATGCCGTTCCATCAACTATTTAAAGACTATATCAAAACCAATGCCCTTTTTTTGCCCGGGGAAAGAATTTTATTAGCCGTTAGCGGGGGCAAGGATTCGGTTTTGATGGCCCAGCTATTTAAACTCTCCGGATTTCAATTTAGTATTGCCCATTGCAATTTTAATTTGAGGGCCGCCGAGTCGCAACGGGATGAAGCCTTTGTGAAGTTGTTGGCAGCAGAGCTGGATGTCCCTTTTCACGTCGCCCACTTTGATACGAAGACCTATGCCGCTGAACAACAGTTATCGACCCAGATGGCCGCCCGGGCGTTACGGTATCAATGGTTTGAGGAAGTGAGAGAGAGAGAAAATTATGATTACATCGCTCTGGCACATCATCAAACAGACAACGTAGAAACCATTCTGCTCAATCTGGTCCG
The DNA here is from genome assembly GCA_031119475.1 of Pedobacter sp. Classification (GTDB taxonomy): domain Bacteria; phylum Bacteroidota; class Bacteroidia; order Sphingobacteriales; family Sphingobacteriaceae; genus Pedobacter. The sequence goes on along the minus strand of JAVHXV010000005.1, from coordinate 142,910 downwards.
CGGAACGGGCATTAGTGGACTACATGGGATCTTACCCAAACGGGATCGCATCATCAGGCCATTGTTGTGTTTTTCACGGGAAGACATCGACCAGTTTATTGCAGAAAGTGGCTTTGATTATGTAATTGATAGTTCGAATGAAACCACAACCTATACTAGGAATAATATCCGGTTAAACGTTTTGCCGCATTTGCGGGAAGTCAACCCAAATCTGGAGGAAACATTTTCAAGGAACATCTCGCTTTTCGCCCAAACAGAAGAAGTATTGCAACAAGTTGTCGCGGCACACAGAAAAGCCATTACAAGAGAAAAAAAAGGTATCGTTTATTTTGCCCTGGATGCAGTGGCGCAGTTGAACCCGCAAAAACTACTGCTTTTCGAACTGCTCAGGCCGTTCCATTTCACCTATCCGGTAGCTGAAGAAATTGCGCATTCGCTCAAAAAGCAAAGTGGAACATCTTTTTACAGTACCACACACCGTGCTACGATCGATAGGGATGACCTGATCATTACATCACTCGAGCAAGGGGCACCCAGACACTGTTTTTGGCATAAAAATGATCTGACCCTTGTCATCGGCCAGCAAAAAATAGCGCTTTCCTATGAAGTTTCCACGAAAATAGGTTCAGACAGCAATAAAGCTTATATAGATGCCGACCAGCTTATTTTTCCTTTAGTTGTGCGCTTTAGGCAAGAAGGCGATAAGTTTATGCCCCTCGGCATGAAAAATCATAAAAAATTGAGCGATTTTCTGATCGGCATTAAAATCCCGCTTCCGCAAAAAGACCAAATTCCAATATTGGTCAACGGAAATGGGGAAATTATTTGGGTAGTAGGCCTCCGTCAGGATAATCGCTACAAAGTAAATACAGGAACGAAAAAAGTTGCTATATTCGAAGTGTTAAATCCTTGATCAGCTAGCGATGGAGCAAAAGCATAGTTATATCGAAAAGCAGTATATCGGACGCGATTATATCCGTATTGCGATCCGTTTGATTATGTCTGCATTCTGTTTTGCCGCCTACGTATATGAACGCGATCGGGACAACACGGTAGATCTTTTTCTGGTCGTCGGATTTGGCATCATCGGGGTGTCCATCATTATGCTTTTCCTGATCCAATACAGCATTAAGATCGAAAATAAAAGTGTGGTGATCGATGGTTTGTGGACTGCAAAAAAGGTAAAGATCGACCTGAACAGCATTGTCAATGTACGTAAAGCTACCTACAGCAATTACATCTTCAATAATCCGGTATATAACCTGCACAGAAACGGCAGCATCAGGTTCTATTCATCAGGTAAGGATGCCATTGTGCTCACAGACCGCGATGGACTAGAATATTTTATAGGAACACAGCGTCCGAATGAAATGTACCTGGTCATTAAGCAGGAAATGAGCTTGGGATAGTAGGCCTAATCTCCTATCGCTATCAAATTATTACCGTTGGATAACACAAAATACATAAGATATCGGTTAATTTGCTGCGTCGATCAGATTTATCGATCGGCTAAAAAACGCTTACATGAAAATAGGAATTGTTTGTTATCCGACCTTTGGGGGGAGTGGTGTTGTGGCAACAGAATTGGGAAAGGCATTGGCCAGTGAAGGCCACAAGGTTCATTTTATTACGTATAGCCAGCCTGCCAGGTTAGATTTCTTCTCTGCCAACCTTTTTTATCATGAAGTATCGGTAAGGGATTACCCATTGTTTGATTATGCCCCTTACGAATCGGCATTGGCGAGCAAACTGGTCGATGTGGTCCGTTTTGAACAGTTGGACCTCCTCCACGTGCACTATGCGATTCCCCATGCCTCGGCTGCATTTATGGCCAAGCAGATCTTGGCAACGTATGGGATCAATATTCCTTTCGTAACCACCTTGCACGGAACAGATATTACCCTAGTGGGAAAAGATGCCACCTATAAGCCGGTCGTAACCTTTTCCATTAATCAGAGCGATGGCGTAACTACGGTTTCCCAAGACCTAAAAGACGATACCTTTAAGCATTTCGACATTCAGAAAGACATCAAGGTCATTCCAAATTTCATAGATTTTAACCGCTTTAGCCTACAGCCAAAAGATCATTTCAAAAAAGCAATAGCCCCTAATAATGAACGGATCCTAATCCATACCTCAAATTTCAGGAAGGTAAAGCGCACGGAAGATGTGATCAAAATGTTCCAAAAAGTAGTGCAAAAAATACCGGCCAAGCTTTTAATGGTGGGCGATGGGCCTGAAAGAACCGCAAATGAGCAGTTGTGCCGCGAACTTGACCTTTGTGAACACGTTCGCTTTCTGGGCAAACAAGATGCCGTAGAAGAAATCTTATCTGTTTCCGATCTTTTTATCATGCCTTCAGAGTCTGAAAGCTTTGGTCTCGCCGCACTAGAGGCCATGGCCTGCAAGGTCCCAGTTATTACTTCGAACGCCGGAGGACTGCCAGAATTGAACATAGACGATTTTTGTGGCTACATGTGCGATGTTGGAGATATTGACGACATGGCCAAAAAGGCGATCACGATTCTCTCTAATGAAGAGACGATGAAATATTTCAAGGAAAATGCACTCAAAAGGGCCCAGGATTTCGACCTGAAGAAAATATTGCCGATGTATGTAGAATTCTATAACGAAGTCCTATCGCATTCAATTGTCAATAATTAATTGTCCAGCTGTTGAGTTGATGAGTAGTTGATTAGATAGGCTGCCTTCAACAAACCCCAACTGAGAACTGAAAACTGCCAACTGAGAACTACTAACTAATAACTACCAACTACCTAACCCTTGCATAGGTTGTAGTAGTAGTAGCCTTGGGGCCATTGACGTAGGTAACATACCTAACTTTATAAATATCATTATCAAGCTGAAGTACTTCTGCTGTTAGCGAACTTATCCCCGATGCACTATTTGCTGGCCCTTCAACAACAATAGTTTTTTTATCTGGAGATAGCGTCCATTTGCCACCAGTTTCTGTTTGCGGGGTGGATGGATCACATTTGGTTGGCCCTTCATTGCTCGTGCAGGTAAAATCAGGATTGTAAGTAATGGTATTATCCAGCGCACAGGATGGCATTAGGGCAAATAGGTCGACGGTAAATGTGGTTGCGTTATCTTCAATAACAGAAGTTGAAGCAGTTAACCGCCAAGTAGTTCCGGCCAATGCCGGATTTGCCGCATTCTCCACTGGTTTGGGAGGTTGGGTCGTACTTCCTGGGCCAGAACCCGGTACAAACTCAATTTCCTTTTGACAGGAGGTTAATGCAATACCAATAAATAAGATGAGATATGATATTCTTTTCATGAGCGATTTCCTGTAATAAAAGTAGTCATTATTTATTAAAGACCAAACATACAGGTGAGCCAACATCGATCCTTTTACCGCTATCTTTTAACTTCCCGGTCGCCTGATCACGGTTAAATATCACCACATTGCCATATTGATGGGCGACCAAAATATAATTGCCACTTGGATCGATGGTGAAGTTCCTAGGTCCTTTGCCCAATGTACTGAGGGTTTCCACGTGACTTAGCAGACCTTCTTTCGAAATGGCAAATACCGAAATCGTATTGGCATCGCCACGGTTGGTTTCATATAAAAACTTCCCATCTGCCGAAACGTGGATATCGGCACCATCAATCTTTCCTTTAAAATCATTGGCTGCCGTAGCTACTTCCTGCAAAGGATCCAAATCCCCATCATGGTAATGATATGCAGTAATGCTCCCGTTAAATTCATGGACGAGATAGGCAAAATTTCCATCTGGTGAAAAAGCGATGTGCCTTGGTCCGGTCCCAGCATTGGTTTTGATGGTCTTTTTTAAGGTAAGGATCTCATTTCCACCATCCGGATTGTAATTGTAGAGGTAAACCTGGTCTTCGCCCAAATCGGTGCTGATGATGTATTTTCGATCAGGTGAGAAAAGTACCTGATGGACGTGTGCACTGCTCTGCCTTTTAGGATCAACGCCTTTGCCAGTATGCTTAATCAACTGTGTAAAGTTGTTCAGGCTGCCATCCTTTTCAGAACGCTCAAAAACTGCGATACTGCCTCCGCTATAATTGGCTACCAGAACAAATTTTTGGTCAGCAATGAGGTAACAAGGATCTTTCCCCTTACTGTTCAGGAAAGAAAGCTTGGCCGCCTCCTTATTTTTCTGGTTGATTTTCAGAGCAGTAACTGCGCTAAATTCTCCATCTTCATTTACATGGTATAGCCAATTTTTATCGTACAGCGCAAGATAGCTTGGATTGGTGGCTGGAATAACTTCTCTCAACTCAGTTGCCGCCGTCTGATGGTTGAAATCATAAACGTAAATGCCTTCACTGTTGCCTTTATTGGTATAGGTTCCAATAAAAAGCTGATGATGTTGTGCCCTGGTTTCCATTGTAATGAGGCAAACCACAAGGATGAAAAAAAGTTTTTTCATGGAGAATTAATTTACTGCAAAGTAGGATTTTTTGTATAAGCACTGGTGATGAACGCGCCAACTTTACGAATAATCAATTATTTGATCAGGTGTTTGATCTGTATCAGTTCATGTTCTTCCAGAAAACGCCATTTGCCACGCGGAAGGTCTTTCTTGGTCAGGTTTCCATAGACCACACGATCCAGCTTAACCACATCATAGCCCAAATGCTCAAAAATCCTGCGGACAATCCTGTTCTTTCCACTATGGATCTGGATGCCGATCTCTTTTTTGCTCGCTCCCGCTACGTAAGAAATGTTGTCTGGCTTGATCAGGCCATCTTCCAGTTCCAATCCAAATTGGATTTTATTGAAATCGCCCTGGCTCAGGTTTTTGTTCAGTTCAACATGATAGATTTTGGTAATGCCGTTTTTGGGGTGAGAAAGCTTGTCGGCCAACTCACCGTCATTGGTCATTAACAATAAACCTGTTGTATTTCTGTCCAAGCGGCCAACGGGATAGATGCGTTCCCGACTGGCTTTCTCTACTAGGTGCATCACAGTTCTGCGCTCCTGCGGATCTTCCGTGGTCGTAATGTAGTCTTTTGGCTTGTTTAAGATCACATATACCTTTTTTTCCCGCTTTAACAATTCGCCGTTGTAACGGACTTCATCTTTATACGGATCTACCTTATGTCCCAATTCTGAAACGACTTCACCATTTACACTGATCACTCCGGCTTCAATCAGTTCATCGGCCTTTCTGCGGGAACAGATTCCCGAATTGGCAATGTAACGGTTCAGTCGGATGAGTCCATCATCCTTTGGCTCAGGACTTTTTCTGGCCCTTGTGGTAGGTGCTACGCGTTCTCCACGGTCTTCGCGCTTGTATTTTCCATCCTCACGTTTCCTGTATGGACGGCTATCGGTACTCCTGGCGGCATCCCTTTTTTTGTCGCTAAATTTAGATTTATCGCCGCCGATTGCGTAATTATCTTTTTTGATGTAATTTCTTTTATTTTCAGGCTGTTCAGTACGTGAGCTTCCTTCTTTAAAAGCCCTGGTTTTATAGCCGGGAGCAGCTGATTCTCTTTTTTCCCAAGATTTATGCCCTTTGTCGTCTCTTCCTGTAGTTCTGGCAGTGCCGCTATCTCTTGATGTTCTGGGCTTGAAATCCTGGCCGGCACTAGATTTTGAGCTGCCTTCTCTTGTAGACTTAGGCTTGAAGTCTTTTTGGGAGCTAGGTTTTTTGGGGTCAAAATCTCCTTTTACCGATCTGCTGCCATAGGTACTTTTGGGTTTATCTGTACCTGAAGCTCTTCTTCCGCCCGATTTGGACTTGTCATCGCGACTGTTCCTTTTATTGTCTTTCATAGTGATTAATTTTTCAGATCAGATCTGAGGATATGTGCAAAATATGCGGGTGCAAAGATACTAAAAATCGCTTAATCTATTTTCTAAATTTCGGGCAAAATTGATGTTTGATAAACCTGCGTTTAAAACGTTTAAAGCCTGATTTTGATTGAAAAATATGTAACTATTTGATAATTAACTAAATATATTGTATCTTTGCAGAACCAATTATATTTGTTCACCAAAAGAAGGAGGAAGATGCTAAAGAAACACCTCATTCCATGTACGGTAATTTTAACCTTACTGATCATGGCAAAAGTGTTTGCTTACACACTACCAACAGTCAAGACAAATCTAAAGAACAACAATCTCACCACTATAGTTAAAGCACCGATAGAGCCAGCGTTTACACTAGCTCAACTGGAATTTGCAGATGAAACATTTCCTGCCGGAGATGTGAAGATCGAGCGTAAGATGAAGAAGATTTTAGCTTCCTATGCTTATCGTAACCTGCAGACCAATCGTTTACACCGCAAAGCGACCGAATGGTTTCCGATTATCGAACCGATATTGGCAGCTTATGGTATCCCGAACGATTTTAAATACATTCCATTGGTCGAATCAGGGCTTCAAGGTGGAACTTCTCCCAAAGGCGCAGCAGGTTTCTGGCAATTTATGCCCAGTACGGCAAGGCATTATGGGCTGAAAGTAAAAGGTAGTGTAGACGAGCGTAAGAATTTAAGAAAGTCTACGATTGCGGCCTGCAAGTACATCAAGGAGCTGCACCATATTTTCGGTAGCTGGACATTGGTCGCGGCAGCCTATAATGTTGGCGATGTACACATGAAAAGGCAGATCAACAGACAAAATCAGGCTAATTATTTCAAGATGAAATTGAACCGGGAAACAGGGGGATATGTTTATAAGCTCATTTCGATGAAAGAAATTATGGAAAACCCTATTCGCAATGGCTATAAGGACCAGAAAGCAATGATTGCGTACGTTCGGCCAGAGTTAAAATCAGTTAGTCCGGATTTAAAATCAGTTGGTCCGGATTTGAAATCCGGACTAATAGAATAGTCCAAAAAAAATTTCAAACCATGTTGGCAACTGCATGGTTTTTTTGTTTTTAGGGTTTCCGCTTTGACAATCTTTAAAGTTTGACAAAGTTTAAAATATAAAAAAGTACAATTTATCCAATTAGCTTTTCAAAACTTTTTATTTCAAAAGAATTTTGATTGGCAAGCGTGATATGCTTTACTTCGCACCATGTCTTTTAGAAAACTTCGGGTCATTGCAGTAACCAAACAACCAACTGAGGTCGTCAAGATCTGTTTTGAAACAGTTGATAAAGCTAAACTCAATTATCAGGCTGGTCAATTTCTCACGCTTGTTTTTGTAGTTCATGGTAAAGAGCTGCGGCGGTCGTATTCTTTATGTAGCTCGCCCGAGGCAGACGAACCCATCTCTATTGCCGTAAAGTTGGTAGAGAACGGGGAAATCTCCAGGTTCCTTCATCACCAGATCAGCATTGGCGATGAAATTTCCATCGTGGCGCCTAACGGGCAGTTTGTTTACCGCCCGAAACCCGAAGTAAATAGGACTTTATTCCTATTTGCAGCGGGGGTGGGGATCACTCCACTTTTTTCCATCCTTAAGACCGTACTTTTAACCTCAGCTCATACCTATATCGTCCTTATTTACAGTAGCCGCTCGCCAGAAGAAACATTGTTTTTGGATGAAATAGCACATTGGCACGGCCAGTTTCCCGAACAATTAAAAGTCATTCACTTGTTCAGCAATTCGAAGAACTTGTTGCGGGCGAGGTTGAATGGATTTCTGATCAATCAACTGGTCAAAGAAAACCTGCGTTTTGATCAGGCGAATGCCCTGTGCTATATATGTGGCCCCATAGATTACATGGATGTCTGCAAGATTACCTTGCTTGGTGCTGGTTTTAGGGCCGACCAAGTGAAACGTGAGACATTTGTACTCCCGGAAGACGAGGTAGATGAAGACGACCAGACAGAAAAAATAAAGGATACAAATACGTATTCGGTAGCATTACATTTTAGGGGAAACATCCATAAGCTTTCTGTTCCCTATCCAAAAAGAATTTTGGAAGTTGCATTGGCAAATCAGATTGACCTGCCTTATAGCTGTAGTGGAGGTGTCTGCAGTACCTGCACGGCGACTTGTGTAAGGGGTGGGGTAAGGATGGATTATAATGAGGTACTAACTGATGAAGAAGTGGCAAAAGGAAGGGTACTTGTCTGTACCGGTCACCCGACGGCCAATGGAACAACGATTGTTTGGGACTAAATAAATGTCTAGGTAGGATTTAATCTGTTATTTTGGATTTCAAATCTGTTAGTCCGGATTTTAAATCTGTTGGTCCGGATTTTAAATCCGGACCAACGGTAGCGGTACAAATTCAGTTTCCCCCGGTACTTTTTCAAATTCTTGCCTGCGCCACTTTTCTTTGGCAGCTTCAATCAATGCTTTGTTGCTGGCCACAAAATTCCAGTAGATGAAGCGTTCTTCGGGAAATGGTTTGCCGCCGAAAATGTAGATGGTCGTATTGGGCATCATGGTGAACTGGCACAATGCGTTATCTTTGGCCACCAACAGTTGCTTGGGTGAAAAAGTATGGCCTTCATTCTCAATAGCTCCTTCAAGAATATAGATGGCACTTTCGCCAAACAATTGATCGCCAATGGATACGCTGGTAGGTGCAGTATTTTTAAGCTCTAGCAGATACAACTTGCTGTAGACCGGGATAGGAGACTTTTTTTGCATCACTTCGCCAGCAATTAACTTATAGGCAACACCATCGTTTTCCCAACTCGGCAGTTGTGCTGCTTCTGCATGAAAGAATTCTGGTTCCATTTGTTCAGAATCCTTGGGCAATGCCACCCAGATCTGCAGTCCATGGAGCATTTTGTCGCTATGGCGCAAATGTTCCGGCGTTCGTTCCGAATGGGCAATTCCACGGCCCGCAGTCATCCAATTTACTTGTCCTGGATTAATTTCTACCGCTGTGCCCAAACTATCACGGTGCATAATGCTGCCTTCAAACAGATATGTCAATGTAGAAAGCCCAATATGGGGATGTGGGGGGATGTCAAGGTTTTCATGGTCGCTCATCGCCGCTGGCCCCATGTGGTCTATAAAAGCAAATGGGCCAACCATTCGTTTTTCCCTAAAGGGCAATAAACGGCCAACCATGAAATTACCAATGTTACTTGGTCTTTCTTCTATAATATGCTGTATATTGGACATCTAGGAGTGCTTGCCTGCAACCTCGCAGGTTCTACAGAACCTGCGAGGTTGCCTGATCTCTTTTCAAATTTGCCAATTCGCCGACAACTAATTGGAATCACTTTCTACCAATCCAGGGATTTCTACCATTTCATCAGCCTCGGCACCATAATCAACGCCAACTACATCAAAGCCAAAAAGATTAAGAAAATCTGTTTTATAGCCGGCAAGATCGCCAATTTCAGGTAAGCTTTCGGTAGTAGCCTCTTTCCATAGTGAAGCAACGCGTTCCTGGACATCTTCGCGCATTTCCCAATCATCAATCCTGATCCTTCCCTTATCGTCTACCGGTACCACATCGCCAGCATACAGCCTGTTCTGGAAAAGTCGTTGGATCTGCTCGATGCAGCCTTCGTGGATGCCTTCCTCCTTCATGATCTTGTACAACAAGGAAATATATAACGGAATTACTGGAATTGCAGAGCTCGCCTGCGTAACCAATGCCTTGTTGACTGATACATAAGCTTTTCCGTTGATTTCTTTCAATTTATCGGTTATGGTAAATGCCGTAGCCTCCAGATGGTCTTTTGCACGGCCGATCGTACCTTTTCTGTATACCGCTTCGGTAACGGCAGGGCCAATGTATGAATAGGCCACAGTCGTAAATCCATCAGCCAGTACTTCAGCCTGTTTCAGCGCGTCGATCCACATTTCCCAGTCTTCGCCGCCCATTACGGCCACCGTATTTTCAATCTCCTCTTCATTGGCAGGCTCGATGGAAACCTCAGATACAATTCCTGTGTGGAAATCAACCGTTTTATCGCTAAATGTTCCGCCAATTGGCTTAAGTGTAGAGCGATGGGTAATTCCTGTCTTCGGATTGGTGCGGACGGGCGATGCCAGACTATAGATCACCAGATCAATTTTTCCAAGATCTGCCTTGATCAGGTCAATGGTCTGCTGCTTTACTTCATCAGAAAAAGCATCACCATTAATGCTCTTGGCGTAGAGACCAGCTCTTTGGGCCTCATTTTCAAATGCGGCGGTATTGTACCAGCCAGGTGAGGCGGTTTTTCCTTCTTTTGGCGGTTTTTCAAAATATACGCCTATGGTAGCTGCTGATGAGCCAAAGGCACTCGTAATCCTCGATGCTAGTCCGAATCCGGTCGATGCACCAATAACCAATACATTTTTTGGACCGTCGATCGGCCCCTTTGACCTGATATAATTGATCTGATTGACAATGTTCTGCTCACAGCCCTTTGGATGTGCGGTCAAACATATAAATCCTCGCATTCTAGGTTCAATAATCATAATTTTTTGTGGCTAGTTCGTAAAAACAACATCGCTTTGCACAAGATGTTTGCTCCCTCAAAACTATCCTTATTTTTCTTGCGTTCCAAATATATCCGTCATTAGTTGCTGCATAGGCCTAAGTCAATTCAGTTCTAAAGGTCTGAGCCAGGAAGCAAAAAGATTGCACACGTGGAGGATTGGCCTTGATCAAAGCTGCCGCTAATGATGGCTATTCGGGCGCTAAAAAAAGCAGATTGATGGTCATGTTAACTGCAGTTATGATTTACGCAGCGTAATCGGTTTGATAAACAAAAGGGAGTACCAAATGTTAAAGCAGTAAAGGGATTGCATTTTCACCAAATAGTGACAGGAAAAGGTTTTTAAGGATTGGATATCAGTAGCTTTTCTCCTTAAAATTCGTTATTTTTGCAGGCTATTTTTAATACTGAGAACGGACAATTTATGAGCGAAAATCATGTAGACCTGGGCGAGCAAAAAGATGTAGAAGTTTATGGCGCAAGGGTACATAACCTGAAGAATATCGATGTTAGTTTTCCAAGGAACAAACTGGTGGTCATTACTGGCCTAAGTGGGAGTGGGAAGTCGTCTTTGGCTTTCGATACCATTTATGCCGAAGGCCAGAGACGCTACATGGAAACTTTTAGCGCCTATTCGCGCCAATTTATGGGCGGTATGGAGCGTCCTGATGTCGATAAGGTTTCTGGTCTTAGCCCGGTTATTGCGATCGAACAGAAAACGACCAGCAAGAACCCACGTTCAACAGTCGGCACAATTACCGAAATCTACGATTTTATGCGCCTGCTCTTTGCGCGCGTGGCCGATGCCTTCTCCTACAATACGGGAGAGAAGATGGAACGCATGAGCGAGGACCAGATTTTAAAGAATATCTACCATAAATTTGACTCCGCTGCAGTTAATATCCTTGCCCCGGTGGTGAAGGGAAGGAAAGGCCATTACCGCGAGTTGTTTGAGCAGATCCGTAAACAGGGATATGTAAAAGTACGGGTAGATGGGGAGATACAGGATCTGGCACCAAAAATGCAGGTAGATCGTTACAAGATCCACGACATCGAAATCGTAGTAGACCGTTTGATTATCGACCAAAAAGACCATAAACGTTTATTGGACAGCATACAAACGGCCATGCGCCTGGGCAAGGGGATCATTAAGATTAGCGACAAGGATAACAATGTGGCCCATTTCAGTAAATTTCTGATGTGCCCTAGCACAGGTATTTCATACGATGAACCACAGCCAAACAGCTTTTCTTTCAATTCGCCCTATGGTGCCTGTGAACGTTGCGATGGTTTGGGCTATATCTTCGTTGTCGATAAGGAATCGGTAATGCCAAACATGAAACTGAGCATCATCAATGGTGGTTTGGCACCTTTGGGAGAATACCGTGATGTGTGGATGTTCCAAGTGTTGAAGGCACTGGCCAAGAAATACAATTTTTCGCTTTCCTCTCCACTTGAAAAACTGAGCGATGAGCACATTGATCTGATCTTGAACGGATCCAACGAACTGTTGAGCGTAGCGGTAGAATATAATAAGTGGAACGTCCAGAATTATCAGATTACCTTCGATGGAATCATTAAACTTTTAGAGGAACAGCAGGACCGTAGAAGCGATACCGCAAATGCAGATGATATGGATGCTTTCAGAAAACTGAAAACGTGCCCGGTATGTAGCGGCGCAAGGCTGAAACAAGAAAGCCTGCACTTTAAGATAGATGGCAAAAATATTTTCGAATTGGCTGAAATGGATATCCTGGGGCTCAAGAGCTGGTTTGCAACAGTAGAAGAACGCCTCAATGAAAGACAGCATATCATTGCCAAGGAAATCTTAAAAGAAATTAGGGCAAGGATCGGTTTTTTGACCGATGTTGGACTAACTTACCTTTCTCTCGACCGTACGGCACGTACCCTTTCGGGAGGTGAGGCACAGCGCATCAGATTGGCCACACAGATTGGTTCACAGCTGATGAATGTGATGTACATTTTGGACGAACCAAGTATCGGACTCCATCAGCGTGACAACGAAAGATTGATCAGTGCCTTAAAGAACCTTCGTGATCTGGGAAACACCGTTTTGGTCGTTGAGCATGATAAGGACATGATTTTGGAAGCCGATCATGTGATTGACATCGGCCCTGCAGCAGGAGTGCACGGCGGAGAAGTTGTGGCAGAAGGAACGGCGACAGATATCTTAAAATCTGGAACGCTCACAGCTGCCTATCTCAATGGCAAAAAAGGAATCGAAGTGCCAAAAAAACGTCGCAAGGGAAATGGACATAAATTATCGATCATCAAGGCGAGTGGGCATAACCTCAAAGATGTTTCCATCGATTTTCCTTTGGGGAAATTTATTGCGGTAACTGGGGTTTCTGGTAGTGGAAAATCAAGCCTGATTACAGAAACTTTATATCCGATCCTAAACCATCATTTTTTTAGGGCTAAGAAAAGTCCGCTTCCTTACGAAAAGATCAATGGCCTAAAAGAAATCGATAAGGTGATCGAAATTGACCAGGCGCCTATTGGTAGGACACCAAGGTCAAATCCATCCACCTATACCGGCGTTTTCTCAGATATCAGAAATTTATTTGTGCTCTTGCCAGAGGCGAAGATCCGTGGCTACAAGCCTGGGCGTTTTTCATTTAACGTTAAAGGTGGACGTTGTGAAACCTGCCAGGGAGCCGGCATGAAGGTAATCGAAATGAATTTCTTGCCAGATGTGGCCGTTCCGTGCGAGGAATGTGGCGGCAGAAGATACAACCGGGAAACACTCGAAGTAAGGTACCGTGGAAAATCAATCAGCGATGTGCTCGATATGAGCATTGAAGAAGCTTGTGCATTCTTTGAGCACATGCCGGCCATCTATCGCAAAATCAAGACCCTGAACGATGTTGGCTTGGGCTACATCCGATTGGGACAGTCATCAACTACTTTATCTGGTGGAGAAGCACAACGTGTAAAACTGGCCACAGAACTCTCTAAAAAAGATACCGGGAAAACCTTCTACATTTTGGATGAGCCTACAACAGGCCTCCATTTCGAGGATATTAACGTACTGTTGGGCGTCTTGAATGAATTGGTAGAAAAGGGCAATACCGTGCTCGTTATTGAACATAACCTAGATGTAGTAAAGGTTGCAGATTGGGTAATCGACCTCGGCGAAGAAGGTGGTGCTGGTGGAGGTAGGATTATTTTTGAGGGTACTCCAGAGGGACTGATCCAAAATCCGATCAGCCTGACTGGCAAATTCCTTAAAAAAGAAATGGGCCAGTCATAAATTCTAAAGTGTTGTTTGGCAATAATGGATAATTGTTTAGATTAGGGTATCAATTTTCGCTCCAGATGCTCATTTTCTTCAAATCTTTGCCAAAGCTGTGTCTGAGCATTTCGCTCCTACTTGTTTTTTCGATAGGAAACTTTGCACATGCCCAGTCAAAAAAAAATCTGCAGCTGAATGCTATCGATAGCCTCATTGCACAAGTACCCCTACTCATGCGCAGTGATGAGGGAAAGGCCAGACAACAGATTGCCAAAATCGAAAAACTGTCGACAGCAGAAAAATATAGGCATGGAATCATCGAGACTTCATTTTTCAAGGCATGGCTAACCTATCGTCATGGCTCGGCAGATGAGTGCATCAAAACCATCGACTTTGCCATCCGAAATTTCCAGGATTTGCCAAAAGATCCTGCAGAAATTAAGTTTTACATCTTAAAAGGACAATGCTATGTAAAAAAGACCCAATTTGATCTTGCGGTTCAACAATTTAGTACAGCCATTAAAATTGCCGAACAAAAAAAGGACTACTCCAGCAAAACAGGTGCAATGATCAGCATTGGTTGGGCATACATGGAAGATTCAAAGCCACAACAGGCGATTAAAGTGTTTTTTGACGTGCTACAGCTCAATCCGCACAAGACCTACAACAATCGGGCAACGGTACTGTGCAACATCGCTTCCTGTTACAACATGTTATCCAATTATAAGGCCGCGACGAAATACGCTGAGATGGGGATCGAATCGGCCAGAGCTTCAGGAAGCAATGTCGATCTGGCGAATGGATTGAATATCTTGGCCAGGAGCAAATATCAGCAAGGCAAATTTAACGAAGCCATCCTCTACCTAAAACAGGCCAGTACAGCGCGCGAAAAGGTTGAAGATCCATCCATGTTGGCATCCGATTACCTGGAATTGGCCGATGTCTATCACAAAATCAACCAGCCGCAACAGGCAATCTTGTATGCAAAAAAGGCCGAGGCCATCAGCTATGTCAACAAAATTGATCTCAAATTGGCAAATGCCTATGAAGCACTGGCCAATGGCTTTCAGGCCACAGGCGATTACAAAAATGCCACTAAATATTACCAAAAACTGCTCGCGCACCGAGACAGCACCGGAACCGGAAATTACAGCAAGGCACTTGCCGAGCTCCAGGTGAAGTTTGCTACAGAAAAGAAAATTTCTGAAAACCTGAAATTAAAAAAGCAAAACCTAGAAAATAACCTCAGTTTGAGCAATAAGCAAAAATGGCTGATCATTTTATTGGCAAGTTTAGTTGTGCTCACCGCCAGCGGGCTTTATTTATTTTACCTTACCCGAAGCAGGTACAGGACCCGATTGGCATTGGAACAATTAAACGAGCAGCGCAACCGTACCCTGGCCATTATGCAGACTGAAGAAAATGAACGCAGGCGAATAGCTGGTGACCTCCACGATGGGGTCTGCCAGATTTTGGCGGCCGCATCACTCCAGTTAAAAAATGCAGCTGGAAGTGAAAATGTGCTCGCAAAGGTAGACGCACTCTTGGATCAGGCCGCTCAGGAGGTAAGGGGAGTTTCGCACCAGATGACACCAGAATTGTTGCTGCATTTTGGTCTGTCGAACGCAATCGCCCAAAGTGTAGCCCGTTTGAACGAAGCCAATGCCCAAACAAAGTTTACGGTATTCGAGCATGTGGAATTTGAGGACATTGATGATATGCTGGCTGTCGTATTGTACAGGGCTTTCCAGGAATTGACCAATAACGTACTCAAACATGCGCAGGCCAGTGAGGTAAACGTGCACCTGGTTATCAACAGTGATGAAGCATTACTGATGGTAGAGGATGATGGGCAAGGTTTTGATCAGCAATTGCTAAAACCGGGGCTTGGACTTAAAAACCTGGAGAGCAGGATCAAGCTTTATGAAGGTATTTTTGAAATCGATACGACATTGGGAAAAGGAACAACATCCATCCTCAAATTTAGGTCGCCACAGCGTAAGAAGAGTTAGATATGGTGTTAGATAAGATCAAGGTTTTTTTGGTAGATGACCACGATATCCTCATGGATGGAATAGAGGCCATTCTACAGCGATCAGCAAACATCTGTGTCATCGGTAAGGCAAATTCTGTAGAAATGGCAGAACAATATCTCAAGGTTAAGCAGCCAGATGTATTGTTGACCGACATCAATATGGGAAATAGGTCTGGACTTGACCTCACGCGCATGGTCAAAGAAAAGTATCCGCAAATAAAAATCATTGTGCTTTCTATGTATGATGATAATTTCCACATCGCCAATTTATTGAAAGCTGGAGCTTCGGGTTATCTCTTAAAGAATGTAAAGAATGAAGAACTGCTCAGGGCGATAACAAAAGTACTTGCCAACGAAACTTACATCCAGGAATCGCTTGCGCCCAGCTATCTAAGCGCAGTAAAAATGACAAAGCAAGAAAAGCTCCATAACCTTTCGCCACGTGAAATCGAGATCATTAAACTGATTGTAGAAGAAAACACGACCGCGGAGATCAGCGAACGGCTCTTCATTTCTGCACATACAGTGGAAACCCATCGTAAGAACATCTGGCGTAAAACTGCTGCAAAATCTGTGATCGGGCTCATCAATTATGCCCGAAAACATCAGATTATTCCCTGATCAAACTAATATCACTATAAAATACCTAGTGATGGGGATATCTGGCGTTCAAAAATCCAGTTTCTTTGGAATTACAAACAATCATTCCAATGAAATTATTTAAATCATTCCTAATCCTTATTTTGCTCGTTTTTAGCGGCTCTTGTTTTGCACAAAGAAAATTTACCGGAACTTTCAGTAATGGCTATACTGGTGGTAAGCTCTCCTTTGTCCTTTCTCCAGATGGGAAACAGATCCAAAAATTTACCTTTAATGGCTATTGGCGCTGTGGCGGTTCGACTGAACACATTACAGCAGGTCCTGAAAGCAGTTTCGCCGTCGTCAATGGCAAGATAAAAGCCACCATCGCCGAGCCAGAAAACGGAGGCTCTTCAGCATTTAGGTTTAATCTCGAAGGAGCTGTGAGCGGAAAACAGGCCAATGGTGTATTCCGGATGAGCATTACAGGTTTGGCCTGCGATACCTATAACCTAAATTGGACAGCCAAATCCAACTGAGCCAAGGTTTTCAATTTCAAAGTGACTTAAGGCGTATTCCTGAATCAAACTATCGGGAAACAATAATCTTGGCATTAAATTCGCATGGATCTTTCATATCACTTGCAAAATGCCAAATCTGATTACAGCTGCGCAAATGCGCGAAGCCGATGCTTATACGATCAAGCACAAGCCAATATTTTCAATCAAACTGATGGAAAACGCCGCAAAGGCCTTCGTCGGTGTTTTTAAAAGAGAATGTACAGATAGGACAAACAAAATAAGTATCGTCTGTGGGCCTGGAAACAATGGTGGCGATGGCTTGGCCATAGCCAGATTACTCGAAGCTGAGAAGTACAAGCAAATTAAAGTCTACTTGCTCAAGCTTTCTGTCAAATACAGCGACGACTTTGAACAAAACCTAAAACAGCTTTCCAAGGCAAAAGTCCAAATACAGACCATTGATAAAGCTGCAGACCTTAAACTTGAGGCAGACATCATTATCGATGCGATATTGGGCTCAGGCCTGAATAAACCATTAACAGGGTTTTTGGCAAATATTGCCGAGCTGATTAACCAGTCGAAAAGCAAAGTGATTGCTGTTGATGTGCCAACAGGCCTGCTTGCAGAAGGCCCCTTGTCTTCGCCCTATCTTGGCGTAAAGGCTGATGTGGTCATCTCTTTTCAGCGGCCTAAACTCAATTTTTTCTTTCCAGAATCGCAGGCTGCCTTAAAAAGATTTAAGGTTGTGGAGATCGGGCTGGACGAACAGTACGTAGAGAACCGCCCAAGCAATTGGAAAATGACAGACAAGGGTGTGATTCAAAAACTCATTAAGCCGAGGGCTAATTTTTCCCATAAGGGCACTTACGGACATGCGCTGCTCATTGCGGGCAATACTGCAACCATGGGTGCGGCCTTATTGTCGGCAAAGGCCTGTCTACATACGGGAGCAGGACTCACAACAGTATGCTTACCAGAAAATGGAATGGTTGCTCTAAATACGGCTTTACCAGAAGTGATGTCGCTGAACTGTTCTGCAAATATCGATGAAGGGATACTGGAAAAATTTACGGCCATAGGCATTGGGCCCGGGCTGGGTAATGATTACGATGCGGAACGGTTAATGTCGCAGTTAATCGAACTTAAGGAACCCATGGTAATCGACGCCGATGGCCTGAACATTTTAGCCAAAAGGAGAGACTTGTTGGATCTCTTGCCAGCCGATAGCATATTAACACCGCACCTAAAAGAATTTGACCGCATTTTTGGTGAGCAGCGTAATTGGTGGGAAAGAGTAAATACAGCGAAAATAGCGGCACAACACCGAAGAGTGATCATTGTACTCAAGAACCAATATACCTTTGTCTGTTTGCCAAATGGCGAAATACACATCAATCCAACTGGTGGACCTGCAATGGCATCGGGAGGTATGGGAGATGTATTGACCGGAATAATCACTGCATTATTGGCACAGCGCTATCCTGCTGCCGAAGCCGCGATATTGGGCGTTTATCTCCATGGCAAAGCAGGCGATAAATTAGCTAAAAATAGTTTCGTGGTGAGTGCGAGCGAAGTTGCCGCAGAAGTACCTAAAGTGATGAAAAGACTGGCGGAGTAGTTGTTTAGTTGGTTGCTGCTTAGATAACTGTTAACTGAATACTGTCAACTGCGCCGCAGGCGTTCCTTTGGAAGAACTGAAAAATTAAATCGTCCCCATAACCACCATCTTTTCCATGGTCGGATTAACACTTCCACCTAGCGGTTCGATGGTAACGGCGAAGGCTTGGGCATGATCAATTGCATCCATTGATTTTACGGCCTCTTTGGCAGATTCGTCGGTGCCGAATACCCCTAAGCTAACAGGTTTCCCATCCACTAGGGCCCATAACTGATACTCATGTGCTTTCCCAGGGGCTGGCAGTTTGATCGCCGCATAATTGATCAAGATATTTTTATTGCGTTTGTTCCAGTATACCAGCATTTTGGCATCTGGTGTTTCTTTAACACCGGCCAACTTTACCGTAGCCCATTCGTCACTCTCGGTCATGGCAATCCTATTTTCCATTCCCGCCCTTTCAAATTCAAGTTTGGAAGTTGTGCGTGCAAATTGTTCTTTTGCTGCACTTAAACTGGCAATCTGTTCATGTGCAGTATTTAGCTTATTGTTCAATGAATAGAGTGTGGCAACGCAAACCACCAATAAGGCAATGCAGGCCACTAATGCATAGCGTAAAACTTTTACCCTGATCTCTGTTTCCTGATCGTAAAGTGGAACCACCTTTGGAGAGTGGGCAGTATGATCTCTGAATTGTGCTAAAATCTTTGCCTCCAGCTCGGCCGATGCCGCCACCGAATTCTCCATCGCATAACTTTCCATTGCCACCTCAATAGCCGAGATCTCTGCCTTCACCTCGGGGTGCTGGGCAGCCATTGCTTCAACTTCACTATTTTCCTGAGCAGTTAGCTGCCCCAGAACATAAAGTTCAAGAATGCCAGATTCGATATATGATTTTACGTCTTCCACCTCAATTAAATTTTTTCCTCAGTTCTAAAATCGCCATACGCACTCGGGTTTTTACCGTTCCAAGTGGTATGTTCAACTCCTCTGCCGCTTCAACATGGGTACAGCCCTTAAAATAAATCCTGTCGAGCACCTCCTGGTAATCTGGCCTCATTCCTGCCACCAGATCCTTGATGCCCAGCGTATCGGCATTAAAGTTGACTTCCTGTTGTGCATTTATAAAATCTACGTTATTTTCAAGGTCTTGGTTTTTATTTGAATTTTTAAAATCCTTGGAGCGCAATTTATCAATCGCCAGATTACGGGCAATATTCATCATCCATGTGAACAGACGCCCTTTAGATGGCTCGTAGCTGCCCGCCGAGTTCCATATTTTAACGAAAGTTTCTTGTAAAAGGTCTTCGGCTACTTCATGTTGAAGTACGATCCTGGAAATGACACCGAGTAATGCCCCAGAATACATATCGTACAATGCCTTGATTGCTACGGTTTCCTGATTTTTGAGGGCGCTAACCAGTTCGTCTTCAGCGAGTGCTATTTTCTTTGTTGTTGCCAAGTCTACGAATATACAAAATCTATAACAAGCAGAACTAAATTTTTGTTTGGCAGCGCGGAAACCTGATCAACACTAAAATAAGTGCTTTTCGGCATGATAGGAAGATCTCACCAAAGGTCCGCTTTCCACATATTTTAATCCTTTTGCAAGACCAATTTCCTTGTATTTGGCAAACTGATCGGGATGGATCCAATCTACAACTGGGTGGTGGTTCTTAGTCGGCTGGAGGTACTGCCCCAAGGTAAGGATATGAGCGCCGTTTGCAACAAGGTCATCCATTGCCTCCAGTATATCTTCTTCAGTTTCTCCCAATCCTAGCATAATCCCTGTTTTGGTCCTTAGTCCAAAATCCGAAATCCTTTTTAAAGCTTCCAAGCTCCTGTCATACTTGGCCTGGATGCGCACCTGCCTGGTTAAGCGCCTAACCGTTTCCATGTTGTGCGATACCACTTCTGGTCTTTCTTCCAGCACACGGTATAGATTATCCCATTGCCCTTTAAAATCAGGGATCAAGGTTTCTAAGGTCGTTTCCGGACTTTCCTGTCTGATGGCCTGTAAGGTTTGTGCCCAAATGATCGACCCTCCATCCTTAAGGTCATCGCGGTCTACCGAAGTAATTACGCAATGTTTTACTTTCATCAGTTTTACTGAATTGGCCACACGTGCGGGTTCATCCAGATCGACTGCTAGGGGACGGCCGGTCGCCACGGCGCAGAATGAACAGGAACGGGTACAGATGTTGCCCAGGATCATGAAAGTCGCAGTTCCCGCACCCCAGCACTCGCCCATATTCGGACAATTGCCGCTTTCACAAATGGTATGTAGTTTATGCGTATCGACCAGGCTCCTCACCTGTGCATATTCTTTGCCCACTGGTAATTTTACCCTTAGCCAATCGGGTTTGCGAGGTTTTTCGGTAACAACAGGAACTACTGGAAGTTCAATCATAATACAAAGTTACGGAATCGGAATGAAATTGATAAAATATAGTGTTAGTGGCAGGTAATATTATCCAAACTATGAGTTACAAAAACCTAGAAGCTGCAGCTTGCATCCTGCCGCAACAAATTTCTATTTATGATAAAATTTTGATGTTTAAACGAAATCTTGGCACTGATAATGTGGTAGGATCAGAGGTAATTAGAAAATTGGAAATGAGTAAAAAGGATAGGATGGATGCGCCTGTACCAGCGGATGTTGTGTTGATCGGTGCGGGAATTATGAGTGCCACTTTGGGTATTTTGTTAAAGGAATTGGAGCCCCAGCTTACGATCGAAATTTTTGAGCGGCTTGATATCGCAGCAGCGGAAAGTTCAGACGCATGGAATAACGCTGGAACAGGGCACTCTGCTTTTTGCGAGCTAAACTATACCCCTCAAAACGAGGATGGAAGCGTGGAAACCAAAAAGGCAGTGCAGATTGCCGAATCCTTTGAAATATCCAAACAGTTTTGGGCCTATCTGGTAGAAAAAGAGATTGTTTCTCATCCACAATTGTTTATCAGGAACATTCCGCATTTAAGTTTTGTATGGGGAGAAGCAAACGTTTCATTCCTGAAGACCCGATTTGAAGCGTTAAAACCCTGCAATCTCTTTGCCGACATGCGTTATACCGAAGATCCGGCTACAATTGAAAATTGGGTTCCACTGATCATGAAAGATCGGACGATGGATCAGCCTGTAGCCGCCACAAAGATGGATTTGGGGACAGATGTGAATTTTGGTTCGCTCACACGCGAGATGTTCAGCTATTTGAGCAAGCAACCTGGAGTTAACCTGCACTTCCACCATGAAATCCGCAAACTGAAACAAACAGAAGATGGCCAGTGGAAAGTGAAAATCAAAAACCTGGAAACAGGCGACAAGTACAAGCAACTGGCCAGATTTGTGTTTATCGGCGCTGGAGGTGGATCGTTGCCCCTACTTGAAAAATCGAATATTCCAGAAGGAAAGGGTTTTGGTGGATTTCCTGTGAGTGGGCAATGGCTAAAATGTACCAATGAACAGGTAATTGCGGCACATCAGGCAAAAGTGTATGGCAAAGCAGCTGTAGGTGCGCCGCCCATGTCGGTACCACACTTGGATACAAGGATGATCAATGGCAAAAAAGCGTTGTTGTTTGGTCCGTATGCTGGATTTTCGACCAAATTTTTAAAGCATGGCTCTTTTTTAGATTTACCACTATCTATTAAATTCGACAATATCCGACCCATGATCTCTGCTGGCCTTCATAACATTGGGCTTACCAAATACCTGATTGATCAGGTTCGGCAATCACCAGAAGACCGTTTTGATGCCTTAAAGGAATATCTGCCAAGCGCAAAAATTGAGGATTGGGAGCTGGAAAATGCAGGACAGCGCGTGCAGGTCATTAAAAAGGACGAAAAGGAGGGAGGTGTGCTCGAATTTGGAACGGAGGTGGTCAGTGCGGCCGATGGTTCAATTGCCGCTTTGTTGGGCGCATCTCCAGGTGCTTCTACGGCAGTAGCCATTATGCTCGATCTTTTGGCGCGTTGTTTCAGAGATCAATTGGAAACGGACAAATGGCAAGATCAAATCAAAAGGATGATCCCAACCTACGGCCAATCTTTAGCTAAGCATAACCATCTTCTGCTCGAGACCCGTAAGCGTACCAATGAAGTCCTGAAACTGGATATGGTGAGCGGGCCTAAAGATTAAAGACATAGACGATAGGCAATAGATAAACTGCCAACTATGAACTATACAATAACCTCTGCTGCTTCAGCTGCGGAAATGTCGCTATGGGATGCGTCCAAAATACATTCGCCATCTTTGATGACCAACAGTTGAGGTGATTCGTGGTGGACACGAAAAGTCTCTGAAACCAGGTTTGAAAGATCGCGGTAGCTGATCAGGTCTAAAAAATAACAAGGGGTATTGGCCGGGATCACATCCCAATCGAGTTCGAAATTTCTTTTGGCCATTGAACTGATTGAACACCTGGTACTATGCTTAAATATTACGCTGTAGCCAGTGTTTTTTTTGATCGAGTCGACCTGGTTCCGGTCGCTCAGATTTATCCATTGCATGCTTATCTCCTTCTTTTTCCTTCCGGATAAGAGCTATATGCAGGGCAAAGACGAGAAGAGCATGATTCTAATATTGCGATTGCGCAAAAAACAAATAATAATAGAATGGCTACTTTTTTCATCATTAAGGGGTTAATTTCCTGGAATAAAGCTCTAAGTTACACATTTTTATGAATAACAAAAATGCATGTTAAATTGTTGCGGCAAAATGCGCCATTTTTAAGGCGGTAATTGCAGCTTCATCGCCCTTATTGCCATGCTTGCCACCAGCACGATCCAAAGCCTGTTGTTCATCGTTGGTCGTGAGCACCCCAAAAATAACAGGTTTACTGTGTTTAATGCTCACATTGGTAAGACCATTGGCCACGGCCTCACAAATAAAATCGAAATGTTTGGTATCGCCTTGGATCACACAGCCGATGCAGATCACAGCATCCAGTCCCACATGTTTTGTCAATAAGATTTCTGCAGCGCTTGGCAGTTCAAAGCTTCCTGGTACAGGCATGGAAAGGATCTGGTCTTCTTTGACACCATGCTTGATCAATGTATCAAAAGCACCTTGATAAAGGGCTCCGGTAATTGTAGCGTTCCATTCGGCCACAACAATGGCAATTTTGAAGGGTTCGCCATTTGGAATAGTGGTATGTGAAAAATCCGAAAGGTTTTTAAGGTGTGAAGCCATATGGGTGGTTATCGTTTGCCAATTATCAGTTGCCAGTTAACAGTTATCAATTATCAGTTAACAGTTAACAGTTGGCAGCTGCCAGTTAACCAATTAACCAGTTACACAGTTAACCGATTTATTACTGCTTTACCTGAGCTTGTGCACGTGCAATATATTCATCGATCATCGCAGCTTCTTGGCTCTCGGCATATTGGGTCTTAATTTTGGTGTAGGCCTCTTCTGCTGCCTTGAAATCATTAAGCTTTTCATTTACCAATCCCAATTTTTTAAGGAACATGGGAGAAGTAAATTTATTGTCGGCCTTATCGGCTGCTTTTTTATAATATGTGGCTGCTTGTTTATAGTCTTTTAGTTCGCTATAGGCATCCCCCAGCAGGCCTAAGGCAAGTGGGTCGGCAACGGGACTGCCCGTCGCGGTATATTTGCCCAAAGCTTTGATCGCATTGTCATATTCGCCTTTGCGTAAATAAATTCCGCCCAAATAAAGGTTAGCTAAATTGGCCGATTTGGTATTGTCATATTCTTCAGCAATTTTTTCCAGGCCATCGTAACCGCCTTCTCCCTTGATGGCCTTGTTGGCCAATGAGTCTATGCCTACATATTGCTCTGCCTTGTACATTTTGCTGGCAGCTTCTTCCGCCCTATTGGTCAGGTAAACATTTTGGTACCAAAAATAGATGCAGATCAATACGACAATTGCTCCCGCGATGAAAATAAGGCTTTTTGCATTTTCTTGTACAAAAGAACCCTTTCTTACGGGCTGATTTATTTCTTTTTCTGTTGTAGACATTTGATAATTAAAATTAAGGATTGCAAAAATACGTTTTTCAATTAAAGTATCAACCTCTTTTTTAACTATTTGTGGGCTTAGCGTGCCGAGCGTTTGGGGTCTGGTGCCTGGCCGACTAAAAAACGTGAACATTTATCGCGATATGAAGGGCCTAAATGCTATACGCCAAACGCATTTATTCCGTATCTTTGATACCTGCGCCATGTGGTTAAAAAATATAACACTCCTAAATTTCAAGAATTATGCTGCCGCCGAGCTTTCCTTTTCGGCTACGGTTAATGCCTTTGTAGGCAACAATGGTGCCGGCAAAACCAATTTATTAGATGCCATCCACTATTTGTGCCTCTGTAAAAGTTATTTTAATCCAATCGATAGCCAACAGATTAAGTCGGAAGAGGACCTTTTTCTGATCCAGGGCGATTTTGAACGCAACCAAAAGAATGAGAAAATTACCTGCGGCCTAAAACGTAACCAAAAAAAACAGTTCAAGAGGAATAAAAAGGAATACGATAAATTGGCCAGCCATATTGGACTTTTTCCATTGGTCATGATTTCACCAAATGACATCAACCTGATCATGGATGGCAGCGAGGAGCGCAGGAGGTTTATCGACAATGTAATTTCGCAGACCGATGGCAGCTATTTGGATGAACTCATTGTTTACAACAAGCAATTGCTGAATAGAAATGCACTTTTAAAACAAGTTGCCATTACCCGAAAGCTCGATGTGGCGCTGCTCGAAATCCTCAACGAACAACTGATCTTATCAGGCGAACGTATCTTTGAAAAAAGAAAGCAGTTTCTGCTCGATTTTATCCCATTTTTTAACGAACACTATCAATTTATCACTGACAGCGCAGAACAGGTTTCCCTATCCTATCAATCACAATTAAATGAGGCTTCTTTTGGGCAACTGCTAAGCCAGTCAATTGAAAAAGATAAGACTTTGGAGCGTACCACAACGGGGATCCATAAAGATGAGCTCTTGTTCTCGATAGGAGAGATGCCGCTGAAGAAATTTGGCTCGCAAGGTCAACAGAAATCTTTTTTGATTGCATTGAAATTGGCCCAATACAGTTACCTGCAAAAACACAAGACATTTAAGCCATTGTTGTTGCTTGACGATATTTTTGATAAATTAGATGACCTTCGCGTACATAAATTAATGAAGATGGTTTCACACCACGATTTTGGTCAGATTTTCATCACCGATACCGGAAAAGAAAGGGTTGCAACCGTTTTCAAGGAAATCAACGTTGAGGTGACTTTATTTGAAGTTGCAAAAGGTACCATCCATCATGCGTAAGCCCAACGACATTACTTTAAAGGAAGCGATTACCAAGATGTTATCGGTGTATCGCCTGCGTGGCAAATTCGATGAAACAGGCATTGTGGCCATGTGGCCCGAACTGATGGGCACAGCTGTAGCCAATAGAACGACACAGATTTATGTCAATCAGCAGAAATTATTTGTGCGGATCGAATCTTCTGTCATTAAGAACGAGCTCCTAATGGTGAGGTCTGGCATTATCCAAAAACTGAATGAGCGCGCAGGTAATGAAGTCATCAAAGAGATTATTTTTTTATAACCGCTCTGATCATCCCTGTTTATTGAGCTATCCGCGGCCCCCAAAAATTTTAGAGATCAACCAAATGACCAGGGCGAGGATCACCACTACGGCAATTACACCAACCCACACGCCGGCCTTAAAAATTCCTTCAACAAGTTCGCAACTAGATAAGGTAGTTACCATCAGGGCAAGCACCGCAAGTACACTATATTTTTTCATATCTGCTTTATTTTGATGATAAAACAGATTTTAGCAAAAATAGTTTGCAGACTTTAGCCGCCAACCTTGATCAGCTCCACTTCAAATACCAAGGTGCTAAATGGAGGGATTTTTCCATCAGGCGTAGCATTTCCGCCATAACCCAGCTGATAAGGGATGACGAAGCGGAATTTACTGCCTTCCTGCATCAGTTGCAGGCCTTCGGTCCATCCCTTGATCACTTGGGTCAGACCAAATGTGGCGGGCATCCCACGGTCATACGAACTGTCAAACTGCGTACCATTGATCAAAGTGCCCCGATAATGAACGGTCACCTGATCGTTTTCTGTAGGCCTGGCACCTGCTCCCTGAACCAATACTTCATATTGAAGGCCGCTCGGGGTCGTCTTAACACCAGCTTTTGCTTTATTGGCTGCCATAAAAGCTGCTCCAGCCTTAACAGTGGGCTGGTGTTTTTTGATTTCTTCAGCCTCCCTTTGTTTATTGAAACTAACAAAAAGGTTGTTGATGGTTTCTTGGCATTGCTCTGGGCTTAGTGCTGGATTGGCCTTGGCAAAGGCATCTTTTAACCCTTTGTTGAACAGGTCGAAGTTAAGTGTATTTAATCCCCCCGATTTAAAACTGCCGGCAACATTTAGCCCAAGCGCATAGCTTGCCGAGTCTAAATTAGTCCTGAAGATAGGCTTGGTTACGGCTTTAGCAGCTGTAACAGGTTTTTTTACAGGTGCTTTTTTGGTTTGGGCCATAGCGCCGATTCCGATAAGGAGGAGAAGTGTGGTCAGAGATAATTTCATCTTTAAATTTTATAGGGAAGCAAAGTTAAAAAAAAAGCACCCAAAATGGGTGCCGTAATCGATAGGCCAAATGGCTCAATTTTTAGAAACGCTCATCAGCGGTGAAAAAGAAATCGCCTTCGATCTGTGCATTTTCATCTGAATCAGAGCCATGGATGGCATTTGCATCAATAGATTTCGCATATTTTTGACGGATAGTTCCTTCTGCGGCTTCGGCAGGATTTGTAGATCCGATCAATTTCCTGAATTCTTCAATTGCATTGTCTTTTTCTAAAATGGCGGCTACAATAGGCCCAGACGACATAAAGCTAACCAAATCATTGTAGAACGGACGTGCAGCATGTACGGCATAAAACTTTCCGGCAGTTTCAGCGGTTAATTTAGTGTATTTTAAAGCAATGATTTTAAAACCAGCCTTAGTGATGTCATTTATAATTGCGCCAATATGTCCGTTAGCTACGGCATCAGGCTTGATCATGGTAAATGTTCTGTTCGTGCTCATCTCTATTTATTTCAAATTTTTTGCAAAAATACGATTCTTTCCCCTAATATTAAAGCTTGATGAATAAAAGCACTCAATATTAGCCAAAATGTTTAGCTTTGCTCCCGAAAAATTATGATATCCTTAACCGAATTAAAAACTTTGTTGGCTGCTCCACAAAAGATTGTGATCACTACACATCACAAGCCAGATGGAGATGCAATGGGCTCTTCCCTTGGGCTTTATGCCTTTTTAATTCAGAAAGGCCATCATGTTTCCGTCATCACGCCAACAGATTACCCTGATTTCCTGCAATGGCTTCCCAATAATTCTGATGTGATCGTTTACACAGAATCTGAAGATCGCGCTGTACAATTGGTGAATGAGGCCGATCTGATCTTTTGCTGTGATTTCAATACTTTGAGCAGGATCAACGAGCTGGGCGAACACATCCGTGCGGCAAGCGGACTTAAGCTCATGATCGACCATCACCTTGAGCCTGAAGATTTTGATGACTATCGCCATTGGAACATCAATGCCTGTGCAGCCGCACAATTGGTCTACGATTTCATTAAAAATGAACTGCAAGAAGGCGAATTGATCAATAAAGATGTAGCTACATGTCTATATACAGGCATCATGACGGATTCGGGATCTTTCAGGTTCCCGTCAGCTACTTCTGCAGTATACCGCATTGCTGCAGACCTGATCGACCTGGGTGCAGAACATTGGCGGATCCATCAATTGGTATATGACAATGCTTCCGAGAATAGGCTGCGTTTTTTAGGGCACTGCCTTTCCAACAAATTGGAAATCATAAGGGATTTCAATACCGCCATCATTACCGTAACTGCAGAAGAACTTAAAAGTTTCCATATTGCCACTGGAGATACTGAGGGGGTCGTGAATTATGCACTTTCCATTAATGGAATCAAATTAGCAGCATTTATAGTTGACAGAACTGAGAAAGTTAAACTATCTTTACGCTCTACCGGTGATTTTCCAGCCAACGAAATCTGTAAAAAGTATTTCGATGGAGGAGGGCACCGCAATGCTGCAGGAGGTTCTTCATCCTTAAACCTTGAAGAGACCGTAGCAAAATTTAAATCAATATTACCCGAATATAAAACCCAGTTATTACAATAAAGTAAAATCAAATAATAAAATAGTAATGAAAAAAAGTTTAGTAATTCTTTTAGCGGCAACCTTAGGTTTGGCAGCTTGTAACAGAGAGAAAAAAGGTCCGGGTGGCTTGCTGTATACCATTCATCACACCGAAGGAAAAGAGAAAATCCAAGTGGGCGATGTCATTAAAATGCACTACATCCAGAAAAACGATAAAGACTCCCTATTGTTGAGCACCTACGATAATGAATTGGCACAAGTATTTCCAGTTCCCGCAAAAACCTATGCTGGCGATATCAATGATGTATTGACCATGTTCGGAGAAGGTGATAGTGCTACGTTCAAGATTAATCTTGACACCATGGCGGCACAATCTAAACAGCCAAAACCAGAGCAGTTCAAAAACGATAAATACATGACTTTCACGGTTAAGATCGAAAAGGTATTTAAAAAGAAAGCTGGTGAAGCAGACAGTACTTTCCAAAAAAGGGCTAGTGAGTTCTTCCAGTCGGATTATAAAGCTACTTTTGAGAAAATCAAAAATGCAGAACCTGCAAAGATCGATGCTTACCTTAAAGATAAAAACCTAAAAACAACGACCACGCCAAGTGGATTGCACTATGTGATCAATGCCCCTGGTGATTCTCAGCATCCAGCCATCACTGATACCTTAATGGTAAAATATACAGGTAGCTTGACCAAAAAGAATAAAGATGGCAAGTACAAGGTTTTTGACACGAGTGATGATAAAATCGCGAAAGAAAACAATGTATTCCAAGTCGGAAGACCATATGGCCCAACTAAAATGGCATTGGCAGCAACTGTTCCGGGTTTTGCAGAAGGTCTGCAACTGATCGGTAAAGGTGGTAAGATTACTTTGATCGTTCCTTCTAAACTAGGATGGGGAGAACAAGGTAGTCCACAGGTTGGCATTACCCCGTATAGCCCTGTAGCCTTTGACGTAGAGATTATCGACATCATTAAGCCTAAACCAGGTACAACACCAGCAGTACCAGTTCCGGCACCGGCTAAAAAGTAGGCATCCGGAAGAAAATAAAACGCCGTAGCAGTCATCTGTTGCGGCGTTTTTTTGTGCCTTCCCATTTAGGGCCGTAATTTATAACTTTGCACATGCTTTTAACAGATACCCATACCCATCTTTATTACGAAATCGATCCATTAAAACAAAAAGCCTTAATGGATAGATGTCTCGAAAGTGGTGTAGGCCGATTGTTTCTGCCCAATGTAAACGTAGATTCTTTGGCCATGATCGACTCGCTGGTTGCAGCTTATCCGGCCAACTGTTTTGCCATGGCAGGATTGCACCCCTGTGAAGTAAAAGCAGATTATCAGCAACAGCTGGATGCCATTTTTAAGACAATAGCTGGTCGCCAGATTTATGCGATAGGCGAAATTGGGATCGACCTATATTGGGACAAAAGTACATTGGCAGCGCAGCAGGATGCTTTTAAACAGCAGATTTCATGGGCCAAAGCGCTCGGATTGCCCATTGTAATCCATTGCCGTGAAGCCTTTGATGAAGTGTTCGAGGTCTTGGACGAAGCAAGGGATGAAAAACTTCGTGGCATATTTCATTGCTTTACCGGAGATGTCCAACAAGCAGAACGTGCAATTGACCTGGGGTTTTATTTGGGCATTGGCGGTGTAGTTACCTACAAAAAGGCTGGCTTAGATCATGTTTTAAGCCAGATCTCCCTTCGTCATATCGTACTGGAGACCGATTCGCCCTATCTGGCCCCGGTTCCTTTCAGGGGAAAGCCCAACGAAAGCAGCTACCTCACCTATATCGCGCAGAAAGTAGCAGAAATCTACAATATCCCAATTGCTGAAGTCGCGGAGATAACTACTGAAAATTCAAGGGGTGTTTTTGGTGTATAACAAGATTCCGGGCTAAGTGAGGAATCGCTGAGTTGCCCGAAATTCTCCTATCTTTGCTAGGCATGACAAAAATCCTCATTATATACACCGGTGGTACCATTGGTATGGTCAATGATGCTAGAACAGGTACACTTATTCCGTTTGATTTTGCACAGATCAAGGAAAATGTGCCTGAGTTGGCCCGTTTGGATTATGAGCTTGACATCCATTCCTTTGACCCAATTTTGGACTCTTCCAACATGGATCCTGAAGTTTGGGCCAACCTCGCCAAACTCATCGAATCAAAATATGAGCTTTATGACGGCTTTGTGATCCTCCATGGATCAGATACCATGTCATTTACGGCATCGGCCTTGAGCTTTATGCTTCAGAATCTGGGCAAGCCTGTGGTGTTGACGGGCTCACAGCTGCCGATTGGAGAAATCAGGACCGATGCCAAAGAGAACTTGATCACAGCGCTGGAAATTGCGGCCACCAAAAAAGACGGGCAGCCCATGTTGCCCGAGGTCTGCATTTATTTTGATTACCAGCTTTTTAGGGGAAACCGTTCCATTAAGAACAATTCGGAGAAATTTGAGGCCTTTGCATCGCCCAACTATCCCATTTTGGCCGAGGCTGGCGTGTCTCTGTCATTTTATCCAAACTATATCCTGCCCCTACCAAGGCAGCCATTTCGAATCCATACCGCATTCAATCCAAATATAGGTGTGCTCAAAATGTATCCTGGCATTACCGAAGCATCTGTTCGGGCCATCACAGAATCTGCGGTCGAAGCCATTATCCTGGAAGCATTTGGGTCAGGAAATACGACAACCGCACCCTGGTTTATCAAATGTCTGGAAGAAGCTGTGGCCAATCATAAAGTTGTTGTCGACATTTCCCAATGTAAGGGTGGTTCGGTTCAGCTGGGCGTGTATGAAACGAGCAGAAAACTCCAGGAAATGGGCATCATTAGTGGTTACGACATGACCTTTGAAGCTGCGGTAACCAAGCTCATGTACCTATTGGGCCAAGGCCTGCCGCTCCATGAGATTAAACAGCTCTTGGAAGTGGCCATTGCTGGAGAGCTTACAAAATAATTTGCCAATCCCTTTAATTCAATGGGTATTTTAAAGGTAAAACTTCTGTAATTAAGTATAAACTTGATCAGGTATCAACGGATAAGCCGTATCTTTGCAAGAGATTTTGGAAGGCAAATCTAATCGCATGCACATGAAAATTGAACAGATCTATACTGGATGTTTGGCAGAGGCCGCTTACTATATCGAAAGTAATGGCGAGGCCGCGATTATTGATCCGCTGCGCGAAATCGAGCCCTACCTCAATAAGGCCAAACAGCATGGGGCAAAGATCAAATATATTTTTGAAACACATTTTCATGCAGATTTTGTATCGGGACATGTTGATCTGGCCAAAAAATCTGGGGCTACGATCGTATATGGCCCTACGGCCAAAACAGCCTATCCTTCGCACATTGCCACAGATGGTGAAGCATTTATGATAGGAGAACTCACAATTGTTGCGCTGCATACACCCGGCCATACGCCCGAATCGACAACCTATCTGCTCAAAGATGCAATGGGAAAAGATTATTGTATTTTCAGTGGAGACACGCTTTTTATTGGTGATGTCGGTCGCCCAGATCTAGCCCAACAGGGTACCATGACCATGGAAGACATGGCGGGATCGCTCTATGATTCACTTCACGCCAAAATTATGCCCCTATCAGATGAAGTGATCATTTATCCAGCCCACGGAGCAGGATCGGCCTGCGGAAAAAACATGAGCAAGGAGACTTTTGATACTTTAGGCCATCAAAAACAGGTAAATTATGCGCTGAAAGCAAGTACTAGGGCACAGTTTATCGAAGAAGTAACAGCGGGAATTTTGCCTCCTCCACAATATTTTGCCAAAAATGCGGCCATGAACAAGGGTGGATATGATCCCATTTCGGAAGTATATGAAAAAGGATTGGTGGCATTAGACCCACAGACTTTTGAAGAAATTGCCAATCAGCGTGCCGCCCTCATCTTGGATACCCGCGACCCACAGGATTTTGCCAAGGAATTTATCCCCAATGCCATCAATATTGGATTGAATGGCCAATTTGCCCCTTGGGTAGGAGCGCTCATCACCGACCTTAAGCAACAGATTTTACTGCTAACTGCTGAGGGAAAGGCTGAAGAAGCCATTACGCGCTTGGCAAGGGTAGGCTATGACCATACCATCGGATATCTGGATGGTGGAATGGCGGCATGGAAACAAGCCGGAAAGGAAATCGACCAAATCGAATCGATCAGTGCTGAAGCTTTCGAAGATTTGGCCAATTCCAATGAAAAGTTGAATGTGCTTGATGTAAGAAAGCCTGGTGAATATGAGTCGGAACACCTCGAACTGACCTTGGCGCGCCCATTGGATTACATCAATGATTGGACAAAAGAAATCAGCCCCGACCAAACGTATTATGTCCATTGTGCCGGTGGCTATCGTTCTATGATTGCAGCATCGATCTTAAAGGCTAGGGGAATTGATCAGGTAATAGATATCGCAGGTGGTTATGGTGCCATCAAAAACACGAACTTAAAGCGTACCGATTTTGCCTGTCCAAGCAAGGCAATGAAAGCCTGATCACAGTTGCGCAATTGCCTTTTCAATCTTTTCCTTGTCAAATCCCAAATTGATAAAAGTAATCTTACCATGCCCATCCAGCAGAACCGTAGCCGGGTAGCCATAGATCCCCAATAAGTTGGCAAATTTTTCACCACCATACAGCATTTTGTAGTTGGGCTTTTCGCGCTGATAAAAAAATCCAATTTCTTCTTTTGCCTCATAAGCGTTGATGCATAGGATTGCTAGCTTTTTTCCATATTTCTCTTCCAACAATTTCATTTCGGGGAAGGCAAGCATACAATAACCGCAGTTTTTGATCCAGAATTCAAGCAGTACAGGCTTTCCCGTTCCGGTGATGGAAACCATCGGGTCTTGCTTCCCGCCAGTATATTGTGGTAGTTTGATATCGAGCAAAACATTCCCAACAGTAGCCAGTTCCCGCTGATTGGGCTTTTTCTTCATTTGATAGCCTTGATAATTCGAATAGAACCAAGATTTGTCGCTTGGCTCATGCGGTTGCAAGTTAAGATTGCTGAAGATCGTTTTGGTGTAATATTGATCCTTCGAAATGCTATTTCCATCAAAAATCATATAAGGAAGGTAGGTCTGTTTGTCGATCACCACTTTATAGTATCGGATCACTTCTGAATCAAAAGTGTTAAATCCGCTTGGAAACGAAATCGATTTTTTATGGAGCTCAAATTTAAGGAGATGATAGGTTTTATTGTCGATCAAGGTATCTTTTACAGATTTGGGAATGCTGCGGTCTAATTGGATCAGCGGTAGGGAGATACGCAAAGTAGTAATCGAATTGTAGAGGAGCGATAGGTTTTCGAGCTTCTTAACACCCGAAGTCTCCATTTCGTATGTGTGCTCCTTGTCATCAAGCCTAAAATATTCGCTACCATTATAGACCTGGAGCGACTGGTCCGATCTGAGCTGGAATTTGGCCACTTTTCCATCCAGTTCATTATCGTACACGAAGTACGTTGAACCCGAATTCTTTGAAAAATAATTATCCTTGAAGTTATTGATCTCGCGATAGCTATCGTAGGAAATTTTTTTGATATTGCCCAATACCTCATTTGTTTTCTGCAGGACCTCATCTGCTGTCAATTCTTTTTCAAAGGTGAAGCCAAGGGAAAAATAGCCTATTAATCCTAAAAGCAACGCTGTTTTTTTCATGATCATAAATTTTAGATGGACAAATGTAATTTTTAGATCGCGTTCATTTTCGAAGATTAGACCAAGCCCTCTGTAAATTAGACGGAGGGCAGAAAACAAAGTTTTGTCGAATAAATTGGCGCATTAGTCGAAATTGAAAGCCTTGCAAAATATGCTTGTCAAATAATTTCTAACTTGCTGCAATGTTAGGCCTCAAGACCAGAACCGATTGGAAGTATCTTAAGATCGAAATTTTCTTTTTCATCTTCATCTGTTATTTGGGCGCCATCATCAGCGACATGGAATATAGCTTTTATGAAGAGCACCGCCTGCTCAATTTCATATCCGCTTTAGAGGCCAGACTGGTTTGGGGAACATTTTTCTTCATTTTTTATGGGGCTTATTATTGGCTTTTTCTAAAAAAGTATGTATTCAAAAGAAAAACGATGGCAATTGTAGTCAGTATTGCCGCCTTCATCATACTTAGCCATCTGTACAATAAGTATGTCATGAACTGGTTCATCATCAAGTTCACCTTTTTATCTGAAGAATTTAGGGGCAGGGCGTTGAAGGATTTCAATCGGCCACACTTGTACTACATCATCAGCTATACCTTGGAAAGGATTGTGTTTACGATTATTGGCTTTGCCTTTTTGATCCGCTCCCTGCAACAGGATGAGCAGCTCAAATCCTTAAAAGAGCAGCAGTTAATAACCGAACTGAACTATTTAAAGGCCCAATTGCAGCCACACTTTTTCTTCAATACGCTCAATAATATTTATGGGCTGGCAATTAAAAACGACAAGTCGACAGCTCCAATGCTGGCCAAGTTAGCCGATCTGATGCGCTACATCATCTACGAGGCCGATCAACAGACGGTTCCCTTGGTAAAGGATATCGAATTTCTGACGAATTACGTAGCGATCGAAAAAATGAGGCATCATGAGCATGTTTCGATTAATTTTGAAGTACAGGGATCGATGGAAGGCCATGCGATACAGCCATTGCTGTTATTGCCCTTTATCGAAAACGCATTTAAGCACGGATTGCAGGATGAAACACAAAAAGGAAATGTTGAGATCATTATCTGTAAGATGGAAAAGGAATTGACCTTGGAAGTAAGCAATAGTAGGCCGACTGCTAAGCTAAAAGGTAGCTTTGTGGGGATGGGAATTGCCAATGTAAAAAAGCGTCTGGCCTTGTTGTATCCCGGGCAGCATGAACTTCAGATTGTCGATAACGTCAGCAGCCACCATGTCAACTTAACGTTATTGCTCAGATGATCAATTGTATTGTTGTAGATGATGAGCCATTGGCACAGGAAATACTGGAAAAATATATCCGGTCAGTGCCGCAGTTATCTCTTGTGCGCAAATGCAACAATGCGCTCGAAGCATTTGATATTCTTCAATCGGCTCAAATTGAGCTGATGTTCCTCGACATCAAAATGCCTTCATTGAATGGGATCGATTTTCTAAAAGCGTTGAAAAACCCGCCACAGGTAATCTTTACCACCGCTTATGCCGAATTTGCCATTACCGGATTTGAACTTGACGCCGTAGATTATCTTCTTAAACCGGTTACATTTGAACGTTTTGAAAAGAGCATCCAAAAATTATTGCGCATACACAGTACGGAAAAACCTGCTGAAAGGACCTATAGTTATTTTAAGGTCAGTGGAAAATTGGTGAAGATTTATCATGCCGATCTGATGTATGCACAGTCAGTTAAGGATTATATTTTATTAAAAACCATACAGGGAAGCCATCTCACGCACATGACCATGAAGTACCTTAGCGAATTATTACCGCAGTCGGTTTTTGTGCGGGTACATCGCTCCTTTCTGGTCAATAAAACCTGTATCGACCTCTTGGAAAAAGCAAAGTTGAGGGTTGGGGACGTGATGGTGCCGATCGGTGAAAACTATCGCATGAATTTGGATGGACTCAAGGAATCCTGACCTGGCTTTCCTTTTGTTTTAACTGGTCGATAACTTTCATTACATTCTTATACATGGTTTCTTCAGTTTTGAGGTTGCACAGATATTTAAGGATGTCTTTTTTACGATAAGGCGAAAGCTGTTCAAATTGTGCTTCCTGTCCATGGTGAAGCAATAATTTTGATAATAGGGGCGGTATGTTATAGATTTTATCTATAGGTGTATTGTTTTGTGCTATGGTAAAAGAAGCTGTCTTTCCGACTTCGGTTTTTCCGCCTTTCATCATGATCAGATTAACAAAGAGGCGGTATGGTTTATTTTTTACGGGAACTAGCGTTTGGATAAATTCAAATCCATTGATCTGGCCCTTAATGCGGATATAGCCTTTCTCGCGGACCAGCTCTTCGGTAACCTGAGTAGGTACATCGACCGCCCAATTAATCCCGATGGAATAGATTTTAGCCTTGAACTGATGTTTCATTTTACTTTTTCAAAATATTTTCCAGTAAATCTGTAGGTCAATTGATTTGCAGTAACCTTACCCTTTTCGTCAATGACGGGCATTTTAAGAAGTTGTTGATTAGCATCGAAATCGATTAATTTAACAGGCCTTTCTGGGCGATCGACAACCGAAAAAAAGTCAAATTCAAACCCCATGGAGCTTTCCAGTTTTTTATTTTTAAAGATATAGGAAGGCATCAGCTTGTGGTCATTTATCATGAGCGCATCTATTGAGGCATAACTTTCAGAACTGGAAAGAATACCATTAAAATAACAAAGGTAGATGGGTTTTTTAGGCGTATGTAAAGTGAAAATTTCTGAATAAAAACCACCTGCATTGGTCTCTTCATAAGCAGCGCTTTCTGATATGACCTTGTTGCCATCTTTATATTGAAAAACATTGTCAAAAAAATGCATGGTTCCGCCCGTTTGCTTATTCCATGAATAGATCTTAACTAGTCTGTCTGCCGATTGGGCAATCATAAGGTGGGCTTTGACAAGCAAAGGAAAGTTATAATTCAAAGTGGCAGGATTGTCGGTAGTAGCATCCAGCAGCATTTTTTTAAAATCGTTATTTGCCTTAAAGAGCGAGTCGTAACCTTGCTTTTCTTGCTTTCGGCTTTCTGAAGACCAATATTCAATTTTTTCGAATTGTTTGAGCAGTTCACCCTCAATTCGCTTCATGCTTTTGGC
Organism: Pedobacter sp.; assembly: GCA_031119475.1. Taxonomy (GTDB): domain Bacteria; phylum Bacteroidota; class Bacteroidia; order Sphingobacteriales; family Sphingobacteriaceae; genus Pedobacter. The sequence goes on along the minus strand of JAVHXV010000005.1, from coordinate 105,569 downwards.
CATCTTGGGCAGGGTGCTTGTGGCCTGTTTTTCACTCAATCTTTCGGCAATAAAATGATCCATCGCTCTTTCAACGCCCATAAGGTCTTTGGAGGTGATGCTTGAGCCCAAAACGTGGTTGCCTACATTGGGCATCGCTAATTTTTCTTTATGGGCAGAGCCCAGTTCTTCAAACATCTGGAGCATAGCATCTACCCTGACCACTGGATCCTGTTCTTTTTGATCCTTATAAAAATACAGCATCAGTACAGGTTGTTTAACTTTTTCAAAGAGCGATTTTTTCATCGTTGTCTCCAATAATTCCTGGAGCTGCACAACAGATTCTAAGCGGTAATGCGTGTACCAATATTTTTGATAATCTTGAGATTTACCGGTAAGTTTCCTTTCCGTTCCACCAATAACCATGCGCGCGATCTGTAATCCCCAAGGGTTGTTCGCCAGCCAGGCATTGGGGTCATTGATTTTGATATTCGGCGACAACAGCACCAGGCTATTGACTTCTGGATAAGTTGCGGCCAATTGGAGCGCCATGGTTCCGCCAGTAGATGTGCCTACCAAGATTACTTTTTTGCCTAATTTTTTGCCAATAGCCAAAGCCTGTTTGCTACTTTCCCATAGCCGCTCGGCTGTAAAGAATTGCATGGGCGCAACAGTATCGATGCCATGGTCAGCCAGGCGTGCAAGGTAGAGGTTGGCATGTAGTGCATTGGCCAGGTAACGATGGATAGGGTCGCCCTCAGCCTTCGAGGCCGAAAATCCATGCAGATAGACTACGGCATAGGCTGTTTGCTGAGGTACACTGTCGGCCCAAATGATTTCAGCCTCATTTCCAGGCTTTACCTTATGCAGCGCTTCTTGTTTGGCTACATAAGATGGTAATGAATCAAGGCTAGGAACTATAATTGGTTTTGGATCGTAAATTGGGGTTGCTGGTGAAGGTCCCAACAAATAAACAATGCTTAAAAGTAGAACGGCTGCGATGGTTATCCGAAAGAAAATTTTCATCTGATTTTTTGATTAAAAATACGCTTTTACTGGAATTTAACTAAGTTTGCATTCAGATTTTTAGTGAATGCCAGGAATCAATCAGATAAAACTCCCTATTGCTGCAGACATAGATGCTTTCGAAGCCAAGTTTAAGGATTCGATGCACAGTGACGCCCCACTCCTCAACCGCATTACCCACTATATTGTTAAACGGAAAGGTAAACAGATGCGGCCAATGTTCGTCTTTTTTGCTGCGAAACTATGTGGGGGAATTGTCGAATCGACACATCGTGGGGCTGCCCTGGTTGAACTGTTGCATACCGCTACCTTGGTGCATGATGATGTGGTAGATAATGCCTACGAACGAAGGGGATTTTTTTCAATCAATGCCTTGTGGAAAAACAAGATAGCAGTGTTGGTGGGCGATTACCTTTTGGCCAAAGGACTGTTACTTTCGGTAAACAATAACGAATTTGCATTGTTGAAAATAGTATCTGAGGCAGTTCAACAGATGAGTGAAGGAGAATTGTTGCAGATCGAGAAAGTGCGGAGAATGGATATCAGCGAGGCGTTGTATTTTGATGTGATTAGGCAGAAGACAGCTTCTTTGATTGCATCTTGCTGTGCCTGCGGGGCCGCTTCAGCTGGTGCTGATATCGAAACAGTGGAAAAGATGCGCCTCTTTGGAGAGAAAGTCGGCATTGCATTTCAGATCAAAGATGATACATTTGACTTTGGTACGGACGATGTGGGAAAACCACTGGGAATCGACATCAAGGAAAAAAAAGTAACCTTGCCGCTGATCTATGCCTTAAACGGGGTAGAAAAATCAGAACGCAAAAGAGTAATCAACCTGGTCAAAAACCATCAGGATGATCCAAAAAAAATACAGGAAGTCATAGATTTCGTGAATAGCCGAAATGGCGTCCATTATGCCAACCAGAAAATGCTGGAATATCAAGCGGAAGCATTTGAGATTTTATATCAATTTGACGACAGTGAAGCCCGCAGGGGACTGGAGCAATTGGTAAGATATACGACTGAACGCAAAAAATAATGTCGAACGAACTTTTATTTATTGGAGGTTTTTTAATTTTTATCGTGCTCATTTTGGCGCTGGACCTCGGCTTGTTCAGTAAAAAGGATCATGTGGTAAGCCTAAAACAAGCAGGCATCATGAGTTTTGTGATGGTGTTGCTGGCATTGGGATTTTATTTTTTGCTCGTGCTGGAAGGTCAGGAGCTGCATGGCATCAAGAGCATGACACACCTGGAGCAGGTGGTTAAGGCCCATCAGCACCAGATTAACCTGGTACCGCGAAATTTCGAAGCAAGCATCAAGATCTATAACCAAAACCTTGGAATCGAGTTTTTAACAGGATACGTAATCGAATACGCGCTTTCGGTCGACAACATCTTTGTGATCGTCCTGATCTTTTCTGCGTTCTCCGTGCCCGAAAAATACTATCACCGGGTCTTGTTCTGGGGGATCTTAGGTGCCATCATTATGCGCTTTATCTTCATTTTTGCCGGCGCAGCGCTGATCAATCAATTTTCATGGATTTTATATGTTTTTGGTGCATTCCTGATCTTTACCGGGCTGAAAATGTTCTTTTCCAAAGATGGCGATGATAAAATCGATACAGAAAAGCATCCCGTCGTTAAGTTTGCTTCTAGATTTTTTGCGATCCATCCGAAGTACGAGGGACATAACTTTTTTCACCGGGCCAACGGCAAGCGGCTCATCACCCCTTTATTCCTGGTGCTACTGATCGTAGAATTTACCGACCTTATTTTCGCAGTCGATTCTATTCCCGCTATTTTTGCGGTCACCAAAGATGCGTATATCGTATTTTTTTCCAATATTTTTGCGATAATGGGTCTCAGATCCATGTTTTTTCTGCTGGTGAACATCATCCACAAATTTCATTACCTGAAAACGGGATTGGCATTTCTGCTCACTTTTATCGGCATCAAAATGCTTGCGCACCATTACCTTAAACTATGGGGCTTTACCACCGAACATTCCCTATTGATCATCCTATTTATTTTAACGGCAAGCATTGTGGCCTCTTTGGTATTTCCTAAAAAAATAAAGCGAAAGCCTGAAGAAGTAGAAAGTTTAAGGCAATAGGTTCATCGATCAATAGCTTTTTGTACTTGCCTAGGCTGAAACACAGACTGTTACAACTCCTGTCTCTAAGATTAAAATTCAAATACTTAGCGCTGCTTCCAAGTAAAAACCTTACTTTCATGAAATAAACAAATCAAACCAAAACTAAAACAAACCAAAAACAATCAAACCAAACAAACAAACCTATAATGAAGAATTTTTTATTGGCCACTTTTATCTGTTGTGGATTATCTGCAGCGGCACAAGATCAATTTGGTGAAGTTTTTAAGCAGATCAACGGCGAGGTACAATCTAATTCCAAGGCCTATCCTACATTAAAGGAGGCCTCCGCTACCATCGGCCATCGCTTAACAGGCTCAGAAAATGGGGCAAAGGCCGAAGAATATGCATTCAATCTCTTAAAATCTTACGGCTGCGATGTGAAGTACCAGCCATTTGAAGTAGACAGTTGGGAGCGGAGAACCGTATCTGTAATGATTGGCGACTCGCCAATAAGCTTGGCCGAAGTAAAGGCCGTAACATTGGCACATTCTCCAGTATTGGCCAATGCAAATGCCCAGATCATTGATGTAGGAAATGGACTTGAATCAGATTATCAGACACTTGCAGGCAAGGTAAAAGGTAAAATTGCCTTAATCTATCTTGGCGTTCTACCAGGCTCTCCACAAGGTACGGCCTCTTTACATCGCTCAGAAAAAACGGCAATTGCCACAAAATATGGAGCGGTGGGTGTTATTATCGTCAACACCGTAAAAAATGGTGTACTGCTAACTGGAACTGCCTCGGTTACCGGAAAGCTCATTCCCATACCTGCGGTATGCATCGGCCTTGAAGATGGCATGGCCTTAAAGGAAAAGCTGAAATCCAAGACACAAATGGCTGCCATCATGATGACCAATTTTTCTGGGCCGATCAAAGCAAGAAACATTGTGGCAACCTTTAAGGGTACACAGTTTCCTGATGAAAAAATCGTAGTGGGAGGCCATTTGGATAGTTGGGACCTCGCGACTGGTGCCATCGATAACGGCATTGGCTCTTTCTCGGTTATCGATATGGCAAGAACTTTCGCCAAATTGAAGTTGAATACGAAAAGAACCATCGAGTTTGTTCTGTTCATGGGTGAGGAGCAAGGTCTATTGGGCTCAAAAGCCTATATCGCCTCGGCCAAAAATGATGGTTCAATCAACCAGATCAGCTACATGTTAAACTATGACATGACCAATGACCCAAAGGGATTTTCGACCACTAGAAAAGAAATGGAACCTTTGCTGCGCGGGTGGGGGGCTGACATTGTGAAGATAGATACCGCATTCAAGAACACTTTCAGTGCAAGTGCCAGCTTACATAGCGACCATCAGCCGTTTATGTTAGAAGGAATTACTACCGGAGGTGGATTTGGGGGTAAGCTTCCTAATAACTCTGGGCCTTTTTATCATTCCGATGGAGATCTATTTGCCCTTGTAAATGAACAGGAATTGAAAAATACAGTGCGCTTTTCGGCCATGCTGGCTTATGCCCTGGGCAATACACCTACTATTCCGGTCAAAAAGCAAAATGATGCCGACCTGAAGGCCTTTTTAGAATCACAAAAACTCAAGGAACCTTTGCAGCTGCAGGGCGAATGGAAATGGGGTAATTAGTTTTTAGTTCACAGTTTATAGTTCGCAGTTCAAAGTTTTTCTGTACCTATGCTCAAGCAGGAATGTGATCAAAAGCAGGTATGTTTCAACTAGAAACTGTCCAATTTTGCCTTAAGCTTTCCGCTCTACGCTTTCTGCTCTTCGCTCAACTATTAATATAATTCTCCAATTGTGATATGGTCTGTTTCTGATCGGCGATGATGAATTTAACGACATCACCGATGGACACCATGCCAATAACTTGATCGTTTTCGGCTACTGGCAAGTGCCTGATGTGCCTATCGGTCATGATTTCCATACATAGATCAATGCTATCAGTCGGGATTACCGTAATTGGTTTTTTAGTCATGACATCGCCAATCAGCGTATCTTTTGAAGATTTGCCATGCAAGACAATTTTGCGCGCATAATCTCGCTCGGTAAAGATGCCCTTTAGTTGTTCATGGTCCATGATCAGCAATGCGCTAATGTTTTTTTCTGTCATGAATTGTAGCGCATCAAATACTGATGTGCTGGCCGAAACGGAGAAAATCTGTACCGGCTTGCTGTTGAGGATTTGAAGGACTGTACGCATAAGTTTTTGTTTATGAACAACTTAAATATAATAAATTGTTGGTTCAAAAACAAATCTGCGTTGATCAGCAAATGACTTGGGCCCGTTCAGTTTTCCACCGCTGGTATTCCGTCAGATCTTTTGCAACCTGTTGAAACACCAGGCTCAGCACATAGGCATCGTCTATAAAGCCTAGTCCCAATAAAAAATCGGGTATGATATCCAATGGGGAAATAAAATACAACAAGCCTGCCGTAATCGCAAGTACCGATCTTTTCGGAATGGCCGTGTAGCTTTTATTTGAGTAGTCTCTGACCAGCGACAGAAAAAGTTGGAGTTCATTCCAAACTTCGCTCAGTGCTGTTTTGTGCTCAATGGCCTTTAAAAATCCTTGTTGTAACTTATTAAGCATTTCATTTCTGTTATTGAGCAGTGGGACAGCAAGCCTAATGAAGCCCTGATAACTGCTTTTTAATCGATGTTTGTCCATAGGTAGCTTATTTGCTAGCTATAAACGTCTGTCTATTAAAATTGTTATCTGGAATTTTTCTATCTGCCAAAAGTGTCATAACTATCTGTGGCATACTGCTCAAACCTACTTAACAGTTTAATATTGGCCCTTTCAAGACTGGTAAGTTGGTCGTCTACGTTTCCAGAAACTGGGATATACCAATCTACATAGTCGAAAAACTGTCGGAAGCCTTTCTTTTTAAAACTGAGCCCGTGCCTTGCATAGATGGTATTTCTTAAAATTTCCAATTCTAATTTCTTGAGATTTTTTAATTCATCTTCTGTAAATGCGTGTGTAGAGGAGTTAACTTTATATACGATTTCATCGGCATAACGATACTGCGCCTGGTCATATTTCTCTTCTTTTCCATCAATGGTATCGATTACCTTTTCAATCTTGCTATTGTATTCATCGTAATAGTCATTCTCCGGCAACATGAGGTCTGCATTATAGACAAAAGCTTTTTTGGTGAGGGTAAATACCCTTCTATTCACTTTGATTGTTTTGTCGAATGCCTCCCAAAAACCCTTTAAGGTACCATTGGCAATTTCAAAAGTAAACTTGCCATCATATTTATCATTGCCTGGCTCAAATAGTTCAAACTTTGCGATTTGACCTGTACGTATAATTTTTCCCGAGATGACACGGCTGTTCCCTGCCAAAACACTCTGTGCCGATACGCTGTCTCCTTCAATGTTCTTAATGATCAGGTTGATTTTAATGTTCGGGATATAGTCTTCGGTTTTTACATCTGCATTAAATGATCCAACCCAAGAACCAATGAGTTTAAGATCGTCAGCCGTTGTGGTGACCATTTCTTCCTTTACGGTCTGAACCTTTGCTTTTTCATGGCAAGATGCTAGGATTAGGGAGAGGAAGGTGAGGATATAAAATTTTTTCATGTCTGTTTTTTTCTGATCAGGTATTCAACAAGCAATAAATTTGGCACCCAGCCCAGCCAGGCGATCAGCTGGTAAACGTCCATTGGCGAGGGGTGAAATAAATATACTAAAATAACTTTCCACAAACGCAAGGTGATGGCAGAGCAGGCCAGGGCGAAACTTCTGCTCATAAACTGCCGATGGAGCTTAAATTTTCCCTGTTTGGCTGTAATCAAAGCCTTTACCGTGAAAAATATCCACAATATGCCCAACAGCACAAAAGAAATCTTCGAAAAAACACCGCCATTGGCATGATAGCCCATAAAGATGCCCGAAGGAGCTGATAGGCATACTACACTGATGACATAGATATATCCGATGGCCCGATGAACTTTTTTGTAATTGGCCAATAAGCTAGAACTAAATTGTGTAAATCCTGCCAACAGACAAAATATAGCGGTATACACATGCAGATAAAAAATGGGCAGATAAGATCGAACTGTCGTTACTTCGGTTTGTTTAATGGCCAAAAAAGAAACGGTATTGCTAAAAGGAATGTACTTCAAGGTAAGTTCAAGCATCAAGAAAAAAAAGAAACCATAGAATATTAGCCAAGCCAGTCTGAAATAGCTTAATTTCCTTTGCATGGCTAAAGCATGGTCAATATCTCGTCTACATATTCCCGGTTGTTCGCCAATCTTGGAACTTTATGCTGTCCGCCAAGCTTGCCACGTGCCTTTAGCCATTGATAGAAGGTATCCGTAGGAGCGGGGTGTACTTTTGGCCTTTTTAAAGCCATATCTTTGAAGCGTTTGGCGTCATAGTCTGAATTAACTTCGCGTAAGGTCTCATCGAGGATATCGACAAACCGTTCAAAATCATTTGGCGCAGTTTCGAATTCGATGATCCATTCGTGCCCACCTGCTTCTTCGCCCTTAAAATAGATCGGGCAGGCGGTGTAGTCCCGTATTTTTGCAGCAGTGAGGTTACAGGCCTTAGTAAGCGCATTTTCGGCATTGTCTATGATCAGTTCTTCGCCGAAGGCATTGATATAATGCTTAGTACGTCCTGTAATCTTGATCCTAAAGGGCGACAGCGATGTAAATTGAACGGTATCACCGATCATGTAGCGCCATAGGCCGGCATTAGTCGTGATAATGATCGCGTAATTTTTGTGCAGCTCTACTTGTTCCAATGAAAGTGTCCTTGGCTGTTCATCATCAATATTTTCTATGGGAAGAAATTCGTAGAAAATACCATAATCTAGCATGAGCAATAATTCTTGGGATTGGTCCTGGTCTTGGATTCCAAAAAAACCTTCCGAAGCATTGTAGGTCTCCAAATAGTACATGTCATCGGAAGGGATCAACTCTTTGAACTGCTCCCGATAGGGCGTAAAGTTTACAGCGCCATGGCAGTACAGTTCCAGATTTGGCCACACTTCCAGCAAATTCTTTTTGCCGGTGATTTCCAATACTTTTTTGGCCAAAACAATGGTCCATGTAGGCACTCCTGAAATGTTGGTCACGTTTTCATTAATGGTGGCCAAGGCCATTTTATCCATTTTTTCTTCGTAATTGTCCATCAGCGCGATAGAAATATCTGGCGTACGGTAATATTCGGCCCACATGGGCAGGTTTTTGATCAGCACAGCAGAAAGGTCGCCGTAATGGATGTCATCGCATAGCTGATTGATCTGGTGACTTCCGCCTAATACCAATCCCTTTCCGGTAAACATCTGCGTACCCGGGCGATTGTTACAATAGATGGAGATCATGTCTTTTCCACCTTTAAAATGACATTCCTCCAAAGCTTCTATAGATACAGGAATGAATTTGCTGCGGTCGCTGGTTGTTCCTGAAGATTTGGCAAACCACTTGATTTCCGAAGGCCAGAGGATATTTTGCTCGCCTTTTAGCATCCGCTCGATGTAAGGCTTCAAGGTATCATAATTTTGGATCGGTACCCGTTCCTTAAACTGGCTGATGGTGAGGATCGACTTATAATCATACATCTTGCCCCACTCTGTATTTTCAGCACTGGAGATCAGTGTATGAAGCCATTCATCCTGGACCTCTAGGGGGTATTTCATGAAAAGTTCGATCTGATGGATCCGCTTTTTCATGTACCACGTAAAAATTGAATTTACAATTGCCATCGGGATGTCGCTTATAGATTTTTTCTACGCAGTTCAAAATTCGCACCTAAATACACTTTTCTGACCATTTCATTGGCAGCCAAAACTTCAGGAGTGCCTGATTCTAAGATCTTACCTTCAAAAAGTAGGTATGCGCGATCGGTAATCGACAAGGTTTCTTGTACATTGTGGTCAGTGATCAGGATTCCTATATTTTTTTGCTTGAGCTTGGCCACGATCGTTTGGATTTCCTCGACAGCAATGGGATCTACACCTGCAAATGGCTCATCCAATAAGATAAAATTAGGGCTTGCAGCCAGTGCACGGGCAATTTCTGTCCTTCTTCGTTCCCCACCAGAAAGCAGGTCGCCCCTGTTGGCACGTACCTTATGCAGACTAAATTCATTGATCAATTCCTCCAATTTCTCCTCGCGTTCGTGTTTATTGAGGTTGGTCATCTCCAAAATGGCCATGATGTTATCTTCCACACTTAATTTCCTGAACACACTTGCTTCTTGGGCGAGGTAGCCAATTCCTTTCTGTGCGCGGCGGTACATCGGGTCGCGCGTAATGTTTTCTCCATCTAATAAGATGGTGCCCTCATTGGGTTTGATCAGGCCTACGATCATATAGAATGAGGTGGTCTTGCCAGCTCCATTTGGGCCCAGTAACCCAACAATCTCACCTTGGCTTACTTCAAAGGATACATTGTTGACAACAGTACGTTGCTTATATTTTTTAACCAGGTGTTCGGCTTTTAGAATCATTTAATTTTTGGTTATAATTTAGACCACGCCATCAGTTGATGTGGCTATCCTTATCAATTTTAATGCCTTTTATATTTAGCTGAAGTCTTTTTTGATCACGCCAAACATTTTCTTCAATGGTATAACAAATCGAAAAAGTGGTATTGGGCGTCAATAAGCTTTCATAAGTTCCCAATCCAAATCCAATGGTATCAAAAATAGCTGAATTTTGTTGTTTAATTGATAATTTAAGATGATTTGTACCGACAATTTGTGGGAAGCCGACCATTTTTACATCCTTGCTGATAAAAACAGGTGCCATGTGCAGTGGGCCAAAGGGCGCCATCTGCATCAGGATACGATAAAATTTGGAATCAATCTGCGTAAGCTCGAGCTCACAATCGATATGTATTTCCGGAACGAGCAAGTTTTCGCTGATCGTTGTGGACACAATTTGCTCAAATTTTGCAGAAAATGGCTCTAGGTTTTCTGGTCTGATGGTGAGGCCAGCCGCATATTTGTGTCCTCCAAACTGTTCCAGAAATTCGCTGCATGAAGATAATGCTTCATAAAGGTCATAACCGATTACCGAACGGGCAGATCCCGTGTACATGCCATTAGATTCGGTCAGTACGATAGTTGGCCTGTAGTATTTTTCAGTGAGCCTTGAGGCTACGATGCCAATTACACCTTTATTCCAGCTTTGGTGATAGACGACTGTGGTCTTGCGCTTGATCAGTTCTTCGCTCTCTTCAATAATGGCCAATGCCTCGAGGGTAATGTTCTGGTCAAAAGACTTTCTTTCCATATTCTGTGCATTGATAAATGCACTCTGTTCATCGGCAAGCAGCACTTCATCACTCAATAACATCTTTACGGCATCCTTTGCATCGCCCATCCGGCCTGCCGCATTGATGCGCGGAGCCAACAGGAATACAACATCTGTAATTGTATAAGCTTCTGTTTTTCCGGCGGTCTGCATCAGGGCTTTTAATCCACAGCAAGGATTCTCATTTAATTTCAGGAGCCCATAATAGGCCAATATCCTATTTTCATCGATGATCGGGACAATATCGGCAGCAATGCTGACCATGGCCAGGTCAAGGTATTGTTCATAATCAGCATCTGGCAAGTCGTTCAGTGTACAATAGGCCTGCGCCAGTTTAAATCCGATGCCGCAGCCCGAAAGTTCCTTGAAGGGGTAGTCACAATCTGCTCTTTTTGGGTCCAATACCGCAACCGCATCAGGAATTTTTTCACCAGGCAAGTGGTGGTCGCAGATAATGAAATCTATACCGAATTCCTTGGCATAGGCCACTTTTTCAATTGATCGGATGCCGCAGTCCAATGCAATGATTAAGGTATAACCGTGCACATTTGCGAAATCTATACCCTGTGTAGAAATTCCGTACCCTTCTTTGTGCCGATCGGGGATATAATAGGCAATATTTGAGGTAAAATGGCTAAAAAAGCTATAGGTAAGCGCTACCGCTGTCGTTCCATCAACATCGTAATCGCCATAGACCAATATTTTTTCCTGATTGGCAATGGCCGATGCAATCCGATCAACGGCCTGTTCCATATCCTTCATGAGGAAGGGATCATGGAGCTGCGACAAGCTTGGCCTAAAGAAATGCCGTGCTTCTTCAAAGGAAGTTATGCCGCGCTGAACCAGGATATTGACCAAGCAGGGATCGATATTCAGTTCATGCGCAAGTTTCCTTACTGTTTCCTGCTCACCATGCCCTACCTGCGCCCATCTTTTCTCCATGCTTTTTTCCTTAAGTGATTGATAACGGTACCATGACCGTTAATTCGTCTGGCTTGTCTATATTTGTGCTATTGCTCGTAAATATATCATTAAAATTTCTTTTCAAAAAATAGTATGTCTTTGCAGGTCTATACATTAAAAGAGGGTTCGTATTCGGTGGATATTTCCAAAAAATTTATTCCTTTTGACCCCGAAAAAGATAATCCGAAAGATAGGCCTGCGTCTTTATTTATCCATGTACAGCCTTTTCTCGTCAAACTGAACGAACACCTCATCCTGTTGGATACCGGGCTGGGCTATAGCGATGACGATGGACAGCTCAACCTGCATAAAAACATTAGGAAGGCTGGTTTTGAACCAGAAGAAGTAGATTTTGTGCTCATGTCGCACCTGCATTTTGATCATGCTGGTGGAATGGTGCATGACTTTAACGGCAAAATGGAGCTCAGTTTTCCGCATGCTACCTATGTCATCCAAAGGGGAGAATGGGAAAGTGCCTTTACACATCCATCCTCTTCCTATCATACGGAAATCTTTGATTTTTTACAGCGCAATGCACAGATTGAATTCGTTGAAGGGTCAGGAAAGTTATCAGGTGAGATTACTTATCAACTCACAGGGGCACATTGTCCCTATCATCAGGTTTTTCTGATGGATGATGGAAATGAAAAAGTATTCTTTGGTGGAGATGTACTCCCTGAACCAGAAGAACTGCTCCGGAAATTCATCGCAAAATATGACTACGATGGGCGCAAGGCGATGGAACAACGTGATGCATTTGGAAAACAGGCTGCCACAGAAAAATGGAAGTGTCTATTTTACCACTCCAAATCTAAAACACAGGCCTATATTGGCTTTGATGGCGAGAAATTTACGATCGAATAATCAGTTGGTTAGAAGTCATTGGGGCATTAAGTCATCGGGTCAATAAGTCATTGGGTCATTAAAATTAAACAATGCTGTATATGATTTAATGACAAATGATTAATGACCAATTGGTATCAATGACTAATGATTTAATGACCAAATGAATTCAACTACATGCGCAATGGCTTGATCAGTTCAGTGAGGCGCTCCATAGATAAAGGTTTGGAAATGAACCCTTTTACAGAGGCATACGTTTTTGTTTTCTCGATATCGTTCTCATATACCGAAGAGGAAAGGATATAAAGATCAACTGCTGCGCTGATGTCCAATGTCTGATAGGCTTCGATAAATTCCCATCCGTTCATCACGGGCATATTGATATCTATCAAAATCAGCTGCGGTAATTTTCCGTTTGTATCGAGGGTATGCTTGATGTAGTCAATTGCCTGTTGGCCATTGCTTTTAGAGACCATATCGATATCAAAACCTGTTTTTTCCACAATCTTTTTGATAATGAAAATATTGATATCATCATCATCAATTACCAACAGATTGATCTTTTCTAACATGTATTTTTAACTTATAGGATGGTTCTTTTTGCGTGTTTAAAGGTAGAGATAGTAACTTGAAATAGCAAAAGGTATTTGATAAACAAAAAGACCTGGCAAAAAGTGTCAGGTCTTTTCATTTATTTCAAAAATCGGCGCTTATTTCGCAGCTACCAATTTCACGCTCAAGGTAAAATCGTCGTAGATAAAGTTATCTCCGAGGTCAGAAAAGATAGATTTCGATTTAAATTTGATGCCATATTTGGTCCTGTCGATGGTGATCTTATCTGCAGTAGCGGTAATGGTCTTATCGTCGTTCCAAACTACATTTACCGGAAAGCTTACCGAGTTGGTGATCCCTTTGATCATCAAATCACCGGTTACCGTAAAATTAGGGGCATTTCCTTCAACTTTTTTAATGATAAAGCTTGCTTTTGGAAATTTCTCAGCTCCAAAAAAATCGTCAGCTTTAAGGTGTTTTTCTAATCCGCCATTTTTGTCAGCGTCTTTGATCGAAGTCATATCAGCAATAAAACCGCCTTGAGCCAATTTTTTGCCATTAAAAGCCAATGTTCCTTCGCTAAGGTTAACAGTTCCATTGTGGGCGCCACCAGTTTTTTTGCCATTCCAAAGGATAGAAGACTTGGCAACATCAACTTTGTACACATCGGCCTTTGGAGCAAAAGCAACGAATGCAAAACTAGCCACTACAGCCAGCAATAAGATTGAAGTGATTTTTAATTTCATTGTTAATTTTTTTTAGTTTTTGCAAAGGTATCGAAATTTCTAATCAAAGTTATTGATCTATGATAAGAAACAATTTGCTGTTGGTCGGGATTTAGATCCCGACCAACAGTTTTGCTAAGCAGTAACTTCTTCTTCCATATAGCTTTCCAGTGGTGGACAGGCGCAGATCAGTGAACGGTCGCCCAAGCTATCATTTACCCGGCCTACAGATGGCCAGAACTTATAGGCCTGTACATACGGCAGTGGGAAAGCGGCAGTTTGTCTGCTATAGGCATGGCTCCACTCGTTGGCGGTAACTACAGCAACGGTATGTGGCGCATTTTTCAATGGGTTGTCTACTTTATCCAAAGCACCATTTTCAACTTGCGTAATTTCTTTTCTGATGGAGATCAATGCATCGCAAAAACGGTCAAGCTCATGTTTTGGCTCACTTTCGGTAGGTTCTACCATGAGTGTTCCGGCAACCGGGAAAGAAACGGTAGGGGCATGGAAGCCATAATCCATCAAACGTTTGGCAATATCTACCACTTCGATACCGAAATTTTTAAATCCACGGCAATCGAGGATCATTTCATGTGCACAACGGCCTTGGCTTCCCGCATAAAGCACAGGATAGTGTTCCTCTAAACGTGCCTTCATATAATTGGCGTTCAAAATGGCATATCTGGTGGCATCCGTTAGGCCTTCAGCGCCCATCATGGCAATATAGGCATGGGAGATGATCAGGATCGAAGCCGAACCCCACGGTGCAGACGACACGGCGGGGATAGACTTTTCATTGTTGATGTTCACTACGGCATGGCCCGGCAAGTATTTTACCAAATGTGCTGCCACACCGATCGGACCCATGCCAGGGCCGCCTCCACCATGTGGAATACAGAAAGTTTTGTGCAGGTTCAGGTGGCAGACATCTGCTCCGATGTTGGCCGGACTGGTCAATCCCACTTGCGCATTCATGTTGGCACCGTCCATATAGACTTGCCCGCCATGTTGATGGATGATGTCGCAGATATCGATAATGCTCTCTTCAAAAACCCCATGCGTTGATGGATAGGTAACCATGAGGCAGGAAAGGTTTTGAGCGTGCTCCTCGGCTTTGGCCTTAAGGTCTTCTACGTCGATATTTCCATTTTCGAGCGATTTGACCACGATAATCTTCATGCCTGCCATTGCTGCCGAGGCTGGATTGGTACCATGGGCAGAGGCCGGGATCAAGGCAATATTCCGATGGTGATCACCTCTATCCTGATGATAGGCCCTAATGACCATTAATCCGGCATATTCTCCCTGCGCACCTGCGTTTGGCTGCAGGCTCATGGCCGCAAAGCCAGTAATTTCGCTCAACCACTTATCCAGTTCATCAAATACCGTGTAATAGCCCAATACCTGATCTGCTGGTGCAAATGGATGGATCTTTCCAAATTCAGGCCAGGTTACAGGGATCATTTCGCTGGTTGCGTTGAGTTTCATCGTACAAGAGCCCAAAGCAATCATCGAATGGCAAAGTGAAAGGTCTTTCGCTTCCAATGATTTGATATAGCGCAACATTTCATGTTCAGAATGGTGCGAATTAAAAACAGGATGGGTCAGGTAAGCAGAAGTTCTGCGCAAGGCAGGAACTATTACAGTCTCTGAGCCTTCGACCACGACAGAATTATCGGATGAAATCCCTTTAACCTTTGAGAAAATCCTGACCAACAACGCTACATCATTGAATGTGGCCGTTTCATCAAGCGAAATGCTAACTTTTGATCCTTTATAATTTAGGTTGATGTTATTGTCCAGGCATTCTTTGTGGATGGAATCACAGAGCTCGCCCAAGTCGATCTCAATGGTGTCGAAATAAGAAGGGTTCAAGACTGGATAGCCGATTTTTGTAAGGGATTGGGCGAGTGCCATGGTAAGACCATGCGTGCGCTGAGCAATCTGTTTTAATCCCTTAGGGCCATGGTAGCAGGCGTAAAATCCGGCCATAATGGCCAATAAAGCCTGTGCGGTACAGATATTAGAAGTTGCTTTATCCCTGCGGATGTGCTGCTCCCTAGTTTGAAGAGCCATGCGCAGTGCATAATTATCGTTACTATCTTTTGAAACACCGATAATCCTTCCTGGAATGGCACGTTTATATTCTTCTTTCGTGGCGAAATAGGCCGCATGTGGTCCGCCGAATCCCATAGGCACGCCAAAACGTTGTGAAGTACCTACCACCACATCGGCGCCCCATTCGCCCGGAGGGCTGAGCAGGGTGAGGCTTAAAAGATCGGCAATAACGGTTAATTTGATCTGCTGATCATGTAGGGTAGCTGCAAAATCGGTATAGTTGAAAACAGTTCCGTTTCCTGCGGGATATTGTACGATGGCACCAAAGAAATCTGCTGATGCCGAAAATTGCTCATGGTTGCCAATTACCAATTCGATGCCGTATGGATTGGCACGGGTTTTTAAGATGTCGATCGTCTGTGGGAAGATCAGTTCAGAAACAAAATATTTGTTGGCCTGTTGATTTTTGCGCAAGCTGAATTGCATGAACATGGCTTCTGCGGCGGCAGTTCCTTCATCAAGAAGGGAAGCGTTGGCAATTTCCATTCCGGTCAGGTCAATCACCATCGTCTGATAATTGAGCAAAGCTTGAAGGCGGCCCTGTGCAATTTCAGCCTGATAAGGTGTGTACTGCGTATACCAACCTGGATTTTCCATTACGTTACGAAGAATTACACCCGGAGTAAGTGTATCATAATAACCTTGTCCGATGTAAGATTTGAAAACCTTATTCAAGGAGGCCGTTTGTTTTAGGCTGCTCAGGTATTCGATCTCAGATTTTGCCTTGGGCAAGTTTAAGGGCTGTTTGAGCCTTATTTTTTGCGGAATGGTTTGCTCGATCAGTTCATCGATAGAATTTACGCCCACAGTTTGTAGCATGGCGGCTGTATCTTCCTGATTTGGTGCAATATGACGATCTTGAAAATCTTCTTGGTAATGGATGTTTAAACTCATGCGGAATTAAATAATAAGTTGCCGCAAAGTTAAGAATTTGTGCATCAATTCGCTAATTATCTCCTTAGCAAATCGGCTAATTATTTCACCACTTTCCAGCCTGCTTCCTTATCTAGTTTCAAGCGGTAGGTCTTGGTCAGGAAGGTGCTGTTTTCGTCCATATTTTTCTGAAAAGGAGCAAATGGCGTATTGTTCTTTTTCAAGGTTACGGTAACCTTGGCATTGTTGTCATTTACACGATTAAAGTTAACTGGTTTTTCATTGGCCAGTTCATAATTGACCACCTTCACGGTCGCCCTGTCCTCATCCTGTTTTATGACCAGGTCGCTGGCTTTGTCGGTGAGTTTAACTAGGTAAGTGTAACTGCTATCCTTGGAAAGGAATTTCTTTTTTGCCTCTACTAGGCTCAAGGAAATATAGCCTTCATTGGCCAACTGGCGATATTTTTCCAATTCTTCCCGCTCTTTGTCGCTATTGAACTTCAATTCGCCAAAATTGAAACGGGCGGTCTTATATTCTGGATTGGCCTCAAGATACTCGGTAATGACCGCGCCAGCCTCATCAGCATTAATTTTGGCTACATTTTTACAGCTGCAAGCAACAACTGCCAGTGCAAGATACAGGAGGATTTGTTTTTTCATAATTAAAGATATCTGTGATTGAGGAAAAATCCAAATTGGGCGGAATGTGGAGGCAGAAAGGTAATAGATGTTAAATTTTCTCCGTCCAACCACCTAAACAACCAAACAACCAAACAACCAAACAACCAAACAACTAATCATCAATCTAACTGACGAAGATAAAGTTGAATGGTATTCTCCAAGCCGAGGTATAGTGCATCGCTAATCAGTGCATGGCCGATGGAAACTTCCAATAGGTTAGGGATCTGCTGGGCAAAATATTTCAGGTTATGCAGGTCAAGATCGTGGCCAGCGTTCAGCCCCAAACCCAATTCATTTGCTTTTTTTGCTGCTGCAAGATAGGGCGCAATTGCTTTTTCCCGGTCATCGTGATAGCCACTGGCATATGCTTCAGTATAGAGTTCGATTCGGTCTGTGCCTGTTGCCAAAGCACCTTCTACCATTTCGATAACCGGATCGACAAAAATCGACACCCGAATTCCGGCATTTTTAAAAACGGCTACCATTTTTTTCAGGTAGGCCTGCTCCTTGATTGTATCCCAGCCATGGTTGGAGGTAATCTGGCCCAGCGCATCGGGCACCAAAGTAACCTGTGCTGGTTGGTTGGCCAGAACAAGGTCGATAAATTTTTGCTCCCTGCAATTGCCCTCGATATTGAATTCTGTTTGGATCACCGCCTTCAGGTCAAAGGTATCCTGATACCGGATATGCCTTTCATCAGGCCGGGGATGTACCGTAATACCTTGTGCACCAAATTGCTCACAATCCAAAGCCACTTTTACCAGATCGGGATTGTTTCCGCCACGGCTGTTTCTGAGCGTTGCTATTTTGTTGATATTTACCGAAAGTTTGGTCATTTAAGTTGAAGGTTAAAAGTTGAAGGTTGTCCCGAAGGAATGCCTTTGGCAAAGGTTGGAAAGTTGCAACAAAGGCTTCGCAGGAGTTCGTTGGGAACATTCCATAGACAAAGGTTGAAAAAGGTAAAATTTAAGGCTTAAAAAATATGCTTTAGGCTTTATACCTGAACTTTTAACTTTTAACTTTTAACTTTTTACTTTTTTCAGGGATCAGCGTAATTGTTTTTGCCTTAAATCGGTTATTCACGATTTCTCCTGTTACTTCCGCTTTGCTGATGGCATTACAGAAGCCATGTTCGGCATGGGCGTCTCCGAAATCATCGACGGTTTTTCCATCAACGAAATAAGTTTTTCCATCCATGCGGATAGCGAGGTCACAGCTCTTGCCTTTGCCATTGGCATCCCTTTGGGACATCTTAAATTTGCATTCGCCACAAGCTATTTCCACAACTTGTTTGTTCAGTTTTTTACCCAGTTCCTGCTTGTTCTCTTGCGCATTGGCGATCAATCCACATGCGCTGAAAAATAAAATGATGGCTAGCTTTCTCATACTCTGATTGTTTTATTCAAAGCTAAATATTTTTTGGAAAGCCTTGTTCAATATTTTGTAAAATCCCCATAGCACTTTTTCGGCGCCATTTAACGATGTAGCGATGTATAGCTGGCGATGGATTGCGTTAGGGATGGAAGCGGCATCCCCTGAAGTATACACGAACCATCTATTCTCTTTTGAAATCTGTCGGGTTACTACAGGGATACAGCGTACAGCCCGATCAAACGCCCAAAAACAAAAAAAGAGACCTACTTTCGTAAGCCTCTTCATTTAGCCTCAAGCTATTTTAGCTTTGATCTTTCAGCTTTATGCTTAGTACCTATAGGTATCCGGTTTAAAAGGACCATCTACATTTACACCGATATATTCGGCTTGGTGAGCATCAAGGACATCAAGTTCTACACCAATTTTTTCAAGGTGCAGACGGGCAACTTTTTCATCCAAGTGCTTAGGCAAAACATAAACTTTGTTTTCATACTTGCCAGGATTGGTCCATAATTCCAATTGGGCCAAAGTTTGGTTAGTGAATGAGTTACTCATGACAAAACTTGGGTGGCCAGTTGCGCAACCTAGATTTACCAATCGGCCTTCTGCCAAAACGATTACATCCTTGCCGTCAATGGTATATTTATCAACCTGTGGTTTAATTTCTACTTTGGTATGGCCATAGTTGTTATTCAACCAAGCCATATCGATTTCATTATCGAAGTGACCGATGTTACAAACGATGGCTTTATCTTTCAAAGCCCTGAAATGTTGCTCGCGCACGATATCGCAGTTACCAGTGGTCGTAACGATGATATCAGCCTCTTTTACAGCGGTGGCTAATTTTTTCACTTCATAGCCTTCCATAGCGGCTTGCAAAGCACAGATCGGGTCGATTTCAGTTACAATTACACGCACACCTTGCGAGCTAAGCGATTCTGCAGAACCTTTGCCCACATCACCATATCCGCAGACTACGGCAACTTTACCGGCCATCATCACATCTGTTGCACGGCGGATGGCATCTACCAATGACTCTCTACAGCCATATTTGTTATCGAATTTAGATTTGGTTACCGAATCGTTCACGTTAATTGCAGGTAAGTGCAATGTCCCGTTTTTCATTCTTTCGTATAAACGGTGAACACCGGTAGTGGTCTCCTCAGATAGACCTTTGATCTCTGCAATCAGTTCAGGGAACCTATCGAATACCATATTGGTCAAATCACCACCATCGTCCAGGATCATGTTCAATGGTTTACGTTCAGGACCGAAATGTAAAGTTTGTTCAATACACCAATCAAATTCTTCTTCATTTAGGCCTTTCCAGGCATAAACTTGAATTCCGGCAGCAGCAATTGCCGCAGCGGCATGATCTTGGGTTGAGAAAATGTTACACGATGACCAGGTAACTTCCGCACCAAGCTCTACCAATGTTTCGATAAGTACAGCGGTTTGGATGGTCATGTGCAAGCAGCCTGCGATGCGTGCGCCTGCAAGCGGCTTAGATGGTCCGAATTCTTTCCTTAAGCTCATTAGGCCCGGCATTTCTGCTTCGGCAAGCTGAATCTCTTTACGGCCCCATTCTGCCAGTGAAATGTCCTTAACTTTGTAAGGAACATAGGTTGTCTCTACTGATGACATATTTTTATTGTTTAAATGAAATGCAAAGTTACGACAAAGGCTTGTCATTTACAAAAGTTCAGCTATAAGGGAGATTGTCTTATCATAGCATAGGCAAGCCTTTCCAGTAAATCATTATCTTCGTCAACTTTAATCAATCAATGACCTCCAGGTATTTTCACCATCAATTAGTTGACCTGCATTATTATCGCTTTGGCAGTGGGCCTAAAGCAATGCTATGCTTTCATGGGTATGGCATGCATGGAAGACAGTTTCGGGTTTTAGAATCGCAGCTTGGAGAAAGCTATACGTTTTATGGATTTGATCTTTTTTTCCATAACCAGACAAAACTTCGTCATCCATCATTGGCCCATATAAAGGACCCCATTGATATACCGGCTTTCCTTGAGCTGATGGAAGCATTCTGCATGCACGAATCTATCGAAAGGTTTTCTGTCATTGCTTACTCTATGGGCACCCATTATGCGTCTGTGCTGACAACATTGATGGCCTCCAGAATTGATGATGTTTTTATGTTGGCCCCATCGTTTTTAAGGGTTTTTTTTCTGCTTGATCTATTGGCGAAGAACAAAACGGCCAACCTGATATTTTATCGGTTGTTTATGAGTGCAAGGGTGATGAAAACAGCCTTATTTATAGGAAAAAAACTTTTACTGATAGCGGATAAGGATTACCAGGTGCTCTGCAAGGAAATGGCGGAACCGTCCATGCGCTATGCTTTTTATGGTAATGTTACCTACTCCAGGCATTTGGATGTGCGCAAGGATGTATTTACCAAAGCATTAAATTTGCATCATGTGCGCTGTCATTTTATTTTTGGGGAACGTGACCGGGTTTATCATGCCAAGATTGCTGACCAATTAATGGCCAACTTAACTCATGCGACAAAAACCATTTTAGATGAAGACCATGATATGGTAAACGAGAATTTGCCAGCTAAAATATACCAATTGCTATATGATCATTAAAGCAAAGCCCTTTGGTCCGAAAATGATGTTATTCATTTGGAGAGTATTGGCAATACTCTTCAAATGGCGATTTAATAAAATGGTGTTGAATGATGTCCCCATCCTCCAAGGCCATTCCTATATTTTGGCCTGTAACCATTTTAGTTTTTGGGACGGTTTTTGGGTATCGCATATCTGCCTGAACTCCTTTTATAAACAAAATCCGCAACTCAAAACGGTTTATATCATGGTATTGGAAGAACAGATCGTAAAGAATAAGTGGCTTACCAGGCTCGGTTGTTTTTCAGTGGCGCCAGGATCAGAATCATTGACGGCCAGTATGGATTATATTGCCGAAATCCTAGACGAGCCTGGCAACGTGCTATTGATCTATCCGCAAGGAAAGCTCGAGTCAAACCATGTACGTGATATTAGGGTACAGCCAGGTATTACGGGCATCATTAAACGTGTTACCGGAAATTGCCAGCTTTTATGGAGCAGTAATTTTATAGATTATTTTGAGAGCCTTAAACCCTCTGTCTATTTTAATATGCTCGATTGTGGCAGTGCCAAGGATTTTGACTATCGTGACTTCGCCCTAAAGATTAACGATCATCACAAGGCTGCGATGAAAAAACAGTTCCGTTTTACCAAAAACTGATTATCTTTCAGTTCATGATGCTTTACTTGTCAATTGTTATTTCCACTTTAAATGTTAAATCCTTATTGGATTGGTTACAGGCGCACCTGCTTGCCTGTCCCATCAAATCTCTTTCTGGATTAGACTGCCCTGGGTGCGGATTTCAACGCTCTGTGATTGCGCTTTTACAGGGTGATCTTAGCAGGTCCGTACAGCTTTACCCAGCAACAATACCGCTCATAGGGATGGGGATATTTGCTTTTGCCCACTTAAAATTAGATTTTAAACATGGTGCTTTGGTCATCAAAATCTTTTATATTGCCATCTCCATAATTATCTTGACTAAATATATTTATAAAATCATCACTTATCAACTGATCTAAACGATGTCTGAAGAACAATTGCCACAAGAAACCCCGCAACCAGCGCCAACTCCCAATCCGCAGCCAAGCTATCCGCCACCACATGGAGGTTTTCCGCCACCAAATGCCGGACATTTCGGGCAGGGCATGCAGCAATCTCTGCCGAATGCCACGCTAGTCTTGGTATTTGGGATCATTTCAATCCTTACCTGCTGTTGCTTTTATGGCGTAATTAGTTTGATCTTGAGCATTGTCGCCTTGGTGGTAAGCAAGAAAGACCGTGCGCTTTATGCAGCCTATCCACAGACTTACACGGCAAGTTCCTACAAAAATCTTAATGCAGGAAGGGTTTGTGCCATCATCGGACTGATCTTGAGCGCCCTATTGATCATTTCTTTTGTAATTGCAGGCTTCGTGCTGGGATGGTCCGTTGTGACCGACCAACAGGCGATGAAGGAATTTCTCGAAAGCTTACAACATAATTAAAGGAAAAGCAGTCTTAACAGGCTGCTTTTTTTGATAGGCCTCCGTCAACAGAGTGTTAATTTATTTGAAGCTTATTTTTCGCGCATCATATTTGCTATCTTTGTAGTGGCGAAAAGTGCAATTGCCAAACCAAAATTTATTTCAAGTAAAATGTATCCAGAATATTTAGTTGAGCCTATGCGTGCCGAATTGACCAACGCAGGCTTTGAAGAATTGAAATCGGCAGATGAGGTTGATCAAGCGATCAAGGGAGAAGGAACTGTATTTGTAGTGGTCAACTCGGTATGCGGTTGTGCGGCTGCGAATGCCCGTCCGGCTGCTAAATTGGCCGCATCAAATGCAAAACATCCACAAAAATTGGTGACCGTATTCGCTGGTATGGAAAAAGAGGCTGTAGATCGTGCCAGGGCATACATGATGCCATTTCCACCATCATCGCCAGCAATGGCCCTGTTCAAAGATGGGAAGCTGGTCCATATGATCGAACGCCACCAGATCGAAGGCCGCCCTGCACAAATGATTGCCGACAGCCTGATTGGTGCATTTGAGCAATACTGTTAGTTAAATGATTGCACAGATTAGATAAGATTACACTGATTAGCTTTAAATCGATGTAATCTTATTCAATCTGTGTAATCCTAGTTAGTGGAAGTCCTTGTTCAATAATTTTTCCAGTTCTCCAAAGGAGACGTTCATTCGAACACGGCCTTGCTTGGCATAGGCAATTTCTCCAGTTTCCTCAGAAATGATGACCGCAACGGCATCAGTGGTTTCAGATACGCCGATACCTGCCCGGTGGCGTAGCCCAAATTGTGGGGGGAGCTTATCATTGTCTGTTAACGGCAGGATGCAACTGGCACTTTTGATTTTATTTTCGGCAATAACCACAGCCCCATCATGCAGTGGGCTATATTTTTGGAAAATACTTTCCAGTAATCGTTTGGAAATCTTCGAGTCGATCAGTTCACAACTGTTGGCGAAAAGTTCGTCATCATAAAACTTCACAAATACGATCAGTGCGCCAGTCCGGGTTTTTTTCATGCTTTTGCAGGCATCGATAATCGGTTTGATGCGCAACAGGTTATCACGATCAGAATCTTTGCTGCCAAAAAGAAATCCCCACCAGGCCTTATTTTTCTGTAGATAGGTGCTTTTGCCAATGTGGAGGAGAAATCTCCTGATCTCTGGCTGAAAGATGATGATCAATGCGATGATACCTATGCTGATGAATTTGTCGTCGACAGATTTATTGATCACATCTGGCACCAGGTTCAGGTGCAGTGCTTTCAAAATGTTGTAGGCAACCAGGATAATCACCATGCCTAGGAACAGGTTCACTGCCAGGGTATTCCTGATCAGGCTGTAGATATAGTAGATGAGAATGGCAACCAAGATAATATCCAGGCCATCAACCCAGGTAATTTTAAGAAAATCGAAATCAAGGCCCTTCATTGTGACTAAGATAGGAATTAAAGCTGAAAGGGTAAAGCGGAATGGTCTAATATAGGTCTGGATTTTTAATGCTTTCGGTTAGCTTGATACATTCCATCGCTTCCTTCACATCATGAACGCGCAAAATGGAGGCGCCCATCAATAGTGCTGAGGTATTCAATACACTTGTGCCATTCAAGGCATCAGCGGTTTTATTGCCCAAGACTTTGGTAACCATTGATTTTCTGGAAAAGCCGACCATGATGGGCAAGCCGAATTGGTGCAGTTTTTCCATTTGCTGCAAAAGCTGGAAATTATGTGCTATCGTTTTTGCAAAACCAAAACCGGGATCGATGATTACATCTTGTACGCCCAATTCTTTTAATTTGAGAATTTTTTCATCAAGATAGCTGATAACTTCTTCGGTCACATCTGTATAGTTTGCCTGTTGCTGCATGTTCTGTGGCGTGCCTTTCATGTGCATGAGGATGTAAGGAACCTGAAGTTTCGCTACAGTGGTGAACATCTCCAGATCCAAAGACCCTCCAGAAATGTCATTGATCACATGTGCCCCCGCCTGTATGGCTTCTTCGGCTACCTCGGCCCTAAAGGTATCGATAGATAGATAGGCTTCTGGGAATCTGTCGGCGATTTCGGACACCAAGGGGATCAAACGTTCCATTTCCTCGGCTGGTGAAATGTCGATCGCTCCTGGACGTGATGAATATGCACCGATATCGATCAATGTAGCCCCATCTTCTAAAAAGGATTCGACTTTTTGCAGGGCCTCCGATAGGTTTTTTGCCCTGCTCTGGGCAAAGAAAGAATCAGGTGTTGCGTTGAGTATGGCCATGACCTTTGGCTGGTCGAGAACAAGGGTGCTGCCTTTGCAATTAAGCGTGATTTTTCGGTTTAAAAATGTATCTTTAGCCATCATTTCCCACAAAAATAGGGATTAAAGCTTTAAACTAACTATTTTCATTGTTTTGGCAGTAAATACGTCTCAGGAATTCGACCAGGTGATCGCGACATGCAGATCGCTGTTTATGAAGAAAACGAAGGATTATGGAACCGCATGGCGCATTCTAAGGCCATCGTCCATCACTGATCAGCTGTTTATCAAAGCGCAGCGCATCCGGACGCTCGAAGACAAAAAAATTGCCAAAATAGACGAAGACATTACCTCAGAATATATCGGTATTGTAAATTACTGTGTAATCGCCATGCTCCAGCTCGAACTTTCAGCTGAACAGCCCAATGAACTGGATGTAGATACGGTGGCGCATCTTTTCGATAAAAGGGTCAGCGAGACCAAAGAACTGATGTTTGCCAAAAACCACGATTATGGCGAGGCCTGGCGCGACATGCGGATCAGTTCCCTGACCGACCTGATCTTGATGAAAATCTTCAGGGTCAAACAGATTGAAGATAACCTGGGCCAGACCCTTGCTTCTGAGGGTGTAAAAGCCAATTATCAGGACATGCTAAATTACGCCGTATTCGCACTCATTAAATTGGACGTCAATAAAGCCTCATAAAAATGCAAAGATTAGCCTTGAATTTTTCGAGATGGTCTGTGGGGCTGTTGTTTATTTTCTCTGGCCTCATCAAGGCCAATGATCCTTTGGGATTTGGCTATAAGTTGCAGGAGTATTTCGAAGTGTTCCACTTGGATTTTCTGAGCAGTTGGGCCACCGGAATAGCTATTTTTCTCTGCACCCTGGAAATTATTTTAGGCGGATTGCTCTTATTTGGATTTTGGCGAGAAAAAGTAGCTAAGGGCTTATTCACACTCATCGTTTTCTTTACTTTCCTGACCTTTGTATCTGCAGCATTCAAAGTGGTAACCTCATGCGGTTGCTTTGGCGATGCCATTCCACTTACACCATGGCAATCCTTTAGCAAGGATCTGATACTGCTTGTATTGATTGTCTATCTTTTCCTTAAAAGAAAATCGATCTCACCCGTAACCGAAAATCCTAAGGTGCAGAGGTGGATTTTTATTGCAATTACTTCCATTTCAGTACTTTTTGGTCTATATACCTATAATTTTTTGCCGATTATCGATTTTCTGCCCTATAAAGTTGGTACAAATATTCCTGAATCCATGAAGATTCCCGAAGGGGCGGCCCAGGATGAATATCTCATCATGTACCAGTTGAAAAATAAAAAAACAGGTGAAACCAAAACGATGAGCGACAAGGATTACATGAAGCTCGAAGTCTGGAAAGATGAAAATTGGGAAGTAGTGGGCACACCGGAACGTAAGCTGCTCAAAAAAGGCTATGATGTAAAGATCAAGGACCTGATGATTACCGATGCTTCTGGCACAGACTATACAAAAGAACTGATCGAAAATCCATATTACAACCTGATTATAGTGGCTTATGATCTGAAGGCGACCAACGAAGAATCCATCAATGAGCTGAATGCGTTAGCTTTGAATGCCGCAGAGCAGTTCAATATCCGGACAGTGTTGCTCACTTCTAATTCGGCTGCAGATGCCGATGCCTTCAGCAAAAGGAAAAAACTGTTCATGGAGGTTTTTTATGCAGATCCTGTGCCGCTAAAAAGTATGGTAAGGGCAAATCCAGGTCTGCTGTTGCTCAAAAACGGAACGGTCATTGGCAAATGGCATCATCGCCTTACGCCATCATTTGACAAATTGTCGTCGAATTTTTTCAGTAAATAATGGGAGCATACGCATTAAAGAAGTTGTTATATGGTCTGGCGGTATTGGCAGGAGTAATTTTTGTGGTATTCGTGCTGTTCAATGTGCTGCCCGGCGATCCTGCGCGGATGACCATGGGCCAGCGTTCAGATGTGCAATCGCTCGAAGCAGTGCGAAAAGAGTTTGGATTGGATCGTTCCAAGCCAGTCCAATTTTTTCTTTACCTTAACGACCTTTCGCCGGTCAGTATCCATCCCAATACGCCAGAAAATCAAGAAAAATATCACTATCAGCGGCTTTTTTCGGTGGGTAAGGATGCCATCGCCCTCAAAATACCTTATCTCCGCAGGTCTTATCAGACCAAACGCGATGTAACGACTATACTTTCCGAAACCGTGCCCAATACTTTTGTGCTGGCGCTAACTGCGATGATTTTTGCCACGATCATCGGCGTGCTTTTAGGAATTGTATCTGCAGTTAAGCAAGGGACCTGGATCGACAATGCTGCAAACTCTTTTGCCATTCTCGGCATTTCGGCGCCATCGTTTTTTGCTGGAATTATTATTGCCTGGCTCTTTGGATTTGTTCTGGCCGATTATACCGGACTGAACATGAGCGGTAGTTTATATAGCTACGATCCATTTAAAGGCCAAATTATTACGTGGCGTAACCTATGGCTGCCCATGATTACACTCGGCCTGAGGCCATTGGCCATTATTGTCCAATTGACGCGCAGTGCCATGTTAGATGTACTCGCACAGGATTATATCCGCACTGCCAGGGCAAAAGGGTTGGGCAAATATGCCATCATTTATCGTCATGCCCTCAAAAATGCACTAAATCCCGTGATTACGGCAATTTCTGGGTGGTTTGCATCGCTATTGGCGGGCTCTTTCTTTGTAGAATACATTTTTGGCTACAATGGTCTTGGCAGGACTACAGTAACTGCGCTAGAAATGTCAGATTTCCCAGTAGTGATGGGCTCGATATTGTTTATCGCCTTTGTGTTCGTTGTCGTCAATATTTTGGTCGACCTCCTGTATGCTTGGGTGGATCCGCGTGTAAAACTGAGCTGATATGTTGGGCGAATTTCTCCAATACACCAAACTTGCCGATGAAAAGATCATCGCACTTTTTAGTCAAGCAGATCCGCTGCCAGCAACTGCCTGTGCCTTGTTTGACCATGTGCTCAACGCCCAGCACATTTGGGCCTGCCGAATATTGAACCTTGATCAGCAATATCAGGTATGGGATCGGCATGATCCTGAAACTTATGGGCAGATTTGGGCCGACAATTTTGAGCTGCTGCAACAGGTAATGGTTGAGGTAGACCTGGAAAAAACCATTCGCTACACCAATTCACAGGGTGAAGAGTTTAGTGGTTTGGTCAAAGATATCCTGTTGCATGTATTCAATCATTCTACCTATCATCGCGCGCAATTGGCCATCCTATTCAAGGCGCAGGGCTTACAGCCACCTGTTACCGATTACATTATGATGAAAAGGAGCGGAGAACTATGAAAATATTTTTGATCGGATTTATGGGCTGCGGCAAGAGTACCAAGGCCAAACAGCTTGCTGCACGATTGGATTGCCCGGTCATAGACCTTGATGCAGTTATCGTTGCACAGGAGGGCAGGACCATTGCCGATTATTTTGCCGAACATGGTGAGGTTGGCTTCAGAAAATTGGAGCAACAGACCTTAAAGAACTACGCCTATCCAGAAACCTGTGTCATCGCAACTGGCGGTGGGCTGCCTTGTTTTTTCGACAACATGCAATGGATGAACGCGAATGGGACGACCGTTTATCTACAGATGGAGCCTGTGGCGCTTGTTTCCAGGTTGCACAATCGACAAAAAAGACCGCTGATTGCCCACATGGACGATGTACAACTGCTTGAATTTATCCAACAGAAATTAGTGGAACGAAATCCCTTTTATACACAGGCACAGGTAATCATCGATGCCTTTGATCTGGATGCAGAAAGATTGGAAGCTGCCATCACATCAAGGTGACCTTTATAGAATAATTACTTTAGGCCTCAACATTTTGCTCTACATTCCATTACTTTGAATGACAGCTATTTAAGTCCGTCTAGATATGATGCTGTCTGTTTTTCCACTTCCAGCGTTGCTACCTTAATGGCAGAACCAATTCTGGTGGTCTGTGGTTTAACGGCCATGCCTCCAATGGTAGCTAAAGCATCTACATAATATTTGCCCCAAACTTCAATAATGTGCTTTTCATCCGCAACAGGCTTTCCGGCGGCAATCGCCTTTTTGCTCAGCTCAAATTCTGTTTTCAGCCTGAGCAGCGCATCGGCCTTGATCTGGGCAACAGTGGCTGCTGCGGTGGTTTCTGTAGCGGTAACCAAGGTATATGCCGCAGTTAATGCACTAACGCCAACATTTTTCATGGTAGTGGCCGATACCTTGTCGATCCGGTCATTGTCGGTATGATAGAAAACATCTGTAAAATGCCACATCAACAAACCTGGAATCTTGTTGTCAATGAAAGGCGTATGGTCGCTTCCGCCCTCGAACGGATTAAAATTGACTGTCCATTTTGCAAATTTTCCCTGTTCCTTACAGATATCAAAAATAAAATCGTTGTAATAATGTGGAATGAGGTCTTTTTCGGTCACATTACCTGCTCCCCACTCGGAATGCTTGTCGTTGCCCCTCGTCCATATAGCCGATGGGTCTGGCATTTTCTCTATCAGAAAAGTTCCTCCAGTTTTCTGCGTATCTTCTCCCACCATGTCGAGGCTCATGCCCCATAATATACCTTTAGCCCTTTCCTTGTCTTCGGTTATGTATCTCCTGGTTCCAACAATCTCATCGCCCCATAAAAAGGTGAGTGTGCGCTGCGGCTTGAGCTGTCCAGATTTTACCAGTGATGCCGTTACACGGGCCATTTCTGCCAAGGTACCTACGCCTGTAGCATTATCATTTGCGCCAGGCTCCTGGACATGTGCACTATAGACAAATCGTTCGTCTGCGTTTATACTGCCTTTCACGTTAGCCACGAGCGTAAGTTCTTCTGATTCGTAGATCTTGGTCTTGATATCCACTTTCAAGGTTACCTTGCCTTTCAGACATGCAGCTTTCAACCTTTCTTTAGCGGCATAAGAAAGAAATAGCGACCAGATGCCCGCATTCGCCTGCATTCCCCCAAACGAAATGGAGGTCTGGTATTTTTCTGGCTGGTTATACTTGGGCAACGAGTAGCCCATTACCCCCACTGCACCCGCTTTTAGCGCAGCGCTCATCAATCTGCTTGCCGCAACCTCGCCAAAAACAATCTTTCCCTTCACATCGGCTTTGGCAAAATCATCGGCAGTTCCCTTGCCCACAAACACCACTTCTGCAGTTACTCCGCCCTCGGGAGTAGAAGGACAATTGATCGGGACCATGTTCCGATTGGTCGAAAAGTTGAGCAGGGCTTGTGCTTCGCCCACAATTGCGACATTGGCGCTAACCGGTTCCCAGGTCTTATTTTTCATTGGGCGTTTCTCTATCCGATAGGTTAGTGGCGCCTCGAATTCATTTTCTTTCTGCTGTATAAAACCTGCTTTTTTTAAGATATTTTCTACATGGTGGATACTGGCGTTAAAACCTGTATTCCCTGGCAGACGAAAATATTGTTCCACAAAAGCAGTAGTGGCCAAGGCATTCTTTTCGTTGAAATTGGCACGGGTCAATTTAAAATAAGTATCACGCTGTGTCTGTGCGCTAACCTGTAGGGCGAGCAGGCAAAGGCCTAATAAAAGCAGTTTCTTCATGTTAATAGCTAAAACCGAAAGTTAATAAGATTATCTTCAAAAAAGTAAGGCCGATTGTAAAATATCCACGATTAAATTGGAGTGCTTGAAATCAGTTCATTTCCGAATTGTTTTGTCCATAAATCATGGTAGTGATTTGGCCTGCTCATCAATTCAGCATGCGTACCCTCTTCCATAACGCCACCGTTTTGCAATAAAATAATGTGGTGCGCATGCTTAATTATGGATAAACGGTGTGCAATGACGATGATTGTTTTTCCTTTTTGAACCAAAAGATCAAGGGTATTCCTGATCACAAATTCAGATTGGGAATCCAAGGCGGATGTCGCTTCATCTAAAATCAAGATTTCAGGGTCGCGGTACAGAGCCCTAGCCAATGCAATTTTTTGCTTTTGGCCTCCAGATAGGGTTGCTCCGTTTTCACCTAGCTCTGTATCAAAACCTTTGGGAAGTGTATGTATAAAATCGAGAATAGCTAATTGCGTACAAATGTCAACGATGCGGCCCATATCCGGGCGGTATTCCCCAATGGCTATATTTGCTGTAATCGTTCCTGCAAACAGATCTACATCCTGCGGAACAACTGCCATTAACTTACCAAGTGCTTCCTGATCAATATGTTGTAATGGGTATTTTCCAATATAAATTTTACCTTCCATCAAAGGATAGAGCTGCTGCAATAAGGACATAATTGTCGACTTGCCAGAACCACTTTCTCCTACAATAGCGGTCAACTGGCCAATTTTGATGGTTAAATCTAATCCTTCAAAAACTTTGCTTCTATTATTGTAACCGAATGCCACTTTTTCAAAACGGATGTCTCCAAGTTGTGCGCGCTGAAGTTCAATTCCTTGCTGAGGACTATCTATTTGCAGATCCATGATTTCAAATAGGCGATCTGCAGCAATAAATGCCTCTTGGATGATTTTATTTGAACCGATCAATGCCGCCGCTGGACTGGTAAAGTAGCCAATCAGTGCATAAAAAGAAAAAAGTTCTCCTGGGGTAATCTCACGATCAAGAACATGACCCGTTCCAGCCCATAGCAACAAGATAGTGAAGAGGTGCGAACAGACTTCTACTGACGTCGATGAAACAATAGTGGTTAATCCCGATTGATAACCAGTTTTTAAGAGTTTGATAAATTTAGTTTCAATTTTGGTGTAGACGAAACTGGCTAGGTCAAAACGTTTGATTGTTCCAATAGTTCGAATATTTTCTACCAATAGCGACTCGAGTTCCGCAGACTGCTCCATCAATTTCCGATTTATTTTTTTATAAAATTGATTGGCAATGAGATAAATGGTTAAATATATTGGAATAATTAGGAGCATGAGCAATCCTAGTTTCCAATAATAGGAGAACATAAGTGTAAACGAAAAAAATAGAATCAATACATTAACGATAACATGAATGATGCCTTCGTTAATGTATGCCCTAATTTTCATGGCGTCATTTACCCTTGAAATCAGTTCGCCAATTCTCCTTGATTCAAAAAATTGAAGTGGCAATTTTAAAATGTGCCGGTAATATCCGAGGATGAGCTGCGCATCTAATTGCTGTCCTGTGCGCATGACAAATAAGTTTTTAATCGTCCCAATATAACCTTGGGCCAAAAACAAAACTACCATAATGATGCTCATGATATTCAGGAGGCTTTTATCGCCATTTACAAGAACATGGTCAATGATCTTTTGGATGTAAATGGATATAGCAAGACCGAGCATGGTGTAAAGTATAGATCCGATAATAACCTGTACGACTACACCTTTGTGTTGCTGTAGAAGATGACAAAAGCGAGATGCAATTGACATTTGTTTATCTTTGGTCTTGAAATCTTGATTAGGCAACATGATCAATAATACACCACTCCAATCTTTAGCGAAATCTTCGATAGTCCTTTTAAAAACCTTTCCAAAAATTGGATCCATGATGGTGATCTTTTTTGAATTTATGCCACAGATGACCACATAATGATGAAATTGGCTATTCGTAACTACGTGTGCTATAGCTGGATAGGGGATATGTTTTAGGCTTTCTAGGGTTCCTTTTACGCCCTTTGCATCAAAGCCTAATCGTTCCGCGGCAGATAATAGGCCCATCACATTCGTTCCCTTTTGATCAGTTCCGGCAAATTGCCTAATCCTGGCAACTGGAATTTTAAGTTTATGGTAACGGGCAATTGCGCAAAGGCACGCTGCACCGCAATCTGTAGCATCGCGCTGTTTGATCGAGAGACTTGACATGACAAAGTGTGATTAGATAATTTGATGTTAGCCCAGCCAGTCTTTAGCTTGGTGAAGCAATAGCTGATATAAGCTTTTTTTAGCAAGCAAAAAATGGGCGTTTAAAGTCATTCCCTTTTTCAGATAGCCTTTTCGCCCATTCTTTAGGCATAGGTAAGTCTTATCCAAACGGCACTTTACCTTAAAAAACAGGCCATTGTTTAAAACGGTAACATCATTAGCGATGGAAGTTACTTTTCCGGTTGCTATCCCCCAAATGTAATGATCGAAAGCAGAGACTTGCATGTAAACCGATTGACCCTCTCTGAGCTGTCCAATTGCCGAAGGACTGATCAGACAGGAAGCGATCAGGGAATCATCTGGAGATATTTCTCCAAGTTTCTGATTGGCATAGATTGTACTTCCTGGTTGTAGGCCAATCATATTTTGAATTGTTCCTGTAGTGGGCGCTGAAATTGTAAAATTATTTTTTTGAATATAATTTAGCTTTCTCTGCTTATTCAATTCCTCAATTTCATTTTTATAATCTGCAATTGCTTTTTCCCATTGCATGCTAAAGCTCTGAACAAGGAGCAGATCATCAGCTTTTGCTTGCTCCAAATTGAGCTGATGTTGTTCAAATTCTGCAAGGGTAATCACCTTCTTTTCGAGAAGAGCACGATTTCGCTGATAGATTAGCAGATAGTTTTTTACGAGCTGTTCACTTTTTTGCCGACTGATCTGATATTGTTTCCAACTGCTTAGATACTGTTTGCTCTGTAGATTTGGATGTTGGACGTTAATGGATAATTGTTTTACATCGTTCAATAATTGTCTTACGACTGCTATTTTATGGGTTATATAGTTAGTTTCTTGAATCTGCAATGACCTATCGATCACTAAAATCGATGCAAAACGCTTAACTTTTGATTCATTAGCTACCATTACCTGCGCAACGCGCCCACTAATTGGCGATACCAAATCGACATTTTCCGATGCACTTTGAATGATCCCCTCCCCTTTGATATGGATGTTTACATGGATGAAAGGAAGGGAAAATAGTGCAGCCGAAAGGATAGCCAATATCGAAATATAAATCAATTGGCTTTTTACGGTTATTTGATCAAGGTAAATCATTTTCAGATCCACCAACTGTTCCTGAGGTGCTAAAGCCATGGATGTTACTTAATCTTAATATGATTAGGAATTATTATTGATGAGCAGATAGACGCACAGATTGTATAAACTATGTGCAGTGATGGTTATGAATAGAGCCGACCATAGCGATTTTCGCAGGCTGAATAGATAAGCCATTGATAGCCCAGAGCATACCGCGAAAAGAAAATAATAAAAATTATATAAGTGGGACAAGCCAAAAATTATCGCCGAAAGTACACAGGCAAATCCCAGTGACTTTCTTTTTCTGAATGTTTCGATGATCGCATATTGGAAAATGATAGTTTCAAAGACTGGGGCGATTAAAATCAAGATCCAAAAATCTACTTTAGGCGAATTAAGCTGCTCAAATCCATCAGACAAACGATGATGGCCAAATTTTTTGGAAAGTAGCGCAAAAACAATGGAACTTATTAAGTTGCCGATTACAAAAATCGAAATCAATACCACTCCACTACTTTGCTTCAAATAGCGATGGAAAGCTTCTGTTTTTGGCATCAGTTTGAGATCGTTAATCATACTTCATGTTTAAATAAATCCAAATCAAAATTTATTTTTGTTTTTAAAGATGTTGCCTGATATTTCAAGCAACACCTGGGCTATCTAACGCAAAGTCCGGCGTTTCTGCCCCCTTCCTTACTAAAGGTAACTACTCCATGAACTACAGCTCCAATAAAAAAGGATGCATCATTCCAAAATGAAGTAATTGTACTTGGCGTTCCTGCTGAACCTCCATTAGTTGTTAATTTATCTTCCAGTGCTAGTTCTACAACCTGGAAAAGTTGCTCTAAATGTTCCATATGCTTAATTTAAATTTGTGCGTTATAACCTGCTTTAAAACCTGTTTTAATCTCAGACCAATGTGTTACGATTTGAACACCCAAATAGGCCCATCCACTGCCTTTTATTAGACCTGTCCAATCCACCCCTCCATTTAATCCCTTCATTTCTTCTTTGCTCAGCGCAGTAAGCCCCTCCACATTTAATTCTAATTTTTTCATAGGTAATTATCTAAGTTTGAAAATGCTAACCATCTCGTCGGGTTAGTGTAGCACTAAGTTACAAGTGGAGTGTAGCGCCTACAATATCGAAACCTTAACAAAATGTTCATCTAGCTTAACAAGTTGTCAACTTGACCGAATTGCCTTGCGATTTGATGAAAAAAGTACTAGTATTGGTTGAGCAAATCATCCCATTTAAGTGATAGAAAAGTGTACATGGATTTATGGAAAATATCGGCCAAAAAATAAAAAAGATTAGGGAGCTCAAGAATTATTCAAGGCATTACGTAGCAGGCCAGTTAGAAATTTCAATAACCACCTATGGTAAGATTGAGCGGGGAGAAATAGATTTTACAGTAGGGCGGCTTTCGCACATCGCAAAAATTTTAGACATACCAATGAGTGCCATCATCGATTTTGATGAAAGCATACTTTTTAAAAAGATATAGGCTATTTTGCGTTCTTGATCCGTTGGTCTACCGAAAAAGATCCCGAACCTGTGATCCAAAATAAGATCAGGAGCACCAGTACCATGATCGAAAGCCAAAGCTCTGAGTTTAGGGTAGCAAAGCCGTTGGTCATGTTGATGAAAAAAATGGCGCAGATTAAGATGGGAATCTGGATCACTGCAGCAAAACGCGTTACCAAGCCAATGGTAATCAGGACGCCGCCTACCAGATGCGCAAAAGCGACTATATGGATGGCTAGGCTGCTCATCATTTCTGAGAAACCAAAAACACTGTTTTTAAACAAGATTTCTTGTTGGTGGGTGGTATCGCTGATCAGCGAAATGCCCTTACTGAATATAATCAAGCCCAATACGATCCGAACGATGCCTAACCACTTAACCGGATGGGCATCGCCCCAGTGCTCAACTTTTTGGATAACGTTCATGATCGACCTCCATTTTTAAGCTACAATCAAGATACGAAAAATAAATGGAATTTACAAGGAAAATCGATGTCAACTTGTTATTTGCCAGTCTTTTAATCGGCCATCTTTGCTTGTTCACGCTTCAATAGGGCATTGATGTCCGTTCTGGGAGCTTTCAGCAACATGATTTTTGTGCCCTTTTCCCGTGCATAGGGATAGTCGACCTCTCCCAAAACCGTAACGTCCGCAAACAGGGCATTTACCTTCTCGGAATCTGAACCTGCCTCCATTACCCAGATCACTGTGTGGATGGGCTTGCTCAGGTCTATCCAATTCGCATAATCAGCATTGAATGAGTTTGCAATCAGGCCTTCATTCTTGGTAAAATAATTGATCGCGCCAGCTTGGCCATAATTATCGCATAAGACCAGCAAGTTGGACCGGTCTTTTTGCAAACGGTAGGCTGCATCAACTTTATATGCCAGTTCTTCCCATCCCAACATATCGGCAAAATCTTGCGAAATGGGATAGTACTTGCCATCTTCCCACCTGTGCTCGCTAAAAGGTCGATGTGCCGCGGCATCACGTACATATTGGCCGGGTGTTTTTAACGGTAGCGCAATCCATGCCACAGGGACAAAAAGTAGGAGCACGATTGCCATGAGCACATAACGCAAAGCGCGTTTTTTTTCGGTCAATATACCCAGATAGCAGCTGCCAAAGGCAATCAAAATAGGGTAAAGTCCCAATGCATAATAACCTTTTGCCCTTAGCGCAACAAATACCAGCAAGGTGAACAGGTAAGCCAATGCCAAAATCCGATAGGGCCGAAATGGCCTATAATTGAAAAATCCGATAAAAGCAGCAACCAAAATGATCAATGAACCCAAAAAGAACTTAAACTGTTCGGCCAAAAAATCTAATCGACTTACATGTACCAGCTGCGTTTCATTCAGTTCTTTCAGGTGCCTAAAAACTGGAAAGTTGTGCTGGAACTGCCAGATCAGGTTCGGACTGATCAGCAACAGCGCTAAAAGCAGGGCAAGGTAAAATTGGGGCTTGGCCAAATGTCTTCGTAACGGCGATAACAATAGTGCGGGCAAAAGTCCTACCGCACAGAAAATAATGTTGTACTTGTTCAAAAAACCGAGTGCAAAGCCAACGGCGGCAAGATATAGCCATTTGTAATTGTTTTCCTTTACAAAGCGGACCAAGAAATAATAGACCAATGTCCAGCTGAGCACATCGAACGAATTGGGCTGATAGAGCAGGTTGATCCTCAGAAAAGGAGAAAAAATAAGTGCGATGGCCGCCAAACTGCAGGCAAAAAGGTTTCCTTTAAGTAAGTTGACGGTTTTCCAGACCATCATGATGGTCAATGCCCCAAAAAGTGCCGGAAAAAACTTGATCCAAAAATAGCTGTTGCCCAACTGAAAGATGATATAGGAAAAGAATGACGTGAGCGGTGGCACAGAGTGGAAGCCCCACGCCAGGTGATGTGCCTGATCAAGATGGAGGTATTCGTCGCGGTGGAGTTCATAAATGGGGTTGACCACCACAAACTGGAGCACCATTTTTAAGGCAATGAACAATATCAGAAAGAGTGTCTTTTTCTGCATGGCTATTTCTTAGCAAATGCAGCGGCCCACTGTTCGATCTGCTGTGGTGATGGCAAACCTGGCCCAGCATTGACGACTATCCTAAACCTGAAAGTTGCGCTTTCTCCTTTTTTCAGCTGGAGATTTTTGGCACTGGCCCCATTGGTAAATATTTTTTCGCCGAGCGGATTGGCTGCAAACAGCCCATAGCCGCGTGCATGCCAATAGGTTGGGTAATTGATGTTTTTAGGGTGATCGATGATGATGACACTCACAGAATCGTTGCCCATCTTACCAAAGGCCATACACCATGAGGCCCGCGTACTCCATGCGGCATCGCCGGTTTTGCCTATACTGGTCAGGTAATTGCCATTGGCCACAAGATCTGTACCTCCTTTTATCAAGGTTACGTTTCCTTTGTCGTCTGTAAATTTTTGGTCCTTATCTGTTGGAATCTGCAGCTCATGTGCGAGCCTGATGGCCAACATCCCATCCTTGGCATCGGTAAAGGTTACAGCGGTGCTGGCAGTCAAAGTCGTTTCACGGTCGATAATCCGATAGTCGCCCGCAGCATTAAAGGTGAGTTTTGTGCTTTCTATGAGTAAGGTTTCGTCTTTTTGGTTGGTCCAGCGTGCACGATAGGCCAATACCCCAGTTTTCGCATCCGTTTCTATTTTCGGGTCAGTTTTGATCCAGCCATAGGCTGATTTTTTTTCGGCAGGGATGGCATAGGAGTTGTTCCAAAAATCGAGGCCGTTCAAATTTTCAAAGTTGAACCAGATGCCGATATGATGGGGATGGTCGGTGGGATCGCCGTTTTTTGGCTGCAGCGGGAAACCACGGGTCACATCTACCTGATGATTGGCCAATACGGGAAAGAGCACAGGCTTTTCCAGCTTTTCTGTGTATAGGAAAGAAGTGAACATTTTATTGCCCACCAAGATGTCGATCTTTTTTTCGGCGGGATGCCTATTAAAGGTGATGGCCTGTTTTTGCGCAGCTACATCAGCTGTACAAAAAAGCCCAAGGCAGGCAAAAAGGGAGTTAAGCTTTTGGCGCATCGTATATTTCTGTTTATTAAATATACAAAAAAAGGTGAACCTCGCAGGTTCTGTACAACCTCGCAGGTTCTCAAGAACCTGCGAGGTTGTAGGAAAAACTGAATTAACGCTTCCCGGCGCGTTTTTCGAGCTCTTCGATCGGCATGTTGGTCATCCTTCCAATCGGCTCTTTGCCGCGGTAGGTAATTACTTTTAGCATTTTCGCATCAACTGGTGGTGCCAATGGAGCGGTATATTTGGGATAAAAACGGTCTGGAAACGAATTGTCGAAGCTATAATAGATGTCCAGTCCTTCGACTTCGGTGGCCAAGGTAATCAACAGGTTGCGGTCTGCTGATCTTTTTACGCTAAATATCGGGTCGTATACACTTGGTGCATATTTGGTCTCGGCAATATCCAACCGCTTAAAATGCTGTTCGGTGCGGGAAAGAAAATTGCTCCAGTTTTTCTTTTCCTTGGGGCTCCAAACAGATTCGGCAATGGCAAATCCACGCGGCCAGGTCATGTATTCAGCATGGCGCATGTTGTAGATCTGCTCGGTCCACAAATTGGCCTGTGCACCTTTGATGTATATCGGATTTACGCCTTCGGGCACGGGATCAAATTCGTAGGTCTTGCCCAAACGAAGTGAAGCATAGATCTTTGGCTCCATCACCGCATCGGCCTGCATGTAATCGATATAGGCATAGTCTTTTGGCGACATGACCACTTCATGTCCGGCCTTTGCCGCCTCGGTACCATATTTCATGCTCCGCCAGCTCATTACGGCTGCGGTCTGGCTCACCCCACCTTCCAATACCTCATCCCAGGCCATAAACTTCTTGCCCTTGGCATTAATGATCTTTTCTATCCTGCGCTCAAAATAGCTCTGTACTTCTGGAATGGTCTTAAGTCCTTCCCGCTTCATCAGCTCCTTGATCTGGTCGTTCTTCTCCCAAAAGGTATGCGAAACTTCATCGCCCCCTACGTGGATGTAATCAAAAGGAAATAATTTTGCGATCTGAGAAAATACAGTA
Organism: Pedobacter sp.; assembly: GCA_031119475.1. Classification (GTDB taxonomy): domain Bacteria; phylum Bacteroidota; class Bacteroidia; order Sphingobacteriales; family Sphingobacteriaceae; genus Pedobacter. Next base: position 66,100 of record JAVHXV010000005.1, on the reverse strand, counting down.
TCTAAAAACACATATACTTTTTCGTTGGCAGGACAAAGCGTATTGTCTACCAAAGCAATCGGTGGTGCGCCACGGCTCCAGTCCATGATCTTTTCGCCACTTCTTACCTTATAGTTTACTGCTTCCGGTGTGCAGGACAGCTCTGGATAGGATGCAATTACGGCCAAGCTGTGCCCCGGTACATCAATTTCTGGCATGATGTCTACAAAACGGGCCTTTGCATACGCAATCAGTTCTTTAATATCTTCCTGTGTATAAAAACCACCATAATTTCTGGGCTCGTCTGGTTTAGGGGGAATAAAATCGCCAAAAGGGCCAACTTTTTTAACATTCCAGGCGCCAACTTCGGTCAGTTTTGGCAGTCCCTTGATTTCGATCCGCCAACCTTCATCGTCGGCCAGATGCAGGTGCAGGATGTTATATTTGTACCTCACCATTGCATCGATATATTGTTTTACTTCCTGTTTGGTAAAAAAATGACGGGCCACATCGAACATCAGTCCGCGCCACGCCAATCGGGGGAAATCGGTAATCTCCACACAGGGCGCACTCCATTTGATGCCCTTGACCGCTTCCTTGCTTTCAATTTCCTTTGGCAAAAGCTGAAGGAGGGTCTGTACGCCATAAAAAAGACCGGCAGGCTGGTTGGCCCTAACTGTAACCTGTTTGGTCGTGACGGAAACGTGATAACCTTCTTGGCCAATATAGGCATCTGTTTTATCGTTTAGGATCAATCTGATGGTGGCTGTTGCCGTTGGCGTGTTTGTTGTGGTCACATAATATCCTGTGGCCGTGCCCAAACGTTCCTGCAAAAAGGCAACCGTTTGCTTAAGTTCTGGAGATTTGCCCACCTGGATGGTAATGTTGGATGGAAGGATAAAGTGTCCCGCCTGTTTACTGATCGAGACCGGCTCTGGAATGATGGCAATTTCACTATTGGCGACCGGACTTTCGTCTGTAGCCAGATTTTCGGAAACACCTTCGGCCAACTGGGCAAAGGCACTCGTGCTCAACAAGAGAAAAGATAGGAATAGTCTAAATTTCATGGATGGATACGAAGTAATTAAGCCGCAATTTATTAATTTTCAGTTAAAAATCGCTGTTTTTACGGAATAAATAAGCCAAAGGCAGGCCGATACAGACAATCAGGATCAGGCAATTGATCAGTCCGGCCGACCATGAAAATGGGATGGGCAAGGCCAGTGTTTGTGGAACAACAAGCAGGTTCATTACCAGCCAGACGAATACGCCATAAATAATGGCGATCAAAACCGTATGCTGGAACCAGCGCCACATGTTTTTATAGATCAGCGCAAAAAATAGGGTAAAGATCAAAGCGATAAGGTAATGCAACAACAATCCAGTCAGTACCATATCTTCTCCTCCTGCCATTGCCTGTTTGCCAAAAATTGAACTGGCAATGTACTTGAGCACGATGCCCACATTTTTACCGGTTTTGGCATAAAAGTTTAGGAAGGCAGCAAGGATGTCCAGTGTGCCTACGATAAAAGCTGCCTTGAGAATGAATTTAGATTTTGAACTCATCATTTGCTATACAAGATAGGAATTTTGCATAACAGTTTTGACTTTGACAAAGTCCACCCGTTAAAACTGCATGGGAATGCCTAAAATTTAGATTAATTTGCTTAACAGCATATATGACTTTGACAAACTGTATGACTTTTCTATGATAATTTTAACCATATTATTTTATCATTTACAATTCTTTCCTGATCCCATAAATCAATTCATCGTAAACTGTACCAAATTTATAGAGTGTTCCTTTAAGTTCCGCTTCTAACGTAAATCCTGCCTTTTCTAGTACGCGCTGCGATTTGATGTTGGTATCAAAAGTACGGGCATAGATCCTGGTAATGTCAAATGTCCTGAACCCATAGGCCACCATCAGCTTAATGGCTTGGGGCACAATGCCCTGTCCCCAGTAGGGTTCTGCAATCCAATAGCCCATTTCGGCATTTTTGCAATAGAAATCGGACTGGGGATGCATGCCAATGGAACCGATCGCTTCACCATTAACGGTAATGGCAAAAATTTCTTGTGGCGTGGCCGACTGTGCCAGGTTGAGAAAGGTGATCCCGTCGTTCTCCGTATAGGGAAATGGGAACTTGTTGCTCAGGTTTTTGGCAATGTTGTAATTGTTGGCATGCCTGACCAAATTGGTCAGATCGTTGGGCTGAAAGGCGCGGAGTTCGAAATCCATATTTAATTTGCTAATGTGCTATTTGCAAATTAGTCAACTATTTTAATGCATCTAGCACCCTGAACAATTTTTTACTGATGCCGCCGCCATTGTAGTTGTTGATGTTGATGACCGCAATGTACTTATTGCCATTGGCTGCGGTATAATAACCGGCATAGGCCGAAACATCATTGATGCTGCCGCTCTTTAGCTTCATCCCATTGTTTTCTGGGAAGGAATTGTAGTAGTCTGCAAACCAATCTTCCTTTTGTGCCTGGAAAAGGATATTGGCCATGGCCCACGTGGTAACCCTGGTGCCGGGCGAAAGCCCGCTCCCGTCGAGAATATTGAGCGCGTTCTTGTCTATGCCTTTCGCACCCCAGAAATTGATCACGCTAGCTGCGCCATTCCTGGTCGTTGGGGTTTTGTTCAGTTTCCAGGCAATGGTCCTCAGCAATTGCTCACCATAGAGGTTGATGCTCTTTTTATTGAACCAATACACGATTTCGCTCAGGGTAGGAGAGCTCGTAGTGGCCAAAGTCTGAACTGGTGAAGGCACATTTTTCCCGGCAAGGCCTAGGCGGCGCGCTGTGGTAGCTTCTTTGGCAGCAGTAATATTTATTCTCCGAAGGGTATCCTGGAGCCTAAAAGCGGCGTCATAGGCGGGATCGGGAACAGCCAAAGAAATACCGGCCTTATTGATTCCCATTCCCCAAGTGCCACGCAGATAACCTACCGTTGCAAATGGGGGCAGGTAGCCATAGGCATTATCGCCAGTGCCAGATGCGCCTGTCTTAAGGTCGTTGACCAATTGGAGATAGGGCATTTCTGGAACAACGGCAACTGCACTTGCCGCACTGCCTACACTAGCTCCCGGTTTCAGGTGCACATCAAACTGGTTTTCTCTCCACGAGAGTGCCGAATTTCCTGCGCCATAATAGTTGCCCATGTCTTGCCATATCCAGCCTTCGGGCATGGTCTGTGTGCCCCATAAACTATCATCGCCAATTACGGCACCATCGATTTTTTTGATCCCGGCAGCTTTGATCGCGGTTACCCATTGGTTGAGCACAACTTTTTCCTTGGTCTGTTCGTACCTCCAGGAGGCGAGGGTCGGATCTCCATTGCCCACAATGATCAGGTCTCCCTGCAATGTTCCATTTACGATCTTTCCGCTATAGGCCAAAATAGTCTGGTACCTGAAATCTTTGCCCAATACGCTAAAGGCTGTGGCCGATGTAATCGTTTTTAAGGTTGATGCTGTGGCCAGTCCGATGTTTTCGTTTTTGGCGAAGATGATTTTCCCGGTCTGCGCATCCATCACACAGAGTGAGGTCATCGCATATTTTGCCTGATCGTCATTTACCAAGTTCTGATAGGCCTGCTCTAGTTTGGCAATGGGATATTGGGCAAAAGCGCTGGCAGAAATCAGTAAGATGGATAAGGTAAGTTTGAATATTTTCATAATGACAGGTATTGGGTATCGAGTATCAAGTATCAAGAATCAAGTATCGGGTATCAAGTCAGGAAGCAGATATCATAATATCAATCAGATTACCATGTCAATGACACGACATTTGGCATGCTACCTGCCACCTGCCACCTGCTACCTGATACTTGTATCCTGCTACCTGCTACTTGTATCCTGCTACCCCTTAAGCCAGTTCATTCTTAACCAGATATTCGGCAATCTGCACGGCATTGGTTGCGGCTCCCTTGCGGAGGTTATCGGCAACGATCCACATGTTGAGTGTATTTGGCATCGATTCGTCACGCCTGATGCGGCCAACAAAAACTTCATCTTGTTCGTGTGCATCTTTTGGCATCGGATATTTGAGATTGGCTATGTCATCGACCACAATAATGCCTTCTGTTTTTTCAAGTAGCGAAACCACATCTGCCAGGTCAAATTCATTTTCGAATTCGATATTGACCGATTCAGAGTGCCCGCCCATTACCGGGATACGCACCGTTGTGGCTGTTAAGCGGATCTGGTCATCGCCCATGATCTTACGGGTTTCGTTGATCATTTTCATTTCTTCCTTGGTATAGCCATTATCGGTAAATACATCGATCTGTGGAATAACGTTCAAATCGATCTGATAAGGATAGGCCATTTCTCCATCATGAACTCCTTTTCTTTCGTTCATCATCTGGTCTACCGCTTTTACCCCGGTTCCGGTAACCGACTGATAGGTTGAAACCACCACACGTTTAATGCGGTATCGATCGTGCAAAGGCTTCAGGGCCACCACCATCTGGATGGTCGAACAGTTCGGATTGGCAATGATCTTATCATCGATAGAAAGCACATCTGCATTGACCTCTGGAACCACCAACTTGATGTTCGGATCCATGCGCCATGCAGATGAATTGTCGATTACGGTCGCGCCTGCCTCCTTAAATCTTGGGGCATGCTGAAGGGAAGTGCCCCCTCCGGCAGAAAATAGGGCAATATCAGGCCGCATTGCAATTGCAGAGTCCATGCTAACGATTGGATATTGCTTGCCCTTGAACGAAATCAACTTGCCTACGCTCTTCTCTGAAGCGACGGGGATCAATTCGGTCAATGGGAAATTTCTTTCCTCCAATACTTTTAACATCACGGTGCCTACTAATCCTGTAGCACCAACTACTGCAACTTTCATTTTTACTGTTTTTTTAAGTGGTGATGGAACGCTCACGGGCTTATTAGGCGGCTCTTTTGTTCGGAAGTCCGTGATGGTCCGATTTTTTGTTTTTGATTATATTTAATTCTACCTAATATCTACCAAATATGAGAAAAACTTTGCTTTTTTTAATGCTGCTGAGTGTTAAACTTACATTCGGCCAGGTTTCCGATAATTTTGCAGACGGAAATATCCATACCGACCCGACCTGGATTGGTGACATCCAACAGTTCATGGTCAATGGCTCAAAACAATTGCAGACTACTTTAAGTGCTAATAGCCAGTCTGTTATGATTTCGACATCCAGCCAACTGGCTTTAAATGTCCAATGGGATTTTTTTATCCAGCTTAATTTTGATCCTTCCACGAGCAACCAGGCCAAAATCTATCTGATGTCTGACCAGGCCGATCTTAACGGTCCTTTGAATGGCTACTTTATCCAGATCGGTGAAAATGGAAGCGCAGACAGCTATGATCTTTATCGTCAGACGGGTACTGTAGCAGTAAAAGTAATTGATGGGGCGACCAAGTTGAGAAGTGACGTGAACAAATTGATCGCTAGGGTACGTGTTACACGAAGTACGCTCGGCGAATGGAAATTATATACCGATATCAACGGTGGTAACAACTATAACCTGGAAGGCTCGGCAACAGATATCGTTCATCGCTTTACCGATTGGTTTGGCGTACAGTGCAAGTATACGGCAACCCGGTCGAATGGATTTATCTTCGATGACTTTGCCATCACAGCACTTTCACCGGATGTAACCCCGCCAGAACTGCTGTCGGCCAAAGTACGCGATGAGCATACTATTGAAGCTGTATTTTCTGAGCGTCTTCAGTCTTTATCGGCCTTGATGGCCCAAGCTTATTCATTGACAGTGCTGGGCAATCCTGTTCAGGTGCTGGCAACGGCACAGCCTGATGTCTACCGTCTGACTTTTGCTGCTGTCCTTCCATCAGGCGATCATGAATTAACGGTTACTGGTGTGAAAGATCTGAAGGGAAATGAAATCGGACTGAAGCGCACTGCGCAATTTTTTTATCTCCAGCCTTATGAACTGAAGATTGGCGATCTTTTGATCAGCGAAATTCTGGTGAACCCAAAGACAGGTGGTGTAGATTTTGTAGAAATCTATAACCATACTGATCAGGTGATCGACCTTAAGGGCCTTCGGTTAGCGAACGCAGATGCTTCAGGTTTACCGGCAAATATCAAAACGATAAGTACGGTATCGGTCTATATGCCAGCAAAAAGCTATTGGGTGCTGACTTCCGATCCATCGCTCGTGAAACAGCATTATGTGGCCAAGTTTCCTCATCAATTTGTGCAAATGGCCATGCCTGCCTACAACAACGATAAGGGTACCGTTTTTTTGTTGGATGCTGCCAAGGAACTGGAGCATGTATCTTATACAGATCAGCTCCATCATGCTTTGCTAAGAAATGTTGATGGCGTTTCCTTGGAAAGGATTGACCTTGAAAAGCCCGCTGATGCGCCCGGTAACTTTCTATCGGCCGCATTAGTTTTGGGAGGGGCAACGCCAACCTACCGGAATTCGCAAATGGAACAACCGTTGGTCAACAATACGGTAAGCCTTGCAAATAAAGTGTTTTCTCCAGACGGTGACGGCTTTGAGGATGAACTAAAGATCGACTATAAATTTGCGAACAGTGGTAATTTGGCAACGGTAAACATTTATACTGAAAAAGGAATCCTGGTAAGGAGGCTCAAGCAAAATACATCAATCGCTACCGAAGGTTCGTTTTTTTGGGACGGAAAAAATGACGCCGGGCAGTCTAGTGGTGTAGGAATCTATATCATCAGGTTTGAAACTTTTGCCCTGAACGGGAAAGCCGAAAGCTATAAAAAAATCGGTGTGCTCGCTGCCAAACTCAATTAGTAGCATGAACTCAATGTGTATTATTTTTAAACAATCTTAAATTAATGATTGTTGTTTTTCAAAAGATTGCGATTATGAAATACACTAAATTACTATCGAAAATTTTCGATAACAGATCGAATAATAATGGCCAGGTAGCCATTGCACTTGTTGCCGGATTAGCAGCAGGAGCCGTGCTTAGCATTTTATTTGCGCCAGATAGCGGTGCCAATGTACGTAAGGGCATTGCCGACCAGGCACGGGGATTGGGAAATGGGATTAAAGATGGTTATGGTAGGTTGAGGGATCGGGTGATCGGGCAACAGGAACTGGAAGAGCCAATCGCCGCAGAAGTGCCGCATTTTACGCACAAGGTAACAAAAAGACCTAAATCAGCTATTAAGGACATCATCCATGATGCCCATGGCCAACATACAGAACAGCCGTTAAGCTAATTTAATGGTCTGATCGGGTGTGCTACATCAATACTGGCCTGCTCCTGTACCTCCTCCAGCCTATAGTTTGGGTGGTGTTATTGATTGTAGCTGCCTTTTTTTGTAGGAAACGCAGGCTTGGGAAATGGCTGATGTGCATTGCAATAGCCTGTCTTTGGTTTTTTTCAAACCGATTCATTATCGGCAAGGTCTACAATGCTTACGAAGAAGGATACCCTGTTGACCAACATTATGATGTTGGTATCGTTCTGGGCGGTTTTTCAAGCTATGATCCAATTAAAAAGCAAATTGTGTTCAACACTTCTGGTGATCGCTTTTTCCAGGCATTGTTCCTCTATCGTGAAAAGAAAATTGACCGTATATTGATCAGCGGAGGCAATTCGGAAGGCCGGGATAGGATCAAAGAGGCAGATGTCGCGGCAAGGCAGCTCAAAATAATGGGCGTGCCCGATTCTGCAATTATGGTGGAAAATCAGAGCAGAAACACGGCCGAAAATGCCGAATTGAGCTATAAAAAGATCAGTGCATCAATACCAAATGCCAAGGTTGTAGTGGTAACCAGCGCATGGCACATTCCACGTGCAAGGGTCCATTTTGATAAATATTTTAAAGAAAAAGTTACTTTTTATCCGTCAAATTATATTGGGAAGACCCATTATAATCTGACGGATTATGTAATACCCTATCCGGGTGCCTTTATCGATTGGAAATTTATGCTAAAGGAGTGGGCAGGCCTTTTGGTGGCCAAAATCGGCCATTAATTAGAGCAATTCGTTCTTAACGTAAGCAAAACTGGTCTTGATCGAACCCAGTTCGTCTGGCTTGTAATTGGTCTCATGTTCCACATAGAAGTGTTTTACGCCGGCCAGCTTCTGCTGTGCAAAAATCGATTTGAAATCTACAGCTCCTTGCCCCACTTCCGTATTCAGTTCTTTTTTGGTTTTGTCCATGTCTTTGATGTGCCAAAACTTGAAACGTCCGGGGTGTGCCTTAAATAGGCTGATCGGATCAACTTTAGACCTTACTGCCCAGTAGAGGTCCAATTCGAAATCTACCAATTTCTTATCCGTGCCTTTCAGCATCATTTCGTAGCCTGTGGTGTCACCAAACTTCTTGAATTCGAAGTCGTGGTTATGGTAGGCAAATTTTAGGCCAGCATCTTTGCACATTTGCCCACCAATATTGAGCTTGTCGATAATCTTTTTGTAATCATCCGTTGTTTTCCTCAGCGGGGCATCAAGCCAGGGAACGATCACATACTCACTGCCAATAATGTTGGCTGCTTCGATGTAACTTTTAAAATCGTCGTTATTGCCTTTAAAGAAACCGTTCATCTCGTAATGGCCACTCGGCGCGCGGAGTCCATTTTGTTTGAGCAGCGCACCAAAAGCCTTTGCATCAAGTCCCCAGAACCCATCTTTTGAGCTGTAGCCATAGGTCTCGACTTCCTTGTAGCCAATGGCAGCTACCTTTTCAATGATAGCCCTAATGTCATTATGGATGACATCCCGAAGACTGTACAACTGTAGGCCGATAGCTTTATTGGCTTTGGAAAAGGCTAATGATGGCATAACGGCCATACTTGCAGCAAGCAGGCCAGATTGTTTGATGAAAGTTCTCCTTGAGTTCATGATGATTAGATTGAAGCTTCGGCTTCTGGCTTGGTTTTATCGTTAAAGAATAGGGCGAAGATCAGGAATACGACAAAAGCGATGCCAGCCGGAATGATCCAGATCATTTTCCAGTCTTCGGCGCCATTTACCTTATACATTTCTGTAATCTGGCCGGCCACCATAAATCCAATGAGCATCCCAATGCCATAAGTGGCCAAGGTAATCAGCCCTTGTGCCGCGCTCTTAACTTTTTCGCCAGCTTTAGAATTGGTATAGATTTGGCCTGAAACAAAGAAAAAGTCGTAGCAGATTCCATGCAGTGCGATACCGATCAATAACATAAAGCTTAATTCGCCAGCATTGCCATAGGCAAACAACAAATAGCGGACGGCCCATGTAAGCATGCCTACCAGAATTGTTTTTTTGAAGCCGAATTTTTTGAAAAAGATAGGCAATGCCAGCAAAAACAAAACTTCAGAGACCTGGCCGATGGTCATTTTTCCTGTCGGATTGTCCATTCCTATTTTTGAAAGGAATAGATTGGCATTCTGATAGTAGAAGGCCAATGGGATACAGATCAGAATAGAGGAGATAAAAAAGATCAGGAAGTTTTTATCCTTCAATAATTTTAGTGCATCTAACCCCAAAATCTCCGAAACCGTAACTTTTTCTCCCAAACCTTTTGGTGGGGTTTTAGGTAAAAAGAAGCTAAATAGTCCTAAGAAAAGTGAAGCTGCGCCAGCCATAAGGAACGTATTTTTGAGCATAAATGCTTTGGTATTTTCTGGAGAGTCCCAGTGGAAGGCATAACTGATCAATAATCCTGCGGCAATCCATCCCAAAGTTCCCCAGATCCTGATGCTCGAAAATTCCTTTTCTGGGTCGTTCATCTGGTTAAAGGAAACCGAATTGACCAGCGCCAAAGTTGGCATATACAAGATCATGTAGCCAAGTACATAAGGATAAAATACGGAAATATCATTGGCCGTATACATTTGATACATCAATGCAGCGCCAACGATATGCAGTATCCCCAATATTTTTTCTGCGTTGAAATACCTATCGGCAATCAATCCGATAATAAATGGGGCAATGATGGCTCCCCAAGATTGGGTCGAAAAAACAGATCCTGTTTCTGGACCGGATGCCTGAAGGTTGGTGGCCAAGAAGGTGCCCAATGTTACAAACCATGCGCCCCAGATAAAGAATTCTAGGAACATCATGAGCGAAAGTTTAATTCGGATAGTTGAGTTCATGGTTATATTTGGTTTAGGTCAAGTAAAAGTATAAAGTTAAAAGTTTAAAGTTCAAAGCAATACCAAGCCTTGAACTTTAAACTTTTAACCTTCAACTTATTAAAGTTCTTTAATCGAAATGTTCCTGTACCACACTTCATCTCCATGGTCCTGTAGGGCAATCTTACCTGATTTATAGGTGCCAAAGCCTTCCCATGTTTTAAATTTACTGCCAGCGATCAGCGCTTTCCAATTGTCGTCCCACATGGTGGTCTCTACGATTTTTACGCCATTCAGGAAAAAGGTCAACTTGCCATTGTCGCTGATAATTTCAGCCTTATTCCATTCGCCCACGGGTTTAACAGGCTCTGAACTGCTCTTCAGCATGTCATACAGATCTCCAGCCCTATGCTTCGTAATCTTACCATCCTTATGGCCATCATTATCAATGACCTGCATCTCTGGGCCTGTTAGATAGGTCTGTTTATATTTTGCATCTTCGTGGACATAGAAAATCAATCCACTATTTGCTCCAGGAGCAACTTTCCATTCATATTTGAGGTGGAAATTTGAATATTCCTTGTCCGTAACCAGATCGCCTCCGCCATCTTTGCCCTTTTTGGTCGGGCTCATGTGCAATGCGCCATTCTCCACATCCCATGCAGAGCCAACGCCGGTTTTAAGATAGGTGTGCCAACCTGTGGTTGTTTTTCCGTCAAAAAGCTTTACAAAACCTTTTTTCTTTGCTGTTTGTGCCGTTGCACTGCAGCCCATTGCAACGATTGCCATCATTGCGAAGATGTATTTTTTCATTTTTTTAGATTTAATATTTATATGCCCAATGACCAGCCTTTGCGGTAATCTCTTTTTACGTATTGGTTGACGTCATCGAAATTGGTCACTTTCATGCTATCATTGTCCCATAGGTATTTTTTGTACCGTCCTGGGTAGGTAATCTTACCTTGATCGTTTTTACGTTGGATATCGGCACCCCTGATGGCGAGATTTGCCATTAATAGGGCTTCGGTCAGCGGACCGGCAATTTCAAACGGAGAACTCATCTCGGTTTTGCCTACACCAGCAATCGCACCTTCTACCCACTGTGCGTAGTGGCCATTTTCCTGGTCTTTTACACGCGCAAATTTTTGTTTGACCTTCAGGTTTTCCATCCGGCTCAATGGCAACAGCTTAGGGTTCCTGCCATAAGTTTCAGATGTCATCTTGCCTTTGGTACCGATAAACAAAGTTCCATTTCCACCATCGCCAAAGATCTCATTTGCGCCAAGTTCCTGTGGCCTTTCAGGTTGGATACCACCGTCCATCCAATGTACGGTAACATCGCCCTTGGTTTTATTGGTCTTAGGGAATTTTAAGGTGACGTGGCTTGATGGTGGGCAGCTATCTGGGAAATATCCACGTTTAAACTCATCCACATATACAGATCCAACGCTGGCCTCAACTTCTGTAGCATATTTAAGGTTGAGCACACTAAATGGTGTTTCCAATAGGTGACAGCCCATATCGCCCAAAGCACCGGTACCATAATCCCACCAGCCGCGCCAGTTGAAAGGCACCAGTTTTTCTACATAATCCTTGTAGGGCGCAGTTCCCAGCCAAAGGTCCCAATCCAATTCTTTAGGGATATCGGCTTTATTGGCCGACCATGGAATACCCTGTGGCCAAACCGGTCTGTCTGTCCATGCATAGATGGTATGCACATCGCCGATCAGTCCGGCATCATACCATTCCTTCATTTGGCGTGGACCATCGTTAGAAGCACCTTGGTTTCCCATTTGGGTCACCACCTTATATTTTTTGGCTGCGTCCGTTAGGGTACGGGCCTCATAGATATCGTGTGTTAAAGGTTTTTGGACATACACATGCTTGCCCAGCTGCATCGCGCCCAATGCAATGATGGCATGGTTATGGTCTGGCGTCGATACAGATACCGCATCGAAGTTTTTGTGTTCTTTTTCGAACAATTCACGCCAATCTTTATAGAATTTTGCTTTTGGAAAAGCTTTCACAGAATCTGCTGCCCTGCGGGTATCTACATCACAAAGGTAGGCAATATCGGCCTTTCCGCTTTTTGCAAAATTGGCTATATCACTCTTGCCTTTACCGCCGGCGCCAACACCGGCAATGATCAAACGATCGCTAGGTGCCAAGAAACCCTTGCCGCCCAATACATGGCGCGGTACGATCATGAACGCAGCCGATGCGATCGCACTGGTCTTCAAAAAATTTCTTCTTCCCTGGGCGTCAATGTCTTTTTTTATATTATCCATTGCTAAATTTTTTATAGTTAATAGTTATTTTTTGAGGGATAAAATGTATTTCACCATCGATTTTGCTTCATCTTCGGTAATTTTTGGATGTGGCGTCATGGGAACTGTTCCCCACACACCTTTTCCACCTTTCATGATCTTGCTGGCAAGCATGGCAATATTTTCGTCTGTTGCAGGATATTTAGCCGCAACGTCCAAGTAGGCAGGGCCTACCATTTTATTTTCTTTCTGATGGCAGCCTATGCAGTCAGATTTTACGATCAACAGTTCTCCTGCGTCCATGGCAGGTTTTGATGGGGCAGAGGCAGTAGTTGTGGCGCTCGCATCTTCGGTTTCATTTTCACTTGTCGATCCACCACATGCGGCTAGAAATGAGGCAAGTACGCTTAAGATTAATAGTGTTTTTTTCATTATGTATCAATTGTTGTTATATCCCTAAAATAGTCTTGTTAAAATCTGGATCACCACCTGCGGCAGCAAAATCATCAAATGCTTTGTTGGTTACAGGGATGATGTGCTTACGGATAAACTCAGCACCTTCGCGTGCACCGGTCTCAGAATCCTTGATGCAGCATTCCCATTCCATCACAGCCCAACCCTTATAATCATATTGGGCAAGTTTACTGAAAATCCGTTTAAAATCTACCTGTCCATCTCCCGGAGAGCGGTATCTGCCCGCACGATTGGCCCAGCTTTGATAGCCGCCAAAGGTGCCCTGTTTGCCTGTTGCATTGAATTCGGCATCCTTTACATGAAATGCCTTGATCCGTTCATGATAGAAGTCGATATATTGGATATAGTCCAACTGTTGCAGCACAAAGTGCGACGGGTCGTACAGCAGGCAGGCGCGTGGATGGTGATCTACCTTTTCCAAAAATAGCTCATAGGTTTCCCCATCAAAAAGATCTTCTCCAGGATGGATTTCATAGCAGACATCGACCCCGCAACGATCAAACTCGTTCAAGATCGGAAGCCAACGCTTGGCGAGCTCCTTAAAGCCATCGTCGACCAATCCTTCAGGCCGCTGTGGCCAAGGATGGAAAGTGTGCCACAACAGCGATCCGCTAAAAGTGGCATGGGCATTCAGTCCAAGGTTTTGTGAGGCCTGTGCAGCATATTTGAGCTGTTGAATGGCCCATTCGGTCCTAGCCTTTGGATTGTTCTTCACTTCAGGGGCGGCAAAGGCATCGAATAATGAGTCGTAAGCGGGGTGTACGGCTACCAATTGCCCTTGCAGGTGCGTAGAAAGTTCGGTAATTACCAGTCCCTGGGCAGCCACTTTTCCGGCCAGCTCATCTGCATAGTCCTTACTTTCTGCGGCCAATTTCAGGTCGATGAAGCGTTTATCGAGGGTGGGCAGCTGAATGCCCTTAAAGCCAAGTTGCGCGGCCCATTGGCAAATGCCATCAAGCGAATTGAATGGGGCGGTGTCTCCAATAAATTGGGCTAAAAATACGGCAGGTCCTTTTATTGTTGTCATCTGGTTAGATTTGATAATCGTACCATTTCTGGTCTGATTGGCTTGAGGCCACCACGTTCTCTATAAATGCCATTCCACGAATTCCATCTTCAACAGATGGAAAATCGAGCATGTGCTCAGTGGGCTTTTCTCCTTCCAGTTTGGCCGAAAGGGTTAACGCGAAATTGCGGTAAATATTGGCGAAGGCCTCAAGGTAGCCTTCTGGATGGCCCCCAGGCACACGGGTGTTGTGCTTGGCCACTTCAGAAAGATAGCCGCTTCCTGCCCTGTAGACCTGCATAGGCTGTTCGAGCCATTTGACCCATAAGGTATTGGGTTCCATCTGGTGCCATTCAAGCCCTCCTTTTTCACCGTAAACCTTAATTTTTAAGGCATTTTCTTCACCAGCGGCAATCTGTGTCGCAATGAGTACGCCATTTGAACCATTGTCAAATTTCAGGAGCACATTACCATCATCATCAATGGCACGTCCAGGTACCACAATATTAAGGTCGGCACACACCTGGGTGATTTTTAGGCCGGAAATATATTCTGCCAAATGTGCGGCATGAGTGCCAATATCGCCCATACTGCCACTCTTGCCTGTTTTAGAAGGATCGGTACGCCATGCGGCCTGTGCGTTGCCTTCACGTTCCGATAATTTGCTCAGCCAGCCCTGCGGATATTCGACAATGATCTTTCTGATGCTTCCAAAAGCTCCGTCCTTAACCAATTGCCTGGCTTCCTTTACCATGGGATAGCCAGAATAAGTGTGCGTAAGACAAAGTGTAAGGCCAGTTTCGGTTACTTTTTGCTGGAGCTGTTTGGCTTCCTCCAAGCTTAACGTAATCGGTTTTTCGACTACTACATTAAAGCCTTTATCGAGTGCCATCATGGCTGGTCCGAAATGTGCAAAGTTAGGGGTAACAATCGTCACAAAGTCTATCCTTTTGTCGGCCGGCATTTTGCTTTCATTTTCCAGCATCTCTTTGTAGTCGGTATAGGTCCTGTCTTCTGGTAAAAAAAGCAGCTTTCCCGATTCTTTGGCTACATCTGGATGGATGCTGAGGGCTCCACAGGATAACTCGATCAAACCATCCATATTGGAGGCCAAGCGGTGGACGGCACCAATAAAGGCATCTTTTCCGCCACCGATCATGCCCATTCTTAGTTTTCTTCTCATGTTGCGTTTGCTGTTTGGCGTTTTGCGTCTGGCGTACATTATGCCCATCGCTCTGCGCCAAACGCGATTATATGTTTCTCTTTTTCAATTCGTTTACGGCATAATCTACTGCCCGTGCTGTTAATGCCATGTAGGTCAACGAAGGATTTTGTGCTGCGGTTGATGGCATACATGATCCGTCGGTTACGAATACGTTCTTCACTTCGTGCATCTGGTTCCATTTGTTCAGGACAGATGTTTTTGGATCAAGGCCCATCCTGGCGGTACCCATTTCGTGGATGGCCATACCAGGCTCGGAACCATTGTCGTAGGTCTTCACATTTTTAAGACCAGCTGCTTCCAACATTTCGGCCGCATCGTTCATCATGTCCTTGCGCATCTTGGCCTCATTCTCGCCAAACTCGCAATCGATGGCCAACACATGCTGGCCCCATTTATCTTTTTTGGTCTTATCGATGTAGACATGGTTTTTATGGAATGGCAAGGTTTCTCCAAATCCGCCCAATCCCATATTCCAGTTGCCTGGTGTAGTAATCAGGTCTTTAAAGTCACCACCAAAGGCAAGCTCGGCAATTTCATCATGCCAGCCGGTACGATTGGCATTTCCCTGGTAACCAAACCCGCGTACATAGTCGCGCTTGTCGTTTCCGATATTGCGGTAACGTGGGATGTAAATTCCATTTGCCCTTTTTCCGAAGGTATATTTATCTTCAAAGCCTTCTGCCTGACCACTTGCACCACAACGGAAATGGTGGTCCATCAGATTATGGCCCAGTTCGCCACTCGCATTTCCAAGTCCGTTCGGATGTTCGGGAGAGGTAGAGTTTAGCAATAGGAACGTCGAAGCCAATGTCGAGCCGTTGACAAAAACAATTTTGGCAAAGTAATCGATGTGCTCCATAGTCTCGGCATCGATGATCCTTACACCTTTTGCTTTTTGGGTTTCTTTGTCGTAGATGATTTCGTTAACGATAGAGAAAGGCCTCAAGGTGAGGTTTCCTGTCGCCTGTGCCGCTGGAAGTGTTGACGACTGTGTGCTAAAGTAAGCGCCAAATGGACAGCCACGGCTACAGAGGTTCCTGTACTGGCAACTTCCACGTCCGCCATGTTCTACGGTGATGTTAGCCACACGGCCGATGGTCATCAGACGATCTTTCCAACGCTCTTCGATCCTTTTCTTGACCGTTTTTTCTACGATGTTCATCTGCATCGGCGGCAGGTAATGCCCATCAGGAAAGTGGGGGTAGTTTTCTGCCTGGCCACTGATCCCTGCAAATTTTTCAACGTAATCGTACCACGGGGCAATGTCCTTGTAGCGGATTGGCCAATCTATTCCATGGCCGTCTTTGGCATTTTCGCTAAAATTCAGGTCGCTCAGACGGTAGCTCTGACGGCCCCACATCAAGGATTTTCCCCCTACATGGAAACCACGGTACCAATCAAATCTCTTGACTTCCGTATATGGGCACTCCAGGTCATTGACCCAAAAGCTCTCATTAAATTCGGTATACGGATAATCCCGTTTTTGGACAGGGTGCGTTTTTTTCTGCTCTTCGGTCAATTTTCCGCGGTGTGCAAATTCCCATGGCTTTTTCATCGCCGTGGTATAGTCCTTAATATGTTCGATATTTCTGCCGCGTTCCAGCATCAATACTTTTAGTCCTTTTTCGGTAAGTTCTTTTGCGGCCCAACCTCCACTAATCCCCGATCCAATTACAATGGCATCATAGGTGTTTTGTGCTGCTGCTTTAGTATTTAAGTTCATGATGATTAATATAAGGTTATGACCAAACTCTTTGTCCAGGTTTCATTTTCATATCTCCGTCGTATTTGCCAGGGATTTCTACAAACTCAAAAGCTTGGGTGGCACCAACTTCTGACGTTGAAAATCCAAGGATCGTCAAATCTCTGATAATGGCAAAGAACTGAGGTGCGGTCTTTGGTTTTTCTTTAACGGCCATAGGGTTGCCTGGGCGTTCGATTTCTGGTTTCAGGTCTTTCGTTTCCGATTTCACTGTTTTTTCTCCAGCTTTATTGGCATCGCTCTTATCTTTTTCAGCCTTGATGGCGGCAACGGTCTCATCTTTGATCTTTGTAAGCAGTTCGCTGCGCTGGGCAACGCTCATTTCGAGGAAAGATTTGCTATAGGTTTTCTTTGCGCGTTCTTCCAGGTCTTCGAGGCCTTTTACAAAAGCTTTTTGTGCGTCTTCCGGATAACAATCTTTCATCATTAGGCTAATAAAAGGGCCTACGTTGGCCGCTTTTGCACCAGGCGATTTCTTGGTTGTCGGGATAATGATATCAGCAACTTCGACAATTAATTTTTCTTGATCTGCTGTGAAATTTGCCTGGTTACCAGATGCGGTACAGCTGTCGAATAAGGTGGCGAGGGTGGTGGCCGATAGTGCTCCGCCTAATAAAAAAGCAACACTTTTTACGGCTTCTCTTCTGTCCATATGATTTGGTTAGGTTTTGAAGCAATTAAATTAGCTAAAATATCACAACTAAAAGAAAGCAAAGCGAAATTAATTGTAGGGCATTATTTTGAGGGGTGTAAAAAGTACACTTTGTAGCCTGTACGACAGCTAAAAATCTCCTATTGTAAAAATTAGTTTACATGAATTGTCGTGATAACTTTCTGAGTGAATCGCTAATTTTTTTACCTTTGTGCTATACCGAGATTGTATGAGCGAAAAAATATTGGTCCTGGGTTCTAATGGGCAGATTGGTACCGAACTGGTCACGGCATTGCGGAAGGCCTATACCAATGATGATGTGGTAGCCTGCGATATCCGCAGGCCTGATTATGAAATCAAAAATGCCGGGCCATTCGAGTTTGTGAACGTGTTGGACAAGGAAATCCTGAAAGAGATTTTCCTAAAATATAAGCCCACACAAGTGTACTTACTGGCGGCACTTTTATCGGCTACTGGAGAACAGAACCCAAAACTAGCATGGGACCTTAACATGAACGGCCTCCTTAACGTGCTTGATCTGGCCCTTGCCTTTAAGACAGCTAAGGTATACTGGCCAAGTTCGATTGCTGCTTTTGGGCCTAATTCGCCAAAAGACCAAACCCCCCAATTTTGTACCATGGATCCGAATACGGTATATGGAATCAGCAAATTGGCGGGCGAAAGATGGTGCGAATATTATTACCAGAAATATAATCTGGATGTACGCAGTATCCGTTATCCGGGATTGATCAGTTGGAAGGCCGCGCCCGGTGGGGGAACTACCGATTATGCGATCCATATTTTCCACGATGCCTTAAAAAAGGGAAGCTACGCGTCATTTTTATCGGCCGAGACCGAGTTGCCCATGATGTATATGGAGGATGCCATTCGTGGAACGATCGAACTGATGGATGCACCTGCCGATCAGATCCAGATCCGCTCTAGCTATAATTTTGCGGGGGTTAGTTTTACGCCAGACGTGTTGGCAGCAGAAATTAGGAAGCATATTCCTCAGTTTAAGCTGACCTATAGTGAACATGATCCACGACAGGCCATTGCCGATAGCTGGCCCCGGTCAATTGATGACAGCCAGGCCAGAACAGATTGGAACTGGAAGCCAGGATTTGACCTAGCGAAGATGACGGAAGATATGTTGAGTAACTTAAAAAAATAAAGGGCATAGCGCACGGCGCAGGGCGTTTTAAATGCCATGCACCATGCACCCTGCCAAACCACTATAATTATGGGAAGAGCATTCGAATTTAGAAAAGAAAGAAAATTTAAGCGTTGGGCCAAAATGGCGGTCCAGTTTACCAGGATTGGCAAAGATATCGTGATTGCGGTAAAAGATGGTGGCCCACATCCAGAAACGAACTCGCGTTTGCGCACGGCCATCCAAAATGCCAAAGCGGTAAATATGCCAAAAGACCGCGTAGATGCGGCCATTAAAAGGGCATCTGATAAGTCGATGGCCAATTATGAAGAAATTGTGTATGAAGGATATGCACCACATGGAGTGGCGGTTTTGATCGAAACAGCGACAGACAATACCAATCGGACGGTTGCCAACGTGCGCAGTTATTTTAATAAGACCAACGGTACATTGGGCAAAACCGGCTCGTTGGATTTTGTATTTAACCGTAAATCTATCTTTCGCTTTACGCCTACAGATGACCTTGACCTGGAAGAACTGGAATTTGAACTGATCGATGCCGGCCTGGAAGAATTATATGTAGAATCTGACGAAGAGGGGAATGATATGGCGGTAGCACAAGGTGCTTTTGAGAGCTTTGGTTCTTTGCAGAAGGCTTTGGAAGAAAAAGGTATCGAATTAAAGAGCTCGAAATTGGAGCGCATTGCCTTGTCACATCATCCGGTGTCTGAAGAGCAGGCCGCCGACGTCCTGAAATTGATCGATAAGCTGGAAGAGGATGATGATGTGCAGGCAGTTTACCATAATATGGCAGAGTAGGGATTTTTTTGGAATAAATAATAGAGGGCATTTCCCCGTAACCTTTTCCCCACAACCTCGCAGGTTCTTAAGAACCTGCGAGGTTTTTTTATGCAAATGTTAACCTGGAAGGTCAACTTGTAAACCCTGATGACTTTTGAAAATCTTCAATCAAAATACTTTTTTCTAGCTTTAATAATGTCAAAAGCTATCGCATTAGAAGAAGGATTATTCTATCATATTTACAATCGTGGCAACAACAAGGAACGCATTTTTAAGGATGAGGATGACTATCGTTATTTTCTTTCGCTACTTAAAAAGCACCTTTTGCCAACGGCAGATATATTCGTCTACTGTTTGTTGGGAAACCATTTCCACTTGTTGGTCAAGATTAAAACCAATGAGATAGATAAAGGAATAACAGGTAAGCCCTTAAATACATCTCAAGTTTTTTCGAATTTGTTCAATGCATATGCCAAAGCATTCAATAGGAAATATAATCGAACTGGTAAACTATTCGAAGAACGGTTTAAAAGAAAACAAATTGCTACCGATGGTTACTTTAGCGAGCTGATCTACTATATACATGCCAACCCGCAGCGCCATCAGCTGATTGGAGATTTTAGAAACTATGCGCACTCTTCCTATCCTGTACTCACCAAAAACGAATTTACTTTTATCAATAGAGATGAAGTCCTCAATTGGTTCGGCGGAAAAGATCTGTTCGAAAGATTTCACGAAGAACGGGTAGTATATCTGTTAAACTATCAGAATTTTGAAAAGTGACAACCTCGCAGGTTCTTAAGAACCTGCGAGGTTGTTGAGAACTGAGACTGAGCGTGATCTAAGCATGATTTTGTTGAATTTTTTTGATGGTTGGCCTAGAAAAGGATTGAGAGGAAGTAATTAGGCCAGCTATTTCTTCAAAAAAGCAAAAAATACCGCTAAGACAATCAGCCCAAAAGCGACCATGTGGTTCCAGGCCATTTTTTCCGTCTTGAAGAACAAAATTGAAAAAATAAGGAAAACCGAAATGGAAATAGCTTCCTGCATAATCTTTAACTGCATCAGGCTAAAGGGGCCGCCATTATCTTTAAATCCATATTTATTGGCAGGTACCTGAAAAATATATTCAAATAGGGCCACTCCCCAACTAATGGCAATGATGGCCAATAGTCCCAAGCTTTTGCTCCATTCCATATCCTTAAACCTCAAATGCCCATACCAGGCCAAGGTCATAAATGTATTGGAAATAAAAAGAAAAGCGATGGTCAATACTGCCCTCATTTGATCTGTTAATCGGCCATTTTGTGGACGGGTTGTGGAACTTTTACATAATAGCCTGTGCCATCATAAGGGCGTTTTCTGGGATGCGTCGTGCAGGCAACCGAACAGCAGCCTTGTAGGTTTTCGCCACATTCATCGCACTGCGTAAAATGCTCATTGCATTCTGGATTTGCACAGTTGATAACCTTTGGCGTGGTCTTGCCACAATTCAGGCAGGTCGAAACCACGGTAGGGTTTACGGTATTCACATCTACGGCAATCCGATTGTCGAACACATAGCACTTGCCTTCAAAATCCTTTCCGCCAGCTTCTTTTCCATATTTGATGATACCGCCATGAAGCTGATAGACATCAGTAAAGCCATGATGCAACAACAGCGCACTGGCCTTTTCGCACTTGATCCCTCCGGTACAGTAAGTCATGATCTTTTTATCTTTGTATTTGGCCAATACATTGATCTGGTCAGGAAAATCACGGAAATTTTCAATGTCCAGTGTAACTGCATTCTTGAACTTGCCAACATTGTGCTCGTAATTGGAGCGTACATCCAGCACCACCACATCATCACGGTCCAGCATTTCACGGAATTCCTTAGGCTCAAGATATTTTCCGGTTTCCTCATTGGGGTTGATGATACTGGTATCACGAAGTCCAGAATGTACAATTTCGGCCTTATACCGGCAGTGCATCTTGATGAAAGAGGGTACTTCGACATCGTCGATCTTGAAATCGGTCTTGGCAAACCTTTCATCAGCCTTGATGGCAGCCATGTATGCTTCACAGGCAGCCTTTGGGCCTGAAACTGTACCATTTAATCCCTCATCTGCCACAATAATCCGGCCTACAAGCCCTAAAGATTTACAAAAAGTCAAATGGTCTGCAGCAAATTGAGCCGCATCAGCTATTGGAGAATAGCAGTAATAAAGTAAAGTCTGATAATTCATTTTCCATTGATACCGCTGCAAACGGCGTTTAATGCGGCACAAAGATAACAAGAAAAGCTAAAAGCTTAAAGCGAAAAGCAAAATAGCATCTTTATTTAGTTTATCACTTTCAGCTTTGCGCTTTGCGCTTTCAGCTTCGGTCTTTTGTCTTTTATCTCTTGTCTTTAATCTTTCTTCTTTTCTCTTTCCTAAAGCCCAATCGCTATCCTAAATCCTTGTTCAACCTTCTTGTTTGCATCATAAGCAAATCCGTAACTCACGCTGAATATCAGGCGCTGTAGGCCAAAATAATATTCGGTATAGTTTCTTTTTTGCGGCTGGGTCAAATAATTGACGCCTACAAACTCCTCTAATTTGGCCTTGCGCAACAGGGGAATTTTATTGGTAAGGAAACCTGCAAAATTATGTTCAAAATGCGCCTCGAAATATTCCCTGTCTGTACTGTACTGATAAAAATCCAAGTACCTGAACTTTCTTAGGTTTGGCGGAAATATGGTTGAATTGTTCCCCCTAAAATGTTTGCTATCTGGATAGAATACCAGGTTGTTGTTCAGGAATTTGCCGGCACCCAGTACAAATGACGAGTAGCCGAACAAGCCCATGCTCACTTTCTCCTGATAGATTTCGGCACTCAGCAGGTCGTAATCCACATCGCTATTCAGCACATTTTTAAAACCTTTTCGATAGCTGACCTGGAACCTAGGGTACTTTGAATCCTCATAAAATTTTCCATCAGGGCGGGTAATGTACTTTTGCCCAATGGTGTAGGTCAGTGTAGCCGTTGCGCTCAATGAGCGATAGGTCGGAAACAAAGGCGCCTCCACATTTGGCGTAAAGGGATTGTTCGACGTGAATTCCCGGTCCTCAATGTCCCTCAACTTATCCGTACTGGTATTGACCAGCGTGCTGTTCCGCGAATAATTGACACTCAGGTCCGCCTGAAGCCCGTCTGCGAGTTCCCTGCCGGTATAAAGATTCACATATTCTTTTTTATAGAATTTTGCCAAATTCCTTTCGAAAAGTAGCGTATTGATCGAGTTGGAAAGCAACGTCATCGTGCCATAACGATTAAGATCGGCTATATCGCTACCAAAACTAGCGCCAACGCTGGCACGCTTGAGCGGGTCATAATAATAATTCCCGCTCAGGTTAGCGGTGAACTGATGATTGGAAAAACCATACCTGGCTTCGGGCCTAATGGAATAGAATTTCCTGTCTTCCAGCACCTTCCTAAAGGTTGCCCCATATTTTATCCCGACCCCTTCTACCGTATTGTAGAAGACAGAACGGATCAACGGATCAAAATAGATCGATTTCTTTTCGTACCGCTTATTCAGGCTATAGCCAGTGAGCAACAATTTGATGATGCCAAACTTATTGCTCTTGCTTTCTACCGAATCAAGATAATGCTTGGAAGTTTTCCGCATAGCGATACTGTCTTTGCGCTTATAATCAAATTGTTCTTCAGCAGTAAGCGGAATGGGCCTGTTGTTCATCCAGTACAATGAGTCTTTTTTGTTCACAGCTTTATTGACCTTAAGTATCTCAGCTGTAAAATATCCTTTGGGGAAATTGGGATGGACATCATAGTTATTGAAGATGCCGATGTAATAGCCCTCAAACTTAAAGCCCAACGCTTTGCCGTTAAATTCAAATTTATTGGTAGACGGAAGATATACGTTTTCTACTTTGATCGATTGTTGGGTAATGTTCAACGTGTCCAGTAGATTAATTCCCGCATCGCTGGTCAGGTAGATGTTGGTGCCCATCAAGCGCCAGCTTTGGTCAGCAATGTAAATGATGCCGCGGAATACAGGGTCATTTTTTCTTTTCGGCAATACCTCAATCTTGTTAATCGTCATCCCATTTTCTTCGGTAGTGCCCAACAACTTGTACCTGTAATAGAAAAGCGCATTGTCGGCAATCGGGGAAACAAAGCTGCGTGAACTGATGCCTGTACGTTCCAATACCAGGTTTTCGTAAAAGTTGATCATCAGGTCTGAGGCCTTGTTCCAGCTAAATGAATTGTTCCGGCCAGATACCTTCGAGGAGAGCATTTCCTCGCGGATGCGGTCCGGCTTGCTGAAACTAAAATTAGATGTCGACTCAGATAAATAGATGATCCCTTTTCGATTGGTGTCTAGATCCAGCGATTTTTGTACATCGCGGCCCAGGAATTTTTTTGGTGCCCCTACTAACTTCTGAAGTCCTTTGATGTAAACATGGCTGCTGAACTCTTCTACCTCGTTCAGGTGCTTTTTTCGGTTCTTTATGGCCTGCCTGATGATTTCATAAGCAGGATCTTCGGCATTGGGCCTGATGACCACATTGTTGAGCGTATATTGCTCCACTTCCAATACCTGATTGGCAATGATGTCTGTCGTAACATTGATTTCACGTGAAGCGGTCTTATAGCCGATCGCTTTGTATTGCAAGGTAACTGGCCCCTTGTCAACCGTCAGCTTATAAGATCCATCCACATTCGCAGAAACACCTTTTGTGGTGTTTTTAATATAGATGGAAGCAAAAGGGACGATTTCGCCAGAAGTATCAGTGATTTTTCCACTGATCTGATATTGCTGTGCGAACAGGGGATGAAAAATAAATGTGAACAGGAGGGCGCCGTAAATTTTCTTCATTTTAGGGTTAAAATAAATATCCGGTTAAGTTATTGTATTTAACGCAAACAAGGTGTTAAAGTTTGTTAACGCGCAAAATATTATATTTGCAGATATTCGTTAAACTGAATACCTACCGATATGTACAAAACATTAAAGCCAGTTCTGCAAAAAGAACTTGAAGAGATCGAAAACGCTGGACTATATAAACGCGAAAGGATCATCACCACTCCACAAGGGGCCGATATCAAAGTAAGTACTGGAGCTGAAGTGGTCAATTTTTGCGCAAATAACTACCTGGGCCTTTCATCGCATCCAAAGGTGATTGCCGCAGCCAAAAAAGCTATTGATGAGCATGGTTATGGCATGTCGTCTGTACGCTTTATTTGTGGAACACAGGATGTCCATAAAGAATTGGAACAGAAAATATCCACGTTTTTAGGTACAGAGGATACGATTTTATATGCCGCAGCCTTTGACGCCAATGGCGGAGTTTTTGAGCCATTGTTCAATGCAGAGGATGCTATTATTTCCGACGAGCTGAACCATGCCTCTATTATTGATGGCGTCAGGTTGTGCAAGGCCCAACGTTTCCGCTATAAAAATGCAGATATGCACGACCTTGAACAGCAATTGATCGCTGCAAAAAATTGTCGCCATCGGATCATCGTTACCGATGGAGCGTTTTCAATGGATGGTGCAGTAGCACCGCTCGACCAGATCTGTGACCTCGCAGACCGATATGAAGCGCTGGTTATGATCGATGAGTCCCATTGCACAGGCTTTATCGGTAAGACTGGCCGTGGAACGCATGAACATTTTGGCGTAATGGATAGGGTGGACATCATTACCGGAACATTGGGCAAAGCATTGGGCGGTGCCTCAGGTGGATTTACCTCAGGAAAAAAAGAAATCATCGACATGCTCCGCCAACGTTCCAGGCCTTACCTTTTCTCCAATACCTTGGCCCCATCCATCGCAGGCGCTTCGATCGCCGTGCTTGATATGCTGAGCGAAACAACTGCCCTGCGCGACAGGCTCGAATACAATACCAAATATTTTCGCGAAAAAATGACTGCTGCCGGATTTGACATCAAGCCCGGCTTTCACCCCATTGTGCCAGTCATGTTGTACGATGCCAAGGTAGCCCAAAACTTTGCCGCCAAAATGTTGGAAGAAGGAATCTATGTGATCGGATTTTTCTATCCAGTGGTAGCACAGGGCAAGGCGAGGATCAGGGTGCAGCTATCTGCAGCACATGAACAACATCACTTGGACAAGGCCATTGCGGCATTTACCAAAGTAGGCAAGGAATTGGGCGTAATCTGATCAAACAACTGATGAAAATATTGAAATTGATAAGTGCGGTTTTGATGGTAGGCCTATCATTTACGGCATGTAGAAAGATAGAAGAGCCTTCCTATGCGGTGGTATCAGAAGCCAAAACAATGATCGATGTCGCATATGGCACCGATCCAAAGCAAAAAATGGACGTATACCTGCCCGCCAATAGAAATAGCAATACCAATGTGGTCATTTTTGTGCATGGCGGAAGCTTTATCGGCGGTGATAAGAGCGAATTTAACAACCAGGCAAAATACCTGGCATCACGTGGTTACGCTGTGCTCAATGTCAACTACCGGTTGGTTGAGGGCGATGGCATCTTCAATGCTCCCCCACTGCACAAGGAAAGTGCCATAAAAATTGCCGATCAGGTAAACGATCTCCAAAAAGTTGTAGACTTTGCGGTCTTAAATGCAAAGTCATGGGTAATGAGCAGCAGTAGGATGGGCATGGCCGGACACAGTGCAGGAGCTACGCTGGCCTTATTGTATAGTTATGACCTGCGGAACAACAATCGGATACAGGTGGTCGCCAACATTGCTGGTGCGCTTGATTTTGTATTTACCGATATCCCTAATTGGGAGTTTCTGCCTCCATATGCCTTTGAAGCTGCATATCGATACACTGGAAAGGACGTCAATGTAACCAACTTGGACGATTATAAGTTGATCAGCCCGCTGTACAACGTAGTAGAAAACAGAAGGGTGCCCACCATCAATATCTTTCCAGAAAATAATGATGTAATGGGTTTGCCCAAGATGAACCTCGGTACCTATCAAAGATTTACGGTCAAGTTGAATGAAGTAAAAGTGCCCAATGAATTTGTGTTCATGGCTGGTTCCGACCATGGGTTTTCAAAATCTGGCGATTGGATTTCGGTGTTGGGCCAAACGGTCACCTATTTCAATAAGCACATCAAATAAAGAGCAGGTATTTTTACCTGATGGGTTCATTTTCTTGTAATAAAAGCGTCAATGTTAATTTTTGAACCGGCGACGGTTAAATTATTTATACAAATTGCTGTATATTTGGCAGATGTTACAAGATCAGATTACCCAATTAACCGCCGAGATCAATGCTTTCACGACCACCAGTGCTGACGAACTGGAACAGTTCCGCATCCGCTTTTTAGGAAGCAAGGGATTGATCAAGGATATTTTCGAACAGTTTAAATCTGTTTCTCCTGAAGAAAAAAGGGTATTGGGCAAGGTTTTAAATGAGTTTAAGCAGTTGGCAGAGGCGAAATATCAGGCCCTGAACGAATCAACCGCCCATACAAATAGCCAATCGGCCAAGGCCAATATCGATTTAACACTTCCAGGGGAGGGATTTGAAGTAGGGGCCAGACATCCTTTGGCCATTGTAAGAAGGGAGATCATCGAAATCTTTAATAAACTCGGCTTTAGTGTTGCCGAAGGACCAGAGATTGAAGACGACTGGCATAATTTTTCCGCGCTTAACTTTCCAGAAGAACATCCGGCTAGAGATATGCAGGATACTTTCTTCATCAAAAAAGGTGGAGAACATGGAGATATCGCACTGCGTACCCATACTTCTTCGGTGCAGGTAAGGATGATGGAGGCCGGAACGCCGCCATTCCGTGCACTGATGCCAGGAAGGGTTTACCGTAACGAAGCCATCTCGGCCCGCGCACATTGTTTTTTCCATCAGGTAGAAGGCCTGTATGTAGACGAAAATGTGTCGTTTGCCGATCTGAAACAAACGCTGTTCTACTTTGTACAGGAACTTTATGGAGAAGGTACAAAAGTAAGGTTCCGTCCATCTTATTTCCCTTTTACAGAACCTTCTGCAGAAATGGATGTTTCCTGTACGATCTGCAAGGGCGCTGGCTGCCAAATGTGCAAGTACAGTGGCTGGGTAGAAATCTTGGGCTGCGGAATGGTCGATCCGAATGTCTTGGAGAACTGCGGGATCGACCATAAAAAATACAGCGGTTTTGCTTTTGGGATGGGAATAGAAAGAATTGCCAACCTGAAATGGGAAATCAAGGATTTGCGCCTCTTTTCAGAAAACGATGTGCGTTTCCTTAAACAATATCAATCGGCCATTATTTAAATGAAAAAGTTGATCGGCATATTTCTCATCCTGCTTTGCGTTTCCTGCGCCAAGGACGAAAGCATGATCCCAGATCTACCGGTCAATTTTAGTGCACCACTAACAGACCCACGGTTAAGCCGCTTGAGTAGCGCCGGTGGAGCAGTTACCATTTCCGGATATGGTGTAGCGGGAATTATCATCTATCGCAGGGCTGATAATGCCTATGTGGCCTATGATCGGTGCAGCACGGTAAATCCGGAGCAAAAAAATGCAGTAGTGGTCGATGATCCCAATTTAACGGCAACAGACCAGGCTTCTGGAGCTAAATATTCCCTGTATGATGGAAGTCCGGTAAAGGCACCAGCCAAGACATCACTTAAACAATATGGAGTGACCATTGCAGGAAACACATTGCAAGTAACGAATTGATGGAACCAGAAAAAATAAAAGAAAGCATTGTAAGGGCCGCAAAGGAACTTTTTCGGAAATATGGTTACCACAAGACCAGTGTGAACGAAATTGCCAAAAAGGCAAGGATTGCCAAAGCTACGATCTATAAATATTTTGAGAGCAAGGAACAGGTTTTGGATGCCATTTTGATGGATTACCTGGATGTAAACCTCCATGAAATCTTGAGCAATAAAGTAAGGTTTTCGAGTGAAGAAGAACACCTCAAGGCACTGGTCATGAAAACCTGCAGGCTATCCTATACCGTTTGCAATGAATTTATTGGCTGGGATTTCGTACGCGAAAATGCAAACTCACAGGAATTTCTAAAACATCTTTCCGATCAGTTGGAGGCGTTGTTGCTATCGGCCTACCTTGAACTCGATCATTTTAAGAAAAATCCGGCCCGTCGTGGCGGTCTGGCCTTTCTCCTCAAAGCCAGTAAAAGTATCGTTTTTTCCTTTGCCTTTACCTCGGTCAGCGATGCCGATGTGCGCAAAAATTTTGTCACCTTCCAAAAAGAAATCCTTCCCTATCTGGTGAAGGCCGCGTTGTAGGAAGTGCCAGGTTCAAGTATCGGGCGTCAGGTATCGGGTATCAAGTAGAGTCTAAAGCGAAAGCTAAAAGAAGCAGGTTGTCAAAGCATAACAATCATTTTTCTTTTAAAGAATATCGGTCTATATTCGTGACTAGTGCTTTAAGCTTTCAACTTTAAGCTTTCAACCTGCAACCTTTAACCTTTAACTTTCAACTATTCAGTATACCAATTTGGTTTTTGGTTCAAAATTTCTTACATTTGTATCATTATCAAGTATTATTGGCCATGAGCAAAGAAGTATTAGAAATTTCTGTAATGGTTGATGAGCAATTTGATGTAAAGTTTAATTGGCTGGAAGGCGCACTCGGCCTGGTCCTAAACATTTGCAGACAACTGCACATCAAATAAGAACTGCTCCATAAAGTATTCGTCAGTACAGAGTAAGTAGCTATGCGCTCCGTGCCCTGCGCTCACACTATGCCCTTTCCGCTTTCCGCTTTCCGCTTTCCGCTTTCCGCTTTCTGCTTTTCGCTTTCCACTCTTCGCTTCGCCCTTTGCGCTTCGCTCTTTCTCCGTATATTTGTAGCAATGAGCAGAAATAGAAGAAATGCAGCGCCTATCCGCATTGCGGGATTAGAGATTATCGATATTGCCGAAGAGGGCAAGGGCGTAGGGAAGGCAGACGACCTGGTTGTTTTTGTAGACAAGGCGGTGCCTGGAGACGTGGTCGATATCAGGGTTGTCAAAAAGAAAAAGAACTTTGCCGAAGCAGTGATCGAAAACTTGCAAAGGCCTTCAGCACTTCGTGTATCTCCATTTTGCAGTCATTTTGGTACTTGTGGTGGATGCAAGTGGCAACATATGGATTACGACTCGCAACTGCGCTTCAAGCATAAGAATGTGGAAGCGGCACTTCGGCGCCTGGCAAAAATAGACACTTCCTCCATGGAACCTATCCTTGGCTCTGCCGCCAACCGCTACTATAGGAATAAGCTCGAATACACTTTTTCCAATAAACGATGGCTCAATGCAGACGATATGCAATTTGAGGCCGATGATCGGGAAATGAACGCATTGGGCTTTCACGTTCCGCTGCGTTTCGATAAAATTTTGGACATTGAGCATTGCTATCTCCAGGCCGAACCGAGCAACAGCATCAGGCTGCGGGTTAGGGAATACGCCCTGCAGAACGGAATTGGTTTTTATGACCTGCGCAACCATGAAGGCGCATTGCGCAACCTGATCATCAGAACATCTTCTACTGGAGAAGTCATGGTGGTCGTGGTCTTCGCCTATGCCGAACAGCAACAGATTGATGGGCTGATGGAATATCTTAAGCTGACTTTCCCTGAGCTGACCTCCCTGCTCTATATCGTCAACCAGAAAAAAAATGATACCATTTTTGATCAGGAAATTATCACCTATGCCGGGCGTGACCATATATTCGAGCAGATGGCCACAGACAATAATGGGGGTCATGTCAGGTTTAAGATTGGCGCCAAGTCTTTTTATCAGACCAATTCAGATCAGGCTTATCAACTTTACCAGATCACAAAGGAATTTGCCGACCTAAAAGGCGATGAACTGGTGTACGATCTGTACACTGGAGCCGGAACAATTGCCAATTTTGTGGCCAGGAGTGTAAAGCAGGTTATAGGGATAGAGTATGTGCCATCGGCCATAGAAGATGCTAAATACAATGCTGAACTCAATGGCATCAACAATACGCTATTTTATGCCGGAGATATGAAAGATATATTGACGGCTCCTTTTATTGCAGCGCACGGTAAGCCCGATGTGGTGATTACCGATCCGCCACGCGCAGGGATGCATGCCGATGTGGTACAAAGACTTTTGGAAATGGAAGCCGAAAAAATTGTTTATGTGAGCTGCAATGCGGCCACCCAGGCACGCGACCTTTCCCTATTGAAAGAAAAATATGAGGTACAGAGAATTAAGCCGGTCGATATGTTCCCGCATACACAACATGTAGAAAATGTGGTTTTATTAAAATTGAGGACATGAAAAATACCTGGCCTACCCTAATGGTGCTGTTGCTTTTTGCTGCCTGTACCGGCAGCGAAAAACCGGTGTCAACTTCCAAGAAAGTGGAGGATTTGGATACGGCCAGGCAAGTGGTAGATACGATTTTGCTTACCAAAGCGGATACGGCATTTTTAGTGAAAAATAAGCCCATTGCCGATGACATGGGCGACAGGCAAAAGGATTACCGCATTAAAATCTATTTTTCGACTAAAAAATGGCCGGTATTGACCTTTAAAAATGCCATAGGTGCCGAACTTTTTCTGGTTGGCGACCTCGATGCAGATGGGAAGCCGGAACTTTTGTTAAGGCCAGAATGGTTCAGCAGTTGCTGGGCAAGCATTAACCTCTTCAGCCAGAAAGGCGATACATGGAAATGCATCAGAACTGGCAGCATGTATTTTTGTGCAGACGAATACCCACTGGGCAAAAGGATCATTAAAACAGATCAGGGCTATGCACTGTTAACTGATAGTTTGGCGAATGATAAATTTATTACTTTAAAAAAGGAGATCAGATTTTAAATGGAATCAGAAGAATTATTGGGCAATTTGGGGCAAAATGGAGAAGGCGAACCCAAAACAAAAAAGAGTCCGCTGCTCAGCTTGGAGAAAGACCTGACTTTTTATGCAGAGTCGATCAGGGAGGTTGCCGTAGAGATCATGGTAGAGGGAATTTCCAGTTGCCCGATTTTTATTGCCCATCAGCATAGCGTAAATATTGGAGAGGTGATCCTGAACAAGGACGAACTGAATACCGATTGGACCATCCAGGCTTCAACTTTGGAAGAATTTATCCAAAAAGGAATTATACATCCCGATAAAAAGGAACATTTTCTTAAAAGCTACAAAAAGCCCGAGCAGTACATGTGCATCTTTGCCATTGTTCCCGAAGGCGCTAATTTTGTTTATTACCCGTATCCGAAGGCAGTTTAGGTTATTTTAGATTAAGTCATTGGTCATTGGTCATTGGGTCATTGATTCAGAGATCTTTCGCTGCGCTCAAGATGACAAGCTGGCTGCTTTGCTCCTTGCTCCTTACTCCTTACTCCATGCTTTACGCCATGCGCCGTACGCTTTACGCTTTGCGCATTGCGCACTGCCAACAAAGAAGCCAATATTGCATCCACAATATTGGCTCACCTAACTAAAACTAAACTAAATTTTCTTTGTGTGCTTGCGGATGATCAATTGACATGGTTAATGTCGCCACTTTTGGAGACACCATTTTTTTTCACCGCAGGATTTCCTTTATAATTGATGTCGCTACCACCGCTTGCCATGGCATCCAGTGCCTTGCTTACGTTGATATTGGCATCTGATCCGCCACTGACGATGACCTTGGCATTTTCTGCTACGAAATTGAAGGCTTCGATATCGCTTCCGCCAGATGCGGCTATGGAAATGTTTTCGCCTGTTCCCCTTAATTCTGCATCACTTCCACCGCTAATGGCCAAACGAAAGTTTTTTACGGACAAGGTCAGCTTCACATCCGACCCACCCGAAGCTGCTACGCTAAGGGCATCGCTTTTTAAGGTATTTTCTGTGTAAACATCACTTCCGCCAGATGCGGCTACAGCTTTTAACGATTTATAGGTAACATAAACTTTGATGCTCTGGTTCTTGAACATGCGGCTCCAGTTAATGCCTTCCTTGTATTTAATGGTCAGGCTGTTGCCTTCCTGTTCAACGACTACATCCTTGATCAGGTCTTGGCTGCCCTTAATGGTCAGGTTTTCGCTCGGCCCCTGTGTGAGGTAGAGATCTATGCCACTGCTTACGCCAATGCTGTTAAAATCTTTTACGGCTACATTTTTGCTCTGTGCACGCACATTCATGTAGCTTAAGGTTGGCACGAGGAGCAGGGCTGCAATTCTAAGTAAGGTTTTCGTTTTCATGTGCTTGTGTTTGAGGTTGTAATCATTAGACGCCAGCACCCCTGCAAACGTTGCAGCAAATCCAAATTATTTTTTTGTGTTTGAATTTGAGCCTTAAAATCGTTCTTTTGTAAGGTATAAATTGCACCGGCATGCCAGAAACACAAGTCCTCATCTTAGATAAAGCCCAAATCGAACAAAAGATCAATAGGATTGCCTACCAGATTTTGGAAGACAACCTGGATGAAAAGGAAATCGTACTGGCGGGAATATGGGACCGGGGCTACAAGCTCGCCAAGCGGCTCCAGAAAGTATTGCAAGAAATTGCCGCTTTTAATGTGCTGCTATTGCGGATCGACCTGGAGAAACAGAACAGCAAACTGGTGGCCAAAACTGACCTTTCTGAAAAGGATTGGAGAAATAAGGTCATTATTTTGGTGGATGACGTGCTCAACAGTGGCAAGACCTTGGCCTATGGCCTGGGTGTTTTTCTCAATACCCCGCATAAAAAAATCAGGACCGTAGTACTGGTAGACCGAAGCCACAAGATTTTCCCCATTGCAACCGATTTTGTAGGACTGGAACTTTCTACCATCCTCAAAGAACATGTAGATGTGGTGATGGATGTACCGGGAGAAGAAGACCGGGTGTATTTGAGCTAGGTTAGAAAGTAAAAAGTAAAAAGTAGAAAGTAGAAAGGATACCTTGTCAAGATTGATTTTTAAATAGATAATCTTCTCACATCCCTAATTATTGTCTCGCATCTTACCTTTTCCCTCTTACCTTCTCCCTCTTACCTTTTCCCTTTTCCTTCTTGCCACTTTTCAGTATCTTTGTATTATGGCATTGGAGCTCAACGTAACGATTGATAAATCTTCGGGGTTTTGTTTTGGGGTGGTGTATGCGATCGACATGGCAGAAGATATCCTGGATCATGAAGATTACCTGTATTGTTTGGGCGATATTGTGCATAACGACGAAGAGGTAGAGCGCTTGAGGGCCAAAGGCCTGCGCATCATCGACCATGAGCAACTACAGAGACTTTCGAACGAAAAAGTTTTGATCAGGGCGCATGGCGAAGCTCCATCAACCTATGAATTGGCATTGGCCAACAACCTGACCTTGATCGATGCCTCCTGTCCAGTCGTACTGAAATTGCAGAACCGGATCAAAAACTCGCATGATGATCAGGAGCAGATCCTCATTTTTGGCAAGCATGGCCATGCGGAAGTAATCGGTCTTCAAGGTCAGACAGATGGCAAGGCGATTGTTTTTCAGGACCTTGCGGAACTGGATGAACTGGAATTGCCCAATAAGTTTACCCTTTATAGCCAGACCACAAAAAGTACTGACAAATTTTACCAGATCAAGGATGAACTGCTCAATCGGGGATATGATGTGAAGGCAAATGATACGATCTGTCGCCAGGTGTCTAACCGATATGAGGAACTCGAAAAATTTGTTTCAGATTTTGATAAGATTATTTTCGTTTCTGGCAAGAAATCTTCCAATGGAAAAGTTTTATATGATGTCTGTAAAAAATATAATCCGCAATCTTTCTTCATCTCCAATGTAGAGGAACTCGACCCTTCCTGGTTTGCTCCCAGTGATAAGGTAGGGATCTGTGGAGCAACATCTACGCCCATGTGGCTCATGGAAAAGGTAAAATCCCAATTGGAATCTTATTAATGCATGCGCCTAAGCATGCCTTGTTCCATCATCAAAAAGTAATTATTGACTTTGCATGAAGAAAGGCCAAATCCATACTTTAAAGAAATTTAAGCTTAACGTATATTTGCCGCTGATTATGCGCAAACGATCAACCGTTATCCGCTATCGCACAACATGAGCAAAAAGGGAATTCTATTAGTAAATTTAGGTACACCAGATCATCCAGACGTGCCTGCCGTAAAACGTTATCTCGACCAGTTTTTGATGGATGAACGGGTGATCGACATTCCTAAATTTAACCGTACGCTATTGGTAAAAGGAATCATCGTTCCCTTCAGGAGTCCAAAAACGGCCAAACTTTATCGTGAAATCTGGAGCGAGAAAGGCTCGCCATTGCTCCATTACAGTAAAATCCAGGCCCAGTTGCTGCAGGAACATTTGGGAACGGATTATCAGGTAGAATTGGCCATGCGCTATCAACATCCATCCATTGAAAATGCACTGCAAAAGCTAAAGGCGAATCTGGTCGAATCGATCAAGGTTATTCCCTTGTTTCCGCAATATGCTTCCGCGAGTACGGGTTCGGTCATCCAGTTGGTGATGGAGCTCGTTTCAAAATGGCCTACCATTCCTCCAGTCTCCTTTGTCAATTCTTTCCATAATAATCGGCAGATGATCGAAGTATTTGCCGAAAACGCCAGAAAGCACGATATCCAAAGCTATGATCATGTGCTCTTTAGCTTCCATGGCTTACCAGAAAGGCAACTGTTAAAATGCGACCACACTGGCAATTATTGCCTAAAAGTGGAGAATTGCTGTGACAGCTTAAATGATACCAATAAATTTTGCTATTCGGCACAAGGCCATGATACCGCCCGTCTGCTTGCGAAAGAACTCGGCCTGCCAAGAGAAAAATATACGGTCTGCTTCCAGTCTAGATTGGGCAAGGAGCCCTGGGTGCAGCCCTATACCACAGATGTGCTGAAAAAGCTGGCCGCAGAAGGCAAGAAGCGGCTGTTGGTTTTCAGTCCGGCTTTTGTGGCCGACTGCCTAGAGACTTTGTACGAAATTACGGTAGAATACCACGAAGAATTTAGGAGCCTGGGTGGTGAGCATGTGCAATTGGTCGAAAGTTTGAACGATCATCCAAAATTTATTACCGCATTGGCGGAAATGGCTACGGCTTAGGCAATTTTGGACAAGATCATTGGCGTTGCCCCCTTCTTTTTTGAAACATATGCTTTTGCGGTTTCAGCTGCCTGACGATTATCTTTAAATTGTTCGAAGGCATGGGTCAGTTCCTGAGCATTCACGATACTTTTCGCGGCACCTATGGCAATCAGGTCCTTTGCTTCCTGGAATTTTTTATAGTTGGGCCCAAATATAACCGAAAGGCCAAAAGCTGCCGCCTCTAAGGTATTGTGGATCCCGGCACCAAAACCTCCACCGATATAAGCCAATTTAGCGTAAGGATATAGGGATGATAACATGCCGATATTGTCGATGATCAGGGTCTGTGGCCCGGCATCAGCTGTGACAGGTATGCCTAAAGGCTCGCCATAGGCAGAAAGCTGTCCGCTAAGTGATGAAAATTTGATGGCCGTTGGAAAGAGCTGCTCGATTTCCTCAACATGGTCTGCACCAATTTCATGGGGAGCAATGATCAACTTCCAATCCGGATAAGCTACAACTAGGTTGGCGATCAGCTTTTCGTCGGCAGGCCAGGTACTGCCCGCTATAAAGACTGGGCTCTCTCCGCAAAAAGCAGCAATTTCTGGCCATTGCTTTGGGTTTTGGGCATTTTCAAACACACGGTCAAAGCGGGTGTCGCCACTAACCGTTACGTTATCAAAGCCAATCTTGTGGAGCAATTGCTCGCTCTGCTCATTCTGCACGAAGAAATGGCTTACATAACCAAGAATCTCCCGATAAAAGCCACCATGCCATTTGAAAAAGAGCTGATTGGGCCTGAAAATGCCTGAAATGAGATACAGTGGGATCTGCTTTTGATGCAGGACTTTGAAATAATGGTACCAGAACTCATATTTGGTAAAAACCGCGAATGCCGGATTAACCAGCTCGATAAATCTTTTCGCATTTGCTGCGGTATCCAATGGCAGGTAAAATACGTTCGCCAAGGCATAGTTTTTCCTGATTTCATAGCCAGAAGGAGAAAAGAAAGTAACTACGATCCGTGTGTCAGCATGGATAGATCTGTATTGTTCCAGCACCGGACGGCCCTGCTCAAATTCGCCCAAAGAAGCAAAATGGAACCATATTGGGCGCTGTGAAGGATCAATGGCCTGGGCAATGTGCTCAAAAATATTTTTCCTTCCTGCTACAAATAATTTGGCCTTGCTGTTAAAAATAGAAACAATTTTTAAGAGTGCACCATAAAATGCAATCCCTATATTATAAATCCAAAGCATTTGCGTCTTATTTCTTATCTTCGTCGAAGATAAACGAATAATTTTAAAACCTTCAACTCCATATGAAGATAGCTGTAATTGGAACAGGATATGTTGGCTTGGTCACAGGTACTTGCCTAGCAGAAACTGGAAACGATGTCATTTGTGTAGATATTAATGAAACAAAAGTAAAAAAGATGATCGAGGGCGAGGTTCCGATTTATGAACCCGGGCTTGATGTACTGTTTCACCGCAACATTGCACAAGGACGTCTGTCGTTTACTACTGATCTTGCCCATGCAGTCGGCGAATCGCAGATCATCTTCATGGCTTTGCCCACTCCTCCAGGGGGAGATGGCGCTGCAGACCTTTCCTATATCCTTGGCGCGGCCAAAGACATCTCACAATTGGTAAAGGAATATAAGGTAATCGTCAATAAATCTACAGTTCCGGTAGGTACCGCCGATAAAGTGCAGGCCGTTTTCCAAGCGAACACGGACGTAGAGATCGACGTGGTATCCAACCCCGAATTTTTAAGGGAAGGTGTAGCTGTTGACGATTTCATGAAGCCAGACCGTGTAGTGGTAGGTACGCGTAGCGAAAAGGCCCAAAAGTTAATGACAGAGCTATATGCGCCTTATGTAAGACAGGGCAATCCGATCTTCTTCATGGACGAGCGCTCGTCTGAATTGACGAAATATGCAGCCAATTCATTTTTGGCCACCAAAATCACGTTCATGAACGAAATTGCAAACCTTTGCGAAATTGTGGGTGCCGACGTGGATGCGGTCCGAAGGGGCATCGGTTCAGATGACCGAATTGGCAAGAGGTTCCTTTTTCCTGGAATAGGGTATGGCGGAAGCTGTTTTCCAAAAGATGTACAGGCGCTCTCCATTGCGGCTGAAACGCACGATTACAATTTTCAGATCCTGAAAGCTGTAATGCAGGTCAATGAAAAGCAAAAAACCATTTTGGTCGATAAAGTACTCCAATATTTTAAGCAAAACATAAATGGCAAACATTTTGCACTATGGGGCTTGGCATTTAAGCCAGAAACAGACGACATCCGTGAAGCACCGGCTTTGTACATCATCGATGAATTGGTCAAACATGGTGCAACGGTTTCTGTATTTGATCCAGAGGCCGCGCAAAACGTAAAACAGCTGATTGGCGATAAGGTAAGTTATGCCGAAAACCAATATGACGTGCTTGATGGCGCCGATGCCTTGTTGATTGCTACAGAATGGTCTGTATTCAGAAACCCAGATTTTGAAAGAATGGAAGACCTACTTCGCAATAAGGTCATCTTTGATGGAAGAAACCTTTTCGATCTCCAAAAGATGATCGACTTGGGGTATTATTATAACAGTATTGGACGAAAATTGATAGGTCAATGAAACGGAAACGTGTGCTGATCACCGGAGCTGCCGGATTTCTGGGCTCCCACCTTTGCGATCGCTTCATCAAGGAAGGTTTCCATGTCATAGCAATGGACAACCTCATTACAGGAGATTTACAAAATATTGAGCATCTCTTTAAATTGGAGCAGTTCGAATTCTATCACCACGATGTTTCAAAATTTGTTTACGTACCTGGAGATCTAGATTATATCTTGCACTTTGCCTCTCCTGCAAGTCCGATAGATTACCTTAAAATCCCAATCCAGACCCTTAAAGTAGGATCTTTGGGCATCCATAACCTGTTGGGATTGGCCAAGAATAAGAAAGCAAGACTGTTGATTGCCTCTACTTCTGAGGTTTATGGCGACCCAACCGTTAATCCGCAACCAGAAGAATACTGGGGAAATGTTAACCCTGTAGGTCCGAGGGGTGTATATGATGAAGCCAAGCGTTTTCAGGAAGCCATGACCATGGCCTACCATACCTTTCATGGCCTGGAAACCAGGATTGTGAGGATTTTTAACACCTATGGTCCGCGCATGCGCCTAAATGATGGCCGTGTGCTGCCCGCCTTCATCGGGCAGGCCTTAAGGGGAGAAGATCTGACAGTTTTTGGTGATGGCAGTCAGACCAGGTCTTTCTGCTATGTAGACGACCTGGTAGAAGGAATTTACCGATTGCTGTTCAGTGATTATGCAGGTCCGGTCAACATTGGCAATCCAGACGAGATTACCATGATGGATTTTGCCGAAGAAATCATCAAGTTGACAGGTACCAGCCAAAAGATTGTTTGCCAACCTTTGCCAACTGACGACCCGAAGCAGCGCAGGCCGGACATTACAAAAGCCAAGGAAATATTGGGGTGGGAACCCAAAGTGAACAGGGCCGAAGGGTTAAAGATTACCTATGCCTATTTTAAATCTCTGCCCAAAGAGGCCTTAGTGGCCAAAGCACATAAGGATTTTAACGATTATAACAGATAATGGAAAAAATTCTGGTTACAGGTGGAGCCGGATATATCGGTTCGCATACCGTTGTTGAGCTATACAATGCAGGATATGAGGTGGTGATCATTGATGATTTCTCCAACTCAGATCCCAAGATTTTAACACAGATTGAGAAAATTACGGCCAAACGTCCTGAACTGGTTCAGCTTGACCTTTGCAATGAAGCTGCGGTGCAGGCATTTGCTGCCGATCATCGGGATATTACCGGAATCATCCATTTTGCTGCATTCAAGGCGGTAGGCGAATCGGTCCAACAGCCCTTAAAGTACTACCGGAACAACCTTTTTTCGCTGGTCAACATCCTAAATGCATTCAATCATCACATTAAACTGGTTTTCTCTTCATCCTGCACGGTGTACGGGCAGCCAACCGAACTTCCGGTAACGGAGGCAGCGCCGGTTCAATCGGCAGAATCGCCCTACGGCAATACCAAACAGATTTCTGAAGAGATATTGCGCGATAGCTGCGCCGTTAACCCATTGTTGAAGGTCATTACGCTGCGCTATTTTAATCCGGTTGGCGCGCACAGTTCAGCACTGATCGGCGAACTGCCCATCGGCGTTCCACAAAACCTGGTTCCATTTATTACACAGTCGGCCATTGGAAAACGAGGACAGATTACCGTTTTTGGTGATGATTACCGTACGCCAGATGGTTCTGCAATCAGGGATTACATCCACGTAGTTGACCTGGCTAAAGCCCATGTGGCTGCACTGAAGAAGCTCGATTCGGAGATGGCATCCAACTATGAGATTTTTAATATCGGTACGGGAAAAGGATCTTCGGTCTTGGAAATTATCCATGCCTTCGAAAATTCTACCGGCCAGAAGCTAAATTATGTCATAGGGCCAAGAAGGGAAGGTGATGTAGAACAGGTCTATGGTGATGTGTCCAAAGCGGCAAGGGAACTGGGATGGAAGGCAGCATTGGGCGTCGATGAAATGATGCGTTCTGCATGGAAATGGGAAAAATACCTGAAAGCCAATCCGTTTTAGGCATTTTGGGCAAGATTGGAGCAGATGAAATTAAGTGAGCATAAAGACTTAAAACAGGAAATTCTGGCGCTGCCGCCAAAAGAGAAAGATAAATTGCTCCTTCGGCTGATCGCAAAAGACAAAATCCTGACCGAACACTTGCATTTTACGCTTTTAGAAGATGAAAGCCACCTGCGCGACCGTGTTGAAGAGATCAAGGCGCTGATTGTGTCGACAATGGAAAGATTAAAATCAGAAAGAAAAGAAAATCCAAAAGATATTTTGATCAATTTGCGTAAATTGGCCAAGGCAGTAAATCACAACCTCAAGGTGACTAAAGCAAATTTTGAAGATGTAGAGCTTAGGATATTTTTGTTCAACCAGACGACTACGACATTTAAGTCTGGACTTTTTTCTTCCTATAAAAACTACGAGCATCTTTTTTGGACTTATTTCATCAAGTCTACATTAGTTACTTTGCGTAAATTCTATAAATTGCATGAAGATCTGCAATTTG
Source organism: Pedobacter sp. (assembly GCA_031119475.1). Lineage (GTDB taxonomy): Bacteria > Bacteroidota > Bacteroidia > Sphingobacteriales > Sphingobacteriaceae > Pedobacter. The sequence goes on along the minus strand of JAVHXV010000005.1, from coordinate 25,576 downwards.
ATCTGCGGGCCGGGATGAATAAACTTTTGTTAAAAATAGAACAGGGCGATAAGATGGGAATGGCGAGGGAGATGGGCTTGCCCCAAGAAATCATATGAAGAAAATTTTAATAACGGGGGGCGCGGGCTTTATTGGTTCGCATGTGGTACGGAGGTTTGTAAACCGATACCCATCTTACGAGATTGTTAACTTGGATGCACTAACGTATGCCGGAAACCTGGCCAATCTCACAGACGTAGAAGACAAGCCGAATTATCGGTTCATTAAAGCAGATATCACCGACCATTCGGTCATCAATGATATTTTTAAAAAAGAGAATTTCGATGCCGTTATCCACCTCGCCGCCGAATCGCATGTTGATCGTTCCATTGCCGACCCGATTGCGTTTGTCGTAACCAACGTAATTGGCACCGTTAACCTGTTGAATGCCGCACGTGAATACTGGAAAGGTGACTATGATAAAAAACGCTTCTACCACGTAAGTACGGATGAAGTGTATGGTGCATTGGGAGAAACTGGTATGTTCACGGAGCAGACGCCGTATGATCCACATAGTCCGTATTCTGCATCAAAGGCCAGTTCAGACCATTTTGTAAGGGCCTATCATGATACGTATGGATTAGATGTGGTGATCTCCAACTGTTCCAATAATTATGGATCCCACCATTTTCCTGAAAAACTGATTCCACTGGCGATCAATAATATCAAAAACAATAGGCCTGTTCCAGTGTATGGGAAGGGTGAGAATGTGCGCGATTGGCTTTGGGTAGAAGACCACGCCAGGGCGATCGATGTCATTTTCCATCAGGCGAAAAGTGGGGAGACCTATAATGTCGGTGGGCATAACGAGTGGAAGAACATTGACCTGATCCAGTTGCTCTGCAAGATAATGGATAAAAAGTTAAATAGAAATGAGGGAGATTCTGCAAAGCTGATTACCTTTGTAAAAGATAGGGCTGGCCACGATCTGCGTTACGCGATCGATTCGACCAAGTTGCAGCAGGAGTTGGATTGGGTGCCGAGCCTACAATTTGAAGAGGGATTAGAAAAAACCGTAGATTGGTATCTACAGCACGAAGATTGGCTAAATAATGTAACTTCGGGCAATTATCAAGCTTACTACGACAATCAATATAAAGGGAGGTAAATTTGTTCGACTGGCTCAAAAAGAAGAAAGAACCCGAATTTAATTTTTCGACGATAGGTACAGATATGCACTCCCATATCTTGCCCGGAATCGATGATGGAGCTAGAAATTTGGAAAGTTCTTTGGCATTGGCCAGACGTTTTCGCGACCTGGGCTTTAAACAGCTGATCGCAACCCCCCATATCATGGCCGATTACTTTCGCAACACGCCAGCTACCGTTCATAAAGCACTGGATGAGCTGCGGGCAGGGTTACAACAACATCAGATTGACCTGACCGTACATGCTGCAGCAGAATATTACCTCGACGAAACATTTGAAAATAAAATCGAAAAAAAGGAAGTCCTTACTTTTGGCGAAAAGAAATACCTGTTGTTCGAACTGTCCTACATCAATGCGCCACATAACCTGTTCAGTGTAATTGCCAAAATGCAGGACGCTGGCTATCAGCCCGTTTTGGCGCATCCAGAACGTTATCCATATTATTATAATTCTATCGAAAGTTATGAGCAGATCAGGGATACCGGCTGTCTGCTTCAACTGAATACCATTTCTTTAACAGGATACTACGGTAAAGGCGCCAAACAGGTAGCAGAAGAACTGGTAGATAGCTATTGCATCGATTTTCTTGGGAGCGATATGCACCACCTGCGCCATGCCGATGCACTAAAGGAAAGCCTCTCTCTGGAACGCTTACAGCGTATCCTCTCACAGCCACAGCTGAATAATCTTGCCTTATAGTTGCTAGTTTATAGTTGTTAGTTGGTAGTTGGACCGAAACTAAGAACTGCAAACTAAGAACTAAGAACTATTCATATCTCAGCGCTTCGATCGGATCTAATTTTGCCGCTTTCTTGGCAGGATAGAATCCCGATACAATACCGACGCCAAAGCAAAGGGCAAAGCCCATGCCGATGATCTGCCAAGGCACAATGAAGCTACCGCCCATGAGCAGGGCGACAAGGTTACCAATGCCAATGCCGAACAGGATGCCAAAAAAGCCTCCGATCAAACAGATGACAATGGCTTCAATGAGGAACTGTTTCCTGATTACCGCTGGATTTGCACCGATGGCCTTCCTGATCCCGATTTCACGGGTCCTTTCGGTTACAGAGACCAACATGATGTTCATCAGCGCAATCGAGGCGCCCAATAGCGTAATCGCACCAATCGCCCATCCGCCCCATTTTACATAACGGAGATTTTCGATCAGCGTCTGCGCGACCGCATCACTTTTGGTAATTTCAAAATTATTCGGCTGATTGACCTTTACTTTTCTGATGTTCCTAAATTCTGCAGTAGCTTCTCCGATCACGTTGTCCATGATGTCGTTATTGGCAACAGCTACGGTAATGGTATAGGAAGGATTAGCATTAGAGTTGATGAGTTTTGCCTTATAAAGTGGCACATACACGGCCCTATCTGTACTTGGCCCCATGCTCGAACCTTTTTTGGCCAGAACTCCAACAACCCTCAATTTATTATTTCCGGCACTGATGATCTTATCCAGCGGCGATTCCTTTTTGAATAGCGTGGTAGCGATCTCACTGCCGATGATACAGATGTTGCTTCCGGTGAGGCTTTCGTTCAGATTGAAATTCCTTCCCTGTTCCAGTTCAAATCCCATTGTATTGAGGCCATTTTCGTCAATTCCCTGGATGTTGGTATTTGGATTGGTTTTTTCCAGTCCATATTTCACCGTCGATCCAAACGTTGCAAAAACGCTGATGGAAATGGTAGCTGGTGCCTGAAGGCGTTCCTTGAAATCTAGCGCATCCTCATAACGAATGGACCTAAACGGTTTCGGACGTTTTCCATTTCCGCCGATCCTAATGCCCGTACCCCTGTTCCGAATGGTGAACGAATTGGCACCCATGCTCGAGAACGCTTCGGTCATGCTATTTTTGATCGCATCAATAGCCGTTAAGATCCCGACCAATGCCATTAGTCCGATGGCAATGATCAGCGCGGTAAGCAAGGTTCGCAGCCTGTTGCTTTTAATAGATTCTAGTGCTAGCCTTACGTTTTCCCAATACGTCATCTGATGGATATAAAATGCTAATGTAGTAAAAATAATAAGTCCCGCTGTTAAGACAACGGGACTGTTCAAAATGTTACATCGTTAAATCGATGGAGTCCTTAAAAATTGATGGTCTGGCTAAACCGAAAAGCTCGATCCGCATCCACAGGAACTGGTGGCGTTCGGATTGCTAAAAGTGAAGCCCCTTGCGTTTAAACCATCCTGCCAATCGATCTGCATGCCCAATAGATACATCTGGTGGGCCTTGTGCATAAATACCTTGATCCCATCGATCAAAAATTCCTGATCGCCATCTTTCTTCTGGTCAAAGCCCAGCACATAGTTCATGCCGGCACAGCCACCACCTTCAACGCCTACGCGAAGTCCAAAATTTTCATTGATTTCCTGCTGGCTTTTCAGCTTCAGCAATTCTTTGGTGGCAGATTCGGTAAATGAAACCGGGGCGAATGTTGTTTCTACGGTCGTGCTCATGTGCTCAAAAGATAGGTGCCAGGCACTTAGTGCCGGGCGTTTGTGATTACTATATGCAAATATAAATATTTATGCACATTTTTGCTCCGTGCGTAATTAATATTACGGTATCCAAACAATATCAGATGAACATCGACCACTTATTTACCCTACTCTCTGCCATTGCCTTGGGCGGTATCATTACTGTTGTGGCTGGCTACTTGCTGATCAGGAACGACATCCAACAATACTTTAGGTTTAAGGCCATGGCACACCGCAAGGAAGACCGTTCGGCGATATTTCCCCTAAGGCTCCAGGCCTATGAAAGGCTCATCATCTTTTTGGATCGGATCAATCCATCCAACCTATTGGTCAGGGTACACCAGCAAGGGATTGGGGTTAGTGCATTGCAGGCCCTTATCTTGGAAGAGATCAAATCAGAATACCAGCACAACATTACACAGCAGCTCTATATTGATCCGGTAAGCTGGACGGTTGTACGAAAGCTCAAGGAAGATACCATTGCCATGGTCAATAATGTAGCGAATAACCTGAACGAAACGGCAACAGGTGTCGACCTGAGCAAGACCATCTTGCAGCACATGAGCAAGATCGATGAAAACCCATATGAACTGGCCATCGATCAGTTGAAGTTGGATATACAGAAGTTATTTTGAGGTATTAGTATCAAGTATCAAGTATCAAGTAGCGAGTATCAGGTAGCGAGCGGCAAGATATTAATATAGGTTTTGCGTCCAATCTTATAACTCGATACTCAAAACTTACCGCCCCGTAAAAATCATTATACCATGAGCACTAGAAAAACCACTTCAGGAATCGAAATCAAGCCAATCTATAGCTTCGCAAAGCCCATTACGGAATTGCCGGGCCAGTTTCCTTTTACGAGGGGCATCCAGCCTGATATGTACCGTGGCCGGCTTTGGACGATGCGTCAGTATGCGGGTTTTTCGACGGCCGAGGAATCCAATAAACGATATCATTATCTATTGGCGCAGGGTACAATGGGCTTATCTGTCGCTTTTGACCTCCCTACACAGATCGGATACGACTCCGATCATGAGATGGCAGAAGGTGAAGTAGGAAAAGTTGGTGTCGCCATCGATTCACTGAAGGATATGGAGGCCTTATTCGATGGGATCGAACTGGAAAAGATTACCACCTCAATGACCATTAACGCCACCGCATCCATTTTACTGGCCATGTATATTGCGCTGGCCAAAAAACAGGGTGCCGACCTGAAGCTACTTTCTGGTACGATCCAAAATGATATCTTAAAAGAATATGCCGCGCGGGGTACCTATATTTATCCACCAAAGCCATCCATGCGCCTGATCACCGATATTTTTGAATATTGCAGCAAGGAAGTGCCCAAATGGAACACCATTTCGATTTCTGGTTACCACATCCGTGAGGCAGGATCAACTGCTGTTCAGGAATTGGCCTTCACCCTATCGAATGGGAAGGCCTATTTGAACGCGGCACTAGAGAAAGGATTGGACATTAATGTTTTCGCGAAAAGACTGTCCTTTTTCTTCAATTGCCACAATAATTTCTTTGAGGAGATAGCCAAGTTTCGTGCTGCAAGGAGGATGTGGGCTAATATCACCAAAGGTTTAGGTGCTACCGACGAAAAAGCGATGATGCTAAGGTTCCATACCCAGACCGGAGGATCGACACTGACCGCGCAACAGCCATTGAACAATGTGGTAAGGGTAAGCAATCAGGCCTTGGCAGCCGTATTGGGCGGCACACAATCCTTACATACCAATGGTTATGATGAAGCGCTTTCGCTGCCAACTGAAGCTGCGGCAAAAATTGCGCTCCGTACGCAACAGGTCATCGCATTCGAAAGTGGTGTAACCGATACGGTAGATCCATTGGCAGGATCTTACTTTGTAGAAAGCCTGACCGATGAGATCGAGTCTGCAGCCTTGGTCTATATGGAAAAGATCGATGCGCTGGGCGGAGCGGTCAACGCCATAGAAAATGGATACATCCAACAGGAAATTGCCAACGCCGCCTATCAATACCAACAAGAAATCGAGTCGGGCGAACGTACCATAGTCGGGGTCAATAAATTCGTTCAGGAAAAGGAAGGGATTACCGAGACGCTGACCATTGATGAAACGATCCGCACCATCCAGACCGGGCAGCTCGATCGACTTAAAAAAGAGCGCAACCAGACAGCGGTGAAGTTGGCCTTGGAGCAGCTGGAAAAAGCTGCGCAAACAGAGCAAAATTTGATGCCATTTATCTTGGCTGCAGTAGAAGAATATGCCACTCTGGGAGAAATAGCCAATACCTTGAGAAAGGTCTTCGGAGAATATTAATTTTGTGTTAAAAAATAGTTATCCACACAAAAAATTGAGGTTAAGCGGGATATGCTACTGCTTTTGAAGTACTTACAAATTAATTGAAAATTTAGTTTTTTTTGTTGATAATTTTTTGAATATTCGATGCTTCGAAAGTGCATATCCGTAAAGCACTTCTTAGGACTGAAAACCAACAAATTATAGAATAACAATGGAAAAAACTTGTACCGAAGTATGGAAGAACTGTCTCCAAATTATAAAGGATAACATTCCGAACCAGAGTTTCAAAACTTGGTTCGAACCGATATCTGCACTTAAATTGGAGGGTAAAGTTTTAACCATTCAGGTGCCTAGTTTATTCTTTTACGAATGGTTGGAGGAGCACTATGTTGGCCTGCTCCGCAAGACCGTAAAAAAGCAATTGGGAGAAGAGGGCAGATTGGAATATAACATCGTTGTCGATAAGTCATCTAACACCAGTTCTCCTTATACCACCAATATGCCCTCTAACGGAAATGGGGCTGAGGCAAAAATGCAATCGATGCCAATTCCGGTAGCGATCAATAAGGACATCAAAAACCCGTTTATCATTCCTGGATTAAAGAAGCTGAATGTAGATCCCCAGCTCAATCCCAACTATACTTTTGAAAATTACATTGAGGGTGACTGTAACCGTCTGGCACGTTCTGCCGGATATGCTGTTGCCGCAAAACCTGGAGGCACTTCTTTTAATCCGCTGATGGTTTATGGTGGTGTAGGTTTGGGGAAAACGCATTTGGCACAGGCCATAGGAAACGAGATCAAACGCAGCATGCCCGATAAATTGGTCATCTACGTTTCTTGTGAGAAATTCTGCCAGCAGTTTGTCGACTCATTGAAGAACAACACGATCAACGATTTCGTTAACTTCTATCAGGCCATGGATGTCATCATCATGGACGATGTGCACAACTTTGCCGGAAAGGAAAAGACCCAGGATATTTTCTTCCATATCTTTAACCACCTTCACCAATCGGGCAAACAGGTCATCCTGACTTCAGATAAGGCACCGAAAGATTTGGCCGGACTGGAAGAGCGTTTGTTGAGCCGTTTCAAATGGGGGCTTTCGGCCGATCTGCAGATCCCTGATCTCGAAACCCGTATTGCCATCCTTAAAAAGAAAATGTATGCCGATGGGATCGAGCTTCCCGGCGAAGTAATCGAATACGTGGCACATAATATCGACAACAATGTACGTGAGCTCGAAGGAGCGATGGTCTCCCTGTTGGCGCAGTCTACATTGAATAAAAAAGATATCGACCTGGCTTTGGCCAAACAGATGTTGAAGAACTTCATCAAGAATACCTCAAAGGAAATCTCGATGGAGTATATCCAGAAATTGGTCTGCGAATATTTCGAAGTGCCAGTTGACATGGTCAAGTCACAGACCCGTAAGCGTGAGATTGTACAGGCCCGTCAGATTTCGATGTACCTTTCTAAAAGCCATACCAAATCTTCGCTAAAAACTATTGGCGCATTCTTCGGCGGTAGGGACCACTCCACCGTAATCTATGCCTGCCAAACGGTTGAGGACCTGATCGAAACCGATAAAAAGTTCAAGGCCTACGTAAACGATATCCAGAAGAAATTAAAGATGAGCTAACAAAAAAGGCCTCCATTTTGGAGGCCTTTTTTGTTATGGCGGATTGCAAATCCGCAGTTAAATGGTCGCGATTACAAATCGCGACCAGCATTAGCTGGATTGTTTGTCGGGAAATGCTTTCCCGACAATTGAACTGCGGATTTGTAATCCGCCAGAAAACAAAGATTATTTCTTTGTTGCCCTCAACATTTCCTTCACGGCAGCTTCGATCTGTGGATCTTTTCCAGAAAGGAACGCTTCATATGGCAGGGTAACTTTGATGTCTGGCTCAACCTGAAGGTTTTCTGTAGTTCTGCCTTCCTTGCCAATGGTTCCGATCATCGGAATACCGAATACGATGGTCGGATCGATCTGGGTTTCCCACCAAACGGCAGTTCCTGTTCCAGGTACCGGCATACCGATCAACTTTCCGGTTCCGGTCTGCTTATAGATGTAAGGGAAGATGAAAGCGTCGCTGTAATTGCTTTCGCTCATCAATACCGTGCTCGGTTTTGTCCAAGTGTTCAAAGGTTCTGACCCTTTCAGTGGATTGCCCTGAGAGCTAAAAGTCAGGTAGGCCTTGCCGCTCAAAAATGCATTGAGGTCGTTATGCAGCCATCCGCCACCATTGAAACGCGTATCAACAATAATCGCATCCTTTTCTTTGTTGATGCCCAAGGCATCATCTACTACAACACGATAACTGGCATCGTCCATGCCACGCACATGCACATAGCCTATTTTTCCGCCACTCAGCTCATCTACCATGGCACGCATATTTTTTACCCATCGCTTATACATCAGCTCATTTTCTTCACCACCAGCAATTGTTTTGACGGTTTCGTCGAAGCTCGATTTCGTAGCTGGGTCATACACACTGAGCAGCACATTTTTCCCGATCTCGCGGTTCAGGTATTTTGCCCAATCATCAGCTTCTGTAATCTTGTTGCCGTTGATGCTTTCGATGATCTGTCCCGCCCTGATTTTGGAGCTGGCCTTGTCCAACGGTCCGGTGGCCAGGACTTCTGCAATCTTAATCCCTTCCTTGGTATAGGTTTCATCAATTAAGATGCCCAATGCAGCCGTCTGGTCTGGTGCAACTGGACGAGGAGCATATCTGCCACCTGTATGTGAGGCATTCAATTCGCCCAACAGCTCGCTCAACAATTCCTGAAAATCGAAATTATTGGAAATGTGCGGCAAAAACTTGGCATATCCGCTTTTATAGGCATTCCAATCTACATTGTGCAGTTTAGGATCATAGAATTTCTGCTTCACCTGGCGCCAGATGTGTTCATAGATGTAGGCACGTTCTCCGATGGTATTCAGGGTGATCTCACCATTGATGTTGATGCCCGAAATCTTTCCGCTTTCTGCATCAACTTTAACCAATCGGCCATTGTTGCTTACAAACAGCGATTTTCCATCTTTGCTGATCTCAATGCCACTCGGCGAGCCGCCCAGTTTGGCCAATATCTTGGTATCATGTGTCCTTGGCTCGGTTACCCAGAGGTCATAGCCATTTTCGAATTCGGCCAGATAAAATAGCTTGCTGGCATCGCTGTTCAAGATGTAATCGCTGATCGAAGAACTGTTGATTGTTAGCTTCACCACACGGTTGTCCAGGTCTTTCAGATCGAGGATGTTGATCTTCTTAATGGTATCTGCCGTTTTGGTCACCTTCTTCACATCCTTTGCGTCTTTCGGCTGTTCTTTTTTGGTCGTATCCTTTTTAGCAGCTTCTGTTTCTTTCCAAAGGTTAAATTCATCCTTGCTGAGCTTGAAATTATCATATGCCGCCTTATCAAAAAAAGCAATGAACACATCGGTCTCTGCTGATCCCTGCTGGGCCAGTGATTTCCTGCCATTCTTACTGCTCAACCAGGTCAGGGCTTTGCCATTCATCGCCCATTTGCCACCGCTTTCGCCAAAACCGCTGTTGATCGGTTGGATAATCTCTCCAGATCCATCTGCCTTGATCAATGAAAGGTTGCTCGTAAAGGCATAGCCCTTTTGGTCATCTACAATGATCCATTTGCTATCTGGGCTCCAGCTAAAACTCCAATCGCCATCGCTGTACGAATGGTTGCGTCCTTCTGGCAATAAAGTCCTCGAACTTTTTGAAGCGATATTATACACCTTTAGGACATTCCTATTTTCCACATAAGCAATCTCTTTGCCATCTGGAGAAAACTCTGGCTGAAACTCTTCTGCCGGAGTAGCTACAATGGCATCCTCTTTTAATACCGTAGCTGCATAGAAATAAGGCTCGGTGCTGCGGGTACGCATGGTCCTGAAAATATCCCAGCTGCCGTTTCGTTCACCTGCATAGATCAGACTCTTGCCATCAGCAGCCCAGCGAACAGAACGCTCCTGCTGCGGGGTATTGGTAATCCTTTTGGTCTGCCCATTTTCTACGCTTGATACAAAAATCTCTCCCCTTGACACAAAGGCAATTTCCTTACCATTCGGACTGGCGGCAAATTCACTGATGTTGTTATTGATCGGAATATTTTTCTCCACCTCAGAACTGGTCTCGTTCTGGATCTGTACGGCAATTTTTCTCGGCTGCCCATTTGCCGGCATCACATAGATTTCGCCATTATAGGTAAAGCACAAGGTGTTGTTGTCGGCAATGCTCAGGTGGCGTACCGGATAGTCCTTGAAAGATGTCAATGATCCCGCCTGTCCGTATACGTTCTGCGTTCCATTTTTTTCGTTGAGGTAGAAAATCTGGTCGTTGCCACCATACACAGGTTCGCGATCTTCACCTTCAAAATCTGAAATCTTTTTATAGCTGTTGTTTTTGAGGTCCAGTTCCCAAATGTCGCGCGTTACCGATGAGATGTGGTGTTTCCTGAAAGCATCTTCATATCCTTTCCGATCCTGGAAAACAATCTTGGAGCCATTGCTATTGTAGTGTGCGTTTTCAGCTCCTGCGGCACTGACCAAGATCGATCTTCCACCTTCTACCGGCACGGTATACAGGTTAAGGAACAATCCACGTTGTGGAAAGCGCACGCTCTGGGCCGTAGATTGATGTCCGGAAGAGAAAAGCACACGCTTGTTGTCGCGGGTAAAGTCTGATGGAAAATCGTTCGCACTGTTGAACGTCAATCTTTTTGCGGAACCTCCGTTTGCCGGCAAGACGAAAACATCAAAATTTCCGTACCTGTTGCTCGCAAAGGCAATCGATTTGCCATCGTGGCTCCAAACGGGCATTTGTTCGTGGTATTCGGATATGGTTACCGGTGTAGCGATGCCACCATCTGCGCCAACCTTGTAGAGGTCGCCTTTGTAGCCAAAGACAATGGTTTTTCCATCTGGTGAAATGGATGGATAGCGCAGCCAAAGGGCATTGGTCTGAGCAAAAGATTGTAGTGCGATGAATGAAAATAATGCACTGCCCAAAATCTTGGAAATGAGTCTAGGTTTATTCATATCAGAAGTTAGTTTGTAATAAATATAGAAAAAATATGCGTTAGCGCAACATCAGTCCATAATGCAGCCCGGCTACATGGAGTGCCTGCGCGATTTTATTGTCCTTCAACAATTGCCTCACCTCATCGATGCTGTATTCCTCCACATTCAGGATTTCGTGGTCATCCAGATGCTGGTCGTGCGTTTTTACGCCATCTTTCAATAAATAGGTGAAGGTTTTGTTGTTGGAAGTGGCCGGATTGGCATAAAGTGTAGCAATGAGCTCGCAGCTACCGAAAGTATAGCCTGTTTCCTCCTGCAATTCTCTTCTGATGGCTGTTTCAGGATCTTCATCGTCGTCGATTACACCTCCCGGGATTTCCAGCGACACGATATCGGCTCCATATCGGTACTGTCTTACCAAGATCAGCTTGTATTCCTTGGTGAGCGCCACCGCGTTTACCCAATTGGGATATTCCAGTACATAATAATCATCTTTAACGGCGCCGTTCTGCAATTTACAGGTATCTACCCTGAGCGTGGCCCATTTTTCCTTTACCAAATATTTGGAGGCAATCTTTTGCCATTTTAAAATTTCCATTAGCTTAAATATTGTTGGATGTATTTTTGTCTGCCCATGTTAATGAGATGCACCACCTGAAAGTGATCGGCCAGGCGCTGGTAAACCAGATCCAGTTTTTTGGCCAGCAATAAGGAGGGGATGGTCTGTTGCTCAAAATCGAGTTCACTGAACAGGAAATCTCCCAGAGCGTTCAATTTTTCGGCACCGAGAGGTGTGGTAGACAGCCATTGGATGAAATCTTCATCATTCGGATCGAGCAGCATCGATTTTTCGAGTCCGAAACTTGTCGACAGCGTTTCGTCGAATAAGATCTCGGCTTCCTTTATCCTTAATTCTGTCTTTAAGCCAATGATCCTGGCCAGAACCTGCGCCAGTTTCTCTATTTCTGAAGTAATGAGGTCTTTTCTGTACATGTGGGTTGAGTTAGAAAGTCGGGAAGTCGGGAAGTTGGAAGTTAGAGTCCAGGAGTCCAGGAGACCAGAAGTCCAGGTAATAGTTGGTAGTTCACAGTTTACAGTTAACAGTTGCCAGTTTACAGTTAACAGTTCATAGTTGATAGCTCTTTATTCTATTCATTCTCGAACTAGAAACTAGAAACTAAAAACTATTAACTAACTTACCAACTACCACTGCTTCCGCCGCCGCCGAAACTGCCGCCGCCAAAGCTGCCGCCTCCGAAACCACCACCACTGCTTCCGCCACCAAAGCCACTTCCACCAGAGCTTCTTCCGCCTCCGCTGAACAGCATGCTCCAGAATAATGCTTCCGCAACGCCGCGTCCGCCAATGACCTGGCTACCGCCGCCGCCGCCTCTTTTGATGATGGCAATGATAATGATGATGATCACGATGACGATCAATCCGGCCGAACCTTTATTGTTGTTGATTTTCTTGCTCTTGGGCTGATCATTTTTGTACTCGCCCTTGATGGCCGAAATGATCGAACTGGTGGCCGCATCAAGACCTTTATAATAGTCGCCCGCCCTGAAATTGGGATTAATATCATTTTCCCTGATGCGCTTGGTATAGATATCTGGCATGGCACCTTCCAGTCCATAGCCGACCTGAATGGTTACTTTCCGATCGCCAAGTGCTGCCAAAACAATAATACCATTGTTTTTGTCTTTGGTACCGATGCCCCATTTTCTTCCGATTTCAAGCGCATAATCGCCAATCTCATAATCGCCAGTGGTTTTAACAAGGATGACGGCCACCTGATTAGATGTCGAATCTTCGAAAGTGCGCAGTTTCTGTTCGAGTGCATTTCGCTGATCGGCAGACAAGGTACCCGTAAAATCATGCACCAGGGCATAGGTAGCCGGCTTGGCAGGGATTTCTTGCGAAAAACCAAGTTGATAGCCCAGCAGCAATAGCGTTAAGATAAAGAGCTTTTTCATTTGGATGAGTTTTCATCTTGATCCATAAAAATGATGTCGTTCGGCAGTTCATTGACATCGCCCTGCTGATAAGGGAAAAACAAGGCCAGTTTTTCACCTGCGGCAGCAACTCCGGCAATGATCCCCGCGGCAAAGTTACCGCTCTGAAAGTGTGCCTTCATGGCCACCTGTGTGGTTTCCCAAAAGTCATCGGGCACCACACGGTCAATTCCGCGATCGCCGATAATGGCAAATTTATGATCGGCCGATGCCAGATAGATCAGCACCCCATTATGTTGCGCCGTTTTGTCCATCCCCAATTCTGCAAAATATTGTGTAGCCCGTTCAAAGGCGCTGCCATGACAATGTTTTTCGATGGCCACCCTGATTTCTCCAGAGGTCGCCTTCTCGGCAGTGGCGATGGTATTGGCTATTAATTCCTGTTCTTCTGTTGTGAAAAGCCCCATGATTTCTGCTAATTAAAAAATAAGGGCCATGTGCATCGGCAGATCCACAAGCCCTTATCAAATCGTTCCTAGATTAAAATGATACTGTCGGTGCTTTCTCTGCGCCAGCTTCTGCCTTAAATCCTTCTTTTTGTTTGAAGCCAAACAGACCGGCAGTCAAGTTTGCTGGGAAGCTCCTCACGGCATTATTGTAGTTCTGGATCGAATCGTTGAAATCGTTCCTGGCTACCGTAATGCGGTTTTCTGTTCCTTCTAAGGCTACAGACAGGTCACTGAACTGTTGCGTCGCTTTTAGCTCAGGGTAATTTTCGGTCAATACCATTAGCCTGCTCAGCGCCTGGCCAATCTGTCCTTGTGCAGCCTGATATTTTTCAATGTTCTCTGGCGTAAGGTTGGCCGGATCGATCTTGATCTGGCTCGCCTTAGAACGGGCCTCGATCACCGCGGTCAAGGTGCTCTGTTCAAATTTCGCAGCCCCTTTAACCGTGCTCACCAAATTTGGGATCAGGTCAGAACGGCGCTGGTATTGCGCTTCTACTTTGCTCCACTTATTTTGGACATCAGTATCCAATTTAACTAACTTGTTGTAGCCATTGCACCCACTGATCAGGGCCAATAAAACGACAACTGCAATTACACCAATAACTATTTTTTTCATGTTCAATTGTTTTAGGTTTCGAAGCCACCTTATGCGGCCCCTTGGTTTCAACTTAGATAGCAACTTTCATACCTTGTTACGCAAACAGACAAAATACTGACAAGTTGACCTAAGATAGGGAAAATGGTTAAGTGTTTAGTTGGTTAACTGCAAAATTGGTTAATTGGTTAATTGTTTAATTGGTTAACTGTTTAGTTGGTTAATTATTTAATTGATTAACTGGTTAACTGTTGAGTTGTCGGTTGTTGAGTTGTTTAGGATGAGTCTAACTGATAACTATGAACTGAGAACTGAAAACTGAATCGTAACTTTGTACCATTCGGGATAAAAACCTGACGCTTATGCAAAAAGAAATCGAAATTACCCTGGCCCCGCAAGAGGTGTCAAACGAGGCTAGTATCCTAAAGGTGCTGGCCACCGGCCTGAAAGTTGAACAGGCGGCCATCAAAAGCTATAAAATCTTAAAGCGTTCCATTGATGCCAGGGCTAAAAAGGTCATCTATCGGCTCCAGGTCCGTGCTTTTATCAATGAGACCGATCAGGAGCAGCAGCCAATCTTTACCTATCCAAAAGTTGATTCCGCAAAAAAGGTAATCATTGTTGGCGCTGGTCCGGCGGGATTGTTTGCTGCATTGCAATGTCTGGAAAACGGACTGAAACCGATTTTGGTAGAGCGGGGCAAGGATGTGAAGCAAAGGAGAAGGGACCTTGCCGCCATCAATAAACAGGGCATTGTGAACACCGAATCGAATTACTGTTATGGCGAAGGCGGGGCGGGCACCTATTCTGATGGTAAATTATATACCCGTTCGAACAAACGTGGCGACATCAATAAGGTACTGCAGCTTTTTGTGCAGCATGGGGCCGAACAGGATATCCTGATCGACGCACGTCCGCACATCGGTACCAATAAATTGCCGCACATCATTACCGCCATCCGCGAAACCATTGAACAGGCTGGGGGAGAGGTGCTCTTTGATTCCAAGCTGACCGACCTGCTCGTTTCCGATGGAAAGATAAAAGGCATCGTCGTTAACCAGCTCCAGGAAATCTTGGCCGATTCGGTCATCTTGGCCACGGGGCATTCGGCGAGGGACATCTATAAACTCCTCCATCACAAAAATATCCTCATCGAAGCAAAGCCTTTTGCTTTAGGGGTGAGGATCGAACATCCCCAACAGATCATTGACCGGGCACAATACCATTGCGACATCAGGAGCGAGTTTTTGCCGCCTGCCTATTACAGCATGGTCGAGCAGGTGAAGGCCAGGGGCGTATTTTCGTTCTGCATGTGCCCTGGGGGGATTATTGCGCCCTGTGCCACGGGCACTGACGAAATTGTGGTCAACGGATGGTCGCCCTCCAAAAGAAATAACCCTTATGCCAGTTCGGGCACGGTGGTGCAGGTTACCTTGGATGATGTGCAGGGCTATGATCCGCTGCGGATGCTCAACTTCCAATCCGAAATCGAGAAACTGGCTTTCGAAGCTGGAGGTGGCAACCTCGTTGCGCCCGCACAGCGGATGATCGATTTTGTAGAAAACAGGCTGTCGGTAGACCTTCCGAAGAATTCCTACCTCCCGGGAACGAAAAGCGTGATGCTCGACAACATCCTTCCCGACTTTGTGGCCTCGAGCCTGAAATCGGCATTGCCCCTTTTTGGGAAGAAGATGAAAGGATATTACACCAACGAAGCCATTCTGGTGGGCGTAGAGAGCAGGACTTCCGCTCCGGTGCGCATCCCGAGGGATAAGGAAACCTTGCAGCATCCTCAGCTTGCCGGACTCTATCCATGTGCCGAAGGTGCGGGTTATGCCGGTGGAATTGTCTCGGCCGCTATTGACGGGATCAATTGTGCCAATGCCATCCTAAACAATTCAAGGGCCTGATACGTTAATCTTAAAAGGAAAAACGAATGGTCGATTTAATCACAGAACTCGAAAAATCTTTTGATGGAGATGCCTGGCATGGCAACAATGTCATGGCGCAGTTGAAATCGGCAGATGCCGGAAAAGTATTTGCTCGCCACATTCCCAATGCCCATACCATTGCCGAACTGGTGCTGCACCTAACGGCATGGACGGAGGAAGTAACCGAGCGGATTGAAGGTCGAAATGCAAAGGAACCCGTGAGGGGCGATTGGCCTGCACCAACAGCGCATTCTGATCAGGAATGGCAACTGATGGTGAACGATTTTAAAAAGGCCAATGACAAGCTGATTGCTACTCTAAAAAACCTGAACCTGACAGATTGGTCAAGAGCAGTGAAAGACGATCGGGAATTCGGAGAAAACGAAAGCATCAACTACGCGCAACTGATCAACGGCCTGATCCAGCACCACGCCTACCATTCCGGGCAGATTGCCCTGTTGATGAAATTTTAGGTTAGTGGTTGTTTAGTTGTTTGGGTTTTTGGTTGTTTGGCAGGATGAACTACGAACTAACAACTAAGAACTACCAACTACGAACTAAAAACTGGACTCTTGGACTTCTGGACTCAACTTAAAACATATGAAAAAGACATTAATCATCGGCGCAACACCAAATGCAGACCGCTATGCCTACCGGGCGGCGCATATGCTTACAGCTAAGGGACATCCCATTGTGAACATCGGGATCAAACAGGGAGAAGTGGCCGGCGTAAAGATCGAGCGCCCGGGACCAATTTACGACGACATTGATACGATCACCTTATACATTGGTCCGGCATTACAAGCGGGCTATGAAGATTACATCTTGCAGACCAAGCCCAAGCGGGTCATCTTTAATCCGGGTACCGAAAACTATCAATTCGAAAAACTTTTAGATCAGCATGGTATAGAGCCATTGGAGGCCTGTACGCTGGTATTGTTGAGTATTGGGCAGTATTGAAGAAGTTAAAAGTTAAAAGTAAAAAGTAAAAAGGCAAAGTGCAAAGAAGAAACCTGTAAACGGGATTTCGTGCAAGCTGGAAAGATGTCATCATCCGATGCCCCAACCGTATTTGCGAGGGAGGAACGACCGACGCAATCTCCTCCGTTACAGGTAAACCAATGTTATGCCCCGAATCAAGTTCGAAGCTTGTCATTAGGATTTTTCCCCGCAACATCCCCAAACGGTACTGTCTCCATCTACCAACCCTGTACCAAATTAACCCTTCTGCTACTTTTTCTATACCTAAAAAATACCCTTTCTATACCCTGGAGGTAAACAAAGGGTATAGCATAGGTAAAGGATAGGTAAAGAAAAGGTATAGAAAGGGTAAAGAAAAGGTAAGAAAAAGGTATGGTTGGTATAGCGTTGGTATATAGCTGATGTAAAGAAGGAATGGCCTTTCAACCGTGTTTGGAGCGCTTATGACTTGCGCTAGTGAATCCCTCTCTAACGTGTTTGTGAGGGAGGTAACGACCGACACTCCAAAGGAGTCCCCATGGGACAGCATGATTAATTGTCATCCGATAAATATGGGATTCGAGAAATCTTTGATGCCATCAAATGAATGCTTAAAATTCCTTTAAAATTACAAGAACGTCGAATAAGAGCTCAAGGCCAGAGGATTTGATTCGGCTTCATAGAGAAATCATTTCTTTAAGAATGTTTCTGGCATGACTAATTGAACAAACTAAATAAGTTAATATACCTAATAAAGGTTTTGAAAAAATCGGCGGTAACCTCTTCTACCTTTCCAGTTTTATAGTAAATTTATTTTAACTGCCAACTTCGTAAAAATCTGGGTTGTTAGCCGTAATTCTAAACGAGGGTTTCATTATTGAACAATGAAACAACTTTTACTTACATTTGAGAAAACTAAAATTATAAAATGAGAATTATATTTTTCAATCATAAAGGTGGAGTAAGTAAAACAACTACAACTTTTCATCTAGGATGGAAACTCGCACAAAATGGAAGCAGAGTTTTGTTAGTCGATGCTGATCCTCAGTGCAATCTTACTGGATTAATAATGAAAGATTCGTTTGAGCAATACTATACCGACGCTCCAACAAACACAAGAAATATTATGGCCGGAGTAAGTTCGGCATTTGAAGGTAGACCTGAACCAATTCAAGCATTTGATTGTTATAATGTTCCCAACAATGATAATTTATTTTTATTACCTGGTCATCCGAATTTAACTGAATTAGAGCCAGCTCTTAGCTTTGCCCAAACTTCAAATAATGCTTTTGCAACTATGCAAAACTTGCCAGGTGCTTTTAATGCCTTAATAGCATTACTTTGTGATCATCATAATATTGATTATGTAATAACGGATTTAAATCCTGGATTAGGGGCAATAAATCAAAATTTATTCAGTATTTCTGATTTATTTATTATTCCTACGAATCCTGACCCTTTTTCTTTAATGGCAATAAAAACTCTTTCAAATGTTTTACCTAGATGGTATCAAGCTTCCCAGCAAATGAGGTCATTATTTGCAGCTTCTGCATACCCTTTTCCAGAAAAAAACCCAAAATTAGCTGGCATAATACTTCAAAGGTTTAATATTAGAAGTGGAAAACCTGCTGCACCCTTTAGAAACAACATGGATGAAATAATAGAAGAGGTTAGTAAAGTGCTAATTCCTAGCCTATTAAAAAGTAACATGCTTTTAGAAAATGATTTATATCGAGATACTGGAATTCCAACAGACTATTGTTTAGCGGAAATTCCTGATTTTCAAAGTCTTTTACCTCAATCCAATGTTCATGGAGTGCCGGTTTACGCTCTAACAGATGAGCAAATGGAACGTACTGGAACTGTACTTGCACAGATGGTCGCGAAAAGAGAATTATTTGACCAACAATTTATTGATTTTGCTCATATTATAGAACAGATAAAAGAAAATGCATAGAGCGAAATTAAGATTCGATGATGCTGTTTTGAGGGTCAGGAATCTTGATTCTTTATATATTCATTTAACCGCCACATTGCATTATCCAGCCACTGATGTCTCGGATATTTTAAGAAGTGAAGTAGTATATGTTATATCTGCTTTTGACAAATTTATGCATGATATAGTAAAGCAAGGGATGATTGACATCTTCTTAGGTCTTAGAGCGACAACACCTGCTTACAAAAATTTTACTATTAATCTTTCACAATTAGATGCAATTACTAATGCCACGTCTATCCCTTCACCAGTAGATGTTTTTGAGAGAATTATAATTCAAAATCACAGTCATCTTTCTTTCCAAGATCCCGAAAAATTAAATCCTGCTCTAAGTTTGATATGGGCAGAAAACCACAAATGGTTTAAGATCGCAACATGTATGAGAATGAGCGAAAGTGATGTCAAAGTAGAGTTGAAAAATATAGTTATGAGAAGAAATCAGATAGTCCACGAAGGCGATTTAGATCCTTTATCAGGTACTTTGCAAGTGATTCGACCTAATGATGTAACAACTTCAGTTGATTTTATTGAGCGGTTAGGAAACTGTATATATACTCTAATATAAGAACTGCATCCGACAGCCGTTTGGCGCAATGCCTCATTGTTTTTGTTGGAACATATTCTGAACTTCAATGTTTTATTACATTTTTCTTTAACTTGCCGCTACTACGCGAAGCGGCAGAACGTATGTGCAAAGCATGGCGCCTATCCCTAATGGTGCATATATGCAAATTGCCGACACCTTTCTGATGCCGACAATCCAAAAGCGATTATTGTTCTTCTAAATAAATAATCAGCTTACTTTTCTTTTGGTGAATAATTACATGGCTTTCGATTTCAAAACCAAGTTACGAATCCATTCGTCTTGTAACAATACAACAGGTATCTGTTTCCTATTTTACAGAGTTTTATGTATTTTACTTCAAGATTGAATAAGTTGCTTAAAAGATCTAATGTGCAAGATTTATAATACCGTTGGCTCACTGACTACTTTAAAATCAGAATTGGACCGGAATAAAATCAGCGATTTTAAGTCGTTGAAAGAAGTTATGGTTTTTCAAGATTCTTATCCTAACCATATACAGCAGCTAATTTCTCATCACAAAAATTTAATTGAACAAGAGAAAGAGATTTTAAGCACCGATTTGCCACAATTGAAAATGGCCATAGATATTCAAAAGCAAGAAAAAAGTCAGGTGTTGACAATTGAAATTAACCAATTAAAAGAGCAGCTTAACATTTCGAAAGGCAATACTTCAAAAAACATTTTTAAGAAAATTAGGTGTGCTTTTAAAAATTGGGGCTATGTAAAGACAATAAAATTTAAGGAGCATAATTTCGAACAGGAAGTAGAAATGTCTATAGGCAATCTTGTTCAAGACTATAGAATCAAAAATAACCGAAGCCAATTTATTAATTCATATTTTAATGAAGCGGTAAAGCGAAGCGCTTCGGGCGTATTGAAGGAACTTGAGAGGAAAAAAACAGTCATAGACGGGCTTAACAACTATATTTATGGTGCCATAGGAGAACAAAAAGTAGTTAAAACCTTAGGGGCATTAAATGATGATTATTTCCTAATTAATGACTTTGATGTCTCATTTTCCAAAGCGATTTATAATAGACACGAAAATGACTACATCAAGTCTGTTCAGATTGACCATGTTCTTGTAGGTCCTTCGGGGATATTTCTTATTGAAACAAAGAATTGGAGTGAGAAATCAATAGAGAATTTGAACTTGCGTTCACCTGTACAACAAATTAAAAGAACCAGCTTTGCATTATTTTATTTATTGAATAGTGATAGGAGCAGCTATCAATTACATTTAGACAATCACCACTGGGGTGACAAGAAAATATCTATCAAAAATCTAATTGTTTTGACTACCGCTAAACCAAAAGGGGAATTTCAGCATGTGAAAATCCTGACCTTAAACGAATTGTTAAGCTATGTAAAGTATTTTAAACCTGTATATTCATCTGCGGAAACAAAAAGAATTGCGGAAATGATTTTGTGGATTAATAAATAAAATTTTACATCCCAATAATGCAGCTAACAAAGGTTTGCCAACCAGAGGGGCAGCATTGCTTGATAGGTAAATCATCTCAACCACTATATTGCATAGGAATTTGACGCAAGCCCACTGACTCCGGCAAGCCCACTGGCGCAAGTCTTAGGCCTCAGCGCAGCAGGCAGCGACTTGTGACGTTCTAGATTCCATCACAATTCATGCTATGAGATAACCATGGTAAATATTAGCATACAATTAATGATTAGTAGAGCATTCAAAGACATCGACTGGTCTATAAGCACAGCGCTTAGGCAATTTGTAGATCGGATATTTGACAGTACCATGAGGTTGATATTCTTGGCCATTCCAGTTTTGATCATCGCTAATAATAAAACGAAGTCAACAAAAAGATTGCCCTTAGTTTAGTAATCACCAATTTATTTGGTACCAGTGTAATGCACATAAATTTAAATCGTCCATCATTTTATCGTAAATTTGATAGTATCAAATGATAGTATCAAAATGAAGCCGCCTTACAAGATCACCCCAAAAATATTAAAGCTGATTACTGCGATTTCCCAGAAGATCGGAGAAGCGAATGCAAAAAACTTGGTAAGGCAAAATCCTACACTCAGAAAACAGAATCAGATAAAGACAATCCATTCTTCCCTGAGCATTGAAGGGAATACACTGTCCGAAGAGCAGATCACTTCCATTCTGGAAAACAAAAGAGTTGTCGGCCCCGAAAAAGATATTAAAGAAGTCTTGAACGCGCTGAATGTCTATCAAGTATTAAAAAAATTTAAACACAGTGCTGAAAAGGATTTCTTAAAGGCGCATCAGCTTCTGATGACTGGACTGGTTTTAGATCCAGGAAAATACAGGACTAAAGGTGTTGGAATAGTCAAAGGTTCTAAAATTGAGCACATGGCACCTCCATTTTCAAACTTGAAATATTTGATGGGTGAACTATTTCTATACCTGAAAGACAAATCAGAACTGACACTTATAAAAAGTTGCGTTTTTCATTATGAAGTAGAGTTTATTCATCCTTTTATGGATGGGAATGGGAGAATGGGGAGATTGTGGCAAACATTGATCTTAATGAGCGAATACCCGCTTTTTGAATTTTTACCTTTTGAAACTTTGATTTCAAAAAATCAAAACGAATATTATCAGGCCCTTTCCATTTCAGATAAGGAAGGCAAGTCAACTACATTTATCGAATTTATGCTGAATATCATCGAACAATCATTTGATGAATTGCTAGAAAATGGTACCAGGAGATTAAATGAAACCGAAAGGCTAGCGGTTTTTTTAGAAGAGCATCATGAAGAATTTACCCGGAAAGACTATATCAGGCATTTTCACGAAATATCAACTGCTACTGCGAGCAGAGACCTAAAAAATGGTGTTGAGATTGGGCTGATTGAAAAATTTGGAGATAAAAAAACAACCTACTATAAGAAGAAGTATTAGACCCAACAAGGTTTGCCGACTTCAATCGCTGCCTAAAACACACTTAAAATGGACAACCCTAAAATTCTAACGCTTTTAGAGAAACAAAGAGATCATCTTTTTGAGAGACTAAAAAAGGTAACGATAGCAGGATTGTACGAACAAGAATATCAAGATATCAAAGCAGGAAGGACAGTTGTGCTAGACTATGGTGAAAAGAAAATGTTGGATGACCTTAAGGAATTAGCTAAGAATACGTCCCTAGACCGTTCTTTTGAAGCTAAATTAGGAGCGTACCTAGCACTTGATAACCATGCGCTGATCATCTATTTTCAAAAAGAATTGGATAAGATGATCAATGAAATCATTTCCTCAAGGGCACTAGATGATATTCAGGCCCTATTCATTGAATATGATCATTATTATCACTTTTCAAGTTGCGTAACGGGCTATGGCATTCAAGAATATCCAGAAATCCATGAGCCTCGTTACATTTCGGGTGAATATGACTATAACAAGCAGGTACTATTTCTCGAACGCGGGATAGATTTCGAACCCGCATGGCTTGATTGCCAAGAGTTTGAAGACCTAGATTATTTAGACATCAATTTTGAACTCCAAAGATTATTTCAGTTCCATTCGAGGGTATTATTGCACAAAGCGCTTGCCAATCTGTCCGTAGCTGGTAAACTCGACCTGTTTAAAAACCGGCCTTTCTCATTTTTCATTAATGAACATGATTGCGAAGTGATGTTGCTTTATAAAATCAGCTAGCCAACCTTACTTTAATGAACATGCATGCACAAATGATTTCAAACATGAGTAATTCCACGATGACCATAAAAAACCTGACATTAGTTTTTCTCCTCTTCTTATCATTTTCTTCATGCGCTCAGGAAACTAAATCAGAAACTGGTGGGCCTCCTGAACTTTCCCAATTAATCGGCTTTTGGAAAAAAGTTGAAATTCCTAACCCAGAAAAAGTGAACATGGTTAACCCCTGGTCCAGCAAGTACCAATGGTTTGCATTTTATGGCAATGGGAAAATCTATTCAATGATGTCTGATCGTGACAACACTTATTCTTCAAAAGAACTGAAGAAAATATTTGACATTCTTCCTGCAGGAAAGACACCTAATTTCAAATTAGATGGACACTTTTTAATTATAGATAATATGGAAATCAGAGATTATCAAGAGATTTGGGGAGTGAACTTATTCGCAAAAGACATCAACGAATTCTTAAAAAAGGGAATGTTATTGATGACCTTGGATGATGGCAAGGGAAATGTGATCTACTATAGATTGTTGAAGCGAATAGAATAACTGCAATGAACTGGCCGTGCCCACCAGCGAAATTCATACAGCAAATTTGCTTGATGCAATCGTTTTAAATTCATTAGTCTAGTTGCTTCGAGAAAAATTGAGGAAATTACTTCAATATTATATATTGTGTCAGAATTAACGACTAATTTATGAAACTCTTTAAACTGATTACTTTATTCGTATTGGTTTATGGTTGTGCACAACACGACCAACCATCAAAAAAAACGATGAATGCTTCTACCGAACAGTACAATTCGTTTGATAAAAAGAACCATCTTCAACCGGAAATCAATAAACTGGATTTCGATACCCTGCATCGTTGGGATTTGGGCTGGGCACTTTTAGAGCCGATCAATATTGCATCTGATGATGAGCACGAAAAGCTACTTTCAAAAAGACTGTCTCCTGGGCAAAAGGCACTATACTTTTTTTGGTATCTAGATGCAGAAGTGATCAATGGAGGCTTTTCGCAATTTTATCAAAAAGGTTATCGCAAGTTTTTACCGCCAATCCTAGCCGGACTTCAACTTATTGGCGACAACGAGCTGTTTGAACTCGTTAAAAAAGCAGATGCAAAATATGAGGTGGGAAGAAACGACTTTGATGAATTAGATGAAGTTTATTATAGAATTCATGATAGGACAATGGACCTGATCGAAAAATATGCCAGACAACATCCAAATGAATTTGGTAAGTTCGAATAGAAGTAATGTCAACCCCTATCTTCTGTTCGGGTTTCTCTCCGCATTCAATCGAGACGCGTTCGCCACTGCGTAGGGAAGGCCTCGTAAAGGGGCCGTGACTGCCTTGGGTGGCCTTCGGGTCCGGCACGAACAGTTCCCGAAGCATTCCCGAGACTTTCCCGAAGGCTTCCCGAAGCTTTCCCGAAGACTTCCCGAAGCTTTCCCGAAGAGTTCCCGAAGAAAGTGGCCGTTTTCCCGAAGACTTCCCGAACAACACCCGAAGAAATAGGTGGTTTTCCCGAAGAACTCTGGCTATCGGGGGTACGATATCAATAGTCAGGCCTGCTGCTATCCCGTTTAGTTGATGTGCTCGATGCGCTGACATCAAATCATTCTGCGTGTGAATCATACACTTAACTCTTTTGCTTAATAATTTTGCCTGCATCCTTTGCAATGATGGCCATTTTTGCTACTTTTGCATCCCGCTTCGGAGGAAGAGGGGCAATTGAAAAGCGGTTTAAAAATAGACGATATAGAAAAAGCAGCTCGTTTTAAGTGAGTTACCATATTTATCAGATTTTTTAAAGAATAATTTTGCTGAGGCCAGATTTTTCTCTACCTTTGCAACCCGCTTCGGAAGAAGAGGAGATGAGGGAAAGCGAGGGAGATTTGAAATAGGGCAAGGGATTTTGGATGATCGAAATCGAGAAATAAAAATCTCAAATTTTTTCATCAAAAATTTTGGAGGATTAAAAAAGTTTTCTACCTTTGCAGTCCCAAACAAAACGGGAGTTCGCCAACGGATGTTGGCAGGACAAAAAACAAAGACTGAAACAATTGAAAGCTGAAGAGAGGCGATGGACTAAACAAGACCATGGCTGAACGGAGGCCGGAGATTGCGACATATACAGAAGGCCGCGAGGTGACTTCGAAAAGTTCATTAAAAGGATATCATTATATAGCGTAGCGAGGTTAAACAGGTACAGTTTCAAAGTACATGAGACCAAGCTCGTTTTTAAGGTCTGTATTCGACAGACAACATTAATAATAGGATACTATTAGACTATCAGTTCGTTAGAACAGAATGGTCAGTGTTCGAATTCACATTTTACAATGGAGAGTTTGATCCTGGCTCAGG
>JAVHXV010000004.1:79846-238510 GCA_031119475.1 Pedobacter sp. | reverse complement strand
ATAAAGTATAAAGTATAAAGTATAAAGTATAAAGTATAAAGTATAAAGTATAAAGCCCCAAAGGGGTGCCTTTGGCATAGAAAGTAAAAGGGGAGCTTTTCTTAAAGAAGATGAATCACCCACAACCCACAACCCACAACCCACAACAACAACCTACAACCCACAACTCACAACTCGCAACCTGTATCATGTACAGCAAGGAAGAAGCTTCGAAACTCAGACAGCAATTTTGGATTACATTTGGCAAGTACATGAAGCCCATTCCATCTGCTGATGGGCTGCCGATCAATTGGATCAATTACAAGACGGGAGTCAAATCCATCTTCTTTAAGATGAATGCAGAGCAACGGAAAGCAATGGTCGCGATTGAAATTGCCCATCCTGATCCAGAAATGAATAGGCTTTATTTCGAGAGATTTCTTACTGTCCGATCGTTGTTCCTAAACACCGTAGGAGAAGATTGGAATTGGGAGGAACAGACAAAAAATGAGCAAGGGGTTAATGTAAGCCGGATTTCTATCGAACTTGTTGATGTTAGTGTTTACGATCCGGATAATTGGCCACAGCTGATCTCTTTTCTTAAACCAAGGATGATGGCGCTCGATGAATTTTGGACCGACGTAAAACCTATTTTCGAAAGCCTGTAATCAGCGTTTATTAATCTGATTTTTTATATCAGTGGTGGATTTACTTATTCGATAAAGCCGCAATCCTTGCCTGGGTATAATTGATCTGTTCTTTTTCTTTGACCGCATCAGGCTTGCTCTTCAGGTAAAGCCGATAATAGCCTATCGCTGCCGATTTCTTTGAGAATTTAAGATCATTCAACAGGCCTAAGCGATAGTAAAGCTGCCGATCCTGGCCAAAGGTCAGCCCTTTTTTATAGGCTGCCGCTGCACTGTTGTTCTGGCCTTTCATTTCATGGATATTCCCCAAAAACAGGTAGTAAAATGCGGTATTGGGTGAAATCCCTTCATCAATAGTCTTCACGGCATATTTGGTCGACATTTCGTAGTCTTTCAGCTCCCGATAGCACAAGGCCATGTAATAGAGGATGGTTTCGTTCTGCTTTGCCATTTTTTCGATGGCACTAAAAAGTGGCAACGATTGATCATATTTTTTAAGGTTGAAATAGGCAATGCCCACATCCTTCAATACATTAGGATCTTGGTCGTTACGCAATAGCCGTGTCCCGATGGTCACCACTTCCTGATATTTCTTAAGTTCGTTGGCAATGGGCAAGAGTTGTTGCTGAAGTACAAAATTGCCCGTATCGGCCGCAATGGCTATCTGCAGGACCTGATAGGCTTGGGCAGCCATTTTTTGCTTCCGATAGCCATCTGCAAGGTCAGCAGCTACATCTGCATCGGTTGGCCGGATGAGATTTGCTTTTTTTAGATAGACCATCCGCAAAGCCAGGCTGTCGATAAAGTTGGGAAGCTGTTTGAGCGCATTGAAGTTCATCGAGTCGATCTGTATTACCTTTTCCAGATAGTTTCTGGTCTGGACATAATTGCCGCGTTTGGAATAGATGTTGGCAAGATTGAAATATACAGATAAGGTACCTGGCTGGATCGAATCTATTTTTTGATAATAAAATGCTGCTTCTGGAAGATGGCCAGACATTAAATGACAGTAGGCAAGTTGTCCCAATACCTTTACATCTGATGAGCCTGTTCCGTAGATCTGTTGTAAATATTGGGCAGCCTCGGCATAACGCTGATCTTGATAAAACTCCAATAATCTTTCTTTATCGATCGCCGGTCCTTGTGCATTGGCAAACTGGATGTTTATGCACAGTACGAAATAAAAAAGCAGTTTTTTCATGTGAACATAATTTATAACTAAATTATTAGTTATTTAAAAGATTTCCAAATCAATATTCCAAAAAGGAGTATATAAACTCATTTGGCATGAAAACTGGTTAGTCACAGAAAGATAACCTATTAAAAATTAAGCATATGGATACGGTAAAAAAATTTGATTTAATGCAGAAGATCGTAAGGGAGCTGGAAGATTTTCAGCACTCGCAACAAGCACTGATCCAAAAAATTGGCAAAATAGAAGTCGATAACATCGAATTGGGCGATAGAAAATTAGAGCAGGATCTTCCTGATATGCATCAGCGTGTGGCCGAAAACTTGGATACGATAAGTGAAATCTTAGCTTATTTTGCAGAAAAAACTGACAACTTCGGCAACAAAAACAATGTTGATGCCTTAAAAGAGCAGCAGGCAATCGAGGCGCTCAAATAATGCTATTTGCAATCAATTTTGTTCATGTGGGCAAGTAGGCAGGGTAAAACAAAACTTAGCCCCCTTGCCTTCTGTACTGCTCACTGTAATTTCTCCGTGGTTGCGGTTGATGAAATCCTTACAGACCATCAGTCCTAGTCCGGTACCCTTTTCGTTTGATGTGCCCCTGGTGGTGATATTTTCGTCCTTAAACAATTTTCCCAAGATGTGTGATGGGATACCAACGCCATTATCCTGGATGCAGACCAACATGGCGCCGGCTTTCTGATAGGCAGCGGTAATGTGGATCTCACTGTCGGCATTGCAAAATTTAATGGCATTGTTAATGATGTTCCGGATAACAATCTGGATCATCAACATGTCTGCATAGACCATTTCTCCGGGGAATACATCGTGTACAATCCTGATCTTTTTTAAGGTTGCGGCAGGCAAATGGTAATTAATTTCATTGATGATCAGGTTACGGAGGTTGAAGTACTCTTTTTTAATGCCAAATCCTTCCAGTTGGCTCCTCGACCAGTGTAGGATATTCTCCAAGAGGTCTGTGGTGTAAATGATGTCCTTGCTCATGGTAGGGGCAAGACCTTCAAATTCTTCGGCTGTGATCTGCCCATTGGAAATCATCTTTAACACTTCAGATAAGTTAACAAGAGGCCCCCTAAGGTCATGGGCAATGATCGAAAAAATCCTATCTTTTAGCTGGTTGAGCTTGGCCAGTTCCTGGGCCTGTTCGCGGGTACGGATGGCATCCTTTTTAAAATGCGTCAGATCCTGGAACTTTAAGATGCTGAAATTATTGTGGAAATTATTGTCGTGCAAGAATAACATGTCGACTTCCAGAAAGACTTCCTTTTGGTTGAGCTGGAGTGTCAGCTCAATTTTGCCAGGCTCATGCCGCTTTAATTTTTCCTTTAATTGTTGTTGCTGGGGGAAGAAATCCAATACCGACATCCCGATCAGGCGCTTGTTTTTGCGGAAAGCCACGTATTTACGGATGGCCCTGTTGTAATCGATGATCCTGTCCCGTTCGTCTAAGACAAGGAATCCATCC
Source organism: Pedobacter sp. (assembly GCA_031119475.1). Lineage (GTDB taxonomy): Bacteria > Bacteroidota > Bacteroidia > Sphingobacteriales > Sphingobacteriaceae > Pedobacter. Next base: position 235,204 of record JAVHXV010000004.1, on the reverse strand, counting down.
TGCATCAGCTCGAGCACCTTTTCGCGTGCAATGGGCAGAATGTCGAACAATTTAAAACGATAAATGGCAATCAGGATGAAAAAAGTAGTGAGGATAAACCCATAAGGCGTAATGTCCACATATCCTAAAGGTTTCAAGCCGAGCAAACTGAAAACATTGGCGACCCAGGGAATAAAAGCAGCGATCAGGATGCTGATGTTCTGTTTTTTATAGATGGCATCCGACAACCTGAATTTGTTGATCAGCAGGTAACATCCACAGGCCAGTACAACATAGAAATATCCTACAAAAACATAATACCAAATTCCCGGAGTATGGTCTGCCAATGGAAAGGGTCCGTTGAGTGCTACAGCCATTCTGGTGTACATCAGGTGATGCTGGTCGTTCGTCCACACCAAAGCCAGGGTAATAATGGGAATAAGGGTAACCAGCACAAAATTCCTGGGCTTTTTGTACCAACATTCCTTATCACTAAAATGAAGACAGAAAAAGAACCAGGTTAAAGGAAGGATGACTACCCCGATGTACTCCAGGTTAATAAATAGCTTAATCTGTTCAAGGTCTGAACTGGCCAGTTCGAGTGCATAGGTAATTGACCAGATCGCATTGGCCAACATCATGAGCACAAACCACCTTACAGCAATGCCACCTCTGCTATAGATATAGTTAGACAAGATGACGGTGGCCGATCCACAGGCCAAAAGAACAATTGAGTAGACGTTAAAATTGAAGTCCATGCTAAGGGGATGAAGGAACTTGCGTTTAGGTAGCTACAAATAGGTTGCTGTTAAAACTACGGAATTTACTTTTTAATTAAAAATCAGGTAAGCCTAAAGCTAAGCAGTTAATTTGGATATCTGCAGGAATGTAAAAAATATGAACATTTTGATCACTTATTCGCAATGCGTATCCAATCAAATTTTGTTAGCTTTAGGAAACATATCTCCAATCTCATTGTTTAAGCAGTATGAAAAAAATTAGTTTAACCCTATTGCTGATCTGCTGCAGCTTTTTGGCCTTCAGTCAGCTCACGCCTTCTTTTCAGTTTGGATTAAAAGGGGGATTAAATCTTTCTAAATTTAGCACGACCAATACTTTCAGCAGCGATAATCAGGCTGGTTATTATGCTGGTCTTTGGGCCCGGATCGGGGCGGCTGGCATTCATCTACAGCCCGAACTCTATCTTTCGGGAAAGAATGCGACCTTGGAAAATGCAAGCGGACAGGAAAACAAGGTAAAATTTACCAGTTTGGATATTCCGGTATTGGTAGGAACCAAGTTTGGGGCTGCGGGCATCGGACTGCGGGTAAATACCGGCCCAGTGGTATCCTTTGTGCTCAATGAGGACCAAAATTTCTCACAGGCAGCTGCGGCAGCGTTCAATGGAAATTTTAAAGACCAGACTTTTGCATGGCAGTTTGGCGCTGGAGTAGATGTGGGCAAATTCGGTGTTGATCTCAGGTATGAGGCGGGCATCTCTAAAATCAATGCTGCCGGCTATTCATCGACCCGATTAAATCTGTTCACCTTTGGTGTAGCATTGAAATTGTTCTAGCGCAATTTTTAAACGGACAAAATGGATGATGCCCAAAAGCATGATCCATTTTTTTTTGGCGTTAATTTTGATGGACAGCTAGGGCTAACCTAAATCATAACCTTATGGATATCAAAGAACTTTTACTTAAAGGTCAAAGCTTTATCGCTTTGTTAAAAGAATTTGCAATTGAGGCAAAAGACATCAGCATTCAGGATGAATCGATCATTTTGGCTGACCAAAATTTGGCACAGCGGAATATTGTAAAAGAGACAATCTGCATTGAGGGGAAAAACGATACTGGAATATTCAGTTTTTTTGGTACGCTCCATTGCAATCTCCTCAATCAACTGGCCGTGTTTGAGATCCAAGGTGTTGAGAAAAAAATGGCAGCACATTAACTGTTTTTCACAATGGCCTTCATTTCGTATAAAAATGCACCTTTGATAGGCTTGATCGGGTTTTTCCCGGCGTCGCTGAGTACTTTTACAAAGCAGGCGCCGAAGTAGAAAATAAACGAAGAGTAGAAGACAAAGAGCATGATCAGCACAATTGAGCCTGATGCGCCATAGACATTGCCGATGTTGCTCAATGGCAGCATAATGCGCAAGATGTATTTCCCCAAGCTGAAGAGAATACCGGTTAACAGCCCGCCTCTAATAGCCGATTTCCAGCTTGGCCTTCCATTCGTCAGAAAGCGGAATAAAACCGTAAACCAAGTTGTTACGATAACAATAAATGCCAATTGGTTGAGAAAAGATAAGAATACCTTTCCAAAAGTGGGAGCAGCCGTGTTGATATAGGTTCCGATCAACGCTTGGATGCTATCGGTGAGCAGTCCTACGAAAAATAGAATCCCAGCCAGGAGAATGATCACCATCGACCTGCCCCTCAACTTTAGATTAAATAAAATCCCTACTTTTTCATTGATGCCAATGCTCCAGATTTGATCCATGGAGTTTTTGATGACATTGAACAAGGTAGTGGCCACGAAGATAAAGAAGACAAAACTGAGGATGGTTGCCCACCAATTGTAATCTATGCCACGAATATTTCTAAGGGTTTGTCTGATCTGATTGGTGCTGCTGTCATCTAATATGCTTGCCAAACGCTCAAACAATTGTCGCGCAAGCACCTTCCGGTCTACAAAAAAGCCAAACAAGCGGATCAAGATCAACAAAATTGGGGGAAGGGCGAAATTTGCAAAAAAGGCCGTTGCACCTGCCAAGCGTAAGGGATCGTTTTTTTTGAACAGCTTGAATGCGATCCGTAAGTGCCTGAAAAATTGTTGAGTTCTTGCTATCGTAATTGTTATCATCTAGCGCAATTAGCCAGGTCCAAATTACTAAAATTTTGGTACTTTTAAAATATTGATGGCTGATGCCGCCTCCCATTCCATTGTATGATGAACAAACTTATATTTTTTCTAGGTATGGTCATGCTGTATTCCAGTGCCTGTTTTGCACAAAAATTGGAAGAGCTGGACCGTAAAATAGCACTCCACGAACCCTGGAAGCAGGCATCGCCAACTGGTAAAAAATTCAAGTATCCCTCAATTCAGGTCGACCATAGCACCATCATCCTATTTGGCAAACAAGTTGAACTGGATAAAAATGGATTCCCCAAGCAGATTATGGTTTATTTTAATGATTCGCTTACCCAAATTTCTCCGAATGGACAGGCTTTGCTTGCCGAAAATATCCATTTCCATTTTGTGCGGAAGAGTGATGGAAAAACAATCAAGCTCATAGACGAAGGCGCCACCTTTATTTTACTTAAGGCGGAAAAGGTAATCTGGAAGGCGAAGAGTAGCAACGATAGCCTACGGGTGGATGTAATGGGAATGGCCTTTGCCAATGGCGAGCTGGCGATAAGTGTGAAGGTTGAAGCGTTAAAGGACATTGACTTTAAGGATGTGACCCTGCACCTTCCATTCCAAAAAAGTAAGGCAGATTTGTTATCGGGATTTGGGCAGCCGGGAGGCTTACGTCCAGAAAAGGTGGAGTGGAGTGTTAGTATGGCACAGAAAGGCCCGAATGCCTGCTGGATAGGCAATTCAACAGCGGGACTCCAATATGCATTGATCTTGTCCAAAGACAAGAAAGATGGCTGGTGGAATGGAGCCAAAGGAGGGGCGACTGTGGCCATAAAGGGAAGTTCGATGTTGGCCAACAACTATACTGGTCCGCATTACTTAAGAAAGGGAGAGGTCCGGCATTATGATTTTACGCTTTTGCCTACACCAGTAAAAGTGCCTGTGGATAATTGATACTGGGTAAGCCAAACTTTTGCGGCTTTTCACTGGTTATAATAAAAAAATCTTAACCATGAACAACTTTTTTAGGACCATTATCGCAGGCTACGGTGCAAAAAAATTAGGTGGCGGTTGCCTGTCTACCATCATTATCTTTGTAATTATATACTATGCCTTAGGACATTGCTGACCCTAATCACCTTGTCACTTCAACATCTCACCAGGAATTATTTGCGTGGATCTTTCCAGATCAGCTTTTCGTTGGTCCGTTTTTTGAAGAAGTCGGCACATTTACCATCTCCAGCACCTGTAAAACCTCCATCGGGGGAGCAGATGACGTTGCAATTGCCGTCATAAAGTACACTTGGGATGTCACAGCATTTAGCAGGAACATAGTACACAATTTTTCCGTTGTATTCATATTGCCAAACACTGGCAGGCGGATTGGCAACGTTGTCCTTTTTCATCTGCTCAATTTTGTCCAAAATACAAGTTGGAACCTCCTCAATCGGGTCATCCTTTTTGCAAGTTTGCGCCTGTAACACCAGGAGCAAAACCACGATGATCAATTTTAATTTTGTAGTCAAAGCCATAAAAATTCGGATAGATTTTTATCTATACGTTTGTTTTGGCAGCAACGCTACACGGATGTTTCCTTAAAGATTACCCCGCAATTCCTGCTCGCGCTCTAGGGACTCGAACAATGCCTTGAAGTTTCCTGCGCCAAAGGATTGCGCTCCCTTACGTTGGATGATCTCAAAAAACAATGTAGGTCGATCCTCTACAGGTTTGGTAAAGATCTGTAGCAGGTAACCTTCCTCATCACAATCTACCAATATGCCCAAATCTTTCAACAGGGCAATTTCTTCGTCTATTTCGCCAACACGGTTGGGCATCATCTCATAATAGGCTTGCGGCGGAGCACTTAAAAATTCTACGCCACGGGCTTTCAGGGCGGTTACGGTTTCTACAATGTCTTTTGTGGCCACTGCAATATGCTGCACGCCTTCTCCCTCATAAAATTCGAGGTATTCTTCGATCTGTGATTTCTTTTTGCCCTCTGCAGGCTCATTGATCGGAAATTTGGAATAGCCATTGCCATTGCTCATCACCTTGCTCATCAGCGCAGAATATTCTGTATTGATCTGTTTATCGTCAAAAGACAGGATATTCACAAAACCCATCACTTCCTCGTACCATTTAACGGTTTCGTTCATCCTGTTCCAGCCTACATTTCCTACGCAGTGGTCGATGTACAGCAGTCCGGTTTCACTGGGATTGTAATCACTTTTCCATTCGCGATAGCCGGGCATGAAAATGCCCTGATAATTTTTTCGTTCAATGAACATGTGGATGGTTTCACCATAGGTATAAATCCCCGACATCCGGATTTCGCCATTTTCATCATTCAAGGTCTGGGGATCTAAATACGGTTTAGCGCCCCTTTTTGTAGTCTCTTCAAATGCGCTATATGCATCATCCACCCAAAGCGCCAATACTTTGACGCCATCTCCATGCTTTTTGACATGTTCTGAAATGGGATGTTCAGATTTAAGTGCTGTGGTAAGGATGAGCCTTATTTTTCCCTGCTGCAATACATACGAAGCACGGTCGCGAACGCCTGTTTCTGGTCCGGCATAGGCCAGCGATTGGAAACCAAAAGCGGTTTTATAATAATGGGCTGCCTGTTTGGCATTGCCGACATAAAATTCGATGTAATCGGTCCCATTTATGGGAAGGAAATCCTGTGCTTGTGCTATTTTTTCTGCGAATGTCTGATTCATATCTTTAAATTTAAATTGGCGTTTGGTGTGATGCGTTTGGCGTTTATTTATCGCTAGCCGCTTATCACCTCACACTACTCTACATTGACCTGCCAGCTTTTATGGTAGTTTTCGTCTTCAATGGCTAAGGCATCTTCAGTTAACATCAATGGCCTGAACGGATCGATCATAACGGCCAGTTCCTCTGTTTTTTCCTTGCCGATAGATTTTTCTACGGTACCCGGGTGCGGACCGTGGGGGATGCCTCCAGGGTGAAGGGTAATCTGTCCTTTTACTACGCTTTTACGGCTCATGAAATCACCATCTACATAATACAATACCTCATCGCTATCTACATTGCTATGGTTGTAAGGTGCCGGGATGGCAAGCGGATGATAATCGTATTTTCGTGGAACAAAGGAACAGATCACAAAATTATGTCCCTCAAAAGTCTGATGAACGGGAGGAGGTTGATGCAGGCGGCCGGTAATGGGCTCAAAATCGTGGATAGAAAATGCCCATGGATAATGAAATCCATCCCATCCCACAAAATCAAACGGATGTGTACCATAGACATAAGGATACATCATGCCCTGCTTTTTGATCAGCACCTTAAAATCACCAAACTCATCAATGGTTTCAAGATTAGTAGGCCGTTTGATATCCCTTTCGCAATAAGGCGAGTGTTCTTCGAGCTGGCCAAATGAATTTCGGTAGCGCTTTGGCGAACGGATCGGACTAAAACTTTCTACAATAAACAACCTATTTTGTTCATGATCAAATTCCATTTGGTAGATCGTGCCCCTTGGAATGACAAGATAATCACCGTATTGGAATTTGATCTGCCCAAATCCTGTCTTTAGGGTTCCGCTTCCCTCATGTACAAAAATCACTTCGTCGGCCTGACTATTTTTATAAAAATAATCGGTCATCGACTGCCTTGGTGCAGCGAGGGAAATATGGAGGTCGTTGTTTACCAGAACAGGCTTTCTGCTTTGGAGGTAATCGTCTTCTGGCCTGATGTTAAAACCGATCAGGCTGGTGTGCCGCAAATGTTTTTCCCTTGCAATTTTAGGGGCCACATCATAAGGCGTTCCCAAAGCCTTCACGATGGTAGGTGGGTGGCAATGGTACACGAGCGAATACAGGCTCGAAAACCCTTCTGTAGACACCAGTTCTTCGGCGTATAGCTCACCGTTCGGCTTACGGAAAACCGTGTGGCGCTTTGGAGGGATAGTTCCTAAAGTATGATATATTGGCATATGAACTAGGATTACACTGATTTAAATGATTACACTGATGGGATATGATTACACAAATGATGTGTGATTCGGATCTGCTGGTAATTGTTATGAATAGGAAACCTGATGATTGTATAATGATGATTTAGCGGATTTTGTTTTACAAATCCCGATCAATCTACCATCAAGCTATAGAATATTGCGCAAAGATAATTTTAGCGAGCATGGCATACCTGAACGCAGCTAGGAGCTCCTTTGCGTTGAAGTTTTGATATGCCGATTTATTGTTCATTTCGAAGCTAAATTATGCTTTTTATCTCTATATTCAAATATAATAATTCATTACCTATGATGGTGGTCGATTTATTTTTTTAGTTTTGGGCCAAAACCGATGCAAGGGCGATCATTCAATTTGTTGCCGGTCGGTTATTCTAACCTTAATATAAATTAGCTAATGAAACTGGTATCTTATCAAACTGAAGACAGAACGCATTTGGGTGTTTTTGTAAAGGGGCATATCTACAACCTCAATTCCTGCAATAAACTTATTCCTGATGAAATGAATGCATTTTTGCAGGGCGGGGAAGCCTTGATGGAGATTGCAAAAAAGGTGAACGAAGATATCATTTCAGGAGTGATCAAGGCAAAGGAAGAAGTTTTTTATGAGATCTTGGCACCAGTGCCCCATCCAACATCCTGCAGGGACGGATACGCCTTTCGCCAGCATGTTGCAGCTGCACGGCGCAACAGAAAAGTAGAAATGATTGCAGAGTTTGACCAATATCCAATCTTCTATTTTACCAATCACAATGCCATTCAAGGGCCCGGCGAGATCCCGTGCATGCCCGATCATTTCCAAAAGCTTGACTTCGAATTGGAAGTAGCCGTTGTTATCGGAAAAAAGGGAAGAAATATCAAGGCGACAGAAGCCGACAGCTACATTGCAGGTTACATGATCATGAACGACATGAGCGCCAGGACCCTGCAGATGGAAGAAATGTTGCTCAATTTAGGACCAGCAAAAGGAAAGGATTTTAGTACGGTAATTGGGCCATGGCTGGTTACGCCAGATGAACTAGAGCCCTATAAGGTTGGACCTAAGCCAAACCATGTTGGAAATGCTTATGATCTTAAAATGACCTGTCGCGTAAATGGCGTTCAGGTTTCTTCTGGCAGCATGGCGGATATGGACTGGACCTTTGCCGAAATTATCGAACGCTGTGCCTATGGCGCGGATATTTTGCCTGGAGATGTGATCGGCTCTGGTACGGTTGGCACCGGATGTTTCCTGGAACTGAACGGCACAGGACTATTGAACGATCCAAATTACCAGGTACAATGGCTGCAACCGGGAGATACCGTTGAAATGGAAATTACAGGCCTGGGAAGTTTGACTAATATGATTACTGAAGAGGATACTGAGTTTTCATTGTTGGCACTTAAAAAATAATTCGAAGTGTTTTTAAAGGATAATTGATTAAATTTGAATATGGAAGCACTGATCATTTATCCAGAAAATAAAGAACAATTGGTGGCAGTTAAGGCTGTGATGAAGGCGATGAAGATTAATTTCAAAAAATCAAAAGAAAGTCTTCCTGACGAAGTGGTAAGTGAAGTGAAAAAATCACTTAAGCAAGCTGAAAATGGAAAATTGAAAGCTTATAAGGGCATTAAAGAAATGCTCGATTAAGTTGGCCTTAGCAGTGTATTACACGCAAACAGCTAAGGACACGCTGAATGCGAGCTACAGATTTATAGAAAGCAGATTCGGTAGTGCTGCAGCTGATAAATTTATTTTAAAAACCGAGCATACCATAAAGTTAATTTCAGCTAATCCTTTCATGTTCAAAGCATCTTCGTTTGATCAAAATGTTAGGATTGGTTTCGTGACCAAGCATACGGCCATTTTCTATCAGGTTGTCGAGCAAAATATAAACCTACTTTATTTTTGGGATAACCGTCAAGAAACATTGATAAAGTCATAATTTAACACCATGCTGTCCCTAAATACCTCAGATTTAACACCTGTACAACTTCAGAACTACTTGCAATACGCCATTGCACCCCGGCCGATTTGTTTCGTATCTACAATAGATGCAGCAGGAAATATCAACTTAAGTCCTTTCAGTTTCTTTAACCTTTTTGGTACCAATCCGCCCATGTGCGCCTTTTCACCTGCAAGAAGGGTACGAGACAACACCACCAAGCATACCTTGGAAAATGTGCATGAGGTAAAGGAATGCGTAATCAATATCGTTAATTATGCCATGGTCCAGCAAACAAGCTTGGCCAGTACCGAATATGCCAAGGGCATTAATGAATTTGAAAAGGCGGGATTTAAGATGTTGGAATCGCAAATGGTAAAACCACCGCGGGTAGCAGAAGCACCTGTACAGCTGGAGTGCTTGGTCAGGGAGGTGATTGCGCTGGGTGACCAACATGGAGCGGGGAACCTGGTTATGGCAGAAATCAAGTTGATCCACATCAAAGAAGAAATCTTGGATGGCGATGGAAAAATTGATCAGGAAAAGATCGATCTGGTAGCCCGTTTGGGCGGAGATTGGTATTGCAGGGTCACGCCCGAAAGCTTGTTCAAAGTGGCCAAGCCATTGGCAACTTTAGGTATTGGTGTCGATGCGCTCCCTTTTGCCGTGAGGAACTCTAAAATACTAACTGGAAATGACCTTGGTATGCTCGGTAACGTAGAAATACTGCCAACTGCCGATGAAATCGACAACATGCGATGGACAACCGCTGTAAAAGACATACTAGATGCAACTATTGGCGATGAAGAAAATCGCTCGAGAGAACTGCATGAACTGGCCCATCAGTTGCTGCTATTTGGAAACGTAAATGATGCACTGAAAGTAGTGCTGATTTAATTGGTCATTCGCAAAGGCGAAGATAGATCCTTCACATCATCCGACCGTTATCACCTAATCAAAGAATTGGCTAATTTACTGATCGTCATGATTTTAATTTTTGATAGCTCAATTCACATAGTTCTTTGAGCACATCCACATTAATATCTGATAGCCGCTTTACATAGATGCATCCTTTTCCAGTCTTGTGTTTGCCAAACCGCGATAAGATTTCTCTATCCTCTTCTAAATTACAGCCCAATAGGTACAGACTGATGTTGGCTTTCCGGGGCGAAAAACCCATCATGAACCAATCAAGGTTTCTTCCACTATCATATCGATAGTTGTAATCGCCCACACCTACAATTGCCGGTCCCCACATTTTGGCTTTGGTAGCTGTGACATCTTCCATGATTTTGCAGATGGTCTCACAATCTTTGCGCAGCTCGTCGTTTTCGATCCGGGCGAAGTAATCTTCAACAGGTTGTGCGGTAACACGGGTTTTTAATTCTGCCATAAGCTGAAACTAGAAAATGAAGATAGGAAAATTTTAGGAATGATGCATCGCCGTCCAACGCCAATCGCCCAACGCCGAACGCTTTACTCTATAATGCTAACCGCTTTCATGTATCGGCTTTTGTAGTAGGCATCAAAATTGGTAATGGTTACGCCATTTGCTTTACCAGAAGTAGAATGGATAAACTTGATCTCGCCATTGTCGATGGAGTAGATAATGCCAACATGGCCAACCTTCCTTACCCGAGGATTAGTGCCCGTAAAGATGAGCACATCACCAACTTTCGCGTTCTCTAATTTTACCGGAATACCAGTATGGGCAAATTCGGTAGATGAACGGGGGACCTTAAATCCGAAATTTGAAAAAACGTAGCTCACGAAACCAGAACAGTCAAAACCTTTGTTTGGATTGCTCGATGCATAGCGATAGGGCGTACCGATCATCGACTGTGCAAACTTGAGCAACTGCGCAGCAGGCCCTGTGCTGATGACAGGAATTTTATCCAGGATTTTTTCCATCATCTGCTGGTATTGTGCAGGTAATGAAATGCTTTCCTGTGCTTTGCCTGTAATGGCCATCAAAGAAAGAAACAATAAAATAAAAAATGTTTTCTTCATGTTTGGTCTGGCAAAGATAGTTAATAGTTATCAGTTGACAGTTATTAGTTATCAGTTAACAGTTTTTAGTTACTAGTTAACAGTTTTCAGTTATTGCAAACTGAAAACTGCAAACTGAAAACTACTTATGGTGTCGTCACTGCAACGGGCAAAACCTTTCCATTGAAGAATTTATGCCCTGTTTTGGCAAAATCAGCTACATATTTGCCCATTTCAAAAGCCATTACCGGGCTTTCATAACCGGGGAATGCGGTTTCCAGCATTTCGGTCTGTGCAGAGCCGAGTGCCAGACAATTTATTTTGATACCGGTTTCTACCAGCTCGGCCGCCAAACATTCGCTGAGGATATGTAATGCTGCCTTGCTAGACGAATAGGCCGCAAGACCCGGAAATTTAACGCTTCCCTGAAAACCTCCCATGCTGCCAATGTTTACAATGTGGCTTCCGCTTTCCAAAAATGGCAGGCAATACCTGATCATTTTAAAATGGCTCATCACATTGTGCTCCAACATTTCTGCGAGGTCATGTTCGGTAGTTTCCAGAAAACTTTTGTTGATCAGGGTTCCTGCATTGTTGATCAGGATGTCAATTTTTCCCAATCGCTCCTGAATGAACGGAACCAATGCCTGGTAATCATCGTTGACCAAGTCGAAGGCCACTGGTAGCAAAGTACAATCTGGATTTATCCCTTTGGCTATTTCGTGGAGCTTGCGCAACTTATCAGCAGATCTGGCAATACACACGATCTTATTTTTGCTGTCCAGCGCAAATTCCAACGCGGCCTCAAAACCAATTCCACTGCTTGCGCCCGTAATAATGATGTTCATAGTATAAGATAAATTAGATTGGCGTTTGGCGTTAAGCGCCATGTTCGTTACTCTTCGTTAATCAGCTGGGTTACCGGATTGGCAATTACGTGTAGCCCATCATTGATCAATTTGGTGTATTCGGGCTCAGTGGCAGCTTTGATCTCCAGATAAATGCGCAATTCTTTTTCAAAATCTGGATCGAGCTGTTGGTGATAAACAATCTCCAAGATTTCCAGGGCGCACAGCCAGTCTTCCCGATGCTCCGTTTTTAATTGCTCAAAGATAGGTCTAAGGTCTTCATATCCGGTTTGTTTTTCACGGGCTGAACGGACCTTTTGATAAATTTCATGCAGGTTTTGGGTCTTTTGGTCATACACGGCCTTGTGGGTCTGCTCCTTGCTTACAAAAACGGTTTCCTCATAGGCTTCTTTGTCTGCGGCACCATTATATACTGATATAATTCGCTCACCAACGGCCATATCATATAGGCCCCATGATGGTTGAAAGAGGATATTTCCATTTGACTCCTTCACGGTGCAATCTTCAAAAGTAATCAGGATAACCTTACTGTCCCTAAACTGGACCTGTTTCACCAGACCATTCACTTCAATTCCGCTCTCAAAGTTTAGGTAGGCACGCTGGCCTTGGCCGATGCCCAATTCTGTGAGTTCTTCTGCACTATGCGCTTCCAATGCCTTTTCCTTACCTTTCAACTTGCCAACTGGCGATGAAAAACCATCTTTATGATAATCTTTTCCATGCCCGTCAAGCTGGTGGTCTTGATAGGCCAATGCGGTAGGGCCGGTCGTCCGGATAAAGATCAAATCATCATGTTGATCAATTCCCATATCGGTAAATACGCCGGTTACCTGTAGTCCAGAACTATATACGGCCGTGCTCGGGTTTTTACATTCAATGGCCTTCATGATGCTTTCGGCACCTCCACGTCTAAATGCCATCGTATCGGCAAAGGCCTCTAAAACGTCGATCAGGTTTTGGAAAGTCTCCGTCACGAAAAGCTGTGGCTGTTGTTGGGTAATGTCGTATGGATAATTGATGGTATCCATGTTATACCACAGTTTCTTTACATCTGGATTCATGCAGGTGGCACTCTCTCCAATCGAAGACAAAAGGGCGGCACCATAGATTTTTGGCTCTTCCAAGGTCCCAATCAGCCCATATTCGACTGTCCACCAATGTAGGCGTCCCAACAAAGCCATTTCCGACGATTCGCCCATGTTTTCGGAGATGTATTGGAGCTTTTTTTCTGCGGCAGTAATTTCTTCCTCGGCCACGCCAATGGCTTCTTTTAAGATCGAAAGTTTTCGGATGGCTTCATAAAGTTCATAATCCTTGCTAGAGAACATGGCTTTTGTGCCAATTGAGCCAAAATAGCTAAGGTAACTGTTGTAATCAGTATCAGCGATGATGGGCGCATGGCCAGCACTTTCGTGGATGATATCTGGCGATGGGGTATATTCGATGTGTTTCAGCTGACGGATGTCTGCAGCAATAACGAGCACCCGACAGGCCTGATATTCCATAAAAGCTGCGGGTGGGATAAAACCATCTACCGTAACCGCTCCCCAGCCAATCTTGCCCAGGTTGTCGTTCATGGTCTGTAGGTCTGGGATTTTTTCGATGCTCAATCCGGCTCTCGTGAGTCCTTTTATGTATGGATAATAGGCGACATGTTTTAAATAACTATAATTTTGGCGCATCACATAACGCCAGACCGCTTGGTCTACCGGCGTGTATTTCTCATAATGCTGCTCAACAATAAATTGTCGGAGATGCTTTGGGAGATTGGCTACCTGCTGGTTATTAAAGTCATTAAAATCGCTCATTGTGTGGATATTTCTTGGAATAAGGCTAAAATAGCTTGTTCGCCTTACTAATCCAAAAAAAGGGCGTGTTAATCCGTCAGCCAATCATCAAATTGATGATCTTTCAGCTATTTGCTTTCTTTTTTTACCCGGAAAGAAAAATATTTCTGTGAAAAATAACTGAAAACGGAAAGGATAATAGTAATCATGACTTTTGCAAAGGAAGGGTAAAACTGAAAGCCATCTACCAAAATTTTCATCATGGCATAGTTGAGCAGGATATTGGTGGCCACCACCGTGCCATACCTGAACAATTGGATCCGACCCTTCAAGGTCGATTGGGTAAATACCAGATACTTATTGAGCATAAAGCCCACAATAAATGTAAATACCGATTCGATAGCGAGTGCAGCAATGTGTGCCGTAACTAAATATGTCCCTACATGTACATCTTCTTGTTTCAACACATAATTGTAGATCAAAAAGTAACTGATGATGCCGGTCATGGCGGTTGTTCCACCAGCGGCAACGTAGCGGAAAGTGTGGAGGCTAAACCATTTCTGGAATGGGGGATAGAAAAAGTCGATGATTTTAAGGGCAAGCTTTCTCATCTTTATTTCGCTGTTAATTGATCGTTGATCATTCTGTTATTGTATTGTTGGATAAAGGCTTTGAGCTGATTTTCCAAATCGGCCTGTACCTTTGGCAGCTTATTGAGCAGCTCGTGTTGGGTGAGCCGATCTTTAGTGACATCAAAAAGCGAAAGTGGCTTAACTCCATCGCTGATCAACAGATAATCGCCCTTGTACAAACAAAAACTGCCATCATTGTTGTTGACCACAAAATTGTCTTGCCTGGCATCAAAGGCGTCAAAACCAAATGCACAATAAGGCTTATCGTAGTTAAGATAGTTTAGGATGGTAGGCATGATGTCGATCTGCTGGATGAGCTTATCTGTTTTGCCCCTGAGTTCACCACCGGGATAATAAAATAGGATGGGAACTGAAAAGAAACCTGGTACGGTCTGATATTCTGGTAAATAGGAAACGGTGGCATGGTCGGCGACCAGAACAAACAAGGTATTTTTGTACCAATCCATTTTGGACGCTGAAGTAAAAAACTTGCGGATGGCCATATCGGTATAGCCCATCGGTTCCTGTACGGGCAATGGTCCTTTTGGGAACTTATTTTTGTAGGCTGCAGGCACTTTGAAAGGATGATGTGAAGAAACAGAGAAAAACGCAGAAAAAAATGGCTGTTTAAACGTATTGATGGTACGTGCCATGTACTGCATAAATGGTTCGTCCCAAATTCCCCAGATTCCATCAAAATCAGCATCGTTGTTGTATTCGGTCTTTCCAAAATACTTTTTGATCCCCGCTAGGTTGGTATAGGCCGAAAAACCCATCGAACCATTTGGCGCACCGTGGAAAAAAGCAGTTTCATATCCTTCGTTTCCCAATAACTGTGCAATGCTCTGCGTGCGGTTTGCTGAATAACTTGATAGTACAAACGGCTCATTGATGGATGGAATTCCGGAAATAATTGAGGGCAAGGCATCAATAGACCTTCGCCCATTGGCATACGTCCGCGAAGATGTAAAACTATTTTCTACCAAACTATCGATAAATGGGGTATAGCCTTTGTAGGTACCATTCAACACATCCTTATTTAAAGCGCCCACATGTTCTTTGCCTAAACTTTCAATGATAAGGATGACAACATTTAGTTTTTTGAAGGGTTTTCCAGGCTTTGGTGAATGGATGGGATTGTACAGGCGCGCAAGTTCCTGCTCCGAAAAATAATGTATCGGTTTCAGGTTTGCGGCTTTTAAAGTCTTCATGATGGTGAAGGGCGTATTTAGGACCAAAGCCATATCACCAGGAGCCTTTACATAATCGCCGGCATTGCTCAACGTGATCGGGCGTGTGCTATGACGCCATCCACCACGCATTCCCACTACACATAGGCCCATGATGAGTACAAAACCGAACGATTGCGCAACGTATGTTTTCCAAGTAAACCTTGGTGCCTTATCCAAGCTTACGATTTGATAAAGCTTGATAAAGATGTATATGAAAGCAACCAGGATCAGCAACAGGTACCAGTAATCCAGCATAAAATCGATGGCCAGCTTCGCTTTGTTCTGTTCGTTGCCGAACTGCGAAAATACACTTGCCGTTGTTCTCCTGAGTGTAAACCTATAGTAGGCAAAATCACCGAAATTGGCCAAAAACCCAATGCTATTGGTCACAATAAAAAGGTATTGACACCACTTTTGATAGCCTTTCCGGTACTTGAAACGAAAAGGAAGCGCCTGAAGTAAAATGAATAGGGAGTTGATGTAGAGCAGGGCAACAATGTCAAACTTGATGCCGCCCAAAAAGATGAGGCCCATTTCGCTAGCACGGAGGTGCCTGAACAGGGAATGGTTTGCAAGGTAAAATCCAAACCTACAGCCTGCATATAATGCCAACAATAGCAGGAAACGGTAGGCTAGTGCAAGGTAGATCGATTTGGTGGTTTTGTGCAGGCTCATTTGATGATGGCGCGCAATTTACGCAAAGTGTTTGAAAGTCCAAGAGCCCAAGAGTCCAGAAGTCCACAGGATTATTTAAGAAGCCCCGTAGGTTTCCGCTCGTTTCCGGCTGGATCCGGTCTGTAGTAATGGACTTGGTGTGGACTTGCATTGGAGTTGATTGAGCGAAATGGTCAAGAATACAAAAGCTGAGTAAATCTGGACTCTTGGACTTTTGGACTCCTGTACACCAGTAAAATAATGTAACATCCATGTAATAGATTAAAAATCTGCAAAATCATTTTTAACTTAGTGCGAATTAATGAACATGAGAAATCTAGTCCTGACCATGGTTTTTAGTGCGATTGCCACCCTCGCCTTCGCGCAAAATGATACTGCAGCCTATCGTTCGCAATTTTTGGCCATACAAAAGAAGATGGCCCAAGATAAGCGCGCCATCTATTTCAACATGCAGATCAAAGGCGATTCCGTGAAACTGGAAAGTACTTCTAAAGAGGCATTGGACGAATTTGAAAAAAACCGCCCCCATGCTGATGCGGTTAAATTCGTGTCTACGCTGTTACCATCAGCAGCGCTGAATGGGCAAACTTATGGGGTAGCCAATCTATCCGTTTGTAACAATCGGGCCAACCCGCAAAACCAGGCAGAGCTGATGACCCAAATGTTATTGGGTACTCCTGTGCAGGTGATCAAAAAACAAGGTGGATATTATCTGGTCAGGACACCTGATGGCTATTTGGCCTGGACCGATGGCGGCGCGGTCAAAACAATGGATGCGCAGCAGTTTGAGCAATGGCAGGCCAGTAAAAAAGTCGTTTTTATTGGCGAGTATGGTCATAGTTTTAGCATGGCCGATGAACATTCGCAACGCGTTTCTGATCTGGTGAGCGGCAATATCCTGCAGGTGTTGGGTGAAGAAAAAACTTTTTTCAAGGTGGCGTACCCAGATGGGCGCACCGCATATATTCCCAAATCGCAAGCTACTTTTTACAGTAATTGGATCAAACGTCCCAATCCATCAGCTGATGCTATTTTGTCAACTGCACAGACCTTGTTGGGTGTTCCATATTTATGGGGTGGAACATCAATTAAAGGCGTCGACTGCAGTGGTTTTACCAAAACTGCATATTTTCTGAATGGCATAGTCATTCCGCGCGATGCCTCACAGCAGGCTTTGGTGGGTGATGCTGTTGATGTGTTGGAAAATGATACGATCAGCGTAGAAAAGTGCCTTAAAAATCTAAAAGCAGGTGATTTGTTATTTTTCTCAGCCGCAAAACGTAGGGGAATTAACGGTGGAAGGGTGTCCCATACGGCAATTTATATGGACAATGGCGAATTTATACAGAGTGCAGGTATGGTTCGTATCAATAGTTTGGTCCCATCGGCAGCCAATTATGATGGGAACCAGAGCAAGACCTTGGTGGGTGCAAGAAGGATCCTTACCGAAATCGGGAAACCGCAGATTACCAGGATCGACCAGCATAATTGGTATGGAAAAAACTAGCGTAATTGTCTACCACAATGAAAATTGCAGTAAAAGCTGTAGTGCCCTCGATGTCCTAAATAATGAAGGGTTAGCTTTTCAGGTCGTTGAATACCTGAAAGATAGACCTAGCATTGCTGAATTGAAGGAAATTGTTAAAAAACTCAATTGTCGACCGAAGGACATCATCCGAACAAACGAGGCGATCTATCAAGAGAAATTTGTAGATAAAGACCTGAGCGATGAGCAATGGATCGAAGCAATGCACAACTTTCCCATCCTGATCCAAAGGCCAATTATCGTGAATGGCACACAGGCTTATGTAGCAAGGACGCCAAATGAAGTGATTGCTGCTATAAGCAAGCCAAAGCAATAAATTAGATTTTCGCTGAGATGGCGATGTCAAAAGATCCTTCGGTAATTGTTTTTTGTTGACCAGGAACATTTTCACCAACGAACGTAAATGTGCCACGAACGGTTTTATCATCGGCATAAGAGATGACTACCTTGCCCGAAGTGGAATTGTAGACCCCATCTAAACTGGTAAAATCACTGATGTATGCCCCTATGTCTAAGTTTCCAAGATCAAATGTACCCGCACCCTTATAGTTGTTCAGCAGGAGTGTAAATCCTTGGTTTCCTTTGAACCCTGAGATTTGCATGACAGTTCCATTGGCAGTATTCTGCATGATGACCGCCAATGCGCCACTTGTGCCTGAACATTCTAAGAGCGTTCCATTTATTTTGGCTTTGATAAAGCTAACACCCGTTTTTGCAGTGCTTCCACTACTGCCATTGCCTGGGCCTGAGCCGTGTACGAAATCTATGGGTTTTTGACAAGAGCTGATGTCTATGCCCAATAGCATAAGGATGAAAAAGATGGAGCGTAAATTTTTCATTGGATTAAGATAGCAAATTTCTCCAACTTACTTTGCTCTCAATAATGGTATGCAGTTCTTTGATTTCGATCCGTTGTTGCTCCATGGTATCGCGATGGCGGATGGTTACGGTTTCATCTTCCAGGGTCTGGTGGTCTACCGTTAGGCAGAAAGGCGTACCAATGGCATCCATTCGGCGATAGCGTTTGCCGATTGCATCTTTTTCTTCGTACACACAGTTGAAATCAAATTTTAATTGGTCCATAATCTCCCTCGCTTTTTCTGGAAGGCCGTCTTTTTTCGTCAATGGGAAAATGGCTACTTTGATTGGTGCCAATGCCGGGTGGAGGCGCAACAAGGTCCGGCTATCGGTTTTCTCAGGTGTGCTCAGGTCTTCTTCTTCCAGGGCATTGATCAACGTGAGCAAAAACATGCGGTCGAGGCCAATTGACGTCTCGATTACATAAGGAATATAATTGCCGTAAGGTTTGCCGTCTTCGTTCAGGTCATTGTCAAAGTATTGCATTTTTTTACCGGAATACTCCTGATGCTGGCTCAGGTCAAAATCAGTTCTGCTATGGATGCCTTCTACTTCCTTAAATCCAAACGGAAATTCAAATTCGATATCTGTTGCCGCATTGGCATAATGGGCCAATTTTACGTGGTCGTGAAAGCGATATTTTTCTGGCGTAGTACCCAAGGCCTGGTGCCATTTCAAGCGCGCCTCTTTCCAATAGGCAAACCATTTCTGGTCTTCTCCTGGGCGTACAAAAAACTGCATTTCCATTTGTTCGAACTCGCGCATACGCATGATGAACTGACGTGCAATGACTTCATTTCTAAAGGCTTTTCCGATCTGGGCAATCCCAAAAGGGATTTTCATGCGCCCTGATTTCTGTACGTTAAGGAAATTGACAAAAATGCCCTGGGCGGTTTCCGGACGAAGATAGACTTCATCGCTTCCCTCTGCCATGGCACCAAATTGGGTGCTGAACATCAGGTTGAACTGGCGCACTTCGGTCCAGTTTCTTGTGCCGCTGACCGGGCAGGCAATTTCATGTTCTTCGATCAATGTTTTTAGGCGAGGAAGATCTTCTGCAGTGAGCGCAGCATCCATATCTGCCTGTAGTTTTGCAGCTTTGTCGGTTTTTCCATCTTTTTCATAGCGTGCAATCTTATCTTCCAAAAGCTGGTCGGCACGGTATCTCTTTTTCGAATCCTTGTTATCGATCATCGGATCGTTAAACCCATCCACATGCCCGCTGGCTTTCCAAACCTTGGGATGCATAAATATCGCCGCATCAATGCCCACAATATTTTCGTGCAGCTGTACCATGGCCTTCCACCAATAAGTCTTGATGTTGTTCTTGAGCTCCGAACCCAGTTGCCCGTAGTCGTAAACTGCACTTAAACCATCATAAATTTCACTGCTCTGAAATACAAATCCATATTCCTTTGCATGGGAGATTACATTCTTAAACTGTTCGTCGTTCGTCTTTGCCATAGTAGCGCAAAGATAATAAATAAGGCATAAGGTGAAAGTAAAAGCATCAAGTCGAAAGCAAAAAGTTCAAAGTTTAAAGCTCAAAGCCAAAAGCTTAAAGCAAGTGTTCTCCTACCACCTAATCAACAAAACAACCAAACAACCAAACAACCAAGCAACAAACCAACCAACCAGTATTTTTTCTATTTTTGATGGCATGAGCATTCAGGTTAATCAGTTAACAAAGCAGTATGGCGCGCAGAAAGCGGTCGACCAGATCAGTTTTGAAGCCAAGCCAGGTCAGATTTTAGGTTTTTTGGGTCCGAATGGTGCAGGGAAATCTACTACCATGAAAATGTTGACAGGATATTTGGCTCCTACAAGTGGCGAGGCGCTGATCTGTGGCAAAAGCATTTTGGGCGATAACCTGGAAATCAAAAGGCAGATTGGATACCTTCCAGAAAATACCCCGCTGTACACAGACATGTATATCCGCGAATTCTTGATGTTTGTTGGCGAAACCTATCAATTGCCAAACCTTAAGCAACGAGTAGCGGAAGTTATCCAGTTGGTAGGCCTAACTATTGAACAGCACAAGAAGATCAATATGCTGTCAAAAGGCTATAAGCAACGCGTAGGACTGGCACAGGCTATTATTCACCAACCGCAAGTGCTCATCTTGGATGAACCCACATCGGGACTAGATCCCAATCAACTTGGTGATATCCGCACATTGATCAAGCAATTGGGACGTGATAGGACCGTAATCCTGTCTACGCACATCATGCAGGAAGTAGAGGCCTTGTGCGATCAGGTGATCATCATCAATAAAGGGAAAATTGTAGCCAATGCTGCCATTTCCGACCTCAAATCCGAATATCAGGGACATACTTTAGAAGAAATATTCAGAAAATTAACCAATTGAAGTTCAACTAATTGCTTAGGTGAATTGCTATTTTAACATTTTTTATTCGATTAAGTTGTAACGATGGCAGCATTATTGCGTCTTATGGAGCAATTAATAAATTAATAACACAAAAAAACACATTGAAATGAAAAAATTAGTATTGTCATTCGCCCTTATTGCAGGTCTAGCTTTTGCAGCTTCAGCACAAACTGAAGGTGCGGTAAGAAAATTAAGCGTAGGTGCCGAATTTGGTATTCCAACTGAAGGTTCTGATGAGCTTTTGTTCGGTGGTTCATTGCAATTTGAGCAGCCGATTGCAAAATCTTTTAACTTGACTCTATCTGCCGGTTACATTGCCGACATGATCACTGGCGACTCTAAAGACATCCTTAAGGCAGCTGGATTTAAGACGAGCTATGGTTTCGTTCCATTAAAAGGTGGTGCCAAATATTATTTCGCTAAAAACTTTTATGGTGCAGCAGAACTAGGTGCAGCAATCAGCACTGAAAATGGAGGTGGTACAGCATTCGCCTTTGGGCCAACCTTGGGTGCTTCATTCGCCGTAGCTGATAAATCTAACTTAGATTTCGGTGTACGTTATGAAAACTGGTCAAGAAATGGTGCTTCTTCAGGCTTTATCGGTCTACGTGCAGCATTTTCATTCGGCCTATAAGCCAATTACATTGATGGCTGATTAAAGATCATCAAAAAGTCCCAGCAAATTGTTGGGACTTTTTTTATGGTTGACGATTTAATTTTATCTTGCGGAAAAACACACACAACATGAAAAAATTATTTTTACTTGCTTTGGCCACGGCATTCAGTATGCACGTAGCTGCCCAACAACCTGTTAAGTTTGGCGTAAAGGCGGGATTAACTTTGCCCCACATGACCATTTCTGCATTAGGTGCTTCGTACAGTTTTGATTCGAAGACGTCGTTCTATGTCGGCGGCATTGCTGATGTGGCTTTCTCAAAGGTATTCTCTGTACAACCAGGCCTTTCTTTGGTCAATAAGGGAACAAAGGTTTCAAGTTCAGGATTTGAATTTGAAGATGATGCCATTGCTGAAGATGAGGGCACGATCAACCTGATGTACCTGGAAATCCCTGTAAACCTATTGGCAAATTTTAAGACAGGCCAGTCGGGAAAAGTATTTTTTGGCGCCGGTCCTTATTATGCTTTTGCCATTAATGGAACTACAAAAGCGGGAAATGAAAAAGAAGACATTACTTTTGGAAGCGATGAAGATAATCTGAAAAGAGGTGACTTTGGATTTAACTTTATGGCCGGCTATCAGTTGGACAATGGCCTAAACCTGCACCTGAACTATGGATTGGGCATCAGTAGTGTCCTGCATGAACAAGAATACAACCTCAAGTTCAAAAATAGGGTGTTCTCTGTTGGATTAGGATTTAATTTTTAATAAATAGCTGATAGCTGATAGCTGATGGTCAATTGGTCATCCTGCATCAACATACTTGATCGTCCATTGGCTATCAGCTGTTATCCATCAACTACCAAACTATCAACTACCAACTATTAGCTACCAACTATCACCTGTCAGCTATGGTCTATCGACTTTTTTCCCTAACTTCGATGCGCTAATCTACTTGCATGTACGCGGTTTTTAAAAGAGAACTTTTCAGCTTTTTAAATTCATTAATGGGCTACATTACCATAGGTATTTTTTTATTGGCCTGTGCGTTGTTGCTGTGGTTTTTCCCAGATACATCCATCCTTGATTATGGATATGCGGAGCTCAATGGTTTTTTCAGTTTGGTGCCGTTCCTGTTTATTTTCTTAATTCCGGCCATTACCATGCGCTCTTTTGCTGAGGAAAGGAGGGAGGGGACTTACGTATTGCTGGCAACCAAGCCGCTAACGCCCTTACAGATTATCTTGGCAAAATATGCCGCCTGCATAGTACTCTTGCTTTTTGCCTTGGTGCCCACACTTGTTTATTATTATAGCATCTACCAATTGGGCCTGCCGAAGGGGAATGTCGATACAGGGGCGGTTATCGGATCGTATATAGGGCTTTTCTTGTTGGGCAATGCTTTTGTAGCGATTGGTATTTTTGCTTCGTCCTTAACCAAAAACCAGGTGATTGCCTTTGCCATTGCTGTTTTCATCTGTTTCTTTGCCTTTAGTGGCTTCGAATCGCTCAGCAAATTGTTCGAATACCAATATTTCGAAACCATATTGCTCAACCTGGGCATCAATGCGCACTATCAATCCATCAGCCGGGGAGTTCTTGATACCCGCGACCTGATCTATTTTATAACGTTTGTGCTCGTTTTTCTGGGACTGACACAAATTACGATTGGAGGTCGGAAATGGTAATGAAGAAATTGAAAGGTCAAGGTTTTGGCTCAGATGCACGTTCTAATGCGGTTACAGGATCCAAATGGTGGAAAAGATCCGTTTTCATCGTCCTGATCATCTTGCTGAATCTGGTCGGGCAACAATTTTATACACGCTTCGATTTCACGAAAGAAAAGCGTTACACCTTAACACAAAAAACAAAAGATAACCTCAACCGCATGAAAAATGATGTGGTGATCACCATTTTTTTGTCAGGAGAACTGCCATCCGCGTTTAAACGTTTACAAAATGCCACCATCGATCTGCTCAACGATTATAAGGCTTATTCGGGTGCAAACATTAAAATTGTTTTTGAGGATCCCTTGAAAGATGTTCCTGCCAATGAACAGGATACGGTAATCAATCGTTATGCCGAGATCGGAGTTAGGCCCATTGCCGTAAACATTAAAAATGATGCTGGAATTACGCAAAAGTTGATTTTTCCGATGGCTATGGTAGCCAGTGATGGCTTTCAGATCCCGATTAATCTGCTGCAAAAAACTGGTGGCGCTGCCAGCGATTATGAAGAAAATATTACAGGGTCTATCCAAAACCTTGAATATATTTTTACGTTGGCGATAAAGCGTTTAATTACCAAGAAAAATCCGAGGATAGGCTTTACCGAAGGGCATGGCGAGCCTTCTAATTTTTATCTTTATGATGCCATTACTTCGCTCCGTGAACTGTATGAAGTGGGTAGGCTTGATTTGAAGTTGGTGACCAAAGAAGGCTTGGATAGTTTAAAAGTATTGATCGTAGCGAAACCGCAAACGGCACTTTCTGAAGTCGAAAAATATAAGATCAACTATTTTGTAATGAAAGGAGGTCGGGTAGTATGGGCCATAGATCAGGTCCAGGCCGAATTGGATAGTCTACAGCATCGGCCTCAGCTGCCAGCTTTAAATAAGCAATTGAACATTGACGACATGCTCTTCGAGTATGGTGCGCGGATCAATTACAATTTGATTACCGATGTCAATTGTGCAATGATCCCTTTTGCGACAGGCGCACCTGGACAGCAGGGACAGATAGATGTTGCGCCATGGATTTATTATCCCATTTTTATGCCCGATACCTCCAGTAATGTGGTCAGGAACATCGATGGGATCCGAAGCCAGTTTGCCAGTACGGTAGATACTATTGGTGTGCCACATGTACGAAAGACCATCATTCTTCAGACTTCGACTTACAACAAAGTTTTCGAGACCCCTCGGATGTTATCCCTACAATTGCTTGCCGAGCAGCCCAAACCAGAAGAATATGCAAGCCGCCCTAAAAGTGCAGGAGTACTGTTGGAAGGAAATTTCAAATCGGTCTTTTTAAATCGGCCTGTGCCAGAAGGGATTATAGAAAACTTTGACCCTCCAGCGCAGAGCAAACCCACCAAAATGATTGTCATTGGCGATGGTGATGTATTCAACAATCAGGTAAATTTAACCGATGGCGTGCCTTTCCCGCTAGGTTATGATCGCTATACACAACAAAATTTTGGAAACAAGGCACTATTGCTGAATATTGCTGATTATTTTACGGACGACAACAACCTGATTTCACTGCGAAATAAGGAAATCAAGATCAGGTTATTGGATCGGGCCAAGCTGCGTACCGAAAAAACAAAATGGCAGCTGATCAATGCAGCGCTTCCCCTGCTGTTGTTAATATGTTTTGCAATTTTTCAACATTATTACCGTAAACATAAGTATGCAAAGTAATTTTCATATTTTTGAGAAACGACAAAATAAACTATGAGATTTATAGTATCCACTTCAACGTTATTAAAACACCTACAAACAGTAAATGGTGCCTCAAGCAGCAGTACTGTTTTGCCTATATTAGAAAATTTTTTATTTGAGATTAAAGAAGGAAACCTGACCATTTCGGCTACAGATTTACAGACCAGCATGACCACTGCCCTGCCTGTTGAATCAAAGGAAGAAGGAAAAGTTGCGGTTCCCTCAAGAATATTGCTGGATACTTTAAAAACTTTACCAGATCAGCCCATTTCATTTCATATTGACGACAATACCTTCTCTATTGAAATTAGTGCCGGCGATGGAAAATATAAATTAAGCGGTGAGAATGGTGACGATTTTCCTAAAATCCCAGTTGTCGAAAATGCATCATCCGTAAATTTACCTGCTTCTGTGCTCACTGAGGCCATCACCAAAACAATTTTTGCCGTTAGCAATGATGAGCTCAGACCTGCAATGACAGGTGTTTACTGTCAGCTTTCTCCTCAGCACATCACTTTTGTGGCTACAGATGCGCACAAACTCGTACGTTACCGCAGAACTGATAGCAAGGCCGACAAAGCATCCTCGTTTATCTTGCCAAAAAAAGCGCTGACTTTGCTGAAAGCGGCACTGCCAAGCACTGACGTCAATGTTGCTGTTGATTATAATGCAACCAGTGCATTTTTCAAATTCGAAAATATTAACCTGGTATGCCGCTTGATCGATGAGCGCTATCCTGATTACGAAGCTGTAATTCCGGCGAACAATCCGAATAAATTAGTCATTGACCGTGCATTGTTCCTGAACACCCTGCGTCGTGTGGTTATTTTCGCCAATAAGACTACACATCAGGTACGTTTAAAAATTAACGGCAGCGAACTCAATATTTCATCAGAAGACCTTGATTTTGCCAATGAAGCGCACGAACGCCTAAGTTGCCAATATGAAGGCGAGGATTTGGAAATTGGTTTCAATGCACGTTTCCTCATCGAAATGCTCAATAACCTGAGCGGTGAAGAAGTGACACTAGAGCTGTCCACGCCAAATCGTGCCGGTCTTTTGATCCCACAAACAAACGATGAAAATGAAGATGTGCTCATGTTGGTCATGCCAGTAATGCTCAACAACAGCTATTAGAACAGCACCATGCGCTGAGCGCATAACGCTTAACGCAGTACGACTAAAACGATACCTTTGGAATTCATCGAACAGCTCATTGATTTTATTCTGCACATCGATCAGCACCTTGCTGCGATTGTTAACGAATACCATACGCTTACCTATCTCATCTTGTTTCTCATCATTTTTGCTGAAACAGGATTTGTAGTGACTCCTTTTTTACCCGGAGATTCGCTATTATTCGCTACGGGAGCACTCATTGCAGGCGATAAAACCGACTTAAATGTTTGGTTAATGTTCCTGATCCTCACTGCTGCTGCAATTTTGGGGAATACTTTAAACTACAAATTGGGCAGCGTGCTTGGTGCCGGCGTATTTAAGGAAGAAAATAAGATCCTAAAATTGAAGTACTACCATCAATCGCATGAGTTCTTCGAAAAACATGGCGGCAAAGCCATTATTTTTAGCCGCTTTTTGCCAATTTTCAGGACCATTGCACCATTTGTTGCAGGTATCGCCAAAATGCCTTTCGGAAGATACACCACCTACAATGTCATTGGTGGTGTAAGCTGGATTTTTAGTCTCCTCTTTGCTGGTTATCTATTGGGACAAATTCCGTGGTTCAAGGAAAACTTTGACCTGGTTATTGTCCTGATTGCGGTTGTTACCTTTATTCCGGCAATATATGCTGCGGTCATGAGCAGATTTCGGCCAAAAAATATGGTACAAGAGCCCACGGTTAAAAAGGAAGATTAGTTTTCCCTCCCTATAATTTTCCCCTGGTGATATTTCTTCTCCATCAAAGTTGTCGCTTTCTTTTCTTCATCGTCCAATGGCATCTGAATGAGGTTTTTCAGCACAGGCTGGCCAGCATCTATCCATGCAGAATACCAAAATGAGCCAATGGTCAATATGGCATGGCGCATCTGCTTTTCAACCATGCCATTCATCGCCTCCTGATAAGCCCTTGAATAGGCAATCGAGTATTGCTTCGTGATGATGTTTCCCTTTATACTAAAGGCATATTTCTGGTCAGAACGAAATCGCTGGTTCAGCTTGGCCTCAAAATCAAGCACGGTATCCAACAGACCATGGGCATGCTTCACGATTTCCCAGGCTTTTTTCAGCGGGTTTTCGATATAATGGGCTTGACCGACAACAAGGTCGTATTCGCCTGAAAAGAGCTCCGGTAACCTACTCTCCCAAAATGCATGTATGCCGACCTGATTGGTAAGCTGGCCATTGTGGTTATTGGTGGTGTGCAACGGTACATGGGCATCGCCGACATAATGGCCCAGTTCTGCTGAATATTTTAAGATTTTAAGGGAATCGTGGGTTTTAAAGGCAGTGATCAGCCTAAAGTAGGTGCGCTGGATTTGCCATGGCACTATTCCGTTTTCATTGAGCTTTTTGAGGCCATATTTGGCCAATGCCTCATTGTAGCTTTGGGGAATGCTGTCTATGTCAGTTTCATAATTTTCGACATCTAAGTAATGGCGTGGTGCTTCCAGGGTATCAATGTACCTCCGCTTATCGGGATCGACTGCATGTTCGACCAGATAGTTATGGCCTAACTTGTAAAAACCGATCATTGGCGGGGGCAAGGTAAAAATGGCCAGCTGATTAATTCGGCGATGAGCAAAAAAGCCCCAAGATGTACAAAATAGGAGTGGGATGATCAACGTGAGGGTCGTTAATCTTTTCATATTTCAATATCATCAATAATCAGCTTTGAAAATTGGTATGTTGAAAAGTAACTACGAAATTTAATTGACGATAAATTTTGATAACTCAGCTAATAATAGCCTGACCAAATCTCTCCATTAAGCCAGCTATTTCTGCAGCAGTCTCCTTGTCTGTAATTTCTCCATCAGCGTTTACCTTGGTCCTGATAAACTGTATAAGCAGGTTAAGGGAATCGATATCTTTGGCTTCAATTACCCGCAGGGTTTCCAGCAGGGCCTGATGACCAAAATGCCCATCGGTCGAAGCTGTGATGAGCAGAGTTGGCTTTTGCGAAAATGCTCCACTACCAACTGTCCAATCAATCGCGTTTTTTAAAGATCCCGGTACACCATGGGCATATTCTGGAGTACAGATCAATACACCATCAGCCTCGAAAATCTGCGTGATAAAGTCATGAACTGAGGCAGTAGGTTCTTCGTCAGGATTAAAATGCGGCAATTTTACCAGATTTTCATAAATCGTAAAGCTAAATTGATCGCTAAACGAATTGGAAATCGCCTTGATCAGGTTAAGGTTGGAGGATTTGGTGCGGGTGCTACCTGAAATGGCAAATATTTTTTTTAGGTGCATGACTGTTTATTTTTCCCTCAACATTTTGTAGGCAAAAAAGCCCAATAAAGAAATGATTATGCCCATAATGGCCCATAACCAGGCTTTCCGTTCAAATAAAGGCTTGGTTACCGTTGTTTGATAAGTTGGATTAGCAGTCGCCTTTCCAATTTTTAGGCTGTTTATGCTGAGGGGGATTTTGCTTTCAAAAATTTTAAGATCGTAAACAGGGGCCGTTGCTTCTTTATTTCCAAAGTAGAGCGAATATTGGTAGTCTAAATGTTCAAAGCGGGCAATTAACTCAAAAACTGGGCCTTTAACATCAAAAGATTTGATGTTTAGTGGTCGATTGTCGTCGTTTTGAATGGTTATTCTTAGATGCTTGGCCAATTGGGCATTGAATCTAAATTCAGGCCTTTCCAGGATGCTGAGGCTACCTTCAAATAATTTGGTATATAAATAGTTGATGCCTTTTTCGGTCATGATGCTATCCGTAGCGCATTCAATTTTGATGGGCCGATAAAAATCAAGCTTGGTGTCAATGTTTAAACGCAGATAGGAAACTGGCGCAATTGCAGGTAAATTGATCAACATCACAGTTTCCTTGAGCTTTTGATCATTGGTTAATCGATAATCGCTATAATGAATGTTGTTCTCCATTCCTGGCAATCTTTCCATCCTTACGATCTTGGCTGCACGGAGTTTTGGCTGCTCGTTGGCGCTAATCGAAATCCGATAATAGGCATATTTGGAATCAGGAAAATTAAGGTCTGTAAAATGATAGGATGTACGCTTGTTCCTGATTGAAAGAATTCGATAGCTTTTAAGCAGGGAAAACCATTCCTGATTATTGTCGCTACCATCTAGGTTTACTTCCCAATCAAAATTAGTCTGTTCAAAAGCCAGTTTGATCTGATTGATAATATCTTTTCCAGCAGATTTAAATGTATAATAAAATTGCTTGTCCTTGCTGCTTTGATTGATGATCTGAAAGTCGATTTCTCTTTCAATGAGCTGGTCTGCATTTTTCTCCAAAATATAGGGCACTTCAATCGTATCTTTTCCCTTGATGCCGTAGATCCTCAGATCAGCCAATCCATTTTGGCTTTTTTCGTACACAAGAGACGGGATGTGCAAACTGTGCCAGGTGCCACTTATTTGTTCCAAAGGGGCCCTGTACCGATAGGAATCGATCTGCGCATGGGCATAAGCTGCCCATACCACCAAAAATAAGATCAATTTAAGGCCGTTCTTCATGGTCGGTAATCAGGTCTTTGTATTTGTTATATAAAAACGAAATGATCAGCAGGAGCACGCCGAGGGATACGAACACCACGGTTTTTGCCAGTGTATCCAGCGCAGTGAGGTCATAAAGGAACAACTTGAGCAAGGTAAGGGCAAAGAGGGCAATGGCTCCAATACGCAGGTATTTTTTCTTTTTCCATAGCCCCAAACTGATCATGAGCAGTGCATATGCACCCCAAAGGATACTCAGGCCCAACTTATACCCCGATTTTAATCCATTCAACTCCAATATATTCAACAGTTCGCTGCTCAACACCCACACTATCGAAATGTATAATAGGTAATCAAATGCGGTCTTAAATTTTGCTTTGAACATAGGTGATTTGCTCAATTGATCGCATACATTGATGAGCAGGGCAAAAAAGGCAAAGGAAATATACCTAATGTATATGTTTAAACTGCCAAAATCATAATTTTTGTCGCCTAATAGATAAGCATCACGAAGTTCGCTCAAGATGAGTAAACCGTGTGTTAAAAAAGTCAAAATAACCAACAAGTTGATTACCACGTTTGCGATCGCCAAAGTCCTACTTTTAACAATCTTAAGGTTAATGGCCGTAAGGATGGCTGCAAACAATAAGGTATAGCTATAGGCAACGGCAGTATATAGATTTCGATAATTTTCATTGTAAATAAAATCGAATTTTCCAGTCCCGATCTTGGTCCTCGATTCTTGATATAGCTTAATGAACACCAATGAAATTTCTTGTCGGAATGTCCAGTAGGTGATAAAGATCAAAAAGCTAGGTATACAATAGGAAAGGAGATTGATCACCATTGATTTTCTAACGGTACCTTCTTTCTTCGCTGCATTTTTATTCACTTTGAGCATGAACGCAAAAGCCCCAATACATAAGATAGAAGTAAGAAATCCGACGTTCAGAAAGGGTGTGATCGCCTTCTTGGAATCCAAATCGCTCCAAAAGCCATAATTAAACGACTGTTCTGCCCAATCTTGGACTAAGCTTCCAAAAGCCAATATGATCAAGGGCAAAGAAAGCTTTTCATATATTTCAATGTGCTTAGCCCTGCCAAAATAATAAAGGATAGCTGCCTCGATTGCCCAGAATATGCTTACCCAATTTCCGCTCAGTTGTACCGGAACGGCAATGGTCACAAACGTAATCATCAAGGCCAGGATAAAATAGAATAGGTTTTTATCGGCAAGTTTACGTTTGGCCACCAACAAACAGACCAGAAAATGGACAATCGCATTGCCCAAAGTGAAGAGGCCCAGCAATTCTTTGCCAGAGGCGGATAGATTGAGGTTAAAATAGCCTACGCCAAAGAATATAAAACTGTTTGCCAGCAGTAGTACCACGTCCAATGTTCCAAAAGCTTCCTTTTTGCCAACTTTGTAGGCCAGGTTTGTTGCATAAAAGAGACAGAAATAGAGTGTAGCAAATAACAAAGAAATTTTAACAGATCCCAACTGGTCGCTGACACCAATATTCCAGCCGAAAAAAATCAGCCAGGTAATGACGAAAGAATTGAAAAAAAGCCACTTCCAATATTTGATAAATCCCAATGCTAAAATTCCAGCATTGATGATGGCGATGTACGAAAAAAGGATGGCCACATTTCCGGTGTCATTGCTCAATAAAAAAGGAACTGCATAAGCGCCTACAAGCCCAATATGGGCGATAACCTGCCTGTTGTACCTAATGGCCGCGAAAACGGCAAATGCCGTAAACACAAGCATCAGGATAAAGCTTGGGCCTTGCGCGATGAGCTGGTAATAGGCATATGCCGCATAGGTAATGAAATACAAGATTGACATTGCACCGCTCAATAATACGGCGCTATAGCTTTCATATTTGCTTTTTAGTTTAAGCGCGAAGATCATCAGTCCAGCACCGACCGCATAGCCCAAAACAATGCGGGTCAAAGGCGTAATCCATCCTTGGTCAATCGCCAATTTTGCGCCAATGCCTACCCCAATAATCAAAATAAGGATGCCAAGCTTGCTGATCAGGTTTTCGCCAATAAACTTTTCAAAGTCAGATTTGCCAATATTGGCACGATTAAACTGTTGGGTAAAGCTTTTTTGAGGTTTGTTTGGAAAAGGTATTGGTGGATATTGTTGCTGTGGATGGGGATATGATGCACGAACCAAAGGTTTTTCTTGTTGGGGCAGTATACTTTCATCGCCACTACGTAACCTGGCCACTTCCTCTTTCAGGGCTTTGATTTCTGCTTCGAAATTTTGTTGCCTAGTGAGTAGATTTTCAAGTTTTATCAAGAGCAGGTTAAGGTGTTCATCTTTTTTGTCCATACGCCATCTTGGTTGCAAGAACAGCTAAGATAGCAATGAATTCTGTTGTCGCCACAATTTCTAACTTTTATCGATGAAGAGCCCATCATTTTTTGAGCAATAGGCTAACTTAGCAAGATATACCCAATTGGCCCTTAAAATAAATATCCCCCAAAAAGGGGGAAGCCAAATATTGGGTTTTAAGCTTAATTTGTAGTAACATGCAGCATAGAATCTTTCTTGGATCAAAAAAAAACATCCTATTCCTATCCATATTTCTTTGCAGTTTAAGATTAGCGGCACAAAGCTACAATTTCTCCAATTTTAACCTCAGGGAGGGCCTGATCCAATCGCAGGTCCTTGCAATTTATCAGGCCAACGACCGCACGCTGTGGTTAGGCACTTATGGCGGTCTTTGCAATTACGATGGCAAAGAATTTACGCCCTACAGCAAAGCTGATGGACTGGTTTCCAATACCATCAATAGCATTGTACAGGATAAAAATGGGCAGATCATCGTTGGGTCGGATGGTGGTATCAACATCATCAAGAATGGAAAAGTGAGGACCATCTTAGATCGATACGCTATTTTTTCATTACGAAAAGATCGCCAGGGTGTGATTTGGGGCATTACCGGAAAAAAATTATTTAAACTCGTTAATGAAAAGCTAAGCTTTGTGGATGTTGATGGCCAGTATATCACCCATATCAGCATTGGCCGTGATGGAAAGCTTTATCTTGTGGCACCAGAGAAGGGCATTTATAAACAAACAGAAAACGGATGGATTTTTACCATTTCATTTCCAAAACCCTTGGTTGAAAGTTACATCTTTAAGATCCTTTTTGACAGGTTCGACAATAGGAAAATGTATGTTGCCACAGTTAATAACGGAGTTTTCAGTTATGATGGGAAAACTTTCAAGACTTTCTTTCGAAAGAAAAATACAAAATATCATGCCATTGAACAAGATGGACAAGGAAATATCTGGATTGGTCTGGAAAATGGAGCTGTCCAGGTAAAAAAGGATGAAATTTTATATTTCAATGGGTCTAACGGCCTTTCTGACAATGCCGTGCATCAGATTTTTAAGGATGCCGAAAATACGATCTGGATTTCAAGCTTTACGAGTGGCATTTTCAAATATGAAGGCGATGCATTTGTGAGGTACAATAAGTTCAGAAACCTCAACTTGGCCTATAACGTTAGCGGCATCGCCTCCGATCAGTATAAAAATCTCTATGTAGGAACATTTACTAAGGGTTTATTTAAATATGACGGAAAACAGGTAGAAATTTTGAGGAATCCTGCTTTTACCAACAAGAATATCTATTTCGTTTACGCTGATACACACCACGATATCTGGTTTTCGGTACACGACAGCGGGATTTGGAAAATCGATGGAAAAAACTTTAAACTAGTCTATAAAACTGATAAGTTCAACTACAATTCCATGGTAGAAGGCCATGACAAAGATGTCTGGCTAGCGACACCTTTGTCCCTGATTCATATCAAAGACCGTAAAAAACAGGAAATACAGGGCTTCCCGGGTTACGCTTCCTGCTTATACCCGTTGAGTAAAGATCGTTTGCTGGTAGGTACTTCTGCAGGGCTGTTCCTTATAAAAGATGGGCGCTTGGACAGAAAATTTGTAATTGAAGCCTTGAATGGGGCCTATGTGTTAAGCATTGTAAAAAGAAATGACCAATTGAT
Organism: Pedobacter sp.; assembly: GCA_031119475.1. GTDB lineage: Bacteria > Bacteroidota > Bacteroidia > Sphingobacteriales > Sphingobacteriaceae > Pedobacter. The sequence continues at coordinate 201,706 of JAVHXV010000004.1, read as the reverse complement.
TATTGGTACCCTAGGCGATGGGATGGTAACTTGGGACCTTAAAACCAGGGCCGTAAAAAAATATACCATAGTCGACGGACTCAATTCAAATGATGTGTATGGCCTAACATTCGATGACAAAGGGAACCTGTGGGTGGGCACTGGGCGTGGGATCAATACTTTTACTTATAGTGGGCAGATCAGAGCCTACCAAGTGCTCAAAATAAATTCGCCGATTATCGAATGCAACCAAAACGCGATCTTAAACTACGATAACAATATACTTGTTGGAACAATTAATGGATTGCTGTTGTGCCGTACAAATGTGGTCGAAGAAACGCATAAAAACCTGCTGATCCATATCAATAAAGTCAACATCTATCATAAAACAGACCACGATGAGGATTTGACGATCGCACAGCCCGAAGATCAAAACTCCAATTTTGAACTGAGCCATAACCAGAACAACATTTCCATCAATTATAAAGCAGTATTTTTGAGCAATCCACAAAGTGTGAGCTATCGCTATAAACTCACCGGCCTAGATGTTGAATATGGAAAAAGCATAAAGAATACACAGGTAGAGTATTATTCGCTCAGGCCTGGGAAATATACATTTTCGGTTTATGCGATAGCGAATGGACAGCGCTCGAACGTAAGCTATTTCCATTTCACCATCATTCCGCCATTTTATGAAACCATATGGTTTAGGGTACTGGCCATTGTGCTGGTGCTGTTCTTGATCTGGTTAATATTTTACCTCGTATTTAAATCTAAGGAAAGCAAGAAAATAGCTCTTGAAAAGATCAAGCATACCGAACAGAACAAAATCAGAAAGCAGACCGCCGAAGACTTTCATGACGACATTGGCAATAAGCTGACCAGGATCAATGTACTTTCTGAAATCCTGAGCAAAAAATTAAATCAGGAGCAGACCGAGCAGCGCGAACTTGTCCGCCTGATCCAGGAAAATGCAGGTCTGCTATATAACGGTACGAAGGATATCCTTTGGGCGCTAAATCCAAAGAGTGATAACCTGTTCGAGATTTTGGCGCACATCAAAAACTTTGGGATCGATCTTTTTCAAAATACAGGCATTAAATTTGAAATGGAAGGCATCTTACCGGAATTTCAGACCGTACAGTTGTCTATGGAGTTCAACCGGAATTTTACATTGATTTTTAAGGAGGTCCTAAACAATGTGTTGAAACATGCAAAAGCAACTGAGGTATTGGTATTGATCATGGAAACGCCACAGCATACCATAGATATCCTTACCATAGATAACGGTATAGGTTTTGACATGACAACTGCCGAGCGTGGCCTTGGCCTTAATAACATCCAGAACCGTTGTAAACGGATTAAATCTACTTTTAAAATCAATTCTACAATAGGAAAAGGCACTACATCGATAGTTTCTACCAAAATAGCTGTTACAAATTGATCAAACCTGCATCTAAATAAAAATGCCTTATGAAAACGCCATTGAGAATAGTTATAATTGAGGACGATGAAATCATCAGCATGGGCTACCAGACGCTCCTGTCTGAAGTTGATGATTTTTCGGTCGTCAATGTATTTTCATCGTTTGACTTGGCACGGAAACAATTGGAAATCGATGCACCAGATGTAATCCTGCTGGATATCGAAATGCCAGGTACCAATGGTCTTCAGGCGCTGCCGATTATTAAAAAGGCTTTGCCCAATACACATATCATTATTTTAACAGTTTTTGATTCTCCAGAGCTGGTCTTTGAAGCCTTAACCATGGGGGCAGCCGGCTATCTGACAAAAAATTCAAATGTTGCAAAGATCATAGAAGCCATCCGCGAAGTTGGAACCGGGGGAGGGGCAATGAGTACCAATGTTGCTCGAATCGTGATGCATTCCTTCCAAAAGAACCTGGATTCTCCGCTCACCAAAAGGGAAACGGAAATCCTGACCAAGATTGCCAATGGCCAGACCAAGGCCCAAATTGCTGCAGAACTGTTTATTGACCCTGAAACCGTACGCAGCCACGTCAAAAATATCTACATCAAATTAGACGTAAATTCTAAATCTGAGGCCATTAAAACCGCAAAGGCCAAGCGATTTATCTAAAATCGTTGATATATCATCTAAAAAATCACCCGTTTTGGGTGATTCTCGCTAACTTTTTTCAGTTTAATTTTACCATACACAAATTAACCTGAATAATGAACCAGATTATCCATGTCAGAGTTGGGCACTTAAAAGATGCGGCGAACTTCTTTGAAGATCGCCTGGGGATGCCTGTAGAAGACGTGATGCTGAAAGAAAACGAGATGTGCCTGCGGATTAAGGCTGATGATGCTACAGAGATCCTGTTATCGGAGCAGCACAACCGCCGTCAGACCAGCCAGATCGTAATCTTGACAAGTGATTGCCTGGAAAACTACTGCCGATTGAAGGCAAGGGGAGTATGTTTTAAAAAAGGGCCTGCCTATTTTGACAGGGGCTTGTGTGCGGTATTTTCTGATCCTTTTGGAAATGATTATACCTTATTGGAAGAACGTACCTATAGCGAAATTTAGTGATGAAACTTGTAAAAGAACTATCCAATAAGAATAAGATCGTAGTAGAAAATACTTGTGAGGCTGCGTATTCACAAGAAAATGCCGCTTGTACCTTAAAATTTGTTTTTAAAGGTTCTGAGGAATGCAGTCTTGGAAAGCGGAAATTGAGCATCTATCCAGATACCTTCGCCATTTTTAACGAGGGAAGTTCGTTCACTAGCCGGATCGAGTCCATCACCCCCGTCAATACCTTTTCCATTTCATTTTCACAAAAGTTTGTAAATGATTTTCACCAGAACTTTTGCAACAGTCCTGAACAGCTTTTGGATGGAAAAAATGTACCGGCAGCGCCCTTGTTCTTGGAATCACTCTATCCGTTCGCGGGCGATATGCGTTTCAATGTGCTGCATTTAAAGAATAAGATTGATAATGGCCAGGTTGATGAAATGCTCATCAACGAATACATGCACCATTGCCTACTGAATTACTATAAGATCTATCAAAAAGAATATGTAGAGAAGATCGATCAGCTTAGTTTTAGCAAGACCAAAACCAGGGAGGAAATACTCAGGAGACTGACCCTGGCCAAGGAATTCATCAGCAGTAATTACAATCAAAAAATTACACTTGAAGATATTGCCAACCAAGCTTGTCTCTCGGTCAATCACTTGCTCAGAACATTTAAAGAGGCCTATCAACAGAGCCCTTACCAATTTCTGATGCAGGTACGTTTAACCAGAGCGAAGAACTTGCTGCAGACAACCGCTTATCCCTTGCACGAAATTGTGAGCCTAATCGGATTTGAATGTACGAGTTCATTTATCAGGTTGTTTAAAACAACCTACCATGTTACGCCTTTAAAATTTAGAAAAAGTTCATTGAACTAGTCTAAATAGGTGATTACCGCATATCTGTAATCACAAAGGCCCCTTAAATTTGAATTATCAGCAACAGCACAACTGATCAAGTTTTTCACTGTTGGGATAGTTAATAGTTAAATTAATAAAGCAAACTGCCAGGATTGGAGTTTGCTTTTTTTATGCATCAATTTAAGCATTTAGCTTCGCCCTCCGCGCCACACAACATTTAAGTTACATGCCATTAAAGGTGGTTTTAGCACATTTTAAGTTCAAAATAGCAACGAAATTTAATAAAAAAACCACAAAGTATGAAACTAAAATCCTTGGTGATGATGATACTAGGTATTGTAATCACAGCCCAAACCTATGCAGATCCAAAAGTCGACAAGCCAACAAAAGACCACCAGTCGGTACTGAACTGTTTTGTTAAAAGCTATTTGAATACAGATTATAAGATGCTGAAGGAAGTATTGAGCAGAGATGCCGTATTTACCTCCAATCGATATGAAGAAGTGGTCAACCACGATGCCGAAGATATCTTGGCCCTAATGAAGCAGAACAATGGCGTAAAGCAGGAAAACTGTCAGGTCAACTCTACGGTGCTCTCACAGTCTGATGCCATCGTAATTGCAAGGGTTGACGTACATTATGAACTATTTGAAGGCGACCAGCAAAATTTTGTGGTGATCGAAAAAAATAAAGCTGGGGAATGGAGGATTACAAAAGTCTATAAGATTTTTGTGCCCTCAGAAAAAGCCAGGAAAGTAATTGCCAAAAATTAGTTTTTTTAGAGATTGGCGTCTAGCGTCTAACGGGTAACGTTGACGTTATTCGTCAATCCTTTTTCCTTTCATGGCCTGTCCCACTGCCATGTCCATCAAACGTTCTGCAAAAGGGCGGGTAAATTCATTGAGCTCATCTGCTTTCTTTAAGATTAGATCTTTTTCACCTTTAGAAAGGGCATCCTTCAGCGAATCGATATAAGATTGTGTGTCTTTCGTTTCTTCTGGAGTTAAAATAGTTGCATTTTTAGCGATGAACCTTTCTGCGGTATAGACCAGTTGTTCGCCTTCGCTTCTGGCTTCGATCAACATTCTTTGTGCTACATCACTTTGGGCGTTTTCGATGCTATCGATTAACATTTTTTCTACTGTTTCATCGCTAAGGCCATAACTTGGAACAATATCGATTTCCTGTTTAACGCCCGACCGCAATTCGATGGCCTGAACAGTTAAAATTCCATCAGCATTTAACAAAAAGTTAATGTCTACTTTGGGCAGACCTGCTGGCATGGCCGGAATGCCTTTGAGTTCGAACGCGGCCAGCTTACGGTTTTCACTGACCAGGTCGCGCTCGCCTTGGTAAACTGCTATCTTCATGTTTACCTGTCCATCCATAGAGGTGGTATATTGGCGGCCTGCCTTTGTTGGAATCTTACTATTTCTGGCAATGATCACGTCCATCAGTCCACCCATGGTTTCAATGCCCAAAGAAAGTGGTGTAACATCTAAGAGTAGGATATCAGAGCGGTTTCCTGAGAGAATGTCAGCCTGTATGGCCGCGCCTAGTGCCACGACTTCATCTGGGTTAAGATCATCATGTGGTTTGCTGCAAAAAAAATCGCTGACGGCTTGCTTCACGTATGGCGTACGTGTAGAACCTCCCACCATGACTACCTCATCTATGGCTTCAACGGTAAGGTTGGCATCGATCAATGCCTGCTTGCAGCATTGCAAAGTTTCGGCTACTTTATTGGCAATGAGCTGCTCAAATGTATTTCGATCGAGCGAACACCAAATTTCGCCCAACTTTTCATTGTAAAGGTTTTGTGTCGATAAAGCTTTTTTGGCAGCCTCTGCCTGTAGGCGTAAGGCTTGCATCAAAGCATGGTCATCAGCTACGGCAGTCATATCGAGCTTATTTTTTTCGATCCAATACCAAACAATGGCGCGGTCAAAGTCGTCGCCACCTAAAAATGTGTTTCCGTTTGTGGCCAACACTTCGAAGATTCCATTTTGGATCTGTAAAATCGACACATCAAATGTTCCACCACCTAAATCGTATACGGCAATCGTTTTTTGCTGCGTTGGGTCAAGGCCTATCCCATAGGCAAGGCTAGCGGCCGTAGGCTCATTTACGATGCGCAGCACGTCCAGTCCAGCTAATTTTCCAGCATCGCGGGTAGCTTGTCGCTGACTGTCGTTAAAATAAGCAGGCACTGTGATGACGGCACGATTGACCGGAGTTTTTAATGCATGTTCAGCCCTGTTTTTTAACTCTTTAAGAATTTCGGCCGATAGTTCAATAGGCGTATAAAATTTTTCACCTGCCTTAATCTTCACTAAGGTATCGGTATCATCATCGATAATTTTATAGCTGAAAATAGATTGGTGATCGGCAACATCCTTATAAGATCGTCCTAAAAGTCGTTTCACTGAAAATATCGTATTGGCAGGATCGGTGGTCAAAAATGCTTTGGCCTCATTCCCTACTTCGGCATCGCCATGCGCATTAAAGTGTACAACAGAAGGCACCAAAGGACCTTTGCCGGTATCGTTAATGACCTGTGGATTTTTTTCAGGGTTGATAAAAGCAACCAGGCTATTGGTAGTCCCCAGATCAATTCCGACGATAATTTCTTCCTGTTGTAGAGAACCCGTTGCCAGGTTGATCGATATTTTTGCCATAACAGTGCAAAGCTACAATTTATGCACAATGATTGGGTCTTGGGGATGTAAAATAGTCTAGTGGAGTCCAACAGTCCAGAAGTCCAACAGTCCAGAAGTTAAATTGGACTATTGGTCTTCTGGACTCCTCGACTCTTGATAGTGATTTCTGATTTGTGATAATTCCAGAGCCAGATGACGATATTTTGATAGCTTTTGATGCCTCTTTTTTGGTTGTTCATTTTTAGGAATTTATCGAATGCAGCCCCCATATATTTGGACATATTCCCGTTATATCGGCTCCAAAACTCGTTTTCTGCCTTAAAATTGGCCAATACTGCTGGGGATAAGCGATTGCGCAGGGCGAGATAATCGGTTGGTGATTTGAATCTCAGTTCGAAAATAATGTACCTCAACATGTTATAGTTGACCGAATATTGGAAATTCAGGTCATCACTGTTGATCCCAACCAAATAGGCGACCAGATTGGCCTCATCTTCGCGTGCTACGCCCAATTGATGCGAGATTTCATGACAGGTTACAAAGGGCAAAACCCATGGAACCAATTGCATGTTGACATTGGCTTCGCCCGAGAGCGGATTGTAATAGCCTTCAATACCAATTTTACTGATCACCCAATTCGCTGAAACAGGCTTTACGCTGGTATGTTGGTAATAAAAAAAAGAATGCTTTAAAGCTAAATTTTGATAGCTCGTCACTGCTTTTTGCCGAAGGACAGTCAGGTTATATTTGTGCTCTGGTTTTGCTTTTGACCGTAGATCATTAACCTTGTCGACAAAATAATTTCCCAACAAGACTAGCGACTTGACATCGTATTTTTCATCACTAATGTTTAATTGCTTGGCAATGAGTGGTCTCGAATAATTTAATCCCCACAGCAGCTTAAAACTGATGTAAGAGACCAGGATAATATTTAAAAATGTTAAGCATACACGAAATAACTCATTACGCTGAATAGGCTTCTTTTTTCTAAAATGTTGAATGCCTTTCTTTAAGAATAAAAAAAACTGCCATAATCCAATCAAGATCAGCAGGAAATAGAACAGGTCGCCCACTGCAAATGGAATATTTCCGAAAATAAATCTCAAAAATTTGGACAGGATCGGGTAGATCCCGTTGGAGTAATACGTTAACGTCAAGGTTTCGCTCATGCCGAGAAAAAAGAGCGCAATGGCGATGATACCTAGACAATAGGTAGTTTGTACTGGCCCGCGGATTTGCTTTTTTTTGATCATCGGTCAAAGCGTAAGCGCTGACCAGTTTCATTGGTCATGAATTTTCCTTGCTGATAGGCCAGATTTCCAGAAACGAAAGTATGGGTAATGCTGGCCTGGAAGGTATCTCCATCAAAAGGCGACCAGCCACATTTATAAAAAATATTTAATGGCGTTACCTTAAAGGAGTTTTTCAGATCGACCAAAACCAGGTCAGCCCAGTAACCTTCCCTAATAAAGCCTCTTTTTTCAATTTCAAAACAAATGGCCACATTGTGCGCAGTTTTTTCAGCAATCTTTTCTAATGAGATTTTTCCCTGGATGTGCATTTCCAACAGGGCAGGAAGGGCATGTTGAACCAATGGCCCCCCAGAGGGAGCTTTCGCATAAGGCAATTCTTTTTCTGCCAACGTATGCGGTGCATGGTCTGTTGCAATCACATCAATATGGTCTGCCAATACACCCGCTAAAATACCAGCCTGATCTGCAGCTGTTTTTACTGCAGGATTCCATTTGATAAAGTTTCCTTTGGCCTGATAATCCTGGTCATTAAACCACAGGTGGTGGACGCAGGCTTCGGCAGTAATTTTTTTGTCTTTTAAAGCAATGGTAGAATCAAATAGAGAAATTTCTTTTTCTGTAGAAATATGCAGGATGTGCAGTCGGGTTTGGTGCTTTTTGGCCAGTTCTACCGCTAGGGCAGAAGATTTATAACAGGCTTCCGCACTACGGATGAGCGGATGCATGTCGATTGTCAGGTTTTCTTCGCCGTATTTCTCCTTAAATTGATGTAGATTTTCGCGTATCGTCTGTTCATCTTCACAATGTGTGGCCACCAGCATGGGTGCTTTGCTAAAAATGTTTTCAAGGGTATGTTCGTTGTCCACCAGCATATTTCCGGTAGAAGAGCCCATAAAAACCTTAATGCCGCAGACATTTTTTGGGTCCGTTTTGAGCACCTCATCTATATTGTCATTACTGGCTCCCATGTAAAAAGAGTAATTTGCCAGTGAGGTCTGGGCGGCGATTGCATATTTATCAGCCAATAACGATTGCGTAAGCGTATTGGGCACGGTATTGGGCATTTCCATAAAAGAAGTAATCCCCCCAGCAACCGCTGCCATGCTTTCCGTAAAAATATCGGCCTTGTGGGTAAGTCCAGGTTCACGGAAGTGTACTTGGTCATCGATCATGCCCGGCAGCAGATACAGACCTGTCGCGTCGATTTCTTCTGCATCCGTAACAGTTAAATTTTGTCCGATCTGCTCAATAAATCCAGCTTTGACCCAAACATCAGCTATCCACTGCCTACCTTCATTGATTAATGTAGCGCCTTTGATGAGGTAATTCTTCATGTGGTCAAAGTTAAGAAAAGTATCAAGTATCTGGTATCAAGTATCTAGTTAGTATCCATGGGTAACTTTGTATATTGATGTTATCAACCCTTCAACCTTCAGCTTTCCAATCTTCAACTTTCCAACCTTCAACTTTTAACTTTCCAACCTTTAACTTTCCAACCAACCTTAATCCGTATCTTTGTGGCTATGGCAAAGTCTTTTGAAGAATTTAACTTAAATAGGCAAATTTTAAACGCGGTTGCTGATGCAGGATATAGTGTTGCCACACCTATTCAGGAGAAAGCGATCGGGCCGGTGTTATCAGGTCAGGATATCTGCGGCATTGCAGAAACGGGAACGGGTAAGACTGCCGCCTATGTGCTGCCGATGCTCATGAAACTCAAATATGCCCAAGGTGATTCGCCAAGGGCATTGATCCTGTCGCCTACACGCGAATTGGCGATGCAGATTGCGGAGCAGGTCCAGCTATTTGCGACCTACACCGATCTGCGCACGGTATTGCTATATGGTGGTATCGGACCAAAAACACAAAAAGAACAGCTCAAGGCTGGAGCAGATTTAATTATCGCCACACCAGGACGATTTTTAGATCTTTATTTGACAGGCGATATTGGCGTCAAAAATCTTCAGTTCCTAGTCTTGGATGAGGCCGATAAAATGATGGATATGGGCTTTATTGGATCTATCCATCGTATTTTAGAGATTGTACCGCGTAAAAGGCAAAATCTGCTCTTTTCTGCTACGATGAGTGACCTGGTCAAGAAAATTGCAGGCGATTTTCTAAAAAATCCGACGGTCATCCAGGCATCTGAACAGGCAACACCAGCACAAACCGTTACACAGGTGTTGTATGAGGTGCCAAACTTTAAGACCAAGATCAACCTGTTGCAACACCTGCTCCATAATGACGATGCAGTAAACCGTTTGATTATTTTCTGCAAGACCAAAGCTGTAGCCGATAATATTTATAGTTTTCTGGTTAGGCGTTTCGGTGAAGCCGAAGTGCGTGTAATCCATGCCAATAAAGGACAAAATACCAGAATAAATTCCATCAATAGCTTTAAGGAGGGAAGCATTAGGATACTTGTTGCAACTGATGTTGCCTCTAGGGGAATTGATGTGAGTAACGTTAGCCATGTTATCAATTTTGATGTTCCGATTGTGATAGAGGATTATGTGCATCGGATTGGCCGGACAGGTCGTGCCTTTACTACCGGCGATGCGATTACCTTTTGCACAGATGCAGAAAAATATTATATCCAGAAGATAGAAAAATTAATTCGCCAAATCATTCCTGTGCAGCCTATTCCCGCAGGTGTATTTATAGAGGAGACGCCATATTCGGAAAAACAGGCCATTGCAAAAGAAATCGATCACCAAAAAAGAAAGGAAGACCCAACATTTAAAGGGGCTTTCCATGAGAAAAAAAATGCCCAACAAATTGCGGCAAGAGAGCGGGATAAGGCGAGAATAACCGCCCAGAAACAAAAGACGTTTAAAAAGAAAAAGCGCTTTGACAACAAAAAATAACATCAAACTCAGGTTAACACCTCTAAACATTGTTACGGCATTGAGCTTGGCTTTATTGATATCGACAATGTTTCAGCCAGAAAAACGAGGGCAGCATTTCGATTTGGGGGCATTCCATCAATTTTTATTGGGCTCGCTCATCGTTGTGAGTTTTATCAGCGACCTGATTTTCCGTTTTGCATTCAAAGATTTAAAGAAGATCTGGTTGGTTGAACTTGTATTTATCATCTTCACGGTGGTGTTGGTCCTGATATTAAAAAAGTAAATGGCATATTTGCATGGGCAATGGGCAGAGCGCAAAGAATAAAGAGTAAGGAATAAAGAGTAAAGAATAAAGAGTAAGGAATAAAGAGTAAGGAATAAAGAGTAAGGAATAAAGAGCAAAGAATAAAGAGCAAAGAATAAAGAATAAAGAGCAAAAATTAATTAAATCTGTGTAATCCAAATTAATCGGTGTAATCACTATAAGATATGAGAACAGCAGAAATCAAAATAACGGTCGCCTTGGATGACCAAAATATGCCTGAGCAGATCCTTTGGGAAAGTACAGATGCAGAAAACAAAGAACAAGTGCCAGTTAAATCAATGATTTTGGCATTGTGGGACCATAACTATAAAAATTCGATGCGGATAGATCTTTGGACGAAAGATATGCCGGTAGATGAGATGAAGCGGTTTTTCTATGAAACCCTGCAGACCATGGGGGATAGCTTTTTGCGTGCCACAGGTGAAGAAAATATTGTAGAAGACCTGCGCGATTATTGTGCCCATTTCGCAGAGAAAATGGGAATTGATACCAGAAAATAATTCAGAAATGTTAATTGTAAGGAAAACGAATGCCTACCTCGGCTTTATCTTGGCACTGATTGCCATTACCGTGTGCCCTTTTTTAAAGGTCCCCATCAAGGGAAATTGGAACCTCCATCAAACTGATTCGAGATTGTTCTTTATCTCTCTTGTGATCTTTGCGCTGATCGGCTTTTGCCTTTTGCTCAAACAGCTCCGTGCATTTCGGTTTTTTGCCATTGTTGCCTTGATTTGGTCAGTATTGATGGCTGCCGCAGTATATTTTAAGTCCAATAATTATTTTGGGTCCAAATTTTTTGATAAGGTTTTGGCAAAGACCATTCATTATCAATGGGGATGGATTGTATTATTGGTGGCCGTATTGCTATTGGCTACAAGCGTGAGAAAGGAACAATTGATCGTTCAACCGCAACCCGACTCCAATTAGGCTGCCCATCTGCCCTAAAACCTAAGCGTCATCTGGCCTTTTCCGCTAATTTCCTGCTCGTGTTGCAATAGCCATTTTTTGCGCCAAAGTTCACCAGCATAACCGACCAGTTTGCCATCACTGCCGATTACCCGGTGGCAGGGTACGACGACGGCCAGATTATTTCTGCCGTTTGCAGCAGCGATGGCACGAATGGCCAAGGGATTATTTAACTGCTCAGAAAATTTAAGATAGGAAAGTGTTTCGCCATAAGGAATGGTCAATAGGGCATTCCATACATTTTGCTGGAAGTCGGTTCCCAATTGGGCCATCGGAAAATCAAATGCGCTCAGCTTGCCCTCAAAATAATCCTGAAGTTGTTGATAGGCAGCTGCGGTATGGATATTGGGCCGGAGTTCGCCCACTTCTCTTTCGCCAAAAGTAATGGTATGTACGGCCTCGTCATTGGCCAAAATGGTCATCGGCCCAACCGGAGTAGATAAGATACTGCAGAATTTTGCTTCCATTTCTGCAATTTAGGAAATTATCGCCATTTGCACTAGCTAATATTACTGCAAGTCCTTATCATGATAACATTCTACAATAAATAATCTAAAAAGCACCAATTTGGCGATTTTCGTTGACCGTTTGTTCAAGCCGAATATACCGTTTGTTCAGGCCGAGTATACCGTTCGTATGATTTTGGCTGTTTTTTGTAGATATTGCACAAACCGTAGGAGGCTAATTTAACCACAATCGTCTATCCCATGTCACTTTACCCCTCGCTCTTTTTGCATTTGGCACAAAAATCTATCTTTGCGCTATGCAGTTGGCAAAACAGGTGATTTATTTGATTAGAAAAGAAGCTGTGCTGGAATGGCGTTCAAAATATGCACTCAATGGCGTACTCCTATATGTAGTATCCACAGTTTTCGTCTGTTATTTATCTTTCGTCAGCATACCGAATAAACTCACCTGGAATGCACTTTTCTGGATCATCATTCTGTTTGCCTCGATCAATGCGGTAGCCAAAAGCTTTCTTCAGGAAAGTAAGGGCCGACATTTATATACCTATCTTTTGGCCAGTCCGATTGCTCTTATTTTGGCCAAGACCATTTACAATAGCCTGCTCATGATGGGCTTAACCTTGATTGCCCTGTTTTTTTACGCACTTGTCTTCCCTTTCCAACCAGAAACCGATATCCCGATGTATATGGTGGCAACGGTGTTGGGAAGCCTAAGTTTTGCGACCATCTTTACCATGATATCCGCCATCGCTTCAAAGGCAGGGAACGGTGGGATGTTGATGGCAATCCTAAGCTTTCCGATCATTATACCCGTCATTATCGTGCTGATCAAACTTTCCAAAAACGCCATCGATGGCCTGGATCGGAGCGTAAGCATGGATGATATTGGCCTTTTGGTACTGATTAATGCCATGGTAATGGGCGTTTCTTTAATATTATTCCCATATTTGTGGCGAGATTAATTATTGGCTGATTTGCTGATTGACTATGAATAGAACTTGGTGGAAAATTTTAGGTGCAATACTGGTGGTCTATGCTACCATTGCAGGGTTATTGCTGGGTGTTCCGAGACTCAATATTCTCAATGAAACCATTAGGAACCTATATTTTCATGTACCTATGTGGTTCGCAATGATCACCCTGTTTGCGATTTCGGTAGTCTATAGCATTGCCTCGTTGAACAGGCCCAATGAGGATTATGACCGCAGGGCTGTAGAAAGTGCGAACGTAGGCGTTGTTTTTGGTATTTTCGGACTGATTACCGGTTCGATTTGGGCCAAATATACCTGGGACCAGTTTTGGAGTTTTGATCCCAAACAAAATTTTGCTGCCATTGCCGTGCTCTTATACTTTGCTTACCTCATTCTGCGCAATGCGATAGATGAGGAACAGAAGCGGGCCAAAATTTCGGCCATCTATAATATTTTTGCTTTTCCCATGATGATCGTGCTCGTTTTTGTACTCCCGAGGTTACAGGCTTCACTTCATCCCGGAAACGGTGGAAATCCAGGCTTCAATACCTATGATCTGGATAGCAGGATGCGCATGGTGTTCTATCCCGCCTGTATGGGCTGGATCGTTATTGGCTATTGGATTTATACCATCCGCTTTAGAATCAGAACCTTAGAAGATAAACAACTGTAATGATGAAGAAAATTGCTTTTACTCTATTGATGTTAACCTTAACCCTCAATTTGTTTGCCCAGCAGGCTGACGTTGAAATGGCCGATACGTTAAGGAGCAACGGAAAAATCTATGTTGTTGTCGTCTGTATCGTCCTAATTTTAGTGGGTTTATTGGGCTATCTGTTTGTGCTCGATAAAAGATTAAAAAAGTTAGAAAAAAAATCTGGCGACAAAAACTAATTTTAAACGTCATAACCCTAATCTTTTGACGTTTTCCTAAAGGTGTTTTTCATACACTAAGCCATTTTCCGTTTGCATTAATGGTCAATTTTAATGCAATTTTGCACCCGTAAACAAAGAATTGCAGGTTTTCTACAACCATTTCGGAACGCTGCGGTTTAGATGTTGAAAAGCTAACTCATTGAAAATCCAATTTATAGAACAAATGGCTAATACAGCAAATGGAACAAGTTTCTTTACAGACGTCTGTAAGAACTTTGATAGTGCCGCAAGATTCACCTCTCATCCAGAGGGTCTATTGGCTCAGATAAAAGCGTGTAACAGTGTGTATCGGTTTCAATTTCCTATTCGTAGGGGAAATGGCTTCGAAGTGATCGACGCCTGGCGTGTAGAACATTCACATCACATGAGCCCAACCAAAGGTGGTATCCGTTACAGTGAAATGGTAAATGAAGATGAGGTGATGGCCCTTGCAGCGTTGATGACCTACAAATGTGCCATCGTTAACGTTCCTTTTGGAGGTGCCAAAGGTGGAATTTGTATCGACCCTAAAAAATATACCGTAGCAGAACTGGAAACCATTACCCGCCGCTACACCACAGAATTGATTAAAAAGAACTTTATTGGCCCCGGAATTGATGTTCCTGCCCCAGATTATGGATCTGGTGAACGTGAAATGAGCTGGATTGCCGATACCTATATGACCATGAACCCAGGTTCTTTGGATGCATTGGGATGTGTTACCGGCAAACCGATCGCCCTTCATGGCATCCGTGGTAGAAAAGAAGCAACCGGAAGGGGTGTGGCCTATGCCGTCCGCGAATGTGTTTCCCATGAAGATGACATGAAAAAGATAGGCCTTACTGCTGGTCTAGATGGTAAACGTGTCATTGTACAGGGATTAGGTAACGTAGGTTATCATTCTGCTAAATTTTTGGCAGAGTTTGGTGCAACAATTGTCGGGATCTGTGAATTTGAAGGCGCCATCTACAATCCGAATGGCCTGAACATTGATGAGGTATTTGCCCACCGTAAAGCCAATGGCTCCATCCTTGGCTTCCCGGGAGCAAAAGATTATAGCAATTCCATGGAAGGATTGGAGCAGGATTGCGATATCCTGGTGCCGGCTGCACTGGAAAACCAGCTGACCAAAGAGAATATCAGGAACATCAAGGCCAAAATTATTGCAGAAGGTGCAAATGGCCCGACTACACCAGAAGCTGAAGAAATCTTTACCGAAATGGGGGGGATGATTATTCCAGATATGTATTGCAATGCAGGTGGTGTAACGGTTTCTTACTTTGAATGGCTGAAAAACCTGTCGCACGTTGCTTTTGGTAGAATGGAAAACCGTTACGCAGAAAATTCGAATGCCAATTTGATCAATACCCTGGAAAGTCTGACCGGAAAGAAAATTCCTGCAGAAAATCGTTTGATGATCGTTAAAGGTGCTTCGGAAATGGAATTGGTAAATTCGGGACTGGAAGACACCATGATCCATTCTTATCGCGAAATTAGGGAGACCTGGGTGAATAAACCAGAAGTAAAAACCTTGAGGACTGCCGCTTTTGTGAACTCGATCGATAAGATTGCGATTTCTTATCTGAACTTGGGCGTATGGCCTTAGTTAGTTGGCAGTTGACAGTTTATAGTTGGCAGTTCACAGTTTATCCCAAAGGGATGCCTGTGGCATAGTTGACAGTTATTGATCAAATCCTGTTCCTTTATTGGAACGGGATTTTTTATGGATCGTTTCGAAACTGAAAGCTTTGATTTTGCGTTAATATGGGTATGAAAAATATTGGGTACCTCGCATTATTGCTGCTGGTGATGGCTTGTAGACAGGCTAATCAGACCAAAAAGACAGCGTTAACTCAGCCATCAGGAAAGGAAAAAGTGGCGGTTTTCGCAGGGGGATGCTTTTGGGGTATCCAAGAGGGCTTTTCTGAACTTAAGGGCGTAGTTAAAGCCACGAGCGGTTATACGGGTGGTACGAAAGAAAATCCTACCTATGAAGAGGTGAGTGCCGATCAGACCGGGCATGCCGAAGCGGTACAGGTCATTTATGACCCTGCACAGATTACTTTTGCACAGCTTACCCATGCATTCTTTGTGATGCACAACCCAACAGAATTAAACCGTCAAGGCCCTGACATTGGCACAAGTTATCGCTCCATGGCATTTTACAGCGATGAAAATGAAAAGAAGATTATCGATCAGGAAATTGCACACTTGAACCAAACGAAATACCTTGGAAGTTCGATCGTTACCGTCGTAGCGCCTATCGGAAAATTTTATCCGGCAGAAGATTACCATCAGAACTATGTAAAGCTCCACCCAGATGAAGCTTATGTTGCTGGAGTTTGTGGGCCAAAAGTTGCAAAACTGAGGGCCGCAATGCCGGAACTGCTGAAAGAAGAATATCAGGGGAAGTAGGTGAAAAGTTGAAAGGTGAAAAGTTGAAAGTTGAAAGTCGAAAGACCTGCACACTTCATTCTGCAAAATCTCCAAGAACTTTTCCTCTTAAGAGCTAGAGATCCGCTGTACGCCAGCCGCTGTACGCTATTCGCTAAACGCCCATCGACCTGCGCCTATCGCCCCGCGCTAATATCAACTTAGTGTCACGTTCTGCATTCTAGAAGGCCAGTGTGCCCGAGCTAACATTGTTTTTTTATCTTTGTAGTTGGATTTTTAAATTTAAAACCCTCATGAGAAAAAGTGCAATCATTGGCTTAATTACCATTGCAATTTGTATTGGTTTTTTAGTGAGCTTAAATGCGGATACCGACTCCTATTCCAATTTTACCGATGCCTCCACCTCCAATAAGGAAGAACATGTAATCGGTTATTGGGAAAAAAGCAAGGGGACCGTTTATGACGCACTCAAAGATCCCAACCACTTTGCCTTTTACATGAAAGATGAAAAAGGGACCATTAGCAAAGTTGTGCTGAATGGGACAAAACCACAAGATTTCGAACGCTCAGAAAAATTGGTCATCATTGGGCAAATGCAGCAAGGGACTTTCTATGCCTCCAAAATTCTAATGAAATGCCCATCCAAATATAACGACGAGATGGTCGAAATTACCAAGGACGGTCAGGTCAAACAATACAAAAAAACTTAATGGATATACAATTTATTGGAGAAAACCTCCTGGCTGGCAAAATCGGGCAATTTTTTATTGTACTTGCTTTTGGTGCATCCCTATTTTCAACCATTTCCTATTACTTTGCGGTTAAAAATAAAAATCTTGATGAGCAGTCATCCTGGAACAGGTTAGGTAGGATCGGCTTTTCGATCAATTTCCTAAGTGTGATCGGGATTGGTGCAACTTTGTTCTATCTCATCCTCAACCACCATGTAGAATACAATTATGTGTATTCACATTCTTCTAAATCACTACCGGTTTATTATATCATTTCTGCGTTCTGGGAAGGACAAGAGGGCAGTTTTTGGTTGTGGGCCTTTTGGCAGTCGCTACTTGGCACCATATTGATGTGGAAAGCCAAAAGTTGGGAGAACGGTGTGATGACTGTTATTGCCTTCTCGCAGGTATTTCTGACTTCCATGCTATTGGGAGTCGAAATTTTCGGAGAAAGGATCGGCAGTTCTCCTTTTATCCTATTAAGGGAAGCAAAGGACCTGCGTGCCATGGCACCGGTTGTTTTTGCCGATGCAGAAAATTTTAAAAATTACCTCAAGTTCATCACCGACGGAAAGGGCCTTAATCCATTGCTTCAAAATTATTGGATGGTCATCCATCCTCCTACATTATTCCTTGGCTTTGCGAGTATGGTCGTCCCTTTTGCATATGGGATTGCCGCGCTTTGGCAAAAGCGTTACAAGGAATGGATCAAACCTGTGCTGCCGTGGGCCTTATTTGCCGTAATGATCTTGGGAACTGGAATTATCATGGGTTCATTTTGGGCCTATGAAGCACTTAATTTTGGAGGTTTCTGGGCATGGGATCCTGTAGAAAATGCATCCATTATCCCTTGGCTTACCTTAATTGCTGGTGTCCATGTGCTGATTGTTTTTAAAAATACCGGACACGCCTTTTTTACCTCCATCGCGTTAATGCTCATTAGTTTTCTCTTGGTGCTGTATGCTTCTTTTTTAACGAGAAGTGGGATTTTAGGCGATACCTCCGTGCATTCCTTTACAGATCTGGGCATGTTTTGGCACCTAATCAGCTATATCTTGGTGTTTCTGTTCATTGCCGTATATTTTATGGCGGTGCGTTGGAAAGAGTTGCCCATCACACATAAGGACGAAGAGACCTATTCCCGGGAGTTTTGGATGTTTATCGGCGCATTGGTAGTGACCGTTTCTTGCCTTCAGGTAATTGTAACTACATCCTATCCGGTTTTCAACAAAATTTTTGGTACATCGAAATTGATTACCAATCCTGTCCAATACTATAACAAGATCCAATCTGCATTTGCGGTATTGACCACATTGATCATGGGCTTTTCGCAATTTCTAAAATACAAGCGTACAGATGCCCGTAAATTTTACAGCAGCCTGGTTTCTGCAGTCGTATTTTCTTTGGTCATTTCTGCGGCATTTATTTGGCTCACCGGAATTTATACCAACTTGATGTATATTTTCCTAACATTCAGCTGTGTTTTTGGCGTATTGTCAAATGCAAGGTTGCTCAGCGCCGCTTTTGTAAATAGGGGAAATAAATTGGTAGGTTCTGCAGTAGCGCACATTGGTTTTGCCATTTTGTTATTGGGTGCGCTGGTTTCGGCGGCTACCAGTACGCCAATTTCGATCAACGAAAGCAATTTTATCCCTGTTAAGGATTTTGAAAAAAACCAGAAGCCTGCAGAGAACATCATGTTGTACAAAAACGAGCCTAAGAAAATGGGGAAATACACCATCACTTATGTGAGTGATACGACAGTAGCCCCAAATACTTTTTATAAGATTAATTTTAAAGTAATTGATGGAGAAGGAAAGGTAAAGGAAGATTTCGATGTTAATCCAAGTATTCAAGAGAATGACAGGATGGGCATGATTGCCTCTCCAGATACGAAACATTATTTGACTTCTGATATCTATACGCACCTCACCAGTGCTGCGGTCAAAAAAGAAGAACATGGCGATCATGAAGGCCATTCTGATGAAGAAAATTACAAGGCACCAAGGGTCGCTACGCTCAGTGTTGGTGATACGGTGCATACCAGCAATGGCGTGGTCACTGTCAAGACCATCAATAATAAGCCAAGTATCAAAGATTTAAAATTGGCCCCTGGCGATCTGTTGTTCGGTCTGGAACTTGAGGTAAACGTAGCCGGAAAGATCTATCATGCCGAGCCGCTGATCTTGATGAAAAAATCGGAAAATGGGGCTACGCCTTATCTTTTCGATCGTACAGTCGCCGAACTTGGTCTCAAGTTCAGGTTTGTTAAAATTATTCCCGAGCAGGGGAAAGTTGAGCTGAACATATTCGAAAAGCCTCAGCAGGCCAAAGATTGGCTGGTTTTCAAGTCCATTGAATTTCCACTGATCAATTTATATTGGGTAGGCACCATTGTGATGGTCGTTGGCTTTCTGATTTCTATTTTTAGAAGGAAAAAGGAACTCGGTACCAATTAATATGAAAACTGCAATCATCGGATCGGGAAATGTGGCCACGCATTTGGCCAAGGCCTTACATGCTGCCCAATTTCCGATTGCACAAGTCTGGTCTGCAAACCAACAAAATGCGGCCATACTTGCCAAGGCAACCCATTCCAGTGTGATGAACCAACTCCACCTGATCGATCCAACGATTGAACTTTGCATTATCGCTGTAAAAGACGATGCCATTGCCACTGTAGCAGATCAGTTAAAAGGCTTTAAGGGATTGATCGTACACACAGCTGGAGCAGTCCCGATTGATGTTTTTGCCGGGAATTTCGAAAATTATGGGGTGCTGTATCCACTTCAAACTTTCTCTAAACATAAAACTGTAGATTTCAAGACCGTTCCATTGTGTATAGAGGCGAATGGTGTGGCCAGCATCCAATTGCTTCATGCTGTTGCCCGTCAGTTGAGCGGAAATGTTCAGGAAATTGATGGAACACAGCGTAAAATTTTGCATCTGGCAGCTGTTTTTGCCTGTAATTTTCCCAATCACCTCTTTTCACTGGCCGAAGAAATTTTGGATGAACACCAATTAGATTTTAACCTGTTGAGACCCTTGATCTTAGAAACAGCCTCAAAAGTTCAGCAGGCGCTTCCAGCAGATGTACAAACCGGTCCTGCAATTAGAAACGATGTACAGACATTGGCGGCACACCAGGCATTGCTTGCACATCAGCCAAAATTGCTGGAAATATACCAAACACTTAGCGAGAGCATTAAAAAAACAAGATAATTGTCTAATTGCGGTTTTTGCTCCTTACTTTTGCAATTGATTATGAGTATTTATAAATTAAAGATAAATTTTGAAGAAGCTGGAAAAATGCCAGTAGAGTTGCCGATCGCAGCAGGTGAAGATGTATTGGACATCTGCCTAGACAATGGCATCGCCCTGCAGCATAATTGTGGCGGAGTTTGTGGATGTAGTACCTGCCACATCTATATCAATCGGGGCATGGACCATATACAGGAGATTTCAGACAAGGAGGAAGATTTTATTGACCGTGCGGTCCGTCCGAAAATTACCTCCAGATTAGCCTGCCAATGCATACTGATGGGCGGCGACCTAGAAGTGACCATTCCCGATCAATCTGAATTTTTGGGACATTAACCAGTTTTTAGTTAGCAGTTATCAGTTGGCAGTTCGTAGCTGAAAGCTTACTCCGAAGTGACGCCTGCGGCGCAGTTTGACCTCGCCCATACGAACCAAGAAAAGAAGCGAAAGAACATTTAATTAATAACCTTAAGAAATGAACGATAAGTTTGCATTACCCATTTATTGGAACGACCATGAAGACATTGCCCAAGAACTCTACGAAAAGTTTGGCGATGAATTTAACGAAGCGAAAATTTACCGGATCAGGTTTACCCAGCTGTTAGATTGGGTATTGGCCTTGCCAAATTTTAAGGGCACACGTGAAGAAAGCAATGAAGGCCATTTGGAACAGATCCAATCTGCCTGGGTCTATGAATGGAGAGACAATCAGCCTTAGTTGATAGTTAACAGTTAATAGTTTACAGTTTAAAGTTGCACGATTAGCCATCATCTAAAACCATTCAAATGTCTTTCCTCGAAAACTTAAAAAACATCACCACTTTCATCTTTGATGTTGACGGTGTGTTGACCAATGGCAGCGTACTGGCTACCGAATCGGGCGAACTGCTGCGTTCATTTAACATCAAGGATGGATATGCGTTGCAGCTGGCCAAAAAGAAGGGATACCACATCTGCATCATTTCTGGTAGTACAGGAAAAGCGATGGAGCAACGTTTTGCCAATCTCGGGCTAACGGATGTGCACCTTGGCGTAGGCCATAAAATGGAAGTATTTGAAGCCTATTTGGCAAAGCACCAGATTACGCCAGACCAGGTGCTCTATATGGGCGATGACGTGCCAGATCATGAAGTCATGAAAGCAGTGGGCATAGCCGCCAGTCCGCTTGACGCAGTTGATGAAATCAAACAAGTGGCACATTACATCTCGCCCAGAAAGGGTGGAGATGCCGCCGCCCGCGATGTGATCGAGAAAGTACTCAGGGTACAGCAAAACTGGTTCGATGCCAACCCCTCAGCAGTCGATTCTAGCCGATAATTCATCTTATTCCTTTGTGTTGTAAGTAGTTAAAATTGCAACAACTAAGTTACTCCTGGCAATTAAACTAAATTCTAAATTTATACTCTAACAAAGTATAAAAGAGTTGGGCTTTATGCCAATCTAAATTCAAAACTTAAAACAGAAAGAAATGAAAAAATTATTAATGATCTGCGGATTATTGTTCACAGCAGTAACTTTTGCAAACGCACAACAAGGTGGTGGTGCTCCAGGTGGCCAACGTAGGATGCCAATGAGCGCGGAAGACAGGGTTAAACAATTAGATGAGAAAGTTAAATTAACTGACGATCAAAAAACCAAAGCTACTGCAGTTTATACAGCAGCAATGGAAGCACAAAAGAAAGCACGTGAAGAAGGTGGCGATGACAGACAAGCGATGATGGCAGCCATGCAAAAAGTACAAGCTGATACCGATACCAAAATCACTGCGTTATTGACCGACGATCAGAAAAAAGCCTACAAATCTTGGCAAGATGACATGAAGGCACAGCGCGAGAAAATGATGAAGGAAAGACAACAAGGTGGCGGTAATCAATAATTTGAACCACTAATCTATTCAAAAGCGACTTTCGGGTCGCTTTTTTTATGGGTATATGATGATAAAGTTTAATGATGAAAAGTTTTAGGATTATATTTGCCATAAGAATCTAAACATTTCAACTTTCCAACATTTAACTTTCCAACCTTTCAACTTTCAACCTTTCAACTTTCAACCTTTCAACTCTTTAGCCTCGAAAAATGCCCAAACCGATTATCCTAGCCTCTAAATCTCCACGCCGACAAGAATTGATGAAACTATTGGGGCTCGATTTTACCATCGAACTGAAGGATGTAGATGAAAGTTATCCCGAAGGACTCAATCCAGCCCAAATTGCGATGTACATCTCAGAAAAAAAGGCTAGCGCATTTGCAGCGCCTGCAGACCAGATCGTGCTCACCGCGGATACCATTGTAGCCATAAATAATGAAATTCTGGGCAAGCCTAAGGACCGGGAAGATGCACAGCGCATGCTGCGGATGCTCTCTGGTGCCAAACACGAGGTATATACAGGTGTTACGTTGGTGCAAGGTGAAAAGATACTGTCGTTTAATGAAATTTCCACAGTTTTCTGCAGGTCAGTTGGTGATGATGAAATCGATTTCTACATTGATCAGTATCAACCATTTGACAAAGCAGGATCTTATGGCATCCAAGATTGGTGGGGCCTCGCAGTCGTGCAAAAAATCGACGGATCTTATACCAATGTAATGGGACTGCCCACCGAGCGATTGTATAGGGAGTTGGGTAGTTTTTAGTTGACAGTTATCAGTTGACAGTTATCAGTTGGTAGTTAACAGTTGGCTGTTGTCAGTTAATAGTTATCAGTTCATAGTCCCTGCAGTCACGCTAGTGTACTGCAGGGCAGTTAACCATCATTTCAAACTCTGCAGCACGCCCATCTTTAGGTCATAGGTCGAAAGCCTGATTTGCTTAATGTTGAGTTCGGTCAAGATGTAGTTTGTGAGGATACTGGCCATCACGATCATGTCTACACGAAGCGGAATGAGCCCCTCCATTTTTTCGCGGGAAGCATGGTCAGATTGGATAAGCCGATCTGCAAGTGACTTGTAATCGGGATAGGAGATCATCGCTGTGTTGGCCAGGGTTAAATCAAGTCCGGGACTGATCATTTCTGCATAGGTTTCAAAAGCCCCTGCAGAGCCGATCAGTGTTTTAGGTCCAAACTCCTTACAGATAACGATCAACGCCTTAAGTTCATTATTTAAATGATGTATCAATGATTTCTGGTCATCGGGACTAATGGGATCGGATTTAAAAAAAGCCTGCATGAGCCTTGCTGCACCAATGTCGTAACTCTTTTTCCAAATGAGGTTCGTTTCATCGCACAAAATAAATTCGGTGCTACCACCACCAATATCCATGATCAGCGATTTTCCATCAATCGCACCGCTTGATCTTACGCCTTCATAGATGTACTGGGCTTCTTCATCGCCATCAATAATCGTGATGTCGATACCAGTCAGTGATTTTGCCTTTTCTATAAAATCAGTTCCATTTTTGGCACTTCTCACACCAGAAGTGGCTACAGCTTTTATTGCTGTAACTTCATGCTGATCGATGAGCTGTTTGAACGCTGTTAAGCATTCAATGCCTCTTTCGAAGGCAGTAGGGATAATGAAATTGTTTTTGGTAATGTCTTCGCCAAGTCTTACGGGACGATTTATTTTAAGGATGACCTGCAGATCGCCCATGGTCTGTTCGGCAATGATGAGGTGAAAAGTATTGGTTCCTAAATCGATTACGGCTAATTTCATGCTATCTTTCGTATAAAAAACGTGGTAGGATCTTTAAAAGCCAGGCAATGATGCGCCACCGCCTGGTTACATAAATAACGTTTCTTTTACGATTAATTGCATCTAAAATTTGTAAAGCAGCTTTTTCAGGCCTGGCGACCCAAAATTTTTGATCTCCTTTGGCCATATCGGTGGCTACAAAACCTGGCCGTACATCCGTAATGGTGAGCTGTAGTTTTTGCTTTCTGGCTTTTTGCCTAAGTCCCGCCAGATAACTGATCTGGTAAGCCTTGCTTGCGTTGTAGGCAGGAGCGATGGCGTTTCCCCTTAAGCCGGCAATAGAACTGATGGCCACGATCTGTCCTTGTCCCTGACCTGCAAAATATTGATAGGCCCAAACCATGACCTGATTAAAAGCGGTAACATTCAGGTCAATCGTAGACCTTTCCAGCTCAAAGTCCAATGCTTCATTGAGCTCGCCTGTACCTGCACTCATGATGAGTATGTCTATCCCGCCTAGGCTATTGGCCAATTGCTCCAGCTTCTCCAAGGCAGGCTGACCGGCCGTAATGTCGAATGCCGACACCATGAACTGTTCGGGATACTGATCTTTCAGCTGCTCCAAAAGTTCGGTTCGACGCCCGATCAGGCCTACCTGATGCTGTTGTTCCGCCATTTGCAAAGCCAAGGCCCGGCCAATTCCTGAAGAAGCGCCAATGATGATTGCTTTCATAGCGATGAAAATTACCTCTTAGGCCCTATAGGTAAACCATTTGAACATTTCCTTAAACGTTGTTTTCTTTCCGTACATCAAGATCCCAACACGGTAAATCCGACTGGCCATCCAAACGGTTCCAATAAAGCCTGCAGCCAAAATCGACATCGATAAGATCAGTTCCCAGGTCGGTACACCATAAGGTAAGCGGACCACCATGGCAATCGGAGAGGTAAATGGAACCATAGACAACCAAAAAGCTACCTTCCCATAAGGATCATTGGTCACTACGCTCAAAGACAGCGCATAGCCCAATAATAAGGGGAGCATAACGGGCATCATAAACTGTTGTGTTTCCGTTTCACTATCTACTGCCGAACCGATTGCGGCATACAAGGCACTATAAAAAAGATATCCACCAATAAAGAAGAAAAGAAACACGGTAATGATTTTTCCGAAATCCAGGCCAGCCAGGCTTTTTTGGATGTCGCCCATTGGGCCAGCAGCCTGTACGGTGGTCGGGGCCATATTTACTTTGGTGTTTTTGGTCTCGTACGCGATTTTCTTAACAGCAGCTTTATCAACAAAAACAGTAACGGCAACTGTGCTGATGGTAAAGGTCAGCACGATCCAAAGTATAAATTGTGTGAGGCCAACCAGGGCAATGCCGATGATCTTGCCCATCATTAGCTGAAAGGGCTTCACTGAAGAGATCATCACTTCGATGATCCTGCTCGTTTTTTCTTCGATCACGCCACGCATCACCTGTATGCCATAGAGCATGATGAACATAAACATCAATACGCCAGCTACAAAGGCAATGATCGTACTTGCGCCGGCACTACTGGATTCTTCCTTGCCCTCTACTATTTTTTTGGTTTCGATATCGACATTTGTTTTCAGCTGATCTAGATCTGCTTGGGCAATGCCAGATTCTTTCAATTTTTGGTTACGGATGAGCTCTTCAATGTCGCCGGCAATCCGATTATTCAGGGATAACCCAGCCTGTTTGGCACCAAACAGGACAATTCCCTTTGGTTCTGCCAAGCTAAATTCTGGCAGATAAAGCACATAATCGTAGTGCGACTGCTTGAGCGATTTTTTTACCTCTTCTAATGGCTTGTTCACGTATTGATAATCCAGATGCTTATTGGAGGCCAATTGTTCGGTCAGCGTCTTATTGGTGCTTACCACTGCAATGCGGTCATGCGTGTCTTTGATGCCTTTATAGGTGAAATAGCCGATCAGGCCATAGATGCCTGCAATGAGCAGTGGGGTCAGGAAAGTCATGATAATGAACGACTTTTTCTTTACCCTTGACAAATATTCTCTTCTGATGATGAGTAAAATCTTATTCATGGTCTTGTCCTTTCACTTTTTCTATAAAAATATCGTTCATCGTTGGAATCACCTCATCGAGCCTATGGATGGCCACGTGGGGGAGGAGACTGGCCAGCACTTCATTCGCAGTGCGGTTTTCGGCCAATTTTATTTTAATGAGTGTCTTGTCTTTGATGTTTTCAGTTTGTAAGACATTGAAGATACCGCTTTCCAATGCGGGATCATACTGCCCTTCATATTCGATCCAATAAGTATTGTTGCGGTAGCTTGATTTGATGTCGTCTACACTGCCGTCCAGTATTTTTTTAGAGCGATGGATGAGCGCAATATGGTCGCACAGCTCCTCTACGCTTTCCATCCGGTGTGTAGAGAAGATGAAAGTGGCCCCTTTTTTATTCAATTCCAGGATTTCATTCTTGATGATGTCTGCATTGACGGGGTCAAAACCGGAAAAGGGTTCGTCTAAAATAATCAGGTCTGGTTCGTGGAGCACTGTGGCTACAAATTGTACTTTCTGCTGCATCCCTTTGCTAAGGTCTTCCACTTTTTTGTTCCACCAATTTCCCATTTCCAATTTTTCGAACCAATATTTGATCCTTTTGGTAGCATCAGCCGTACTCATCCCTTTGAGTTTGGAAAGATAAAGCACCTGCTCGCCGATTTCCATTTTTTTATACAACCCTCGTTCTTCAGGTAGGTAGCCAATTTGTGAGATGTGGTTGGCATTGAGCCGTTCGCCATTAAATAGGACTTCACCACTATCTGGTGCCGTAATCTGGGTAATAATTCTAATTAAAGAGGTCTTTCCTGCACCATTGGGACCTAACAGCCCAAAAATCTTTCCGCTTTCCACCTGTAAGCTTACTTGATCAAGGGCCCGGTGCGTGGCATATTGTTTAACAATATCTTTTACGCTGAGCATATATTATGATTTAGTTTAGTAAAGATAAGATTCTTCGTAAAAGGAAATGTTACGGATAGGAAGTATAAAGTATAAAGTAAAAAGTATAAAGTATAAAGTAATAAGTATAAAGCCCCACAGGGGTGCCTTTGGCATAAAAAGTCAAAAGTAACTTTCAACCTTCAACTTTCAACCTTCAACTTCAAACTTTTGTCATAGGCTCCGCAGGAGTTCCTGTGGAACATCCCTTTAGGGCAACTACAAAAAAAAATCCCCACCTTTTTGGAGTGGGGATCTTTTTTATTCAAAATATTCTTTCATCTTATCGAAGAAGCTCTTTTCGTTTTTCCCTGGTTGGGGCTTGAAATTTGGAGATTCCCTCAATTTTTCTAAAATGGCCCGCTCATCGGCATTCAGTACTTTTGGGGTCCAGATATTGACATGGATAATCTGGTCGCCCTTATGGTAAGAGTTGATTTCTGGAATGCCCTTACCTTTTAGGCGCAATAATTTTCCGCTCTGCGTACCCGGGTCGATCTTGATCTTCGCCTTTCCATCTATGGTAGGCACTTCTATACTTGCGCCCAAAGCGGCATCGACAATACTGAGGTGCAGGTCGTAGACAATGTTGTTGCCTTCGCGTTTTAGCGTATGGTGTGGAAGTTCTTCGATCAGGATGATCAGGTCGCCTGCAATGCCGCCATTTGGAGCAGCATTTCCTTTTCCGGCCATGCTCAGCTGCATACCATCACTTACTCCTGCAGGGATATTGATGGTGATGGTCTCTTCGCCACGAACAGTACCTTCACCATGACAGGCATTACACTTTGCGGTAATCTGCTGGCCGCTGCCATGGCAGGTCGGACAGGTTGCCGTAGTTTGCATTTGGCCCAAAATGGTGTTGGTAACCCTGCGTACGGCACCGCTTCCACCGCAGGTTGAGCAGGTACTTACAGACGATTTATCTTTAGCACCAGTGCCATCACAAGTTTTACAGGTAATCTGTTTGTTAACCTTGATTTTCTTTTCTGCCCCATTCGCAATCTCTTCTAAGGTAAGTTTAACCTTAATGCGTAGGTTGCTGCCTTTTACGACCCTGCGTCCGCCGCTGCGCGATTGTCCGCCGCCAAAAAAACTGTCAAAAGGAGAGCCACCGCCACCAAAAATATCTCCAAACTGGCTGAAGATATCTTCCATGTTCATGCCACCGCCACCATAGCCGCCACCAGCGGCACCGCCAACACCCGCATGCCCAAATTGGTCATAACGTTGCTTCTTTTCCGGAGTGCTCAGAACTTCGTATGCTTCAGCAGCTTCCTTGAATTTCTCCTCTGCCGATTTATCGTCAGGGTTTTTATCAGGGTGATATTTAATGGCCAATTTGCGGTAAGCTTTTTTAATCTCTTCCGCCGATGCGCCTTTGGCAACGCCCAAAATATCGTAATAATCTCTTTTGCTCATTTTCTTTAATTTGTTAATTAACCAATTTGCTAATTAGTTAATTATGCACCGACTACCACTTTTGCGAAACGAATAACCTTATCGTTCAAGGTATAGCCTTTCTCCAATTCGTCTATCACCTTTCCTTTTAAGTCGTCTGATGGTGCTGGGATATTGGTAATCGCTTCATGGATGTCGGTATCAAAAGGCGTATGGATGCTTTCCATTTCCTTCAGGCCTTTTTGTGCTAAAATACCTTTTAACTTATTTTGTACCAAGACGATCCCATCACGAATGGCACTAATTTCTGTTGCATTTTCGGTAGCCTTGATTGCCCGCTCAAAATCATCCAGTACAGGCAATAACGACACCACTACATCTTTACCTGCGGTTTGTAGCAGCTCTATACGCTCTTTTTGGGTACGGCGTTTATAGTTGTCGAATTCGGCGAACAGACGCAAATATTTATCGTTCAAGGCCGCATTTTCCTGTTGCAACTTTTCTTCCGCAGAAAGTTCTTCCGTAGCCTGACTTTGGGCTGTCAACTCTTCTTCTGGTGTATTTTCTATTTTCTGCTCGGCCTGGTTTTGTTCATTCATCGGTTCTTCTTCCTTTTTCTTCTTGTTAAACATGGTGTATGCGCGTTTTTTTGTTTCAAACTCAAAAGTTTTGCCAATAACAAAAATCAGCCATGCTGTCAGTTTGATCGATAGATTACTGAACAGAATGGCTGAATCCTAAAATTTTGTCAGAATTTCTTATGCAATTTGTGCATCCTCATGAACAACACCGCTTTCGCATTTGATGATGCGCGACGGGAAGGTACGGATGATGTGATAATCATGCGTAGCCATGAGCACGGCAGTGCCGCTTTGACTAATTTGCTTCAGTAGCAACACAATTTCTTCGGACGTATCTGGGTCAAGGTTTCCAGTTGGTTCATCTGCCAGAATAATCTCTGGGTTGTTGAGCAAGGCCCGTGAAATGACCACCCTTTGCTGCTCGCCGCCAGAAAGTTCATGGGGCATTTTTTTGATCTTGGAACGTAGGCCAACTTTCTCCAAAACATCTTTGATGCGCTCGTTGATCAGGTTTTTATCAGTCCAACCTGTTGCTTTAAGCACAAATTCGAGGTTTTGTTCTACCGTACGATCGCTCAACAGCTGAAAATCCTGGAAAACAATTCCCAATTTTCTGCGGAGATAGGGTACATCCTTATCCTCAAGTTTTTTAAGGTCAAATCCGGCTACTTTTCCATTGCCATTGCCAATGTGCAGATCGCCATAAATAATCTTCAAAAGACTACTCTTTCCGGATCCGGTCTGCCCGATCAAAAAAACGAATTCTCCCTTGGCAATGTCAAGGTTCACATTGGATAAAACCAGGTGTTTTTGTTGAAAAACATCAACATTTTGTAAGTTGATTACAATGTTTTCGGCCATGCTTAAATATCTAGTTTGGTCACTTGCCCAAAAGGCAGTTCATTGATAAGGTTCATGATGTATTCCTGCTTCTCTTCAAAGCCCAGCTTGATCAGGGACTTGTCTGGCCGGTCTACCCTAAAATAGGCCAGCAGTGTAAATTTTTCGTCCCTCAGCTGCACATAGTCAGGTATTTTGGCAATGCCTTTTACTTTGATGATATACATTGCACCAAAAATAGCATTTTATAAAGATATTTGAATGGAAATGGTGATTTATCTGGTCAAGAGCACCCAGCCCTGAAACAGTTTATAATCGTTGTTGATGTACAGCGTATAGTAATAGGTGCCTGGCGGGACGGCCTTTCCCTTTGATTTTCCATCCCAAGCTGTATTGTTGTGGCTTTCGAAGACTTTGATCCCAAACCGGTTGACCACCACCAGTCTCGGATTTTTAAATGTGGCCAAGGCCGGCATCCCCCATACATCATTAATGCCATCGCCATTTGGCGTAAAAGCATTCGGGATCTGTATGTCTGGGAATACTTCTACAGTCATTTCATCTGTTGCTTCATTACAATCAGAAACCGCATGAAGGGTATAGGTCATCGGAACAGGCGGCGTAGCTATTGGGTTTAAGCTCAGCGGATTGTCCAGGTAATCACTTGGTGCCCAATAATAACTGGTAATATTATCCCCACTGATCTTTCCTTCCAATGCGACCGATTTACCTTTTAAAACATTTTTATCTTTTCCGGCGTTGGCTACTGCCGCTTTTGACACCATAATAATGACCGATTTTTCTACCGAACAGGAGCCATTGGAAATGGTCACCTTATATGCTGTACTGATGGCCGGCCTGGCGACAGGATTGGCGATATTGGGATTGGAGAGTCCGGTTGCAGGCAGCCATTTATAACTCGTTCCTCCGCCAGCGACCAATTGAACCGGCTCATTGGCGCATACAGTGGCATCAGTCATGTTCAGTGTGCCCACAATAGGGGGGCTTAAGACCAACTGAAGCGTAGCATGGGAGGTACATCCGCTTTTATTGGTCACCGTGAGGACATACAGGCCCGCATCTGCCTGTGTCAGGTTGTCAATGGTCGGGTTTTTTAGATTGGAAGTAAAATTATTCGGACCTGTCCATGAGTAGGCGTCGATTACTTCAGAGCCGATATCGGTATCGATGGTCAGCTGCCCGCCTTCGCAGGTAGAACCCGATGTGGCGAGGCTAAGGACCTCTGGCAATTTATTGATGTTGATGATATAGAACTGCGAAACAACCCGGCAGATCGGTGAGTTGATGTTGCCATTTTCGGCAATCAATAGCCGATAGATGTAGCGGCCGATGTGTGCATTATTGTAGGAGATCGTGATCTGGTTTGTGTTTGCCCCCGGTCCGGTATAGGGGATCCAATTGCTTTCTTCTACCCCTCCTGTACTTACTTCCCATTGAAATTGTGGGTTGTTATAGCCTCCCATGAGTGTGGCCGAAAAAGTATAAGTCGGATTGTCACCAAAACAGACATTTCTGACCAGGTCGGTGCTGGCATCAATTTTTGAAACAACAATTGGTCCGCAGGACCGAATGGCCATGTCATCGACCGCAAAATCATTTCCGATGCCCGTTGTGCCATTACTGATGATGTTGATGATGATGTCGGTGTAGGCGCCAGTATTAAAAACTACGCCTTTTTGCAGCCACGTTGGCACTAGACTTTCTGGAATGTCGCCAGTCTGATAAGTTTTAAGCACGGTACCATCTGGCAGTTCGACGCTGAACGTAAGGTTTGGCCTTGCTGCACCCGAATGATAAAGGTTCATGATGAACATCGAAAATTCGTAGGTGGTATTGGGACAGAGCGTATTGTGGCGCATCTTGAAAACCGAACGCGTTGTTTCGTCGCCATTGACCAGCATCATATAGCCATCAGCTGTTTCTGAAGTATAATCCTCAATCTGGTACCACCCATCGATGTCATCAGCATTCATGCCGAAATTATTTTTGGTGATCGTATACTGTCCAGCATCAGGTTCGCCGGCCTTATACTGAAAAGCAATTCCCGAAATTCCAGGATAGGGACCTGCAAACTGTGCCGAGCCTGAGCCAAACGTATTGCTGATGATCGGAACCCCCATCGCTCCGGTGCACAGTTGTCCCCTTGCTTCTAGAAAGCACAAAAAGCACAAAGCTAAAATACTATAGAGTCGATAGATCACAGTTGAAATATACAACAAAATAGCAATATTTGCTTCGCTTACAAGGCCTGTAAAAAATCTATGGTATTGATGTCATCTGCATAATCCCATAAATTGGGGTGCTGGCTCTGTCCAAATGCTATGGTCCCGGTATTTATTTCGAGCGGCTTTGCGGCCACCACACATTGGATCTGCTCACTGGACTGTTTGATCTTTTCTTCGATTTCTTGGAGGGTACCATATTCTTCGTAATACAGCACCGCCAAAGGCGATGCCAAACCTTCATCCTGTTTCACCAGTAAAAAGCCATTGTCGAGGTGTGGAACGCCATTGACCAAATAGATCGATTTATTGTAATCGTAATTGTTGTTGTATTTAAAATGATGGATGATGGGCTGATAGGGCTCAATGGCTTCGAAAAAAGTTGTGAAATGATAGTCTTTCGGAACAAATAACTTGGCCACATTCCTGCATCCCAGGCCAAAATAATCGAAAATATCACGCCCTAAATTTTCCAGTTCAGCCTTGCTTTCCCTTCCAGTTAACACAGCCACACTGTTGCGGTTTTTGCGGATGATGTGCGGCACCTTGCCAAAATAATAGTCGAAATAACGCGATGAATTGTTGCTTCCGGTAGCGATTACCGCATCAAAATCCGTTAGCCGCTCTACAAATTGGATATGCGCTGCAAGGGCTGGCTCGAATTCGGTCAATTGCTGCAACAAGAGTGGAAGTAGCTTGTCGTCTGATGAAGAAAGCTTGATCAAGGCGATATTTCCAGTTGCCAGCACGCTGATGATATCATGTAGACCTACAAAGGGAATGTTGCCAGCTAAGATCAGGCCTACTTTTTTGGGCTGCGTGCGTATTTCGATATTCGCAAACCATTGCTCGAGCGAAGCTGCCGAAAGTGCATCATGCCACGCATCGATTGCTTTCTTGATTTCTGCTTCCGTAAACCAGGCGTTGTGTCTTTGGGCAGATGAAATGGCTTTCTCAGCCCATGCTGCTTTAGGATCCAACCATTTGCCCAGTTTTTCAAGGGCGGTAATCAGACTGGCTTTCGTAAGTGATGACATATTTAGAACTATTATAAGAGGAATATGTTTTATATTTGCAGGGCAAAGTTAAGCTTAGCAATAGATTTAGACGAAGACATGGCAATTAAAATAACAGACGAATGTATTAATTGTGGCGCATGTGAGCCAGAATGCCCAAATAACGCCATCTATGATGCCGGTACCGCATGGAGATTTTCGGATGGAACAAATTTAGATGGTATCATTGATTTTGGAGACCAACAGATCGATGCCGGTGCGCCCCAAGAGGCAGTATCTGATGAAGTTTATTATATTGTTTCAGATAAATGTACCGAGTGTAAAGGATTTCATGATGAGCCTCAATGTGCTGCGGTATGTCCGGTAGATTGCTGTGTCGATGATGAAGATATCCGCGAAACGGAAGAAGAACTATTGGCCAAGAAGGCTTGGTTGCACCAGGAAGGTTAGTTGACAGTTCTTAGTTGACAGTTTTCAGTTGACAGTTTGTAGTTACTTATTTTACAGTTAAATAAGAGGAGATTCGATAGGGTCTCTTTTTTGTTTTAGGGCTATTCACCCTTGTTGGGTACGACAAGGACAGGACAGACGGCTTTGTTGGCCACATTTTCGGCCACACTGCCGGTGAGGAAATGGAACAATCCGGCCCTGCCATGCGTACCGATCACGATGAGTTCTGCGCCCCATTGTTCTGCCTGATTTAAAATTCCGTGCGTAGCCGTATCCAACATGGTCAGGTAGGTTGTGCTGATCCCAGCTGCGTATTTACGCTCAATTTCCTTTAAAAGTACATTGCTGTTTTCTTCGCTCTGGTCATAAATCTCCATGAAAATCGGCGCCAATGCAAAATCGGGATTTACGGTTTGGGGTATCGGTTCGATGATGTTCAGCAGCGCGACTTCTGCGCCAAATTTGTTGGCCATCTCATAACCAATTCTTGCGGCCTTTTCAGAACAGATGCTATTGTCTACCGCAATTAAGATCTTTTTGAAGTTCATGATGCCTTAAATTTGATATGGATAGCAACAATTTTATGCCCCAAATGTTTTGATTTGAGACGTAATCCTTACTTTTAGCAGATAAATTTAAATATGGAAAGTTACCACGTCTGCCGAATTGCCATTGCGCCACTTAGAAAGGAACCCTCAGATCGAAGCGAAATTACTTCACAATTGTTATTCGGCGATCGGGCAAAAGTTCTGGAGAAAACAGAAAAATGGTGCTATGTACAAAGCCAGCACGACCAATATGAAGGTTGGATGGATTATAAACAGCTGGAAAAAATATCCTCGCAACAGTATGCCGATGATCAAGGTTTTGTTTATAGGTCACCACTGCAGCTCGATAATACACTGATCGGTGAAAATGGCACAAAATATTACCTTAGTCCGGGAAGCAGATTGCCCTATTACGATGATGGCTTTTGCTTTTTGGGCGAAAAGAAATATGAGGTTACGTTTAAACCTTTTGTTCCCGAATTGGCCACCTTCGGCTCAAAAGTAGAAGAAACTGCCAAATTTTTTGAAAACACACCCTATTTGTGGGGAGGAAGGACACTTTTTGGCATCGATTGTTCTGGTTTTGTGCAGATGGTCTATAGTCTTAATGGCATACAATTGAGACGGGATGCCAGTCAGCAAGCCGAGCAAGGCGAACTGGTCGACTTTTTAGCTGCGGCAAAATTAGGTGACCTCGCCTTTTTCGACAATGACGAGGGCAAGATCATCCATGTTGGGCTGATGCTGGGCAACGATAAAATTATCCATTCTGCGGGCATGGTGCGCATTGATCCAATTGATAACCAGGGCATCTATAATGCAGAACTGGGAAAATATACGCATCAATTGAGGATCATCAAAAGGTTTGTTTAAATCATTGAATAGATGTGTCATTAACCATTAAGGCATTATGAGTTAAAGGATTTTAATGCCTTAATTTCTTGATGTAAGGGATGATCAAATTAACTCAACTGTTCCATCAGTTCATCAAATGCAGCTTTGAGTGCGGCTAATTCTTCTTCAACTTTAGCTAAACGCTGTTCAAGGTCACTGGTATGGGTTTTTGCAGCTTCGGTGTAATCTTCTTCTACAAATTCGCCATCACCAAATAGGTGCATATAGCGTACCTCTTTTTGCCCCGGTTTACGTGGCAGTTGTTGGAGATAAGGTGGTTCGGCCGATGCCAATTTATCCAACACCTCTTGAACTTCGGCTAAGGTTTCGAATTCATACAACCTTCCAGCATTGGTATTGATCTCTCCCGGGGTCTGTGGCCCACGCAAAAATAATAGGCACATTACCGCTACTTCGGCAGGAACCAACGGAAAAACAATGGCAAAATTGTGCTTATATTTTACACTTCGGATTGATCCACCTGTAGCCGTACTGATCAAACCTGCTATTTTCAATGAATTTAGTGCACTCACAATGGTGCTTTCATCATAGTTTACAACTGGCTTGCGCGATGTTTTTTGGTTGCATGCAGCACCGAGTGCATTCAGCGTCATCGGATAGTAATCGGGTGTAGTTTTGCATTTTTCCATCAGCGAACCTAAAACCCTCAGTTGCGCGGCATCTAGCGTAGGCAATTTTTGCGGTGTATCCATGCGCTAAAGTTAAGGCAAATCCTCGCAAAATGAAATCAAATGCACTTATCTTGGATTTTGTTGATGGTACATGGGCAATTATTCCATTTCCCATACCATAATCTGCCGGTCATCTCCTGTCGAGATCAGCTTGCTGCCATCATGGTTCCATAAGATTTTATTGATGGAATGGCGATGTCCAATGCCTGCTTTCTCCAGACTTAATATTTTATAGAGCTTGAAATTTTCAGCATCCCAGAGCTTTATGCTTTTATCCTGGCTGCAGGTCGCAAAATAGGGGAGTGTAGGGTGGAAAGCAATCTGGTAAACGGTAAACAAGTGTGCCGGAATGGTCTGTCGAAGCGCGTGATCTGGTAAATCCCAGATCTTCAATTGAGCGTCCCGGCTGCCCGAAATCAGGTTATGCCCGAGTGGATGGTAAGCCAGAGCAGTTACACCAAACTGGTGTCCTGCCAAGGTTTGCTTAAAGGTATAATCATTCAGCTGGTAAAGCTGGATCAAGTTGTCCTTACAGCCAAATGCGATTTCATTTTCTTGGGGACAAATGGCCATACAACGCACTGTATCAGCTGATACCTCAAACCGATAGAGCAGGGAAAAGTCTTGTAGCGACCAAACAGCCACTGTACCATCCTCACCGGTAGAAATCAGCTCATTTTTACTCGCCACGAATTTAACATCAAATATCGGCCTGGTATGTGCGCTGATCTGTTCGATCAATTTTTCAGCATCCAGGTCATAGATGCTCAATAAGCCACTTCGTTCGCCAATAAACAAGAGATTTTGATAACGGTGCAAACTATACACAGAACTGGTAACCGGAAGTTTCACCTTTACAAATGCCATTTTTTCCAACGACCATTCTACAATGCCCTTGTCATTTCCGGCACTATAGAAAACCGAAGTTTCTTGCCCGTCTGTTAAGGCATAGATTGGGTTTTGGTGACCAGAAAGTGTTTTTTCTATTCTGAGCATAGGTCAATTAGGTATAAAAATTGGGAAGCCCCTATCTTTATTATTTTCGTCTAATTTGTAATTATTTAATGTATCATTGATTTTTACATATTCATCAATAGTTAAAGAAATAGCACTTTCATACACAGTCTCAGTTAATTTAGCATCATTATATTTCACGAAATGTAACCGTACTTTTTCTTTCATGGTATCCTCACTAGTGGCAACGAACTGCATCATTTGGTAAGAATTTGATACAAGTTTTGTTTTCCATATACCATAATCATGCTGGTAGGATATGTGAGATGTACTGATAATCATTAATTCCTTTCCAAAAGAATTCCACATAAGAAGCTTTCCTAGCGTAAAAAAATAAAAGATTGGTAAAAGGAAGGCCAAGGGAATAGGACCATCTTCTTGTAGTAATGTTGCAAAATAAATTGATCCAGCCTGCAATGAAAAGTTAAGTATAATAATAAATACCTTTAAAAATACTCGTGTAGGAACGGCATTGATAACATATACATTATTTTCATCAAATCTAATATCAGACATATAATGATTAATGATTTAATTTATCGTTGATGCCTCTTCTCCAGGTTTAGGGCAATATCTTGCAATGTCTTTCCTTTTTCTTTTAACAATACCATCAGGTGGAAGACCAGATCGGAAGCTTCGTTGATAAAATTTTCCTCACTTTCTGCAAGTGCTGCGATTACGGTTTCCACACCCTCTTCGCCTACTTTTTGTGCAATTTTATTGATCCCTTTATGTCGTAAGGTGTTGACGTATGATTCTGCATTTGGATTCTCATACCTATCGGTGATGATATTTTCCAATTGAAGGATAAAGTTCTGATTGTAGGTGGTGCTGAAACAGCTCCGGCTACCCGTGTGGCAAGTTGGTCCGACAGGATTTGCCTTTACCAAAATCGTGTCTTGATCACAATCGATGTGGATCGATTTAACCGTTAAAAAATTGCCGCTTTCCTCACCTTTGGTCCATAACCTGTTTTTAGACCGCGAATAAAAGGTAACCTTGCCCTCGCTCTGGGTCTTCTCAAACGCTTCTGCATTCATGTATCCTAACATCAGCACCTCTAGGGTCTGGCTGTCTTGGATAATGACAGGGATCAGTCCATCTGTTTTTGTCCAATCTAAGGATTTGCTATCGATCATTTTTTTATAGTTAACTGCTTCATATTAGGTTAAAGGTTGTTAGAAATGATTATAGCCGGACGCTTACTCCATTTCTACGTAATTCTGCCTTCAGATCGGGAATTAATATTTCTCCATAGTGAAATACAGAAGCTGCCAATGCGGCATCTACGCCAGCTTTGGTAAATACATCAGTAAAATCAGTCATTTTTCCGGCACCACCCGAGGCAATGATGGGGATGTTGATTGTGCGGTTGATCTTGGCCAACAAATCGCAATCAAAGCCTTGTTTTGTTCCATCATGGTCCATTGAGGTTAATAAAATCTCTCCAGCCCCCAGATCTTCTGCGGATTTGATCCACCTTTCTGTTTCCAGATCAGTGAGTAGTCGGCCACCATTCAAATGTACCCTGTTTTTTCCGTCTACCAATTTGGTATCCACGGCCAAAACAACGAACTGGACACCAAAAGCCATGGCCAAGTCTTCGATCAGTTGCGGATTTCTAACGGCAGCCGAATTGATACTGATCTTATCGGCACCAGCATTCAAAAGTGCGTCGGCATCTGAAACTTCGGTAATGCCGCCACCAATCGTAAAGGGGATATTTAATTGTTTGGCCACTGATTTCACCATTTCGATCATGGTTTTTCTTCGCTCATGGGTGGCCGTAATGTCGAGGAATACCAGCTCATCAGCTCCTTGTTCGGCGTATTGTGCCGCAAGTTCTACCGGATCGCCCGCATCACGTAGGTCGACAAAATTAACGCCCTTTACCGTGCGGCCATCTTTCACATCCAGGCAAGGGATTATTCTTTTTGATAATGAGGTGGATGGTTGAAACTCGGAAATTGAAATATCTGGGATTTCCATAATTTAAATTGAGCTCAGGGCTTTCAGATTCCATTCCTTGATTTCTTCGATCGAAATCCTGTCTTCATAAATGGCCTTTCCGACCACAACGCTCCTGATGGGCAGTTTGGCCAATTCCTCAATATCGTCCATCGAACTTACACCTCCCGAGGCAATCAGTTTAATAAAAGGGGAGTGGTCCAGTAATTTCTGGTAAAGTTCAACAGCGGCCCCGCCCAACTTTCCATCTTTATTGATGTCGGTGCACAAGAACCTGAAAAAGCCGAGCTGTAGGCACTTATCTACGTAATCCATTAGTTTAATCGGCGAGCTTTCCATCCAGCCCGAATATTTGATCACTTCGTCAAGCACATCGATGGCAATTACGATCCGGTTAGCATACCCTTCCTTTTTTACAAAGGCTGCGCTCAATTGTGGCAGGAAATCAGGATTGCTAACGGCCTGAGTACCCACAATAACACGGTGGATGCCCGAGTCCAATAGGTTGTTGACCTGCTCGATCGTTCTGATACCCCCACCATATTGTACGCGCATATCGGTCTGTTTGATGACATTAAATAGCGTTTTCTGATTGCTGAAATCTCCTTTGGCACCATTAAGGTCGATGATGTGGATGAAATCGGTGCCATTGGACCGGTACCGATCAATCATTTCTTCGATAGAAACATTGTACTCTGTTTTTTGGCTGTAATCGCCTTCACGCAGGCGGACAACTTTTCCATCTAAAATATCTATTGCAGGTATGATATACATTTTGGCTATAAGTTTGAGAAGTTTTTCAATAGGCGCTCTCCCGCTTCGCCCGATTTTTCGGGATGGAACTGAACGCCATAAAAATTTTCTTGCTGTATGGCTGCCGAGAATTTGTTGCCATACTCCACGGCGGCAATATCAAAAATAGGGTTATATTCAATAAAATAAGAATGCACAAAATAAAACTGTGACCCAACAGGAACATTCTGGAATAATGAATTGTTTTTGAAGCTGACCGTATTCCATCCCATGTGAGGAACTTTGATTTTCAATGACTTGTCAAATCGTTTTGTGCGCAAGGGCATAACAGACAAAAGCTGCGAATCTCCCTCTTCTGAATGGGCCGTGAGGAGCTGCATGCCCACACAGATGCCGAGTACAGGTTTTTTTAAGGCTTTGATGGCATTGACCAATCCCGTTTCCTTCAATTTGGCCATCGCCGCACCAGCATGACCCACGCCCGGTATAATGATGTGGCTATATTTTTCGAGGTCAGCTTCTGTGTTGACCATACCATAGGCAATCTGCTGCCGCTCCAGTGCCGCTGTCAACGAGAAAATATTCCCTGCACCGTAATTAATTATTCCTACCATTTTCTTTACGCTTAACCCTTTACGCTTTACGCTCTGCTCTTCGTTCTTCGCTCTTCGCTCTTTGCTCTTTGTTCTTGGTTCTTTACTCTGCTCTTATCCTAAAGCATTCCCTTTGTACTTGGCAAAACCAATTTCTCTGGGTCTCTTTTTACCGCAACCTTGATGGCCTTGGCAAAAGCTTTAAAAATAGCTTCGATTTTATGATGTTCATTGTCACCTTCGGCTTTAATGTTCAGGTTGCATTTTGCCGCATCACTAAAAGATTTGAAGAAGTGATAAAACATTTCTGTTGGCATATCGCCTACCTTTTCACGGTTGAAAATTGCATCCCAAACGATCCAGTTCCTGCCACCAAAGTCTATCGCCACCTGCGCCAGGCAATCGTCCATAGGCAAACAAAAACCATACCTTTCAATGCCCAACTTATTGCCCAAGGCTTTCGAAAAAGCTTCTCCCAGCGCAATTCCAGTATCCTCAATGGTGTGGTGCTCATCAATGTGCAGGTCGCCGTTGGTCACAATGTCCAGGTCCATACTGCCATGCCTTGCAATCTGGTCTAACATGTGGTCAAAAAAATGGAGCCCTGTCTGTATGTTCGCTTTGCCGGTACCATCCAGGTCAAGCCTGATCTGGATCTTGGTTTCATTGGTATTGCGCTGATGTTCAACCTGTCTAGATCCTGCCTTTAAAAAAGTATAGATATCTTCCCAGTTTTTGGTTTCCAATGCGATCACATCGGCCAAGTTTTCTCTTTTTTCCAAAGCTTCGCCCGTACCCAGTTGGTCGTTTTGACGGATGAAAATTGCTTTGGCACCAAGGTTTTTGGCTAGTACAACATCATTAAGGCGGTCTCCGATCACAAAAGATTGCGACAGGTCATATGCTTCGCCAAAATATTTGGTCAATAGTGCGGTGCCTGGCTTGCGGGTCGGCGCGTTATCCCTGGCGAATGTCCGATCAATGATGATTTCATTAAATACCACGCCTTCATTGGCAAAGGTGTCGATCATGAAATTATGCACGGGCCAAAAATTCGCTTCCGGGTGCGATGGTGTGCCCAGCCCATCTTGATTGGTCACCATAACCAATTCAAAGTCGAGCTCCGTGGCAATCTTCGACAAGAAATATAAAGCCCTGGGATAAAACTTTAATTTGGCAAAACTGTCCACCTGCTCATCTTCAGGTTCCAGGTTTAAGGTGCCATCTCGGTCTATAAATAAAACTTTCTTCATGATAAATTTTCTAGGATGCTGATCAATGCATTGTTTTCCTCCACTGTACCGATGGTAATCCGCAAACAACCTTCGCAGAGCCTAACTTTAGACCGGTCGCGTACAATAATGCCCTTGTCGACCAATAGGTTGTAGATCGCCAATGCATCATTTACGGCCACTAAGATGAAATTTGCATCAGACGGATACACTTTTTGTACAATCGGTAGGGCGGCCAGTGCCGTACTTAACCTCTCACGTTCGCTTACGGTAATTTTTATCCAGTCATTTACGGTTCCGATATTTTCAACCGCTGCTAATGCCAAATCCTGTGTAGCCTGATTAATGTTATAGGGCGGTTTTACCTTATTTAAGATGTCGATCACCTGG
This sequence comes from Pedobacter sp., assembly GCA_031119475.1. GTDB lineage: Bacteria > Bacteroidota > Bacteroidia > Sphingobacteriales > Sphingobacteriaceae > Pedobacter. The sequence goes on along the minus strand of JAVHXV010000004.1, from coordinate 160,288 downwards.
CGGGATGAAAAAGCCATCCCCAACCTGAGCGCCGCCAATCCCCACGCCTTGGAAAACGTTTGTAGCACCACTAGGTTTGCATATTCTGTCAACTCTTGGATAAATGTTTTTTGCCGAGCGAAATTGATATAGGCTTCATCAATCACCACCAGGCCCTTAAAGTTGGCTAATATGGTCTCTATGTCTTCGCGGTTGATCGAATTTCCAGTCGGATTGTTCGGCGAACAGATAAAAATAATCTTCGTCTGTTTGTCGATCGATTCGGCAATTTTCTCCAGATCTAACTGGAAGTTGGACAATAAGTCTACTTTTCTGATTTCAACATCGTTGATATTGGCCGAAACCTCATACATCCCATAAGTTGGGGGCAAGATGATCACATTGTCCTTTCCTGGGTTGCAGAAGGCCCTAAAAATCAAATCTATGGCTTCATCACTACCATTTCCTAAAAAAGTATTTTCAATGGGCACGCCCTTAATCTTGCTGATGGCATCCTTTAGGTCGAGCTGTAACGGATCCGGATAACGGTTATAATTTGCGGGCAATGGAGAGCCGAAACTATTCTCGTTCGCGTCCAAAAACACGCTGGCCTGCCCTTTAAATTCATCTCTTGCAGTAGAATAAGGTTTCAGTGTCCTGATGTTTTCTCTTTGTAAGTCTTTGATATCCATTTGATAAGGTCTGATGTTGGCTTAATGCATTAGCCCAACTTAATTTTTTAATTCTTTTAATCTGATTGTAATGGCATTTTTGTGCGCCTGCAATCCTTCGGCCGATGCTAAAATTTCTACGGTATGCCCAATGTTGGCCAATCCTGTTGCCGTGAGCTGCTGAAAGGTAATCTTCTTTAAAAAAGTATCGACCGAAACACCTGAAAACGCCTTGGCATAACCACTGGTAGGCAAGGTATGATTGGTGCCCGAAGCATAATCTCCGGCACTTTCGGGAGTAAGGTTGCCCAGAAATACAGATCCTGCATTTGAAATCGACGGAATGAGTGACTCGAAATCTCTTGTGGCCAAAATCAAGTGTTCAGGGGCATAGCTATTGCTGAATGCCATGGCCTCGGTTAAATCGTTAACCTGCACAACATATGAATTTTCAATTGCCTTTTGTGCAATATCTTTTCTGGGCAAAATGGGCAGCTGTGTTTCTAGCGCCTGCAATACCGCTGAGATCATTGGCATAGAGGTGGCGACCAATATGGACTGACTATCTGCCCCATGTTCGGCCTGTGCCAGAAGGTCTGCGGCTACAAATGCTGCATTCGCCGTTTCGTCTGCAATGATCAGAACTTCAGATGGACCAGCAGGCATATCGATCGCAACTACATGTTGGAGCTGTTTTTTTGCCGCTGTTACATAACGGTTTCCGGGGCCAAAAATTTTGTAGACCTGTGGGATGCTTGCCGTACCAAATGCCATTGCCGCCACCGCTTGTGCACCACCTGCCAAGTAGATTTTTTCGATGCCCAATAACGTGGCCACATAGGCGATGTAACAGTTGATCTTGCCGTCCTTTTGGGGAGGCGAGCAGACTACGATTTCCTTACAACCGGCAATTTTTGCCGGGATGCCCAACATCAAAAAAGTACTCGGCAAAACGGCCGATCCTCCCGGGATGTATAGCCCCACTTTTTCGATCGCACGCGCCTCGCGCCAACAGACCACACCTGGCATCGTCTCAATTTTTTCTTCGGATTTTAGTTGAACCTGATGAAAGTTATAGATATTTTGATAAGCTTGGTCAATGGCACTTTTTACCGATGAAGGGATTTGTTTAGCCAAAGCGGCAATCGCCTCTTTTCCGATGAAAAGCTCATTTAAGACTACCTTGTCAAATTCGGCCGCATAGGAGAGGAGGGCTTGATCACCTTTGTTTTTTACGGTCGAAATGATATTTTCCACCCTAGAGGCTACAACCTCGTCGTCGTTCAACTCCCGTTTGCAAAGCTGGTCAATTTCTACTGCAGATAATTCGCTGTAATTGTAGATTTTCAATGTGTTATCTATTGAATTTAACTATTAGTTAATATGTATTTAGCCATTTTTTACCTAGATTAGGTAATTATTTTTTCAATAGGCATGACAACGATCCCCTGAGCGCCGGCAAATTTTAAGCTATTGATCTTTTCCCAAAAATCCTGTTCTGCAATTACCGAATGGACAGCAACCCATCCCTCTTCGAACAAGGGTACTACTGTGGGACTTTTTACACCAGGCAAGAGGTCTACAACTTTCTGCAGGTTTTCCTTTGCCACATTGAGCACGACATATTTTGTAGCTTTTGCCCTGAGCACCGACTGGATCCGCTGTAGCAATTCGAGCACCTCGGGATGCTCCTCCATGCCTTTACTGGCAATGAGTACAGCTTCCGATTGCATGACATTTTTGAAAGATTTTAGGTTATTGTTCTTAAGTGTTCCGCCGGTGGAAACGATGTCGAAAATGGCGTCGCTCAAGCCGAGGCCAGGCCCAATTTCTACCGATCCCGAGATGGTCCTGATCTGTGCATCAACATTGTTTTCCTTGAGGTATCTTTCCAAGATGACGGGATAGGAAGTTGCGATCGCTTTTCCGCTCAGCTGCGAAAGTTCGGTAATCGGGCTGTCGTTTTTGATGGCGATTTTGAGCGTGCATTTTCCAAAGCCCAATGGCTGTAGATAGGAAACATCGGCACCCGCTTCAATGATTACGTTTTCTCCAACAATGCCCAGGTCGGCAATACCATCCTGCACATATTCTGGAATATCGTCGTCCCTAAGGAATAAGATTTCCAAAGGGAAATTGGTCACTGTTGAAATGAGCGAACTTTTGTAGTTTTCGAAAGATAAACCACAATTTTTAAGAATTTCTACTGATTTTTCGTTTAATCTACCCGATTTTTGGATAGCTATTTTAAGTGTTCTCACTTGAGGTAAAATTAGGAATTAGCATACTGAACTTTTGTTTCAAACCGTTTTGCGTACAAAACATTAATCTATCTATCGCCACAATGGCGATGATGTAAATGTACGTGATGGTTTAAAACTTGGTTCATTATTAGCTTTCTTTCCGTAATTTTGTCTGGAAGATATGCAAATATAGCTTTGTTAATGAAAATTCAAAAATATATGGCATTTATTTTGTTATTTCTAACATTAACGTACTAAGCACGCCAACATTTGAAAAGAACACTACTTTTATTGTTCATCTTGTTATCATTATGTTCCTGCAGCTGGTTTAGGTCCAAGCCAGAAATCGCACTGGTACTGGCCAAACATTTTGACCGTAAATTGTATAAGGAATTTGATACCGCTGCATATAATCCTATTTTTTTGGCTGCATTGGAAGTTATGCGAAAGGACCTCGCCCATCCGAAAGTGACTTCGGCATTTTATACCAAAAATGAAAATAGTCCACTTTTGGTGACCCGATTCTACGATGATGGCAGTCTGGATAGCCTACTCAGCTATCTTTCCAAGAGCAGGGCCGATGGTTTTAATCCATCAGTTTTTAATCTAGAAGAAATTGATCGTTTGCTTAAGGTCTTAAATGCAGACCAGTTCAAAAAGATCGAAGAGGTTTATCCCATTATTGCTCAGTTGGAACTGAAAACTGCTGATGCTGTGCTCAAATATGCCAGTTTCATGAAGTATGGTTGCGTTAATCCGAGGAAACTGTACAATCGCTTTTACATTAACCTAAAACGTCCTGACAGCCTAGGGCTCGATTCCATGTTGCATACTGCCGATCTGAAACAGTTGCTTAGGCAGGCCCAGCAGACTTCCATAGGTTATATCGACCTTAAAAAACAGCTGGCACATTATCGGGATAGCCTGCAAAATGACTTGGATCCTTCGATTCGGGCCATCAAGGTCAACATGGAAAGGATGCGTTGGCAATTGCCCATCCATGCCGAGGAAACCGTATGGGTCAATATCCCTGATTTTTCACTGACCTGGCTCAAAAATGAAGATACGCTTGCGCACATGAATGTTTGTGTTGGGGGAAAAAGAGAAGAAGGCTACCTGGATAAGATGAAAATTTTCCTAAAGAGCAAAAAGCTGGATGACAAACCAAAAAACCATGAAACTCCCCAATTGGTGAGTATCTTTAATGCGATACAGGTCAATCCCATCTGGAACATTCCGGTAAGCATTGCACAGAGCGAAATCTATTATCAGGCCATTCGGGATCCTTATTATTTGTCCAATAGCAACATCAAGGTATATTACAAAGGAAAACTGGTCGGTGACCCCGATACCATCCAATGGAACAGGTATGCACGTGAAAAACTGCCTTTTACATTCAAGCAGGGTTCGGGAGATGGAAATGCCTTGGGCAAGTTCAAGTTTATATTCGACAACAGCTCAAGCATTTACCTACATGATACCAATTACAAAAACGGGTTTAAATTGGCCAATCGCGCCATTAGCCACGGTTGTGTACGGATCGAAAATCCACTCAAATTTGCCGAGTTAATGGTGCGCGACAAATATCAATATGATCAATTGCGGATCGAAGTAAACCTCCCTCCGATAGACACCACCCGAACAGCCCAATTTAAAAAATACCTCGCCAAAAAGGCCGATACGCTAAAATCATACCAGCTTAAGCCCTCCTGGTTTGCCACCAGAAAAAATATTGCCGTAGCCATTACCTATTATACCGCATGGGCAGAAAACGGCAAGGTCCAATTTAGGCCTGATGTGTATGATTATGATGGGATTCTGTTGGCAGCGCTGAAGAAATACATGTGATAAAGCTTAAACGTAAGGCTTAAAACACCAAGCGGATGTCCTGCTCTTAAAATTATGCCTGATTTAAAACAAATGGCCCTAAAATTTCATTATATGGATGTATGATGATAAAATTAAACCTTTCCAAGCTCGTTTTATGGAGCTTTTTCATTTGTGTTTTCGTTCTTCCATCGTGTAAGAAAAGCCACTCAGACATTGGCCGAATCATTTTTAAGGAAACAAGAAATAAGGTATTCAAGAATATTGAAACCGATGAATTTATTGCCAGGTTCAAATCTACTTTTGAAGTGGAGAAAAAAAATTATCGGAACCCAAAATTCCTTCAGGCATTTTATGAGGCAAATGATTTTGAGCCCATAATGCTCATGAAAAATTTGCCCGACAATAAATTGGAAAAGGCAGTAGAGATTTTGGCCAGATCTGAGGAGCACGGATTGGACCCGCACTATTTTCAGGCAGAGCGCTTGCAGGACCTTGTAGCCAAGATCTACAATAAAAAGGAAATCAAAGACATCGACGAAGCCTACAAAGTGCTGGTTGCGCTTGAACTGACCGCGGCCAATGCTTTTAGCGATTATAGCAACGCGCTCCAGTTTGGTGTGCTCAGTCCGAGGAAAATCTACGCACAATACTATACGGCTACAAAAAGGCCCGATAGCAACAGTTTTCTATCAGCATTCCAAACTGCCGATCTACAAAAATACGTGGACAGCATACAGCCCAAAAACAAACAATATTTGGCGCTACAGCAAGGACTAAAAGAGCACCTCGTCATTCCAGGCTACAATGCGGAAGAAACCATGCGGATCTTTAAGGTAAACCTGGAACGTTTGAGATGGAAAAATCTTCCTACCGAAAATAAATATGTATGGGTAAATATTCCGGATTTCACATTGGATGTAATGGAGGATGGGAAATCTATCTTAAACATGAAGGTATGTGTGGGAGAGGGGAGGAATAAGGACAATGCCGATCGCCTGATCGAATACGATGAGAACGACCTTAAAAAAGACCGTCCATTCAATCGGGAAACCCCTCAATTAAAAAGCATGATCCATAGTGTGCAGGTCAATCCGGTGTGGAACATCCCCGAAAGTATTGCGAGCAACGAAATCAGCAAGTATGCGGCAAAGGATCCATATTATCTGGCCAACAACAATATCGATGTTTTCTTGAACGGTACATTGGTAGAAGATCCTGAAACCATAGACTGGGGTGCGCCTGAAGTAGGGAAAACCTATTCGTTTAAGCAACGACCGGGCGATGAAAATTCCTTGGGCAAGATAAAATTCCTATTCAATAACCAAAGTAGTGTCTATCTGCACGACACCCCGGCGAAACCAGCATTTAAGCAAAGTATGCGTGCCATCAGCCATGGCTGTGTCCGTTTGGAAAAGCCATTGGAATTGGCTCGTGTGCTGTTCGGTGAGGGAGCAAAGTTTGAAAAGATCAAATCATTGATGGGCAGCGACCAATCTACAGCCACAGACATCGCCCTGCCTAAACAAGTACCGGTATACCTGGCCTATTTTACCTGCTGGGCAGATGAAACTGGCAAACTGCAATATCGGAAAGATGTATATGGGCTTGATATCGTGTTGTTTACCCACTTGCAAAAAGCACTCGGCAAATGAGGATAAAGGACTTACGGAACCTTAAATTCCGTAAGTCCAATTTGTCTAGTCAAGCTGAGTGCTAGGCATATTTTCGTTCTGCACCATCGCAAAAGAGGCGGCAAGGCTTTCATCCAAAAATTTTGACGTATAGGCTGCGGTGCTTTTATTAATGAACAAGACCGTTTTATCGCCAATGGTATTGATGACCAGATCTGAAACTTCTGGGGCAACAGCAGGGCAACCTTGGCTTCTGCCCAATCGGCCCAAGGCATTAATGGTGCCGGTGCTTACATAGGGAGCTCCATGGACCACGATGGAGCGGGTCCTGGCATTGTTGTTAAAGCCCTGGTCCATTCCGTCCAATTTCAGAGATCGGCCATGTACGCCCCTGTAGACTTCACCTGTTACATAAAAGCCCAAGCTGCTGGTGTTCGAATCGTTTACGTTCGAAAAGCGGGTGGCCTGGTCGGCGCCACTGTTTTGCCCATGGGCAACCCAGGTATTTAATAACAAGGCCTTTTTGTCCAGATCGATAATGTACAAGCGTTTTTTTGTACTCAACTGGTCGAAATCGGCAATAGTTAAGATCTTCTTAGCCGATAGCTGCCCTGATTTTTTCAGGTTATAGAAACCTGTCACCGCTTTTTCGAATACTGGAAAACTTAATCCGGCCTCTTTCAGATGCGCAGCAGCATATAGGCCGTTTACATAATTGCGGTAAAGGCTGTCTGATGACACACTGGTTGTCGGCTGATTAAAGCTTTCGGTTTTTTGTTTTGGTTCAGTTGATTTCCAACTTGAAAAGGTTAGGCCCAATACGATGGCTGCTAATCCTGCAATTCCTAAAATGTATTTTCTCATAGTTTTTCGGTATCTCTCTGCACAATAATCTAAGTATGAGTTTTTTCGAATAGTCGTTGGTTTTAGTTGTGATTTACTATACAAATATACAAAAAATAACTAACATGGTAGGATCCGATCAGCTTTGTTACGATTGGATGACAATCTTAAGTGATTGAAATTTAGCGTTTTACTGCTTGTTTTTATTATTCGGATCTGTATGGGGCCATTCCTTAGGTAGGCGACTATTTATGTAATTCCTATCTTAGAACGAAATTCTTGTCCTAATGCGTTTGTCTCCTCCATATTTTTATCTATTGCTAGGGCTGGTTGTGATGTTTTTCGCATGCCAATCGCACAAAACCCAACCAGAAAAGCCATTACTGCATCAAAAGCCGATGCCATTACAGCGTCCAAAAACGCATTTCGTTCCAATCATGGATGCCAAGGAGATCGCAAAAGACTTTAACAGTTTTTGGCTCTATTTCAATACCTATGCCCTGTTGCACCAAGATCTTCAGGCGGTAGATGAAAAAGACCGTCCGATCGATAAAGGAGCATTCTTGCAAAAAATAAGTGATGGAGGATATCTGCCAGTGGTGCTCCAGAATGAAGAAGGAACAAAGGTTTTTAAGTTGGCCAGGCTTCCAAAGGGCAGCTCCGATAACATCAGGCTGTTGTTGATGAACTATGCCAACCGGGAACTGATCTATTACCGTATGGAGGGAAAATCAGCTCCAGCATTCGATTTTACCACGATAAGTGGTAAACATTTTACTTCATCAAATACCAAAGGGAAGATCGTGCTTTTTAAGTGCTGGTTCATCAACTGTGTAGCTTGTGTAGAAGAAATGCCAGCACTCAATAAGTTGGTGGAACGTTATAAGGATAGAAATGATATCCTGTTCATCAGCCTCGCCATGGATCCAAAAGCGCCGCTAAAACAGTTTTTGACCAAGACAAGGTTCGATTATGAAACAGTACCCGATCAAACGGAATACATGACCAATAAGCTTCATGTGCAGATGTATCCCACTCACTATGTTATCAATAAAAAAGGAATTTTGGTAAAAGTGCCACCGGATGAAGCAGAATTAGAAAAATACTTGGCCAAAGCTGTCGGCGAGAAACCTTAGCGCAAAGCGTAAAGAGCAATGAGCAATGAGCAATGAGCATAGAGCAAAGAACAAAGAACAAAGAGCAAAGCGCATAGAGTAAAGAACATCAGCGACGAATTGTCATCCTAAAAATTGTGAGATTTCTATATGCCATTATCTTTAATCTTTGATCTTTGATTTTTCACCTCTTACCTTTTACCTCTTACCTTTTACCTCTTACCTAGCGCTAACTAAGAATTACAAACAATCGGCTATTCTTATTTTACCCAAAAACTCCTATCTTTGATTTTTAATGAATTTCCTTTATCCGGGTTTTCTTTTTGCACTGTTGACGGTTGCCATACCGGTCATCATCCACTTATTCAATTTCCGAAAATTTAAAAAAGTCTACTTTAGCAATGTTGCTTTCCTGCATGAGGTAAAGGAACGCCATTCATCAAGGGAAAGGTTAAAAAACCTGCTCATCTTGCTGTTCAGGATATTGACCCTGATTTTCTTGGTGCTTGCTTTCTGCCGTCCATATGTCCCTTCAGGACAAAAAGTAGATCAGAACAAGAGCAATACCGTAAGCATTTACTTGGATAATTCCTATAGCATGGAAGCCGTAAACAAAGAAGGTAGCCTGCTTGATGAGGCCAAACGCAAGGCAAAGGAAATTGTAAAGGCTTATGAACCCAATGACCGTTTTCAGTTACTGACCAACGATTTTGAGGGCAGGCATCAGCGTTTGCTCAACGCAGAAGAAATGTTACAGGCCATTGTTGAAATCCGGATCTCTGCAGCCAGTCGTCAACTGCAGCAAGTCATCAATCGACAGGAAAGTGTTTTTACAGGAACGAACAACAGATTTTCCTATATCATCTCAGATTTTCAATTGGGCTTTTCGGGGGAAGTGCCGATCAAAACGTCTGGAGGTACAAATACCTCTTTGATCAAGCTTAATGCCAATGAACTGCCAAATGTAGCCGTAGACAGTATTTGGCTGCTCTCTCCAGTGCATCAGCCTCGGGCGACCGAAAAACTAGTCGTTCAGCTTCGCAATTACAGCGATGAAGAAGCGACCAATATCCCCTTAAAACTTTTTATCAACCAGCAACAAAAGGCCATCAGCAGCTTAACCATCCCCGCAGGCAAAACGCAGCGCGATACGCTTTCTTATAGTGGTCTGGCGGTAGGGTGGCAGCAGGGCGTGGTCAGCATCAAAGATTTTCCCCTGACCTTTGACGATGAGTTAAATTTTAGCTTTCAGGTTAATGCCAATCAACGCGCACTGAGCATCAACGGTCCGCAGACCGGGAATTACATCAGTGCGCTTTTCAGGGCCGACCCCTATTTCAGCCTTACTGAAATGCCTGAATCCAACATCAACTATTCTGCCCTGTCGAGTTTTAGCGTGGTGATATTGAATGGTCTTGGCAATCCATCGAGCGGATTAGCGCAGGAGCTCAAAAGCTACCTCAATAATGGTGGTACCATTGTTATTTTTCCAGCACTCGGTGCAGATCGATCCAGTTATTCAAAATTTTTAACAGCCATCCAATTGCCGGCCGTCAAAACATTGGTAGAGACACCAACAAAGGTCAGCAGCATTGAGCTCAAACATCCTTTGTTCAAAGAAGTGTTCGAATCATTGCCCCAGCAGCTTGATCTTCCACAGGTAAATCAATATTTTACCTATGAAGAGCGCTCTTCATCGAACAAGGAAAACCTTTTGCAGTTGCCCGCCAATTCTTTATTCTTTGCGCGTTATCAGGTTGGCAATGGAGTGGCCTATTTATCGGCAACAGGCTTGGATGAGCGCAATGGAAATTTTGCCAAACACCCGGTTTTTGTTCCCTTAATGTATAAAATTGCCTTTTCCAGCGCAAAAGATCAGCCCATTTACTACACCGCGCTTAAAGATAATGTGCTGGAAAGTCAAAGCATCAACTTAGGTGCAAACCAGTCCCTGAAATTAGTGGCCGATGGCTTTGAGATCATTCCTGAAGTCAGCCAGCGAAACGGAAAGGCAAGGCTATATGTTGCGGACCAGGTTAAAAAGGCAGGGTTTTATGCCGTAAAAAAAGGCGACTCGGTTCTTAGTGTAGTAGCATTTAACGACAATAGAAAAGAGTCAAATATGCATTATAGCTCAACAGACGATCTGCGGAAACTATTTTCTAGGGAACAGGTAACAATATTGGATCCCAGGAAAGACCATGTCGCCAATGCAGTCAGCGCTAAAAATAAAGGGACAGAATTATGGAAACTTTGCCTAATTTTGGCCTTGGTTTTTATAGCGACCGAAATCTTACTCGTCCGTTTGATGCCCAATAAGATAAGCATTAAGGCGTCTTGATAAAAAGTAATGATCATAAAACGTTAAAAATATCAACCTATCCAGCATGAACCTCTTAATCAAGGGAATTACCATTAACGACCCCAATAGTTCGTTCAACCAGAAGAAATGTGATATACGTATCCAGCAGGGCAAAATCACGGAGGTAGCCAAGCAGTTGGAAGCCACAAAGAATGAAGAAATCCATGATGGAAAGGGCGCATTTGTTTCTCCGGGTTTTTTTGATCTCAATTGCATGATCGGTGATCCTGGCCTTGAAACCAAGGAAGATATCCAAAGCGGTACCGAAGCGGCAAAAGCGGGAGGATTTACGGGCATCGCAGTTCTGCCGATCACCAAACCTGTGGTGCAGTCGAAGGGGGAGGTAGCGTACGTACTGAACAAGGCTAAGCAGAACCTGGTAGATGTTCACCCGATTGGGGCCATCAGCAACAATCTGGAAGGAAAAGAGCTCGCTGAACTTTATGACATGAAAAAGGCGGGAGCGGTAGCATTTTCAGATGGAAGTAGGGCTTTGGCCGATGATGGATTTGTGAGCCGTGCCATGCAATATTGCCTAGGTTTCGGTGGCCTGCTCATGCTTTTTCCTGAAAATAAATCGATTGCAGGCAAGGCACAGGTCAATGAAAGCAGCAACAATGTGTTGTTGGGCATGAAAGGTATTCCGGCATTGGCCGAAGAAATGCAGTTGGCCAGGGATATTTTCTTAGCTGGCTATCATGATGCGCCAATCCACATTTCCAATATCTCTACTGCGGGGGCCGTTGCTCAGATTAGAAAGGCCAAAAAAGATGGAATAAAAATTACCTGTGACGTGGCCGCCCATCAATTGGTATTTACCGAAGAAGTATTGAATGATTTCGACAGCAACTATAAAGTAAAACCACCCCTACGTGGCAAGGCCGATCAAAAAGCTTTGTTGGCAGGACTGAAAGATGGTACAATCGATGCCATATCTTCACAACATCGGCCACAGGAAATCGAATTTAAAGATGTTGAATTCGAGATCGCATTTTTTGGCATTATTGCCCTGCAAACGGTTTTGCCCCTTTTGGTAAAAGCCGGACTGAGTGAAGCACTCATTGTCGAAAAGCTATCGATCAACCCAAGAAAATTACTTAACCTTCCCGTACCTGTTATCGAAATTGGTGCAGAAGCCAATTTGGTGGTCTATAACCTGACCAAAACTTGGCAGTATGACCGCGCCAACAATGCATCAAAATCTAGCAATTCCCCTTTATTGGGTCAGCAATTGACCGGAAAGGTGCTATTGACATACAATAATAAACAATTTCAGGCATATGAATAATCGTGTAGAACAGGCCCTGGTTGCCTCATTAGATCAATTTGCGGCTGCCCAAAATCTCGATTCGCTTCCCATTGCACAAAAGTTGAAGGAAGTTTTTGGCAAAGACCTTAATTTTTTGGAAAAGGTTGCAGAATTTGATGAAACCTTTGAACAACATCCTGATTTTGAACCGCTGAAGGAAATCTATTTCGATCTGTTGATGATCAATTTCTTCACCAGCGATGTGAATAAATTGGAAGAAGATTACCTGGAATCCAAAGAATGGGAAAACATTGAAGAAGAAACGATAGACCGGGGCACAGAACTGCTCAACCTTTTGCTATACATTAATGAGTGCCATGATGAGCAGATCAAACCAAGCCTTGAGGATTTTCTCAAAGAATTTTTATTGGTGGAAGAGGATGAGTTCCAGGACGAATTTCATATCTACGAGGACCTGATCAGCAACCAGCAATTGGCCGAGAGCAGTGTAGAAGATATTTGCAGCAATGCCAAACTCATGGACCTGAGTGAAGAAATGGAAGAACTGTTTGTTCCATTTATGGCGTTTTTCCTACAGCCCAATACAAATGAGGGCATACAGCAGGATTTATTGAAATATAGTGGCAACGCAAGTTTTGATGTTGCAGTTTATACTTTAATCACTACTTTTAATAAAAAATAATCCAAACATTAAATCAAATGGAAACAAACACAGTTAACCTTAAAACCGAAGCGCTTAAGAACGGAGCGATTTGGGGCGCAATCAACATCGTAATTTTTTTAGTTGTCTGGTACGCCATGCCTAGTTTAATGGGCAATTGGAGCTTCGCCATCTTACAGCTCATCATCGGCATTACATTGGCCTGTTTCTTCATTCTTGATATGAGAAAAAAGGCAGGTGGCTATTGGACTTTCGGTGAGGCCCTATGGAATATTTTTGTGATGTTCCTGCTTTCGATGGCCATTATGTTTGTGTTCAATATCCTATTTGGAAAATTTATTGATCCGACCTATCCGGTGAAAATGAAGGAAATGATCATGGCCAACTCCGAAAAAATGTTCGAGAAATTTGGCATGGCCGAAGATCAGGTGGCGGAAGCCATGCAGAAACAGGGAGAAAAAATGAATGCCCAGTTTAACCCTACTTTTTCGCAGGCCATTGTACAATTCGGGATCAGTGCCATCTTCTATTTTATCGGTGCCCTGATTTTCGCTTTGATCTTCAAAAAGAAAAACCCAAATCCATATCATTTCAATCAAGATGACCAGCCAACTGTTGGTTAATTTTTTGAAGGACCATTCAGATACTAAAATCTACGACGTGCACGTTTTGTCAATTAATTTGATGAAATTTGCACGTTGATTTTTTTACACACCTAACGCTTTAAGGCTATACGCCAATCGCCAGCTACAACATGGATATATCAGTTGTCATACCACTATATAACGAAGAAGAATCGCTGCCCGAACTTACCGCATGGATTGATAAGGTAATGGGCGAAAATAATTTTGCTTATGAAATCGTATTCGTTGATGATGGCAGCAATGACACTTCCTGGGTGGTAATCAATGCCTTGAAAGCGAGTTACGCCCAGATCAAAGCCATCAAGTTTAGGCGGAATTATGGCAAGTCTGCAGCGCTGAACGTGGGTTTTGCAGCTGCCCAGGGTAATGTGGTGATCACCATGGATGCGGATTTGCAGGATAGTCCTGATGAGATACCGGCTTTGTACAAAAAGATAACTGAAGATCATTTTGACCTGGTTTCGGGATGGAAGGCCAAGCGTTATGATCCACTCAGCAAGACCATCCCCACCAAACTCTTCAATGCAGCGACCAGAAAAATGTCGGGCATACATAACCTGCATGATTTTAACTGCGGATTAAAAGCTTACCGGAAAGAAGTGGTCAAAAATATTGAGGTATATGGCGAAATGCATCGATATATCCCTGTGATTGCCAAATGGGCCGGCTTTACGAAGATAGGGGAGCAGGTGGTAGAGCACCGGGCACGCAAATATGGGGTCACCAAGTTTGGTATGAGCCGCTTCATCAATGGCCTGCTCGATCTGTTGTCGATTTTCTTTGTCGGAAAATTTGGCAAAAGGCCGATGCACTTTTTTGGTTCATTGGGCGTGCTGAGCTTCTTCCTGGGGATCATCATGGCACTATATATCATGATCGAAAAACAGATTTTGATCTGGAACAACCTCGCTTACCGCGACAGTACCGACCAGCCTTTGTTTTACCTGGCCTTGGTCGCCATCATCGTTGGTTCTCAAATGTTCCTGGCGGGATTTGTTGCCGAATTGGTAGGCAGAAATGCGCCAGAAAGAAACCAATATCAAATAGAACAAGAAATTTTTTAGCTAAAAGCGGAAAGCGCAGGTGATGACGAAGCTTCTAACTTTTCAACCTTCAACTTTTAACCTTCAACTCAATTGAATGTTTTTCTCCATCATCATACCACTCTATAACCGTCCTCAGGAAATCGATGAACTGTTGGCCACATTGACCCAACAGACTTATACCCAGTTCGAAGTATTAGTGATTGAAGATGGTTCGGTGAACGATGCGAGAGCGATTGTCGAATCGTATGCCAACCGCTTGGATGTAAAATATTTTTTCAAGCCGAATGAAGGCCAGGGTTTTTCAAGAAATTTTGGTTTCGAAAGGGCCAAGGGCGATTACTTTGTCATTTTCGATTCTGACTGCCTTATTCCGGCAGATTATCTGGAAACTGTTTCGGCCTATCTTTTCGAGCACCAGCTTGATGCCTATGGAGGCCCAGATGCTGCGCACCAATCCTTTACGCCTGTGCAAAAGGCCATTAGCTATGCCATGACTTCCCCTTTTACAACCGGTGGGATCCGCGGCAATAAAAAACATATTGGCCAGTTTCATCCGCGCAGCTTTAATATGGGCGTTTCACGCGAGGTTTGGGAAAAGGTGGGCGGATTTATTTTGACCCGCCTGGGAGAGGACATCGAATACAGTATCCGTATCCATGAAAATGGGTTTAAGATCGGACTGATCCCAGGTGCCAAAGTTTATCACAAACGGCGCACAAGCTTTCCCCAGTTTTACAAGCAACTTCATTTTTTTGGCCGGGCAAGGATCAATATTTACAAACATTTTCCATCTGAACTGAAGTTGGTACATTTTTTCCCTGCGCTATTTACCATGGGTATGGGCTTTACCTTATTGTGCCACATATTTTACCGGCCATTGGCCTATCTCTGCGATTTTGTATTGTTGTTGTACCTGGTGTTGATATTTTTTCATGCTTTGCAGGTTAACAAATCAATAAAAATCGCATTTTTGAGCGTTATCGCCTCGTGTATTCAGCTAACAGCATACGGACTTGGCTTTATACAGGATTTTTTCAAAAGGATAATATTTAAGTAATCATGATCGAATATCTAAAGGAGAGTACATTTGCCATGAAAGATGTGATCTTGCAGGCCTGGCGGGTTACTCGTGATAATTATTTTTCCATTGCAACGCTCTGTTTCCTGATCTTTATCACCGCCTCTACCTCCACCTTTATGGCATTCTTTATGGAGGAGCTGAATATTGGCATCCGCATCATCATGCTCCTGCTTTTTGTGGTAAGCTATTGCGTATTGGAAT
The DNA here is from genome assembly GCA_031119475.1 of Pedobacter sp. Lineage (GTDB taxonomy): Bacteria > Bacteroidota > Bacteroidia > Sphingobacteriales > Sphingobacteriaceae > Pedobacter. Next base: position 144,711 of record JAVHXV010000004.1, on the reverse strand, counting down.
TATGCCTCATCAAGTACATCTTCCATCTCCTTGACCATGAACTGGAAGACATCAAGATCATTGACACGCTCCCGACCAGGAAGGAAATCATTAATTTTTTAATTGCAACGGTATATTTCGGGGTCAGCATCTTCTTTGTGGCCATTTTGTTGATGCCCATACTCTTCGTGCTGGAATGGATCTTGAGATTAGCCTATAGCCAAGGCCTTATTGGAAATTTTAGGGAGGCCGGAAAGGTTATTGTCAATATCTCAGTGGCCATCGCCATGTTGAGCATCTTTTTCATTTTCATCAGGATCGTATTTTTTCCGTTTTTTATCATTGATAAACATTGTCCACCTTTCGAATCCCTAAAGTTGAGCCTGGCTACCACAAAGGGTAATTTTGTAAAATTGCTGTTTATCTTGGCCGGACTTATCCTGGTGCAAGCTGCGGTATTCGGATTTTTCTATGTCGTGGTGCTGATGTGTTTCCGCTTGGTCAATTACTTTTTCGATTACGACATCAATCAATATGTTTCACTGATTGTGGTCATTTTTAGTTCTTTTGCCATCGTGCCTTTTACAACGGCATTTTTTGCAGTTGCCTATCGCAAGATCATGAGCGAATATAAAGGAGAAGAACATCCAGATATCATCCACAATATCGTCTAGCGACCTAAACAACTAAACACCTAATCAACTAACCAACTAACCAACGATGGGTATAAAGTCAGCCTTGAGTAAACCATTTGCCGCTTGGGCCGTACACCGGATCAAGAAGTGGAAGTATCATGCGCTTGATGCCCAGGAAAAGACCCTCCAGTATTTGGTAAAGGAAGCTTCGGGCACGGCTTTTGGAAAAGACCATGGTTTTGCTGCCATTAGCAGTTATGCAGATTTCAAGGAACAGGTGCGCATTCGCGATTATGAGCAATTGCGCCCATACATCGACCGTGTAGTGGCCGGCGAACCAGATGTTCTGTGGAAAGGCAAGCCCCAGTACTTTGCAAAGACCTCTGGCACGACTTCTGGCGTAAAATATATTCCCATTTCAAGGGAATCGATGCCCGAACACATCAAGGCTGCACGAAATGCCTTGTTGACCTATATCCACGAGACTGGTAAAAGCGATTTTGTGAATGGCAAGATGATTTTTTTACAGGGAAGTCCTGTTCTCACACAAAAGAATGGCATCAACGTGGGCCGTTTGTCGGGAATTGTAGCGCACTTGGTGCCCAAGTACCTCCAAAAGAATAGGCTGCCATCTTACCCTACCAACTGCATTGAAGATTGGGAAGAGAAAGTAGATGCCATCGTGGCCGAAACCTTACATCAGGATATGACTTTGATTTCGGGCATTCCCCCTTGGGTACAGATGTATTTTGATAAGCTGTCTGCGCAAACGGGAGGCAAGAAAATCAAGGATATCTTTAAGAACTTTAGCCTTTTTGTGTATGGTGGCGTAAATTACGAGCCCTATCGTGCCAAGATCGAGACCAGTATCGGAAAAAAGATCGATTCGATCGAAACCTACCCTGCTTCAGAAGGATTCATCGCCTATCAGGACAGCCAACAGGAAAAGGGATTGTTATTGTTGGCCAATGCGGGCATGTTTTATGAGTTTATTCCCGCGAACGAATATCATCATGAAAATCCAACCCGGCTAAGCTTGGCAGACGTAGAGCTGGACACCAACTATGCGCTGATCTTGAATACCAATGCAGGCCTTTGGGGATATAGCATTGGTGATACCGTGAAATTTGTAGCTAAAAATCCGTATAAGATTGTCGTCACAGGTCGGATCAAGCATTTTATTTCTGCCTTTGGCGAACATGTCATCGGAGAGGAAGTAGAGCAGGCCATTTTAAGTGTGGCCAAGGAAGAAGCTGTAGAAATTACAGAATTTACCGTGGCACCAGAGGTCAATCCGCCAATAGGGCAACTGCCTTATCACGAATGGTTTGTCGAATTTGCCAAAGCTCCAGAAGACCTGGATGCCTTTAGCGATAGGGTAGACCAGGCCATGCAACAGAAAAATATTTATTATTTTGACCTGATTGAAGGAAAGATTTTACAAAAACTCATCATCCGTTCACTTAAAAAAGATTCATTTGTGAACTACATGAAAGCTGAAGGCAAGCTTGGCGGGCAAAATAAAGTGCCACGACTGAGCAATGACCGGAAGATAGCGACAGGTTTGCAAAAATATATCATTTAGTATTGATGAATGGTTATATGGTCATATTGTTAGCCAAACGTGAGTTAGAATTAATTTGTACAGAAGAATTTTAATCAGGAAAAAAATAAATTAGCTAAAAGAATTGATATGAATTTTATTTGATCAATATTGAACGGTAGTAATTACTTTTCTTAAAATTTATAATTATGGAAAAGAATTACTTGCAACTGAACCAAATTACGGCCTATAGTAATTCATTTAAGTTGAGCAATAAAATATGGGAATTAATTACAAAATGGGATAGTTTTGCGAAGCGGACCATTGGAGAGCAATTCATACGAGCAGCAGACTCAATTTCAGCTAATATTGCTGAGGGTTTCGGAAGGTACCATAAAAAAGATAAAATTAAATTTTACTATTATAGTTTTGGATCAGTAAAAGAGTCGATTGATTGGAATGAGAAAGCCAAGATGAGAAATTTAATTACAATAAAAGACTATGAAGAGATAGCTATGATATTGAATGCACTTCCAAAGGACCTCCATCAATTAATCAAATTTACCAATGAACGTTTACAGTTTTAGTTTAAGGTTAGATTAACTTATATCAATCCACCAACCCAACAATCCAACAATCCACCAACCCAACAATTCAACAATCTAACAATCCAACAATTTAACCATCCACTACCTAAATTGAAAAACATCGCAATCCTCGGTTCAACAGGTTCTATCGGCACACAAGCGCTTGAGGTGGTGAGGGCCAATCCTGCCCGGTACAAAGTTGATGTACTGACTGCACAGCGAAACGCGGAGCTTTTGATTGCCCAAGCTTTGGAATTCCAGCCTGAAGTGGTCGTAATCACCTGCGAAGAACATTACGCCCAAGTTAAGCAGGCCTTGCCAAATACAGAAGTGCTATGCGGTGAAGACGCGCTGGTTGCCGCGGTACAGCTGCCGCAGACCAATCTGGTGCTTACGGCTATTATGGGTGCTGTAGGACTGAAACCTACCATTGCGGCTATCGAAGCAAAAAAAGACATCGGCCTTGCCAATAAAGAGACCTTGGTCGTGGCGGGAGAATTGATTATGCAATTGGCCAAAGCACATGGTGTAAAGATCATTCCGGTCGACTCGGAGCACTCGGCGATTTTTCAGTGCTTAACCGGAGAAGATATAAATGATATCGAAAAAATCTACCTTACAGCTTCTGGAGGGCCGTTTAGGGGGAAAGACCGTTCTTTTTTAGCCCATGTTACCAAAAAGGAGGCCCTTAAACACCCCAATTGGGTAATGGGGGCAAAGATTACCATTGATTCGGCCTCGCTTATGAACAAAGGACTAGAAGCCATTGAGGCCAAATGGCTATTCGGATTGCAGGCCGAGCAGATCGAGGTGGTCGTCCATCCGCAATCCATTATCCATTCGATGGTCCAGTTTACCGATGGTTCTATCAAAGCACAAATGGGACTTCCAGACATGAAATTGCCTATCCACTATGCCTTTTCCTATCCTAATCGCTTAAAAAGTGATTTTGAAAGGTTCAGCTTTTTAAAATATCCACAACTGACTTTTGCTGAGCCTGACCTACAAAATTTCCGTAACCTTCAATTGGCCTATATCGCCATGGAAAAGGGTGGAAATATGCCTTGTATCATCAATGCCGCAAATGAAGTTGTGGTCGATGCTTTCCTGAAAGAACAGGTAGGTTTTTTGGAGATGAGCGACATCATCGAGACCTGTATGCAGGATATCCCATTCATCGAAAAGCCTACCCTCAATAATTATTTAGAAACCGACCAGCAGACACGTATATTTGCAAGTCGACACGTAACAAAATAAAATTTCACCCATCTAAAAGATATAACTTACTAAACATATATGAACGGACTGATTATGGCGGGCCAGCTGTTGCTGGGATTATCGATACTGGTTATTTTACATGAATTGGGACATTTTTTAGCGGCCCGTGCTTTCGGAATAAAAGTCGAAAAATTTTACCTCTTCTTTGACGCTTGGGGCGTTAAGCTTTTCAGTTTCAAGGTTGGAGATACCGAATATGGTGTAGGATGGCTCCCTTTGGGCGGTTATGTCAAGATTTCAGGGATGATAGACGAATCTATGGATACCGAACAGATGAAGTTGCCGGCACAGCCCTGGGAGTTTAGGGCCAAACCTGCATGGCAACGGCTAATCGTAATGCTGGGCGGTATTATCGTCAATATCATTGTGGGTATCGTTATATTTTGGTTCGTTACCTTTATTTATGGCGAAAGTTATGTTCCAAATGATAAGTTGGCCAATGGCGTGAGCCCGGGCCGAATTGGTAAGGAAATCGGGATCAGGCCTGGTGATAAGATTTTGGCCATCAACGGACAAAAGGTGGTCCGCTTTGATGAACTGATTACGGCAAAAGTATTATTGGGCAGTCCGAAACTAACCATTTCGAGGGAGGGTAGGGCCATTGACCTTAAAGTGCCAGACAATGTACTGAACGGGATTACCAAAAACGGCATCAAGGAATTCGTGACCGCACGTGCCAAGATCGATACCGTAGAAGGTCTCCTGGACACCAGCATCAACAAACCAAAAACTGGTATCTGGGCCGGAATTAAGCGGTTGTTCTCCAAGAAGGAAGAAAAAATTCCAACACCGGCATTTGATGCAGGAATGAAAGTAGGCGACCGTGTAATTTCGGTAAATGATAAGCCTGTTCGTTATATCGATGAATTTTCTGCAGAAATTTCCAAATCAGCCAATAAGGTTGTTTCCATCAAAGTAGAACGTAAGGGGCAACCATTGACCCTGACGCCAAAAGTTTCAGCAGATAGTACCGTTGGAATTTATTTCAGCATTGATAAATTGCCAGAACAACATGTTGATTATGGTTTCTTTGAATCGTTCGGTATTGGTACGCACAAAGCCTGGTCAACCTTTAGGGATAACGCTGTTGGGATCTGGAAGATGATCACCGGCAAGGTAAGCGCGCGCAACATCAGCAGTCCGATCGGCATTTCGCAGGTTTATGGTTCTACTTTCGAATGGGAGAAGTTCTGGAGCCTAACAGGCCTTATTTCTATCGCCCTGGCGTTTATGAACCTATTGCCAATTCCTGCGCTCGATGGGGGCCATGTCGTTTTCTTGATCATAGAGATGATCAAGGGCAAGCCACTCAACGATAAGATCATGGAGCGTGCGCAGATTGTTGGCTTTGTCATCTTGCTCAGCTTAATGGTATTTGCTTTTGGAAATGATATCTTAAAACTGCTGGGCAAATAATGCGCTGAACGTTTGGGGTCGCTAAGCGCCCATCGCTAGTCTATTAAAAACCGTTCAACCATGAACTATTTCGAATTTTATGGCATTCCTGTCAGTTTTAATCCCGATCAGCAATTGGTTCGGCAGAAATTTTATGAACTGAGCAAACGCTATCACCCAGATTTTTACATCAACGAAAGCGAGGAAAAGCAGGCCGAAGTTTTGGAACTGGCTACCCTCAACAACAAGGCTTTCCAGTTGCTGAAAGATCCACGGCAGATCGTGAGCTATGTGCTCAAGCTGACAGGTCATTTGGCTGATGGCGAGCAGTATACGCTTCCGCAGGGCTTTCTGATGGAAATGATGGAGGTAAATGAAGCATTGATGGAACTGGAATTTGATGCCGACGAGAAGAAAAAAGCGGAACTGGCCGAACAGATCAGTGCGATAGAAAAAACTGTGACAGATCATTTACAGCAGCTTGCTCAATCGTATGATGCAAGTGCTGGGAATGACCAATCTGAACAGCTTAAAACGATCAAAGATCTCTATTACCGCATGAAATATATTGCCCGGCTAAAAGAAAGGATCTAATAGGTTTTAGGTTGTGAGTTGTGGGTTGTAGGTTGCGCATGATTAGCAAATTGAACCTGATATCATGCTATATACCATCAACCTTGCAGCCTTACATTGCAACCTTACAACATTTCAACCTTAAAACTTCAGCCCGGAACCTTCAACTTTATTTGACAGCTTTTTTCTGGGCCAAGTATTCCTTTCTTAATTCATTTAGTTTGGCTGCGTATTTCTGATTGCCAGCCAGGTTATTTTTTTCTTTTGGATCGTTTGCAATGTTGTAGAGCTCTTCATAGTTGTGCTCTATGTATTTCATGTACTTAAAATCTTTGGTTACAATGCCCTCAACATTTGGTATCTTTGGGCTTTTGCTGTAGGTATGTTCATAGAAAAAATCCTTTCTAGCCAGCTTTCCATTGATCAGATCGAATAAATTTTGCCCCTGCATCGCCGTCGGTGTGGCCACCCCCGCAAGAGAAAGAATAGTTGGGGCAATGTCAATGTTCAGGGCCATCGTAGTAAGCTGTTTGCCATTTTTTGCAGCCGGAAGCCTAGGATCATAGACGATCAAAGGTACCCTGATCGACTCCTCATGTCCATACCATTTGCCCTGTAGGCCGTGCTCGCCCAAGTAGAACCCATTATCGCCCATAAAAATAATGACCGTATTCTTTTCAATGCCCAATTTTTTAAGTTGTACCATCATCTTCCCGATCACCTCATCAACACCGGTGACCAGTCGGTAGTAACTTTTGGTGGTCTGCTGATACAGTTCAGGTGTTGAAAACAAAGGTTTCCATCGCTCACGTGCAATATTTTGGTCTGTCCTGAAGAAATCAGGAAAACTGAGCCAATATTTGGGCTGTGCAGTTTCGGGCTCTGGAATAGTTACCGCTTTATACAGGTTGTCAAAACGTTCTTGTGTGGGATAAGTTGGTGGTTTGCCATCCAGCTCGTGCGGAGCCTTGAAGCCAACAGAAAGACAGAACGGACCATGTTTCGCAAATTTATTGAGGAACAGTTCAATATCATGTCCAACACTATCCGTATTGTGCACCTTTTTACCTTGCTTATCCAGATAGATGTAAGGAGGCTGCTCTTTCTTTGAACACGACCAATAGTCAAATTCTTGCACCGGATGGTTTAGTCCGACACCATATTTTCCTACAAAGCCAATCTGATAGCCCGCGTGCTTCAATAGTAAAGGATAGGTCTGCTGCAGTGCTGTTGGAGAAAGGTCAGTTTTGAAATCATTGATCTGATGGCGCGATTCATATTGGCCGGTGAGCAGACTTGCGCGACTGACACAGCAAATGGCAGTGGTGACATAAGCGTTCTTAAAATAAAGTCCTTTATTGGCCAACTGGTCAAGGTTCGGTGTCTGGATGATCTTGTTGCCAGCCACGCCGAGTGCATCCCATCGGTGATCATCAGTCAGGACAAAGATAATGTTAGGCTTTGATGTGTTGGACTGTCCAAAGGACGATGAAGCCCATAAAGACAAGAGGAAGATGTAGCAAAATTTCATAGCAGATAAATATAAGCCAATTGTTTGATTGTTTTATGGTTGGATTGTTTTATGGTTTGATTGTTTGAGTATTAAATAACTAACCATCCAAATAACTAACCACCCAAACAACTAACCAACCAACAAACCATCCAAAGGCAAACTCATTTCCATTGCAAATCCCCGATTGATACCGGTCTCCATTTGATAGGTTGCCTGTATCATCTGCAGCCTACTTTGTATGTTCTGCATGCCAATCCCTTTCCGTTCTGTTAAAATGCTTGGATCAAAACCTTTTCCGTTATCCTTATAGCTGATGGCCAGACGATCGGACATAGGCCTAAAAGCGATTTCGATCTGCGAGGCCTCGGCGTGTTTGATGGTATTGGCAATCAGTTGGGTGATAATCCTGAAGAGTGCAAGCTCTGATTTCTCGGCCAATAGCCTTTCTTCAACCAAAGGCTCGTGTACAATGCTGATGGCTATGGTTTCACTTTTATTGATCATCGCCACAAAACTGTCTATGGCATGGTAAAGTCCGAACATGGATAAACCTGGCGGCGAAAGGTCATGCGAGATATTGCGGACATTCACGATCAGTTCGTCGATCTGTTCCTTGGCAGGCACGATAATGTCTTGGATGCCCTCATGTCGCTTTAAGGTGCCCAACATCAATTTCAGTGCAGAGAGGTTGCCGCCAATTTCATCGTGCAGGTCTTCGCCAATTCTTTTTCGTTCCAGTTCCTGTGATTCGATTACGGCGCTGAGCAATTGTTTCTGTTGCTCGATCTCAGTTTCCTGAAAAAGCTTGCGCTGCTCCCAAATGGCATTTTGGTTCCTGATGTAAAGAACCAAAAAGAAGGTAATCAGGATAAATATGGCCAGGATACCATAAAAAATGAGCAGGTAAATATTATCGATCATTTTTGATTAAACTGAAGCCACGGGCCCACATCAGGTACATGATCAAAACAAAAACACCATGCAGGTTCCATACGACGTGGTTCATCGCCTTGTTCATGACCACAAAAGTCAGGTAATTGGAGAGGATGAAAATAATGCAGACGACCGGAAAATAGATCAATATGCCCATATTGAACCAGTTTGTTGGCTTTTTGAGCCAATTGTCCGTAAAGCCACTTTTGTAAAGGTAGAGCATGCAGAAAAAGGTAACCATAATGGCCTCCAAAGGCCGTGTATAGGTGTTAAAGGCAAATGCGCCCTGCAAGAATGCAAAGTTCAGGATGCATAAGATGGTAAAGGCGATGATGATCGCAGTCAGGATTTTTTTGATCAGCGGCTGAACAAATAAGGTACGAAAATAGCTGAGCAAAAAGGCTGCTTCAACAATGGTATAAAGATGGAGCAGGGGCATGTTCTTTTTATGGTTGAATATCAGGATCAATGCAGTTAGATTGATCAATCCTGATATTACCAAGTAAAAGAACAATAATTTTTCCCCTGTATTTGCTGCCTTATAGTGATAGCATGCCAATAAAATTGGAAGCAGGATACTTAAAGGCACGATATAGGTTAAAAACATAGTTACTTATGGAATGTACAACGGGCTTTCTGGATCACACTGGTCTGGACACGGCTTGGTGAAATCGTAGATTTCCGAATCATCGCCATCGTCTTTTACGCCAACCTTGTTGGTACAGATGTCGTTGCCTTTCAGGTCTACGGGTACGATGAGCGCCGTTATATCATCGGGAAGATCGGTATCCGTTACCTTTACCGCAAAATAGGCCCGTACACCCGACAGTGAATTTCTGATGTTGCCATCATCGTCCACCACCGAATATTTTTCTACAATGGCCAGCAGGTCATTGATCGGGATGAGTACCGCCCTCGGGATATTGGCTTCGGGCACTTGGTTAATTAATTGATCTCTAAAGCGCGTGACTCTGTCGACCGCCTCAGGGACTGGAATGGTGGGAGTGTTAATTGGATTCATAGCGTTTAATTTTTTCAACTAAGCTAAAAAAAAATCAACATTTTGCATGTTTTGGAGAACATTTTTTATACTTTCAGCTAGTAAAAAACGAATGATGCTATGATAAACGTTGCGATTGCAGATGATCAGAAACTTTTTAGGAAAGGTATGGTTTCCCTCATCAATTCCTTTGACCAGATGGCGATGGTTTTTGAGGCCGCAAATGGGAGGGAGCTGCTTGATTCTTGTGCAAACGCGACAATCTTACCAGATATTATCCTGCTTGATCTATCTATGCCAGAAATGAATGGTTTAGATGCACTCAAAATCTTAAAAGAGGATTTTCCATCCATCAGTGTAATCATTTTATCGAGCCATGAGGCCGAAAATTTTATTCTGGCGACCATCCAGGCCGGCGCAAATGGATACCTGGCCAAAAATGCCGAGCCGGAAGAAGTAGAACAGGCCATTAGGGAAGTACATAAAAACGATTTTTATTTTACACCACCAATGCTCGAAATCATGCGCAGGGGATTGGTGAAAAGGTCAAATCTAATCTCCTTAGACTCCGATCTGCTCACCAATAGGGAAAAAGAAGTGCTCCAACTGATCTGCAAACAATACAATAGCCAGGAAATCGCAGATCAACTGTACCTGAGCCACCGTACCGTTGAAGGCCACCGGAATAACCTGCTCCAAAAAACAGCCAGCCGCAATACCGCCGGACTGGTACTCTATGCCCTAAAGCACAAGTTGCTGGAGTTGGAACCTTGATTGGGTTGAAGGTTCAAAGTTGAAGGTTTAAAGTTGAAGGTTCAAAGTTTGCGCGTTTCGGGAAAATATCAGCGTAAGCGCATAGCGATGATGTAAAATAGCTGAATAACTTATACTTCGTTCGGAGTTTGTTCGGAGTTTGTTCGAATAAACGTCCATTTTCAGAAGGTTGTCCGCAGAAAGTCCGAACAATGTCCGAAGAAAGAACAAGGAGCATAGAGTAAAGAACATAGAGCAAAGAGCAGGCAGCATAGAGTTCTAAACGCTATATTTTTGCCTTTTCCCTTTTACCTCTTACCTTTTACCTCTTTGTTCTTCCTCTAACCAGGTATTTCTACCTGCTTTGTTCCGTTATTTTACCTGATTGTGCCATCAGGCAGAACAACGCTAAAAATTGCCGTTAAAAAGCGGTCAATTAGCTAACGGAAACCACGGAAAAAAGATGTCTGTGGAAATCGTTAACTTATTCTAAAAGTAATGGACTATTCAGAGAAGATTAAAGCCGTACAACAGAGCGTAGGCGTTGAAGCTGATGGTATTGCAGCTTCAAAGACCTGGATTGCAATCTATCATCAGCTATTTGCTTCCGTACCTTACGACCTGAATATAGAGTCGATCATTAAGGCTGTTCAGCAAAAGATCAAGGTTAGGGTAAATGGACAGGCCTCATCCAGAACTTGGGATGCACTTTATTACCACTTGGTGCCACAGGAGCAGGTTGAAGAAAAGTCGTGCATAGAAGAGCACAATGAAATTATTTTGCAGAGCATGACCAAGGAAGTTGTTCCCTTTGCCCTAGAACTGATCCGCTTAGCTGCAATTGAAAATATCTACATCAAATTAATGGCCTGTGCTGCCCAACGTGGAAATGCTTTTGGCCTTTCTAAACATACCGCTACAGATCAGGGCCAACTTGATTTTGGTCTGGTATTCGATATTGGCATCTATGAAAAAATGGAATCTGGTGCCTATGTATATCGGGATATTTCGCCATTGTATACACGTGTGGCCAAGATTGGCAATTCAATCGGACTGACCTGTGCGGCTGACCAAAAAACTTTTACCAGTATCCCCCAATTTGAATTGCGGCCCGCCTGGGCTGTCAGGATGAAAGAAATGGATATGATCAAAGAACTGTGCAGAAGGAAAAAGGAAAACATCAACCTCCTGGCCATTCTTTAATAATGAATTGATAATCACCCAAAAAAACAAATCCTTATCAATGCTCTCGTTAAAGCCCTAAGTTTCCGATTTTGGTCGGAGCTGGGGCTTTTTCATTTCAGCGTTCCACTATCTAATGCCAACTTGATCTCATGGAAAATCAAAATCAGGAGTTAACCTTTCACATCGGAATCTGTATGGCCGGAGCTTTATCCGCGGGCGCTTATACAGCTGGTGTGATGGATTATCTGCTAGAAACCTTGGAGCATTGGGAGCGGGCAAAAACGCTCCAAGATGAAGGCAAACTGAGTGGCATCCCCACGCATCGGGTCGTAATCGATGTCATCGGTGGGGCATCTGCAGGTGGAATGACCGCAGCGTTAACCGTTGCGGCCCTGCATCGTCAATTTGATCCGATTACCCAGCGGGATGAGCACAATGAAGGGAAGATGCAACAAAACCCCCTTTATCAGACCTGGGTGAACCTGTCCGAAACCAAATCACAGGATATGATGGAACTATTGCTCAGTACCGATGATATCGAAAAGGATGCCCATGGAAATAAGAGCAAGGAGGTGAGGGCAGCCCTGAATTCCGATTTCATTAAAAAAATTGCCGATCGCGCATTTGGGGTTCGCTACACCGATATTTATCCGCGCAGTTATATCGCAAAAGACCTGGATGTTTTTACCACGGTGACCAACCTGCGCGGATTTAATTACAACATCAAGTTCAGCACCACATCGGGCATCAGGGAACACCGCATGCGCATGCATCGTGACTATGCTTTTTTTAAGCTTGTAGACGGACAGCTAGAAGATGATGGGAGGATTCCGCTCCACTTTAATGCCCCCTATGGTTTAAATACGGATAAATTAGCCCAGGCAGCACTTTCTACAGGAGCATTTCCTATTGGGCTGGAAAGCCGGCAACTTGTTCGTGAAAGCAAACATATCCTCCAGAACAAATACCTGAACCTGAAGCTGGCAAATCCTGAAAGTAACAATGATCCCAGGATTTCCTACTTGTTCCTTCCTAAGGGCGATGACTTTTTGTCGCTGAACGTAGATGGTGGACTGATCAACAATGAGCCTTTTGAAATCACCCAGCAACTATTGGACGACAGGCATCGCAAGATGTTGGCACTACAGGGCGTAGCTCCTCCTGAAACCAATCGCTATCAGGCAGAAACATCGGCAAAAAACTTTAGGAGCACCGTCATCATGATCGATCCTTTTCCTGATGATGACCTGCAGGAAAGCGAAGCATTTGTGGTAAAAAGGGCGTGGAAGAACGTGGTGCCCAGTATCATCAGTGCCATGAAAGGACAATTGCGGATGAAGGATGAACAGATCAGGCGCGCCTATTTAAACGATGACTATACCCGTTTCCTGATCATGCCCGTACGCACCGCCGAAGATGTGGTCCAGGCGAATGCGATAGCCAGTGGCTCTTTGGGTGGATTTGGAGGATTTCTTTCCAGGGATTTCAGAAAGCATGATTTTTATCTAGGAAGAAGAAACTGCCAACGTTTTCTGGAAGCACATTTTTCTGTTCCCTGCTCAGCAGAAAATCCTGCGCTGAAACATGGTTATGAAAATGCGTCACAATTTCTCTATCAGGATAAAAATGGAGAAAGTTTCCAACCGTTGATCCCAGATCTTAGGGTGAGGCATGACCAGCGTAGCGGAAAGTATACCACCCAACAGCCAGTAGAAGAATGGGAATACAGCTATCCCAAGATCAAACTAAGCTATCTATTGGGATTGGAAAACAAGATCAAGAATAGGATCAAGGCCATATTAAGGCACATTCAAAACGAAGAGATCCTGGCTGAGGGCAGCTCGAACAAAAGCGAAGTTTTATACAGGATCAGAAAGAAGGGAATGTTCCAGCGTTTAATCGGCAGATTGAAAGATTGGGGACTTCAAGGCTACCTCGCCATTGGCATAGCCGCCGCAAAAAGCATCCTGACCAGGGCAACGATCGATGCCATCATTACCGATATGGAAAAAAAAGGACTGCTGCACGATGATCTTTTGAAAGAGAAAAAAGTTAAAAGTTGAAAGTTGTCCCGAAGGGATGCCTGCGGCAAAAGTTGAAAGAAGGGGTAATCATTCACCCTTCTTTAGCTATTTTATCTTTTCGGCATCGCTTAGTTTGCCCATTTTAGGGTTGCTGGTACTGAAAGTCTGGATGAGGCTGTATGTTGGCGCAATCATCGTCTTAAACCGATCAATGGTCTCTGCAGGGATATTAGACCTGCTAAAAGGAACTACTTTGACATATTCCTGGATTTCGCCAGCTTTTCTGCCGTATTTGTAATCGTAGGTAAAACGCCCTTGTTGATCTGCTTTTGTATTTTTATTGTCCAGATTAGGCACGCTGATATAAAATTCGCTATCCTTCATGTTGCCATTGGGATTGAATAATTTTTGCGCAGTAAGGTATTCATGGAGTTCAGTAGCCACATTTACCGCCGGATCAATGATCTTGATGTCGTTGCTCATGTAAGGGCGATAGATATATTTTCCATTTTTCTGGTAATTGTAGAGCTCGCCAAATACTTGTTTGATTTCCTTTTCCATGTAGGGATAGTGCGTGCAGCCCAATACCAATGCTTTTAACGGTTGTGCATCTGGGGTCCTGCGAATTTTTTCGAGCAGTGACACCAAGTGATAGCGGACATAATTTTCTGCCGCATTGAGCTGTAGATTATTGCAGTCGTCTGTTTCTTTGCTGTCGCAGAGCATCTTATGGTCTGCGAAGTTAAATTTATAGACATCCATCAAGGTTTTGTCGATCTTGTATTCGGCGCTCTGCAACGATGGTCCGCGGTAATTCTGGCGCGGAGCAGTAGCTTGGCGGCTGATGAAATCCGGCTCTTCATCTATCACTTCGGCAAGGCCATAGCCACCTTGGTTAAATACCTGGAACTTCCCGGTATAGCCCAATTCATTTTTAAGATTTAGGATGGTGCGTTCATAGCCTTTTGAGGCGATGGTACCCACTGTGGCAAAAACACCAACAGATCCATTTTCGTCTTTTTTAAATACAGCCAAAGTCCCCTTGGCGCCGGCATCGATCACACCAATGACCTTAATTGGCACCCCAGCTTTCCTTACAAAAGCCTCAATGTATTCCTTGCCATAAGCTGTAGCCGTATTACAGGCTACCACGATAACTTTTACCTGCTGTTTGTCTGTACTAAATCGGTTGGCCGCTGCGGTCGAATAGTATTTGGTCGAAAGCATAAACTGCGCATCTTTGATGATGTGTTCTACCAGCAGGTCGGTCTTATGCTCACTATAATAATTGCCATAGGGCATGTTGGCCTGATCGGCAAGGTAGATGAATTTTTCTTTGGCAAAATCTGCAAGGTTGTCCTTTCCAGGCTTTTTTGTGCCATTATTGAATTGGTCTGCTGCGACTAAGGTATTTAAGATGGTCAGCCCCCCCGTTCCAGAATCGAACACGCCAATGGGCAAGGTGCGGTCTGCAACCGGATATCTCTTAAAATCAACATAGTAAAAATTATCCCTTTGCTGGAGGATGGCCTTTTCGACCGGGAACTTTGTCGTATCGGTAATCACATAGCCCTGTGCAAATAGATTGATGGAGAGAATAGAGAGCAAGAGAACCAGTTTGCTGCATAAAGGAATTTTGTACATGTTGCAGGTAATAAATGTCAGATCACAAATGGGTTGGCTGCTGTAAACTTACGAATCTATCCTGAAAATGTAGTATTTAACTTAATTTTTAAGAAGTCGGGTTTGTTTTTCTTTCGAAAAGTTACATATTTGTTTAAAACAGTAAAAATCGTAACAAAATGAAAAAGCTATTGCTCGTACTGCTCGTCTTTGTAATTGCCATTCAGGCAAAATCACAGTTGCCAAATTCAATTTATTCCGGCAAACAAGGTGGATTGCACGTACAGGGCGTAGTGGTAGATCAGGTTCATGGTTTTGTCTATTTTTCCTTTACCGATAAATTGATCAAGATGGATCTTTCTGGCAAATTGATCGGCAGCGTTACAGGATTTGTGGGCCACCTCGGCGATCTTGATTTTGCCGAAGATGGAAAGATTTATGGTTCCTTGGAATATAAGAATGATGCGATCGGAAAAGGTATCAAAAAACAGTTGGGAGGAAAGGCAGCCAATGAAGATGGATTTTATATCGCAATTTTTGATGCTTCGCGGATTGTAAGGCCAGATATGAATGCAGAAAAGGAAGATCTTTTGCGCACGGTGTATATTAAGGAGGCCGTTGACGATTACATGGCAAAAGTAAAAGTTGGCGATAAGGGAGTAGCCCATCGTTTTGCCTGTTCGGGCATTGATGGTGTGGCATTTGCGCCAGAAATGGGCAATCCAAAATCGAGCAAAAAATACCTATATGTAGCTTATGGTATTTATGGAGACACCACAAGGAACGACAACGACTATCAGGTGATTCTTAAATATGATGTTGCCGACATGGGCAAATACGCCCAAAAACTGTCGCAAGAACAATTGCACCACTCCGGTCCGCAAAAGCCTTTGGAAAAATATTTTGTAAAAACCGGCAATTCACGTTACGGTGTGCAGAACATGGCCTATGATCCAACTACAGGAAACCTGTTATTGGCGGTGTATCGTGGGTCAAAGTCACAATTCCCTAACTATGATCTTTTTGTGGTGGATGGAAAAAAGAAACCTGGCTCAGCTTGGGTGCCATCAAATAACCAACAACTCAAGGTTAAAACATTGGCATTGGCCGAGCTGGGAAAGAAAGATCCAAAATCTGGCATCAGGGGCTATGATTTTGCCTATGGAGCCACTGGACTTTGTCCGTTGGGAAATGACCTCTTCTATATTTCGCACAACGATAAATCTGCCGACGGGCAGCAACAGACCACCATCTACAAATACAAATGGGTAGGGGATGGAAATAAGGCTTTTGAAATGGTCAAGTAGCAGTTGAGGTGGTAAGGTGTTGAGGTGTTGAGATGTTGAGGTGTCGAGATGTAGTTTGGTCGATTTAAAATAAAATCGTAAACTTTGTAGATTATTTAAATAAGATGCGCAATAGCCTGAACCCACTTCTATTTAAAAGCAAATATTTATTCGGATCGCTTTTATTGTTGTTTCTGGCAGCAACCTGCGCAGCTTTTACCTTGACGGAAGGTGATGATTTTGAGATGGTGAGAAGGGAGGTGCTGTTACGGAAGATTGGCCATGAGCTGCTTTTACAGTCGGGCGACAGCACGTCAAGGGTACTTCCTGTAAAAAAGGTAGCCAATAATAATTATCAGGTCAGCTTTGAGCGTGCTTTCACTTTTCAGCCCGAAGCTTTGATGGAAACCACCCAACGTTTGTTGGCCACAGATCATTTAACTAGAGATTATATTGTAAAAGTAATGAATTGTGGGAGTAACAATGTCGCTTTCGGGTTTGCCATTTCCAGTAACGAAAAAGAAAATATCATAGCCTGTAAGGGAAGGTTTCAGCCAAAAGACTGTTACATCATTGACATCGAATTTAAAAAGGGTGGCCTGAGTTCGGCACAGAAAGGCTATCTTCTCGGAAGCCTTCCGCTTTTGGCATTTGTGGGGCTCCTTTTCTTGAAGTCGGTCAGACCTCAAAAAAGTTTGGCCAAAGCAACTGAGGTAAATACCTTTAATTTGGGCGCGATGTTATTTGATGTGCAAAATCGTCAGCTCGCCATCAATGGAAACGCAATAGACTTAACCCGTACCGAAAGCCGTTTGCTGTCTATCTTTGCCCTATCGCCTAATGAGACCATTTCCAGGAGCCGACTGCAAAAAGAGATCTGGGAAGATGAAGGGGTCATTGTGGGCCGCAGCCTGGATATGTTCATTTCAAAATTGAGAAAAAAACTGGAGTATGATCCCGCTGTGCGTATCACGAATGTGCATGGGAAGGGATATAAGTTGGAGATAGGAAATTAACCATAAAAAAAGCCCTCGATTTCTCGAAGGCTTTGATACGTACCCAGAGCCGGTCCCGATAGCTATCGGGACGAACCGGCACCTGCCGATAGCTTCGGCATCACACTGGTTTTAGAACAGCGCGTGTAACCCCAAGATTAGCTACACGTCCGCCAATTATTCGTATTTTAAAGTCAATCTTTTAATGATTTCTGGAAATTGCTTTAGATTTTCAATAAATTTTTTGCTTTTCATCATTTTGATATTGATTTCTATATTCCGTGCTTGCTGATATCCCAGGTTATCAATGAGTAAAAATAGCATCCAGTCATCTGTCTTAGCTGTAAAACTAAATGGAAAATTCTTGTTTAGATGCTGATCAATTCGGTAAGCCATATTATTACAGCTACCTATATAAAATCGATCTAGTTTCTTGGAAAATAGAATATAAACTGATGCCATTAGTTGGAAAATAAAAAAGCCTCAACATAATGTTGAGGCCATGTACCCCCGGACGTACTGAAATCGAACCATTTTATGGAAGATTTGGGTATAATAGCTTCATTGCCAGTACAGTAACTAAATGATGTTATTTTTGCATGCGGATTGATTAAACTGAAATAATTGTCAGGAGGCATATCTCGATTTACTTGGAAGTAAAATAGTAGCCACCGTTAGTATATAAATAGGAAGCCAATTGATAGTTAGCAACTGCTTCAGTAGTTAACCATTCTTCAGCAGGAATTGATTTCGAAGTCCCACTTTTAAAATTGGGAATAAATGTGCTTAATTTCTTGTTTGGGTCAAGAATAACTAGCTTATTTTTCTTGATATAACCCAAGCTTTGATAGGTACTAATAAATGCCCTTTGCTGTTCATCTTTCATTTTAAAAACATCTTGCCCAAAGAATTTACTTTGATAGCTAAAGTTTAACAATCCCAATATCGAAGGACCGATATCAATCTGTGCCACAAGTTTTTCAAATTTTCCCGGCTTGATATGTTCTGGAGCGTACATAATCATTGGGATATGATATTTGTCTACAGGCAGTTCAACCTTTCCCGCACTTGATGCACAATGATCTGCTACGATTACAAACAGCGTGTTCTTAAACCAAGGCTTAAGTTTTGCTTCCCTGATAAATTTGCCAATGGCATAATCAGTGTATTTTACCGCACCTTCTCTTCCCGTATGGGATGGTATGTCAATCCTTCCCTCCGGATAGGTGTAGGGGCGATGGTTGGAAACGGTCATGATCTGCGCAAAGAATGGCTTGCCATTTTTGTAATCTTTATCAAGTTCCCTGAGTGAAAGTGTAAAAAGATCTTCATCTGCAACGCCCCAAGTATTTTCATAATGGATTTCCTTTTCGCTCAATGCATTTCGGTCAGTTACCTGATAACCGTTTTGAGAAAAGAATTCGTTCATGTTATCAAAATAGCCGTAACCCCCATAAATAAATCTACTGTTATAGCCTTTCGATCTGAATACACTTCCCAATGTGAAAAGGTTTTTGTTGTTTTGCCGCTTTACGATAGATTGCCCAGGCGTTGGCGGAATACATAGCGATAATGCTTCCAGACCACGAACTGTTCTTGTTCCCGATGCATAAAGATGAGTGAAAAGAAGCCCTTCTTTTGCAAGCGTATCCATATTAGGTGTGATACCTTGCGTATTTCCATAGCTGCCCAAGAATTCTGCACTTAGGCTTTCTACGCTGATCATCACTACGTTCATTCGTTTTTCTGTAGAATCAGCTGTGATAGTTCTCATCGTATTCTGATCTTTTTCATTATTTGGTATAAATCCAAGGTTCCTTCTAATAATTGACAGTGCGCTATCAATTGGAATAGTCTTGTAAAATGTATCGTAATCCAATTGATTGTGCCAAAAGGCAAAGCCAAAATCATACATCCCGTTACCAGAAAGTTCGTTCACATACTGGTTTTTGCTGTGATTTTTCCAATGATGACTGATCAAAAAGTAAGTAGCCATTGGAGCAACCAAGAAAAGGAATAGAAACTTTGTGCGCTTGCCAAACCGCATTTGAACTGTTGTAGATTCCCATATTCTTTTTCTTAATAGATACGTTAGTAATGCAGACACAACAATAAGTATTGTTAATAGCGCATTTACTGGATAAGATTGCCTGATGTTTCCAATGACTTCAGTGGTGTAGACCAGATAATCAACCGCTATAAAATTATAGCGTACCGAAAACTCTTCCCAAAAAATCCATTCTGAAATCGCGTTGAATAGCAGCGTGATGATGACAACAAAAAAATAGGCAATCAACAAGATCCTGTTCAGTTTTTTCCCATACCATCTGGATGGAAATATCCACAAATACAGAATTAGCGGAATAATTGCATAAGATGCAGCTGCCAAATCAAACAATAATCCAATAAAAAATACTTTAAAAAGATTGATCAGACTCCACTCAAATGATGCTGAAGAATACACCAATAGCATAATCCTGGTAATTAAGGAAGTGGTGCATAACAATATTACTGCGAGAAGTACAGGCCCAAATCTGTACTGGAATAAAGTGTTCAATTTTTTGAAGGTGTTCATTGGTGCTGACATTCATTTTGGCCGAAGGCCAAAGCTACTTTTGAATTCTAAAGAAATTCTGAACTTCAAAATGCTTCAACATTGCTACAGATTCTAGGTGTACCCTTGTATACATCTTTTATATCTTATGGATCTGAAATTCCTTGTTGAACTTTCTAGCAAGTTTGTAACTGCGCTTTTTGCGGACGAATTGAGTTTACAACTTAGTTTTCATAGTGCCTATCATACTGGAAATGTAGTAATAGCTGCACAAGAAATAGGGTTAAATATTGGATTATCTCCTGAAGAAATTGACCTTGTTACCATTGCCGCCTGGTTTCACGATACTGGCTATACTAAGGGATATGCAGGCCACGAACAATTGAGCGTTAATATTGCAAGGGATTTTTTAGCTGATAATGGTTTGGATACTAAGCGTATTGAAATGATTACTTCCTGTATACTTGCCACCACGTTTCCACAAAGCCCCAAAACTCCTTTGGAAATGGTATTGTGCGATGCAGATTTCTACCATTTTTCCAGATCAAACTATCCAAAATTTGAAACTTCACTGCGCAGGGAATGGGAAACCTGCCTGAATATGCACTATACCGATGAACAGTGGAATGCGCTCAATTTGGAGATGCTTACAAACCATGAATATTTTACTGTTTATGGCAAAACAGTTTTACAGGCTAAAAAACAAAAGAATATTGACAACCTTAAAATTGTTGTTCGAAATCATAGCTTATAGGTAAACCTGTATGCTAGTTGATGTTGTTCGTACGCTGGCATACAAGTAAAATTCTGTTTGTGTCCATGTCCACCAATCAATTTTTTAATTTGGGGATAAGCTAGATAGCCTAGTTTTGTAGATGCGATGCCAAAACCGGCCCCTGCAATTACATCACTTAACCAATGTTTATTGTTATACAACCTCAATGTGCCTGTTGCCGTTGCAACAAAATATCCTGCATAGCCGATCCATGGAGATTTATATTTAAACTCTTGGTAAAGGAATTCGGCAGCTGCAAAAGCTGATGCGGTATGGCCAGAAGGAAAAGAGTTATAGCCAGAAGTATCTGGTCTTAAACGATGAACACCACGTTTTACAAAGTGTGTTGAAAGTCCCATTATAGCTGCCGAAGTAACATATAACATGGACGCATCAAACATATTATGCCGTCCTTTTATCCCGGCAAGATTCAATCCGTAAACTGCAAGTGCAGGAACAAACTGTATATAATCATCAACATGATAGGCAAATTTTGGATGGTCTTCCTGAAGTTCTGCCTTTGTGCTCAGGTCAAGCTCTTTTAATGCGCCATGATTATATACGGTTGCAAATCCATAGCCCATCAGAACCACTGGAGCAATAAAATAAACTGTCCTAAATTTATCTGGTTTGATCTCTGCAGTGATATTCTTAATAGCGATAGGATTTAGCCTAACGTTAGAAGTCGTATCCTGTTGTTGCGCCGAACAGGTAGCTGCCATTGCAAGCAACAGCAGATTACCTGTTATTTTTCTTCCCCACAAACCCATTGATTACAACTTAACAGCATTTCCATTAGCATCAAAAAAGAGGTCTTTCCCTTTTACTTCTGCTTCATAGATTATCGAACCATTTGCCTTGGTAATTTTTGCCGCTTCAGCTACTTTCTGATCTTTTAGTTTCATTTTAACTGCGGCAGGCAATTCGCTAACTTTGATCTCCACCTCTGATTCTAAAAAGGTTCCACTTGCTAAATAAACTTCGCTAGATTTTTTGCCATCTAAGGTAAACTCAGCTTCAAAATTTGCATCTTCCTTGCTCCAGGTCACTTTTAAAATACCAACATGCGTTTTTGAGAAAGCTGTTTTGACAGCTGTTGGTACTTTGGCAGCATTTAATTTTTGTGCCTGGCTCGTTGTTCCAACAAAAGCTAGCAGAACAATAACATAAACTATTTTTTTCATGGTTTTATAAGTTTAATATAAAACTAGCGATAGATTATGTAGCAATTCTGTAGCCTAGCCCAATTTAAAGCTATTTAGAATCTGATCAGGAAACGATGTCTATTCTCCTGGAATTGATAGGAAATGATAAAGCCATAAAGCGCACAGATCTGTTTGCTGATGGCCAATCCGAGGCCGGTTCCTTCGGAAGAGGCCGACTTTGAGAATCTTTCGAAAAGCTGGTTATCCAATTCTTCACTTTTTCCAGTATTTGAAATCGTTAGCGAACCCGCCTGTAAAATAATATCAATGTTTCCACCTGAATGATTATGCCGAATGGCATTTGCGAAAAGATTGTTCAATAGGATATCTGCCAGATATTTGCTCATCTTCACTTCAAATGGTTGGAGCTCCTGATTCAAAGTTAGCCCATCCTTTTCAAAAAGTTCCTGAAACTGCAATACTTTATCGCCAACCAATTGCTGCATATCAATATTCTGAACATCAGAAATCAGATTATTTTCGATCTTGGCCAATAACAACAATGATTGGTTTAATTTGATAAGTTTTCCGATCGCAGTATAAATATCTTCTATGATTGACCCTTGTGCTACAGAAAAAGTGCCAGTTTGCAGCAGAGAATCGAGTTTAGAATTGATTATGGCCAATGGTGTCATCATTTCATGGGACGCATTATCAGTAAAACTCTTGAGTTCTCTATAATCTTTCCTTACCCTTGTAGCCATAGCATTTGCCGAGTCATTCAGTTCATTAAATTCATCAATCTTGGTCACTTGTGGTTTAATCTCTTCTTTTTGAGCTATATTAAAAGCTTTCATCATACCCAATGTTGAATAGAATGGGCTCCAGATACGCTGCAGAACGAACCTATTGATGAGCAAAAGCGATACTAACAGCAATATCGTTACAGCCAAGGTAATCATGAAAATCAATTGGATCAGGTCTTCTGATTCTACACGAGATTTGCTAATGGTTACCTGGTAGTTCTGTCCATTTAGATCTACACTTGTAATCAGGCTTCTGCCCGGCTCATTTTCTTTTTCAGATTCGTTATAAAAGTCGTCATAAAAGAAATTACGCTCAATAATTTTTCCAGATGTATTTTTTTGATAGGTTACCTTTTGATGCAGAAAATCTCCTGGAGATGGCAATTTTCCATAGTTGTTTACGTAGGCTTCGATCTCCTTCTCTTCGATAACCAAATCTTTATCAAGCTTTCCCGTAAGAATAAAGTGGATCGCTATATAGTAGATAACCCCAGTAATCGTCAAAATAATGAACGAGGTAATCAGGTTTGCTCTGTTATATCGCTGTGCTAACTTCATACATTCTCCAATTTGTAACCCACACCATACATCGATCTAATATAATCTTTAGCACCTGCCTCTACCAATTTTTTACGAAGGTTTTTGATATGGGTATAGATGAAATCAAAATCATCGGACACATCAATCTCATCGCCCCAGAGATGTTCAGCAATGGCATTTTTGGTAATTACCTTGCCTTGGTTGGAAATGAAATAGATAAGCAGATCGTATTCCTTTTTAGTTAAGGTAATCAGCTTCTCTTTTATCCTTACTTCCATGGCCAAAAGGTCGATATTTATTTCATTGAAGGACATTAGATTGCTTCCGCTAAAATTCTTTCTTCGTATTACGGCCATTATCCTAGCCTTCAGTTCCGATAGGTGGAAAGGTTTAACCAGATAATCATCTGCGCCCATTTCCAGCCCACTGAGCTTATCATCAAGCGAATGCCTTGCAGAAATAATTAGTACACCTTCCTGTTTGTTCAGTTTTTTGACTTCGCTAAGGATTTTAAGGCCATCGCCGCCGGGAAGTGTAAGGTCTAGCAAAATACAATCGTAACTATAGAGATTGATCTTCTCCATGGCATTCCAATAGGTGCTTGCCACTTCACAAATGTTGCCTTCACCTTTTAAATAGGAGACAATACTTTCCCTAAGCGACTCTTCGTCTTCAATTACCAGTATCTTCATTACGGCAAATTAACGTTTAAATTCTGAAGCAAATCAGTATTTCTACAAGATGACAACAATTGTTCCAGCTACAATAAGTGTAGCACCGATCAAAGTCTTGGTTTCAATAGGTTCTTTTAAGATCAAAAATGCCAGTCCAAGCGCAATGGCCACGCTCAACTTATCTATTGGGGCAACCTTGGCTACGTCTCCAGTTTCCAGGGCTTTGAAATAGAAAATCCATGAAAGTCCGGTTGCTAATCCAGATAAACCAAGAAATAAGAGATTATTCTTTGTAAGTGTTTTTAATTCGCGGACTTCTCCCGTAACCAAGATGATTCCCCAAGCTATAAAGAGGATGATGATTATTCTTATCGCCGTAGCGAGATTTCCGCTGATTCCTTTGATACCGATTTTGGCCAAGATTGCAGTTGCGGCCGCAAAAAAAGCCGAAAGGATTGCATAAAATTTCCACATATTGATTTCAACTTCTAAATTCCAACAGATTTGCCAGTTAACTATGTACTAAAATTACATATAGTTAAGAAGAAAAAGGCCATTTTAAATAATACACTATAATTATGTTATGATTTTTAAGAAGAAATTTTTGCTGCTCTTGTTATTGATTTTTACGGTATACTTTTCCAATGCACAAAATATAAAAGTAACAGTATCAGGAATTGTTAAGGATGCAAAGAAAAGGGGACCAATTGAATATGCCAATGTTGTAGTTAAACAGAAAACTGACCAAAAATTTGTTACAGGTACGATTACCGACTCTCTAGGTCGTTTTAAACTGGCAGATCTCTCAGCTGGAAACTATGCGCTTGAATTTACAATTATTGGTTATCAGAAAAAAAGTCAGGATGTGACCGTAGGCTCGCTAAATGCATTTCTAGATTTAAGCGAGATTATTTTAACAGAAGATATGCAGACCTTGAATACCGTTAACGTTGTGGGTCAATCAAACGCAGATGGGCTTTCTGATAAGATGGACAAAAAGACCTTCACCTTGGGCAACAATGTGGCACAATCTGGCGGTTCGGTGCTACAGGCCATGCAGAATCTACCAGGCGTAACCTTGCAGGATGGCAAAATCCAGCTCCGCGGAAATGATAAGGTTGCTGTTTTGGTTGATGGAAAGCAAAATGCAATGACCGGCTTTGGTACACAAACTGGATTAGACAATATTCCCGCCTCGGCAATCGAAAGGATAGAGATCATTAATAATCCTTCTTCCAAATATGATGCAAATGGGAATGCGGGGATCATCAACATCATCTATAAAAAGAACAAACAGGAAGGCTTTAATGGAAAAGTTGGATTGACGACTGGACTTGGCTCGCTTTGGGAAAGAAGGGAAAACCTTCCTTCGATTCGTCCGCAGTTTCAGGCTACACCAAAGATCAATCCCTCGTTATCACTCAATTACCGGAAAAACAAGCTCAATACGTTTTTGCAGGGCGATTACTTGTATACGCAGACTTTAAATCGCAACGAGTTTGCAACCAGAAGCTATAGTGATGGAACAATCATTAATCAACAGGTAAAGAGGAACAGGACAACTGATTATACGACAGTAAAAACTGGAGTCGACTGGAATCCGGATGAACAAAATTCCCTAACTATTTCAGGATATTTCAATCGGGAAAAAATTATCGACAAAGGTGATATACCCTATTTCAATGGCAATCTATCCAATCGTTTAAGGCTGTGGCAATTTTTAGAGGATGAGGTAAAGTATACCGTTACCGGATCTGCCAGCTATCAGCATAAGTTTTCCCAGCCCGGTCACTTGCTTAACCTTGGTTTCAATTATACCTGGCACAGGGAAGATGAAAAATATTTTTTCACCAACATCATGCCTACTTTTACTGGTGAAGATTCTTTCGCACTGTTATCAGATGAACATGTAGCAGATTTTAACTTGGACTATATTAAACCCTTGAAACAAGGAAGAATTGAAATGGGATTGAAATTTAGAAGAAGAACGATCCCGACCGATATGCAGTTTTTCCCCGGACTCAATTCTCCCATTGATGTAAATGCTGGCGGATGGGCGGATTATAAGGAAACCATTCCCGCTGCCTATGCGAATTATGTGCTGGAGACCAATCATTTTGAAATGGAAGCTGGCCTGAGATTTGAATACGTAAAGGTACAATATGACGTAAATCCCAACCATAACACTTATCAGAGCGATGGCTACGATTATGCAAGACCATTCCCAAATCTAAGGCTTGCCTATAAGATTGACGATAATAATAAACTTTCGATATTCTTTAACCGAAGGGTAGATCGGCCCAACGAGGTTGATATCCGTATCTTTCCAAAGTATGATGAGCCTGAATTATTGAAGGTTGGTAATCCTACCTTACGTCCACAGTTTACCAACACCATCGAAGTGGGCTATCGTTTGAACTGGAAAAAAGGGAATATCTATTCATCACTTTACCACAAGATGATCGATGCGACCATTACTAGGATTGCTACGCAGGTTCCAGGCAACACCATCCTTTATAATATTTTTCAGAATGCTGGAAGAAGCTACCAAACAGGGGGAGAGATAGCTCTTCAGCAGGAACTAACACCTTGGTATTCTTTCAATGCCAGTGCAGCCATTTATAGGAACAAGATCAACGCATTTACAATTACCAATCGATATCCAGTTCCTACGGTCTATAATATAGCCGAAGAAAGCATTACCTCTGGAAACTTTAAGCTGAATAATATGTTCAAGTTGAAAGGACAGACACAGATCCAGCTTTCTGGCGTTTACCTTGCGAAGGATATTATTCCTCAGGGAACCATAGGTTCCAGGTTTTCTGTTGATCTTGGTGTTAAAAAACAGATTCAAAAAGGAAAAGGCGAACTGTTCCTGAATGGGACAGATATTTTGGGCACCTTAAAGACCAAGAAAAGTATCATCGGAAACGGTTTTACCTATAACAGTACAGACTATCTTGAAACACAGGTTTTCAGGCTAGGCTATAGCTATAAGTTCTAGGTTGCCTCCAACAGATTTCCTACAGATTTCCCTTCTAGTTTCGTGACGATAAAAGGATCACGAATAAGGAATGGGAATCTGTAGAAGGAAATTAGTACTCACTATTTTAACTGTTGGAAATATATTTCCTGCTAGCGCACAGCTCAATTCCTCTGTTCTTGATAGCAATAAGGTGGAAACTACCCAGCCTAAAACCTTAAAAAAACTTATTGTGCCGACAGCATTGCTCGGCTATGGTGCGCTCTCATTAGAAAGCAGCAATTTAAGGCAGCTTGATAGATATATCAATAATTCAACTATCGGCCAATATGGCTATTCTGGCTCAGTTGATGATTACCTAAGATATGGGCCAATTGCCGCGGTTTATGGACTCGGTCTCATAGGGTTAAAAGCGAAGCATAATTTTATCGACCGTTCGGTAATGCTATTGTTATCTACTTCAATGGCCAGCTCGGCGGTGACAGTTACAAAAAACAATATTGATAGGATGCGTCCCGATGGGTCGGGAATAAGCTCATTTCCGTCTTCACATACGGCAATAGCCTTTATGGCCGCTGAATTTATGAATCAAGAGTATGGTGAAAAATCGCTATGGTTTAGTGTAATTGGATATGGAACGGCAACTACTACAGGTATTTTGCGCTTGTACCACCACGTTCATTGGTTAAGTGATGTGGTAATGGGTGCAGGATATGGAATTCTTTCGACTAAGCTAGTTTACTTTATTTATCCTTATTTGAAAAAGATGATTAGCGGAAAAAACTTGGCCAAATTCACTTTCGCACCGAGTATAAGGAATTCACTTATAGGCTTTAAAATTAATTACATTATTCATTAAGGAATATTCTGAAAAGATCTAATCAACCGAGTTTGTTTAATAGCGGTTCGACCTAGATACGGCTGGGGTGAATCGTATGCCCTAACCGGAGATCGAACCGTCAAAAATCTTTGTTTCTGAAGAGCAATGCATGTTTTTGAAACAAAAAACCCCTCTTTACTTGCGTAAAAAGGGGCTGTACCCAGAGCCGGAGTCGAACCGGCACGGTTTCCCACAGGTGTTTGAGACCAGCGCGTCTACCAATTCCGCCATCTGGGCATTGCTTGTAGCGGGATGCAAATATAGCAATCACGACCTAAATGCCAAAACAATTTTAAATAAACTTATTTCTTCTCCCATAAGCCCTTGATTATCATTTGTGCGCATTTAAAAGAAATCAGTTTCTGCGCATTATCTTATGGACATGCAGGTAGAAATACTCGGTTTTTAACACAATTGTCATAAAAACGAGAAATCTACGCCTTTTACGCATACTGGCAAACAACAGCCAAGCATTATTGTTATTCGGTTGTGTTAACCAACACATATAGAGCTTAACTGTAACTTTATGAAAATAGCGTATATCTCTACTTACCCACCCCGCGAATGTGGTTTGGCCACTTTTAACGCAAATTTGATCAAGGCCATTAACGCCAACTTCACTGACCAAAGCTTGGCACAAAGCAGTATGGTTATTGCCATGAACAATGGCGATGACTTGGACGAGTACGATTATCCGCCAGAAGTTCGCTACATCATCCGCCAGCAAAACCAGGATGATTATAAGCAAGCCGCTAACTTTATCAACGCAAGTGATGTAGACGCCTGCATCCTGCAGCATGAATTTGGTATCTATGGTGGCGAAAGTGGAATCTATGTGCTCCCATTTTTGAACCAGATCGAAAAACCGATCATTTCAATCTTGCATACCATTTTAAACTCGCCTACATTTTTACAGAAAGCCATTATCAAGGAAATTGCCAAACGTTCCTCTAAAATTGTAGTGATGAGCCAAAAGGCTGTCGGATTCCTGACGTCCATCTATCAGATCCCGAAAGAGAAAATCCAGGTGATCGAACACGGCGTACCTGATCTGGAAGCACCTGCGGTAAATCCGGTCAGGTCTATCGATGCGCTGAAAGGAAAAAAAATACTGCTAACATTTGGATTGATCAGCAGGAACAAAGGCTTGGAAACTGTTGTAAAGGCACTTCCAGAAATCATCAAGAAAAACCCAGATACGGTGTATGTCATCTTGGGCAATACACATCCGGGCATCGTGAAAAATTCGGGCGAAGAATATAGGGAATACCTGAAGTCGCTCGCAGAAGAACTCCAGGTCAGTGATCACCTGGTCTTCCTCAACCGCTTTGTGGAAGAAGATGAACTGATCAACTACCTCACCGCTGCCGACGTGTACATAACGCCTTACTTTAATGAAGCACAGATCACCAGCGGTACACTTTCTTATGCCGTTGGGGCCGGCGCAGCTGTGGTGTCTACTCCATATTGGCACGCACAGGAGCTGTTGGACAACAACCGTGGCAGATTATTCAATTTTAAGGACCATGCCGGACTGGGTCAGATCGTCAACGAACTGCTTTCACAACCTGATAAATTAAGGGCGCTTAAAAATAATGCATATCAGTACGGCTTAAAGCTCCGTTGGCCGAAAATCGGTAAATCATACATTGCCATTGCAGAAGCGGCCATTAAGCACCCTGATTATAGCGAACGCATCTTAAGGCAGATCATCGATCCAAGTGTGATGCCGGCATTTGAGCTCGATTATGTATTGCGTTTAACTGATGATACCGGGATTTTTCAGCATGCGAAGTATGGAATTCCGAATCGGAAAGAAGGATACTGCCTAGATGACAACAGCAGGGCACTGATCATGGCGCTCATGGCCTACCAGCAGAACAAAGACGTTACCGCGTTGAACCTTTTGCCGGTTTACCTGAGCTACATCCACGACATGCAATTGGAGGATGGCAATTTTAGGAACTTCCTCAGTTTTAGCAGACAATTTCTGGATGAAGAGGGAACAGATGATTCTTTCGGAAGAACAATCTGGTCATTAGGCTACCTGATCAATGCAGCACCTAACCGCTCCTATGCCGAATTTGGGTATGAACTGTTTTTCAAGGCCGTGCCGCATTTTAAAAAATTGACGCACCTACGCGGGATCTGTAATACCATCATTGGACTGAGCTATTATTTAAGGACACATCCCTATGATGAAAGAATCTTAAACGAGCTAAATACCTTAACAAATAAACTTATTGCATCTTATCATGCCACCAAAGGTGAAGATTGGCACTGGTTTGAAAACCACATGACCTACGATAACGCCTTGTTTCCCCTGGCACTCTTCCATACCGCCGAAATTACCGGAAGTCTGGAAGTGAGGGAAGTGGCGCACGAATCGTTGAAGTATCTGGAAAAACTGACTTTCAACCTCAACTCCTGCACGCCGATCGGAAACGATGGCTGGCACGTGCGCGGTAGGGAAGGCGAAGTGCCGTTATATGATCAGCAGGCGATAGAAATCATGGCCATGGTATTGATGTACAATCAGGCCTACATGGTTACGCGTGAAAGCGAATATATGAAAAAAATGTTCAGCAGCTATCTGTGGTTCCTCGGGGAAAATTCGTTGCACATCCCTTTATATGATTCCGAAACCAAAGGCTGTGCAGATGGACTTCAGCCAGGTGGCGTAAACAGAAACCAAGGTGCCGAAAGTACATTGGCCTATCTCATCTCGCATTTAACGGTATTACAGGCCCTAAAGTACGACCAACAACTATCGGGATTTAAAAAGGAATACAGCTTGGTCTATAAATGAAAATAGCCATATTATCGCCCATAGCCTGGCAAACGCCACCAAAACACTATGGGCCTTGGGAACAGGTAGCCTCCAACGTGGCCGAAGGTTTAGTTGATCTGGGAATGGAGGTAACCCTATTCGCTACAGGCGATTCGCTGACGAAAGGAAAACTGGACTCGGTGATCCCGGTAGGGTATGAAGAAGATCGTGAACTGGACGCCAAGGTGGTAGAGTGCCTGCACATCAGTAATGTGATGGAAAAGGCTGCTGATTTTGATATCATCCACAATCACTTTGATTTTTTGCCTTTAACCTATGCTAAACTGATCAACACCCCGATGGTGACGACCATACATGGTTTTTCATCGCCTAAAATCGTACCGGTCTATCAGAAGTACAACGATCATACATCTTATACCTCCATCAGCAATTCAGATCGGCATCCAGATTTAAACTATCTTGCCACAGTTTATAATGGGATCAAAACATCAGATTTTACTTTTCAAGCAAAGGCTGAAGATTATCTGCTATTCCTGGGCAGGATACATCCCCATAAGGGAACGGCGGCCGCCATCGAAATCGCCAAAAGAACAAAACGAAAACTGATCATTGCCGGAATAATCCAAGACCAGGCCTATTTTAAAGAAAAGGTTGAACCATTTTTAGATGAGGATATCCAGTTCATCGGTCCAGCAGATGCCAAAAAAAGAAACGAGCTGCTGGGGAAATCGCTTGGCCTGCTGCATCCCATTTTATTCGACGAGCCCTTTGGCCTGGTTGTGGCCGAAGCCATGATGTGCGGTACACCCGTTATTGCCTTCAATAGGGGCGCGATGCCCGAATTGATCAGCACAGGTGAAACCGGATTTTTGGTCGACACCGTCGACGAAGCTGTGGAAAGGGTTTACCAACTGCACAACATCAATAGAAACCGCTGTAGGAAACATGCAGTCGCCAATTTCTCCAAAGAAAAAATGGCCGAAAGCTATCTCCAATGCTATCAGCAAATCCTAAAGCATTAAATTTACGCTCTACGCTATACGCCTTACGCTCTGCCCCATGCCTTTTGCGCTATCATAAACTAATCTTTGGCCCAGATTTTAACCTTTCCAATAGGTCTTTCAGGTCTACTGTAGCAAACGATGAGGAATAATCGGATAAACCATAAGGTACGACCAACTGGCCATTATTGATGATCGAGCCGCAGGAATATACCACGTTGGGCACATAGCCTTCGCGTTCATCAGGATTTGGGATCAGTAAGGGCTCTTCCAAGCGGCCAATTTCAATTGTTGGGTCATTCAGGTCAAGCAGGCTCGCACCCAGGCAATACCTTCTCATCGGTCCAACGGCATGCGTAATGATCAGCCAGCCATCTTCTGTTTCAATTGGAGAGCCGCAATTGCCGATCTGCACCAATTCCCAACTGTAGGTAGGTTCTTGCAATTTGATCGGATTTTCCCACACATTGATCTTATCAGAGTACATGATGTAATTGTTTACCCCATCGATCCTTGATAGCATCGCATACTTGCCATTGATCTTGCGTGGAAACAGGGCAAGATTCTTGTTCTGTGCGCCCGCGCCAAATAATGGGCCAACCGTAAAATCGTAAAAGTCTTTGGTCTTTAATAATTTAGGGATAATGATTTGCCCATCGTATGCCGTATAGGTCGCATAGTAGGTAATCGATCCATCGTCACCAATAAATTTAGTAAATCGGGCATCTTCTATTCCCTTTCGCTCAAATTCAGAAATCGGAAAGATTACCCGATCAGAAATATCGGTATCCAAAGAGAAAATAATCTCATAGTAGGAATCAGATAGCCACAGCACTTTTTCAAGTTCTACGTCTTTTGCCGGATCGGGCTCTTCTTCCTGCATTTCTGCAATTACTTTTTTAAGAGTCAGGTAATCGAATTTATCCTCAAGCTTGCTGTTCAGCTCCGAGAGTACATCTTCACCAATCAGTGAGGTTAGCCCCTTTTCTAAAAACAATTTTTTATTATAGGTAGCGTTGCGGATCACCTCGGCTTCATCAATATAATTTCCTACCGGGATGACGGTGATGTTGTTGTTCCGGTCAATTAGGGCACGCCTGAATACAATGGAAGAAATATGTCCTTCCCCAACCGCCCTAAAACTGATGATCAGTCGTTTTTCGCCATCTTCCAATTCCCTTTGATCAGGATCTTCAATGATAGAAGGATTAAAAAATGCGGCCGATTCAATCGAATATTCATGCGTAAAATAGGAACCGATCAACAGTTTTCGGTGCATGGAAAGCGAGGTATAGTCGATACCCATCTGCTCGAAGAGGCCTTTCAGCTTTTTACAATGCCGATTAAGGATTTTAGTAATGTTCCGGTGCCGTTTTGAATATTCCTGCAATAGCGGAGAAAGTATATTAAAAACCTGTTCTTCATTTAAGGCCATCACTTTTGAAAGGACAATTTTGCCCCGTTCATCACCATTAAAAAAGAACCTGGCAATTACCCGCTTCGGGTCTGGATAAACTTTGACGTGCTTTCTTTCGATTGGAAGTCTCATCTAGATTGAATTTGTTTCTTAATAAGAATGTTGATTTAGCTTTGACGACTGACCAATGATCATTGGAACAATGAGCAATGAAACAATGAAACAATGAAACAATGGAACAATGGAACAATGATCATGATCAATGACATCATGACCATTACCTCAAATATCCAACTTTCCTTCCACAGAGTCGTCCATTGTTTTGCCAGTAATGATAGAGGCTGCCATTTTGATAAAGGCAATGGCTTCTCCATGCACGGTATCCCAGTAATAGACATCGGTTAGTTCTACTTTGATCAGGCTGATGTTGGGATCATCTTTCCCTCCCTGGAACCAGACTTTTAACAGGGGATTCCACAGTTCTTCGATTTTCTTTTGATCGTAAACAATTTCACTTATTCCATAGATGTTCAGGAAGCCTGAATTTTTATGCTCCTGAAAAAAGAGATGCGTAAAAGGATCTGCTTCAATTTCTGCGTTCTTATGACTGTCTTTCTGGCTCATGAACCATAAGTTTCCAGAATCGTCGATGTCAAGTACCGACATGGGGCGTACAGACAATGGAAGTCCGGTTTTGATGTTGGTACAGAAGAAACAGTTTTCTGCGCTTTTAGCCAGTTCCTTCAGTTTTTTTAGGGCATCGGCACCTTCAAGGCTTTTAATATGGTCTTTGGTATCTTGTGTATTGTTCGAGCTATCGCGTGATTCTTTATTTTCCATCGTTGTAGTGTTTTAAGATTTTGATAATTTTTTGAGTACCCATCCGGTCACCAGAGCGCCAAAAAGATAGTAGCCTACCGTTAATACTTTCATTTGTTCTGTTTCATCCACCGGCTCAGGATCAAGGCCAAGTGGTTTTGGCAATTTAAGTGCTCCAAATCCTGCTCCCAATCCAAACAGCACAGCTTTGGGCCAAATGTATTTTGATTTGCCGCCGATCATGCTGTAATAAACCGCATTGCTGATCAGATCGGCCTTAAGTGTTGCCTTGTACAATTCCTCTTCATCGGTAATGGGCGGCTGTCCGATGCCAATCAGTGTCTTATTGAGTGCTTCTTCGCCCAGCAAATTGATCTTAGGAACATTGGTATTGTTTTTCCTGAGTGTTTCATGGAGCAGGTTTAGCGCCAGTGAACCTAGTAAACCAGCGGTTAAATTTTTGATCAGTCCCATTCCTATTCAGTTTTTAAACTAACCCAAGCGATAGCTTCATCAAGTTCGTCGAGTGCAAATCCTTTTGCCTCCCCTGGAGAGATATAGCTAAAAGCATCAGTAAAGTTCTCTACCGCTTTTTGATCGCTCACGATGGCCATTTTTTTCCATTGGGTGAGGTGTTTTACACCGGCTTTTGCATCCTGTAGCCAGGCACCAGCAGTAAAATTCTCGACCTTGGTTTCCAATACGAGCAAATAATAAATTTCGTTGTAGTTTTTGGCCAAATCCTCTAGGCCGGGGAGCAGCACATTTTTGAGGTCATCGGCCGTAACCTCGCCGCTGGCCTTTACGCCAAACACATAAGGTGGCAGATTTTCGATAGGTTTTAACATATGGTAGATTTTTTCTTCTATAACACTTTCATGAGAAGGAATGTTTTTGGAGTTGGGAAGTCGGAAGATGGAGTCCAGAAGTCCATGAGTCCAAGAGTCCATGGTTCAAATTTCATATTGACTCTTAGACTCCTCGACTCCTGGACTCAAAATTAACTTCTCTCTAGCATTCAACTCTAGCCCGCCAAACCCCCGACTTTCGGACTTCCCCACAATCAAAAATGGACTATTGGACTCCTCGACTCCTGGACTCAGAATGAACTTCTCTCTAGCATTCAACTCTAGTCCGCCAAACCTCTGACTTCCGGACTTCCCGACCATCAAAAATGGACTTTTGGACTCCTCGACTCCTGGACTCAAAATGAACTTCTCTCTGGCAATTCAACCCATAAATCACTTCCCGGTTTCCATATGTGGCGCATCAACTGGTTTAGATTCAGGTGAGCCTTTTTGGCGCAGGTAGATGGTGAGAAATACGATACTGGCTACCGATAGGAATTCACTTTGCCAGTTCTGGAACGTTTCGAACCAGAAATTGGCATTGCAGATGTAGGCGATTGGGGTTTCTTGGGGCAGACCTTTTATGCGCTGTTCAATGTTATAATCCTGCCAACTGCCATAAAAATGGAGTGCCCAACTGGTTAAGAAAAGTATGCCGAAGCAGATCGATAGGGAGTTTTGGTAAAGTTTTAAGATCCAGCCTCCTTGTTTAACTGGCCAAGGAGCATCTTTTGCGGCTTTTGGCATGCGGTCTACTTCTTCCTTTTCGCTCAGCGACTTTGATTCGGCAGAGCCAATCTGCCTCAGTTTTACGGTTAACAATACATATAGGAACATCTGCAGGAACTCACTTTCGAAATTCTCGAATGTGGCGGAAATAAAATGTCCCGAACAGAGATAATCTGAAAAACTGAGCAGCGCTTTTCCGTTTTCCTGGAGCGCTTCGTTGTGTACGTTGAATCCGGTGAGGGCCTGGGCACACCATGTGCCCATAAAGAGAATTACAAAAACTAAGGTTAAACCATTCCTATACCAATAGGAATAGCTGTTTTTATCATTTGCCATGGTTAGCAGATTTAGTCAATGTAAATGATGTACATCCAACATTTGTCTGAAAAGAATGTTTTAAAACTTTTATGTTTATCATTTGCTTTTTTCGTCAACAAACTTTTCACTTTAGTGTTAAGGGGATATGAATGAATTATTTGTTCCCGCACAGGTAAAGGGAAAGCAATTTGATGTTGCTGCGGAGCGTGGATTTGAGCAGGCAGAAGAATCAACTACCTTTTATCAACATGCAAAAGAGCGACTATTGGATGTAAACAATTGGGATAAGACCTGTGGCCTGCCATCAACCACTTTTAAGCTGATCAATGCCAAAAACCAAGAAATTATTGGCCCTGCGAAAGTGCATGATTTTATCCGGATCAATATACCAGGACCTGGAAGCATGCAAGGGGAGGGATACGATTGGGTCACTATTGTAAGCATCGATGAACAGACCAAAGCTGAAGAACAAATTTTGAGCATGACCGTCAGGCCTGCACCACACCCACAAAAACCTTTCGGGCCCGTTGCCCATTTCTTTTCAAACCGTTCAAGTTCTACTTTTCAGGTCATCAAAAGAGGTCATCAGGTTCTGGCAGAAATCCATGGAAGAAATGAACTCGCTAACCCCGAAGGCCATTTGTTCGACCGGCTCAGAAATAAATTGATCGCCTTTGGCGCCAAAATCGGGTTTTCTTATCCGCAATGGAAGTTATTGGCAGAAGGATTGGTCAGGTAGGGCATTGAGCAAAGACAATAGAGCAAAGATAAAAGAGCAAAGACAAAAGATAAAAGAGCTAAGCAGACTTGTAATCCTGTGGGAGAAAGGAGAGTATTTTGTTCAAAGGTTCCTCGCTTTGCTCAGGATGACAAGTCCGCTAAGCTTTCCGTCTTTGCCCTATGCGCTCCGCTCCATGCGCTTAATATCGTTTCTGGCACACCGTACAATAAAAAGTCCTGCGTTTGGTTTTGCCAAGGTATTCTTTGATAATGGGGTGTCCTTTCGGACAGGTTTTCTTGGTATGGGCAAGCCAATGCTTTTTAAGGGTATATTCTTTTTTCCAACGCAAAAAATCAAAGCTATAATTTCTGGCTTCACTAACCATTTCGGCCAACTTTTTAGCAGGAATTTGACCGACCTTATTCAGCGGACTTACACCGATCCGATACAGCACTTCATTTTTAATGATATTGCCCACGCCAGAAAAAATCTGCTGATCGAGCAATACATCGCACACCAGCTCTTCTTGATGGTCCGCTAATTTTTTGATCGCTTTTTTAGGGTTCCATTCATCAGCCATTACATCGGCCTCAAAATCATAGGTCTTTTCTAGGTCGCCCTCTATAAATTTGAGTGAACAGGCATAAAAATTCAGTTCATCATGTTTAAAGATCAGTCCAATCCTGGGCGGGGTTTCTTTCTGTTCGTTGATTTTATACGAGCCGAACAGCATAAAATGGACACGCAGGACAAAATCCTCAAAACAGATCAGAAAATGCTTGCCCCAACTTTTAAATTCAACAACTTTTTGATGGAGCAGACGATCCTTATCCAGTTTCGTATTGCCTGTTACCTCTTTGATTTCGTTTCCTTCCAAGTGCAGCTCGTTTACAAGTTCCTTTAAGATGACTATCGATGGTCCTTCTGGCATTTGCTTATTGATTTAGTCGTTCAATTTTTCGAATTGAAATTTATCTTTAATGTGATAGTTAAAATATCTTCCTTTTGAAATTGACCCCTTAAATAGCTTGTAAATAGGTATTGGGACATCCTTGTAGCAATAGACCATGCCCGTTACGAAAGTAATCAGCAGATTTTTCGAAACTTCGTCGTATTCATAATGGTCGATTACGGTAGAAGGCATGTGGTCTGGTTAAGGTTTCGTGAGGTCAATCTGCTGCAGGTCGTGGCGGGGCGGGCCAGTGAGCACATGCCCATACACATCAAATCTTCCCCCATGGCAAGGGCAATCCCAGCTTTTTTCTTCTGAATTAAAGTTGACGATACATTTGGCATGCGTACAGACCGGATTTAAGGCCGTGACCTTCCCATTGACATCTTTATAAACAGCCAATTTTTGGTCTTTGAAATCGATCAATTTCCCCTCATCAGGCTTAATTTCCCCAAGTGATTCAATTTCTTCTGCCGCAAACCGATCGGCGATAAAATGATAGGCCACATCGGCATTTTCTTTCACAAATTCTGTAAAACCAGCAACAGGCTTGATGCGCGACGGACTGAACAGGTCTGCATAAATATTTTCTTTGCCCAAGATCAGATCAGCTATGATCAATCCGCTGAGCGTACCAAACTGCATACCATTGCCATTAAAGCCGGTAGCAATGTATATCCGATCTTCTCCAGCAGGCATCTGGCCGATATACGGCAAAGTGTCAGCAGCCGTATAATATTGTGCCGACCATTGGTAGGGGATAGACTTTACCTTAAAGTATTTTCTGGCATAGTCTTCCAGGTTTTGAAATGAAGTCGCAGGATCACCATGACCTGTTTTATGGTCCTCGCCGCCGATCAATAAGATTTTTTCACCGTTAATGACATGGGTTCTGAGGTAGTGGTAGGGCTCCTGCATATCATAGGCCAAGCAATCCGGATAATTGTCATCTTCCAGTTTAACGCCAAGTACATAACTCCTGTAAGGGGCGCACCTAAAGCTCAATAAATTGACACCTGGCGGAATGTGCGTGGCATACACAATGTTTTTTGCCCTGATGCTAAGAGAATCAGCTTTAGCGGTGTGGATATTGTCGTCATCCAACGTTGTTGAACGGATAAATGTATTTTCTAAAATGATGCCGCCTAGTCCCTGAAAGACTTCGATGAGCCGGAGCACATATTTTACTGGATGGAACTGTGCCTGACCGAGATATTTGAGCACATGTTCGAATTCGATCGGTACGCCATTCTCATC
Organism: Pedobacter sp.; assembly: GCA_031119475.1. GTDB lineage: Bacteria > Bacteroidota > Bacteroidia > Sphingobacteriales > Sphingobacteriaceae > Pedobacter. The sequence goes on along the minus strand of JAVHXV010000004.1, from coordinate 106,199 downwards.
AACTTCCTCCACGCTGACATTCACCTTTTGTGAAGATTCCAAGATTTTGGCCAATTGCTTTGTTTCCTTCTCATTTTGTGAGTACAGGTAACCTTCCTTGTGCTCAAAATCACAGTCGATTTCATATTCCGCTATCCAGTCCTTGATCTGTTTTAAGGCATCCTTTCCGGCACGGGCCACCAATTTTGCAGCCTCTTCACCAAAACCACTTTCAATTTCGGGATATGTGGCATCAAAAAAAGTGTTGAGGTGTGCAGATGTGCCGCTTGTTGTACCGAATAAGATCGTATTCCCTTCTGCTACCACAACTTTTTTACCTGCTTTTTGGAGCAAAAGGGCAGTAGTAATTCCGGTAATCCCTGCACCTACGATAAGCGCGTCATAAACTTCATCACTAATCTTGGTGTTGCCGACAATTGGTTGCTCCTCGATTTCCTGCCATACACTCGCCGTGAAAGTATCTCTGGCAATTGTATTTTTTGTTGTTTTGCCCATATCTTTTCGATTTATTAGGGTGAAAACAGGAGGATAGACAAATGGTTTTAGCTTTTTATTTTGCGCGATGATTATATTTTTTACTTTCGTAGCAATCTTTGTAGCAATATGGATAAGATGATCTATGTCGTAGAGGATAACGACGATATTCGGGAGTTGGTAGAATATATCATTGAATGCGAAGGACTTCAGGTGAAGAGCTTCGCCAATGCCACCACATTTAAGCAGCACATCCAAAACAGCTTGCCCGATCTGTTCGTGCTCGATATCATGTTGCCAGACGGAAATGGGGTAGAAATTTGTGCCGGCCTAAAACAAAGCCAAGCCACCCAGCATATTCCAGTGCTGCTCATGTCGGCCAATACCAACATTACCTATCAGGGAAAGGAAAATGATGCTGACGATTTTATCAGCAAACCTTTTGACATCGATGACCTGGTAGCCAGGGTAAAGCGACTGTTACAGTTATCAGTTCTTAGTTAACAGTTATCATTTAACAGTTATCATTTGACAGTTATCTGTTGTCAGTTAACCAGTTTAACAATTTAACAATTAACCAATCAACCAATTAACCATTCTTCCGCTTATCTGCTTTCTCTCCTGACTCATTAGGCTTATCGCCCGCTTGGCCGTATTTTGGCGCAGCTCCTTGTCCATTTTGATCAAATGATGCCTTTCCTTTGGCATCGCCCGATTGGGTGGTTTGTTTTTTTTCTTTTTTCATCATATGATTACACCGATTATAAGTGATTTAAAACCATAAACTACCAACTAAGAACTACCAACTATATCGTAATCCTACCTCCGGTTACAGGCAACGTTGCGCCAGAAATATAGCTTGCGGCCTCTGATGCCAAAAATACGTAGGCTGGTGCAACTTCTACTGGTTGTCCGGGACGGCCCATGGGCGTATCTTTTCCGAAAGTATCTGCATCAGGCAAGGTAGATGGAATCAATGGAGTCCAGATAGGGCCGGGCGCTACAGCATTTACCCTGATCCCTTTCCCGGCAGTAAGCAAGATCTGACTTAGGTTGGCGGTAAAATTTTGTATGGCACCCTTGGTTGCCGCATAGGGCAATAAGACTGGTGTCGGATTGTAGGCATTCACAGATGTCGTATTAATGATGCTGCTGCCAGGCTTCATATAGGGCTCAGCGGCCTTGCTCAAATAAAACATGGCATGGATATTAGTTTCAAAAGTTTTGATCCATTCTTCTGATGGAATTTCGGCTAAGGATTTTCTGCCCATCTGGAAAGCGGCGTTGTTCACAAGAATATCAATCTGGCCAAACTCAGCCACTGCCTTGTCGATGATCTTTTGGCAATGGCTTTCTTTCCTGATATCGCCTTTAACCAAGATGGCTTTTTGTCCGGCATCCTTAACATATTTTGCCGAGTCTTTGGCATCTACGGTTTCTTCGTCGCTCAGATAGCTGATCAAAACATCTGCTCCTTCACGTGCAAAAGCGATGGCGATGGCCTTTCCAATTCCAGAATCTCCTCCTGTAATGATTGCTTTTTTACCTTTCAATTTGCCTGTTCCAACATACGATTCCTCACCGTGGTCGGCCAGTGGCTGCATACGTCGTTCGGTTCCCGGGGTTTCCTGCTTCTGCTTTGGAAATGGTGGCGCTGGATATTTTTGATCTGGTTTTTGTGGTGGTTCCTGTTTTTTGATCTTTCCCATAGTGTAGCTTTTGTAGACAAACACTGGCGAAAGGAAAAAGTTTAGCGAATGTCAATTCCAGTTACTAAACATAAGGAGCTTGCTGAGGCGGAAAATTTTTCACTTTCGAACAATCTCCTTTGGTGTTTGTTTACCATCCAATTCTCGTCCCTATTTAAACCGTAAAAAAATGAGTTTAACTGCCTATAAAAAGAAAAGATCATTTGATAAAACCACAGAACCTGAAGGCGGAAAAGGTACCGGTAAGGAGCTGAGGTTTGTGATCCAGAAACATGCCGCGTCACATCTCCATTATGATTTTAGATTGGAAATGGGCGGTGTACTTAAAAGTTGGGCCGTACCAAAGGGGCCGTCTACCGACCCCAGTGTAAAACGACTGGCCATGATGGTGGAAGATCATCCCTATGACTATCGCAATTTCGAAGGCATCATTCCCGCAGGCGAATATGGCGGCGGAACGGTAATTGTTTGGGACGAAGGAACCTACACGACCATTGAAGATATTGAAGGGATAAAGGAACAGGAAAAATACCTGCTCAGCGAACTTAAAAAAGGTTCAGTGAAAGTGGTACTCCATGGCAAAAAGCTAAAAGGGGAGTATGCCCTGGTCAAAACACATGGCATGGCCGAAAATTCGTGGCTGTTGATCAAACATAAGGATAAATATGCCGCTACTTCAGATATTACCGAAAAAGATAAATCTGTCATTTCCAAAAAAACCATTGAACAGGTCGAAAAAACTTCGACCAACATCTACGGAAAAAACAATAAAAAAAAAGTAGCAGCCGATCCGGTAAAAAAAGTAGCGGAGAAAGTAAAGGTAGCCAAAGCACCAAAACTTAAGGCTCCGAAGCTGGATAAGTTGCACAAACAATCTTTTTATACCAAGATCGAGCCCATGTTGGCCACGTTGGTCGATCAGCCCATTGACGATGACAACTGGCTCTATGAAATCAAGTGGGATGGCTATCGCGCGGTCGCATTCATGGATAAAAAAGAAATAGAACTCAAATCGAGAAATGATAAATCTTTTAACGAAAAGTTTTATCCAGTTTATAATGCGCTGAAAGCTTGGGGCGTGCGTGCGGTTGTGGATGGAGAGGTGGTGGTGGTCAAGGAGAATGGCATGGCCGATTTTGGGGCACTCCAGAACTGGAGGAGCGAGGCTGATGGAGAACTGCTGTACTATATTTTTGATATTTTGTGGTATGATGGGCATGATGTGAAGGAATTGCCCTTAACTGAGCGCAGGGAGTTGCTGAAGAAGATTGCACCAACTGATTCGCTGATCCAGGTGAGCAAGGATTTTGATACTTCTGGAACCGAATTTTTGGCTGCGGCCAAGAAAATGGGATTGGAAGGGATTATGGCCAAGCGCAAGGATAGCATTTATGAAATTGGCCGCAGGACCGGCAACTGGCTAAAAATCAAATCTAACAAGCGCCAGGAAGTTGTGATCGGTGGCTTTACCAAAAATGACGATACCAGTAAACCATTCAGCGCGCTCTTGGTCGGTGTTTTTGAAAAGGGCAAATTTATCTATACCGGCAAGATTGGGACGGGATTTAACATCAAGACCCAGAAAGAGATGTTGGCACAATTTGAACCCTTGATTGTAGACCGTCCGCAATTTGCAAGTGAACCAGACATCAACAAGCCAAGCAGGTTTAGGCCAAATCCGCCCCATGCTACGGCTACTTGGCTCAAGCCAAAGCTGATCTGCGAAGTGAGCTATACAGAAATGACCAGTGATGGTGTGATGCGACATCCTTCTTTTGAAGGTATGCGCGATGATAAAAATGCAAAGGAGGTAGTTTTGGAAAAAGAAGCAAGTACAAAAGAAATAACCGGCAAGGAACTGGAAGCTCAATATCTCACGCCAAGGGGCGATAAAGCAGCAAAACGTAAAACATTGCTCAATCCGAAAGAAGAAACCCAAGTTAAAAAAGTTAACGGGCACGACCTGAAATTTAACAATCTGAGTAAGATTTATTGGCCCGTGGAGAAGATCACCAAAAGGGAAATGATCAATTATTACTATCAGGTTGCGCCCTACATCTTGCCTTACCTAAAAAATAGGCCCCAATCTTTGAACAGGCATCCGGGAGGTATCAACGGGCCAAGCTTTTATCAGAAAGACGTGACCGGAAAGGTGCCCGATTGGATGGATACCTATCTCTACCATACTGATGACAGCGATGAGGACAAACATTTCCTGTTGGGCAACAACGAAGCTACTTTATTGTACATGGCAAGTTTGGGCTGTATCGAAATCAATCCCTGGAACAGCACGATCAAGAAACCTGACCATCCCACTTGGTGTATCATCGATCTTGATCCAGACAAAAATTCTTTTGATCAGGTGATCGAAGCAGCACAGGTAACCAAACAGATTTTGGACGACATGGGTGTGCCCAGCTATTGCAAGACCAGTGGATCTACAGGTCTGCACATCTACATTCCGCTAGGTGCAAAATATACTTATGAACAATCAAAGGAATTTGCACGCATCATTGTCACCTTGGTGCATCGTGAGCTGCCAAAATACACCAGTCTAGAGCGTGCGGTAAAAGATCGTAAGGGTAAGATGTACCTGGATTTCCTACAAAATCGTGCTTCTGCCACAATTGCGGCACCTTACTCCGTCCGGCCTAAGCCAGGGGCAACGGTTTCGATGCCATTGGAATGGGATGAAGTTAAGAAAGGATTGAAAATGAAAGATTTTACGATCTTCAATGCCATCGAACGTATCGAAAAGGTGGGCGATCTCTTTTTACCAGTTTTAGGCAAAGGGATCGACCTTAAAAAAGTGATCAAAAACTATACAGACAAAGAAGAAGAAGAAAATGCTTAATCAGGATATTGTTAAATGCAGCGAAATACTCATTGCGAAAGCATTAACCATTTCCTTTGTGGAAAGCGCTACTGCCGGACGTATGGTTGCTGAGTTCTCGATGGTACCCAATGCAGGAAAGTTTCTCAAAGGTGGCTTTGTCTGCTACGATGCCAGTTTAAAGCAGGAGCACCTGAAGGTTCCGAAAGAATTGATCGATGAATGCACGCCCGAATCGATGGAGGTAACTGCGGCCATTGCCAAAGGGCTCAGCAAACTCATCCAATCAGATATCCATGTGGCCGTAACCGGATTGCCCGCACCAGGAGGAAGTGAAACCCCAGAAAAACCTGTAGGTACCATGTTCATTTATGCTCTTTATCGGGGCAACAAACTTTTTGCAGAACGCCTGATCTTTGATGGAGAACCAGAAGAAATCATCCTCAAAACTGTTTATCACACCGCCGAAGCGTTGGCCAGACATTTGGATTAAATTGTAAAGGCGATGATTTGGTGAGTTGTTTAGGTTAAGAATGTAGAATTGATTGTTTGGTGAGTTGTTCAGGTGATTCGGTCTAAACAACTCATCAACACACAACTAAACATTTCCCTACGCTCTTTTCTTACTTCCCCCCAAACTTTGCATCAATTGGTCGTAAAGGTTGTCGCTGGTTGCTTTTTTAGGTTTCATTTTCTTCACTACCGGATGTTTTCCTTTGGCCTTGGCCTTGATGATCCGGAGCAGCTCCGTATGGTATTCATCCTTGAAGGCAGAAATGTCAAACGGAGAGGTATATTGCTTGATCAGGGCCATGCCCACATCCATTTCCTTTTTGCTGATCTCCACACTGGTCACCTTTTTGATGTCCTCCATGCTCCTGATCTCTTCCTGGAACCTGATCTTGGTAATCACGATAACATGATCCATGGGATGAATGACACAGAGATTTTCAGTGTTCCGTAGCACAAAGCGGGCTACGCCAGCCTTTTTAGATTTTTCTAAGGCCCTTAACAAGAGGGCATAGGCTTTCGTACCTTGCTTTTCAGGCTCGGTATAGTAAGATGTTTCGTAGTAGATTGGATTGATTTCATCGATATCGACGAAATTTTCAAGTTCGATGATCTTATTTTTCTCTGGTGCCGCCTCTTCAAAATCGTGCTGATCTAAAATCACATAGCGATCAGACATAAAATAGCCTTTTACAATCTTATCATAAGGAACTTCCTTACGGGTTTCTTCATTGATCCGCTGAAATTTGATCTTATGATGGTCTCGCTCATCGAGCATATCCAAATCAAGACCACTATTTTGTACACCAGAATATAACCTAACGGGAATATTGACCAGGCCGAAGCCAATTGAACCTTTCCAAATGGATCTCATAAGCTATTGTATTTTAAGGTAAAACAAGCTTTGGGTGGGATTGTTTGGCTGGGTAAGAGTCCAGTCGAGAGATGGGAGTCCAAGAGTCCAGAAGTCCATGGATAAAGTCGGAAAGTCTGAAAGTCCGAAGTCTGAAGATGGAGTCCAAAAGTCCAATAGTCCAAAAGCCCAGTTAATGCCGGAAAGCCCGAGGTCCGATGATTAAGTTCACGAGTCGAAGTGTCCAAGCCTTGCAGTAGCTACATTAGGCAACTGTCTTTGCGCTTTGACCTTAGCCCTCAGCGCTCTGCACTTTAGTCTGTAGTCTTTAATCTTTAGTCTTTTATCTAATATCTCACATCTCACCTCTCACCTCTCACCTCTCAAAATCTCCCTAAGTCAGTCCTTTACCGGTATCCTGCCCAAGCGTGCGGCTTCTAGGTAAAGCATCACTTGATTGATGCAGGCCTGTAAATTTTTTCTGATCTGGTGCTCCCAAAAACGCATCACGGTGTAGCCCATTTCTGTAAGCTGCTGATTGGCAAATTGATCGCGTTGCATGTTGCGTTCAATCTTGGGGATCCAAAAATGTTGGTTCGTTTTGGGCTTCCGGGCCTTCCATTCATAGCCATGCCAAAAATCGCCATCTACAAAAATCGCAAGCTGATATTTATCGATCACAAGGTCAGGATTGCCAGGCAAGTCTTTTCGATGGATACGGAAGCGGATGTGTTTTGCCCAAAGGGCTTTCCTGAGCAATAATTCGGGCTTGCTGTTCTTTCCCCTAATCTTCGACATCGTTTTGCTGCGCTGTTTTGTGGTGTAAAAACCAGCACTTTCTTCAAAACGAGGCACTTTTAATCACGTTTTGTTCCTGCGGATAGGTCCTATTTTTCATGTCGATACTCACCAATCTTAAACGAAAGTAGTCGGGAATTGTTTGTCATGCGAATTTTAGCTGCCTATGGGTTGACTTTCTTTGTAAGGATCAAACAGCTTGTTGATGCGTACACTGGTCGTACTAACTTCGGTACAAGCCGTTCCCAATCGAATGTAGACCGAACTTTCCTAAAACCTTCCCCCATTCAACTTCGAAGCAACATCGATGGAGCAATGAAGATACTGGCCTGTTAGTGTGGACATGACATAGACTTGGTGTGGACTTGAAAGAAGTAGGAAATTGTTAGCAACCCAAGTTGGGCTGAGTAGGATCACCACCTAGAAATGGCTTACATAAAGGTAAGGAAATCATAGCGAGAGGTAAAGATTGTTTGTTAAATGATATCAGAGATTTCTCGCTCTGCTCGAATCCGATAGGCATCGGATGACAAAATAGATCTTGCTCTGCCTAATGATTGCGTAATCTAATTTAATCGCAATGCAGATTCTGCCAAAATTGTTAAATCAGATGAAGATAGACCATCGCGATTAAACTGACAAAAGCTGAAGCAATGGCTGTAACAGCCAAGATGTTCATTGCTGTCGTTTTTAAGGCTGGGTTAGGTTTGATAATGTACATGGCCTGATCTCCTTTTCGTTATTTGGTTAGTTGATATTTAAACGTTCAATCGTACTGAATAGTATCTGCAATTATGGGGCAGTACTGAGTACGTAGCTTAGCAAACAATAGGCATAAACTGCACATACCATAAAAATAAGGGCTGCGCCTTTAGCTCTTGAAAAATTGGTCGGTAGAAATGAGGATAATCTGTTCATAAAATTCTTATTAATGCTCTACATTACCTAGACAATCAAAATGCCAACAGTGGAAATTATCATCAGGAGGATATTGCTTCAGGCTAATAAATAGCCTTTTGAGTTTACTGGATAACTTTTTCTTTAAAAAATTGCTGTGCCAAAATCAATAATGTTTATTATGCGTACATAGCAATGTGGGGAAAATTGGGGAATCAAAGGGGCGTTGCAGATTGGATTTTGGGGAATGTGCATGCAGGGTTGGGAATAATATCGGGTATGCCGCCACATTGCTTATCTTTATATAAAATTAGAAAGATGAAATCGACCTGTTATATCGTACTAATCTTGTTGTTGGCCATGGCAGCTGGATGCCGGCGGGAAAAAACCATCGCTGAGCAAATGGATGAAAAATTTACGGTCTGTTACCGTGCCATTTCGAACGGAGATACCGCATGGCTTACTGTAGATACTTCAAAAAAGCAAATACTTGGTTATTTCAAAATCAATTATGTTAGTCAAAAGAAGATATATGATGGGCAAATTAAAGGTTATATCCATGGAGATACCCTCAAAGGCCATTACGATTTTAAGGTCAACAAGGTTGATAAATGGTACCGAAATCCAGTTGCTTTTCTAAAACATAGGGGCAACCTGACGATGGGCGTGGGGGAGATTGCCATGGTGTGGGGTTCGGCCTACTTTGATGAAAAAGTGCCTGTAGATTATACAAAAGGTAGGTTTGTATTTGAAGAAGGAGATTGCGTCAAATCGCCTTAACCATTGAAATTTTCGTTGAACGAAACGTGTCTTCTGATCAGGTATGCGCCCAATAGCGCTGTTAAGATGACCACAATTGGGATATAATCGTCAATAGGCAGAGGTACACAGCTGTTGTCGGAAGGGTTATAACTATAGATTACGCCCCAAGCTCCCCCAACAACCTGGCAATTGTCATCGCCGCTGCTCCTGGCCTTAATTTTACTATTCAATATCCCACAGTTCGGATCTTGGTCCCACCAACGAATGGTAATGGGATTGGAGTTGTAATAGGTTGGATCGCCACTTGAATTTAAGCCTCCGGTAGCATTGGGATAGAGGTAATTTCCCGTATTGCAGGCATAATAAGTTGCATGGGCATCAGTAGAAAAAAGGTAGAGCAAGAAAATTAAGGGCAGGGCTAAAAATTTCATTAAAATGGTCACCTATATGATCATTGGACTGTTCGGTCCTAAAAATTCGTTCAAGTGCAAGTATCAAACCATTTTGGTCTATACCATGCTGAGGGTACTCGTTTTGTTGTGACAATGGGGATTGAACAGGGCAAATTTAAATAAAAAAGGCGGCTTTTTGGGCCACCTTTCAAAATTGATACATTCATTTTTAGTTGTGTACGATCACATGGTATTTCACTTTTGTAGTCGTGCTGTTGTCGAACCAGACCGTATACACTTTTCCGGCCTGGAATTCGCTGCCTGCAATGGCGGTTGTTTCCAAAGAGCCCGAAACATTTACGTTAAGTGCCGTATTGGCGTCAATGGTCTGGTAAGCAGACGATACCTTAAAGCTTAGGGCCGATACCAGGGAGGCTCCTGTAGAAGTCAGCACATTGACAGTACTGCTCAATAATGGCGCAACATTGATAAACCTTACTTTGGCCTTACCGCTAACCGAGGCATTGTCGTTGGCATAACTGCTTATTGCCAATGAACCATCGGTGTTTTTAACCAAAAATACTGTGGTAGAAGTGTTTTCTCCAACATTAACTGTTCCAGCAGCCGTAGCGGTGGCAGTTCCGGTATTTTTAAAAGCGATGGTTCTATTGCCTGTTGCCACACTTACATTTCCAGATGCGCTGCCATAGGCCAGGCCCGAAGAATTGGTTTTGGAATCGTCTACATACGTGTCTTGTGCAGCCGACCCTTCAACAGTGTTTGCAAAAGTAATTGATCCTGATGTTCCGATATCGTCACGGTCTTTTTTACAGGAAGAAATGGAAACCATCAATGCTGTACCCAATACAGCACTGAGAATGAATTTGTTAGTTTTTGTTTTCATGATAAATGGAATTAGATTCTAACAAAAACAAAAAAAATGCCGTTCGCGAATATTTGCATCCCGATATCGCTAGATACTGTGCATGAGTGAGTTAAATACAGATTTACGTAATATTAACAATTCTTTAAAATATGGGACATTAATCAAAAGTGTCCACAAAACACAACATTTTTGTTACAGTAGCAAGTAGTGTCAAGTAGCAAGTATCAAGTAGCAAGTATCAAGTAGCAAGTATCAAGAGCAGAGTGCAGAGCGCAGAGGTCAACCATGGCACAAAGAGCAAAGTTGAAGGGCATGGAACATAGCGCAGAACGCATAGTCTATGAGGGTATTCCTATCGATGAGTGTCAGTCTGAGCTTGTCGAAGACTACCCTTCTACAGGTCAGGGTGACATTCCATCTAACCGTTTAACGATCTAGCAATCCAACCAACTAAACAACCAAACAACCAACCAACCAAACAACCAACTCGTTGTCCTACAGTGCTGTTGTCATTTTGGCCAGAAATTGTTGATGTTCGGCATCTAGAAAGGGACTGAGCTTGGCATAAACATTTTCGTGATAGTTGTTCAACCAATCAATTTGTACCTTTTCCAGAAGTTCTTTCTTCACCAAAGTGGTATCGATGGGCGCTAAGGTCAGTGCTTCAAATGCATAAAACTCATTGAATGCATTGGATTGATCTGGAACGGCCAGTACGAGGTTTTCGATGCGGATACCGTGTTTGCCAGGGCGATAGATTCCAGGTTCGATGGACGTAATCATGCCCAGCTCAATGGGCACCGTTGTGGCAGATGGATTAAAAATCTGCGGTCCTTCGTGCACGTTTAGGAAAAAGCCGACACCATGTCCAGTACCATGGCCGTAGTTAAGTGCATGTTCCCACATGGAATTTCTTGTAATGGCATCGATCTGGTAACCGCAAGTACCTTTAGGGAAGCGTGCCCTACAGCCGTTGATCATGGCTTTTAAGACCAGGGTATAGTCGGTGGCTTCCTCATCGGTAATGTTGCCCAACGGAATAACCCGTGTGATATCTGTGGTGCCATATCGATATTGTCCGCCAGAATCGACCAGGAACAGTCCATCTTTTTCAAGCGCGACATTGCTTTCCGCCGTGCTGCCATAATGTGGCAATGCGCCATGGGCCTTATAGGCAGCAATGGTGTTAAAACTTTCGCCAATAAATCCTTCCTGTTCAGCCCTAAAAGCACGCAGTTGAGCTGCTGCAGAAATTTCGGTAATCTCTTGCTGGCCAACCTGATCATCAATCCACTTTAGGAATTTGGTCAGGGCTACGCCGTCCTTGATCATGGTATTGCGCGTGTTGGCAATTTCAACCGCGTTCTTTTTGGCTTTTAACCCCGTTGAAGGATTGGCATCCAATATTTTAATCACGGAAGTAGGGATCAGTCGATAAAGTGCAAGGCAATTTTTTCTCGGATCAAGCAACAGGGAGCTTTCTGCCGGTAAATATTGCAGGTCTTGTGCCACCGCATCATAAGCTAAAACAGTGACATCGGCTGTTGCCAAGGTATGGAGATCTTCCTCGCTAAATTTGCTGCGCTGAAGATATAAAGTGCACTGATTGGCAGTTATAAGGGCAAAGGCCAATACCACAGGGTTGAACTGTACATCTGCTCCGCGCAGGTTGAATAGCCAAGCGATATCATCCAATGAAGAAATCAGGTGAGCAGTAGCATGTTGGCGGTCCATAACCCGGCGAACAGCACTTAACTTCTCCTGTAACGATTGGCCAACAACTGCTTCAGGGATTAAAAAAGCAGGATTTGAAGGCAGTTTTGGGCGATTTTCCCAGATTGGGCCCAGGTAGTCATGATGATGGAACTGGATGCCCTTAAAAGCCAGTTGCTGGCGTAAAAGTTCACCTAAAAAGACAGAAACCAAACTTTCATCGAATGCCAAGCTCGCTTTGTTGGGGAGTTTTTCGGCCAGCCAAGTAATATATTCGGGCATTCCCTGTGTCTTGAGCTTGACCAGTTCAAAGCCACTGTCCTTTAATTGTGCTTCGGCCTGTTCAAAATATCGCGAGTCTGTCCATAATCCTGCAAAATCTGGGGTAATGACAACCGTACTTACCGAACCCGTAAATCCGGTCACAAAAGGGATGCATTTGTAATGGGCGGGTAGATACTCGCTCATGTGCGGATCTGCAGATGGAATGATATAGGCCGCAACGCCATCGGCAGCCATCTGCAAACGGATCGCACTTAATTTTTCTTTGAAAGTCATGGCACAAAGGTCGGAAAAAATAGGGAAAATTAGCAGAGCGCCAAGCGCCAAGCGCTTTACGTAAGGGGCATAGAGCAAAGCGCAAAGTGTTAGGCGTAAAAAGTATGGCGTAAATGTTTGTTTAGAAATCCTTCGCTCATGTTTGAACTAGGAACTATGAATTACGAACTGTGAACTATGAACTAAGAACTGCAAACTAGCTATCGACTCTGGGCTCTCGACTGAAGACTATTTCACATCTTCCATCTTTTTATTATTTTTGTTCAATATGCTGTCGAAGAAAACGAAGTATGCTATCAAAGCATTGGTTATTTTAGGAAAAAATCGCGACCAACCGCCCATGCAAATTGCGCGCATTGCAGAGGAGGAGCATATTCCCAAGAAATTTCTTGAACAGATTTTGCTCGATCTCCGTAATGCGGGCTACCTTTATAGCAAGAAAGGGGCAGGTGGCGGCTATAGCCTCAACAAAGATCCAAAAGATATTTATTTGGTAGATATTCTTCGGATTACCGACGGCCCCATTGCCATGGTGCCCTGTGCCAGCTTAAAATTTTACCACAAATGCGACGAGTGCCACGATGAAGTTACCTGTGGTATCCGTAAGGCATTTATCGATGTTAGAGACGCTACGCTGAAGGTTTTGAGCGAAACTAGTATCGCCAGCATCATCGAAAGGGAAGAGTTCAATCCGCTCCTGCAATAAAAAAATTTCAAAAAATAAACTACTAAATCTATATACTTTGTATATTTGCTAGACTGGACGACAATTATCAGTTGATAGTTAACAGTTAACAGTTTTTAGTTATCAGTTGATAGTTTTTAGTTAGCAGTTTCAGAGTAAACCTAAACTAAGAACTAAAAAAGGATCCTTTTACAGAATTTATGTTAAGCATCCAAAACTGTAAACTGCCAACTGAAAACCAAGAACTAAAAAAGGATCCTTTTACGGAATTTATACTAAGCATCCAGAACTGTAAACTAATAACTACAAACTGCAAATAAATTAATAACTGCCTTGTAACCCTATTTTATGGAGAGTTTTAGAACAGAATTAGAAAATCCAATTGTAGCGAAAGACATTATCGATCTCGAGAGAAAGATCCATGATTTTCGTTCTGGTAAAATCCATGAAGAACGGTTCAGGAGCCTTCGCCTGGCAAGGGGCATCTATGGGCAGCGCCAGCCCGGGGTACAGATGATCCGCATCAAATTGCCCTTTGGAAAAGTGACTTTTACACAGCTCTTGCGCATTGCCGATATTGCCGATGAATATGGAAGCGGCAACCTGCACCTCACCACCCGCCAGGACATTCAATTGCATTATGTAAGCTTGGACCGTACGCCAGAACTCTGGGCGAAATTGGAACAGGAAGACATTACGCTGCGGGAGGCCTGTGGAAATACCGTCCGCAATGTAACTTCTTCGCCAACTGCCGGCATCGATCCAGATGAGCCATTTGACGTTTCTCCCTATGCCCAGGCTACATTTGCTTATTTCTTGCGCAATCCAATCTGTCAGGAAATGGGCAGAAAATTCAAGATTTCCTTTTCATCGAGCGATAAGGATTCGGCTTTTAGCTATATCCATGACCTCGGGTTCATCCCAAAAATCAATGCCAAAGGTGAACGCGGCTTCAAGGTCTTATTTGCTGGAGGTTTGGGTGCCCAACCATTTTTGGCAGCGCCGATTGAAGAATTTCTTCCGGAAGATCAGCTGATTCCCTTTACCGAATCGGTGCTGCGGGTATTTGATCGCCATGGAGAACGCAATAACCGGAACAAGGCACGCTTGAAATATTTGGTACAAAAAATTGGACTTGAAGAAGTACTTCGCCTGGTAGCGGTAGAAAGAACAGCGAACAAAGTTAAATCGTTTAAAGTTGACCGCACTGCTGTGCCAAATCCCAATTATCCATTTACACAGGATTTTCCGACCGTATCCATCGAAAATACTTTCCATTATCAGCATTGGCTGGCAACTAACGTCTTCCAGCAAAAACAGGAAAGTTTTTATGGCGTATATGTCAAGGTGCAGCTTGGTGATATCAAAACAGATCAGGCGCGGGACTTTGTAGCGGCAATCAGACCTTTTGTGGCCGATGAAATCCGTGTGACCCAAAACCAGGGACTGCTATTAAAATTTGTGGCAGAAAATGCCCTCCCTTCATTGTATAAAGCCTTATTCGAAATCGGTTTGGCAGATGCCGGATTTGATAGCCTCGCCGATATCACCACTTGTCCGGGTACGGATACCTGTAATTTAGGCATTTCCAATAGCATGACCCTGGCCGAAGTACTGGAAGAAGTGATCTATGAAGATTATCCAGAGCTCATCTATGAAAAAAATATCAAGATCAAGATCAGCGGCTGCATGAACAGTTGCGGACAGCATGGCCTGGCAGAGATCGGTTTTCATGGCAGTTCGGTCAAGGCCGATGGTAAGGTCGTGCCAGCGGTTCAGGTGATGCTGGGGGGAGGAACGGTAGGAAATGGTGTTGGCCGTGTGGCCGAAAGGGTAATCAAAGTGCCTTCTAAAAGGGCCCCACAGGTTTTGCACAAGGTGTTGGGCGATTTTAAGGCAAATGGCCTGGCCGATGAAAATTTCCATGCGTATTACGACCGCCAGGGAAAAGACCATTTTTATCAACTGTTGAAGCCGTTGGCAGATCTTACCGCCCTCAAAAACGAAGAGTTTGTGGATTGGGGCCATGAGGAGACTTTTGAAACAGCCATTGGCGTAGGCGAATGTGCGGGCGTTGTGATCGATCTGGTGGCTACTTTGTTGTTTGAGGCCGAAGAAAAACTGAATTGGGCAGAACAGGCTTTCGCCAATCATGCCTATGCAGATGCCATTTATCATGCCTATAGCGTAATGGTCAGCGCTGCAAAATCCTTGTTATTGGATAAAGGGATCAATAGCAGTACACAGGTTGGGGTAATCAAGGAATTCGATATCCAGTTCGTATCTACTGGCGAAATCGTCCTGCCGACCACATTCAATGAATTGGTGCTCCAAATCAATAAAAATGAGCCTGCTGCAGATTTTGCCCGCCAATATTTAAATGAGGCCAAACAATTTTTAAATCAGATCAGTGCCATTAGGGCCTTAGCTTAACATGAATACAGATAAATTATCAATCATACCAAAAATTACGCTGTTGGGTGCCGGACCGGGCGATCCAGATCTGCTTACGCTGAAAGGGGTAAAGGCCTTGCAAACAGCTGATGTAGTTTTATACGATGCGCTCATCGATGAGACGTTGTTGGATTTTGCCCCATCGGCTGCCATTAAAATCTATGTAGGGAAAAGATCTGGTGAACACGCCTTTGAACAGGACGCCATCAATCGGCTTATGGTCGATTATGCCCTTAACTATGGCCACGTGGTGCGTCTAAAAGGTGGCGACCCTTTTGTTTTTGGGAGGGGTTATGAAGAATTGGATTTTGCCGATTCGTACAGTGTTCCAGTGACGGTAATCCCCGGGATTTCGAGCTCCATTGGTGTGCCGGGACTTCAGCAGATCCCAGTTACCCATCGCGGCATGAGCGAAAGCTTCTGGGTCATTACGGGCACTACTTCCGGAGGCCAACTTTCGGCAGATATTGCACAGGCTGCCACATCAAACGCTACCGTCGTCATTCTGATGGGATTAAAAAAACTGCCCGAAATTGTGGAGCTGTTCAAAGCGGCAGGAAAAGCTGACCTGCCTGCTGCGGTGGTTCAGAACGGTTCATCGGCCAATGAAAAGTTAATTGTTGGTACGGTAAAAAATATTGTCGAGCAGGCTCAAAAAGAACAGGTACAAGCTCCTGCGCTGCTCATATTTGGTGAAGTTGTTTCCCTTCATCCATCATTTAAATCTTTGATCAAACCTTATGCTTCCATTGCCTAACCAGAACGAGGAAACTTTTGTGGAAGAAACAAAAGGCAACCAGCTGTTCCCAGTTTTTATCAAGCTGAACCAGTTGCGTACCTTGATTGTGGGCGGCGGAAACGTTGGGCTGGAAAAACTGAACGCGATTGTCAACAATAGTCAGGAAGCGGAGGTCAAGCTTGTGGCAGAAACCATCCATCCAGAAATTCTGGAACTGGAAAGTAAATTTCCAAAGCTTCAGCTCTTCCAAAAGTGTTTCAGCGTGTCAGATTTAGACCATGTTGATCTTGTTTTTGTGGCGTCAAACAACGCTGAGCTCAATGAGCAGATCAGAACAGCAGCGCATCAGCGCGGATTGCTGATCAATGTGGCCGATAAGCCAGCCTTATGTGATTTTTACTTGGGCTCCATCGTGCAGAAGGGAGACCTTAAGATTGCCATTTCGACCAATGGAAAATCGCCCACCATCGCCAAAAGGCTTAAACAGATCCTTAACGAAAACCTGCCCGATGAGCTCGATGTCACCTTGCAGAACATGAGTTTGTTAAGGCAGAATTTGAATGGAGATTTTGCGACAAAAGTTAAAAAATTAAATAAGGTTACAGAGAGTTTAATTAATCCGAAAAAAAGTTTCTTAGAAGCTAATATTAAATGGCTGATCTGGCTGGTCTTCGTAGTATTTATTGTTTCGGTCGGATTTACTTTATGGAATACAGAGCCTGAATTTCAATCTTTTTTAGTTCATATCGACCCCTTATTTTATTGGTTCTTGGGAGCAGGCTTTGTTTTTGCCATGATTGATGGCGCCATTGGCATGTCATATGGGGTAACATCAGCTTCCTTTTCGTTGGCCATGGGACTGCCGCCGGCATCGGCAAGTATGGCCATCCACATTTCAGAAGTGCTCAGTAATGGGATTGCCGGCTGGATGCACTACAGGATGGGGAACGTAAACTGGAAATTGTTCAAGATTTTGATCATCCCCGCCATCATCGGTGCGGTGATTGGAGCGTACCTGCTTTCCTCGCTCGAGCATTATAGCCAATACACCAAGCCCGTAGTCGGCGTTTATACCTTGGTCTTAGGCACGATCATCCTGCTCAAGGCATTTAACATCAAGCGGAAAAGGAAAACAAAAAAAATAAAAAAGATAGGTGCACTCGGTTTTTTTGGGGGCTTTATTGATGCCGCTTTTGGCGGGGGATGGGGGTCTATCGTTTTGTCGAGCTTAATTGCTGGTGGGCGTCATCCCTTGTTCTCCCTGGGAACGGTAAAGATCAGCCGTTTTTTTATCGCTACCCTGAGTTCACTTACTTTTTTTACCATGTTGGGCGGCAGGTATTGGGAAGCGGTAGTAGGCCTGATCATTGGCAGTGCACTGGCTTCGCCCATTGCTGCGAGGGTTTCGAATAAGATTTCGGCCAAGACCATTATGGTTGCCGTTGGCATTATCGTTATGGCAGTGAGCCTCAGGAGTGTGGTCATGTTTATCTTAAAATTGATGTAAGATGCAGGAGTTGAACGAAATTAAACAGGCACTATCGGGACTAGACCCCGTCCAGAAATTACAATACCTGGCCGAAGCATTTTCTGGCAGGGTGGTTTTCAGTACCAGCTTTGGGTGGGAAGACCAGGTCATTACCCACCTGATTTTTGCCAACCACATTCCGATCAAGGTTTTTACCCTAGAGACAGGGCGCCTTTTCCCAGAAACCTATTACGTATGGAACAGGACACTCGAAAATTATGGCCAGCCAATTTATGCCTATTATCCACAACATGAACTGTTACAGGACATGGTCAATGCGAAAGGGCCGAACAGTTTTTATGAGTCGGTGGAGAACAGGAAGCAATGTTGCCACATCCGTAAAATTGAGCCTTTAAAGAGGGCGTTACAGGGCAATCAAATCTGGATTACTGGAATTAGGGCCGAGCAGAGCCCAAACCGCGAAGATATGCATGACCTGGAATGGGACGAAGGCAACCAACTGATCAAATTCCATCCCATTTTTGATTGGAGCCTGGAGGAGGTCAAGGATTTTATCCGGAAGAATAACATTTTCTACAATACCTTGCATGATAGGGGCTTCCCCAGCATCGGTTGTGCGCCATGTACAAGGGCCGTACAGCCCGGCGAAGATTTCCGTGCGGGAAGATGGTGGTGGGAAGACCAAAGCAAAAAGGAATGTGGATTGCACCATACCGCAGAAGAAGTGGTGGCAGGTAAGGAATGATGAAAGAGCAAAGAGCAAAGAGCAAAGAACAAAGAACAAAGAACAAGAAACAAAGAATAAAGAGCAAAGCGCTTAGCGCTCTGCACAGTGACCAATGACTAATGACCATTTCTAATGAACAACAATTATAATTTAGACTACCTAGACGAACTGGAAGCAGAAGCCATCCACATCATGCGTGAGGTAGCGGGGCAATTTGAAAAGCCTGCGCTGTTATTTTCAGGCGGAAAGGATTCGATTACCTTGGTGCGACTGGCAGAAAAGGCCTTTCGGCCTGGGAAATTTCCATTTCCATTGGTGCATATCGATACCGGACACAATTTCGAGGAAACCATTGTTTACCGCGACCGAATGGTCGAAAGAATTGGCGAGAAACTGATCATAGGATCGGTACAAAAATCGATAGATGAAGGTAAGGTAATTGAGCAGACCGGTAAAAATGCAAGCCGCAATGCCCTGCAGACCGTTACCTTGTTAGACACCATTCTCGAAAACGGCTTTGATGCCTGTATAGGCGGAGCCAGGAGAGATGAAGAAAAGGCAAGGGCAAAAGAAAGGATCTTTTCGGTCAGGGATGAATTTGGACAATGGGACCCAAAAAGACAGCGCCCGGAATTGTGGAATAGCTACAATGGAAAAATCCACAAGGGCGAAAATGTCAGGGTTTTTCCGATCAGCAATTGGACCGAACTCGACGTGTGGAACTACATCAAAAGGGAAAATATAGAACTGCCCAGCATTTATTTTGCCCATTACCGCGAATGCATCACCAGAAATGGACAATTGATGGCTGCTTCTCCATTCCTGAACATGGATGATGAAGATGTGGTGACCAGTAGAAAAGTTCGTTTCAGAACAGTGGGGGATATGTCCTGTACAGCAGCCGTCGAATCAGATGCGGATCAGATCGAAGACATCATCAGGGAAATCAGCGAATCGAAAATCTCTGAACGTGGTGCCCGAATGGACGACAAGGTTTCTGAAGCCGCGATGGAGGACAGAAAAAAAGGCGGGTATTTTTAATAACGCGATAGGTGCATGGGTGTTGGTATGAATTGCCATACGCTTAGCGCTTTACGCCAAACTATTACACATGAACATACTAAAATTCTTTACAGCAGGAAGCGTAGACGACGGAAAGAGCACCTTGATCGGTCGCCTGCTCTATGATACAGATTCGATCCTGGCAGACCAACTGGAGGCCCTGCAGCGATCGAACCGAAAAAATGATGATGGTACCATTGATTTGGCCATCCTAACAGACGGCCTTCGTGCCGAAAGGGAACAGGGTATAACTATTGATGTGGCCTATAAATACTTTCAGACCAGTAAGCGAAAATTTATTATAGCCGATACACCGGGCCACATTCAATATACCCGTAATATGGTTACAGGGGCAAGTACCGCCAATTTGGCCATCATCTTGATCGATGCCAGGAATGGTGTGGTAGAACAGACCATCCGCCATTCTTATCTGGTATCCTTACTCGGCATCAAGCACATTGTAGTCTGTGTCAATAAAATGGATATGGTAGCCTATAGTGAAACCGTATTTAATGCCATTATCGAAAAATATAAGGCCCTGGCCGAAAACCTGAAATTGCAGAACGTAAATTATATACCTGTAAGTGCGTTAAAAGGTGATAACATTGTGCAGTCTTCCGCACAGATGGACTGGTACGAAGGCGAAAGCCTCTTGCATTTCCTGGAGCAGGTAGACACCGATGGGATTGAACAGGCCTCGCCAGCAAGGATGCCCGTACAATGGGTAATCCGTCCACAGACCGACCAGCTGCACGATTACAGGGGATATGCGGGCCGCGTATTGAGCGGATCATTCAAGGTCAACGACAAGGTTACCATACTGCCATCGGGAAACAGTACCACCATCAGCAAGATCGAATTCTTTGAAGACCATCTTCAGGAGGCGCATGCCGGACAATCGGTAATCATCCACCTGAATGATGATGTAGACGTGAGCCGTGGCGATACCTTGGTCCATTCATCTGCACTGCCCTCAGAAACAAGGGCCATTGCTGCCGATCTGTGCTGGATGGATACCCGATCGCTGGATCCATCATTGACCTATTTTATCCAACATAACAGTAAGATCACGCGCTGTAAGATTGATGAAGTCGTTTATAAGGTCGACATCAATACATTGGAAAAACATGCCGCCGATGAATTTAAGCTCAATGACATTGGCCGTGTAGTGCTAAAAACGGCAGATCCATTGGCGTTTGACCTGTATCATGAAAATAGGGCCACTGGTTCCGCTATCCTCATCGATGGCCGGACCAACCTGACTGTTGGCGCGCTCATGTTCAGGGAAGCGATTTAATTACCATTTTTGATGCCGATCAACTACCTGGCCTTCGCCATACCCGGATTTTTTCTATTCCTCTATCTGGAATGGGCAGTTGCTCGGAGGTTGACGCGGACCGCTGTGTTCAGGTACGAAAGTTCTGTCGCCAATGTAAGCATCGGCATTGCCGAACGCCTGCTCAATCTATTTATCGCAGCGAGCTTTTATGACTTGTTCAGCTACATCCATCGGCACTATGCGCTATTTGAAATACCACATGCCTGGTGGGTCTGGATCTTGCTCATCTTGGCCACCGATTTTGTCTGGTATTGGTACCATCGGCTTGGCCATGAAGTCAATTTTTTCTGGGCAGCACATATTGTACACCACCAGAGCGAAGAGTTTAACCTTACCGTTTCTGCACGCATTACCACCATCCAGGCATTGGTCAGGGGATTTTTCTGGTGCCTATTGCCGTGGTTCGGGTTTGACCCGGTCATGGTTGCCGTGATCCTCACGGTACATGGAGCGTATTCCTTTTTTACGCACACCCAACTGATCCCCAAACTGGGCTGGCTAGAACACATCCTGATTACGCCTTCGCTGCACGGCGTACACCATGCCAGCAACGAGAAATACCTCGACAAAAATTATGGCGATGTGTTTACCTTTTGGGATAAGCTTTTTGGTACTTTTCAGGTCGAAGAGGAAAAGCCAACATACGGTCTTACGCATCCCATCAAGAGCTATAGTTTCTTATGGCAACATTTTCATTATTATCTGGAAATATTGGAATCAGTACGGCGGGCCAGCGGACTAAAACAGCGGTTGAAGATTGTTTTTGGCCATCCGGCCCTGCTTGATCAGGAGATACGCCCTGCCATCGAAAAGAAATATCTCCAGTATCGACCAAAGATCAGCTATCGCTTTCAGTTTAAAAACTATTTGAACCTGCAGATTGCCGTGTCGATTATCCTGTTAACTTATATGACTGCAGTTTTTAAGGGCCTGGATGGCATGGATTGCTTTTTCATCTCCAGCTTTATCCTGCTTACCCTGATCAACTGTGGCGCGCTCATGGAACAGATGAAATGGATCTACTACCTCGAATGTTTCAGGCTGATCCTGCTTGTTGGTTTTGTGCTGCTCAAGTTCGGCCTGTTCAAGTTTGTACTGCTACCTACCATCGCACTCATTGTGCTGGAACGCTTTTTCTCCCTTAGCAGGATTTACAAAAAACACGTTCTAAAGTATAAAAAAGCAGAAAATTAATTTTTTTAAATTAAATACTACTAATTCTATAGATTTTATTGTATATTTGTCTTGTTGAACATAAAGAACGGCGAGATGATTGCAAGCAAGATCAAAAAAACGACGATAGAACCGAAGATAACTTTGGTAGGAGCTGGACCAGGTGATCCAGAGCTGTTGACCTTAAAAGGCGTAAAAGCTTTGAAGTCTGCCGATGTGGTCTTATATGATGCGCTGGTAAATGAAGCATTGCTCAATTATGCGCCAGAGCAGGCCATCAAGGTCTACGTTGGGAAAAGATCTGGCGACGAATCGTTTTCACAAGAACTCCTCAACAAATTGATGATCGACTATGCCCTCAATTACGGGCATGTGGTCCGTTTGAAAAGTGGCGATCCCTTTGTTTTTGCCCGTGGATTTGAAGAGATCGATGTTGCCGAATCATACAGCATTCCAACGGAGATCATCCCAGGTATTTCTAGTGCGCTAGGTGTACCGGGGCTACAGAAAATCCCAATGGTATACAGCAACCTGAGCGAAAGCTTTTGGGTGGTAACAGGTACCAATGCAGTAGGCGAAATTTCTCCCGACCTGTATGTGGCGGCCAAATCGAATGCAACAATCGTAGTGTTGATGGGCATCGAGAAGATTGCGGCCATCGCCTCAATTTTTAAGACCGAAGGAAAAGCTGATCTACCGGTTGCGGTCATCGAAAATGGATCATCCAGTTCAGAGAATGTAGTGGTCGGTATTGTAGATACGATCGAAGAGCTGATCATCGAGAAAAAACTGGCTTCGCCTGCCTTGTTAGTGTTTGGCAATGTGGTTTCCCTGCATCCCCAGTTTAATGCCATCAGGGATTTTTATGCCATCATGGCTCAGGAAGAATACTTATAGGACTCATCTATATTTTTTTGTTTGGTTAGAAATGCCCCCCGATCGTTCTGGTTTGGGCGTTTCTTTTTTAAACCCTTAGTTACTTGTAAACGATAGGGTTGCCTTGCATCCCCCTTGTGTTGTTACTTGTATCATTTAGGGTATTTGAACTTAACTGTTATCATATGGTCTTGTTTGAAACAACGATATACCAACTGGACTATAACTCCATGTTAAGTCCAGTGTAAGTATAGATTAACTCCACAATTTATCAGTTAAAACCTGGACTTAAGCTGGACTTACACTGGACTTAACCTGGACTTATACTGGACTCATTGCATTGTTGGTACGAACTTGCCTATAAGCTAAGCCATCGCTGAACGCTTCACACCCTCCGCCCTCCGCCGAACGCTCCCCGCTGTTCGCCCTCCGCTATTTCTACTTCTCTAATAAAATCCCTAATTTGACTTCGATTTAATCACTTATGGAAATTATACATTTTAGTGCAGAGTGCTATCCGGTGGCCAAGGTCGGCGGGCTTGGCGACGTTGTCGGTGCACTGCCAAAATACCAGAACAAATTGGGCCATGTGGCCAAGGTAGTGATCCCTGCCTATCAGACCAAATTCTTTCAGCAGCATGAATTTGAGGTGGTATATGATGGTTGGGTCAAACTGGACTTTACCAATTATCAGGTCAGGATTTTTCGTGAACTGACCAATAAATTGGGATTTGATCTTTATCTGGTACACATTGCTGGACTGTTGGATCGCGAAAAAGTTTACGGATACCATGACGACGTATCGCGTTTCCTTGCTTTCCAGATTGCTGCGTTAGATTGGATGGCGCAATGGGAACACTTGCCAGATGTGGTCCATTGCCATGACCACCATACAGGGCTGATCCCCTTTATGATGGGCAATTGCTTCAATTATACCAAACTCAATCAGGTTCCTACCGTGCTCACCATCCATAATGCCCAATATCAGGGACAATTTGGTTGGGATAAATTATATTACCTGCCTCCCTACGACCTGTGGAACTCGAGCAAGCTGGATTGGGGAGGAGCGATCAATCCATTGGCTGCAGCGATCAAATGTGCCTGGAGGGTCACTACTGTTTCTCCGAGCTATCTGGACGAGATCAGCCATGTGGCCAATGGCCTCGAGAATTTGTTGGCACAGGAACGTGGAAAATCGGCCGGAATTTTGAACGGGATCGACAACGAAGTCTGGAATCCACAAAAGGACCCAATGCTATTCAAGAATTTTAACAGCAGGACCGTTGAATCTGGAAAAAAAGCAAATAAAGAAGAGCTGTGCAGGGTGTTTAACCTTGATCCCAACAAGCCCCTGTTTACGTTTATCGGTCGTCTGGTGGACGAAAAAGGGGCCGATCTTTTGCCAGAGATCTGTTATCAGGCGCTTGCCCAAAGCCAGGGGGAAATCAATATCCTGATGCTGGGGTCGGGCGATCCTGGGGTTGAAGACCGTTTGAATGAAATTACCCAGCACCATCCAGGCCACTACAATGCCTATATCGGATATAACGAGTCGTTATCCCACCAGATTTACGCTGGTGCCGACTTCCTGCTGATGCCATCGCGGGTAGAACCTTGTGGACTGAACCAGATGTATGCGCTTAGATACGGTACCATCCCAATCGTAAGGCGCATAGGCGGTCTGAAAGATACTGTTATTGACATTGGTGACGGAGGTTTTGGGATCTGTCATGACCAGACCAGCATCTGGGATGTGGTCCATGCCATTGGCCGGGCCTATGCGCTTTATCTCAACCAAAAAAAGATGAAGGAAATTCGTAAGTTTATCATGGCGCTCGATCACTCATGGGACAGTGCTGCACAACAATATATTGATTTATACCAGTTAAAATAATCAGTTATGACCGAAAAAGTACTTGGTGTAATTCTTGGCGGTGGCCAGGGATCGAGGTTGTCTCCACTTACACAAACGCGTTCGAAGCCCGCTGTTCCCATCGGAGGGAAATATCGTCTGGTCGATATCCCTATTTCCAACTGCATGAACTCAGGCATCCATCGGATGTTTGTACTTACCCAGTTCAACTCTGCTTCGCTCAACAAGCACATCAAAAATACCTATCATTTCAGTCATTTTTCAAAAGCATTTGTCGATATCCTGGCAGCAGAGCAGACGCCAGAAAACCCAACCTGGTTCCAGGGGACTGCAGATGCGGTTAGACAGTGCATGCACCACATCGTCAACCACGAATTCGACTACATCCTGATCTTGTCTGGCGACCAGTTGTACCAGATGGATTTTAAGGAAATGTTGAAAGCGCACATTGATAACGATGCCGAAATCAGCATTGCTACCATACCCGTCAATGCAAAGGATGCTACCGATTTTGGTATCCTCAAAACAGATGAAGCAAGTTTTATTACTTCCTTTATCGAAAAGCCAAAATCAGATCTGCTGCCAGATTGGTCGTCTGATACCGGAAGCGAGATGAAACAGTCTGGCCGAAATTATTTGGCTTCTATGGGCATTTATATCTTCAATAGGGAAGTGCTCATTAAAATGCTGAACGAAAATCCCGAAGAAAAGGATTTTGGAAAGGAGATCATTCCGCGTTCATTGGGCAGCCATAAGGTATTGAGCTATCAATATGAAGGATACTGGACTGACATCGGAAACATTTCCTCCTTCTTTGAGGCCAACCTTGGTCTTACCGACGAAATCCCGATGTTCAACATGTTCGATAGTGCCCACACCATCTTTACGCGGGCGCGGATGTTGCCACCATCCAAGATTTCGGGCACTACCCTAGAAAAGACCATAGTGGCCGAAGGCTGCATCATCCAGGCCAGTCGGGTAGAACACGCTGTGCTCGGCATCCGGTCGCGCATTGGTAAAGGTACGACCATTGTAAACTCCTACATCATGGGCAGCGACCATTACCAAACGTTGGACGAAATACAGGAAGAAAATGCTGCTGGACATCCGCTATTGGGGATTGGAGATCGTTGTTATATCAATAATGCCATTGTCGACAAAAACTGCAAGATTGGAAACGATGTGCGCATCAATGGCGGCAGCCATTTAAAAGAAGGCGACTATGGGCTTTATGTGGTGAAGGATGGCATTGTGGTGGTCAAAAAAGGAGTAACCATTGCCAATGGTACAGTAATTTAAGCGCTTGTTCCTATGATTAACCCAGCCCTTCGACAAGCTCAGGGTGACAGATTAGGTTTAAATGAATTTGAGTGTCAGTCTGAACTCATCAAGTGTCAGTCAACTCATTTGATGTCAGTCTGAGCCTGTCGAAGACTTAACATCCGAAGCCACATTGCTGATTGAACCCTGCCCTTCGACAGGCTCAGGGTGACAGGTTAAGTTTAAATGAATTTGGATGTCAGTCTGAGCCTGTCGAAGACTAGAACATTC
>JAVHXV010000004.1:0-79746 GCA_031119475.1 Pedobacter sp. | reverse complement strand
GTCGAAGACTAGAACATTCTAAGCCACATTGCTGATTGAACCCGGCCCTTCGACAGGCTCAGGGTGACAGATTAAGTTTAAATGAATTTGGATGTCAGTCTGAGCCTGTCGAAGACTAGAACATTCTAAGCCACATTGCTGATTGAACCCGGCCCTTCGACAAGCTCAGGGTGACAGATTAGGTTTAAATGAATTTGAGTGTCAGTCTGAACTCATCAAGTGTCAGTCAATTCATTGGATGTCAGTCTGAGCCTGTCGAAGACTAGAACATTCGAAGCTACATTTCATTGATTGAACCCTGCCCTTCGACAGGCTCAGGGTGACAGGATCACGTATGAATTTGGTCAACTATAATTGAACACCAACGAAAAAGTGGTGCCCACTTGTGGTGCCGAGTTTACTTCCAGGCTGCCCAAATGCATCTTCATGATGTTCCTGGTGATGGTCAGTCCAATTCCCGAACCATTTGCCCTCGTGGTGTAGAAAGGCACAAAGATCTTGTCCAGGTTTTCGGGGTCGATCCCTTTTCCATTGTCTGTTACGTCGATATAGACCTTATTGTGCACCAGGCGATATTGGATGGCTATGATAGGCTGATCGGTTTGCTCCAGGGCGTAGATGCTATTGGTCACGAGGTTGATCAGTGCCTGTTCGATAAGCTTGAAATCTAACTTTAAAGAAATTTTAGATGCCGTCTGCTGTACGGTCAATTTGATATGCTTGGCATTGGCCATCGGCAGCATCAACACTTTAATGTGCTGCAGGATTTCGCCGATGGCATGTTGTTCAAGGTTGGGAGTAGGCAATTCTGCGATCAGGCGGTAATCTTTCACGAAATCCAATAAGCCTTCCGATCTGCGCTTGATGGTCTGTATGGCTGGTTTGAGGTCTTCCAATTCTTCCGTACCCAAAACCTCCTTGCCTTCAATCATCTGGTCTACGGTTGCAGAAAGCGAACTGATCGGTGTAATGGAATTTAGGATTTCGTGGGAGATCACGCCAATTAGCCGGTTCCAGGCCTCGGTTTCTTTCTGCTCGATTTCGTCTTTGATGTTCTGAAAGGAAATGATGCTGTAATCTGCCCCATAAAGGTTAAGTGGGATGATCTCAATCGACAATTGGATCAGTTTTTCCTGGATCTTGAGTTCTACGAAGCGCTTTCCGCCATTGCTGATCTGCTCAATTTCTGCGGCAAAAATAGGCAAGTGCTGTGCAAAGCGATGCCAATAGCTATAGACCGGAACATTGAGCAGTGTACTCGCCGCCAGATTGAAGAATACAATATCTTTCTGTGCTACAGCTGTCCGATTCTTCTTTAGCACGATCACCCCAACAGGCACTTGTTCTAAGATGGTCTTGATGAGCTGGAACATGGCATCCTGCTCAAGTTGGATGTTACGGTGGATCTGGATAATCTCATTAAAGGATTCATAAAGTTCCGGAAAACTTCCCTTTGTGGCCTTGTTTTTAAAATTCAAGGTATGGTCTCTCGTTTTTACGGCCAAAATAAAACGCTTAATGTCGTTACGTATCTGGTTAATGTAATGGTACAGCGAAATCACACTGATCACCAACACCAAAACCACTCCCGAAATCGTAAACCAGAGTTCTGTCCTGCGGATCAGATAAACCAATAGCATAGCCAACAGATTGATGAACAACAAGCGGCTTAGGAGACGAAAAGTGAAACGCTGGTAAAACACGTGGTGAAGTTAAAAAGTTAAAGGTTGAAAGTTAAAAGTTAAAGGTTGAAAGTTGAAAGTATTGAGTATCAAGTATCAAGTAAAAAGTAAAAAGTAAAAAGGCGTGGTGCAATAGAAAAGAGCAAAGGGCAAAGCGCTTAGTGCAAAGGGTAGTTATCATCGCTTTCCGCTCTTCGCTCTCCGCTTTCCGCTCTCCGCTTTCCGCTCTCCGCTTTCCGCTCTTCGCTCAACGCTTTCCGCTTCGCTACACAACCTTACAACCTTCAACTTAAGCCTAAAGCCCAAACTTCTCAATTCTCCTATACAATGCTGCCCTGGTCAGTCCCAATTCGGCTGCGGCGCGGGAGATGTTACCTTTATGCTTTTCAATGGCCTTGTTGACCATCAGTTTTTCCATTTCATCTAGTGCCATATCTGTTTGTAGTACGCCAGATTGTGCAAATTTTTGCGGAGTGAGCTGCAGGTCTTCTTCGGTAATTTCCAGTCCGTCGGTCATGATGACTGCCCGTTCCATAACGTGCTGCAGTTCCCTGATGTTGCCTGGCCAAGCATAGGACAGAAGCGCTTTTTTTGCAGCTCCTTGAATATGATCAACCTGTTTATGGTAGCGCGTATTGTAAACTTGGAGAAAGTGTTCGGCCAATAAGATTACATCATTTCCACGTGAACGCAAAGGCGGCAGTAGCAATTCTACGGTATTGATCCTAAACAGCAAATCTTGCCTAAAGGTATTTTTCAGGACCATTTCGTGCAGGGGCATGTTGGTTGCACTGATAAGGCGTACATCGACCTTTCTTTCCCTGCTTTCGCCCAGTCGGGTCACCACACGGTTTTGCAGCACACTGAGTAGTTTGGCCTGTAGGGGAAGGGAAAGATTGCCGATTTCATCCAGAAAGATCGTTCCTCCATCGGCCATTTCAAAACGGCCCGGCTTGTCTTCTTTGGCATCGGTAAAAGCGCCTTTGGCATACCCGAAAAGTTCGCTTTCGAAAAGGTTCTCGTTGAGCGAGCCCAGATCCACATGCATGAACAACTGTTTCTTTCTGGTAGAGTGTTTGTGGATTTCGTAGGCAAAGACTTGCTTGCCCGTACCATTTTCGCCCAAGATCAACACATTTGCATCAGTTGGGGCAACTTTCATCAACGTATTTTGGAGCCGTTGGAGCTGGCTATCATTGCCGATGATGTGTTCAAACCTACGGGCCAGATCGCCCTGAATGGAGGTATGGATTTTCTCCAGCTTCTTTACTTTTTTATTCGACTGCCGTAACCTGGCCCCAGCCGAAAGCGTAGCAAACAGTTTTTCGTTTTCCCAAGGCTTCAAGACAAAATCTGTAGCCCCTTTTTTGATGGCTTGGACGGCCAGTTCGACATTGCCAAACGCGGTCATCAAAATAACCACATAATCTTTATCGATCGATAAAATGTGATCGAGCCAATATAGGCCCTCCCTGCCATCGCTCGCACCTTTCTGGTAATTCATGTCGAGCAAGATCAGGTCAACCTCATTCTTGCTCAACAGTACGTTGATTTCCCTGGGCGATCTGCACGTGAGTACTTGTGCAAAATGCTGCTTAAGAAATAAGCGCGCACTTAACAGGATGTCATCATCATCATCTATGATCAGGATGTTTGAGTCTACCATTGGCGTTGTAGGTTGAAGGTTGTAGGTTTAAAGTTTAAGGTTGAAAGTTGTAAAGTTGAAAGTTGTAAAGTTTAAGGTTGAAAGGTTGTAAAGTTGTAAGTTGAAGGTTGAAAGTTCAATGTTTAAGGTTTAAGGTTGAGAGGTTAAAGTTGCTATCGTTCCGCTGCATGCTCTCTACTCCAGGCTCTCTACTCCAGGTTCCAACCTCTCCGCCCTCCGCTTTCCGCAAATCTAACCGAAACTGTCCGATGCTGTACAGCAAGTGTTCGATAATGAACATCAAAAATATTTACTAGCTTTTAAGTTATTGATTGTCAATATTTTAATTTTTATTTGTGAAGTGGCATAAACTTGGCACCTGCAGGTTAAAACAAATGGATAAAAAAATAGAAAAAAAGAGATTTAGTCGAAAAAACATCCTGATTAGTACTGGAACATTGGTTTTTATTGCCTTGGCAGCGTATGGATACAGTTTATCGCTCAATAAGGTTTTCAAGGTCGATGCAGAAAAAATCACGCTGAACAAAGTACAGTATGGAGATTTTGAAGATGTCGTATTGCTGAATGCCAGTGTTGTACCATTGACCTCCGTGATCGTAAGTTCGCCTGAAGGCGGAACCGTTGCCGAAATCTTTACCGAAAATGGGGCAAGTGTAGTGGCGGGAACTCCCTTACTGAGGATTGCCAACCCGAACGCCCTTTCCAGTTATACCTCAAGCGAAACAAGCATTACCGAACAGATCAATCAATTGCGTAAATTACGGTTGGATTTGGAACAGAATCAGCGTGTAATGAGCCAAGATATGATGGATATCGAAAATAGCTTGCGTACCGCTACCAGAAAATATAAGATTGATAGTGTCCTGTTCGCCAAAAAAGTAATTACACAGCAGGAATTCAATACCAGCTCGCAGGATTATGAATATTACCTCGGACGGAAATCGCTCCTGAAAACAGCAGTCAGACAGGAGAACCAGAGCCGGATCATGCAATTGCAGCAGATTGAACAATCCATAGGTAGGATGAACGAAAGCTTGCAGACCATTCGGCAGAACATCGAAAACATGACCATCAAAGCACCAGTTTCGGGCAAGCTCTCGTCTTACGATCCGGTAATCGGCAAATCTTACAGCGCAAATGAAATGTTGGGCAAAATCGATGTCCTCCAAGGCTATAAGCTCCAGGCCGGAGTGGATGAATACTATGTAAACCGGGTAAAGGAAGGACAGGGAGCTACCTGCGAGTTCAATGGAAAGACCTATTCACTGACGGTGAGCAAGGTTATTCCAGAAATTACCGCGGGCCAGTTTCAGGTAGAAATGACATTTATTGGCCAGGCACCGCAAGATTTGAGAAGGGGCTTGTCTATGCAGGTCAAATTAACGCTTTCTGACAACAGCAAGTCGCTGCTACTGGCACAGGGACAGTTTTTTCAGAGTACCGGGGGAAATTGGGTGTTTGTGGTCGTTAATGGAAAAGCAACCAAAAGAAACATAAAAATAGGCCGCAAAAATTATCTCTATTATGAAATATTGGACGGCCTGCAAAAAGGAGAAGAAGTGATTACTTCCTCGTATGACCAGTTTAGCACGTATGACATTGTAGAGATAGATAAATAAGCGCAGAACGCTGATCGCTAAGCGCAATAACCAATGACTAATGAACCAAGACCAATGATAAAAATTGAAAATTTAGAAAAGGTTTATAAAACCGAAGAAATTGAGACGACCGCACTTAACGGGATTAACCTTAAGGTAAAAGAGGGCGAGTTTGTGTCCATCATGGGGCCTTCTGGCTGCGGAAAATCGACACTTTTAAACGTGATGGGATTGCTGGATAAGCCTGAGCGCGGCAGCTATAGATTTACAGATACCGAACTGCTTACCCTGAACGATCGGGAGCGGTCTAATTTCAGGAAGAAGAACATGGGCTTTGTGTTTCAGAACTTTAACCTGATCGATGAGCTTACGGTATTCGAAAACATAGAACTGCCACTCATCTACAACAAAGTACCTGCATCTGAACGTAAGCAATTGGTCAACGAAATTATCGGACGGATGAACATCGTGAACAGAAGCGGGCATTTTCCGCAGCAGCTTTCGGGTGGACAACAACAGCGCGTAGCTGTGGCCAGGGCCCTGGTTACCAAACCGAAGCTGGTATTGGCCGATGAGCCTACCGGAAACCTTGACAGTACACATGGCAATGAAGTGATGGAACTTTTATGTGAACTGAACGAAAGCGGCACAACCATTGTCATGGTCACACACTCCAGCCATGATGCCAGTTTTTCCAACCGTATCATCAACCTCAAAGATGGCCATGTGATCTCAGAAAAAATTAATAAAGGAAAAACCGAAGAACTGATTTAGCGTACAGCGCCAACCGCCGAACGCCAACCGCCAACCGCCACCACCATGTTTAAACTGAACCTTAAAATCGCTTTGCGCAACCTTTGGAAGAACAGGACTTCTTCCATGATCAATATTATAGGCCTGGCCATTGGCTTGGCTGCTTGCCTGATGTTGTTGATATATGTGTCCTATGAGCTGAATTTCGACAAGCAGGCCAAACATGCTGGCCAAGTATTTACCACCTTGACGAATATTCCCGGCGACAATGGACAGATTGCAGGGACTTTTGAGGGATCTACTACCGCATTTGGGCCTGCCATTAAACAAGAAATCCCAGAAGTGGAAGCAGTTGCCCGTATGGATTATGGCCGAAAGAGCCTGATCGCGAACGGAGAAAATTCTTTCAAGCGCAGTTCAAAATTTGCTGAACCTGCTATGCTCAAAATGTACGATTATCATTTTTTGGCCGGAAATCAACAAACTGCACTCACACAGCCCAATTCTGTTATCCTCACCGAAACCACTGCGAAAACTTTGTTTGGCACTGCCGATGTGTTGAATAAAACCGTCCGTTTCAACGACAAGCATGACCTGAACGTCACGGCAGTCATCGCCGATCAGCCTGACAATAGCTCCAATAAGTTTGATTTTTTAATGCCCTGGTCATTGCTTGAATCAATAGACGAGAACGCCAAAAGCCTAAGCTGGGAAAATTTCAGCTACGTTACGCTGATCAGGTTGAAGCCAGGTGCCGATGTAGGTCTGGTAAATGCTAAGGTCAAGGCTGTTATCGAAAAACAGACCCAGCACAAGGGCACATTCTCACCCCAGGTCTTATTTCCGCTCTCGCAGATCCATCTGTATGGGAAATTTGAAAATGGAAAGAGCATTGGAGGCGATATAGATCAGATCTATCTTTTTATGGTACTTGCCGGAGGGATTTTATTGATTGCCTGCATCAATTTTATGAACATGGCCACTGCAAAATCTGAAAAAAGGGCCAAAGAAGTGGGGATCAAAAAAACAATTGGTGCAAATCGGGCCTCACTGGTCATCCAGTTCCTGACCGAATCGATGGTACTTACCTTTATGGCCGTAATCGTGGCCATTGCCTTACTGGAAATGCTCTTGCCTACCTTTAACCAGCTGCTCCACATCAAGCTGAGCATTGCCTATTTCAATACGGACAACTGGCTTTGGATTTTGGGGATCGTGGTGCTGACCGGATTGATCGCAGGAAGTTATCCGGCCTTTTACCTCTCGGCATTTAATCCGATCCAGACCCTCCGCAGAAAAATTAAATCAACTTCGTTCCTGTCCATCAATCTACGTCAGGTTCTGGTGGTGGGTCAGTTCTCATTTGCCATTATCCTGATGATTTCCACCTTGGTGATCTATCGCCAAATCCAATATGTTAAAAATAAGCCCCTAGGTTTTGATATGCAGGCTTTGGTCGAGATGCCACAAGATGGAGAATTAAAGACCAAGTATGATGTCCTGCGTGCGCAACTCCTCAAATCTGGAGCGGTTTCTGCCATGTTCCAATCTTCTGTAAGCCTATCCCACCATGGGTCTAATTTTATGGACATCAAATGGGAGGGCATGGCACAGCCAGAAAACAAGGTGATGTTCAATCAGGTTGCTACCTCTTATGATTTTATCAAGACCAACGGCATCAAAATGCTGCAGGGCCGTGACTTCTCGGAGCAGTATGCCTCAGATTCGACCGCATTGCTGGTCAGTGCCTCCGCCGTAAAGACATTTGGTTACAGCGATCCGATCGGAAAGCCCGTCACACTTTTTGGGCATAAGGGTACAATTATCGGTGTATTCGACGATTATGTTTGGGATTCTCCCTACAAATCGAACAACCCCATGGTCATTTATCTGGATTCCAAGCGCACCGGAACGATTACTATGCGCCTTAACCCTGCAAATGCGATTCAGGATAATGTGAATACGATTACGAGGGTCGTGAAAACATTGAACCCAGCCTATCCGGTAGAAATCAATTTCTTAAATGCACTGTATGCTGAAAAATATAAGGCTGAACGCACCTTGGGTATTTTATCCAACCTGTTTGGCGGACTGGCGATTTTTGTTTCCTGCTTGGGATTGTATGGCCTTGTTGCCTATAATGCCGAACAACGGACCAAAGAATTTGGTGTACGCAAGGTTTTGGGAGCTACGGTAGCCAACCTGATGCAGTTATTATCGCTTTCGTTTTTGAAAATGATTTTAGTGGCCATGGTCATTGCAATGCCTATCAGTTATTATGCGATGACCAAGTGGCTGATGAATTTTGAGTTCCATACCGAAATCTCCTGGTGGATCATGCCAATTGCAGCCTTTGGGACCTTGGCCATCGCCATGATCACCATCAGCCTGCAGGCCTATAAATCTGCTAAAGCAAATCCGGTAGCCGCACTTAAATATGAATGATGCGCGTGTTGCGTTTGGCGTTTGGTGTGTAGCGTTGCCCACCCAATCGCTAATTGCCAACCGCCAACCGCTAAACGCTAAACGCCCAACGCTTAACTATAAACTATTTCAAATATGTTTAAACTGAACTTTAAAATTGCCCTGAGGAGCCTTTGGAAGAACAAGGGTTTTTCATTGATCAATATCGGTGGACTTGCGGTAGGCCTGGCCTGTTGCCTTATGCTGATGCTCTATGTGAATTATGAATGGGGTTATGATCGGCAATATCAAAACCTGAACAACATCTACATCGGCAAACTCAATCTCTTGTTCAATGGCAAAGTGGCCACAACTGGGGCATTGCCCTATCCTTTGGACAGGGCCATACAGCAGGAAATCCCGGGCATCAAAAGAGCAGCAAAAATCGAACAACAGCGTGGCGATAAATTATTTGCCCATGGCGAGCATAAGTTCAAGTTTAAATCCTATTACGTAGACCCGAATATAGCCGAGATCCTGAGCGTTAAATTTATTCAGGGGAATGCTGAACATGCCTTTAATGGACCAAATTCGATTGTATTGACCAAAAATGCAGCTCACAAACTCTTTGGTACCGACCATGCGCTAGGGAAGAGCCTGAAGTGGGACAATCAGCAGGAGCTGATGGTAAGTGCGGTAATCGATGACCTGCCCAAAAACCAAAGCTTCGATTTTGAGGTCCTGCATCCCTGGTCATTCTATGAACAGACTAATCCAGAGATCAAAGCGGCAGGTTGGGGAAGCATCAACTGCTCAGCTTTATTTCAGCTGAGGGAAGATGCGGATATCGATCAGGTGAATGCAGTGCTAAAAAACTTTATCGTTAATAAAGATCCCAATCTCAAAGCCTACGTATATGAACCTTTCCTTTTTCCATTGGCGAAAAATCACTTGTACAACGAATTTGAGGATGGCAAGTTGGTTGGCGGGAGGATAGATCAGGTCCGCTTATTTGCTGGGCTGGCACTTTGCGTGCTCATTATTGCCTGCATCAATTACATGAACCTCAGCACGGCCCGGTCTGAAAAGAGGGCCAGGGAAGTTGGGGTAAGAAAAGCTTTGGGATCTGCCAGGAGTGCATTGATGGGCCAGTTTATGCTCGAATCGATGATGCTGTCGTTCGTGGCCATGATCTTCGCCTTTGCACTACTTGAAGTGAGCCTGCCTTATTTCAACAACCTGCTCCATATTGTCATTCAAATCAATTATTCGTCCTACCTTTTCTGGAGCATCTTATTGGCATTGGTATTGGTAACCGGGGCAATTGCGGGCAGCTATCCGGCATTTTATCTTTCATCGTTTATTCCGGTCAAGGTTTTAAAAGGCTTCAAAGGAAGTGTAGGCTCGCTATCGATCAGAAGGGTGCTCGTGGTTTTCCAGTTCACCTTATCGGTATGCATCATTATCTCCGCCATTTTTGTGTACAATCAGATCCAGTTTATGAAAAATAAACCGCTTGCATTTGACCAGCAGCATATGGTTGAGATTGCACTGGACGGGCAACTGAAAAATGAGTCCAAACTACAGCTCTTTAAGGAAAGGTTAATCAATGAAGGAGCGATTGTTGCGGCGACCGAATTTGCCAGCCCTTTTACACAGCACGGTTCGATTACAGGGGATGTAAGCTGGCCTGGCAAGTCCCTCAACGATAAATCGATCATTAACTACAGGAGCACAGGTTTTAACTTTACAAAGACCATTGGTGCCCAGATGGTTCAGGGCAGAGATTTCTCGCCAAAGTTTATTGCCGATACCAGTACATCGATCTTATTGAATGAAGCTGCGGTTAAGCTGATGGGACTTAAAAATCCTGTAGGAACCAAGATCATTTGGGGCGATAACCTGCCGCTTACGGTTGTGGGTGTGGTAAAAGATTTCTTTAATACTGGGGTTGCCAAAGAAGTACAGCCGACCTTATTCTATTACAACGTAAAAACAAGCAAAATATTGTTGTTGCGATTAAATCCTGAACAATCTTTGAGCAAGTCCATCGCCGATATCAAAGCCGCAAGCCAGGCACTTAATCCTGCTTATCCGCTAGAACTGTCCTTTATTAGTGCCGGTATGGAAGAAAAACTGCAAGATGAAAGGCTGATGAGTGTACTTTCCAATGTTTTTGGAGGCTTCGCCATTTTTATTTCCTGCCTGGGCTTATTGGGATTGGCACTTTACATGGCCGAGCAACGGAACAAGGAAATCAGCATCAGGAAAGTGTTGGGTGCCAACATGGCCGATATCCTGGTATTGCTCAACAAGGACTTTCTGAAATTAGTTGCCATTTCCAATATCATTGCCATCCCTGTTGCCTACATTGTGGTGAACAAATGGCTCCAGAAATATGATTTTAAAACCGCTATCAACTATCAGCCTTTTCTGCTGGCCATATGTGCTTCCTTGCTGATTGCCATCATTACCGTAAGCCTGCAAAGCTTTAAGGTGGCCAAGGCCAATGCCGTTGATGCCCTTAAATATGAATAAGCCTAGCGCATGGCGCACAGCGATGGACGTCTATTCTCTCAAAACGCCAAACGCCAAACCGCCAATCGCCAACCACCAATCGCAAAACCATGTTCAAATTAAACCTTACAATCGTTTTACGGACACTTTGGAAAAACAGGAGCATTACCGCCATCAACATTGGCGGCCTGTCTGTAGCCCTTGCGGCTTTCATTCTCGTAGTCCTCTATGTTGGTCATGAAACTACGTTCGACCGTGAGAACGAAAATTACGATAACATTTACCTCGTTGGCAGGACCCTGCCAGATTACAGCACCAATTACACTGCGCCACCATTGGCCAAACTGATCAGTTCAAACTTTCCAGAAGTTGCGGCCGTAGGAAAAATGAAGGGCGGATTTTTCGAATTCCCCATCAATAGTCAGAAGGGCAGGTATTATGCCAGCAATTCTGTCCAGATGGATTATGAACTGGCCAAGATGTTCAAGATCAATCCCGCCGGCGGACTTCAAAAGCCCGTTGGTTTAGCTATTTATCTGCCGAAGGAAAGTATGCAGGCCTTGTTTCCAAATGAAAACCTGAACGAACAGAAACAAGTGATTGTGGGTCCAAAGCAAGCTGGCGATGTGAGGATCGTAAAAGGCATGATCGATCGCGACCAGACCCATTCCAACATTACATTTGATCTGTTGATCGTTGCCGATGATCTGGGAAAGGATGAGGACCTGGGCTTTAACAATTACAATACCTACATCCAGGTAAAGCCGGGTACCGACGTATCGGCACTTTCCAACAAAATAGACAAATTGTATAAGGCCGAAATGGCCAAAGGCGATTCAGATCCCGACTGGAAATGGATCAACTCGATACATATTTTCTTGGATCCCTTAAAAAACCTGCACCTTCAGCCTAAGGCGGGCAATAATGCAAGTTATAAAGTGCTTATTGCCCTATCTGTGCTCGGATTGCTGATCTTGGTCATTGCCTGCATCAACTTTACCAACCTGAGCATTGCCCAGGCCACCAAGAGGGCCAAGGAAGTGGGCGTCAAAAAAGTGATGGGTGCCCATAGCGCTCAGCTTACCGTACAGTTCTTGTTAGAAATCCTGATGCAGTGTACATTGGCTATAGGCCTGGGGCTTATCATCGCGGAGATTGCAATGCCAAAGTTTAACCAGCTATTTTTGGTCAACCTGAACATTTGGAGCCAGCAAAGCCTGTTGTGGCAATTGCCGTTGATCCTGGTGCTCATCACTTTCATCGCAGGAATTTACCCTGCACTGGTCCTTTCCGGATTTAAGCCTGCCGCCGTACTCAAAGGTAATTTTCACACCAGCAGGCAAAATTCATGGCTACGCAACGGATTGGTCGTGGTGCAATTTAGCGTGGCCGTTATCTTTATCACTGGATTATTGATTATTAATTCTCAGTTAAAATATATGCGTACTGAGGATATCGGTTTTAAGCCAGAGCAGGTGATCGCCATTAAAAATATGGCCATCTATTCAGATCCGAAAGTATTTGCGCCTTTTAGGGATAAAATGATGAAGATCAGGGGCGTGAAATCGGTTACGGTTGCCAACAGCATTCCTGATGGGTCTAAAACTGGTGGAAATAGCTATACCATTGATGGAAAGCGCGAATCGCTTAATTTTTTGGATGTCGACTTTGATTATTTCGAAACCTTGAACATCAAGGTCAAAGATGGGCGCACTTTTTCGGCCCATTATCCTACCGACACTACAAACGCAGCCATCTTGAATGAAAGTGCGGTAGCGAAACTGAATTTGGCCAATCCAATCGGAAAGACCATCACCGGATGCAGCATTGATTATCGCATTGTAGGTGTAGTTAAAGATTTTAAATCACAAGGGTTTGAGAAGCAGGTAGACCCCACCATTTATACCTTAAAAGATCCATGCGGTAATTATAAGACCAGCATTATGGTCAAGGTAGATGAAAAGCAGATGGCAGCCGTATTGGCCACCTTAAAAGCCGAATGGTCGAAGATCAACAAATTGGATGGGGAAGATTTCAGGTACCAGTTCTTGGATGAATTATATGGAAAACTATTCCAAAAACAGGAACAGCTGCAGTCTATCTTTTTTGCTGCGGCCATGTTGACCATCCTGATCGCCATATTGGGCCTTTTCGCCTTTGCACGATATATGACCAATGGAAGGATCAAAGAAATTGCCGTCAGGAAAATTTTGGGGGCGACAGACTTCCAGGTGCTTCGGCTGTTGAATACTTCATTTTTTATGATCGTATTGGCTGCCAACCTGGTTTCCTGGCCTGTTGCTTACATCCTTACCAAGAAGTGGCTAGAAACATTTGCCTATCGCATTGAGGTGCCAGTAGCGCCATTTGCCATCAGTGCGCTGGTAACCATTTGCCTCACCGTGCTTACAGTTAGTTTACAGGCCCGTGCAGCAGTCAGGGCAAATCCGGTTAAAGCCCTTAAATATGAATAGGCATGGCGCATGGTGCATGGCGCATAGCGTATGGCGTTGCAGCCGCACACGACCTATTGCCTATCACAGTTCTCCTACCCGCTATGCGCCCACCGCTAATCGCCCACCGCTAACCGCCAAACCTTACCAATCATGATCGAACTCAAAAACATCGAAAAGTACTACGCCAACAAGGGCGTTAAACAGTACGTGCTCCGCCATGTGTCAACTGAAATCAGGCAAGGGGAGTTTGTCTCTATAATGGGACCTTCGGGTGCCGGAAAATCTACCCTGCTCAATATTTTGGGCATGCTGGAGGAGCCCACTTATGGCGAGTATCGTTTTATGGGCGAGGATGTCACTGCCCTGAGCGAGCGCAAAAGGATTGAATTGTACCGCAACCATATCGGTTTTGTGTTCCAGGCCTATCACCTGATCGATGAGATGACCGTTGCCGAGAACATCGAAGCGCCATTATTGTACAAGAAAGTTCCGAGTGCCGAGCGCAAGAGCAGGATTGCCGATGTGCTGGACCGCTTTAACATCGTCGCCAAAAAAGACCTGTTCCCAAATCAGCTATCTGGCGGCCAGCAACAGCTGGTAGGCATTGCCCGGGCCCTTGTGGCGCAGCCATCTATCATTTTGGCCGATGAGCCTACTGGAAATCTCCAATCGGTACAGGCCGAACAGATCATGGAACTGTTTAAAAAGCTTAATCAGGAAGAGAAAATTACGATCATCCAGGTTACCCATGCCGAAAAAAATGCAGGATATGGAAATCGTGTGATCAACATCGCCGATGGGGTAATCAAAGATGACATGAAGGTGATGCCCCAACCTTAAAATCTCAACGCCATGCTGCTACTCAACCTCAAAATCGCCTTGCGCAACCTTTGGAAAAATAAGGCCTATGCGACCATTAACATTTTCGGCCTGGCGGCCGGACTGGCTAGTTTCATCATCATTTTATTGTATATCAATAAAGAAACAGGTTACGATAAATGGAGCCCTGAACTGAAGGATACCTACATTGTGGCGGCAGATTTCACCAAGAACGGAGCCAGGAACAAAGGCTCAAAGATCAAGGGACTGCTTTCGCAGGTAATCACTGGCCAGATTAACGAAGTGGAGGCGGTAAGCATTGGTTCAATGGAAGGACGGACAACAGAAATCAGTCTGTCACAACAGGAAAAGGATATCAAAATAAGGCTGCCGTATGCTGCTGTTGACAGCAACTTTTTTAAAGTGTATCCCTTAAAGCCTATGTTCGGACAAATGGATGCCATATTTAGGGACGTGGATGCCGTTGCGATCAACCGCACCACAGCCATTCAATTATTTGGGCATGCTGATGTTGTTAACCAAGTGATCGTTAGGGACAATGGGATAAATTTTCCAAAATCGCGATTGGTGATCAAGGCAGTTTGGGATGATCGGATCCAGCCCTCGTCCATTGATTTTGCGATGTTAACGAAGGAAGACCTGGAAGAATATGGGAGCCAATTGGCCATGACGCCATTTTCGACCCTGTTGAAGTTTAGAAAAAACATTGACCACGAACAGGCTTTTCAAAAAATTACCGATGCCTATCTGTTCAGCTATGCCAAGCTTGTTGCCGGAAACAGCGGATCGGATTTTAAGCCGACCAAAGCGCAGGCACTTGAAATCTTAAGAGAAAAAGAGGGCATCACCAGCTTCCGGCTGATTGCCGAAAAGTTGCCTGACCTGAACTTGAGCGATTTTTACAGCAATAATCCGAAGCAAAAGACCATCACCATCCTCTCTGTGCTCGCCATATTTTTGGTCGTCATCTCCTGCATCAATTATACCAATTTGGCGTTGGTATTGGCCCAGTCAAGGGCAAGGGAAGTTGGGGTAAAAAAGGTGTTGGGCGCTTATCGATGGGGGCTCATCAGACAATTTTTTGTCGAAACTGCCCTCCAATGCCTATTGTCCTTTTTGTTGTCACTTATTATTGCCGAACTTTTGCTGCCAAAAATCAACACCATGTTGTTAAGCGACCTGAACTTGATGGGCGCTCCAGACTTGGGCTACATCATCGGGCAATTGCTGGTGGTGGTCATGGTAGTGATGTTGTTGGCGGGCGCTTATCCGTCCCTGGTGCTATCTGGATTCAGGCCTGTTAAAGTTCTAAAGGGCAACTTTGCCACGTCTTTATCCATAGGGAATGTAAGACGGGCACTGGTTGTTTTTCAATTCACGGTGGTCATTGCCTTGGTAATCAGTTTTGGGGTCATCTTGGCGCAGCTAAATTTTATGCGTCAAAAAGACCTTGGCCTTAAAACAGCACAGCTGATATCGGTTACCCTAGGGAAATTTGAGACACGAAAATTGGATCCGGCCAGGTTTGCTGCTATCAAGAGCAGATTGCTGTCTATAAAAGGTGTGGATGGGGTGTCGAGGTCGACAGAGGAACCGATCAATGATTCGGGTTTTGAAGATGACCTCAGTTATTTAAACAACACCCTCAGTGTAGAATCCCGTTATGTAGATGCCGACTACCTGGATGTGATCGGTGCAACCCTACTGAAAGGACGAAATTTTGATGAAAATTTACTGGCGACCGATTCGACCGAAAGCATTATTTTAAACGAAACTGCCTACCGAAAGTTGGGACTTTCTGCGGTTGGGCAGCAGGTGGCAATTGACCGCGACGGCAGTAAGGTCAAGGTGAAGGTTGTTGGCGTGGTAAAAGATATCCAGGCTTATGGTTTTGACCAGACGATATCGCCGACCATGTATTCGGTTGGAGGCTACGCTAATTATTGGAGAAAGAATGTTGTTTTTAGGTTAAATGCATCGGCTATCTCTCAAACATTGGCAGGTATCCGTACAGCGTGGAATGAGATCGATCCGGGAGTAGATCCAAAATTTGTATTTGCCGATGAGTCTTTTGCCAAAATGAACCAACATTTCGAACTCAGCAAGCAGGTTATTTTCTCCTTTGGGATGGCCACATTTTTGGTCTCCATATTTGGTCTCATCGGTTTTGCTGCCTACAATGCAAAAATGAGGAATAAGGAAATGGCGATCCGAAAAATTTTGGGTGCGTCTACAACGTCCGCGCTCAGGTTATT
The DNA here is from genome assembly GCA_031119475.1 of Pedobacter sp. Classification (GTDB taxonomy): domain Bacteria; phylum Bacteroidota; class Bacteroidia; order Sphingobacteriales; family Sphingobacteriaceae; genus Pedobacter. The sequence continues at coordinate 63,576 of JAVHXV010000004.1, read as the reverse complement.
AAATGTCGACTTTGTAAGGTTGGTCAGCGTTGCAGCGGTGCTCGCCGATGTGATTGCTTATATCTACATGAAAAAATGGTTCCAGGGTTTTGCCTATCACATCGACATGCCCTTGATGATTTTCTTAACGGTTAATTTTTCCATTTTGCTCATCACGGTCATCACCATTAGCCTACAGAGTATGTCGGCCATAAAAACCAATCCCGCCGAGGTATTGAAGTATGAGTAGTTCTCAGTTTTCAGTTCACAGTTCATAATTCACAGCTAATCTTCCATCTTCCATTTTCCATCTTCCATCTTCACTTTTCCCTTTTTCCTTTGCTATCTTCGCAGGATGCAAAAGTCATTTACAGATCAGATGGGCAGGAGCGTGGCGGTCAACTATCCGCCCAAACGGATTATTTCTGTTGTGCCCTCACAGACTGAGCTTTTGTTTGATCTGGGACTGGATGAAGAAGTAATTGGCATTACGAAATTCTGTATCCACCCGATCGAAAAATTTGCATCAAGAACAAAGGTGGGCGGGACAAAAAAACTCAGGATGGAAACCATCCGGCAGCTGCAGCCCGACCTGATCATCGCCAATAAGGAAGAAAATACCCAGTCCGAAATCGAGGAGTTGATGCAGGAATTTCCGGTCTGGATCAGTGATATTGGCAATCTGGAAGAGGCCGTCATCGCAATCCGCGAGATTGGCGCCTTGGTAGACCGCCAACCCGAAGCCGCTTATCTCACACACCTCATACAAGCTGGTTTTAACGACTTACAAGTGCTGGCGGCTCAAAGAAAGATCCATATCCCAACGGCTTATCTCATTTGGAAAGACCCTTATCTATTTGCCGGCCGTGGTACTTTTATTGATGATGTGCTCCGGAAAATAGGCTTGAGCAATGTAATACCGCAGGATCGTTACCCCGAATTGGCCATTGAACAATTGCAGGATCTGGGCTGTGAACTGGTGCTGCTGTCGAGCGAACCTTATCCATTCGCGGCGAAGCATATTGCGGCAATTGAAACAGCCGTGCCAAAAGCGAAAGTGATACTGGCAGATGGGGAAATGTTCTCCTGGTATGGCAGCAGGCTGGTGAAGGCCGTGGGGTATCTGTTTGAACTGCAAAAGGATTTGGCCAATAGTCATTAGTCATTAGTCATTAAGTCATTGATCATTAGTCCAGAGACCTTCACTCTGCGCTTTGCTCTTTACGCTTTACGCCTTACGCCCTACGCTCTGCGCTTTGCTCTGCGCTTTGCTCTTCGCTTTGCTCTTCGCGCTCCGCGCCTTAAATCAATCTCCTTAACCACCAACGTTTTACAAAATAATTTGAATTCTCTTTGCAGATTTGTCTAAAAAAGCTATCTTTGCATTCCGAAATAATCCTAACTGCGGAAGTGGCGTAATTGGTAGCCGCACCAGACTTAGGATCTGGCGCTTCACGGCGTGGGGGTTCGAGTCCCTTCTTCCGCACAACGTTTAAAACCGTTCCTACCAAAATTGGAACGGTTTTATTTTAAAATATTGATAAAGAAAAATTAAATCGGTGTGCGCTTGGTTTCAAAGGTATCCCATTTGCATTGCCCAATACCCATATCCAGCATGAACATTAAACAGGAAAATATCGATGATTTAAATGCAGTGGTGAATATTTCCATTGCTCCAGCAGATTATACACCAAAATTCGAGAAAGCATTAAAAGACCAGGCAAAAAAAGCCAATCTTCCAGGCTTCCGTAAAGGGATGGTGCCGGTTGCACACATCAAAAGGATGTATGGCAAAAGCATCTTGGTCGATGAGATCAACAACCTGCTCAACGATACGATTTCTGGCTACTTAAACGACAACAAAGTGGAGGTTTTGGGACAGCCGCTACCTGTAATGGACGATAGCAAAGACTACAAATGGGACAATACCGATGAATTTGAATTTTCTTATGAGTTGGGCCTTGCACCGAAAGTGGATATAGAGGTTTCTTCAAAAGATAAATTTACCCAATATAACGTAAAGGCAGATGCAGAAACCTTGGCTTCAAGGATCAAAAACATCCGCAAGAGCTACGGAAAAATGACCAATCCCGAAACTGCGGCAGAAGGTGATGTGCTTTATGCAGAGCTGACACAACTTTCGCCAGATGGTACCGCCTTCGAAGGCGGGATCAACGCTACAGGTTCGATCCGTTTAGACCTGATTACCGATAAAAAAATCCTGAAATCGCTCGTTGGCTCAAAAAAAGATGACGTATTGACCCTCGATATCCAAAAAGCATTTGACGGAAATGAGGCGGTTATTGCTAAATTGTTGAACATCAGCGAAGAGGATGCAAAAGACCTCAAGTCAAATTTTGAAGTAAAGGTTAAAAACGTAAATCGCTTGGAAGAGGCCGACCTTAACCAGGAGTTCTACGATAAGGTGTTCGGTCCGGGTGTAGTGACTGATGAAGCAGGCTTCAACGCGAAAATCACCGAGGAAATCGAATCGATGTTCCAACAAGATGCAGCGCGTAAACTGCAGAACGATATGTATGCACAGTTGACCGAACAGACCAAAATGAAACTGCCAGATGCATTTCTGCGCAAATGGCTTAAGGCTACCAACGAAAAACTGACCGACGAGGAATTGGAGCAGGGCTATGACGATTTTGCGAAAAACCTGAAATGGACATTGATCGAAAACAAAATCATTACCGATAACGACATCAAGATCGACTATAAAGACGTTTTTGAAACTGCAAAACAACGTTTGGATGCGCAATTCAGAATGTATAGTCCACAACCTATGCCTGAAGACCAATTGGCACAGTACACCGCTAATTTCCTGCAGGAAAAAGAAAACGCCAATCGCATCTTCGACGAAGTAAAGGCATTGAAAGTATTCGAATACATTAAATCTGTAGCTACCATCGACGCGAAAGATATCGAATACAGTAAGTTTGTTGCGCTGAAGTAGCATGGCGCATGGCGCCTAGCGTTTGGCGTTTGGCATGGCGAGATATTTAATCGGATATAGACATATATGTTCCGATTAAAGAAAAGAGAATACTTATTATTGGTCATGAGTCAATTTAAGTTTCAATCGCTGGAAGTTTGGCAGTTATCCATCGTCATTACAGACAAGTTATTGGACATAGCTGACCGTTTGTCAGCCGACAAAAAATACAGATTTGCAGAGCAGCTCAATGGGGCTGCTCTTAGCATATCTAACAATATCGCAGAGGGCGCTGGTTGAGTTTCGGGAAAGGAATTTGCTCATTATCTGAATATTGCACATCGATCTACCTTTGAAAATGCAAATATTTTAGTAGTATTGGAAAGGAGAAAAATAATTTCTGACATTGAATTAATTTATTATCTGGAAGAATTAGATAAATTGGCACGGAAATTAACCAACCTAAGGAAATATTTATTAAAATAATTATTCCGTTTGGAGAGTGGGTAAGCTCATCGCCAAACGCCAAACGCTAAACCCATGAAATTAGACAAAGACGAATTCAGAAAATATGCAGTTAAGCATCATAGGATCAACGGTTTAAATGTAGATCGTTATATCGGTGCAACCAATAGTTCACCTCAATCGATGACGCCTTATATCATCGAAGAACGCCAATTGAATGTGGCCCAAATGGACGTATTCTCCCGTTTGATGATGGATCGCATTATCTTTTTGGGCGATGCCATCTATGACCAAAACGCCAACATCATTCAGGCGCAGCTCCTTTTCCTACAGTCTACTGATGCCAACCGGGACATCCAGATCTACATCAACTCTCCTGGCGGATCGGTATATGCCGGACTTGGGATTTATGACACGATGCAATACATCTCACCTGATGTGGCGACCATCTGTACCGGAATGGCAGCCTCTATGGGTGCGGTGCTCCTTGTGGCTGGGGCAGAAGGGAAACGTGCGGCACTGACCCACTCCAGGGTGATGATCCACCAGCCTTCTGGAGGTGCACAGGGCGTAGCGTCGGATATGGAAATTAACCTGCGCGAAATGTTGAAATTGAAAAAAGAACTATATGATATCATTTCTAAACATTCTGGTCAGTCTTATGAATGGGTAGAAAAAGCTTCAGACCGCGATTACTGGATGAAAGCCCAGGAAGCAAAAGAGTTTGGTATGATTGATGAGGTGCTTGGGGGCGATAAGTAATTAGTTACAAGTTGTAGGTTTTAAGTTGCAGGTTAACATTTCAACCTTCAACCTTTAACTTACAACTCACAACACAAAAATATGGCAAAACAAAGTAAAGATTCCCGTTGCTCATTCTGTAATTCGCCGAAGCAAGATACGCTGATGCTGATCGAAGGTATGGATGCCTACATCTGCGATAAATGCGTAACCCAAGCCAATGTGCTCTTGGCGCAGGAACTGGGCAATAAAAAAAGTAAGGCTTTTGACGAATCCTTTAGGTTGTTGAAACCTGCAGAGATCAAGGCGCACATCGATCAATATGTGATCGGGCAGGATGATGCCAAAAAAGTACTGTCTGTAGCCGTGTATAATCACTACAAACGCCTGAGCCAAAAAATAGACAAAGATGAAGTAGAAATCGAGAAGTCCAACATCATGTTGGTCGGCGAAACAGGTACCGGTAAAACTTTGCTCGCCAAAACGATCGCCAAAATCTTGCATGTGCCATTTTGTATCGTTGATGCGACCGTACTGACAGAAGCTGGCTACGTTGGAGAAGATGTGGAAAGCATCTTGACCCGACTGCTCCAAGCGGCAGATTATGATGTGGCAGCAGCGGAACGTGGGATTGTGTATATTGACGAGGTGGATAAAGTTGCGCGCAAGAGCGATAATCCCTCTATCACCAGGGACGTGTCTGGAGAAGGTGTACAACAGGCCCTGCTGAAAATATTGGAAGGTACCATTGTCAATGTGCCGCCACAGGGCGGAAGGAAGCATCCAGACCAAAAAATGATCCCTGTAAATACCAACAACATCCTGTTCATCTGTGGAGGAGCTTTTGATGGTATCGAACGTAAGATTGCCAATCGCCTACGCACACAGGCCGTTGGTTATAAGGTGAAGAAGGATGAAGCGGATCTGGATCTTAAAAATTTGTATAAATACATTACGCCGCAGGACCTGAAATCGTTTGGCCTCATTCCTGAACTGATTGGTCGTGTTCCTGTCCTGACGCACCTTAATCCACTTGATATTGATGCCTTGAGGAATATCCTTACCGCGCCAAAAAATTCACTGATGAAACAGTACACCAAGCTGTTCGAATATGAAGACGTAAACCTGGTCTTTGAAGAAGAGGTGCTAGATTTTATTGTCAACAAGGCAATGGAATACAAGTTGGGCGCCCGCGGATTGAGATCCATCTGTGAAGCGATCATGCTCGATGCCATGTACGATACACCATCTGATGAAGGCGTAAAGGAATTGCACATCACACTGGATTATGCCATAGAGAAATTTGAAAAGGCAGATTTTAAAAAGCTGAAAGCCGCATAAAGAAAAATCCTCTAGAAAATCTAGGGGATTTTTTTTAAGGCAGCCGATAGTTAATAGTTAATAGTTAGTAGTTCATAGCTAATAGTTAGTAGTTAATAGTTCATAGTTGATCGCTTATCGTTAGTGTTCATGTCATATCGTCAATGAGACTGAAACAAGCTGATCTCTAATATCTAACTTCTAATATCTAATGTCTATCATCTACAATCTAAAATCTAACATCTACCATCCATTAACGATCAGCCATTGGCCACTAAAAATTATTATATTTAAGAAAAGAACGCAACGTATGAACGAAGAAAAAGAAGTAAAACAAGACGAAAAAATTGTACGAAAAGCTAAAAAAGTAAAAGAGATAGAAAGTCCGGTGAAATCTGGATTGAAGTCTAAAGAGGATATCGTAAAGAACTGGCTCCCGCGCTACACTGGTAGGCCGCTCGAAGAATTTGGCAAATATATTTTGTTGACCAACTTTAGCAAGTACCTCAGCATGTTTTCCGAGTGGCATGATAATGCTCCCATTATGGGGCTGGATAAGCCCATGCAGAGCGTTACCGCAAATGGCATTACCATTATCAATTTTGGGATGGGAAGCCCGATGGCCGCTACCATGATGGACCTGCTTACGGCAATCGCACCAAAGGCCGTGCTATTTTTGGGAAAGTGTGGGGGATTGAAGAAAAAGAACCAGCTTGGCGATCTGATCCTGCCTATTGCTGCCATACGGGGAGAAGGAACCTCCAACGACTATTTGCCCGCTGAAGTACCTGCACTGCCATCTTTCGCCCTCCAAAAGGCAATTTCGACAACCATTCGCGACCATTCCAGAGATTATTGGACGGGAACCTGCTATACCACCAATAGGCGTGTATGGGAGCATGATAAGGATTTTAAAAAGTATCTCAAGAGCCTGCGGGCCATGGCCGTAGACATGGAAACGGCTACCATTTTTACCACCGGCTTTGCCAATAAAATTCCGACAGGCGCATTGCTGTTGGTCTCAGATCAGCCGATGATCCCAGAAGGCGTAAAAACTGCTGAAAGTGATAGCTCGGTTACGACCAATTACGTAGATACCCATTTAAGGATCGGCATCGACTCGCTAAAACAGCTCATTAATGGAGGTGCAACGGTGAAGCATTTGAAGTTTTGATTTGATTGGTTAATTGGTTAATCGGTTAACTGGTTAATTGTTGAGTTGTTGAGGCGGTGAGCAGGTCAAGATCCAATAATTAGCTCCCAAATAATCAATTAATCATCTAAACAACCAATCAACTAAACAACCAAACAACTAACCAACCAAACACCTAACCAACCAAACACCTACTTACGTTTTTTCTTAGGGATGTTTCCGATCCTGGGATCATGCTTTTTGATAAGTTCACAGATCTTAATGGCCTTCGCCTCAAAATTTTCATCGTCTTCTGGGAGCAGTTGCCAACTGGTCACTTCTTCGCCAAGTACGGGGATAGAGGTTAAGGAAGGCAGGTCAGTTTTAAGGCTGGCATGGTGTTCCCTGTTTGTGGCCATCCAAATTCCATCACTTGCTGTGGAATCGTGCTTTTGTCTTAGGCCCAGCAAGATTTTTTCACCAAGATAGAGTGTGGTTACCCCAAACATCGATTTTATCGTAATGTCTAAAGGATAGAGATAATCTAATATAAAATCAAATGGAATGGGTTTTTTGGCCATGTTTATTAATCTAAATCGCCTTCGCTTTTTGGGTAATCGTACAACAAGATCTTCCCGCTATCGGCACTGACCATTGCCCAATCCTCAAAAGGAAATTCGAGCATGACCACGCCGCAAGTAGGGAGGTTGCTCAAATGCCCATCTAGATAGTTGACCAGGTCGGTAAGGCCGGGATTGTGTCCGAACAGGGCAATACGGTCATATTGGTTATCGAAATTATTGATGATGCCCAACAATGTCTTTGCGCTGGCTTCGTAGATTTTTGGCTCCTTTTTTATCCCTGAACTTGGCATTTCCCAGGCATTGGCAAAGAAATTTGCGGTGGTGATGGCACGTAGGGCAGGACTGCTTACGATCAGATCGGGAATGATCTGCTGTTTGGCCAACCGTTCGCCCATGTCTGGCGCATTTGCTTTTCCGCGTTTATTTAAGGGCCGATCAAAATCATCCAGCTCCAAGCTGCCCCAATCTGATTTTGCGTGACGGATGAGTACCAATTGTTTCATTTTTGTTTCAGGTTGACAGTTGTGTGTTGTAGGAGACTTGCAACCTTCAACAGGCAACTGGAAGTTATTTCCAATATTCCGCCACCCAGGGCGCTGGTTTTACATAACGGTACCATTTTCCTCTTCCACCTTTTATCGCCTTGTGTGGATTGATCTCTCCATGGAAGATGATGATCTTCGCACCGGCTGGAATTCTGGGAGTGGCCCAAAATGCAAACGGAATTTTAGAAACACAATCATATTTATAGCTCGGGCACCACTCCTTAGGCCAATAAGCCAGTTTTCCTTTGTCGTAGATGGCCTGTGTCAGATATTCCTGTTCGTTGCGGTGCTTTTTCCTGATCTCATTAAAGTTAAGCAGAAAATCATCAAATACATATCCGTGTTTGCCGATTTCAAACCGATAAACAGAAGAGTTCCCAGTTATGCGCCATTGTTTTTTATAGTCTTTGATGATCAGGAATTCACCTGGATGATCAAAAAAAGGATCCAGCGAATCGACGATTACAATATCCAGGTCAAGGAAAAGGGCAGTGCCCTGTAAACCGTATAAGTCTGCCTTGAGCGTAGAAAGCTTCTTCCACATGCGCTCCGGCAATCCGCCCGGCAGCTCCATTTCAGGGATGGGAAAACATTGCACGTCAGTTATAATCCCTTGATCGTTGTCGGTAAAGCAGACCATCTTAAATTCATAGTTTAAGTTTCGCTTAACCATCGAATATAAACGATTCACATATTCGGGGCCATAGAGTGTTCCCCATTTCATGCAAAATATATACTTGTCTGCCATTATGATAATTTAAGTCGTCTATTTTCTTGGAAGTAATCCGTTATTTCTTCTAAAGAAAATGCATTCAAACATTTGTCAGCTGTCAATCCTCCCTTTCTTCCGGCCATTACACCAAACCTCATGTCATGAAAACCTTCCCTGCGGTGGGCATCTGGGTTAACGGCCAACAGCACTCCCTTTTCTAGTGCATAGCGGTGCCAGCGCCAGTCGAGATCAAGCCGAAGCGGATTGGCATTGATTTCGATCACCACATGGTTGGCTGCACAGGCATCGATAACTTTTTGATAATCGATTTCATAGCCTTTCCTGCTCAACAATAACCGGCCTGTGGGATGGCCCAATATCGTTGTATATGGATTTTCAATCGCTTTGATCAGTCTCTGCGTAGCCTTTTCTTTATCCATCCTTAAATTGCTGTGAACAGAGGCAACTACAAAATCGAATGTTTGGAGGATGTCATCGCTATAGTCCAAAGCGCCATCGTTCAGGATGTCGCTTTCTATACCCTTAAAAATCTTAAATGGAGCCAGTCTGGCATTGAGCTCGTTGATCTGTTGGTGCTGGGCATACACCCGCTGCTCGTTCAGGCCTTTGGCATAAAATGCAGATTTGGAGTGGTCGCAGATACCGAGGTATTCCAAGTGGAGTTCATCCCTGCAATATAGGGCCATTTCTTCCAAGGTATTTACCCCATCGCTCCAATCTGAATGGTTGTGCAAACTTCCTTTGAGGTCGGCATCGTTCAATAGATTTGGCAATTGTTTCGACGCAGAAAGTACCAGTTCATTCAGGCCTTCCCGGAGTTCTGGCTCCACAAAAGTGAGTCCAGCTTTCCGGTAAATGTCCTCTTCACTGGTAAATGGGCCGTTTCCGGCCATGGCCAAAACTTCTGAAACGTGGGCCTCATTTCCGGTATGTTTGAAATAATGGAGATAAAATGCTTCGGTTGCTACCATCATCACACGGATGTGCAGGCCACCTGTCGTATGTGCGGCAAACTCATCTTGCCCGATGGATTTGAGATCCAAATCTGGGAAAGATTCCAGCTTGCCTTCCAACAATGCCCGATCTGCTGTTCCGATAATGACGAAAATTTCTTCGATGACTTCGCAGCGGCGTCTAAAATCACCTGTTAGGCCAACGAGGGCATTTGGATCCAACTGTTTTGCCCAACTTACAAACTGCTGCTCCAATTCATTAACGGCATGTTCAATATGGGCGTAAATGAACTTGCCATTGGCAGCCATCTTAAACTCGATGACCCTTTTAATTTCTTCCTGAGTTTTTAGTCCGAATCCTTTGGCCTCAACCAGCCTATTTTCGTTACAGGCATAATAGAGTTCGCCAACATTTTCAATTTGGAGTTCGTGCCAGATGGTGGCAATTTTTTTAGGACCTATGCCTTTAATGCCCAGCATTTCTACAATGCCCGGTGGGGTATTGAGGAGCAGGTCTTCCAATTCTTGGATGGTTCCTTTTTCGAGGAGCTCGATGACTTTCGAAGCGATGCTTTTGCCAATCCCATCTATGGTACTGATTTCTTCAGCGGGTTTTTTAGCAATGGGAAATGGGAGTTTATCTATTTTAAAGGCCGCGTTCGCTACCGATTTGATCTTGAAAGGATTGTGGTCGTGCAATTCCATGAGCTGCGACAACAGCCGCAAGGTACGGGCGATGGTTTTGTTTTCCATTGCTGTAAAATTAGGAAATATACGGCAAGATGTGATAATAAAATTGTGAACACAATATCTCCAGTGGTTTGTTCTATCCGTATGAAAATCAATTGGCTATACTTTATTATTTTTGGAATTTTGGTTTCCTGCAACAATTCATCAAAGACCATTCAGCTCAATGCAGATAGTTTGGCAACAGCAGATGTGGAAGAGAAATTGTTGATCGTACCGGGAAAATCTATCGGCAGGTACTTTTTGGGACAGGACGTGCAGCAGGTCGACTCGATCAAAGGAAAGCCCGATGCCGGAGATGCAGCCATGGGAAAGGCCTGGGCCATCTGGTATGGTAAGAACACGACGAATGGCAAAAGAAATGAGCTGGCCATTTATTCTTCGTATAAGGATAGTACCATGGCCAGCAAGGCAGTTAAACAGATCCGTGTAATTTCGAGTAAGTTCGAAACCAATGATGGTCTGAACAATGGCAATACCCTATCCAATTTTCAGGTAAAGTACCCTGATTTTAAGCAAATTGCTGTCTATTATGATTCGGTTTTGGGCGACACGATCAAAGTTTATGATTCCCAATCGAACGGAATAGCGGTAGAGTTCCTGCGCGACATCAGCCGGGCAATTACGGTGCATGCCAAAGGCGAAGCTTTAAATGAAAGCTATTATACCTTGAAACCGGGATTGACCAAATTGGCTAATTAGACAACCCACTAAACAACCTCGCAGGTTCTCAAGAACCTGCGAGGTTGTGAGGGTCGGTGAACGCACTACCTAATCCTGATCTCGTAATCCATCCTGGCCTGGATGCCCGATAGGGTCGCGGCCTTTTGCATCTGTTTGTAGAGCAGGTAATGTTCTCCAAGCTCCTTTTTGGTATAATTGGTCCGGATGTTTTCTGAAGCATCTGAAAGTAGATTTTTCAACGGGCTGATCTGCTCAGGATATTCCACGATCTTATACTCTTTTATTTTGGCTTTTTTGGCTGCGGCCTTAATGGCATCGGTAAAACTGCCTATGCGATCTGCCAATCCAATTTTAATGGCATCTGTACCGATCCATACATGTCCGCCGCCAATACTGTCAATTTGAGCCTTGGTTTTTTGACGTCCATCGGCCACCCGGGTAATAAAACTATCGTACACATGGTTAACGTCATTTTGGATGATGAAACGTTCACCTGCGGTCAATGGCCTGTTTACGCTCATGATATCGGCATATTTTCCAGTTTTTACACCATCGAAAGTGATACCTAATTTATTGTTCAATAAATTCTGGAAGTTGGGAATGATCCCAAAAACGCCGATTGATCCGGTAATGGTATTGGGCTGTACAAAGATGCTGTCGGCTGCACAGGCAATATAGTATCCGCCAGATGCGGCCACATCGCCAAAGGAAGCGATGACAGGTTTTTTAGCTTTTCTGCTCAGCACGATTTCTCGCCAGATGACATCAGAGGCAAGCGCACTGCCACCTCCCGAATTTACGCGCAATACTATGGCCTTGACATGATCATCCAACCTCGCTTTTCTGATCGCCCTTGAAATCCGCTCCGAACCAATCTGCTCATCAGAGCCTTCGCCGCCCACAATCTCTCCATTGGCATAGATCACGGCTACTTTTTCTTGTCCGGTACCACTGCTGCTTTTTGGGAGATTGGCAATGTAATCATTGATGGTTACCGTATTTACATTATCTTTTTTGTCCTTTCCAGTAATGCTCTTCAATTCATCCAATACTTGATCCTTGTATTTTAGCCCATCGACCATTTTGCGGTCGAGCGCATCTTGTGGGAATTGGATTTTATAGTCGTTTGCCCAATTGTATAGGCTATCGGCCGAGAGGTGCCTGGTCTGTGCGATGCCATTTAGGAAAGTCCGATAGAGCCCGCTCACATAAGCGGTAACCTGTTTCCGGTTATAATCGCTCATTTTGGTATTGATGAAAGGTTCTACAGCACTTTTATAGTTGCCCACACGGATAATCTGGGCTTCGATCCCTAATTTATCGAGCGCGCCTTTGAAAAAAGTGAGTTCTGAGCTGAAGCCCTTAAATTCGAGTGCGCCTTCTGGATTGAGGTACACTTTATCTGCTGCGGACGCCAGGTAATAGGCGCCCTGCGAATAGATTTCGCTATAGGCGATGATTGGTTTTTTAGAGGTTTTGAAATCGATGATGGCATTTCTCACTTCCAGCATGGTGGCCATGCCGGCCTGGGGTGAGCTTACATTGATGAATACCGCTTCGATCTTATCATCGTCCTTCGCTTTTTTGAGCGCTTTGATCACATCATAAAACCCGATGGTCCGGCCTTCGCCGCTGCCGATAATGGGAATGCCCGAGAGGGAACGATCTGGCGTACGCTCGGTAATGGCCTGGTCAAGGTCGAGGTAAAGTACGGAATTGGTTTTTACCTCTACTAATTTGTCATCGCCAAGGGAGGCAATGAACCCTGCCATGATGATAAAAAACAAGAAGGCAAGGAAAATGCTCGAAAGTACAATTCCGACCACCGTAGCAAAAACATATTTAAAAAATTCTTTCATCTGTAGCTTAACTATTTAATTTGCAAAGATATAAAACTGGATGGCATCTTTTTCATCAATGGTGCCGATATTTGCTAATTTTGCCCAATAATCAGCTCCATGAATTTAGATACGGTCAAGACCTATTTGTTACTCGGCAGCAACCTTGGCGACCGGACACTTGCCCTAGCGAAGGCGGTCGAATTGATTGCAGAACGTGTAGGAAAGGTCGTACAGCAATCTGCCTTTTATGAAACTGCCGCATGGGGCCATACCGATCAGCCCAGTTTTCTGAACCTTGCCTTGGCTGTAGAAACAAAATTGGAGCCGTTAGGGGTATTGGAAGCCGTATTGGGGATAGAAAAAGAGTTGGGACGCATCAGGCATGAAAAATGGGGCGCGCGCCTGATCGATATCGACATCATTTTATATGGAAATGAAATCGTTGACCTGACTGATGTACTTAAAATCCCACATCCCGAAATGCAGCGACGAAAATTTGTATTGATGCCACTGGTAGAAATCGCTCCGGAAGCCATTCATCCCGTCACCAAACAAACACTTCAAGAGCTATTGTATACGTTAGTTGATCCGTTGTTGGTGAAAAGAGTGTAGTGGTTGTTTAGTTTTTTAGTTTTTTAGTTGTTTAGTTGTTGGTTGACGAGTTGCTTAGTGTGGCAGATTGTGAACCGGTAACTTCAAATTAACTCCTTCACTTTCTTAAGAACTCCTTTTTAGCCCTTCGACAGGCTCAGGGTGACAGCAATATATAAACTCTGAACTACAAACTGTGAACTGTAAACTGCCCACTAAATTGGTCATTAGTCATTAGTTATTTGGTCATTGTTATTTGTTCATCCAGCCTCAACACCTAAACAACCAACACCTCATCAATCCTAGAGTCTTTTCTTCAGCTCTTCCTTTGCGGCTTCGAGCTGTTGATAGAGGACGACTACAAAATCTTTCACAGCCTGGAATGCGGCGGGAATTTGGTCAAGGTCTTTCAGCTCGCGGGTATTCCGTTCTATTTCCTGCATGTGGTCGCGGGCATCTTCCCGGCCCATGTAATAAAATGTCGGCTTGATCTTGTGTGCGGCTTCCGAAGCCGATTTCCAATCTTGGGCAACGACTGCCTTTTCGAGCTCCGCCATGGTAATTGGCGTCTGCGCCTGAAAGGCATCGAGCATTTCTAGCATGAAATCTGGACTATCACCAGACATTTCACTAAGATAGGATAAATCTAAGGGGAGATTGTTTTTGTTTTGGTCGATCATTAGCCAAACTTAGCTAAAAGATTAATGGGATGCAAGAAGAGGGAGAGGAAGATGTGAGAGGTAAAATGTGAGTATCGGGTATCAGGTATCAAGAGCGTATGGCGTTAAGCGAATAATTAAAATAAAGAGCAAGGAACAAGGAACAAGGAACAAGGAACAAAGAACAAAGAACAAGGAGCAAGGAACAAAGAGTACAGCAGAATTGTCTTCCCGAACGAAGTAAGGGATCTCTGAAAGATTACCATGAGACACCCTTGTCCTTCGACTTTCCGCTTTGAGCTTTCAACTTTCAACCTTCAACTTTCAACCTTCAACTTTTTTAACCTTCAACTTCCTAAAATGTAAAACCGAAAAAGCGATATATAAAACCAATATAAACGGTACTGCAGTGAATTGTAGAACGGCAGCGAGTAGGGCAGAGAAGATGACAAAAATATACTTGAATTTGCTTTTTGCCCATGATCTTTCGCTGAGCTTGAGCGAAAAGATGGGGATTTCACTGACCAGCAGAAAACTGTTGATACCCACGATTGCCAACAGCACAATGGGCGAAACGATAATTTCGGGATAATCTTTGGCTATAAACGGCAACGAAACGATAAAAAGCGTATTCATTGGTGTATTCAATCCAATAAATTCTTCTGTTTGCCGTGTATCGATGTTAAATTTTGCCAAGCGCAGTGCCGAAAAAATCGTGAGGATAAATCCGGCATAGGGCAGAAGGGGATAGATTCCACTTAGGCTAAGCTTGGCAAGCAATGCATACATCACCACGCCGGGCAAAAGGCCGAAACTTACCATATCTGCCAAAGAATCAAGTTCTTTGCCTATGGCCGATTTAACATGGAGCAGTCTGGCCGCCATCCCATCAAAAAAATCAAAAACGCCAGAAAGCACTACATAAAATGCGGCCATTTCCAGTTGTCCACGAAAAGCAAAAACAATTCCGATGCATCCCGAAAACAGGTTGGTGCAGGTAATGGCGTTTGGAATGTGTCTCTTTAGCATGGCGCTATAATTAATGTTTGGCGACTAGCGTTTGGCGTTTAGCAACCCAAATGCAAGCAGCAGATGCTACCCATTCATTCCCATTAAGAACTCTTCGTTGGTTTTAGTTCCCTTGATCTGGGCCTGTACCAATTCCATGGCTTCCTGGCTGTTCATATCGGCCAGGTGGTTGCGCAACACCCAAATCCGTTGTAGGTTTTCGCGGTCGAGCAATAGGTCGTCCCTACGCGTGCTCGAAGCGGTAATGTCAATGGCAGGGAAAATACGTTTGTTGGAAAGCTTACGGTCTAACTGAAGCTCCATGTTACCTGTACCTTTAAATTCTTCAAAGATCACTTCGTCCATTTTAGAGCCCGTATCTGTCAGTGCAGTTGCCAAAATGGTCAATGATCCGCCTTTTTCAATGTTACGGGCGGCACCAAAGAAGCGTTTTGGCTTGTGGAGTGCATTGGCATCTACACCGCCTGATAGAATTTTTCCAGAAGCCGGAGCTGTGGTATTGTAGGCCCTTGCCAAACGGGTAATCGAGTCGAGGAGAATGACTACATCGTGGCCACATTCAACCAGTCGTTTTGCTTTTTCCAATACGATATTGGCAATCTTCACATGGCGCTCTGCAGGTTCATCGAACGTTGAGGCAATCACTTCTGCCCTCACACTTCTGGCCATGTCGGTCACCTCCTCCGGACGCTCATCAATCAATAAAATGATCAGGTAAACTTCTGGATGGTTTTTGGCGATGGCATTGGCTACTTCTTTTAAGAGGTTGGTTTTACCCGTCTTTGGCTGTGCCACGATCAATCCGCGCTGACCTTTGCCAATTGGGGTGAAAAGATCCATGATCCTCGTCGAATAATTGTTCGAATCAGTAAATAAGGTCAGTTTTTCTGTCGGAAATAGTGGCGTTAGGTAATCAAAAGGTACCCTGTCACGTACATCAGCTGGGATACGGCCATTGATGGTAATCACTTTCACCAATGGAAAATACTTTTCGCCCTCTTTTGGCGGACGGATACTGCCATTCACGGTATCGCCGGTCTTTAGTCCGAACAATTTGATCTGCGATTGGGAAACATAGATGTCATCAGGAGACGAGAGGTAATTGTAATCTGCCGAGCGTAAAAAGCCATATCCATCAGGCATAATTTCCAGTACACCTTCGTTTGTGATCGTATTGTCGAAATCCAGGTTTGAGTAGCTGGTTTCATTCTGTTTATGGCTACCCCCGTTCTGGTTAGCATTGTTCTGGTTTTTCTGCGGCCGGTTTTCATCTCTCGGCTGCTTTTCATCGCCAGTTGGCGAATTGGCCTCTTTGTGCGCCTTGCCTTCCTTGGCCACACGTTCACGCTTGCCTTTTCCGCTACGTTCTGGTTGAGCTGGATTATTGGCATTGGCGTTTTGATTGGCCTGATTTTTTAATTTATCAGCAATGGTCTCCAAACGTTCAGGGTCGTCCCCAAAATCAGGGGGAACAGTAACCGTTGGTGGTTCAAATGCGATGGTATTTTCGGTTTCCTGCTGGCGTGCCTGAGGTTCGTCAAACAAGGTTGCACGTTCAGGTTGGGTATTTTTATTTTTATCTTCTTTTGAAATGCGGGCTCTTTTTTTGGCAACTGGCTGAGGCTGCTCGCCTGCGTTGTCCTTTACGATCCTTGGCTTGGCCGCTTTGGCTTCGGGAGTGGCCTTTACAGGTTGGTCCTGGTTTTTTTGTTGCTTCAAAATCTGGTCGATTAAATCGTTCTTTCTTAGCTCGTCTGCATTCGTTATGCCCTGATTTTTGGCTAATTCACGCAATTCAGCGGTAAGCTTTTCAGTTAATTCTGTTTTGTTAAACATTAGGTGTGTTGGAGAAATTTTTAATGGAGCCTATCACAGAAATACATAGAAAAATGCCTGTACAACATTTATAGGAATAATTTTGCTAGCAATTTTTCTGGGATATTCAGATAAACTTTTGGGAATTATGGCACAATTGTATGTATTTGAAAATTAATCTGCAACTAAAATTTGAAATTGTTTAAAAATAAATGGGGCCGATGTGCACAATAATTCCCTGAAAACTGCTAAAAAATAAGATATTTGCAGGCGCATTAACTCCCCATCGACAATGAATAAGCAACAACTTTTTGAACAGATTCGTTTAAAAAAATCTTTTTTATGTGTTGGCCTAGATCCTGTATTGGAGAAACTGCCCAAACATCTGCTGGCTTATGAAAATCCTATCCTCGAGTTTAACAAACAGATCATTGAGGCAACAGCAGATCTTTGTGTAGCCTATAAGCCAAATACTGCGTTTTTTGAAAGCAGGGGAGTAAAGGGATGGGAAACATTGATACAGACCTGGCAACATTTTCCAAAAGATGTACTGACGATCGCCGACGCCAAACGTGGAGACATTGGCAATACTTCTGCCATGTATGCCGAGGCTTTTTTTAATGAAAAAAGCTCGGGAATGAGTTTCGATGCCATTACGGTAGCGCCGTACATGGGCAAGGATTCGGTTACACCATTCCTCAATTATGCCGACAAATGGGTCATCATGCTCGCGTTGACCTCTAATGAAGGCAGTCAAGATTTTCAGGCCAGGGAATACGATGGCCGAAAATTATTTGAACAGGTGATTTTGACTTCCACACAATGGGCAAATAGCGACCAGCTCATGTACGTGGTGGGCGCTACAAAACCCCAAGAATTTGCACAGGTGCGCCGTCTGGCACCAGATCACTTTTTGCTGGTGCCTGGTGTAGGTGCACAGGGCGGAAGTTTGGCCGCAGTTTGCGAGTATGGACTGAACGACTCTTGCGGCCTGTTGGTGAATGCGGCAAGGAGCATTATTTACGCTAGCAGTGGAGAAGATTTTGCAGAAAAAGCGAGGGCCGAAGCTTTGGCCCTGCAACAGGAGATGGAAAAAATCCTTGAAGAGGCCAACCTGCTATGAAAGCCAAACCTGATATAAGGCTTATTGGGGCACTTTTGGCTGTGGCGATTGTTTGGGGCACAACCTATCTGGGAATCCGGGTAGCGGTATCCACTATTCCGCCCTGGTTTGTGACCGCCATGCGCAAAACCATTGCTGCACTTATCCTGATCATAGTCTTATACCGCAAAAAGGAACTGAAATGGATTGGCTGGCCGGCGTTGCGGAGGCAGATCTTGTTGTCGACCTTAATGGTGATCATTGCCAATGGCATGACTACGGTAGCGGAGCAGACCGTTCCAAGTGGACTGACTTCCCTGCTCAATGCGCTCAATCCGATCGTTGTATTTATTGGAAGTGTAGTTATTGGCCTTCAGAAACCTACTTTAAAAGGATTTATAGGTGTGCTCATTGGCTTTGCAGGGGTAGCTTTTATCTTCAGGGATGGATTTGGCGACCTTTTCGATCCCGGCTATCGTAGCGGCATCACTTGTATCGCCATTGCCATTACGGGATGGGCCACTGGCACGATCTATATCAAAAAATATACGCACCAATCGTCCAATATCTTCCTTGACCTCTGCTATCAATTCGGATTTGCTGCCATTATTCAATTCATATTGGCACTAATCTTTTCTCCGCAGGCCGACCCATCGAGCTGGAGCCTATCAAGCTTGGGCGCAGTCGTTTATCTTGGGGTTTTCGGCTCTATTATCGGTTATGTATGCTATAATTACGCGCTCAAGAAAGTAACCGCCACTGAAGTTTCCATCCTTTCGTATTTCAATACCATTATTGCACTCTTCTTGGGCTGGCTCATCCTCAATGAAACCATTACCTACGACCTGTTGATCGCTACCGTGCTGATCATTTCCGGAGTGTTCATCACCAACTACAAAAAGAAAGAGATTGCCACGTCCAAAACCTAATCGTTCTATTTACGATTTGAGCAAATAATTATCGGCTATTTAAAATTGATTTTCTTAGAAAATGAATGCTGAATATCGTAGGTTAAATTTTGCAATAAGCTCATCTTTAGGGATTTAAATAGCTATTTTATGGGATGAATTTCCCCGAAGAATTTTTGCATTTTATCTGGCGTTTCAAGCTATTTGGCTCAGGTCCATTGTTCACCACAAACGGTGAGGCCATCCAATTGATGAGTATTGGTGTGTGGAACAAAAATGCAGGCCCCGATTTCAGTAATGCCAAATTGAGAATTGACGGTACGGTTTGGGCAGGAAATATAGAGATCCATGTAAAAGGTTCAGATTGGATGCTGCACCAACATCAGCACAATGACGCTTATGAAAATGTGATTTTGCACGTCGTATATGAAGATGACCTGCCCATCTATCGAAAAGATGGGAGCCTGCTGCCGGTACTGGTGATCAAGGGCTTGTTTCCTGAGGTGATATTTGATCATTTTGAAGCGCTGGTCCATTCCATTTCCGATTTTCCCTGTGCGGGGCAGATCGGACAGGTTGATGATTTTCTGGTCCGTCACTTTCTTTCGCGCGTACTCATTGAGCGGCTGGTCCAAAGAACTGAAGCCGTAGCCGAAAAACTCGAACTGGCCAAAGGCGATTGGAATGCTGTCTTTTATCATTTTTTGGCCAGAAACTTTGGTTTTAAGGTCAATTCCCTTCCCATGGAAATCTTGGCACAATCCATTCCCTACCAGCTTTTTGCCAAACACGGAGATAGTCCCCTCCAGATCGAGGCACTTATTTTTGGCCAGGCCGGATTTTTGTCGCAGAAATTTAGCGAAGCCTATCCCAGGCAACTGAAACGAGAATATCTTTTTTTAAAAAAGAAATATGGGCTGAAGCCAATCGCTGTTTCGCTCTGGAAGTTCATGCGGATGCGGCCGCAGAATTTTCCTACCTTAAGATTGGCCCAATTCTCTGCGCTGCTGTCCAGTTCGCAACATTTGTTTTCGCGTCTGTTGCAGGCAGAAACCATCCAAGTGGCTGCAGGCCTATTTTCAGATCTGCCTGTACATCCATTCTGGCAGGATCATTATCATTTTCATCGCCAAGCAAAAAATGTTGCCGTTCAACTTGGTCAGCACACGATCCACAACCTGCTGATCAATACCGTAAGCTTGATCCTGTTTTCTTATGGCACACAGATGGACCATTATGAATATGTACAACGGGCAATGGCATTTTTAGAATCCTTGCCAAATGAAAAAAATGCAATCGTATCCAAATATATCAAGGCAGGCGTTAACATCGATGACGCTGGGGTTTCGCAGGCAATCATACAGTTAAAAAGTGCATATTGTGACCAAAAGAAATGTTTGGAATGCAGCATTGGTGCCTACATTTTAAAAAAGAAGGTGCCGCACCAAAAAGAACCTAAACATTAATGCATGATAATTTGTATATTAGATACACGTTAATTCATTATGCTACAGCGGATCATCACTTATTTTGAGCAGCAAAGCTTCGGTGTGTCGGCCTATTTGGCCAATAAGTTTAACATGAGCACGAGCAAGGTGCGTCTGTTCTTTATCTATTCTTCCTTTTTAGCGGTTGGTTTTCCGATCCTGTTCTATCTTTTGGCAGCCGTGATGCTCGATATCAGAAACTATGTCAAGAAAATAAGGTTAAGGGTGTGGGATGTTTGAGTTGAAGAAGTTAAAAGTCAAAAGTAAAAAGTAAAAAGTCGAAAGTAAAAAGCCCCTCATGGGTACCTTTGGCATAAAAAGTCGAAAGTCCCACACTCATGCCTTTGGCAAAGGTTGAAGGTTGCAAAGTTAAAGGTTGAAAGGTTGAAAGGTTGAAAGGTTGAAAGGTTGAAGGTTGAAAGGTTGCAAAGTTTAAACTTAAAAGTTGTCCCGAAGGTATGTTCCCAAGGAACTCCTGCGGAGCTTTCGGCAAAAATTTAAAGTTTAAAGGTTGAAACTATGGCTTCGCAGTAGTGTTTTGGAATATATTTAGAAAGAAATGTTAAAAGAATTAATTCTATGTTGTTAACAATTACGCCAAACGCCAATCGCTATCCAACAAGATAAACTCTCTCTAGCAATAAACGATTTAATCTTACTACTCACATTTTCCCTCTTACCTTTTCCCTCTTACCTCTAAGGTCTTAATCGTCATCTCGCAAAATCTCGGCAATTTCATGAAAGCCCTTTTCGGCGGCCAGATCGGCTGGAAGCTTTCCGCCCTCCATACGTAGGCCTATTTCTGCACCATGCTCCAACAAAAGGATGATCATTTCGATATTGCCCAACTGGGCTGCCGAATGTAGGGGCGCGACACCAGATTTCTGACAGACATTTGGATAGGCCCCGGCATCTAGGAGCATTTTGGTAATGTTAAAATTATTGGCGGCCACGGCAGAATGGATGGGAAAAACATGGAAGCCATTTTTGCTGGCCACGTTTACGTCTGCACCTTTCAGCACCAGAAAACGGGCAATTTCTTCATGGCCAAAATAACAGGCCAGTCCCAAGGGCGTAAACCCATCAACGGAAAAGGAATTGATGCTTTGTGGGTCTTTGAAGGCAAGCAGGGTCAGGTCATCAAACTTTCCGATGGCACAGGCATCAAAAATGCTTAGTTCCGGTACAAACTCGGCTATGGCTTTTGCGATGGCAGGTTTTTTATAATAACAGGCCAATAAAATCGGTGAAATCTGGTGGGCGGTAGGCTGCGTGGCCAATGCAGGCTGCTGGCTTAGTAAAGAAATGACTTCGTTCAATTGATCATTTTCGATCAATGATTCGAGATGCGTAATGTCCATTTAATGGTAAGTTTAAAACTATCGTGTTAAGATAGAGAAAAAAAATGTGATTGCGTAAAGCGCATAGCGGTCAGCGCCATCAGCATCCGCTAATCGCCATCCGCTAATCGCCCTACGCTTTTCTTGCAAAAAAAAAATCCCGTCCAACGCTAATTGGACAGGATCAACCTAAACAAAACTATATAATTATTTAACCAGTATACATTGGACGAGCTTTAATCAAGATGGTTTAATCCTTTTGAAATGCAAAATAATTTCTTTAAATCGTATTTGATTTTATACAGCACAAACCAGTATATCTTTTATATTTGTTGCTCAAAACATTAACGAAATGCCGCTAAGGGGAAATTCATTTAAATCCAATTCATTTAAGAACGAAGAGCCTGTCAGAGCTGGTCAAAAGCAGCCCTCAGCTAAGCCGCCCCGGCAAAAAACGGAAATCCTGCCCAGCTTTGATCTTCAGGATGGCAGACTGATCAAGATCATCGGCCTATTTTTTATCATCCTTTCCATTTATTTCCTTGTTGCCTTTACCTCTTATCTTTTTACCTGGCAGGAAGACCAGAGCTATGTTATCGATGCCAATGGCGGATGGAGCAACCTGTTCAAGGGATTGGATGAGCTCAAGGCCAGTGGGGTAGACGATCCGATTGTTCAGAACTGGCTTGGAAAGGTCGGCGCACTGCTCGCCCATCAATTTATCTATAAATGGTTTGGGGTAGCCTCTTTTTTATTTGTATTTGTATTTTTTGTGATCGGCTACCGCCAGCTCTTTAAAGTGAAGATTTTTTCTACGGAAAAGGTATTGGGCTATAGTTTTTTCTTTTTGATCTTTATCTCACTTGCCTTTGGCTTTGGCCATTCGCTGATTGCCGATACCCCACATTTTCTGGAAGGGGAATTTGGTTATTGGACCAATAAGTTGTTGGTGGCACAGATTGGTCAGGCAGGTGTTGGGGGATTGTTGGTCTTTTTGGGCCTGTCCATCCTGATCATCGCCTATAACATCGACTTTAAGCTACCGAAACGAGACAAGACTGAAGAATTTGTACCCGATGTGCCGGAGCATATTGAGTTGGAGGATGAAGTCAGATCTGAGCCCGTTGAATTCAATGTAAACGATAAGTTTAGGAACGAACCCAAAAAAGAACAGAACATTGTCCTAACGCCCAGCCGTTTCGAAGAAAAAGATGAGGAGGAGGAACTGGAAGACATCCTTCCGATGGGCAACAATGTGCTGCTGACACCTGTGGTAAGTGCTGCAGCGGCTGCAACTCCATTGGAAACCGTAGCACAGGAACCTGGTTTTACGGTCGAAAAAACCGAAGAAGAGGCAAAGGCCGAGGAACTCGTAGAGCAGTTTGGAAACTATGATCCTACGCTCGACCTGTCATCCTACAAAAAACCACACCTCGATCTGTTGGAGAATTATGGTTCCAACAAGATTTCGGTCAATGCAGATGAACTGGAGGCCAATAAAAATAAGATCGTAGAAACCCTGAACCACTATAATATCGAGATCGATAAGATCAAGGCAACGATTGGTCCAACGGTAACCTTATATGAAATCATCCCAGCACCCGGTGTACGGATTTCCAAGATCAAAAACTTGGAAGACGATATTGCATTGAGCTTGGCGGCACTTGGGATCAGGATCATTGCGCCGATGCCCGGCAAAGGTACAATCGGGATTGAGGTACCTAATCTTCATCCAGAAATGGTATCGATGCGCAGCATTTTAGCGACAGAGAAGTTTCAGCAGACCACAATGGATCTTCCTATAGCCCTTGGGAAAACCATTTCAAACGAAGTTTACATTGCCGACTTGGCCAAAATGCCGCACTTGTTGGTAGCAGGTGCAACCGGACAGGGTAAATCTGTGGGGATCAATGCCATTTTGGTGTCCCTGTTGTACACCAAACATCCAGCGCAGCTGAAATTCGTGCTGGTCGATCCAAAAAAAGTAGAACTTACGCTTTTCAATAAGATTGAGCGCCATTTTCTGGCCAAACTTCCCGGCGAGGCAGATGCCATCATTACCGATACCAAAAAAGTGGTGAACACCCTGAATTCGTTATGTATAGAAATGGACCAGCGTTATGATCTGTTGAAAGACGCGCAGGTGAGAAATTTAAGGGAGTATAATGATAAGTTTATTAAGAGGAAGTTAAATCCGAATAACAACCATCGCTTTTTACCGTATATCGTATTGATCGTGGACGAATTTGCCGACCTGATGATGACCGCCGGAAAGGAAGTAGAGGCCCCGATCGCCCGTTTGGCGCAGCTGGCACGTGCCATCGGCATCCACCTGGTGCTGGCTACACAACGGCCATCGGTGAATATCATTACCGGTACCATTAAGGCCAATTTTCCTGCCAGGTTGGCGTTTAGGGTGTTGTCTAAAATCGACTCGCGGACCATCTTGGACAGCGGCGGAGCCGATCAGCTGATCGGTAGGGGAGACATGCTCCTTTCTACCGGTAACGACTTGATTAGGCTACAGTGTGCTTTTGTGGATACGCCCGAAGTAGATCGGGTTTCGGAATTTATCGGTAACCAGCGCGGTTATCCAGAAGCCTATCAGTTACCTGAATACATTGATGAAAATGGCGAGGGCGGTAAAATTGATTTCGACCCCGACGACCGCGATCCGTTATTTGAAGAGGCCGCACAGCTGATCGTAACCCATCAGCAGGGATCTACCTCGCTTATCCAGCGCAAAATGAAATTGGGCTATAACCGTGCCGGTAGGATCATTGATCAATTGGAAGCCGCAGGTGTTGTTGGTCCGTTCGAAGGCAGTAAGGCCAGGGAAGTTTTATTGCCAGACCAGTATGCTTTGGAACAGTTTTTGAACGACTTAAATAACAAATAATTTGATTTACGTGCTGTTAACCTGAGTTGAGTAACTGTTAACAGAATTAACTAACTTATAATGAAAAAGATCATCATTGCCCTAGTAATCGGCGCCTTCGGCTTATCGGCAAGCGCGCAGACAGATTCAAAAGCCAAAGAAATTTTGGCCGCCGTGAGTAAGAAATACCGCTCTTACGATGTAGTAAAAACAGATTTTACCTTTACGCTGAACAACCCGCAGGCCAAGGTAAAAGAAACACAACAGGGAACTTTGTATGTAAAGGCCAATGCGAACAAATACAAAGTGGCCATGACCAACCAAGACCTGATCAGTGATGGAAAGGTACAATGGACCTATCTTAAAAACGACAAAGAAGTGCAGATTTCAAATGTTGACAACAGCAGCGATGCCATCAACCCTGCCAAAATTTTCACCATCTACGAAAAAGGTTTTAAGTACCTGTATACAGGAGAAAGCAAGGTAGGATCGAAAGTTTATCAGATGATCGACCTGTCGCCAACAGATTCCAAAAAGAATGTATTTAAAATCCGTTTGAGCATTGATAAGGCAAGCAAACAGATCGCCAATGTGGTCATCTTTGAAAAAAATGGAAACACCTATACGTATAACGTAAAAACATTTTCTCCAAATGTTAAGGTGCCGGCCACCACATTTGCCTTCGACGCCAAAAAATATCCTGGTGTGGAAGTGGTAGACCTTAGATAATGTTTTTCCGATTGCGGTCGGGATTTTGCAAAAAGGGTTTGGACAATGTTCAGACCCTTTTTAATTTGGTCGATTTTAAGTATAATTGTTGAAATTCTTGATCTGGGGCATATTTTGAAGATAACATTTTTAGGTACTGGAACTTCACAGGGCATTCCGATCATCGGGTGTAAGTGTGCCGTTTGTCAGTCGGCCGATCCCCGTAACAAACGTTTGAGGGTTTCGGTATTGGTAGAAACCAGAGACAAGACCATTGTTATCGATAGTGGGCCCGACTTTCGCTACCAGATGCTGCGGGCTAAGGTAGACGACCTCGATGCAATCATCTACACCCATGAACATAAGGACCACGTAGCCGGATTGGATGACATCAGGCCCTATAATTACCTGCTCCATAAAGTGATCGATATCTATGCTACTGAGCGGGTGCAGGCAGCGTTGCGAAAAGAATTTTCCTATATTTTCGAGGACACGAAATATCATGGGCTTCCGCAGGTGAAGCTGCATACGATTGCTCTTGAGCCCTTTAACATCGGCCAGACCATCATTACGCCGATTGAGGTATTGCACCATAAGCTTCCGGTTTTGGGTTACCGCATTGGCGATTTTACCTATATCACCGATGCGAAGACCATTAGCGAAGAGTCGATCGAAAAAATTAAGGGAAGTAAAATCCTGGTGGTGAATGCGCTGCAGAAGCAATCGCACATCTCACACCTGACCTTCGACGAGGCCATCGCCTTTGCTGGTCAGATTGGCGCCGAAATGACTTATTTTACGCACATCAGCCATAATTTGGGACTACATGCCGATGTGGAAAAAGAATTGCCGCCCCACATTAGGTTGGCCTATGATGGGTTGGTGATATCGAGCGATTGATCGCAACATTCAATAGCTCAGGCCGTTTCCAAATTTAATACCCTCGCATTCGCATATTTATAGAATTCCGTTATATTTGCACCATATTTACCCGGGTGGCGAAATTGGTAGACGCACCATCTTGAGGGGGTGGCGCTGGCAACGGCGTGGCAGTTCGAATCTGCTTCCGGGTACAAAGCCTCAGTGTAAACTGGGGCTTTTTTAGTTTAAAAGGGAAAAAATATCATGGATGCATCCATGTCTAAACACCATAGACACCTAAGATGGTAACCGCAAAGACATAAAAGGTTACCCGTATATAGAAATGCATTTAAGAATTTGCTTCGCCGCAGTTAATTAGTTATACCCTTGCCATATACTTAACATATACCAACGATACTTTTTCTATACCCTTTCTATACCTATTCTATACCCTTTCCATACCCTTTCTATACCTATCCTATACCCTTTGTTTACCCCTAGGGTATCGAAAAGGTATCCAGTTGGTATAGCACATGTAGGCCAGGTAGTATTCAGGTATATCACAAGTACAGAGAATGGGTATAGAAAAGCGCCAATTGGTAAGTGATTTAATTTTTATGGAAAATAAGAGTTCACTTATGTTTTATAGCCTTAGATTTGTATATCAATTTAACTTAAGGGCACATGTCAATCACTACAGAATCTGAATTATTGGGAATGCAAAAAGCCAGCGAGGCTGTGGCCTACGCCCTGAGGGAAATGATGGCCTATGCCGAGATGGGGATGAGCACCAAGGAACTTGATCGTTTTGGCGCTGAAATGTTGGCCAAATTTGGCGCTAAATCTGCTCCCTATCTTACCTATGGCTTTCCGGGCTATACCTGCATCAGTGTTAACCACGAAATCTGTCATGGCATTCCATCGGCAAAAACCATTCTCAAAGATGGCGACCTCATCAACATCGATGTTTCTGCTGAACTCAATGGATTTTGGTCAGACAATGGTGCTTCTTTTGTGATTGGCAAAGACCTAAACCATCACCAAAAACTGGTCGATGCCTCCAAAGCGATCTTGGCCAAAACGCTCTGCAATATCAAGGGCGGTGTGAAAATTGCCGATATCGGATTTTTAATGGAAACAGAAGCCAAGAAAAGCGGGTATAGCGTGATCAAAAACTTGGGCGGACATGGCATCGGCCGAAGCCTGCACGAACAGCCAGACGAACTGCTGAATTACAAAAATAGATTCGACCAACGGAGATTTAGGAAAAATTCGGTCGTAGCGATCGAGACCTTTATTTCGACCACTTCATCTTATGCCGAAACGCAAAACGATGGCTGGACCATGGTTGGCAACAAGGGCGGGTACATGGCACAGCACGAACATACCATCGTGGTAACCGATGGAAAGCCGATTATCCTGACCGAAATGAATGGGATACTGGATTAATGTGTTTGATCAGCAGATTGCCTACCTGACACCAATTTCCCTGTTTTGTAGTGTTCTATTTTTAGGGTGTCTCCGGTCTTGGTAAAATAGACCCAAGTGCTGTCTTTTACAAAAGCGTCTTCACCACGGCTGATCTCGGCCAAAGAATCGGCCACAAAATACTTGGTTACATAGTTATTGCCGCCTGAAGTGTAGTTCCAGTATTCGGTTTTGTAGACCTTTCCGTTTTTAGGATGATACATTGAGCCAGTTGCGGCAGTATCGGGTTGTGGATGCGTAATTCCATAGGCTATCCACAAGGGCAGCGGCGTACAGAAAATTAAGGTGATTATAACCCATTTAGATTGACCTTTTGAAAACAGTCTTTTCCGCTTTACGATACCAATAATCAATACCGATATCAGGGTGCTGATCCAGATGGCGGGCATCCACAAAAAAATAAATACCATGCCTGCACCCGTTCCACCGGGCTGGCTGGCCGCATTTTGGTATAAGATGAGGGTCAGCAGGTGCGCAACCAATGCAATCGCCACTAAATAATGTAATGGTTTCACGCCATAATATTACAATTAATAAATCAAACAAGTTAACGTACTTACTTTTAATGGGTAGCAAAAAAAGACAATCAGATAAAAAATACCCTGACCGATGTGATTTGGCTTTGCCGAATAACATTCGTACCTTACCATCAATTAACAGATTACTGTCTGAAAGGGATAACCTAAAAACTTAAACTGCTCATTCAAATGCCCATTAATATTTCAAAATTGTTAGAAAAACAAAAAAAGAACATCCTCGAACTCTGGATGAAAAACCAACTGGCTGATGAAGGTCTCCGCGAAGACCTGATTACCAATGAAGAGCTCCGTAGCCAATCTGAAGAGTTGGTGAATTCACTGGTTGCCAATTTAACGACATCCAATTCTACAGATGTAGATAGCGAAAGCTGGAATCCGGTGATCGAGATTTTGGGTGGTATTGCCATTACGCGTGCCAGGCAGGGTTTTAGTCCCCGTGAAACCGGCAGGTTTGTTTATTCGTTAAAGGAGGCCCTTTTGGATATCCTACAGGGACAGATCAAAGACGATGCGAAAGCCCTATTTGATGAGAGCCAAAAAATCAGCCGCATTATGGATGGGCTGGCCATTGTTACTTTCGAGACCTTTATCAAAGGCCGTGAAGAAGTGATCCTGCGCCAGACCGATGAGAT
The DNA here is from genome assembly GCA_031119475.1 of Pedobacter sp. GTDB lineage: Bacteria > Bacteroidota > Bacteroidia > Sphingobacteriales > Sphingobacteriaceae > Pedobacter. Next base: position 34,874 of record JAVHXV010000004.1, on the reverse strand, counting down.
TGCCGAAATCTCTACGCCGGTAATCCGCGTATGGGACGGCATTTTGGCCTTGCCGATCATTGGTACATTGGATAGCCAACGTACGCAGATCGTGATGGAAAACCTATTGCAGGAAATCGTTGAATCAGGTTCTTCCATTGCTATTCTGGATATATCCGGTGTTCCGGCAGTAGATTCATTAGTGGCGCAGCACCTGATCAAAACGGTGAGCGCAACCCGCCTAATGGGCGCCGAATGTATCATCAGCGGTATACGTCCAGAAATTGCGCAGACCGTAGTTCATTTGGGAATCGATCTATCCAGCATCATCACCAAAGCTTCATTGGCCAGCGCATTGGCCTACGCATTCAGGAGCTTGAGGCTTGAAGTAAAAAAACAGACCATTCAACCTAAAATAAGTTAAGTATATGGATAAAATTCCTATTCTAAGGATGGGGAACTTCCTGCTGGTCACTATTCAGGTTGACCTATATGACCGTTTGGCTTTAAATTTAGAGGCCGACCTGGTTCAAATGGTGAACAAGACCAGCGCAAAAGGCGTATTGATCGATATTTCGGCCGTATCAATAGTCGACTCTTTTATGGGCCGTATTATTGGAAATATTGCCAGCATGTCGAAGATTTTAGATGCAGAAACAGTGGTCGTCGGCATGCAGCCAGCAGTGGCCATTACCTTGATCGAACTCGGCCTGCCCTTAAAGGGCGTGCATACCGCATTGGATGTTGAAAAGGGCATGGCGCTCCTAAAAGGGATGATTGGCCCTGATTTCGAGGATACCGAAGAAGAAACCCAAGAAGATGGTCCTATCGCTGAGTAAGGACAATATACAGGTGCTGAGGGAACAGGACGTCGTATTGCTCCGCAACCGTGTAAAAGAGGTTGCTGTAAAGATCAAGATGGGCCTGGTCAATCAGACGAAACTCATTACGGCAGCCAGCGAACTGTTGCGGAACATGCTCCGTTATGGTAACGGGGGGACATGTTTGGTTGAAGTGGTTTCGCGGGGGCGTGACAATGGCGTTAGGCTTACTTTTGTTGATCAGGGACCAGGTATCCCCGATATCCAACAGGCCATGCGCGATGGTTTTTCTACTGGCAGGAGCTTGGGGCTTGGCCTTCCGGGCGCAAAAAGATTAGTGAATGAATTCGACATTAAAAGCAAGGTGGGAGAGGGTACAACAGTGATGATCTTAAAGTGGGCCAATGGTTGACGCAACGCACATCAGATTTTCGGCAGGTGACAGGAGTTATTTTTCGCTCATCAAAAAAGAAATCCACAAAACATCGATTGAACTGGGCATTGGTGAAAAAAAAGCAGCCGAAATTGACCTGATCGTAGCTGAAATCACAAGTAACCTGCATAAATATGCCGTTGATGGCGAAATATTGCTGGGCACCTTCAATGAAGGCGGAAATCCTTATGTAGAGATTATCTGCATCGACAATGGGCCGGGTATTGCCAATACCACCAGGATCATGCAGGATGGCTACTCATCCTCAAATACAATGGGACATGGCCTGGGCAGTATCAAACGCCTATCTGATACCTTTGATATCTATTCGTTGCAAGGCTGGGGAACAATCCTGCTCAGCAGGATCTATGTTAAGGAACCCGCTAAGTCTATATCCCCGTTAACCATAAGACCATTGGTCATTTCCAAGCCTGGGGAAACCACAAGTGGTGATGGATTTATCTATAAATCGACCAAAGACCTGTTCAAATTTATCCTTTGTGATGGATTAGGGCATGGTGAAGAGGCCAATAAAGCTGTAAACGAAGCCGAAAAGGCTTTTAAGGTCTATCCAGACAATGACCTGATCGAAACCTTGCGCTTCTTGCACCAATCGATCAAAAAAACAAGGGGCATGGTGGCCAACATGGTGTGCTTTGATGTCAGGACCAAGCAGTGGACTACCGCCGGGATCGGTAATATCGCTGTCAGGTGGCTCGGACCTAACACCTCAAAGAACCACATGTCGTACAATGGGATCATTGGCCATAATATACCCAATACGATGAATGTTCAGGCGTATCCAGTTGATCAATATAACCTGGTTGTCATGACTTCTGATGGCATTCGTACAAGATGGGATATCGCCAAATATCCGATGATCCAAAAATGTGATCCGACTATTTTGGCAGCAGCAATCTATAAGGACCATGCACGCCATACCGACGACATGTCTGTAGTAGTGATCAAACACAAATGACAATGACAGATATCATCAGCATTACCCTTGAAAATGAGATGGACCTTGTGCTGGCCCATAAGCGATCAATGAAGGTCGCCGAAAAAATTGGGCTTACTGTGGCTACGCAGACAGCCTTTGCGACTGCGGTAGCTGAAGTAGCGCGTACAGTGATCGATCATACCAATATGGGCAACCTACAACTGGCCATCAGTGGGTCGCATCCCCGTTTTTCATTAAATGCTGTGATTGTTTTTGGGCCGATCGCCGAACTTAAAAAAGACGATGAAGGATTTTTCTATGCACAAAAACTGGTGCCAGAGTTTTCTTTTGAAACCAGGGATGGCAGTTCGGTGATCGAAATGGCGATGGGCATTCCACGTTCCCTGCGCATGGATGCGCTTAAGATCGCTGCCCTTAAGGCTTTCTTCCTTACAGAAGAACCCCTAAATGCCTATGAGGAGATCAAGAACAGAAAGAATTTCCTGAGCAAGGTTACTTCCGAACAGGAATTGGAGATCAAGCACGAAAAATTCATTAACGAAAAGAAAAGTGAATTTATTTCTATTGCCAGCCATGAAATCAAAACCCCGATTACGATTTTAAAGGCATACACGCAGATGCTGGTCAAAAACCATGACAATTTTGATCCAAAGATCAATTCGATTGTAGACAAACTTGACCAGCAGACGACCAAGTTGACGACTTTGGTACAACAGCTCATGGACGTTTCGCAGATGGAAAATGGTACAATGACCTATAACCGTGAAGATATGGCTTTCAACGCATTTATGAAAGATATTGTAGACGTATTGACGCAGGCCCATGCTACACACCCGATCGTACTCAATCTTGGCGCGGATACTCACGTAAGTATCGATAAGCTCCGCATGGAACAGGTGATTACCAATCTGTTGGGCAATGCCGCCAAATACTCTCCACCTGGAACAAGCATCAACGTCGATACAAAAATTGAAAATAATTTCGCTATCGTGTCGGTCAGTGATGAAGGAATAGGCATGTCGCCCGAAACCTTGGGCCTGATCTTTGAAAAATTCTATCGGAATAAGGAAGTCATGACCACCCATCCGGGATTGGGGATGGGATTGTATATCACTTCCAAAATTGTGGTAGATCATGGCGGGAAAATCTGGGCCGAAAGTACCGATGGGAAAGGATCAATTTTCCACATCTCCATTCCCCGCAAATAGCTATTGAAGCTTCGTTTAGAAGTTAGATCGTAAAAGGATTTCCTTTCAGATAGGCTTCTATTGCATTGTAAAGTAAAGTTGGCACCTTAAAATCTTTGCGGTTATCTAAAGGATGCTGTGCGGAATTGTATTTTTCGATGTACGTACCGATGTCTTGATTAAACTTTAGGAAACCTTCCTCAAAGTATCTTTCTTCCAGCTCTGCCCCAGAGTCCATTGAACGAAAGGTGAGCCCGGTAATTTCCAGTGTTTCCTTATCGATCCTCAGCCATTTGAATTTTTCTGATGCGTCGGCATTTTCAGGTAAACCATTTATTTTGACCTCAATGATATATAGATAAAAATTCTCCAGAAAATAGATGGTTTCAAAAACAGGCATTATACGATTTGGTATGATGACCTAAAATAATCATTTTGCCTATCATATTGCAAATCAACAGGAAATTTTTGGTGATTTAGTTGAGTATTGCCCTACTATTAGAGAAATAGGTTTGCAGGACTGGTAAAAGTAACTGCTCAATTTCTGGGCCCTTCAACTGATATTGATGCTGTCCAGAATTAAATTTTTCAATAAAAATACCAGTATTCACATTGAACTTAAGGTAACCTTCCTCAAAAAAACGTTCTTCAACCTCCCTTGAAGAATCGATAGCCCTAAGGTTCAATGCTTCGATTTTTTGGAGGTCTTTGCTCACCTTCAGCCACTCGGAATGTCCCAAAGCATCTTCTTCGGTAACATTATTTGTTTCGATAAGATAATGATCAGTGTTCTCCAAAATATATCTGCAGCTCACTGAGTTTGTTAAGTAAGGATGATCTAAGGCTAAAGTCCTGATGTGCAACATAGAAAGTCACGTTAAATTTTTGGTATAACACAGAGGAGAGCGAATTGTTTTTCATGACGGTCTAAAAAAATGTATGTTTATCAGATAAATGTTTACCGATGAAAATTGTACTCCGATTTTGTTTAATTGCCGTTCTGGTTTTTCCAATTGTTGCCAAATCTCAGCAGACCGTTTCACTGACATCGCCAAATGGCCAGGTCAGCTTTAAATTCTCTCACAGTCCATCTGGACCTAGCTATCAGCTGCGCTATAAGCAAAAGGTGCTGATCTCTGATTCTAAATTAGGTCTCGTGTTCAAGGAGAATGGCCACTTTGGTGCAAACCTCAAGGTTATAGCGGCTAAATTTTCTACTGGTGAAGAAATTTATACGCTGCCCGTGGGCAAAACATCGAGCGTGCACCACAAGTACCGTCAGGTAATCATCCCATTGATTGAAAATCGGCCAAATGGAAGACAAATAAACCTTATGGTGAGGGCTTTCAATGACGGATTGGCTTTTCGATATGAATTTCCTAAACAGGAACATTGGTCGTCCTACACCCTTACCGATGAGCTGACGGAATTTCGTATCATGGGCAATCCTAAAACCAGGGCACTTTCATTCAAGACTTACAACAATAGCCATGAGGGACTTTATCAAAAAGTGGCCCTTGACCAGTTGAAGGCAGGCGAGCTCCTTGATCTTCCAACGCTGTTCGAATTCCCTGATCAGGTATATATGGCAGTGACGGAGGCTAACCTGAGAGATTATGCAGGTATGTACCTTTCTAAAAAAGATGGCGTGCTCCAGACTTTCCTCTCGCCCTGGCAGGGACAGACAGCCGTTAAGGTAAAAGCACAGTTACCGCACCAGACACCATGGCGGGTGATGCTTATCGGCGACCGAATAGGCACACTCATCGAAAGCAATATGATCACCAGCCTAAATGAAGCATCGAAAATCAAAGACACCTCTTGGCTCAAGCCTGGCAAGACTTCCTTTCATTGGTGGAATGGTGACGTATTGCCAGATACTTCGTTTGTGCCTGGGGCCAACTTTGAAACCAATAAATACTACATCGATTTTTGCGCACGCAATCACATCGAATACCATTCTGTGATCGGATATGGTGGATTTGCCTGGTATCCTAACGATTGGCCAAATTATGGTCATCAAGGTACCTATGCCGACGTGACCAAAACAATTGCTTCGTTGGATATGCAGCAGATCTGTGATTATGCCAAAAGTAAAAATGTGGGCATCCATGTATGGGTAAATTGGAAAGCCTTGTATCCACAATTGGAAGCTGCATTTATCCAATTTGAAAAGTGGGGGATAAAAGGAATGATGGTAGACTTTTTAGACCGTGATGATCAGGAAATGGTCAGGATTCAGGAAGAGATATTGGAAAGGGCAGCCGCACATCATCTGTTTATACAATTTCATGGCGCTTACAAACCTACTGGGCTTTCCCGTACCTATCCAAATGAATTTACACGTGAGGGTACCTATAACTACGAACAGAACAAATGGAGAAAAGTAGGTATCAGTCCAGAGCATGATCTTGATATTGCATTTACAAGACTTCTTGCAGGCGCGGCCGATTATCATCTCGGCGGATTTAGAGCCGTAAAGCCAGAAAATTTCAAGACACATTATATCAGGCCCATGATGATCGGCACACGGACCCATATGTTGGCCATGTACGTAGTGATGGAAAGCTATCTCAACATGGTGGCCGATTATCCTGAGGCCTATGAGGGAAAGATGGGCTTTGACTTTTTAAAAAAGGTGCCCACTACTTGGGACGAAACTAAAGTTCTTGACGCCAAGGTAGATGGCTACCTGAGTATCGCCCGTAGAAAGGGAAATGACTGGTACATCGGGACGATCAATAATAGTACAGTACGCAATATCAAGCTTTCACTCAATTTCCTACCTGACGGGGAATATGAAGCTGAAATCTATGAAGACTCGGCCGCAACTGCGGATGATCCAAATTTTTTGGTCAAGCATGTTAAAGTGGTTACCAACAAAGACATACTATCTGTCGATATGCAACAGGGAGGTGGACAGGCCATGCGGTTAACGAAGAGAAATTAGTTACCTGACCTGAAACTTCTCGCGGTATTGTGAGGGTGTCATTCCGACACTTTTTTTGAAAACTTTTCTAAAGGCCTTGGGGTCATTGTATCCAGAATTAAAGATAATCTCTGTCATTTGTTGACCAGTTTGTTCCAGTAATTTTTTGGCGGCCTCAATCCTGGTCTGTTGCAGGTATTCGATAGGTGTGATGCCGGTAATCTGTTTAAAACGCCTAACAATATTTCTTCGGCTAGAGGGAAGGTCTTTGATCAGTTCCTCGATGGTAGATGCTTCCTGATAGTTGCTTTCGATCTTTTTTTGTGCATTGGCCACCAGTTCGTCATGGTGGTTCCTCGAAGGCTGGAAAGTACTGAAATAAGATTGGCTCTGCCTGTCCATATCGATCGCAAAGACTTTTGCAATCCGAATGGCCATATCTGCACCACAGTTTTCCTGTACCAAGTGCAGCAACAAATGAAATGAGGAAGTTGCACCTCCACTGGTATAGAGCCTTCCATCTTGTGTTACGGTCTTATCTGGCCTTAATCTCACCGCTGGAAAAGCATGGGCGAAACCATGACTGGCATCTACGTGTGTGGTCGCAATTCGGCCATTCAGCAATCCGCTCGCTCCCAAAAGGAAGGCGCCGGTACAAAAGGTAGCCACACTTGCACCATTGTGGTATTGTTGGATGAGGTGTGGGATGCAGCCACCATTCTGCTTTAAGGTTTCAGCTATATTCTCGGAAGTAAACGCCGGGATCAGGATCAGGTCCATTGGGCTGGCATCCTGGATGTTGGTCACCGGATAGTGAAATACCGGATGTGGAACTTTGCTGCTTGGATGGCTTGTCAACAAATGCAACTCGAAGCTATCCCCATCACCTGCCGCCCGATCATACTGGTTTACGGTTTCAAATACTTCCAGGATTGCTGCAACGCTCAGCAGTTTATAATTTCTGGTCAAGAGTACGCCCAATTTTTTCATGTCAGGATAGTTAGTTAACTAAAGATATAAATTTTGTCGCATTTGCCCCCTAAGGTTGACATTTATGGCGGTCAAATTTAACAGGAAGTAACCGTACCTTAGTCTCAACAAATTCAGAAAACAATGGAAATTAAAACTAAAAGCAGTAGGATGCATGGCCTGATCGTCCTTTATGATCTTCATACTACCTATTTTCCACGTGCAATTGAAGGAATTTCGACTGCCGATGCCTCAAAACGTTTGGATACAAAAGCAAACCATATTGCCTGGCTGGCAGGGAGCTTGGTGCAGGAACGGTTTGAGCTGGCTCAGATCTTCGGATTGGAATTAAAATCTGCTTCGCATGAGCTTTTTGCAGATCATAAAGGCATCCAGGCTGATGTAACCTATCCATCTTTGGACGTCTATCGCCAGGATTGGGAAAAGATTTCGCCACTGCTGAGGGCAAAATTATTGGAGGCAAGCGATGAAAAGTTAGATGAGGTCCTGAATTTTCCGGGCATGAGCTTTTCGATATACGAAATGGTTTCTTTCGATACCTATCGCGAAGCCAATTGTATTGGCCAGATCGCCTTGTGGCGCCGATTATTAAATTACGATCCCATTAACTATATGTAAACATGAACAAAGATCTATTGATACAGGAGGTTAAGGAAACTTTTGATGGTTTCATGGCAACCGTTGCCAAATTCGATGCAGCTACGTACAATAAAGTTCCATTCGAAAACAGTTGGACAGCCGGGCAGGTCGTACAGCACATTGTTTTGGCGAGCCAAGGTTTTGTGCAGGTATTGAATGGTGAAACCAAGGATACAGATAGGCCATTTGATCAACAAATTCCGGTCATCAAGGAAATCTTCCTTAATTTTAATTCAAAGTTAAAATCGCCCGATTTCATCCTGCCTGAAGCTAGAGATTATGACAAGGATGCACACTTGGCCCTATTGGATAAGATCAATACAGCGATGATGGAAGCCATTCCTTCCTTGCAGCTCGACCAACTTTGCCTTGGAATGGAACTACCGAACATGGGGCATTTAACGAGGTTTGAAGCTATCTATTTTGTAATCTATCATGCACAGCGACACCATCATCAATTAAAGAACATTGCCGCATTTTTAAAAGTATCTTAATGACATTGCTGCATCATATCATTTAAATTAAAGAAATTGACATGAACATTTTATTGACTATACTCTTGATCATTGCCATTATCGTGGTATTTCTACTTTTTCTGGCCTTGGTTACAAAAGCCGAATATTCCATTGAACGTGAATTGGTCATTGACCGTCCACAGCGAGAGGTTTTTGATTACATCAAGCTGATGCGAAATCAGGAAGAATATTCGGTCTGGGTAATGAAAGATCCTACAAACAAAATAAAATATACCGGAACTGATGGCCAGATCGGATTTTTATGTGAATGGGAAGGGAAGAAGCAGGCGGGCAAAGGCGAGCAGGAAATCATAGGGGTCGATGAGGGCCGAAGCACACAGATTGAGATCAGGTTTGAAAGGCCATTTAAAAGCGTCGGGCAAACAGAAATGAGCGCAGACAGTGTTGGAACCGACCAGACCTTGGTTAAATGGAAGATGACTGGAAAAAATAAATTTCCCATGACTTTATTCAACCTGGTTTCAGACAGCCTTTTGGGGAAAGACATGGAACAGAGTTTAATGAATATCAGGCGCAATCTGTCAGGATCATAGCTGTTCAAAAGGCAGCGTGTCACCCTGAGCCTGTTGAAGGGTATTTTAAAAACTCAAACTAACCACCTAACCAACCAAACATCTAAACACCTAAACACCTACTACTATGGCCTTACTAAACACCTATTTAAATTTTAATGGCAACACTGAAGAAGCTTTCAGTTTTTACAAATCTGTATTCGGCGGCGAATTTCAGCTGTTATCACGATTTGAAGACAATCCTGGAGCTTGTGAAGGGCTTCCCGAAGGAGAACATAAAGGGATCATGCACGTAGCCCTGCCAATTGGGAAGCATAGTTTACTGATGGGCACCGATGTTCCCTCTGTGATGCCTCAAGTAATTACCGGAACCAATATGTCCATCAGTGTAGATGCAGATAGCAGGGACGAAGCTGATCGCCTATTTGCAGGTTTGGCCGAAGGAGGAACTATCCAGATGCCACTGCAGACCATGTTCTGGGGTGCATACTTTGGCATGCTGACTGATAAATTCGGCATCCAATGGATGATGAATTTTGACGACCGCCAACATTAGGAAAGGCTAAAACTTTTGGATAATGGTCGAAGTCTTTAAAACAAATGTAGCTGATGTACTGCAAGCAGATTACCTTATTGAGCTGATCCATGCCAACTGCCCAACCTATCGAGCCAATTTCGACCTGGAAGATTGTGATCGGATCCTTCGGATCGTAGATGGCAATGGGTCGGTGTGTGCAAGCACCATAATTGCTTTGCTCGAAAAACATGATTTCGAAGTGGAAGTATTGGAAGATATCCTATAAACTTTGTCAAAGTGGAAGATTTCATTTTATCTTTCTAATCGCTAACTTTAACTACGCTAGTTCAGAATACCATGTTTAGAAAGTTAACTATTTTATGCTTGCTGGTGCTTGGCACCCACACCGCTTTTTCGCAAAAGAAAGATGATATCATCGGCAAATGGATCAACCCTTCTGGCGAAGGACAGATCGAAATCTATAAAAAGGGCGATCGGTATTTTGGTAAATTGGCCTGGATCAAAGAGCCCAACGACGAAAAGGGAAAGCCAAAACTCGACATCAAAAACCCCATTGCGAGTTTAAGGACCCGCCCCTTATTGGGATTGGAAATACTGAAAGATTTTACTTTCGATGAAGACGAATGGTCAGAAGGAACCATTTACGACCCAAAAACCGGAAAGACCTACAGCTGCAAGCTTACCTTAAAAGCCAATGGGCAGCTCAATATCAGGGGATACATTGGCATCTCATTGATTGGAAGATCGGAAAGTTGGAAACGCGTTAAATAACCTTTATGAAAAATTTTTTCTTTAGCCTTTTATTATTGCCAGTCATCAGCTTTGCGCAAAACTTTACGTTAAAAGAATTAACTGCAGGTAGGAATACCAGCATGCGCGGCCTTTCTGTTGTGACCGATTCTATCGCCTGGGTAAGCGGCAGCAACGGATACGTTGGCAAAACCCTCGATGGTGGAAAGACCTGGGAATGGACACAGCCCAAAGGCTATGAAAAATTGGATTTTCGGGATATCGAGGCCTTCGATAAATTTAAGGCCATTGTGGTGAACGCAGGCTCTCCAGCCTATGTCCTTTCGACCATCGATGGAGGAAAAACCTGGCGCGAAGTCTATAAAAATACAGACTCTGCCATCTTCTTAGATGGCATGGATTTTTGGAACCCCCAAGAAGGAATCATATTTGGAGATCCCATCCGCAACCAGATGCAACTGCTCAAAACTACAGATGGCGGATTGACCTGGCTTGATATTTCAAAAAACCTGAAAGAAGAACTCAAAGTAGGTGAAGCTGGTTTCGCCGCAAGTGGTACAACCATCAGGACGGCCAAAGATGGTAAGACTTGGATCGCTACTGGAGGCTCCACCTCCAGGATTTTCTTTTCCAATAACTTTGGCCATAAATGGAAGGTCTATGATTGTCCGATCATCCAAGGCGAAAGCAGTACAGGCCCGTTCTCTATCGCCTTTTATAATGGAAAGAAAGGAATTGCCGTTGGAGGTAATTATTTAAAAGACAAAGAAAATACGAATAATGTGCTCTTGACATCCAATGGGGGCAAAACCTGGTCAAAGCCCAGCAAACCCGTCTTTGGCTATCGCTCGGCAGTCGAATACATCAATGCCCAGTTGTGTTTCGCCACCGGCTCATCGGGTACTGATTATTCTGCCGATGGTGGCCTGACTTGGCAAAATATCTCTACACAGAATTTCAATGCCATACAAAAAGCAAAAAAGGGCAGTCTGGTGCTGCTTACCGGTAACCGTGGACAAATTTATAAGCTGGTGAACAAGTCTGAAAGTCGGTAAGTCGGGAAGTCGGGATGTCCGAAGTTGGAGTCCAGAAGTCCAAGTCCGCACACTAAATGCATAGCCTACATCATAGATTTGGATGTCTGCGATGCTAGTTATGCGCTCTCGGATTTCAGAATCATGTTTTTTATTTGTCCGGGAAAAGTCATCAACGTTGACAGATTAACCTTCCTGGTTTATATCTCATGCAAAAAACCTCGCAGGTTCTTAAGAACCTGCGAGGTTGTCAGAACTTAACGCCTTACGCCCTCCGCTCCACGCCCTCCGCTCCGCCCAATATCACAACCATGTCATAAATTAGCTACATTTTGGATAGCTTGGATAGACTTAGGGATAGGTCACTTACATTTGTTTTGACAAAATTGTTAAACAAAATTGTGAGTACTCCAAAAGACAAAGGCACGGAACAGCTGATCAAGGATACAGCCAAGCGCATCTTCTTTTCTGAAGGCAAGTTGCATGCCACCACACAGGATATTGCCGATGCAGCAGGTGTGAACAGGACCTTGCTCAATTACTATTTCCGGTCAAGGGATATTCTTTTTGAACAGGTTGCCGCAGAGGCACGCGCAGACATGTCGGCCTTATTGGATACGATCTTTGTGGCTACGCTTCCCTTCAAGGAAAAGTTGGAACAGCTCATCACTGTTTTTATGGACCAGGCCATGAAATACCCTTACCGCGAAATGTATGTGGTGACAGAATTAAACCGTGGCGACAAACCTGTTCCAGAGGAGAAAAAAAACAGGATCAAATCCTTTTTAAAAGAAATAGAAGCTGAAATGGATCGCGGCAGCATCAAGCGGATGGACCCTAGGCAGTTCTGCATGAACCTCTTCGCCCTGATGGCCTATCCGTTGATTACCAATTGCATCAATAAATCTTTATACAATATCGGAGATGCCGAATACCTCAAGCTCATGAAAGAGCGGAAGCAGCTCATCTTCGAAATGATCTATCAATAAAAATGAAACACAAAAGTAACCCTTATCATATGACAACAACAATCAGACTACTCGCTATCCTATTGTTCAGTGCTACGCTTGCCGCCTGTGGTGGCGATGCGGCCAAAAAAGCAGAAATGGCGGCAACTGCTGCTGCGGCACCCCAGCCTTATCCTGTATTTACGGTCCAATCGCAATCTGCAACGCTTGAAAGCGATTATCCGGCTACCATCGAAGGTATCCAGGATATCGATATCCGTCCTAAGGTTGACGGATTTATTGAACGCATTTATGTAGACGAAGGCGCGACGGTCAAAAAAGGCCAGTTGCTCTTTAAGATCAATGCCCCGCAATATGAGCAACAGGTTAGAACGGCCCAGGCAGCCATCAGCAGTGCTGAGGCCAATGTCAGCGCAGCGCAGCTCCAGGTCAATAAAACAAAGCCCCTCGTGGCAAAAGATATCATCAGCAAATATGAATTGGATGCAGCTATGCTTACGCTCCAGAGCCGAAAGGCCGCACTGGCACAGGCTAAGGCCGAACTGGTCAACGCCCGTGTAAACCTGGGCTATACCTCAATTACCAGTCCCGCAGATGGGATTGTAGGCAGCATTCCGTTCAAGACCGGAAGTTTGGTAAGTGGCAACAGTGCGCAACCGCTGACAACGGTATCCAATATTTCTAAAGTTTATGCTTATTTTTCTTTAAATGAAAAGCAACTGCTTGATTTTGCCAATACCTATAAGGGCAGTACATTGGCTGCACAGATGAAGAATATCCCACCGGTAAGCCTCGTGCTGGCCGACGGTACCATCTATGCGCAAAACGGTAAGATCGAATCGATCAACGGACAAATCAATACCAATACAGGTTCGGCAAGTCTAAGGGCAACTTTTCCCAATCCTACAGCATTGCTGAAAAGCGGTGCAAGTGCATCGGTACGCATTCCACAGCACCTCAATAACGTGATCTTGATCCCACAAAAATCGACGACAGACCTGCAGGGCAAAAAATTTGTCTATCTGCTTGGCGACTCGGCGAAGGCCATCAGTACACCAATCGAAGTGATGGAACTTACCAAGGGCAAATTCTATGTCGTGACCAAAGGTCTGAAGATGGGCGATAAGGTTGTGCTCGAAGGCTTCCAATCGCTGAAGGATGGTACCAAGATCAAGCCAGAAGAACTCAATGCAGATTCGGTATATGCCGAAATCAAGAAATAAGGGGAACTATCGCACCGAAAATCGTCCATCCGAAATTGTCAATCAGAATTTATGTTTAAAAAATTTATAGAAAGACCCGTACTCTCTACGGTGATTTCAGTTATCATCGTCATCCTCGGTATATTGGGTCTGATCACGCTTCCAGTTTCCCAATATCCAGAAATTGCCCCACCAACCGTACAGGTGACGGCTTCGTATCAGGGTGCCAACGCAGACGTGGTCATGAACAGCGTGGTCGTACCGCTTGAGGAACAGATCAATGGCGTGGAGAACATGACCTATATGACCTCCTCTGCCAGTAATGATGGTACCGCAACCATTACCGTTAACTTTAAGCTGGGCACCAACCCAGACTTGGCTGCGGTAAACGTACAGAACCGTGTGGCACGCGCATCCAGCCTTCTTCCAGCAGAGGTTACCCGATCCGGCGTCATCACCGCTAAAAGACAGGCCAGTAACGTGCTCATCTTTGGTATCTATAGCGATGATCCGGCCTATGACCAGAAATTTCTCCAGAACTATGCGAACATCAACATCATCCCCCAGATCAAAAGGATCAATGGGGTGGGCGATGCCAGCGCTTTCGGTTTAATGGACTATACCATGCGGATCTGGCTCAAGCCTGATGTGATGGCTTCCTACGGGCTGATCCCGAACGATATCAGTGCAGCCCTAGCAGAACAGAACATCGAAGCTGCACCGGGTCAATTCGGTGAGCAGGGCGACCAGGCTTTCCAATATACGCTCAAATACACAGGCCGTTTAAAAGATGAAACAGAATTCAGCAACATCATTATCAGGACGGGCAGTGGTGGACAGGTCCTTCGCCTAAAAGATGTGGCCAGGATTGAATTGGGCGCACAGAGCTATGCCAGTTCGGTTAAGTTTGATGGGAAACCGGCTTTGGGTATCGCCATCAACCAGACGGCGGGTTCAAATGCAAAGGAAGTAATCGAAAATGCGATCAAAGCTTTAGATCAGGCCAAAGGATCTTTCCCGAAAGGGGTGCATTACACCACGCTGATCAATGTGAACGATTTCTTGGATGCATCCATCGAAAAAGTTTTGCATACGCTGATCGAAGCCTTTATCCTCGTATTTATCGTGGTGTTCATCTTCTTGCAGGATTTCCGCTCGACCTTGATCCCTGCGATCAGTGTGCCCGTTGCGATCATCGGAACATTCTTCTTCTTGAGCCTCTTTGGTTTTACCATCAACTTGTTAACCCTATTCGCGCTGGTCTTGGCCATCGGTATTGTGGTAGATGATGCGATCGTGGTCGTCGAAGCGGTACATGCCAAGCTCGACCATGGCTACAAATCGGCCCGTAAGGCTACTGTAGATGCCATGGACGACATCAGTGGCGCCATCATTTCGATTACATTGGTGATGGCCGCCGTATTTATACCGGTGAGCTTTATCGAAGGCTCATCAGGGGTATTCTACAAGCAGTTCGGACTGACCTTGGCCATCGCCATCGTGCTTTCGGCCGTAAATGCATTGACTTTGAGTCCTGCACTTTGCGCGCTGTTCCTCAAGCCACACCACGATGAACATGGCGCACCTAAAAACTTCATGCAGCGATTTTATGCGGGCTTCAATGCCAGTTTCGACAGGATGACCAGCCGTTACCAACGCAGTGTAAGTTTCCTTTCGAGGAAAAAGTGGATGGCTGGTCTTGGTATTGCCATTTTCGCCGTCATCTTGGTATGGACGATGAAGACGACCCCAAAAGGATTTGTGCCTAACGAAGATTTGGGTACCATCATGTCTGATATTTCACTTCCTCCGGGAACATCACAGGAAGCCACTGCGCTCGTGCTTGAAAGAATCGATAGCATTGTGCGCAAGATCCCTGAAGCAAAAAATACCTTGCGGATTACTGGAAGAAGTATGATCAGTGGTTCGGGAAGTTCTTATGGGATGGTGATCACACGCTTAAAACCCTGGAACGAGCGAGAACGTGATGTGAAGACGATCATCGGTGAGCTTTTCGCCAAAACAGCAGGTATCAAAGGCGCCAAGATCATCTTTTTTGCGCCACCCACCATTCAGGGATTTGGTACCAGCGGTGGTTTCGAATTCCAATTGCAGGACAGGACGGGTGGCGATATCCGTAAATTCAACGACATAGCACAGGGCTTTTTGGCCGCATTGGGCAAACGTCCAGAAATCTTGAATGCCTTTACCTCTTTCAACCCCAACTTCCCGCAATACCAGATCGATGTAAACGTAGCCAAGATCAAACAGGCCGGATTAACCGTTAATGATGTACTGAGTGTGCTACAGGGCTATTTCGGAGGGGTTTATGCCTCAAACTTCAATAAATTCGGAAAACAATATCGGGTGATGTACCAGGCCGATGCACCTTATCGTGCCAACCAGCAATCCCTCACCAGCATCTATGTGAGGACGGCAAATGGAAGCATGGCACCTGTGAGTGAATTTATCAACCTCGAGAAAGTATATGGACCACAAGCCATTTCACGTTTTAACCTCTATACCTCAATTTCGGTTACCGGAGCGCCAAAACCTGGGTTTAGTTCTGGTGATGCGCTAAAAGCGGTGCAGGAAGAAGCGGCCATCCACTTGCCGCAAGGGTATGGATATGAGTTTTCAGGCCTATCCCGTGAGGAGATGAATAGCGGCAGCCAGACCATCTTTATTTTCCTGCTCTGCGTGGTTTTTGTATATTTCCTGCTCTGTGCGCAATATGAAAGCTATATTTTGCCTTTATCGGTACTGATTTCGTTGCCGATCGGACTTGCGGGCGTATTTATTTTTGATAAGATCTTTAAGGTAGACAATAACATCTACACCCAGATTACCTTGATCATGCTCGTTGGCCTATTGGCCAAAAATGCCATCCTGATTGTAGAGTATGCCCTAGACCGAAGAAGGAAGGGGATGAACATCGTCAGTGCGGCCATTGAAGGTGCAACCGCACGTCTACGCCCAATCTTAATGACCTCCTTTGCCTTTATCCTAGGCCTATTGCCTTTGATGCTCTCTACTGGAGTAGGAGCGGCAGGAAACAAATCAATTGGTACAGGTGCCGTTGGTGGGATGTTGATCGGAACGATTTTCGGGATTTTCGTGATCCCTGCACTCTTTATCATCTTCCAGACCTTACAGGAAAAAGTGAGCAGCAAATCGCCTTTTTACGAAGGAATTGATGGCGAGCAGGGCGAATTGGACTTTCCGGCAGTTGATGAACGCGAACACTAATTTTTGAAACCATGAAACTCAACCCTTATCACAATACCCTAACTAGGGCTCCCAAATATCTGACCGTGCTGCTGATCGCTGCATGCCTAAATGCCTGTGTGACCAAAAAATATGCTACACCGGCCGTAAAAACAGACGACCTCTACCGTGGACAGACCGCAACTGATAGCGCCAGTCTGGCCCAAATGCCCTGGAGAAACCTGTTTACCGATGTGAAATTGCAGGCACTGATTGAGCGTGGCATTGTTGAGAACCTCGACCTTAGGCAGGCTATCGAAAGAATCAAGATTGCAGAGGCTGGACTACAACAGAGTAGATTGGCCCTTTTGCCAAGCCTACAGGCCGATGTTTCGGTTACGGATGCCAAACAATCGGCCCGAGCGGTAAATTTTCCGGCAGGAACCATCAATCTGGAAACCCAGACCTACCGTGCACAGCTCGGTACCAGCTGGGAAGCAGATATCTGGGGAAAACTCAGTAGTGCCAAAAGATCGGCCTATGCCTCGTTATTGCAGAGCGATGCTGCAAAAAGAGCGGTACAAACCCAGCTGATAGCCAATATTGCCAATGCCTATTATAACCTGCTGGCACTCGATCAGCAATATGCTATTACCTTGAAGACCATTGATGCACGTACCAAGAATGTGTCGACCATGAAAGCTTTAAAGGAAGGTGCGGTAGTGAATGGTGCGGCCGTGGTACAGGCCGAAGCCAATTTGTATGCTGCTGAGGTCACCTTACCTGATTTGAAACGCAGTATCCGTGAAACTGAAAATGCACTGAGCGTACTATTGGGCACTGCTCCAACAGGTATTGATCGTTCACTATTGGCTGATCAGCAGGTATACGGCAATCTTCAGACCGGCCTTCCGGCGCAACTCTTGCAGAATAGGCCTGATGTGCAGGCTGCAGAATTTGCCTTTAGGGCCGCATTCGAAAATACAAATGTGGCACGGACCTATTTTTATCCTGCGCTGACATTGACGGCAGCTGGGGGATTGTCAAGCCTGCAGTTGAAAGATTTCTTTAACAATGCCGTGTTCTACAATCTGGTAGGAGGCTTAACGCAGCCAATTTTTGCAAAGGGCCAGAACAGGGCGCGCCTCACCACGGCACAGGCCCAGCAACAGCTTGCTTTCTACACTTTTCAGCAAACATTGCTCACCAGTGGGCAGGAAGTTTCGAACGCACTATTTGCCTATCAGACCGCTAAGGAGAAAGAGGGCACTAGGGCAAAGCAGATTGCTTCGCTCACCAAAGCCGTAGATTTTACACAGGAATTGTTGCGCTACAGTTCGGCAACCAATTACACCGATGTGCTTACCTCCGAGCAGAGCCTATTGGCTGCGCAGCTAAGCAGCGTGAACGACAAGCTGCAGCAATTGCAGGCTGTAGTAAACCTGTACCGTGCATTGGGCGGGGGAACGAGGTAGTTTGATAGTTGGTAGTTCTTAGTTCACAGCTTAAATTAACTAACAACTACCAACTAAGAACTACAAACTACGCTCGACGTATTTCTTAAAATTATCCAGGATAGCCTGCCAGCCATTTTTTTGCATGGCGATGGGATTAACGGTTTCGGCATCGAAGGTTTCGATGATGTGGACTTGCGTACCATTGTCCAGGAACTCGATTTCGACTTCCCGTTCGTCGCCAAGCTTATATTCGATCAGCCGATGGTGCTCTATATTGGTATAAACGCCCTCAAAATCAAAGCCCGCACTACCATCTTTGGCTTCCATCCTGGTTTTGAACCTGCCATCGATCATCAGTTCATTTTCTGCATAGGGGGCATGCCAATCGCCCGAAGCAAATACCCACTTTGTCAGGTGCGCTGGCGATGTCCAATATTCCCACACTTTTTCGATCGGCGCTGCAACGATCACCTCTACCGTAATTTTTTCTAATGGTTCCATATCCTGAATTATAGTTAAAGATAGTTATTAGTTAACAGTTCTCAGTTCACAGTTCTCAGTTAACAGTTAACAGTTGTCGGTTTGTAGTTCATAGTTCACATTTCACCTTTTACATCTTACCTTTACATCCTGCCTTTTACATCTTACCTTTTACCTTTTACTTTGCACTTTCTACTTTTCACCTCTCACCTTTTCACAAAATTGCTTTCGATTTGTTTTATTTGTTTTGATTTCCTTTCTTTGAAAGCGGCAAGAATAATATAACGATGCAAATCGAAACTTGCCGATCGGGTGGGCAATGATTGCCTTTCTATTCTTTTACAGCAACATAAACAATATAGTACCAGATATATGTCGAAAATCGAAGAAGCATTAGCAGCAGCAAGTGAAACCCGTGCCCTACGGATTGGTCCAGGATTATTGGCCGAAGTCGCCGAACTCTTTACGGAACAGTTTCCTGGGCAGACGGCAGTGGTCATCGCAGATGAGACTACTTTCAAGATCGCTGGCGAAACCGTAGCCAAAAACCTTGCAGATGCAGGCATTCCCCAATTGTCGCCATTTATTTTTAAGGATCCCGACCTATACGCTGAGTACAAATTTGTTGCTGAACTCGAAACTTTTTTAAAGACAAACCAGGCCATCCCGGTTGCCGTGGGATCTGGAACCATAAACGACCTTACCAAATTGGCATCGCACCTCACCAATCGTCAATACCTCTGTGTGGCTACTGCAGCATCAATGGATGGATATACGGCCTTTGGTGCCTCGATTACGGCAGATGGTGCCAAGCAGACCTTCAATTGTCCGGCGCCACAGGCTTGTCTGGCCGATACCGATATCATTTGCGCTGCGCCTAGTGAGATGACCGCATCAGGCTACGCCGATCTTTTCGCCAAGGTAACTGCCGGTGCAGATTGGATCCTGGCCCATGCGTTACAGGTAGAACCGATCGACGACAAGGCCTGGAGCATTGTGCAGGGCGGATTGCACGAATCATTGGCCGATCCAGAAGGCGTGCGCAAAGGAGATCAGGCAGCGATTACCAAATTGGTAGAAGGCCTCATGTTGGGCGGCTTTGCCATGCAATGGCACAAAACCAGTAGGCCAGCCTCGGGTGCAGAGCATCAGTTCAGCCACCTTTGGAACATGGAGAACCACCTTCATCATGGAGAACACATTTCGCACGGATTTCAGGTGAGCATTGGCACCATTGCCATAACGGCGTTTTATGAGCAGGTGCTCAAGACCGATTTTTCCAAGCTCGACATCGAAAAAAGCCTGGAGCAATGGCCTTCGGCAGTTCAATCGGACCAGGAATCGCTGGCCATTTTTGTAGGGACAGATTTTCCAGAGATCGGATTGCAGGAAACACGAGCCAAATATATTGACCATGAAAAATTAAGGGCGCAGCTAACCTTGCTGAAAGAAAATTGGCCTGCCCTAAAAAATAAACTTGCCGAGCAGATTGTGCCTTATCAGGAGGCCAAACGCAGATTGGAGCGGGTAGGTGCACCCACCGCGCCAGAACAGATCAGCATTACCAGGGAGCGCCTGCGCGAAACCTTTATCCGTGCCCAATACATCAGAAGGAGATTTACCATCCTTGACCTTGCCGTTCGTACAGGCTACCTGGACCAATGGCTAGACGGACTTTTCGGTAAGGGCGGGATCTGGCACCCAACATCGTTACATAGTCATACAGACAAATTTTGAATATAAATTCTAAATTGCTTTTTTAAGTACAAATTTAACCAGCCCTAGTATGGACCCTAAAGTCAACCAAGACTACGCATCAATGGATGCACCATCAATCAAAAAGTTCAAATATTGGCAAACACGCACCATCATCGTAACCATGGTCGGCTATGCCGTATTTTATTTTGTGCGTAAAAATTTCTCATTTGCCATTCCAGGCCTTACTGCCGAATACGGGATTACAAAGACAAGCTTCGGGATCATCATGACCTTGATCACCATCGTGTATGGCGTTTCCAGGTTTTTGAACGGACTGATTGCGGATCGGGTCAATGCGCGCTACCACATGTCGATCGGATTGTTCCTGTGTGCACTCGCCAACTTCGCCTTCGGCTATGGGGCCGATCTAAGCACCATATTTACGGGCGAAACAGGTGGGCCCATGTTTACCAATACCATGGTCTTTATTTTTGGCACTTTCCTGATCCTGAACAACCTGGTGCAGGGAAGCGGTTTTCCGCCGGTGGCCAGGCTATTGTCACATTGGATCCCCAAAGATGAGCTGGCCACAAAAATGTCGGTCTGGAATACGTCACATTCCATCGGAGCTGCATTAGTAGCCATTCTTGCAGGATACATCATGGGCTCTTTGGGCCATAATATGAGTGGAAACCCAGAAGTGGTCAATGCCATTGCGGCCAACCTGAAGGTAGATGTAAACGATGCCACGAAGATGAAGAGCGTGATCGAATCTGCTTCACATCTCGGTGCCTGGAAATGGTGTTTTTGGATCCCCGCCGCCATTGCGCTGGCCTGTTCCATCGGTCTGTTCCTTACGCTCCGCGATACGCCATCATCGGTTGACCTGCCCGAATTGCACAAAACACATAAAAAAGGAAAAGAAGCTTCTGCAGAATTTAAGGCATTCATCCGCAGGTCGGTTTACCGCAACAAATGGATCTGGATCCTGGGCATAGCCAATTTCTTTGTGTATGTGGTCCGCTTTGCGGTACTGGATTGGGGACCGACCTTTTTAAAGGAAGCCCGCGGCATGACCTTGTCTAATGCTGGCTGGACAGTGGCAGTCTTCGAAATCTTTGGGATTGTGGGGATGCTCGTTGCCGGATGGGTGACCGACAAATACCTGGCCGGAAAAGCACACCGCACATGCTTGTATTGCATGATCGGGGTAGCCGTATTTATGGCCATTTTCTTGTATATGCCGGCCAACAGTCCGCAATGGGCAATGATCGTGGTGTTGGCCATGGCCGGATTTTTTATCTATGGACCACAGGCACTGATCGGGATCGCGGCCGTAAACCAGGCGACAAACCGGGCTGCAGCCACTGCAAATGGGCTTACCGGCATGTTTGGCTACGCAAGCGGACTGGTATCTGGCGTTGGTGTAGGCTATATGGTAGATTCGATCAATAAAGTCAATCCGGGAAAAGCCTGGGATTATGTATTTATGATGATGATCGGCATGGCCATTGTCTGCGTATTTGTTTTTGCCCTGATGTGGAAAGCCAAGGCCCACGGATATGATGAATTAGAAAACCACTAGAAAAAATGCAGGACAACCAAACCTACGACGGAATAAAGAATACAGTCACTCCAGCATTATTGGAGCGCCTTAAACAGATCAGACACGTGGCCCTCGACATGGATGGGACTATTTATAACGGAAGCACGCTTTTCCCCTATACGCCAGGCTTTCTGGCCAGTTTAAAAGCGGCAGGCATCGGCTATTCCTTTCTGACCAATAACCCGTCAAAAAATACGAACGATTATCTGAAGCACCTTGAAAAAATGGGTATCCCGGCCGTGCGCGAAGAAATGTACACCTCAGCACTGGCCACGATCGATTACCTCAAGTCACATTATCCTGATGTAAGGAAGCTATTTATCTTGGGCACGCCAAGCATGATTGCCGAATTCGAAGCCAATGGTTTTGTCTCAACGGCAGACGATGCCAACGATGTGCCCGATGCATTGGTAGTAGGCTTTGATACCACATTGGCCTATTCACGCCTTTGCCGTGCATCCTGGTGGGCCAGTCAAAAACTGCCATACATCGCGACCAATCCAGATTGGGTTTGCCCAACCGACCAAAAGGTAATCTTGGTAGACTGCGGATCGATCTGCGCCTGTATAGAAGGCGCTACCAAGCGATTACCAGATATGGTCATCGGCAAGCCAGATCCAAGGATGTTGGATGGGATCCTACACCGCTATCAGCTTGAACCTTCGGCCATTGCCATGGTAGGAGACCGATTGTATACTGATGTTAAGATGGCCGTCAATGCCAATGCACTCGGCGTACTCGTCCTCTCCGGCGAAGCCACCATGGATGATGTCGCCCAGTCTGACGTAACTGCAGATGTAATCGCTGAAAATGTGGCGAAGTTTGGAGCGTTGCTGCTTGCTGCGCAATCAAATTAGCTAATTTACCAATTGGTTAATTAGGAGATGTTCAGGCCCTGCTAGACATTACCTCATCAGCACACCATCAAATCAGGTAATCTACCAAAGGTAAGCTAAAAGAAAACGTCGATCCAACGCCTTCTTCGCTTTGGATCTGGATGTGGCTATCGTGGTAGCGCAAGATCTCGGAAACCAGATAGAGCCCCAGTCCAAAGCCTGATACAGATTTGATTCGGTCATCGTTTACCCGATAGAAACGGTCGAACAGTCTTTTTTGGTGCAAGGGACTCACACCAACGCCTTCATCGCTCACCGCAATATTCACCTGATGGTTTTCCACCTTTGCGCTAATGGTTATCTTTCCGCCATCGGGCGAATATTTGATCGCATTGCCGAGCAGGTTGATCAGCACCTGCCCAATCTTTAGGCGATCGCCATTAAGGTGAATGCCCTCCGGTACTTCAATCGATAGGGGATGGTAAGGACTATCAAATTGTGGATCAGCAATAATATCATTAATAAGCGGCCTGAGTTCGAAGGGTTCAAACTTCATGACGAGCTTTCCTTCTTCCATTTTGGCCAGGTCCAGAAAATCCTGGATCATGATGGCCATTCTTTTGGCCTGGCTTTCGGCCCGTACCAGAATGTTCAGGTTGCCATCATTGCCTTCTTTACGTGCCTTGGCCAGCAGCAGCTGGATGTAGCCCGTAATGGAAGTTAATGGGGTTTTAAGCTCGTGGCTTACAATGGCAACGAAGTCATTCTTGCGCTGTTGTTCCTGCTTCCGTTCGGTAATGTCGCGCGCGATTTTGGAAAGGCCGATAATCGTACCTTTTTCATCTAAGATAGGGGAGATGGAGAGGGAAACATCGATCAGTCCGCCATCTTTCCTTTGCCTGACCGTTTCAAAATGTTCTACCCGTTCGCCATTTTTTAGGCGCGAAAGGATAATCGTCTCCTCGTGTTTTCGGTCGTCTGGAATAATCTTTAGGATCGACTCACCGATCATTTCTTCAGCAGTATAGCCAAATGTCCGCTCTGCTGATGGGTTCCAGCTCGTAATGATACTCTCCAGGGTCTTGCTCACGATCGCATCATCTGTCGATTCGATGATCGCTGCCAGCTTTGCACTCTTCTCTTCCGCAATCTTCACGTCTGAAACATCAAGCGCAATCATCAGCCCACCTTCTACTACCTGTTCATCATTGGTCAGGGGCACAAAGTGGACAATGTAGTCTTGACCGGCATCCGATCTGCGCTCTATGGTAAATTTTTCGCCCTGCAATACTCTGTTATAGAGGTCTGCCGTCGTTTCATATGGCGCAGAATAGGTAAGCTGTTCAGTGGGCTTTCCGATAAATATAGAGCTGTCAAAGCCCAAGCGCTGCATCAGTTCGCCCTCGATCATGACCATGCGCTGGTTCTTGTCGAAAACAATGATCAGCGATTTTGGGATATTCAGGGCAATGGACTTAAAAATTCGCTCGCTGCCCAGGTTATTTTCCAACGTCAGTGCTTCATTGCGGATCCGAAGGGCCTCGTTCTCTTTTTCTAGTTCGGCAAGTCTTTTTTCGATATCGTTAATGTTTCCCATTCGTTGGTGTTGCAGCTAGATCGTCAAGCTAGTCAATTTATGAATATTTATGCGAATTATACGCCAATTTAATCACTATGTTTTTTAGGTATTTCAATCAGAAAGGTTGTCCCTTTGCCTTCCACGCTTTCAACTTGGATGTGCCCATCATGCCAATCTACAATTGTTTTCACGATGGAAAGGCCAACGCCAACCGATGGCTCTCCATTAAGCCCCGATCTCCTTGCATCCGTAAACTTGTCAAATAAGATGGGCAACGATTGGGCAGGAATGCCGATCCCAGTATCTGAAAACCTGATCAGGACACTGTCTTTCTGGTCTGTTATGACCAATTCGATCCGGTCCCCTTCTTTTGTAAATTTGAGGGCATTGGTGAACAGGTTGTTATAGATCTGCATCACTTTGGCCTCGTCCAGTTCAAGGTAGATTTCATTCGATGAAGGTGAAAAGCTGAATTTTCTTTTTAGGGTGTTCGCAGCAATCACATATTCCTCTACATATTCTTTGGTCTTGGCCACAATGTCCATGCGTTTTTTAACGAGCTCTACGTGCACGGTATCCGTAAATTCGCGTTCTACCAGCCCAGTGATCATATCTATTGATTGTTTGAGGATGGTAGATACATAGCCGATCTGATCTACGGCAACCTGATCATCCAGCTTTTTGGCCAGTACACCACTAATGCTCCTGGCGATGCCCAGAGGCCCCCGTAGATCGTGTGCAATGATATTAAGGGTCGAATTCTTCTTGTTGGCGTATTTTTCGATCGCATAGCGGTTGTTGAATTCTGCAGTGACATCGTCTGCATTGCCGGCAATATACTTGGTATTTGCGGTTTGGAATACAAAAGGGGTAAGCCTCATCCATCGCTCTCCATCGGGTGCATTGAGCCTGAAGCAGATGCTTCCTGAAAAATGGCCATCATGGAGCTGCTGTAATTTTTTCCTGACGTAGCTGAGCTCTTCGGGGTGGAGTAGCGCCATCACTGCATTGTAAGTCAATTGCGCACGGTGCTGCCCAATCAGATCCAATAGACTTTGATCAATATAATCAAGGTTTTTTTTATCTACATCATAGACAAAGCTGATGTTCAGTGCCTTGTCCAGCTCAAATCCATGCTCAATGATCGCCATTTCGGGGGGGTTAACAACTTGTGGCTATACAATAACAATTACCATACAATTGTTTTAATTATCTGAGAATAGTTTTGTTGATTAACACCTTAGGAGCCTTAGGTGTTTATAACCACAAAGGAACAAGTGAAGTTATCTACGCTTAATGGACTTATTGACCTTAATGGTTCAAATTAAGGTCTCTAAGGTGATAACCACAAAGGCACAAAGGACACAAAGGATGTTGTATATATTTAATTATCTACCTTAATGGTTCAAACTAAAGTCTCTAAGGTGATAACCACAAAGGCACAAAGGACACAAAGGAAGTTGTCTAATTTAATGAACTTAACTATCTTAATGTTTCAAACAAAGGTGCCAAAGGTGATAACCACAAAGGCACAAAGGACACAAAGGAAGTTGTATATATTTAATTATCTACCTCAACGGTTCAAACTAAGGTCTCTAAGGTGATAACAACAAAGACACAAAGGAAGTTGCCTATACTTAATGAACTTATTTACCTTAATGTTTCAAACTAAGGTCTCTAAGGTGGTGATCATCGATAGCGTTATTCATAATAATAAACCCGTTTAACCCTCTGCGAAATATTGGTCAGTATCTCATAGGGGATGGTGCCGATCTGCTCGGCCAGTGTAACGATCGTATGTGTGGCATCAAAAACAATGACTTCATCGCCCACATTAACCTTAAGCCCGCTTACATCCAACATGCACATGTCCATACAGATCGATCCGATGGTGGGCACGAGCTGTCCATTGATCACCATCTGGCCCACACCGTTGCCAAAGCTCCTGCTGTAGCCGTCGGCATAACCGATTTTTACGGTGGCGATACTTCCGCCGTTCGGCATTAGGCCGTTTCGGTTGTAGCCAACAGTTTCTCCGGGTGCTAGGTTCTTGATCTGGGTAATGGTAGTTTTTAGTACCGCTACCGTTTGGAGACCCTTATTGGCTGTCAGGGCGCCGTCGAAGCCATAGAGGCCGATACCGATCCTTACCATGTCAAACTGCGCCTGGGGCCATCGGCTGATGCCGGAGGTGTTGAGCACATGCCTTAGTGGCTTTTCATCAAACATTTGGGAAATGGGTTGGTACAGTGCCTCAAAAGTAGACAATTGGGTTGCGGTAAATTCGTCGTGCAGGGCATTGTCGCTCGCCACCAAATGGGTGAATACAGAAACCACCTTTACCTGCTGGTTTTCCTTTAAGGTATGGAACAGGGTGGGAAGGTCTTTGGCCTCAAAGCCCAAACGGTGCATGCCGGTATCCAGTTTAAGGTGGATCGGGAATTCTTTGATATAGGCGGGCAGGAAATTCAAGAAGCTGTTGAGGATCTGGTTGCTATAGATCTCGGGCTCCAGTTGGTGCTTGATCATGGCCTCAAAGGCCGATGGCTCGGGACTCATGACCATAATCGGTGTGCTGATTCCGTTTTTGCGCAGTGCTATCCCTTCATCGGCATAGGCCACCGCCAGATAATCTACCTTTTGGTATTGCAGCAGGTTGGCAATCTCGAAACTGCCACTGCCATAAGAAAAGGCCTTGACCATCGCCATCACCTTTACCTTGGGCGCCAGTTTCGAACGATAGAACTGCAGGTTGGCGGCCAGCGCATTCAGGTTGATTTCGAGTACGGTATCGTGGATTTTCTGGGTAAGCAGCTTGCTGATGCGGTCGAAACCAAATCGCCTGGCCCCTTTCACCAAAATGGTCTCGTTGGCAAAATGTATACCAGGTAGGGCATCGATAAAAGCCTGTGTGCTGTCAAAGAATGTTGTTTCCAAGTTGAACAGCTTTTCATGTTCGCTGATGTGCTCACCAATGCCGATCAGCCGGTTCACGTTTTTCTGCTCCAATAGGGCGGCGATTTCTGTGTAGAGCACGGCGCTCGATTTTCCGGTTTCAAAGAGGTCTGAGAGGATGAGGGTTTTCTTGGGATGCTGGTTCTGCTGGTTCAGGAAATCGAGTGCAATGGCCAGCGAAGAGGTGTCGGCACTGTACGAATCGTCAATGACCGAGCAATTTTCGATGCCATTGATCAGTTCGAGCCGCATGCTGATGGGCGATAGTTTTTCCAATCGTTTGTCTGCCTCTTCGGGCGAATACCCCATCGCCAATAGAGTTGCCCAGCAAATGATCCCATTTTCTACCGAAGCCTGATCGCTAAAAGGGATGAGGCATTCGATTTCCCGCTCCTGATAAGTGGCCCTGATGTAGTTTCGGCCTTCTATGGGCTCGATGAAAGAAATATGAAGATCGGCAGGGGCGCTAAGGCTCCACGAGAACTTGTTCTTCCCGGGAAGTTCGGCAAAGGGGAGGTCGGCGATGTATTCTGGGGCATAGATGAACTGGTCTACTCCCTCGAACAGCTTTAATTTCTCACGTAGTTTTTCAGTTTTGCTATCAAAGCCTTCGGCATGGGCCTCGTTAATGTTGGTAAGGATGCCGATGGTTGGGGCAATGATATTGGCCAAGGGAACCATTTCTTCGCGTGTAGAAATACCAGCCTCAAAAATACCGAGTTCATGGTTCTCGTTGATCTGCCATATGGAAAGTGGTACGCCGATCTGTGAGTTAAAGCTCTTTGGACTGCGGACAATGTTAAAATCGCTAGCCAACAGCTGATAGAGCCACTCTTTTACAATGGTCTTGCCATTGCTGCCCGTAATGCCGATGACTTTAAGCTCGTGTTGTTTCCTGTTAAATGCGGCGAGCGATTGCAAGGCCTGGAGCACATCATTCACGACCAGAAAATTCGAATCGGGATAGCCTGTCGCAAACGAGTCGTCGAATACCACAAAATTGCGTACCCCGTTCTCATGTGCCGCCGGGATAAAATCATGGCCATTGCGTTGGGCCATCAGCGCAAAGAATAAAGAACCCTCGGCATCGATCACCGTACGGCTATCGGTCAGCAGTTGGCTGATGACCTGTTCTGGCTGCGGCAAGAAGGCCTTTGCGCCTATGATTTCGGCAATATGGGCGATGGTGTAGTTCATGGTATAGCGGAACTAAGATAAGATTTTTGGTTAAATGGTTAAATGTTTAACTGGTTAATTGGTTAACTGGTTAGTTGTTGAACTGGTTAATTGTTGAGCCGTTTAATTGCGTAACTGAACTGTCATGTCGCAGGCACACGCTGATAATTTTATCATGTAGCAGGCGTAGCCTTGCTACATGATAAAAATATTTGCACAACTGAATGGTTGTCTTTATATTTGACAACCATTCGGTTGTATAATGATAGAAAGAAGAGACGTATTTCAGGCCATTGCTGATCCCACGAGGCGGATCATTATTAACAAATTGTCTACAGGGCCGCTAAATATCACGCAGATTGGCGAAGACCTCGACATGAGCAAGCAGGCCATTGCCAAGCACATTAAGATCTTAAAGGAATGCGGAATGGTGATGATGCACCAAAAAGGCCGCGAACAGGTCTGTGAAGCGCAGCTTGCCAAGCTGGATGAGGTAACAGATTGGGTCGCACAGTCACGTAAAGTATGGAACCAGCGGTTTGAAAAGCTCGACAAGTTTTTGGCCGCTACAAAAAATAAGCTATGAAGTCAGATACAAAAGAATTATTGATCAGCCATTTGTTTGATGCCCCACGGGCGAAGGTGTTCAAGGCATGGACAGACCCTGAACAGCTCAAGCATTGGTATGCGCCCGATGGTTGCAGTATTGAATTTAAGTCAATAGCCGTAAAAAGAGGTGGGCAATTCCATTATTGCATCCACGATCCGGTGCATGGCCCATGTTGGATTATTGGCACTTACCTGGAAATCATACCAGACGAAAAATTGGTGTTCACCATGGTGATGTCCAACGAAGCGGGAGAGGCCGTAAGCTCGGTTGCCAATGGCAAGGTCGAAGATTGGCCAGAGCGACATGTGGCTACCGTTATTTTTGAATCCATAGGCCAGTGTACCAAATTGACCATCCATCAGACGGTGTCTGAGGAAAAGGCAAAAGAAACAGGTGCTTACCAGAGCTGGATCAAGATGTTCAACAAATTGAACCTGCTCCTACAAAAAAAAGCCTAAATGAAAAAGTTATTAATTTTGATCTGCTTAACCGTATCAGCTATGACCTTACCAGCACAATCACCCCAAAAAAGCGGTTTCGCTTTGGTTAATGGAATGAAGATGTACTATGAAATCTACGGAAAGGGCAAGCCGCTGGTGCTCATCCATGGCGGAGGCTCTACCATAGCCAGTACTTTTGGTCGGGTAATTCCCATGCTGGCCAAGCACCGCCAAGTGATCGCCGTAGAACTTCAGGCACATGGGAGAACCGAAGATAGGGGGAAGGAGCTTACATTCGAACAAGATGCAGATGACGTGGCCGCTTTATTGGCACAACTGAACATCAGCAAAGCCGATTTCTTTGGCTTTAGCAATGGCGGAACAACCACCCTGCAGATTGCCATCCGCCACCCAGCCATCGTGAATAGAATGGTCTTGGGTTCTGCGCTCAGCAAACGGAATGGTGTCCCTGCACCATTTTGGGACTTTATGAAACAGGCAAGTTTGGATCATATGCCCCAAGAACTGAAAACCGCATACCTTAAGGTGGCCTCTGATCCGGCCGGACTTCAGGTGATGCACGACCGGGATGCCAAGAGGATGGTCAACTTTAAAGATATTCCCGATGAACAGCTCCGATCCATTAAGTCCAAGGCTTTCATTCTCAATGGCGACCAAGATGTGATCCTTCCTGAACATGCGGTGGCCCTGCACCGCCTGTTGGCCGGTTCGGTCTTGGCCATCATTCCCGGCATCCATGGCGAATACATCGGAGAGATCACTACGCTCAGCTCCAAATCAGATCAGGCCAGTTTTGTGATCCCGATGATCGAAAAGTTTTTGGATGAGTAGGGTAGATCTATCAGGGATACAACAGAAGTTTTCTCTTTCCTCGCCCTTGCCCCCTCCGAAGGGGATAAGCAGGATGCAAAGGCTTTTCGCTAGAGCGGATTTATCATAACCGTGATGATAGATTTTTTACTCAACATCCCCCTTTCCGGGGTTTGCGTTTATAGATGACCTTGCCATCACGTTCTACATAATCGCCCGATACGATTGGATAGGCATACTTGGGCGCATGGGATACGACGTGGCTTTTGATCAATATGCTATCATTAACCTTTAGGCTGTGCAATTGCTTAAATTCCATGGGTTCTTCGAGTCCGAAACTGAGGATAAAATCTTCACCATTGATCTTAACCATCACCCCGAAACCTAACCGTGATCCTGGCGGAAGGGAAAGGGAGGTGACCACCGCTTCCATGTTGCTGAACGCCCGCACATTTTTCATGATCTTAGCTTCGCTGGCATACACTTTTTTACCTACGGGAGACGCTTCCCATTGCTTGTACTTGATCCCATCAGGACTAGCTTCCCAATTTTTTAATGCCGCTTGCTTTTCAGCAGCAGTAAGTACCCTTGGCTTTGGCTTTTTAGGGGTTTCACTTTTGGTTCCGCGATTGGCCAATACCAGTCCGCCTGCCACAACCAGCAATAGGACCAGTGAATAAATAACTTTTTTCATAATTTTTGAAGTTTAATGACGTAGATCTTTAGGACATTTTTTTATTTTTCCTTTTAGATCATGGCAACAAAATTAAGTGGAGTCTTTCCGTGCGGCGAATTTGGGTTGTAAATAAAAGTGTAAAATTTGTAAATAATTGGGAATAGACATTTCTTAAGAATGCTAGCGACTCCATTAGAAGATGAAAGAGATGGAGTTCTGGCATATTTGGATGCTGAATTTAATTTTAAAACCATAATCGTAATGCTACATATGATTTACGGTTTGTAAACCCACCTAAGTTTTTTGTCACTCGAACAGATTAAGAGACCAATAAAAGTTAATTGATTAAATATTCATGTTTATTTTAGTACAAATGTCTTCCGCAAGATCTAGAGTGGAGGTTTTTCCAAAAGTGGCCGCCCTATTTTTTGCAAACTGGCCACATCTGATGCTCCAAAGTGTCCACTCTATTTCGCCTAAAAGTGTCCAATCGGCTGATTTTAAGGCTTTTTAAGAGTCTGAAAGCTTGGTTTGAATTCATGGTCTTCCCTTGGTGTCAAAACTAAATACTGACGCTTAAAACCTGTCAAAAATCGGAGATATTGTTTTCGTTGTCTCCCTCATATCTGTTACTGTTGTTTAGCTGTCTTCGTGGGTGTGATTCGGTGCTTTTGCGGAGCAAAAGCTCGGTACATAGCTTTGTGATCCGGAGTGTGCTGTCTGCAGGTTCGGCTGAATACGAAACGTCCTTAAAAAGAAAAGCCCTGATTGGGCTGGACAGTTTGGAACAAAAGTGGGTGGCTACTTTTACTGAAATACACAGATAAGTATATCTATTTGATTTTTAGTTTTTTATAGGCATAAAAAAAGGAAACAACGACTATGCACTGTTTCCTTAAGTACTCAGAGCGGGAATCGAACCCGCACGCCTTTAAAGGGCACAGGATTTTAAGTCCTGCGTGTCTACCAGTTCCACCATCTGAGCATAGAATAGTGTTGATATACGATATTTTCTTCGTGTCTACCATCCCGATAGCTATCGGGACCACCATCTGAGCTTAAAAGCAAAAATTGCCTTTAAAATTAAATGCCTCCTGGTAGGAAGGCATTTAGAGCGAAAGACGAGATTCGAACTCGCGACCCCGACCTTGGCAAGGTCGTGCTCTACCAACTGAGCTACTTTCGCAATATGTGAACATCATCCGATGTTTCCGAAACCGATCGTGTTTGTATAACACCTATCCGTTTGGGTCTGCAAATATAAACAGATTTATAATTCCGTCAAGAAATATTTTACAAAAAAATAGGCTATCCAGATAAGTTATTGGCTTTCAGGACATCAAAAATCAAATCCTGCTCAAATCCCTTGCCCATTAAAAACGTAGCCAGCTTGTATTTCCTTTTCAGGGGATCTTTCTCGGTCAGTATTTTTGCCTTTTGCAGGGCCAGTGCCGTAAGATTGTTGTAGTACAGTTCCTCATCGATGCTTTTTAAGGCCTTTTGAATCAGTTTATCGGGCACTTTCTTCAGCTTCAGCCCCTGCCTGATCTTGATCTTTCCCCATTTCTTGATCTTTACCTTGCCCGAAACATAGGCCATGGCAAACCTTTCCTCGTTCAAAAAGTTGGTCAGGATCAGTTCGGTCACCAGTTCCTCTACTTCTTTCTGGTGCAGGCCATATTCGTACAGCTTGTCGCGCACTTCCTGTTGCGATCTTTCCTGATAGGCACACCAGCTTTCTGCTTTGACTAACGCAGTTTTCTTATCGAGATAAGGTTTCTGGGCTTGGCTTTTCATCATCCTTTCCGTTTATTGGATAGATAGGCCCTTACTGGCGTATCGTAAATCCGCATCACCAGATAGGCAAAACTGATCAAGATCACCACACCCACACATATAATAACTGCCAATTGCCCCATAGTCGGCTTATACGCATTGTAATAGTTCAGGAACGACCAGATGACCGCATAATGTGTCATGTACAGCGGATAGGAAAGTCTGCCGGCCATCACGCAGAGCGGACGCAGGCTCTTGGCCAACTTGGCTCCCGCACCCAAAGCCACGATCAGCGGAAAATAAAAGATGACC
The DNA here is from genome assembly GCA_031119475.1 of Pedobacter sp. Classification (GTDB taxonomy): domain Bacteria; phylum Bacteroidota; class Bacteroidia; order Sphingobacteriales; family Sphingobacteriaceae; genus Pedobacter. The sequence goes on along the minus strand of JAVHXV010000004.1, from coordinate 1,756 downwards.
ACCAGCGGTTCGGTGAGCCAGTTCCATTGGTTAAAGGGCATCACAAAGGTAAGCGCCAAAAGTATAGCGACACCGATAAAGCCCAATCTTGAATGGATGATGCCATTGAAACGGTAGACGAGCATGCCCGCCAAAAAGGAATAGAAAACCCTTGCGCCACCATCCCAAAAGTTGGGCTTGCCCCATCCGCCCATCAGGGAGCCACCTGCATGGTTGCTGGTATAGACGAGGAGAACAGCGCCGAAGAAGGCGAGCACGAGCAGTGCCCATTTGCTCAAACGGTGCAAGACCAGTGCATAAACGATATTGGCGATGTATTCCCAGAACAGCGACCAGGCCGGGGCATTGAGCCCGAACAGGTTATTGGCGCGTTCGGCCATCACCGGAAAAGGGATGAGCAGGATAGAAGCGATGAACAACAGGATGATCCTGCCACTGCTGTAACCCGCAAGGCTGCCGCCAAAGGGATCGAAGAGGAAGGCCAACAGGCCCAAAATGCTGCCCAAGATCACCAAAGGATGCAGCCGGATGAGCCGGGCACGAAAAAATGCGGCCAGTCCAATGTTCCTGATCCGGTCATCATACGCATAGGCGATCACAAATCCCGAAAGACAGAAAAAGAAATCGACCGCCAAAAAGCCATGGGCGATAAAGTTTTGGGTATAATCGGTTATGGCCATCTCCATAAAATGGAAAATGACCACGGCGATTGCCGCAACGCCCCTCAGTCCGTCGAGTATTTCGTAATGTGGCCGGGTTCCAGTCAGTTTGTCTTCCATAGGTCGGCAACGAAGTTAACGAATTTTACTGCGCATCGCATGGCAAAAACTGAATAAAAAACTTAACTTTACTGCCATAAAAACGAATACTATGGGACCTCAATCAACTCAAGGCTTAATTACATTGGTGACTTTAGCCACCGTATGTGCAATTATCTTCATTACCGCTTTTGTACTCACTTTTGTGAGAAAGGCTGATACCAGTGATAAGCATTAAGACTTTAGCATAAAGAACAAAGACAAAAGATTAAAGACAAAAGATCAAGAAGCAAAGCGCAGGGCGCATAGAGCAAAGCGTAAAGCGCAAGGATGATGGACACCTAAACTGACTGTATGAACAGGATTGGAAAGGCACTGCTAAATTATTTGATCAAGGGATTATTGGTCGTGGTGCCGATTGCCCTGAGCATTTTTATTGTGGTATGGGCGGTCACTACGGTCGACAGTTGGTTAAACCTCAATAACATCCTGGGCGTTAATCCGGCTACTGGGGCCAATCGGAATATTCCGGGCCTGGGATTGGTGCTCGTGATCGCCATCATCCTGTTGGCCGGAATTTTTGTGACCAACTTCGTAACGGAGCCGATGTACAATTGGTTCCGCAAGATCCTGAACAAGCTACCGCTGCTCAATTTTATCTTTACCTCCATCAAAGACCTCACTGAGGCTTTCGTAGGCGATGAGAAGAAATTTAACCATCCCGTTCTCGTAGAAGGCGATGAAGGCCTAAAACGTATCGGTTTCCTTACACAGAGCGACCTTGGCAAATTGGGCCTAGAAGGAGAAGCCATCGTTTACTTTCCCTTTTCCTATTCTTTCGCCGGACAGGTATTCGTTGTCAGCAAAGACAAGATCAGACCCCTCAACATGAGTGCCGCCGATGCCATGAAATTGGTGGTGAGCGGTGGGGTAAGCCAGTTTTAAAAGTAAAAAGTAAAAAGTAAAAAGTAAAAAGTAAAAAGTAAAAAGTAAAAAGT